>JACPYT010000010.1 GCA_016195805.1 Hydrogenophilales bacterium
GGCACTGGTACTCAACGCCCGCCCGTTGACATCAATGGGCGCCGACAGGACTTCCAGAATCTTGCGCGCCACCACCGCGGCGTCCTGGGGGCTGTTCACGTTGCCCAGCAATACGATGAATTCGTCCCCGCCCTGGCGACTCACCGTATCTTCCTCGCGCAGACACATGACGACCCGCGCGGCGACCGTCTGCAGCAACCGGTCGCCGACATTGTGCCCGAGAGAATCGTTGATGTTCTTGAACTGATCGAGATCGATGAACAGGACCGCAAAATGGGAGGCGGCGCGCTGTGCCCGCGCGACGGCCTGATGGATGCGGTCCTGTACCAGATTGCGATTGGGCAGGCCGGTCAGCGCATCGTGATTGGCCATATGCAGGATCTTGTCTTCCGTGGCCTTGCGCTCGGTGATGTCGCGCATGACGCCGATCAGATGCCGGCGGCTGGCCTGGTAAAACTCCGAAACGCGTAAATCCATCGGGAAGACTTCGCCGTTCTTGCGCAGCCCCATGACCTCGAGTCCCATGCCGATCATGTTGATTTTTCCCGTCCGCAGATAACGCTCGACGTTGGCAGCGTATTGGCTGCGATACGGCTCGGGCATGAGCAGGGATACATTCCGGCCGACGGCCTCCTCGTGGCTCAGGCCGAACAGGCGCTCCGCGCCCGGATTGAACAGCTCGATCGTCCCGGTCTCGGACGTGGTGACGATGCCCTCGTCGACATTGTCCAGCACCGCATGGATGCGGCTTTCACTGTCGCTCAGACGGTTGCTGGTCTCGCGTGACTGTCGTTCCGAGTGAACCAGCCGGGCGACCAGCGGCGCGAGCAGCCAGCGCAACAACAGGATTGCCCCGGCCAGCACGAAGACGAGGAAGGGCAGTAGATGACGCGCCTCGGCCCAGACCGGCGCATACAGTTCCGCACTGTCCATTTTCAGCACCATGCCCAGCCCCAGCGAAGGGACAGGACTGTAGGCGGCCACCACTTTCTGGTGGCGGTAATCGTGGGCCACGATGAATCCGGTTTGCCCTTCCAGGGCATAACTCATGGGCAAGGCCTTGTCCTGCTGCCGCCGCGTCAGGCGCGGAATGACCACAGGATTGAGGGTGGTGGGAAAGCACTGCATGTCGGCCCCGAGGGGCGCGCACAAGGCCAGATCGCTGGTCTTGCCCAGGCTGGCATCCTGGAACAGGCTGCCTATCGTGGGCAAGGGCGCCTCCGCAATCACCTTGCCGACGCTGCGCCCCGCGTTCATGATATCCACGCGGGTGCGCAACAGAAAACCGCGCTTCCACAGGATTTGCGTACGCCCCGCCGGATCGAGCGGCACAGTCAGGTCGGGGCGTTGCGCAAAGACGCCCGCACGAGCCAGTTCCTGCCCTTCCGGGCCATACAGCGCAATGGCAGAAAGTCCGCTGGACAGGAAGGATCGAGCGCCCCGTTCGAGCATGCGCAATGCCTCATCCCCGCCTTCGGGCCCGGACGCGCGCTGAACCTGATCGATCAGGAAGGGGCGGGTGGCGACCGTGACCGCGGCAGCCCTGCGCTGGCGAATCTCGGATTCGACGGTCTTGACCTTGTCCTGCAGCGAGGACAGAAGATTCTTGCGCAGCAGGCCCTCGGCATGGCGCTCCATCAGGAAAAAAACGATGGATCCGGAGAAGATCGTGGCAAGCACCAGGATCAGCCCGGCAACGAAAACGATTCGCGGTTGGTCGTGTGTCTTTTGTCGCATAGTTTTTCGGCAACACGGCTAGGTCGGGTCATTCGGGTTTCCGGGCAGTCGCTGTCAGCACGACCGCTCGATAAACCGCTGCATCCATGCATTCGGCCAAGCTGCCTGATTTTCCCTGGTCGGACAACGGAGCATGGTACGGAAGTCCATATAGGCGGGCTGCCCTCGACCGAAGCTGAGGGTCGCGCCGCGCTGCATTCTTCTTTACGGTATCCGCGTCAAATCCTTGATGGGATATTTCCGGCGGGGCACTGCGCATGCTCGGATGGAAGGATATTTGTCAGCCCCTACTGCCCGGAAGGGCTATAACAATAAGCAAAGCGTGCGCTCGATCGCTGCCTCCCTCAATCCCGACATTGGGAAGATTTCCATGAACGACCTGAAACGCATCTGGCTGATCCTTCTGTTGCTCCTGACTGGTTTGCCCGGCAGCGTCGCCTTGGCGGCAGACGATGACGGAGCGTGGGCGCCTACTCCGCCGCGGCTGAGCTACCTCGATGGCGAGGTGTCGTACTGGCGGCCCGGAGCTGACGAGTGGGTGCGTGCGCGGCCCAATCTGGCGCTGGCGGAAGGCGATGCGTTCTACACCGGCAACGCGGCCAACCTGGAGGTGCAATTCGGTAGCCGCAGTTTCGTGCGTGCCGACGAAAACAGCCAGCTGTCGCTGGTGGCGCAGGATGAGCATGCGATCCAGTTCAAGCTGGCCGGCGGCCGGGCGTCCTTCGACATGCGCAGGATGACGGTGGGCGACACAGTGGAGGTGAGTACGCCGTATGCGGTCTTCAGCATCGAGCATCCAGGCTATTACCGGGTGGAGGTGGGCGGCGGCGACACGCATTTCATCACCCGCCGCGGTGGCGAGGCCACGGTGACCACGGCGGACGGGCGATCGCTGAGTATCTATCCGTCCGAGGACATTGTGGTCAGTGCCGGCGATCCGGTGAGAGTGGCCACCTATGCGGCGCCGCCGCCCGATGACTGGGATCGCTGGAACGACGAGCGCAGCGATCGCATTGGCGAATCGATCAGTTCCCGCTATCTGTCGCCGGACGTCTATGGCTCTGAAGAGCTCGACCACTCCGGACACTGGCGGGTGGTGCCGACCTACGGCGCAGTGTGGATACCCTATGGCGTGAGTGCCGGCTGGGTGCCCTACAGCACGGGTTACTGGGTATGGGACCCCTATTACGAGTGGACCTGGGTCGACGATGCGCCGTGGGGCTGGGCACCCTTCCACTATGGCCGCTGGGTCTACATAGACGGTTTCTGGGCGTGGGCGCCGGGGCCGGTGGTGCGGCGCCCGCTGTATTCGCCCGCGCTGGTAGCCTTCATGGTCCGCGACCATGACGTATCGGTGCGCCTCAGCGTCGGCCTGCCGGGGCTCTGGTGGGTGGCGCTGGGCTGGGGCGAGCCGGTGCTGCCCTGGTGGGGGCTGCCCTACCGCCGCGGGCATCCCGACTGGGGCGGCTGGGGGGGGCCGCGCATCGTCAACAACGTGGTGATCAAACAAACGACCGTGATCAATGTGGGCGACATCCATTTTCACAATGCCAGTCTGCCGCACGCCATCCTCACGCTGCCGGCCGACAAGTTCGGGCGCGAGCGGGTTCGCGCCACGGCGGAGAATCGTTATCGCTACACCGACTTCGCGCCGGTACGCGGGGAATTGCCGGTCAAGCCCTCGCGCGCCAGCCTGGTCGGCGGTGCGCCCAAGGGCATTGCGCCGCCGCGGGACATGCTTGCGCGTCCGGTGGTGTCGCCGCGCATGCCGCGTGAGCGTGCGCAGCCTTGGCAGGACACGCTGCCTCGCGCCCGCATCCAGGTCGGACCCGAGCCCCGCTACGTGATTCCGCCCGCGCGTCGCACGGAAGACAGGCAGCCGCTGCCGCGGCCGCCCTTCGGCGCCGACACCGGGCCGGAGCGGACACCGCCGCCGGAGCCGCCGCGCTATGGCGAGGTGAGGAAGCCGGTGACGCCGCCTGCGGTCACTCCGCGCGAGCAGGCCAGCGTGCGCGGCCAGACGAAGGCACGCGAGCAAGCCGCCCCGCCCCCGCAGGCGCCGGCCATCCTGCGTGAGCAATCCACGGGGCGCAGTCAACCCGTGACGCGCGAGCCAGGCAACGCGCGCCGGGAAGCGCCCGCGGCCCGCCCTGCCCCGCCTCCGGCGCCTGCGCCGCCAGCCGGCCGCCCGTCTGCGCCGAGCGCGCCGATCCCGCGCGTGCGGACCGAGGGGGCGCCGCAGCGAAGCGAAGTCCGGCAGGATAAAAAAGAGCGGGCATTGCCGGGGCAGCCCGCCAACCAGACCTACCGCGGGCGCGACCGCGAAAACCGCGATGCGCGCCAACGAACGGGCGAGTGATGGATAAGGGGGCGGGAATGGCTGATCAGCCCGTCCGGTGGTGGCGCAACAGCTTGTCCAGGGCGTCCTTCAACGGGCCGTCTTCTATTTCCGCGTTGAGATGCGCCAAGCCGTCCAGCGCAGCGGGCGGCACGCCGGTTTTCTCGACGGGGTGGACATAGCGCGCCAGCAGTTCGGGGTTGACGCTGACGCGCACGGCCGTCACCGCGATCTCGCGTTTGCCGAGGCTGGCCATCAGCGCATCGGTCTGGTGGCGCAGGCGGCTGGCGACGGCGCCGCTGTCGCAGGCGAGGCTCAATACGCCGTTTTCCAGCTGCATCACGCGGACGTGCCCGGCCAGCGCGGCGGGCAGGGAACGATCGAGCGCCGCCTGAGTCTTGAGCAGGGCGCGGGCGCGCACCGCGAGACCGTTCGGCAACTGACTGGCGAGCAGGTCGGCCAGGCTGGAAGCGCTCATGCGGGTGACACGCGGACGTCACGGGAAGCCCGTTCCGCTATGTTAAGATTCAAAGGTTTACCGCGTCCTGCGGGCATTTCGGATTCCTCATGCTGCAATCCCTCTTCAAAAAAGTCTTCGGCAGCCGCAACGACCGGCTGGTCAAACAATACCTGCAAAAGGTGAAAGCGATCAATGCGCTGGAACCGGCGATGGAGAAACTGTCCGATGCCGAACTGGCCGGCAAGACCGCCGAATTCAAGTCGCGGCTCGAAAACGGCGAAACGCTCGATACGCTGCTGCCGGAAGCCTTCGCCATGGTGCGCGAAGCGTCGAAGCGGGTGCTCGGCATGCGCCATTTCGACGTGCAGATGGTGGGCGGCATGGTACTGCACGACGGCAAGATCGCCGAGATGCGCACCGGCGAGGGCAAGACGCTGATGGCGACGCTGCCTGCCTATCTGAACGCGCTGGCGGGCAAGGGCGTGCACGTGGTGACGGTGAACGATTACCTCGCCAGCCGCGACGCGGAATCGATGGGCCGGCTGTACGGTTTCCTCGGTCTGACCACCGGCATCAACCTGTCGCAGATGCCGCATGATGAAAAACAGGCCGCGTACGCCGCCGACATCACCTACGGCACCAACAACGAATACGGCTTCGACTACCTGCGCGACAACATGGTCTACCAGATGGAGGAGAAGGTGCAGCGTCCGCTGGCCTTCGGCATCATCGACGAAGTGGACTCGATCCTGATCGACGAGGCGCGCACGCCGCTGATCATTTCGGGACAATCGGAAGAGAACACGGCGCTGTACCAGCAGGTCGATCAGGTGCCGCCGCGCCTGACCCGGCAGAAGGACGAGGAATCCGAGGGCGACTACTCGGTCGACGAGAAAGCGCGCCAGGTGCTGCTGTCCGAAACCGGACATGAGAAGGTCGAGGCCATCCTCACCGAGATGGGCCTGCTGCCCGAAGGAGGCAGCCTGTACGACGCTTCCAACATCATGCTGATGCACCATGTGTACGCTGCGCTGCGCGCCCACGCGCTGTATTTCCGCGACCAGCATTATGTGGTGCAGAACGGCGAAGTCATCATCGTCGACGAATTCACCGGCCGCCTGATGAGCGGCCGCCGCTGGTCGGAAGGCCTGCACCAGGCGGTCGAGGCCAAGGAAGGCGTGGCGATCCAGAAGGAAAATCAGACGCTGGCGTCGATTACCTTCCAGAACTACTTCCGCATGTACCAGAAGCTGTCGGGCATGACCGGTACGGCGGACACCGAAGCTTTCGAATTCCAGAGCATCTACGGCCTGGAAACCGTGGTCATCCCGACCCACCGGCCGATGATCCGCAAGGACGAGCACGATCAGGTATACCGGACGGCCAAGGAGCGCGACCAGGCGGTGATCAATGACATCCGCGCGCGTAACGGCAACGGCCAGCCGGTGCTGGTCGGCACCACCTCGATCGAGGCCAACGAGCATCTTTCTGCCGAACTGACCAAGGCCGGGCTGCCGCACAACGTGCTGAACGCCAAGCAGCACGCGCGCGAGGCGGAAGTGATCGCGCAGGCCGGCATGCCGGGCGGCATCACCATCGCCACCAACATGGCGGGCCGCGGCACCGACATCGTGCTGGGCGGCAGCATCCAGAAGGAGATCGACGCGATCCGCACCGACGAGGCGCTGTCCGACGCAGAGAAGGACGCGCGCATCGCCGCGCTCAAGGCCGATTGGCAGCCGCGTCACGATGCGGTGGTGGGGGCCGGCGGCCTGCACATCATCGGCACCGAACGCCACGAATCGCGCCGCGTCGACAACCAGCTGCGCGGCCGTTCCGGGCGCCAGGGCGACCCCGGTTCCAGCCGCTTCTTCCTGTCGCTGGAAGACCCGCTGCTGCGCATCTTCGCGTCCGACCGCGTCGCCGCGATCATGAACCGCCTGAAGATGCCCGAGGGCGAGGCGATCGAGCACCCGTGGGTGACGCGCGCGATCGAGAATGCGCAGCGCAAGGTCGAGCAGCGCAACTTCGACATCCGCAAGCAGCTGCTCGAATACGACGACGTCTCCAACGACCAGCGCAAGGTGATCTACGAGCAGCGCAACGAACTGCTGGCGAGCGCCGACATCGGCGACACCGTCCGTGCCATGCGCGACGACGTGCTGAACGAGACCGCCAACCTGCACATTGCTCCGGGCAGCATGGACGAGCAATGGGACGTGGCAGGCCTGGAAAAATCGCTGGCCGCGCAGTTCTCGCTCGAGCTGCCGCTGCAGCAATGGCTGGACGTGGACAAGACCCTGAACGAGGAGGGGCTGCGCAAAAAGATCCTGGATACCGCCGACGCGGTCTATCGGGAGAAGGAGGCGCAAGTCGGCGCCGATGGCCTGCGCCAGTTCGAACGCGCGGTGATGCTGCAAAGCATGGACACCCACTGGCGCGAGCACCTGTCGGCGCTGGATCATTTGCGCCAGGGCATCCACCTGCGCGGCTACGCGCAGAAGCAGCCGAAGCAGGAATACAAGCGCGAGGCGTTCGAGCTGTTCGCCGCCATGCTCACCGCGATCAAGGCCGAGGTCACGCAGATCACCACCACCGTGCAGATCCGTGCGCCCGAGGATGTGCAGGCGGTCGAACTGCACGAGCCGTCGAACGTGCAGTTCCAGCACAGCGAGTACGACGAGGGGCAGGACTTCGCCGAAGTCGACCAGGCCGCGGCTGCGGGCGAGGGCTATCCCAAGGTCGGGCGCAACGATCCCTGTCCGTGCGGCTCGGGCAAGAAATACAAGCAGTGCCACGGCAGGCTGAGCTAAGGAGCGATCATGCCTTACTACGTGTTTCGTATGGGAATGTTCAAGGTGCTGGAGAAGCAGGGCGAGTGGGCGACCTTCAAGGAGGCCAAGGCCCAGACGAACGAACTGCGCAAGACGCTCGATCCCAAGAGCGGCGACAAGTACAAGATGATCTTCGCCGACAACGAAATCGCCGCCCAGGAAACGCTGACGGCCGAGCGCGAACTGGAGAAGACCCTGTCCGGCGACGACTGGTAAAAGCTACTCATAAACCTACTGCGCACCTGTGATTTGGGATCGTGGCTGCTCGCAATCCTCATGTGCTTCAGTACATTCCGGTTGCTGTGCTGCTGGCTCACCCAACTGACAGGTGCTCGCTACGGTTTCTGAGTAGCTTTAAGGTAAGTGATATGGCCGAGTACAACGAAGACGCCTACAAGCTGGCCCGCAAGGCCTACATCGAATTCAGCTGCCCGTTCGAGCGGGCCCTGCTGTCGCGCTGCGTGGGCTGCGGCCGTTCGCGCAAGCTGAACCTTGCCGAGCGCGAAGCGATCGCCTGCGGCGATCCTGCGGTGCGCGAGCACTGCCTGACGTTTTATGAAGCGCTGCACGAGAACGCGCAGTTCGCGCTCAGGATCAACCCGGATGCGCCGTGGCCGTTCGGCAAGGAAATCCGCGCCCAGTGCGGCGGCGTGCGCGGCCTGTCGACCGCGCTCGATGGCGCCGCCGACGAGGCGACCGACATCGCTGCGACCGTGCTGCAGGGCAGGGAGCGCTTCGGGGCCACCGCCGCGTTCCCTTACTCCGAAATCATGCGTGCGGTGGTGCATTACGAACCGCGGCGGCGCTCGTGACCTGAACGGCCGTCCGGGGAACCTGGACGAGGGCGTCGCGGTCACTTGGGTTGCTCCCGCTTTTTGATTACACTTTCCGCGTGCCTGCCCGACTCCGCCGATTCCTGCTGATGGTGCTGATGCTGACCCTGCCGGTGCAGGGGTTTGCCTATTCCGGCATGCAGGCCTGCCTGTTTTCGGATCAGGGGGCGGCGGATCCGGTGGCCATGGCCGACGAAGCCATGGCCGACTGCCATGCGCATGACCCGTCCACCCAGCACGAGTGCAAGTTCTGCGCCGCCTGCGCGCTGGCCTCGGCCTTGCCGATCGAGTTTGCCCGCAGCACCCCGGTTGTGCCGATCGCGCACAGCTTTGCGCCACAGCCTGCGGCCTCATTCAGCGGTTTCATTCCAGACGGTCCCGAACGGCCCCCTCGAGCCCCCCTCGCCTGAATCCCGCGCTGGTGACAGCGCGTTGCCCCGATTTTGAGCGCGGCGATCCTGCCGCGTGCTTGCGAGGATTTTCATCTTGAATATTTATTTGCGTCGTGCGGCGCCGTTGGCGCACGCATCCGTCTGCGCGAGTCGCAGCAGGCCGGCGATACCCCGGATCAACACGGGCAGTGAGGCGATCACCAGGAATCCGGGCTCTTTTGCGCCGCGTACGCTTGCCCTCGCCGTGTTGGCGGCTGCCTTGCTGGGCGGCTGCGCGAGTTTCTCGGCGGACGGCGGCTTTGGCGCGATCCAGTCCGCCACCCAGTCACGCATCCAGAAGGATGTCGTGTGGTCGCGCGACGAGGCCAGCCGCAGCCAGACGCAGGTGCGCATCGACGCGCTGCTGGCGAAACCGCTTTCCGCAGACGACGCGGTGCAGATCGCGCTCCTCAACAATCCCGGTTTGCAGGCGGCGTTCAACACGCTCGGCATCGCCGAGGCCGATTGGGTGGCGGCGCAGCACCTGCCGAATCCGGGCTTTACCATCGGCCGTCTCACGCGGGGCAGCGAGGTGGAATGGGATCGCAGCCTGCAATTCAATCTGGCGAGGCTGCTGACGATGCCGATGCGCGCCGACATCGAGCAGCGCCTGTTCGAACAGACCCGGCGCGGCCTGGTTCTGGACGTGCTGCGACTGGCGGCGGACACCCGCAAGGCCTGGGTCGTCGCGGTGGCGGCGAATCAGTCTGCGCAATACCGGCAGCAGGCGATGGAAGCCGCCGATGCCGGTGCGGAACTGGCGCATCGCATGGAACAGGCGGGCAACTGGAGCACGCTGAAGCAGGCACGCGAGCAGGCGTTCTATGCGGACGCCTCGCTGGCCGTGGCGCGCGCCGAACAGGCGAAGCTGCAGGCGCGCGAGCATCTGGTCCGGCTGCTGGGCTTGCCCAATGGCGACACGCTGCAGCTGCCCGACCGTCTGCCCGATCTGCCCGCGGCCCTGCCCGCGCTGCCGGACGTCGAGCAGCGCGCCCTGGGTACGCGCATCGATCTGCAGATGACCCGGCTGCAGACCGATGCGCTGGCCAGGAATCTGGGCCTCACGCGCCGTACGCGCTTCATCAACGTGCTGGAGCTGGGCGCCATCAGCAACAGCTCGAACGAAGTGCCTTTGCAGCGCGGCTACGAAATCAGCTTTGAGCTGCCGCTGTTCGACTGGGGACAGACCCGGGTGGTTGGCGCTGAGTCACGCTATCGTCAGGCGCTGGAGCGTGCGCGCGAAACCGCGGTCAACGCGCGCTCCGAGGTGCGCGAGGCCTATGCCATGCAGCAGAGCCAGTACGCCATTGCACGACAGCTGCGCGATGAGGTGGTGCCGCTCAGGCAGCGCATCTCCGATGAAAACCTGCTGCGTTACAACGGCATGCTGATCGGCGTGTTCGAGCTCCTCGCCGACGCGCGTGCGCAGATCGCCGCGGTCAACGCCGCCATCGAGGCGCAACGCGACTTCTGGCTCGCCGACGCCGATATGCAGATGGCGCTGGCCGGCAAGCCCGGCAAGACCGCGCTCACCTCCGTCTCGTCCGCACCCGCAGACAGTGCGGGCGGACACTGAAAGGATCCCCCATGACATCAAGACGTGATTTTTTCAAGTTCGGCGGTGCGGTGGCTGCTGCCGGCGTCAGCGCCACTTCAATCAATAGCGCGGCGATGGCGGCCTTGCCCGAGATCGTCAGCATGGACAAGCCCGACACCCAACCGCCATTGACGCCGCCGAGCGGACGCCCCTACAACCCGGTGGTGACGCTCAACGGCTGGACGCTGCCGTGGCGGATGAAGGACGGCGCGAAGGAATTCCACCTCGTCGCCGAGCCGGTGGTGCGCGAGATCGCGCCCGGCATGAAGGCGCATCTGTGGGGCTACAACGGCCAGAGCCCCGGCCCCACCATCGAAGTGGTGGAAGGGGATCGCGTGCGCCTGTATGTCACCAACCGCCTGCCCGAACACACCACCATCCACTGGCACGGCCAGCGCCTGCCCAACGGCATGGACGGCGTCGGCGGGCTCACCCAGCCGCAGATCCAGCCGGGCAAGACCTTTGTCTACGAGTTCGTTGCGCGGCGCCCCGGCACCTTCATGTACCACCCGCACGCCGACGAAATGACGCAGATGGCGATGGGCATGATGGGCTTCTGGGTGACGCATCCGAAAGGCAGACACCCGCTGATCGAAACGGTCGACCGCGATTTCTGCTTCCTGATCAACGCCTACGACATCGATCCGGGCAGCGCCACGCCATCGGTCAACACCATGCTCGATTTCAACCTGTGGACCTGGAACAGTCGCGCGTTTCCCGGCATCGACACGCTCAACGTGCGACTGGGTGACCGGGTGCGCATCCGCATGGGCAACCTCACCATGACCAACCACCCGATGCACCTGCACGGCGTGGATTTCGCGGTGACCGGAACCGATGGCGGGCCGGTGCCGAAAACGTCGCGCTGGCCGGAAGTGACCACCGACATCGCGGTCGGCCAGATGCGCCAGATCGAGTTCGTCGCCGACGCGGAGGGCGACTGGGCCTTCCACTGCCACAAGAGCCATCACACGATGAATGCGATGGGGCATGCGGTGCCGACCATGATCGGCGTCGATCAGGCCGGCTTGGCGAGCCGGATCAACAAGCTCATTCCAGACTACATGGCGATGGGCGACCGCGGCATGGCCGACATGGCCGGGATGGAAATGCCGCTGCCCGACAACACCCTGCCGATGATGACCGGACAGGGCCCCTACGGCCCGGTGGAAATGGGCGGCATGTTCACCGTGATGAAAGTGCGGCGCGGCCAGAAGCGCGGCGATTATTCCGATCCCGGCTGGTACAGGCAGCCGCCCGGCACGCAGGCGCGCGAAGTCGACGGCGCGCCTGCCGAGCCGGTCGTGCGTGCACCGCAAGCCGCTTCGCCTCAGGGCACGGCAGGCGACGTGGAAGTGACCGTACGCAAGCCCACTGGCCATGCCGGCCATTGAATGACAACCAGGAACTGAACAATGAAGACACTGATTTCCCTGCTGGCCGCATTGACGATCGTCACGCCGCTGCACGCCGAACCCGTGACGCCGCCCGCTGCCCAGGCCCGTGTGATGACCGATGGCGTCGTGCGCCGGATGGATCCAGCCAACGGCAAGCTCACCTTGCGTCACGGGCCCATCGTCAATCTCGACATGCCGGCCATGACCATGGTGTTCCGGGTGCAGCCGCCCGAACTGATGAACACGCTCAAAGTGGGCGACGCGGTGAAATTTCATGCCGAAAGCGTCGACGGCGTTCTCACCGTGACGGCGATTCAGCCTGTGCGCTAACCGGGCGGCTGCAGAACCGGTGAGCCGATGCGGGCCACTATGCGTAGGGCAGAGGTGGGATAGAGGAGCCTCTTGTCCTATATTGAAAACGGACGCTGCCGCCAAGGCAGCGTGGGTTTGTGCAGGCGATTTTCACTTTCAAAAAGGAGACTACGATGAAACACGTTTCGATGTGGGTGCTTGTCCTGGGGTTGGCGTCGAGTGCCTCGGTGCAGGCTGCGGATCAGGTGCGCGAACAGGACCAGTCACGCGATCAGACCCAGGCAACCCAGCAGATCCGAACGCAGGATCAGGATCGTATTTACGGTTCCGAACTGATGACGCGGCAGGAGCGTATCGAATATCGCAACCGCATGCGTACGCTGAAAACCCAGCAGGAACGTGAAGCCTTCCGCCTGGAGCACCACAAGCAGATGCAGGAACGCGCCAGGGCCCAGGGCAAGACCCTGCCCGACATGCCGCCTGCGGGGATGGGCCCCGGTTCAGGCATGGGTCCCGGGGGCGGCATGGGCCCAGGGGGTGGCATGGGCCCGGGCGGTTATCGCCGCTGAGACCGTATCGCTACGCTGCGTTGAAACGCAACGTGGCAGCGAATCCATGGCCGCCATCCGCGCGCGGCAGTCCTTCACCCAGTTCCAGCTGGGCATGCGACAGTGCCGCGATGCGGGCGACGATGGAAAGCCCCA
The DNA here is from genome assembly GCA_016195805.1 of Hydrogenophilales bacterium. Classification (GTDB taxonomy): domain Bacteria; phylum Pseudomonadota; class Gammaproteobacteria; order Burkholderiales; family Thiobacillaceae; genus Thiobacillus. The sequence goes on from JACPYT010000010.1 coordinate 12,644, forward strand.
GCCCGCAGCCTTCACCCTCCACCTCGCCGCGCACGAACCGTGCGCTGAGTTCCGATCTCAGGTTTGGCGCCACGCCCGGGCCATCGTCCGCAACGGCGATCGCACAGGCTGATCCGCTTCGCACGAGGCGTACCTCGATACGCGCACCTTCCCCAGCGTAGCGCACGGCGTTGTCCACCAGATTGCGAATTGCGATCTGCAGCCATGACGCACTTATTGCGATGCTGCAGCCTGGCATCGCATCGACCGTCAGGGATTGCCCCTGGCGGTCGGCCTGCGGCAGCAGTTCCTCGCACACGGCGGCCATGACTCCGGACGGGTCCAGCGGCTGCGGCGCGTTGCCCTGGGTGGCCGGGTCGACGCGCGCCAGCGTCAGCAATTGCTCGACCAGATGCGTCATCCGGTCCACCCCCGCGATCACTTGGGCCAGCGCGTGCTGCCGGCTGTCGGCCGTCTGCGCGCGCAGCGCCACCTGCGCCTGCACTTTCAAGGCCGCCAGCGGGGTGCGCAGTTCGTGCGCGGCATCCGCGGTGAAGCGGCGCTCATTTTCAAACGCTTCGGTGACGCGCCGGATCAGCGCGTTGAGCGCGGTGCGCAGTGGCGCGATTTCGTCCGGCAGGGCGGGCGATTCGTCGAGCGGCACCAGGGCCTGCGCGTCGAGCGCGCCGACTTGCCGCGCCACGGCATCCACCGGCCGCAGGTTGCGGCCGACGCCCCACCAGACCGCCAGCGCCATCAGCGGCAGCGCCAGCGCGGCGGGAAGCAGCAGCGACAGGCCGATTTCGCGCGCCAGCCCTTCGCGCGCGGCATGCGTCTGGCCGACCACCACCTGGTATTCCTCATCGGCATCCTGCACCGCATAAAACCGCCAGAGTGCGCCCTGATAGCGGTGTTCGCTGAATCCCGGAACCACCCCGGACTCGAACCCGTCGTGACCCATGGAGCTGACCAGGCGCTGCATCTGCCCGTGCTTGTCGTGCCATACCTCGAAGGCGATCGGCACCGGATTGTGACGGCTTTGATCCTGCAGCTCTTCCACAAAACTCTGGATTTCGCCGGCCGCCACGATCGCCAGCAGGGTATCGGCCACCTGCGTCAGCTGGGCATCGAGCAGTTCATCGGCTTCGTGATGCGCGCGCTGATACACCACCAGCGCAGACAGCAGCCAGATCGTCGCCACCGAACCGGTCAGCAGCCAGACCAGCCGCCGGCGCAGGGAGTACGGGCGGCTCATGGCGCCGGAGCACCGGTCGACACCATGTAACCGACGCCGCGCACGGTGCGGATCAGCTCGTTGCCGAGCTTGCGTCGCAGATGATGGATGTGGACTTCGAGCGCGTTGCTGTCGACCTCATCGCTCCAGGTGTAGAGCTGTTCTTCCAGCGTGCGTCGGGTCAGCACGCGGTCGGTGTTTTCCAGCAGCAGGTGCAGCAGGTCGAATTCGCGCGGAGTCAGTTCGACGGCCCGGCCGGCACGCGTCACCGTGCGCGCGGCCGGATTGAGCGCGATCTCGCCCAGGCTGAGCACCGGCTCCGGGCGGCCGTGTGCACGCCGCATCAGTGCGCGCAGGCGGGCGGCAATCTCGTCGAGGTCGAACGGCTTCAGTACATAGTCGTCGGCACCGAGGTCGAGCCCGCGCACCCTGTCTTCCAGCTGGTCGCGCGCGGTCAGGATCAGCACCGGCGTCGCGTCATGGCGCCCGCGCAGCCACTGCAGCACCGACAGGCCGTCGCGTTTCGGCAGCCCGAGGTCGAGCACCACGGCCGCAAACGACTCGGTGGACAGGGCCGCCACTGCCGCCTCGCCATCGCGCAGCCAGTCGACGGCATAGCCGGCCTGGGTCAGGCCGGCCTGCAGGCCGTCGCCCAGCATGCGGTCGTCTTCCACCAACAATATGCGCATCGCTGATCTTTATCCTTGGGGTTTCATCCCCGGGTTTTATTTCGGAATCCTGACCGTGTCCTCGTCGAACACGCCCTGGTCCGCCTGCCGGTGGCAGGCCGCGCAGTTGGCGGCGGAGCCGATCGACTTGCGGGACCATGTCGCGCGCGACACCTCGTCGTGCTTGCGCACGAACCAGCGGGTTTCGGTGATGCGCAGCGGAGCTTCGTTCGGATTCATGCCCTGCATCACCCGATTGCCCATCCGGCTGGTGCCGCTGTCGGCGGCGTTGGCCTCCAGGAATCTCAGGATATCAGCCTGCGTGGCCGGATCAAGGCTGGCGTTTTCGCCGAAGTGCTGGTCGAGGCCGCCCATCAGGCGCCGCCACGAGGCCTTCGGCAGCAAGGCAGGCGCATAGGCGATATGGCAGCTTGCGCATTCCTGCTGCCAGGCCTTGTTGGTCAGTCGCGGCAGGACATTGCCGCCGCCGTCGCCGTGTGCCTCGCCCGAAGGCAGGGAAAACGCCAGCAGGCTGACCGCGCCGACCGTCGCGATGACCCCGATACCGCGCAATAGATAATTCATGGTGTGCTCCTTATCGGGCCTGGCTCAGCCAGGCAATGAAATCGCCCTTTTCCTGCGCGCTGCATTCGCGTTGCAGGACATCCTGGCAGTTGCGTCGAAACCATTTCTCGACCTTGGCCGCATCGGTGAAGCGCTGCGGATTGGCCGCCGGCGCCAGCGGCTCGATGCGCTTGCCGACGCGGCTGCGCCCGGCCTGGGTCGGATTGGCCGTATGGCAGCCGGCGCAGCTCACGGCCTGGCCATCGCGGCCCGGGTGCTCGGTGCGATACAGCGCCGCGCCGCGCGGGGCGGACAGGGCCGAGACCGGTACGCCGGCCTGCTTCGCGTACTGCGCCATCAGGCTGGCGGGGGTGTCGGCGGCAACCGCCACTGCGGAGGCCATGCCCAGGATGGCCAGTGCGCTGAGAAACGAGCGCTTAATCATGCTGCACCCCGCTTTCCGCACCGAGGTATTGCTTGCCGGTGACCATGCTCTGTGCCACCCGTTCGCCGCGCCACTGGTGAAACACCAGCGCCGCCAGATGCAGGCCGATAAAGCCGAGCATCAGGCCGAACCCGAATTCGTGCGGCTCGCCCAGCACGTCTTCCAGCCACGGCATGTTGCCCAGCCAGCCGGCGAGCGGGCCGGTCTGGAACTCGCTGGCGGCCAGCCCCAGTCCGGTGACGACCATCAGCGCCATCACGCCGTAGGCGAACAGATAGGCCAGGCTGGCGATCGGGTCGTGCCCGGCGCGATGCTTCGCGGGCAGGCGCATGTTCTTGAGGCTGTCCTTCCACACCGCGGGATGCCACAGGTCGCGCCAGCGCGCGGAGAGCGGGCCCACCAGGCCCCACAGCAGGCGCGTCAGCAGGCCTGCCGTCAGCGTGTAGCCGATGAGGATATGCAGATTCCACAAGGTTTTCTCATAGGGACCGTGTTCGAACCCGTCGGCCAACTGGCTGGTAACGATGAGCGCCACGATGGCCAGGGCAATGACCCAGTGCAACAGACGCAGCAGGGGGTCAAACACGCGTTGCGGCCGCGTGGAGGAAGGTGACGTGGACGGATGGGGCATGGCAGTCTCCTGAGAACGGGTTGAGGCAGACTGTATGCGCGTCAGCTTAGGGAAATCTTAAGAGGCGGGATTCCTTCCCGATCAGGCAGCCGGCGCGGGTTCCGCAGGCAGGGCTGCGGCGGGCGCCAGGCAAAAAAACGCCGGCGCATGCTGTCGCAGCCATGCGCCGGCGTTCAAAAACCGGGGCAGCGCCTTTTCGTGAGGCGTCTGCCCCGGCAGTCTTACTTGCAGCTGGACAAGGGGTCCTTGCAGTAGGGCACGTTTTCCCAGCTGAACACCTGCGGCGTGCGCGGATCGATGGTGAGACGCAGCCATTCGGCGGGGGCGTTGGTGGAACCCTGAACGGTGATGCGGGTCAGGTTGGGCACGGCGACCGTGTTATGGATCTTGCCCGTCGCGCTGGCGGGGTCGGCCAGCGGCTGGTCAGCGCCATACACGTGGGAGTCGCCGTTGAGCAGCAGGACCGGACCGCCGAAGTCCAGCGCCAGCTCGGCCAGCTTCTGCACGTAGGGCGTGTAGTTGTAGAGCTCATTGCTGGCCAGCGCTTCCGGATCCCACATGTCTGCCTGCTGACCGATGACGACAGCCCTGGCATGGGTCTTTTCCGCCATCTGGAAGGCAGATTGCAGCCAGCGTACGTCGGCGTCGGTGCGTTCGGCCACTTCCTGGTCCTGGGCGGTCGGATTGGAGAAAGCACCGCTCCACGGCAAGGTGTCGTTATTGGAGCCGGGCATGTTCACCGTCACGAACAGCACCTTGCCGTCCATCCACATCGTGTTCTCGACGAACTGGGCGTCGGCGGGATAGGCCGGGTCGAAATGCTGCGCCTGGCTCCAGACCGGCTTCACGTCCATGCCGAGGGTGTGCCCGGGCCGGGCGAAGAACAGGCTGCGCACAGCGGCCAGCTCCTTGAGGGGCGCACCGCTGCTCTTTTCCTTGGACTTGTGGCAGTCGGTCCATTCATTGTCGCCCGGGGTATAAACGACCGGCTTGTCGAACTGCTGGAACTGGTAATAGACCTTCTGATTCCACCCCGGATTGGACGTCGCGATGGGTGGCAGGATGTCTGCACTGGTGCAAGCAGCGCTGCCGGAGTGAATGTCCCCCACATGCATCACCAGACTGACCTTCTTGTCCGCGTTGATGGAATCGATCAACAGCGGCGCATTGTCGAGCAGGTTCTGGTTATAGGGCCAGTCGCCGAACACTGCGATGGTGACGGGCGTTGCGCCATCGTCGTGGCCGCGGTCAATCTCGTGGGCCATAACGGAGGTCGCCATGACGAAGCCGGCAGCGGACAGAGCCGAGGTGAGGAGCAATTTCTTCATACGAGTCTTCCTTTGATAAAGATTATTGAGAAGCCGCGGCGCCGCCCCTGTCCCGGCTCCGGAATACGGCCTGGGTTAAGGCGCGGACGTCGCCCCCCATGCGGGCCGCCGAGACCCGTCCATTGCAGATGTGGCATGACCGCTGTCTGTCGAGCACCGGGATGGCTTGTGGAGAGCCCGTTCTGAAACGGGCGTTTCGATGGTAGGCAGGCTGGATTGCAGCTGTATGACGACACCCACCCGAATTTCCGGCCCAAACGGACGATTGGGGCGATCTACCTGGCAGTCCAGCGACACATGGCCATTCACCAGAACTCGGTTAAGTTGTAGAAGTTCAGATCTGAATTTCCGTACATCGGGCAGCCGTTCGCCCCGATCGTTCGGCTGCCGCGAGATTTGAACTGCCTGCCGCCGCAACCAGAAATCTCGCCGTTTAGGGAATAAATCCCGCCCAATCGCTGTTTACTCCCATGACAAGAGTGTCCATCGGTGTGGCACATGGACGCATCCGGTCATGATCGTTTCGCCTTTGGGACGCGTCGCTTCCATACGCCCAAGACCCAGTCACCCGGACTACTCTGTGCTACATGGCAGCGTCACCGACCTCTACACGAGGACAACCCGGACATGGCAAAGAGAATTTCAGCCTGGGTGCCATTGACAGCGGCTTTGGTTGCCTCGCTGGGGCATGGGGGCGCGGATGGCACTGCGGCGTATGCAGTGGGCGATTGCCAAAGAACATGCGATCTTTGGCGACCGCTGGCAGATCAAGGCGATGTCGGCGCGAAGTTCGACCCCGGGCTCTTGTACGGGGCAGGGCGCGGCGTGGCCAGGGACGATGCGGCGGTTGTGTGGGACCGTCTTGCCGCCAACCAGGGCGGCAGCATCGCCGACGAGGTCACCGTGAGCACCGCACGTGCTGCCGACGGCAAGGCTATCCAGGTAGGGGTGACGCTGGCGCTGCCGATAAGGCATGAAGTGGTCTGGGAGGTATTGAACGATTACGAGAACATGCCCCGCTTCGTTCCAGACATCCTTGCCACCCGCCTGATCCGTGTCGGACCCGGGAGAAAGCGCGTGGAGATCGACGGTGTAGCGCGGCTCCTGTTCCTGGAATACCCCACCAGCACGACCCTGGATGTGGTGTATCCCGCCGATGGATCCATTGCCATCAATTCGGTGGCAGGCAACCTGGCCATCCACGGTGTCGTGCGGGTGCATGGTGACGGACCCTACACCCGGGTCGATTATCGGGTCCGGATTACACCAGATTTCTGGCTGCCGCCGCTGATCGGTGATTTCCTGATCAGCCGCCAGATCAGGCGTCAGTTCGAGGGAATGGTGGCGGAGATGCATAGACGGGCGGACAACCGTCAAACGGAGGGACGCTCCCTCGATGGATTGGGGCTCGACGGCATCCGGCCCGGTTGGCCGCCGCAGGATCGCCTGGTTACGGTGGCCTGGCGGGGCCTGCGCCCATCCCGGGAGCGCTTTTCACACTAGAATGAGCGCGTGAACTCGCCTGCGCGGGGTTTCGCGGAGGCCCCACGAGCTGCGGACCTTGAGGGAGCCAGCATGCCTCTGAAGAAGATCCTGATTTTTCTTTTCAGTGCTGTTGCCGCTCTTGCGCTGTCGAGCTGCACTGTGACGCCGCCAGCTTCGCCAACGGGCGGGGGGACATCGTTCACTCGGAGCGACCGCCCGACTGAGCTGAAAGCTGAATACTCGGCATTGGCTAGGGCGGGTGGAGGAAGGGTCTTCACCCTCGATCCGGGGCGATCGACGGTTCGGATCTATGTGTTCCGTGGCGGTCGAGCCGCCGCGGCGGGACATAACCATGTCCTCTCCGCACCCCGGTTCATCGGGTTCTTTTACCTGCCGGCCACGGGAGCGGCAAACGGGCGGTTTGATCTGGCATTCCGTCTCGACCAACTGGAAATCGACGACCCGACGTACAGGTCGGCCCTCGGCAGCGCCTTCTCGTCCACCCTGTCCCCCGAGGCCATAAAAGGGGCGCGTGAGCACATGCTCGGCGGGAATAACCTGCAAGCCGACACATTTCCTCTTGTACGCGTGCATTCGCTTCAGATCACCGGGGAGTCCCCCAAATTTGCCGCCAAGGTGCAGATCGAAATGCACGGCCAGAAACATGCGATGTGGATTCCTGTCAGCGTTGAAGGCTTGCCGGAACGCCTCGTGGTCGCAGGATCGTTCGTACTGCGTCAAACCGATTTTGGCGTGCAGCCCTACTCGGTATTGGCGGGATTTCTCGCAGTGCGGGATGAGGTCGTAATCGAATTCAAATTGCTTGGCGACTGAAGCCCGCTTCGGGGCGGTGCCGGCCTGTGTTCTCCCCTGAATCCGGGAAATTCCAAGCGGGGATCCATTCCCCGCCAGCCAGCCGGGCGGCCCGGCAGCCGTGACTTAAGGCAATCTTAAGAATCGATCGGCAGGATGCGTGCCGAACCTGCTGGGTTTGGCCGTTCCGATACTCATCCTGTCATCCGGAACGGTGCATCCTTTAACGTTTTGAACGCATGCCTTATCCGACTATGCCGCATCGCCTTCACCGCTTGTTGATGCTCTGGTTTGTCATTGCCCTGCAGGCATTGACGCCGTTCGTCCACGCCCACGCGGGGGCGGTGCCGCCGAACCACACGGGGTGGCGGCATGTGCCCCCGGGCGTGCACGGCGATGTGACCTATCATGCGATTGAGAGCGGCGAGCAAGGTGAGGAGATCGAGGTGGCGCGAGGCATGCCGTTGCGGCATGGTGCGCTGGCTGCGGTGATCGCCGATGCGCCATCTCCGGTGCCTGCGGTTCGGCCACCGGCGGCAACAGCGGGCGGAGGGGATATGGCTTTGCCGGTCGCCCCGTCCTTGCAGCCTCCCCCGCCCGATCATGCCTTGCCCCACGCATCGGGGCCGCCGCGCCGCTGATTGTTCCGCGCGGCGCGCCCGTCGTTGCTGTCTGCCTGCTGTTTTTTGCTCATGGAGATCAAGTGTGATCACTCGTATGCTCGTATTGGCGCTGCTCGGCGCCGCCCCTGCCTTCGCAGCCGATGTCCTGCCCCTGACCGCTGCCCAGAAGAAGAATCTCGGCATCGCCACCGTGGCCACCGCCACGCAAACCGCCAGCCCGGCGCTGACTTATACGGCGCGGGTCACGCTGCCCCCCGCCAGCGTGCGCGTGATAGCCGCAGCCGGTGCGGGCCTCGTTACACACGTCCATGTACAGGCGGGCGACACGGTCAAGCGCGGCGCACCGCTGGTGACCTTGTCGATGGCCGGCCTTGCCGAGGCACAAAATGCCTTGACGCAGGCACGGCTGAGATCGCAGCTGGCCGCCAGCAATGCGGCGCGCGATGAGAAGCTGTTCAGCGAAGGCCTGATCGCCGAATCGCGCCTGCGCGCCACCCGGTCCGAAGCCCAGTCGGCGCGTGCCAACCTGACGGCAGCCCAGGCCGCGTTGACGATGCTGGGAACAGGCAAGCTTGCCGGCAGCGCCATCACGCTGACCGCGCCGATCGCCGGCGTGGTGACGGAAAGTGTGGCCGGGCCGGGTCAGCGTGTGGATGCAGGGATGGCGCTGGTGAAGGTGGCGGACCTGTCGAATCTGGCACTGGAGATCCCGCTGTCGACGGCGCAGGCGCGCCAGGTGGCGATCGGACAATCCGTCAAAGTGGCGGACAGCGAGGCGAGCGGCCGCGTGACCGCCTTGCTTCCGCAGCTCAGCGCATCGCAAAGCGTGCTGGCGCGCGCCAGTCTGCGCGACCCCCAAGGCCTGCTGCGTCCCGGCCAGTCGGTACAGGTTGCCGTCGCCGGTGTGCAGTCGGCCCGGACAGTGGCCGTGCCCGCCGCCGCGCTGGTGTGGAAGATCAACGTCCCCTACGTGTTCGTCGAAACCCCGCAAGGTTTCGTCCCGACTCGGGTGCAGCTGGTCCGCCAGAATGCCAGCCAGGCCGAAGTGGACGGTCTTGCCGCAGGCAGCCGTGTCGCCGTGAAAGGCGTGTCGGCGCTCAAGGCCCAATGGCTGGGGGAATGACATGCTCAATATCCTGACCGAATTCGCGCTGGCGCGACGCTGGCTCGTGCTCGTGCTGGCGCTGGTGCTGGCAGGTCTGGGCGTGCGTGCGTTCCAGCTGATTCCGATCGACGCCTTCCCCGATGTCTCGACCACGCAGGTCAAGCTGATCCTGAAGGCGCCCGGCATGACCCCTGAGGAAGTCGAGGGGCGCATCACCCAGCCGGTCGAGACCGAGCTGCTCGGCATTCCGCACCAGACCATCCTGCGCAGCCAGTCGAAAAATGCGCTGGTCGACATTACCGTCGACTTCGAGGAAGGTACCGACATCTACTGGGCGCGCCAGCAGGTGGCCGAGCGCTTCGCCAACGTGAAAGGCGACCTGCCCGCCAACGTGTCGGGCGGGCTGGCACCGATTTCCACGCCATTGTCCGAGCTGTTCATGTTCACCATCGAAGGCCCCTTGTCGCTGGCGGAGAAGCGCACCCTGCTCGACTGGACGGTACGGCCGCAACTGCGGGCATTGCCCGGCGTCGCCGACGTCAACTCGCTCGGCGGCCGGGTCGCGACCTTCTCCGTGAGCCCCGACCCGGCAGCGCTGACCGCGCGCGGGGTGACGCTCGACGAATTGCGCGGGGCGCTGGAACGCAACACCCGCAACGACGGCGCCGGCCGCGTCAACGAAGGCGAAGAGACGTGGGTGGTGCGCGTCAACGGCGGGGTCGCCACGCTGGACGACCTGCGCCGCATCGGCGTCAAGAATGTGGGCGGCGTGGTCGTCACCGTCGGTGATGTGGCGCGGGTCGAAATGGACTCGATGACCCGCTACGGCGCGGTGACGCAAAACGGCCAGGGCGAGGCGGTGGAAGGGCTGGTGATCGGGCTGAAAGGCGTGAACGCGGGCGAGCTTATCAAGAACGTCAAGGCCAAGCTGGTCGAGATCCAGGCGACCCTGCCCAAGGGGGTGACGATTTCGCCTTTCTACGATCGCTCGCAGCTGGTCGATCGCGCCGTCGGCACCGTCAGCAAGGCGCTGCTCGAAGCCGCGGTGCTGGTGGTGATCCTGTTGCTGCTGTTCCTCGGCAACCTGCGCGCGGCGATCGTGGTGGCGTTGATCCTGCCGCTGTCGGTGCTGGCCACCTTCGTGCTGATGCGCCAGTTCGGCCTGTCGGCCAACCTGATGAGCCTGGGCGGCCTGGCCATCGCGATCGGCCTGCTGGTCGACGCGGCGGTGGTGGTGGTCGAAAACGTCGTCGCGCATCTGGCGCACGACCCCGAGAACACCAGCGAAACGCCGCTGCAACGCGTGCTGTGGGCGACCCAGGAAGTCGCCAGTCCGGTGACGTCGGGCATCGCCATCATTGCCATCGTGTTCCTGCCGCTGCTGACGCTGCAGGGACTGGAAGGCAAACTGTTCTCACCGGTCGCCCTGACCATCGTGTTCGCCCTGGCAGCGTCCCTGCTGCTGGCGCTCACCGTGATCCCGGTGCTGGCCTCGTTCCTGTTGAAGCAGGGCGCACATACCGATCCGTGGCTGTTGCGCAAGGCGCAGGGTCTCTACACGCCGCTGCTCGATCGCGCGCTGGCGCGGCCGAAATTCGTCTATGTCGCCGCAGGCGTGCTGATGCTGGCGGCGGTGGGCGTCTATCCCCTGATCGGCAAGACCTTCATGCCGGTGATGGACGAAGGTGACATCCTGCTGCAGCTGGAAAAGCTGCCGTCGATCAGCCTGGAGCAGTCGGTCGCGCAGGATACCCGGATGCAGCAGGCCCTGTTGAAGAACGTGCCGGAAATCCGCCGCATCGTCGGCCGTGTCGGCGCCGACGAGCTGGGGCTCGACCCGATGGGGCTCAACGACACCGATACCTTCCTCGTGCTGAAGCCGATGGCCGAATGGCGCCGCCACGACAAGGAATGGCTGATCGGGGAAATCCGCAAGGTGGCCGAGGGCTTCCCGGGCATCGCCTACAACTTCACCCAGCCGATCGACATGCGGGTCTCGGAAATGCTCACCGGTTCGCGCGGCGACGTGGCGATCAAGATCTACGGCCCCGACCTTCCCACGCTCAACCGGCTGGCCGGCGAGATTTTCGGCGTGGTCGAGAAAGTCCCCGGCGCGTCCGACGTGTATACCCAGCAGAACGCCGGCGTGCAGTATCTGCAGGCGGAGATCGACCGCGATGCTGCCGCCCGCTTCGGCCTGTCCGCCGACGAGATTGCGATGCTGCTGAGAACCCAACTCGAAGGCGAGATCATCGGCGTGGTCCAGCAGCAGGGGCGGCGTGTGCCTCTGCTGCTGCGCGGTCCGGCCGGCCTGCGCGAGTCGCCTGCCGCCCTGCAGGCGCTGCGCCTGACCCTGCCGGACGGCCGCGAGATCAGTCTCGACCAGGTGGCGCATCTCAAGCGCACCAATGGCCCGGTGGCGGTCAAGCGCGAGAACGCGACGCGCTTCACCGTGGTGCAGAGCAATGTCGCCGGGCGCGACCTGGTCAGCTTCGTCGAGGACGCGAAAGCGGCCGTTGCCGCCAAGGTCAAGCTGCCGCCCGGTTACCGCCTGGCCTGGGGTGGCCAGTTCGAGAACCAGCAGCGTGCCGCGCAGCGCCTGATGATCGTGGTGCCGGTGGCGCTGGTGCTGATCGGTTTCCTGCTCTATGTCACCTTCGGCGATGTGCGGCAGGCGGTGCTGGTGATGATGAACGTACCGCTGGCACTGATCGGCGGCATCTTCGCGCTGGCCATCTCGGGCGAGTATCTGTCGGTACCCGCCTCGGTCGGCTTCATTGCGTTGCTGGGCATCGCGGTGCTGAACGGTGTGGTGCTGGTCAGCTATTTCAACCAGCTGCGCAATCAGGGCCTGCGCGGCGATGCCGTGGTGCGCGACGGCGCGCTGCGGCGCCTGCGGCCGGTGCTGATGACCGCCAGCATCGCCGCCTTCGGCCTGGTGCCGCTGCTGTTCGCCACCGGCCCCGGATCCGAAATCCAGCGCCCGCTCGCCATCGTCGTGATCGGCGGCCTGGTCAGCGCCACCCTGCTGACGCTGGTGATGCTGCCGCTGTTGTATCGCCAATTCATCCTGAAAGGAGAGCGTGCATGAATGCCGTGCACAAACTGAGTCTGGCACTGGCGCTGACGTTTGCCGCGAACGGTCGTGCTGACTATTTACCCGATCCTGCCGCCGCCGAAGCTGCCCTGGTGGCCTCGCCCATGGTGGCGCAGGCGCGCGGCGAATTCGCCGCGCAATCGCTGAAGAGCGAGAGTTTGCGGAACGGGCGCGAAGAGTGGACGCTGAGCGCGGATGCCCTGCAACGCCGTATCGATGCGCCGCAGGATCGTTTTGCCGAGTGGGGCGTGGCGCTGTCGCGTCCGTTGCGGATGCCCGCGCGCGCCGCAGCCGATCGCGCTCTGGCCGGCGCGCTCACTGCCCATGCCGAAGCAAGCCTCGGCGAGGCGATGCACGAAAGCGGCCGGCAACTGCTCACGTTGTGGTTCGCCTGGCTGAGCGAGGCCAGTCAGACCAAGCTATGGCGGGCGCAAGTGGCCATTGCCGATCAGCAGCTCGCCACCGTGAATGCACGCATTCGCCTGGGTGAGGCGCCGCGCTCCGAACGCGTCAACGCCGAGGCCGCGCTGGCACAGACGCGTCTGCAGCAGCAGCAGGCGGCCACGCGCGAGCAGCAGGCGCGCAACCGGCTGCTCGCGCAATACCCGGGCCTGCCGGTGACGGCGGACGACAGCCTGCCGCAGCCGGTGCAGCCGTCGGGCACGGCGGACGACTATGTCAGCACAGTGCTCGCGCACGACCATGAACTGTTGCGTGCGCGCCGTCAGGCCGACATGCTGCAGGCCGCAGCGCGGCAATTCGCCAGCCGCCGCAGTGTCGATCCCAATGTCGGCGTGTTCTACAAGAACGAAATGGGCGGCAACGAACATCTGCTCGGGGTCAGCGTGGGGCTGACGCTGCCGGGCTCGGCGCGGCGCACTGACCAGGAGGCGGCCGAGAAGCTCAGCGCCACTGCGCAGGATGCGGCCATCCGGCTGGAACAGCGGTTGCGGCAGGAGGCGCGTGCGAATTTCGAGGCTGCCGGCGCCCAGGCAGCGAACTGGCAGCAGGCCGACCGCGCTGCCCAGGCATTGGCGGAGGCCGCGCAATTGTCAGCGCGCGCCTACAGTCTGGGCGAGGGCAGTCTGGATCAGGTGCTGGTCAATCGGCGGCTGGCGCTGGAAGGGCGGCTAATGGCGCAGCAGGCGCAACTGGATGCGCTGTCTGCCCAGGCCAGACTGAAGCTGGATGCACATCAGTTATGGCCGCTGGACGTGGAAGGTGAGGACGGCGCGCACGCACATCCGTAATGCCGGAACAATCAACCCGCAGGCACGCTTCAGGGCGTAGCGGGGGCGCGTGTCGTCTGCGTCGTGGGCGAAGCGGCCTGTCCTGAGCCTGTCGTGGCAGGTGAGGACCCCGGGCTCATGCGCCGGGCTTCTTCCTGCATCGCGGTGATCTGCTCGGGTTTCAACTGCCAGACCAGGCTGTCGCGTGCCTTGGCGGCGGCCTCCACGCCCTGGGCGGCGGCGAGGTTGAACCACATATAGGCGCGTGCCTTGTCGACCGCGGTACCGGTGCCGTAGCGATAGAGATCGCCCAGGCTGTACTGCGCCTTGGCGTAGCCGCGTTGCGCGGGTTTTTGGATCCAACTGAAGGCGGCGCGGTAATCCTGTACGACGCCGCGCCCTTGTAGCAACGCGAGACCGTACCGGTATTGCGCTTCGGCCTGTCCCTGCTGGGCGGCCAGGGCAAACCACTTGGCCGCTTCCTTGTCGTTCTGGATCACGCCATCGCCTTCGGCATAGCGCATGCCCAACTGCAATTGGGCCTCGGCATCCCCGTGCTCGGCCCGGGCGTGGGGCAGGCTGATCGGCTCCTGCGCGGCAGGCTGAGAGGAATCGTGCACATCGAGCGCGAACCAGGCGGTGACGCCGACCAGTGCGCCGACGACGGCCAGCAGCAGCAACGGTTTCAGGGGATTGGAGGTCCAGAAGCGATGACGGCAGTCACGGCAGCGTAGTGGGGTGTGCAGCAGCAGATGGCGTACGCCGTCATGTGCGTGCAGCGAGCCGCTACGAATCTTGTTGCTTCCGCATTGGGGGCAGACGCGTGGCATGGCCGGGTCAACGCGCTTGTGCGGCGGGAGCATCGACTGCCGGCCGGCAGTCGGCATCCGCCCGTGCGGACTCGTCACCCCTGCCCGGTATGGCATTGAGGGGGCCCGGGCCTACCCGCGACAGGGTTGGCGGCGTGGTCAGGAAAGTGACGTGTTTCATGGTCGCTGCCCCCTTGTCTGCCCAGTGCGCGTCCGGGTGCGATACCCGTTTGCGCACTCCCGGTTTACAGCTTGCCGCCACCTTCGGTCATCAGGTAACCGACCGCGTTGGCGAGATCGGCTTCGGACAGCGCGGCATTGCCGCCTTTGGCGGGCATGGCGCGAATGCCGTTCAGCGCGTGGCTGTATAGCGTCGCATAGCCCTGGCTTACGCGCGGGCCCCAGGCCGCCTTGTCGCCCAGCTTGGGCGCACCGGCGACGCCGGTTCCGTGGCAGGCCACGCAGACGGCCTCGAAGACCACCTTGCCCTTGGCCGGATCGGCCTTGGGGGCCGTACCCGCAGCCGCAGCGGGCGCGGCCGGGGCGGGGGCTTCCGGCGCCTTGAAGCTGGCGCCGCCTGCGTTGGCCATGTAAGCGACGGCGCGAGCCACCTCGGTGTCCGACAGGTCGCCGTCGCCACCGCGCGGGGGCATCTGACGGATGCCTTCGAGGGCATGTTTGATCAGCGTGTCATAGCCCTGCTTGATGCGCGGGCCCCAGTCGCCCTTGTTGCCAAACTTGGGTGCGCCCAGCGCGCCGGGCGTGTGGCAGGTGGTACACACGGCTTCGAAGACTTCCTGGCCGGACTTCTCGACCTTGGGCGCGTTGGCATCGAGCGCAACCAGCGTGGAGAACGGCTTGATGCGGTCGAGCGTCGCTTTCTGCGCGGCTTCGCTGGTGGTGTCGGGCTTGTGCTTGGCCTGAATGCTGAGCACCAGCATGACGATCAGGAAAATCGCCAGCAGGGGCGCGAACAATCCGGCAAGAACGGAAATGATGATCTCCTGCGGGGTGGCTTGGGTCATCTTGGCGTGTGAATCGGCCATGAAATTATCCTTGGGGGGTGGCATCGAAAGCCGCGATTATAAGGAAAGCCACCCCGACAGGAAAGGGCGGCGCGCCCGGCGGATGGACGTCACGTGGCAAAACGGCTATGCTTCGCGGCTCCTAGCGCCCGTAGCTCAGCTGGATAGAGTACTGCCCTCCGAAGGCAGGGGTCGTGCGTTCGAATCGCGCCGGGCGCGCCAGTTTTCCGGTCACAATCGGCTTCAGCCCCTTGTTCCGCCAGGGTTTAATCTCTGCGCTGCGGGTTTACACTTGGGGCAAAGTTCATTCTGAGTGTTTCAATCATGGCCATCCCTACCCCTACCGACATCAAGCTGCACCAGGCTTCGCACAAGCTGGAAATCGCGTTTTCCGACGGTGCGCGTTTCGAGATGCCGTTCGAATTCCTGCGCGTCTATTCGCCGTCCGCCGAGGTGCGCGGTCACGGCCCCGGCCAGGAAGTGCTGCAGGTCGGCAAGCGCGAAGTGCTGATCAATGCCGCCGAGCCGGTCGGCCTGTACGGCATCAACTTCTTCTTCTCCGACGGCCACGACACCGGCATCTATTCCTGGGAATACCTGCACGACCTCGGCGTCAACCAGGCCGCGCTGTGGGACGAGTATCTCAAGCGCATGGAAGCCGCCGGCGCCTCGCGCGACCCCGGCATCGCCAAGATGTTCGAGCAGCGTCCCAAAGCCAAATAAGCGTCCTGCCATGACGGCCTGCACGGCAAGAACATGCGCGCCCTCCGGGGCGCGTGTTGTTTTGGTGAGCCCGTACGAATTGGGCCGGCAGCCGTTCAATCTGGCACAGCCGGCGGCGTGGTTTGCACGTGAGCATATCGCCGCCGCCTGCGTCGACCTGTCGCAGCAGAAACTCGACCCGGCCACCTTTGCGCACGCCGGATACGTGGCCATTTACCTGGGCATGCATACCGCCACGCGGATTGCCGCAGCGGCCCTGCCGAAAATCCGTACGCTCGCCCCCCGGGCACGCGTCGCCGCATTCGGCCTGTACGCCCCGGTCAATGCCGCGTGGCTGAAACGCCTAGGGGTGGAAGCGGTATTCGGCGGCGAATCCGAACCCGATCTGCTGGCCTGGGTACAATCCGGCGTTGCCCCGGACAACACCGTGGTGCGGCGCGACAAGATCGAATTCCTGCTGCCCGATCGCCGCGGCCTGCCCGATCTGCAACGCTACGCCAAACTGATCCTAGCCGACGGCACGCAAACCATCACTGGCTTCGCCGAGGCGAGCCGCGGTTGCAAGCACCTGTGCCGCCACTGCCCGGTGGTGCCGGTGTACGAGGGAAAATTCCGCATCGTGCCGGTGGAGACGGTGATCGCCGACATCGTGCAGCAGGTCGAAGTGGGTGCTGCGCACATCAGCTTTGGCGATCCCGATTTTCTCAACGGTCCGGCGCATGCGCTGAAAGTGGCCGAGGCCCTGCACGCGCGATTCCCGGATCTGAGCTGGGATGCCACGATCAAGGTCGAACACCTGCTGAATCACGCCGACCTGCTGCCGCGCCTCAGGCAATGCGGCCTGCTGTTCGTCGTCACCGCAGTCGAGTCGGTCGACGACGCGATTCTGGACAAACTCGCCAAGGGTCACACCCGCGCGGATTTCGAGGCGGCACTGGCGCATTGCCGTGCACTCGGCATCGCGCTGGCCCCCACCTTCGTGCCGTTCACGCCGTGGACCACGCTGGCCGGCTATCGCGAGCTGCTCGCCACCCTGCTGAGGCTGCATCTGGTCGAAGCCGTGCCGCCGGTGCAATTGGCGATCCGCCTGCTGGTGCCGCAGGGTTCGCACCTGCTGCAGCTGCCGGATTTTGCGGCGCGCGTCGGCGTCTTCGACGAGGCCATGCTGGGCTACCCGTGGCAGGCGGACGATGCGCGGGTCGATGCATTGCAACGCGACATCATGGCCTGGGTGATGGACGCTGAAAAAATCGCGCTGCCGCGCGCCGAGGTATTCGCCGGCATCTGGATGCGCACTCACGCTGCGTTGGGCGAGACGGCGCCGGTGCTCGACCCCGCGCAATTCGGCGAGGCCATCCCGCATCATTCCGAGCCTTGGTATTGCTGCGCCGAACCGACCGAAACCCAGCTCGCCAGTTTCTAGCCATGCCACGCCTCCTGCTGTTGCTTCCCGCCGCGGGTTATGCCAACCAGGACTTCGTCGCCGCCGCCGCGCGGCTGAACATCGAACTCGTCGCCTGCGCCGACTATTGTCACCGGCTCGCGCCAGGCTGGGGTCTGCCGCCGCTGATGAGTGTGCCGTTCGACCGGCCCGAGAGCGCCCTGCCCCAAGTCCTGCGTGCGCTGACGCAGCCGGTGGACGGTGTGCTGGCTGCGGATGACCATGGCCTCGCGCTGGCGGCACAGCTACGCATGGCGCTGAAGCTGCCGGGCAATTCACCCGAGGCGGTGGCGACGCTGACCGACAAACTGCGTTTTCGCCGGTTGCAGCAGGCGATCAGCTTGCCGCACCCCATGTTTGTGAGCATCCTGGGCGACGACGCGAATGCCGCCGCGTCCTTGGGCTTCCCGCTGGTGGTGAAGGCGCGCCGGTTGAATGCCAGTCGCGGTGTAATCCGCGCGGACGATGAGGCACAACTTGCACGCGCGTTGAAGCGAGCTCGGCTTATCCAGGCGCGCATCCAGCGCGATGCCGGCGAACTCGGTCTGCTGGTCGAGCAGTTCATCCCCGGCTTCGAGGTTGCGCTCGATGGGGTGTTGGTCAATGGCGACCTGCAGGGGCTCGCCCTGTTCGACAAGCCCGATCCACTCGACGGGCCGTTTTTCGAGGAAACGATTTTCGTCACCCCGTCGCGCCTGCCTGCCGCGACGCAGCACGAGCTGGCCGACGCGGTCACCCGGGCCTGCGTGGCGGCCGGACTGACGGAGGGCATGATTCACGCGGAGGCACGCGTCAACGACGCCGGGGTATGGCTGCTCGAAATTGCGCCGCGTGGCATCGGGGGACTGTGCGGGCGGGTACTGGATGCAACGCTGGGCATGACGTCGGCAGAAATTGTGCTGCGCCACGCGGTCGGCCTGCCGTTGCCGGCACAGGCACAGGCCGTTGCCGCAGGCGTGATGATGGTCCCCATTTCGTTCAGCGGCATTCTGCAGGGGGTCGATGGCATCGACGCGGCGCGCAGCGTGCCGCATATCACGGGCATCGAAATCACGGCCCGCGCCGGCCAGCTGGTGGCGCCGCCCCCTGAGGGCGCGGGCTATCTGGGCTTTATCTTCAGCCGTGCCGCGACTCCGCAGGAAGCGGAGCATGCTTTGCGAACAGCCCACGCTGCGCTGGCGGTTCGCATCCAGCCGCTGGTTGAACCATGAATGTTTTTCGTACCGAGCTAGCCGTCGCGATCGGTCGTGCCACGGGTACACCGTTCGCAGTGCGCCGCACCCATGCCGCTCATGGCGGCGACATCAGTGAAGCGTTCACGCTCGGCGACGGCACGCGCACGTTTTTCGTCAAAACCCAACCGGCGCCAAGGCTGGCCATGTTCGAATCGGAAGCCGCCGGATTGGCGGAGCTGGAGGCGGCCCGTGCGGTGCGGGTGCCGCAGGTGGTGTGTCATGGCCTCGCCGCAGGCCGGGCGTATCTGGTGCTCGAGTACCTTCCCATCGAACCGCACGGCGACGCCGCGCGACTGGGGCATCAACTGGCGCAGCAACACCGCGTCAGCGCCGCGCGATTCGGCTGGTCGCGCGACAACTGGATCGGTGCCACGCCGCAACCGAACGCCTGGCACGATGACTGGGTCGACTTCTGGCGCACGCAGCGGCTCGGATTCCAGCTGGGGCTGGCAGCCGGAAATGGTTACGGCGGCACACTGCAGCAGGATGGTGAAATCCTGCTCGCCCACCTCGAGGCTTTTTTTGACGGGTACACGCCGGTTTCCTCGCTCCTGCACGGCGATCTGTGGGGCGGCAATCATGGATTTCTGGCCGCTGGGACGCCGGTTCTGTTCGACCCGGCGGTATATTTCGGTGACCGCGAATGCGACCTGGCGATGGGTGAACTGTTCGGTGGATTTGCGCCGGATTTTTTCGCGGCCTATCGCGAGGTGTGGCCGCTCGACGCCGGCTATGCAGTGCGCAAAACGCTCTACAATCTTTACCACATCCTCAATCACGCCAATCTGTTCGGCGGTGGCTACGCTGCCCAGGCTGTGCGCATGGCCGCACAGTTGCGGGCACAGATTCGATAGGCTTTCATGATCCAGCGTCTGTTCGCTTTATTACTCGTATTCAGTCTTGCCGCCTGTTCCGGCTTGCCGTTCAATGCCGTCGCACCCAAGGTGAGCGTGGCCGACGTTACGATCAAAAGCCTCGGTCTTTTCGAACAGCGTTTCGATGTGGGGCTGCGGGTGAGCAACCCGAACGATTTCGACCTGACGATCGAGGCGCTGGAATTCGATCTGGAGGTGAATGGGCACCCGTTTGCCACCGGCCTTTCGCAGGCCTCGACCCGGATCCTGGCGGCATCCAGTACGCTGCTGCGGATCGACGCCATCACGCAGTCGAAGGACCTGATCCGGCAGATCGAGGCGTTGTCGGGGGAATCGTTGAAGGCGGGCGTGCCTTATCGCATCCACGGGCGTCTCAAGACCGACCGCTCGCCCAACTGGGTGCCGTTCGACCACACGGGCGTGTATAGCCGTGACGAGAAAAAACCGGCGGGGCGTGCGGTCTGACCGGAGAGCCCGGGGCATTTCCCCGGATTTGATCAGCCTGCCAGAGACCGCAGCGTGGGTACGGCGAGCCCGAATGCGTCGGCGTGCTGCAGTGCGCGCGCCAGCCGCGCCGGGGCCGAGCGCCCGGTGCAGCCGTGCTCGGGGTCGCCGTCGAAGGCCTCCAGCATGCCGGCAATCAGCGCATCGCGATCGAATCGTGTGCCCGTGAGCGCATCCTGGATATCCATCACCTCGTTCGCCACCTGGCGTGCGAAGGCTTCGTGCTGCGCCCACAGTTGCGACACCGTGCTTGTGCCCTTCAGGGTGCTTGTGCCCTTCAGGGTGCTTGTGCCCTTCAGGGTGCCGCCGGTCTTCAACCCGGCGATGTTGGTGGTGAGAATGTAGACGTTCTTGCGCACCAGTTCGAACAGCAATTCGTTGCCCAGGGCCACTTCGCGGCACGGCAGGTCGATGGCCGTGAGGGCGCGGCACAGCAGGCCGGCACCCGGGCCGGCCGCAGGTGACGCGATCAGGGGCTTGGCGTCGATGCCCTTCTTCTTTTCGAACCACACCGAGATGACCGTGGGGTTGACGTAGCCGTGCGCTTGCCAGTCGCGCGGCAGCAACTCGTTCTGGATCAGGGCGACGTGCGGCTTCCAGCCTTCGGGCAGCGACGCCAGCACGCTGTGCAGATCATTCTCGGCGACTGCCACCAGCACCAGCTCCGGCCCGGAATGGACTTGTGCCAGCGCCGCCATGTCGTCGCCGCGGTTGACCGGAACGACGGTACGGCCCACGCGCAGCAGGCCGCCGGCGAACACGCGGCCGAGTTGTCCCAGGCCGATGACGACGACTTCGTTCATTGCCATGAATCCTTATTCCAGGCCCTTGGAATGCAGGTACTCGTCGTAGCCGCCCATGTAGAACTCGACGCCTTCCGGGGTGATTTCCAGGATGCGCGTGGCCAAACTGCTGACGAACTGGCGGTCGTGCGAGACGAAGATCAGCGTGCCCTTGAACAGGTCGAGCGCAAGGTTGAGCGACTCGATCGATTCCATGTCCATGTGGTTGGTCGGCTCGTCCATCACCAGCACGTTGTGGCGGCCGAGCATCAGCTTGCCGTAGAGCATGCGGCCCTTTTCGCCGCCCGACAGCACGCGCACCGACTTCTTGACGTCGTCGCCGGAGAACAGGAGCCGCCCGAGGATGCCGCGCAGCACCTGCTCGTCGTCGCCCGGTTGGGTCCACTGGTGCATCCAGTCGGTGAGATTCAAATCCATGTCGAAGTCGGCGACGTGGTCCTGCGAGAAGTAGCCGACGTTGGCGTTCTCGCTCCAGCGCACCTCGCCGAATTGCGGCGCGAGTTCGCCCAGCAACAGCTTCATCAGCGTTGACTTGCCGACGCCGTTGCCGCCGATGACGGCCATTTTCTCGCCGGCTTCGAGCGAGAAACCGAGGCTGGAGAACAGTGGCGACCCGTCGTAGCCGAACTTCAGATTCTCGACCTCGAGCGCGCGGCGATGCAATGCCTTCTCCGGCTCGAAGCGGATGTAGGGGTTCTGCCGCGAGCTGGGCTTGAAGTCCTCGATCTTGATCTTGTCGATCATCTTCATGCGGCTGGTGGCCTGGCGCGCCTTCGACTTGTTGGCCGAGAAGCGGCGCACGAATTCCTGCAGCTCGGCGACCTTATCCTTGGCCTTGGCGTTGGCGGAGGCCTGGCGTTCCTTGGCCTGCGTCGAGGCCAGCATGTAGTCGTCGTAGTTGCCCGGGTAGACCTTGATGGTGCCGAAATCGAGGTCGGCCATGTGGGTACAGACCTGGTTCAGGAAGTGGCGGTCGTGCGAGATGACGATGATGGTGGCGTTGCTCTCGTTGAGCACGTTTTCCAGCCAGCGGATGGTGTTGATGTCGAGGTTGTTGGTCGGTTCGTCGAGCAGCAGGATGTCGGGGTTGGAGAACAGCGCCTGCGTCAACAGCACGCGCAGCTTGAAGCCCGGTGCGATCTGGCCCATGGTGCCGGTGTGCTGCTCGGTGGGGATGCCGACGCCAAGCAATAATTCACCGGCCCGAGCCTCGGCATCGTAGCCGCCCATTTCGCCGAACCGGGCTTCCAGCTCGGCGGCGTGCAGGTAGTCCTCCTCGCTCGCCTCTGGGTTCATGTAGATGGCGTCCTTTTCCTGCATCACCCGCCACATCTCGGCGTGGCCCTGCAGCACGACGTCGAGAACGCGCTGGTCCTCGTAGCCGAACTGGTCCTGGCGTAGCCAGGCCATGCGCTCGCCGGGGTCGAGCGAGACGTTGCCGGCAGTCGGCTCCAGTTCGCCGGCAAGGATCTTCATGAAGGTCGATTTGCCGCAGCCGTTGGCGCCGATCAGGCCATAACGGTTGCCGTCGCCGAACTTGACGTTGACGTTCTCGAACAGCGGCTTGGAGGCGAATTGCAGGGTAATGCTGGAAGCGGTGAGCACGGCGGGATCCTGGGATGCAACGGGGAAAACGCCGCATTTTAACATCCCGCCCCCGGCGGCCGGGGCGGGCCGGCCTTCCCGGCCGAATCCGGGATCCCGGGGCTAGACGGTGGCGGCGCAGTGCAATGCCGGATGGTCGGCAACCGGCCGGTCCAGGAAATACCCCTGTACCAGATCGACGCCGAACTGGCGCAGCAGCGCGAGCGTCGGGCCGTCCTCGACGTATTCCGCCACGACGGATTTTCCGAGGCCGAGCGCGACGCTGACCATGGCCTGGACGAACACCTGGTTGTCGGGGTCGCTGGGCAGGTCACGGATGAAAATGCCGTCGATCTTGATGGTGTCGACATGCAGGTGCTTGAGATAGGCGAAGGAGGCAAAGCCGACGCCGAAATCGTCGAGGCAGACGCCGCAGCCGAGCTGGCGCAGTGCCTCGATCATGCGCTGCGCGTCGTGCAGGTCGGAAACGGCTGCGGTTTCGGTGATTTCGACGATCAGACGGTTGGGATTGACGCCGGCCCGGCGCAACTCGTCGCCGATGTATTGCGGCAGGCCGGGTTCGGACAGCGAGCGTCCCGAGAGGTTGAGTGCGATCGACGGAATGGCCGGATTTTCGGCCAGCCGGCGCAGCGTCTCGTGGATTACCCAGCGGTCGATATCGAGGATGCGGCCACTTTTTTCGGCCAGCTGGATGAAGTGGGCCGGCATGATGAGCTGGTCGGGCTTGCGTTCGTCGGTCATGCGGATGAGCGCTTCCAGATGCGATAGCGTGCTGTCCTCCGCCCGGTATACGCCCTGGAAATGCAGCTGGAACAGACCCTTGTCGAGTGCGTTGCTGATGCGTTCGCCCCACGACAGGCGGCTCCTCATTTCGCTGTCGGCATCGGTGTCCGCGCGATAGACACGCCAAGTGTTCTTGCCCGCATCCTTGGCCTGATACATCGCAATGTCGGCACGCGCGACCAGATCGTCGGCATCGGCGGCATGTGCGGGATAGTAGGCGATGCCGAGGCTGGTGGTGAGCCGCAGATTCTGCCCCTCGAAGCGGAAAGGGATCTGCGCGATCGCGCGCACCACGCGGTCGGCCAGCACTTCGGCTTCGTTGCCCTGGACCGCAGGCAGCAGGATGGCGAACTCGTCGCCGCCCAGCCGCGCCAGCACTTCGTTGCGCCGAACCAGCGTGCCGATTTCGCTGGCTACCCGGATCAGCAGCGCGTCGCCGGCACGGTGGCCGTAGCTGTCGTTGATGGTCTTGAATTCGTCGAGGTCGAAAAACATGACCGCGCACTGCATCTGATGGCGGTCGCAATCCAGCATGGTGCGCGCCAGCTCCTGCTGGAAGCGGTGGCGGTTGTAGAGGCCGGTCAGCGCGTCGCGTTCGGCCAGGTAGACCAGCTGTTCGGCGGTCTGGCGCTCGCGGGTGATGTCCTCGTAAATCCACAGATGGCCGATGAATCGGCCTTCGCGGTCGCGCACCGGGTAATCGAGTTCGGTGATGACGCGGCCATCGGCCATCTGGATTTCATAACTGTCGGACAGCTCGCGCGTTTCCAGCACCGACAGCAAATGCTTGGAGAAATGATCGGGGCGTGACAGCGTCGACGTCGACTTGGCCAGTACGTCGTGCACCGGCAGGCCGATCAGGCTGGTCTCCTCGTCGATCATCCACATGCGGGTGAAGGTGGGATTGTGGTAGATCACCCGGCCGTCGGCGGCAACGAACAGAATGCCCAAATTCATCGCCGACAGCAGCGATACCAGACGGGCACGCTCCTGCTCGGTCTCTTCCAGGTAGCGGCTTTGCAGGCTTTCTGCCGCGCGCAGTTCGTTGATGGCCTGGCGCAGGTTGGCCTCGGTCGCCTTGAGGTCGTCGATGCTGTGGATGCTGGCGCGGATGCCCTGGTACACGCCGCTGTAATCGTGGATCGGCTGCCAGTTCACCACCGCCCAGAAATGGCCGCCGTCCTTGCGGCAGATCCTCAGTGTGTAACCTTGGCCGGAGGTGCCGCGCAAGGCTTGACGCAGCTGGAACTCGGCTGCCGTGCGGTCCTCCGGGTGAATGATGTCGGCCGGGAAATCCATCTGCCCCATGCATTCGCCGACGCTGTAGCCGAGCATGCGCTCGACCGAGGGGTTGACCCACAGCAGCTTGCCGTCAGGTGACAGCCAGAACTCGAGATCGTGGGTGTAATCGGCAATGGCGTGAAAACGCGCTTCGTTTTCGCGTGCGCGATCGATATTGAAGCGCACCGATTCGGCCATGCGGTTGAACGTGTCGACCAACTGGCCGATTTCGTCTTCGCCGGCGCCGGTCAGCTTGACGTCCAGATCCCCCTGCGCCATGCGCTTGCTGGCGCGGGTGAGTGCATCGAAGCGGCGAATCACACCGCCAGTCGCCAAGGCCAGCAGAATGCCGGTCAGCAGCAAGGCGGCCGCGGCAATGAACAGGCTTTGCTGAAGATAGCGGCTGCGGGCTCGCTGGATGAAATCGCCCGACAGTACCAGGGCGATTTCGCCATAACGCTGGCCGGAGAATTCGACCGGCTGGACCAGGCGGAAGTCGGCCTTGGTGCCGCCAGTTCCGGCCTGGTGCACGATGCGCTGGCTGCTGTCGCGCACCTCGATCATTTTCAGGCCGCCTTCGCGTTGCAGGGTTTCGACGATGTCGCGTACGCTGGCGTCGTCCTGCTGCGAGAGCGGGGACAGCAGGGCAGCGGCCAGGGTTTTCCCCATGTCCCGTGCACGATTCTCGGCCTGCTGCTGCAATTCCTCACCGGTGAGGCGAACGCCGTTGACGATCAGGAAGGCCAGCATCAGCGCTTCCACGCCGAGCGCGGCGAGGGTGAGCTTGTAGCGCAAGGAGAGGCGCCCGAGCCAGGCCCTCATTGTTTCGCCCGTATCATTTCTTCCGCCTGCAGGGCATAGGGGCGGAAAGCGCGCAATTCGCTGCCGTCCACGGCGACAAAGCCGCCATATCCCCCGTGTTGCATGAAGGACTTTCCTTCCGGCGTGGCGGCGAAATCGAGCAAGGCTCTGCGTATCGCGTTCGCTTCCCGATCGCGCAGGCGAGGGTGGGTCAGGTACATCAGGCTGGAAAGGGGCGCGGTTTCGATGAGGACGCGCAATTGCCGACGCAAGTCGGCAGGCAGCAGCATGAAAGGATGAAGCCCCATCATGGCTGCCGCCGTACGGCCATTGATGACCTGCATCACGGCATTGAGATGGGAGCCATAATCCGTCACCTGGTAATCGACGTTGCGCCGGAGTCCGTGTGCAGCCATGTCGGCCTGTACCGCCAGTGTCGCCACGGCGATGGAATCGGGGGTGGCGATGCTTTGACCGCGCAAATCCTCCGGCACCCGGTACGGCGAGGTGTTCTTGACGACCAGCAGGCCGCGTGTGGGCCGGGCATATTTCAACAGCGGCCGATAACCGGCATCCTGCCGGGCCAGCCACGCCAGGTGTGGCGCAGTGAGCAGAATGTCGTAGTCGCCCTGCCGCGTACGCTCGACAAAGGTCTTGAAGTCACGGGCGCTATAGATGGCGACCCGCCGTTGCAGGCGTTTTTCCATCAGCCTGGCCAGCGGCTCGTAGATCTCGAGGGTTTGCTTGGCGGTCATATTGGGGAAGACGCCGAATATGAGGGGTGTGTCCGTCGGGGTTGCATTCGCATCGGCGATCAGCGACAGAACAAGTGTTCCGTACAGTGCAACAGAGATCAGCCGTGGCATCCAGGACTGGAGCATGACCCGTGCCGGGCGAAGGCGCGGCAAATCCAGCGTGATCCGGCCGAACAGGCGTCGGGCACCAGCGACATGCATAAGAACATGGTGGCGAAGGCCGGGCAGGCCCGGCCGCAGGACGAATCGATACAAGCGTGCTTTCCTTATTTACAGTTGTTTTTGCAGGACCTTGGATCTCCGCTTGTAGTTGTATAACGCCTGCTTGCTCCGGGGCAAATGATCGGGGCTGCTGTCGACGAAGCCGCGCTCCTCGAACCAGTGCTCGGTGCGAGTGGTCAGCACGAACAGTTTCTTGAAGCCTGCCTTTTTGCCCTGTTTCTCGGCTTCTGCCAGCAGCAGGTTGCCAAATCCGCGTCCGCGGAACTCGCTGGAGACGGCCAGGCAGGCGAGTTCGGCCGCCTGCTCTTCGGGGAAGGGATAGAGTGCGGCGCAACCGGCGATGACACCGTCGGATTCGAGCACCAGGAAGCGCTCGACCTCCATTTCCAGCAACTCGCGCGAACGCCGCACCAGGATGCCCTCGCGCTCCAGCGGTTCGATCAGGCCGAGGATGCCGCCGACGTCGTCGATGGTGGCGGGACGCAGGGTTTCCAACGGCGCCGGCGTGACGAGCGTGCCGACACCCTCGCGGGTGAAAAGCTCGGACAGCAGTGCGCCGTCGCGGTGGCGACTGATGAGGTGGGCGCGCTTGACGCCTTGAGTGCAGGCGGCGATTGCGCACGGCAGGTAGTAGGTCACGTCCTCGGGCAATTTGCGCGCCTTGCCGTGTCCCGCTTTTTCGAGCACCTGACGCGCCTCGTTGACGGTGAGGGCGTTGTGGATCGTGCGGCCCTTGCCCGGCACGCCCTCGGTGTCCATCAGGAAGATCAGCTTGTCGGCCGCCAGTTCGACGGCAGCCTGGGTCGCCACGTCCTCCAGGCTCAGATTGAAAATCTCGCCGGTCGGCGAATAGCCAATGGGCGACAGCAGCACGATGTCGTGCTGGTCGAGGCGCCGCCGGATCGCCGCCGCGTCGATCTTGCGCACTTCGCCGGTATGCAGCAGGTCGATGCCGTCGCGTACGCCCAACGGCTGTGCGGTGACGAAATTGCCCGAGGCCACCCGGATGTCCGCCCCGGCCATCGGCGTGTTGGCGAGGCCCAACGACAACAGCGCCTCGATTTCCACCCGCACCGTGCCGGCCGCCTCCTTGACGCAGGCCAGCGCGGCGTCGTCGGTGACGCGCAGCCCGTTCACATAGCGGATTGCGGTGCCGTTTTCGGTCAGCCGTGCTTCGACCTGCGGCCGCACGCCGTGCACCAGGACCAGCCGGACCCCCAGGCTGTTCAGCAGGTTGACGTCGTGGGCCAGTTGCACAAAGCCGCCATCTGCCACCAGTTCGCCACCAAAAGCGATGACGAAGGTCTTGCCACGAAAACCGTGGATGTAGGGCGCGGCGGAGCGAAACCAGTGGACAAAATTGGTGGTGTCTTTCAATGGCATGTCCTGGAATTGGATGTATTTAAGGCGAAGGATACAGAAAACGTCTGCGAAACGCCGGGCGCCTGTCCCGCATGCGCTGAAATAAATGGAATAAATCGGATAAGCTTTGCGTCATAACAAGGCACGACAATACTTTCCGTTTCGATCGTCCTTAAGGAGACAAAATGAAGCAAATGAACAAGATAGTGGGTTCCCTGCTGGGCGGTGTTTTGATGCTGGGCGCGCTGGCCCTGCCGACCGCTGCTGCTGCAGAAAACGACAAGGCTCAGATGAAAGTCGTGATGCAGGTGAGCGACGCCAATCCGGCCACCTGGAATCTGGCACTGAATAACGCCAAGAACTTCCAGGCTGCCACGAAGGGCGAGGCCAAAATCGAAATCGTGGCCTATGGGCCTGGCATCGGCATGCTGACGGCTGATTCCGAAGTGGCCGATCGCGTGAGTGAGGCGGCTGATTCCGGCGTGAAGGTGGCTGCGTGCGGCAACACCATGAAGGCGAAGAAGCTCACCAAGGCAGACATGAACTCCAAGGTCGACATTGTGCCCGCCGGCGTGGTGGAAATCGTGACACGCGAAATGGAGGGTTATAGCTACATTCGCCCGTGATCGAACGGGGCGATGGAAAACCGGGCTGTGCCCGGTTTTTTTGTTTGCGTGTACCTAGAAATCCCCCCACAGCGTCTGCATCACGGCCAATGCGGCCAGTGCGGCGGTTTCGGTGCGCAGCACGCGCGGGCCCAGGCGGACGGGTATGGCCCCCGCCGCATGCAGCGCGGCGATCTCATCGGCCTCGAAGCCGCCTTCGGGGCCGGCCACCAGGCAATCCTCCGTTGCAGTTGGGCCAGGCAGGTCAGCCAGCCGCGCTTCGGCCAAAGGCGATAAATACAGCAGCCGGCCCCCCGCGTATTGGCCCAGCCAGCCGGCCAGCGTCAGCGGTGCTGCTACAGTGGGCACCTGATTGCGGCCACATTGTTCGCAGGCGCTCGCCACCACGCCCTGCCAGTGCGCGATCCGCTTGTCGACGCGCTCGCCCGTCAACTTGACCACGCTGCGTTTGGCCGCGATCGGCTGGATCGCCGCCACCCCCAGTTCGACCGCCTTCTGCAGCGTGTAGTCCATGCGCTCGCCGCTCGAAATCCCCTGGGCCAGCATCACCCGCAGGCGCGACTCGCGCTCGATCTCGGCAAAGCCGGTGATTGCAACCGCGACCTCGTCCTTGTGGATGCGTTCGATACGTGCGACGTATTCGCCGCCGCGGCCGTTGAACAGGGTGATCGCATCGTCCACCGCCAGCCGCAGCGCGCGCGCGGCATGGCGCGCCGGGCCCGCCGGCAGGCTGAAGCGGGCGCCGGGCGCAAGCGGCTGGTCGAGATAAAAGCGCGGTGCAGACATCTTGGTATTATGCAGGGGTTGTCGAGAATTTCTGCGGAGCGTGTCATGGTTTCCCTCACCACCCCGGTATGCGATTTTGGCTGGAAGGCCCCCGATTTCAGTCTGCGCGGCGTCGACGGCAGGGTGTGGACGCTGCGTGACGCGATGGGCCCGAACGGCCTGCTGGTGATGTTCATCTGCAACCATTGCCCGTATGTGAAGGCGATCCGCCCGCGTCTGGTGCGCGATCTCGCCGAGCTCAGGCGTGACCACGGCATCCACGCCATCGCCATCATGTCGAACGACCCGACCGACTATGCCGAGGATTCGTTCGACAATATGAAGCAGGTGGCGGCGGAGTTCGGCTTCCCCTTCCCTTACGTGATCGACGAGACGCAGGATGTGGCGAAAGCCTATGGTGCCGTGTGCACACCGGATTTCTTCGGTTTCAACCGCAATTTCGAGTTGCAGTACCGCGGCCGCTTCGACGCGTCGCGCAAGGAAACCGCGCCGGAAGGCGTGCGCCGCGACCTGTTCGAGGCCATGAAGGGAATCGCCGCCACCCAGCACGGCCCCGCCGAACAGATTCCCAGCATGGGCTGCTCGATCAAGTGGAAAGGGGAATGACATGGTTGACCGCCGGCAACATTGGGAAACCGTTTACCGCAACAAGGCGGCTGACCAGGTCGGCTGGTTCCAGCCGCATGCCGTGTCGTCGCTGCGCCTGATCGAGGGCTGTGCCGACAGGAACGCGCACATCATCGACGTCGGCGGTGGCGCCTCGGTACTGGTCGATGACCTGCTCGACGCCGGCTACCGCAACCTGACCGTGCTCGACCTTGCCGAATCCGCGCTCGCGGCCAGCCGTGCGCGGCTCGGCGCGCGGGCGCAGGCGGTGCAGTGGATCGCAGCCGATGTCACGCGGGCCGAGTTGCCGGAGGCGCACTACGATGTCTGGCACGACCGTGCGGTTTTTCATTTCCTTACCGATCCTGCCGACCGTGCGCGTTACGTCGCGCAGGTATTGAAGAGCGTGAAGCCTGGCGGCCACGTCATCGTTGCCGCCTTCGGCCCCGGCGGGCCGCTGCAATGCTCGGGGCTGGACGTGGTGCGCTATGCGCCTGACGCGCTGCACGCCGAGTTTGGCGCGCCTTTCCGCCTGCTCGGGCACGAAACCGAAATCCACCGCACGCCAACGGGCGGGGAGCAGGAATTTGTCTACTGTTATTGCGTGCGGATCTGAACATGCTTGAACACGTCAAGGCGCTGGTCCGGGAAGTCGCGCTGCGCGAAGTGACCCCGCGTTTCCTCAAGGTGGCGCACAGCCACAAGGTCGACGGCAGTCTGTTCACCGAGGCGGACGCGGCGACGCAGGCCGCGCTGGAGGTTGCGTTGCCGCAGATCAGGGACGTGCCCGTTCTGGGCGAGGAAATGACCGAGCAGCAGCAGCACGACGCCTGGGAGGCCGGGCGGGATGGGCTGTGGTGCGTCGATCCGATCGACGGCACCTCCAATTTCGTCGCCGGCGTGCCCTACTTCGCCGTGTCGGTGGCCTATCTCTACAAGGGCGAGCGCCAGCTCGGCGTGGTCTACGACCCCGTCGCCGACGAGATGTTCACAGCCGAGCGCGGAAAGGGGGCTCACCTGAACGGTACCCCGCTGCCGCTGCGCCAGCCGGTTCCCGAACTGCGGCGCGCGCTGGCCGGCGTCGAGATGAAGCGCATCGACCGCGAACTCGCCGGACGGCTGGCGTCGTGGCCGCCGTATGCCTCGCAGCGCAATTTCGGCGCCTCCACGCTGGACTGGTGCTACACCGCCGCCGGGCGCTTCGATATCTATGTCCACGGCGGACAGAAGCTGTGGGATTACGCCGCCGGTGCGCTGATCCTGGAAGAGGCGGGCGGGCGGCTGGCCAGCCTGTCGGGCAGCTTCGACATTGCCAATGTATGGGAGCGTTCCGTCGTCGCGTCGGTCAGCCCCGACCTGTTCGAGCTGTGGCGCGACTGGCTGAAGGCGGCGGGCGCATAAGCCGTCGCATCGGACGAATAAAAAGATTTTAGTGTCTCAATTCTGAGTCGGCGCTTGAGCTTGTCGGTTTAAACCCTTGTCGCAGCGCCTCTTTTGGCGGCTTTGGGCGCGGCTTGCGGAAGCCTGCCCTGCTGACGGATAATCAAGGTTTTTGCATATTCTGCCCAAGCTGCCTCGACGCGGCTTTCCCGGGCGGGGATGCGCCCCGTTTTTTACTTAGCTGAAGGGAACGCAATGCCAACCCGTAATGACCTGGCCAATGCCATCCGCGCGCTTGCGATGGATGCCGTCGAAAAAGCCAAATCCGGCCATCCCGGCGCCCCCATGGGCATGGCGGAAATCGCCGAAACGCTGTGGAATCACCACATGCGCCACAACCCGACCAACCCCAAGTGGGCGGATCGCGACCGCTTCGTGCTGTCGAACGGCCACGGCTCGATGCTGATTTATGCATTGCTGCACCTGACCGGCTACGAACTGTCGATGGACGACCTGAAACAGTTCCGCCAGTTGCATTCCAAGACCCCGGGCCACCCCGAGTACGGCTATGCGCCCGGCATCGAGACCACCACCGGCCCGCTCGGCCAGGGCATCACCAATGCCGTCGGCATGGCGATGGCGGAGAAGATCCTCGCCGCCGAATTCAACAAGCCCGGCCACAGCATCGTCGACCACCACACCTACGTGTTCATGGGCGACGGCTGCATGATGGAAGGTATCTCGCACGAAGCCTGCGCGCTGGCCGGCACCTGGAAGCTCAATAAGCTGATCGCCTTCTGGGACGACAACGGCATCTCGATCGACGGCCACATCGAGCACTGGTACACCGACGATACCGCCAAGCGCTTCGAAGCCTATGGCTGGAACGTGGTGGCCGGTGTCGACGGCCATGACGTGGTCGCCCTCGAGGCGGCGATCCAGAAGGCCAAGGCCAGCAGCGACAAACCCACCCTGATCTGCTGCAAGACTGTCATCGGCAAGGGCTCGCCCAACAAGGCCGGCACCCACGACGTGCACGGCGCCGCGCTGGGCCACGACGAAGTCGAGGCCACTCGCAAGAACATGGGCTGGAACCACCCGGCGTTCGAAGTGCCCGCCGACATTTACGCCGGCTGGGATGCCAAGACCAAGGGCCAGGGGCTGGAAACCCTGTGGAACAACAAGTTCGCCGAGTACAAGAAGGCTTTCCCCGCCGAGGCCGCCGAATTCGAGCGCCGCATGAAGGGCGAACTGCCCGCCAACTGGAAGGCGCACGTCGCCGACAAGCTGGCCGCGATCAACGCTAAGGGCGAGACCGTCGCCACCCGCAAGGCCAGCCAGATCGCGATCAACGCGCTGGCCTCCGCGCTGCCCGAGTTCCTCGGCGGCTCGGCCGACCTCACCGGCTCCAACCTGACCAACTGGGAAGGCTGCCATCCGGTGCGCCACGGCAACCCCGGCAACTACATCAGCTACGGCGTGCGCGAATTCGGCATGGCCGCGATCATGAACGGCATGGCGCTGCACGGCGGCCTGCTGCCGTTCGGCGGCACCTTCCTGATGTTCTCCGAATACTCGCGCAACGCCATCCGCATGGCCGCGCTGATGAAGCAGCGCGTGATCCACGTATTCACGCACGACTCCATCGGCCTCGGCGAAGACGGCCCGACCCACCAGCCGGTGGAGCAGACCGCCACCCTGCGCATGATCCCCAACATCGACGTCTGGCGTCCGTGCGACACGGTGGAAACGCTGGCCGGCTGGGTGCATTCGGTCGAGCGCACCGACGGCCCGACCTGCCACATCCTCAGCCGCCAGAACCTGCCGTTCATGGCGCGTGACGCCGCGACCCTGGCCAACATCGCCAAGGGCGGCTACGTGCTGAAGGACGCCGCGGGCGCCAAGGCCGTCATCATCGCCACCGGCTCCGAAGTCGAACTGGCCGTGAAGGCCCAGGAAGCCCTGGCCGCTGAAGGCATCGCGGTGCGCGTGGTCTCCATGCCGTCGACCAACACCTTCGACAAGCAGGACGCCGCCTACAAGGCCAGCGTGCTGCCCAAGGGCCTGCCGCGCGTTGCAGTGGAAGCCGGCGTCACCGACTTCTGGCGCAAGTATGTGGGTCTGGAAGGCGCCGTCATCGGCATCGACCGCTTCGGCGAATCCGCCCCGGCTCCGGCACTGTTCAAGGAGTTCGGCATCACCGCCGAGGCCGTCGCGGCTGCAGTCAAGGGCGTGCTGTAAAAAACCTGTTTCCGCGTAGGCGCGAAGAAAAACTTCGCGACCTGCGCGGATAAAAAATAATTTCTCAACCTAGGAGCTGCAAATGGCAATCAAAGTTGGTATCAACGGTTTTGGCCGCATCGGCCGCATGGCTTTCCGCGCAATCGCCAAGGACTTCAAGGACATTGAAGTGGTCGCGATCAACGACCTGCTCGACCCCGAGTACCTGGCCTACATGCTGAAGTACGACTCGGTGCACGGCAATTTCAACGGCGACATTTCGGTCGAAGGCAACAACCTCATCGTCAACGGCAAGAAGATCCGCCTGACCGCCGAGCGCGAGCCGAGCAATCTGAAGTGGAACGAAGTGGGCGCCGACATCGTGATCGAGTGCACCGGCTTCTTCCTGACCAAGGAAACCTGCCAGAAGCACATCGACGCCGGTGCCAAGAAGGTGGTGCAGTCCGCACCGTCCAAGGACGACACCCCGATGTTCGTCTACGGCGTGAACCACGAGAAGTATGCCGGCGAGGCCATCGTCTCCGCCGCTTCGTGCACCACCAACTGCCTGGCGCCGATCGCCAAGGTGCTGAACGACAACTGGGGCATCAAGCGCGGCCTGATGAGCACCGTGCACGCCGCCACCGCCACCCAGAAAACCGTTGACGGCCCGTCTTCCAAAGACTGGCGCGGCGGCCGCGGCATCCTGGAAAACATCATCCCGTCCTCGACCGGCGCTGCCAAGGCCGTCGGCGTGGTGCTGCCGGAACTGAAGGGCAAGCTGACCGGTATGGCGTTCCGCGTTCCCACCTCCGACGTGTCGGTCGTCGACTTGACCGTCGAGCTGGAGAAGCCCGCCAAGTACGCCGACATCTGCGCCGCCATGAAGAAGGCTTCGCAGTCCGGTGACATCAGCAAGACGCTGGGCTACACCGACGAGAAAGTGGTCTCCACCGACTTCCGCGGCTGCGGCTTCTCGTCGATCTTCGATGCCGAAGCCGGTATCGCCCTCGACGACACCTTCGTCAAGGTCGTGTCCTGGTACGACAACGAGTACGGCTACACCTGCAACATGCTGCGCTTCGTGCAGCACGTGGCCAAGTAAGCGGTAAACGGTGAGCCGCGAGCGGATTCCGCTTGCTGCTCACCCCTCACAGCTCACCCAACTGAGTTGTAAGGCCTGGGCAGTATGCTGCCCAACTCTTACCGCTTAATCTTTCTGGAGAAACAAACCATGGCATTCATCCGCGTCACCGATCTCGATCTGGCAGGCAAGCGCGTCTTCATCCGCGCCGACATGAACGTCCCGGTCAAGGACGGCAAGGTCACCTCCGACGCCCGCATCACCGCGTCGATGCGCACCATCGAGCACTGCCTCAAGGCCGGCGCCAAGGTGATGGTCACCTCGCACCTCGGCCGTCCCACCGAAGGCGAGTTCAAGGAAGAGGATTCGCTCAAGCCCGTGGTCGACGTGATCGCGCAGAAACTCGGCAAGAACGTGCGCCTGATCCGCGAATGGACCGAGGGCGGCTTCGACGTCGCCGACGGCGAGCTGGTGGTGCTGGAAAACTGCCGCGTCAATAAGGGCGAGAAGAAGAACGTCGACGACACCGCGAAGAAGTACGCCGCGCTGTGCGACGTCTTCGTGATGGACGCGTTCGGCACCGCGCACCGCGCTGAAGCCTCGACCCACGGCATCGCCAAGTTCGCGCCGACCGCTGCGGCCGGGATCCTGCTGACCGAAGAACTCGACGCGCTCGACAAGGCGCTGGCCAACCCGGCGCGCCCGATGGTCGCCATCGTCGGCGGCTCCAAGGTCTCGACCAAGCTGACCGTGCTCGAAGCGCTGGCCGAGAAATGCGAACAGCTGGTGGTCGGCGGCGGCATCGCCAACACCTTCCTCAAGGCCACCGGCCATAACGTCGGCAAGTCGCTGTGCGAGGACGACCTGGTGCCGACCGCGCAGGCGCTGATCGAGAAGATGACCGCGCGCGGGGCGACCATTCCCATCGCCGTCGACGTGGTGTGCGGCAAGAAATTCGACGCCAACGAACCCGCCGTGCTGAAGGACGCAGGCGACGTCGCCGACGACGACATGATTTTCGACATCGGCCCGAAGAGCGCGCAGCAGCTCGCCGACATCATCATGAAGGCCGGCACCGTGGTGTGGAACGGCCCGGTCGGCGTGTTCGAGTTCGACCAGTTCGGCGAAGGCACCAAGACCATCGCCATGGCGATCGCCAACACCAACGCCTTCACCCTGGCCGGCGGCGGCGACACCATCGCCGCGATCCAGAAGTACGACATCTACGACAAGGTGAGCTACATCTCCACCGCCGGCGGCGCTTTCCTCGAATACCTCGAAGGCAAGGTGCTGCCCGCCGTGGCGATCCTGGAGGAACGCGCGAACGGCTGACGCCGCTCGGTGAGGCGTGAGGGGTTAGGCGTAAGGCGTAACCCCTGGCCTCCCCCTCACTCCTTACTCCTAACGCCTCACCCACACAATGATTCGCAGAACCAAAATCGTCGCCACCCTCGGCCCCGCCTGTTCCGATCCCAAAACCCTGGATCGCATGATGGAAGCCGGCCTGGACGTGGTGCGCCTCAACTTTTCCCACGGCACGGCGCAGGACCACATCGACCGCGCCGAACTGGTGCGCTCGCTGGCGCGCACGCGCGGCCGCGCGGTCGGCGTGCTGGTTGACCTGCAGGGCCCGAAGATCCGCATCGGCAAGTTCAAGGACAACAAG
Organism: Hydrogenophilales bacterium; assembly: GCA_016195805.1. Classification (GTDB taxonomy): domain Bacteria; phylum Pseudomonadota; class Gammaproteobacteria; order Burkholderiales; family Thiobacillaceae; genus Thiobacillus. Next base: position 48,437 of record JACPYT010000010.1, read on the forward strand.
ATCACCCTGGCCAAGGGCGACACCTTCATCCTCGACGCCGCCTGCACGCTGGGCGACCAGACCCGCGTCGGCCTCGACTACAAGGAGCTGCCGAATGACGTGAAGCGGGGCGTGACGCTGCTGCTGGACGACGGCCGCATCGAATTCTGGGTCGAAGAGGTCAAGGGCGCGGAAATCATCTGCAAGGTGGTGCAGGGCGGCGTGCTGTCCAACAACAAGGGCATCAACCGCAAGGGCGGCGGCCTGTCGGCGTCGGCGCTGACCGAGAAGGACATCGAGGACATCAAGACCGCCGCGGCCCTGAAGGCGGACTACTTGGCGGTGTCGTTCCCGCGCTCCGGTGCCGACATGCGCCTGGCGCGCGAACTGCTGCGCGCGGCCGGCGGCAAGAGCCAGCTGGTCGCCAAGATCGAGCGCACCGAAGCGATCGAGCACTTGGAAGAAATCCTCGAAGCGTCCGACGCCATCATGGTGGCGCGCGGCGACCTCGGGGTGGAAGTCGGCGACGCGGCCGTGCCCGCACTGCAGAAGCGCATGATCCGCATGGCGATCGAGCGCAACAAGGTCGTCATCACGGCCACCCAGATGATGGAGTCGATGATCACCAGTCCGATCCCGACCCGCGCCGAGGTGTCCGACGTCGCCAACGCGGTGCTCGACGGCACCGACGCGGTGATGCTGTCGGCCGAAACGGCGGCCGGGCAGTTCCCGGTCGAGGCGGTGCAGGCGATGGACCGCGTCTGTCTGGAAGCCGAAAAGGAAGCCGAACCAGTGTTCACCAAGGAGCGGCTCGACCACAGCTTCCTGCGCGCCGACGAGGCGATCGCCATGTCGGCGGTGTTCACCTCGGTCCACCTCAACATCAAGGCGATCGCCGCGCTCACCGAATCCGGCAACACCTGCCTGTGGATGAGCCGGCTGTCGACCCGGGTGCCGGTCTATGCCTTGACACCCCAGGTCGAAACCCGTAGAAAAGTCACTCTTTTCCGCGGCGTCTACCCGATCAACCTGAAAACCGCCAGCAAGGAACGCGACGCGCTGCTGGCCGAAGCCGAGGAAGAGCTGCGGCGGCGTGGCGCAGTGCGCGACGGCGACCTGATCCTGTTGACCATCGGCGAGCCCATCGGGCAGTCGGGCGGCACCAACACCATGAAGATCGTCCGCGTCGGCGGCTCGAAAAAATCCTGATACTGAAGCAAATTTTTAACCTAGGAGAGTGTAAATGGCCCTGATTTCCCTTCGTCAACTGCTCGATCATGCCGCCGAGAACGGCTATGGCCTGCCCGCGTTCAACGTCAACAACATGGAACAGGTGCATGCCATCATGCAGGCCGCCGCCGCCGTCGATTCGCCGGTGATCCTGCAAGGCTCCGCCGGCGCCCGCTCCTATGCCGGCGAACCCTTCCTGCGCCACCTGATCCTGGCCGCCATCGAAATGTATCCGCAGATTCCCGTCTGCATGCACCAGGACCACGGGGCATCCCCCAGCATCTGCTTCCGCTCCATCCAGTCCGGCTTCAGCTCGGTGATGATGGACGGCTCGCTGAAGGAAGACGGCAAGACTCCCGCCAGCTACGAATACAACGTCGAGACCACCCGCAAGGTGTCCGAACTGGCCCACGCCTGCGGCGTGTCGGTCGAAGGCGAACTGGGTTGCCTCGGCTCGCTCGAGACCGGCAAGGCCGGCGAGGAAGACGGCCACGGTGCCGAAGGCACGCTGGACCACTCCATGCTGCTGACCGACCCCAACGAGGCCGCCGACTTCGTGACCAAGACCAAGGTCGACGCCCTGGCGATCGCCATCGGCACCTCGCATGGCGCCTACAAGTTCACCCAGAAGCCCACCGGCAAGGTGCTGCGCATCGACCGCGTGAAGGAAATCCATGCCCGCATCCCCAACGTCCACCTGGTGATGCACGGCTCCTCCTCGGTGCCGGAAGACTGGCTCGCCATCATCAACAGCTACGGCGGCGACATGGGCCAGACCTACGGCGTGCCGGTCGAAGAGATCGTCGAAGGCATCAAGAACGGCGTGCGCAAGGTCAACATCGACACCGACCTGCGCATGGCCTCCACCGGCGCCATCCGCAAGCACCTGGCCGAGAACAAGTCCAACTTCGACCCGCGCAAATTCCTCAAGGAAGCCACCAAAGGCATGAGCGACATCTGCAAGGCCCGCTACGAAGCCTTCGGTGCCGCCGGCCAGGCCAGCAAGATCAAGAAGGTCTTCAACCTGGAAGAGATGCAGAAGCGTTACGACAAGGGCGAACTGGATCCCAAGGTCAACTGATCGTCGGCTTGCCGAAATCGGATGCTGAAATCAAATGGGACGCTGCGGCGTCCCATTTTTTATGTGTCCACGGGTGCCGAAGTTGAATGGTTTGATGGGCGCTTTCGGCCAAAAGGAGACATTGGCCTGGATAATTTACGTGTCCGCTAACCCTTCAAGAAGAGACGTTCAGCCTGTCCGCATAATTGCGGGCTTATGACTAAATATATAAGAAAAATAAAGTGACTAAGAATCAGGAGGACAGGTGGTCATGAGGGGCGCAGCCCGTTACGTTAAACATTATGCGCTTGACTGAAACGCTCAATCTCGACGAGATGCCCGCCTACACGAAGGCCGAGATGGCGGCGCACCAGCTCGAACGCGCCTTGCGCCTATTTCTCGACGAAACTGATTACGTTTGCGCAATCACTCTGGCCGGCGCTAGCGAGGAAATTCTTGGAAAGCTGTTGGAGAAGTCTGGCAAGGAGCACTCTCTTGGATCGCTTGTTAAGGCGTGCGTTGCTGTCGGAAGGAATGTTCATGGTGAGGAATGGTCACCGAAGCTCTTCGTAACGATGGCTAATGAATTTCGGGACGGTTTGAAACATTACACAGACGGTCAGTCCATTACTGTGCCAAGGGAGGCGGCGGTGGAAATTCTGGATCGCGCGATCGAGAACTACTGGCTATTTACGGAACAGGAAACTCCCCTCATGCGTCGCTTCATGGAAGAAGTGCATGGTGCTAAGGGTAAGGTGCGAAGACCGGAGGCAGCGAATGAATAGCAAGTCCGTTCTGATCGGATTACTAGCCATGGTTCTCGCTGCGTGTGGGAAGCAGTCTGCCGGCGAGCCTAGTCAGCTTGTAGTTCTCTACAAGAACGAAGTCGCACCAGGAAATAGCATAGTGTCATTTCTGAGCTACAACGACCCGACAGGGCAGTATGCGACGATGCATTGTGAAGTGCTTCGTGACGCATATTACGCAAAGGAAGGTACTCCATATGTCTGCTCTACGGTGGTATTCGCGGAATTCAAACCAACAATTAAGTAGGCTAGCGCCCAACAATTCGCTGGCGCGACGGCCCTGGCGGGCCGGCGGCCTAAGCTCAACCGTTGAATGTCAGTTTCCTGAACCCAGATCAGACAATGGGTTCTGGGCTCTGAGCTTCCGCTTCGGGTCGGAAACAGTCACTGAGCAACCTAGTTAACATTGGTGCGCTAACGCCGGTTGAGCCATCCGGGTTCAGCCCAGCATCGCCTTCAACGCCGCCAGCCGGTCGCTGCCGCTGGCCTTGGCATCGGCGCTGGAGGGCTTCTCCGGCTGGCGCACGTCGTCGCCGAGTTCGTCGATGAAGCGCGACGGGTCGCACGCCACCGATTCGCGGGCGCGCTTGCGGCGTGAACAATAGGACAGCGTCAGCGACTTCTTCGCACGGGTGACGCCGACGTACATCAGGCGGCGTTCCTCCTCGAGGCGCCCTTCGTCGACCGCGTCGCGGTGCGGCAGGATGTTCTCCTCGACGCCGACCAGGAACACGTGGCCGAATTCCAGCCCCTTGGCGGCGTGCAGGGTGGACAGGCGAACCGCGTCGGGCTCTTCCTCCTCGCGGCCTTCCAGTAGGGTGATCAGCGCGATGGTCTGCGTCAGCTGCAGCAGGTCCTTCTCGTCTTCCTCGCCCTTCTTGGCGATCCAGGTGGCGAATTCGAGCACGTTGTTCCACTTGGTCTGCGCCGCGCGCTGGTCGTCCTGATCGAACAGGTAGACCTCGTAGTCGATGGTTTTCAGCAGGTCGTTCAACAACTCGCCGGCCGGCTCGCGCGGTACGCGCTCCTCCATGCGGTTGATGAAGTTGCAGAACTCGACCAGCGGCGCCAGCTGGCGCTCGCCGATCTGTGATGCGGCCGCGGCGGAAAACACCGCTTCGAACAGGCTGACGTGCAGGGTGGCGGCGACCTGGCCGAGCTTCTCCAGCGTCGCCGCGCCGATGCCGCGCTTGGGCGTGGTGACCGCGCGGATGAAGGCAGGATCGTCGTCGCCGTTGGCGATCAGGCGCAGGTAGGCAATCACGTCCTTGATCTCGGCGCGGTCGAAGAACGACTGCCCGCCGGACAGCTGATACGGCACCTTCTCGTTCCTGAGCGCCTGCTCGAAGATGCGCGCCTGGTAGTTGCCGCGGTAGAGGATGGCGTAGTCGCGCCATTCGGTGCGGTGCTGGAACTTGTGCGACAGGAGGCGCATCACCACCGACTCGGCCTCGTGCTCGTCGTCCTTGGTGGGCATCACCTGGATGGCGTCGCCCAGGCCGAGGTCGCTCCACAGGCGCTTCTCGAACAGCTTGGGGTTGTTGGCAATGAGGCTGTTGGCGGCTTTCAGGATGCGCACGCTCGAGCGATAGTTCTGCTCCAGCTTGACCACATGCAGGTGCGGGTAGTCCTCGTTCAGCTGGCGCAGGTTGTCGGCCGAGGCGCCGCGCCAGCCGTAGATCGCCTGGTCGTCGTCGCCGACCGCGGTGAAGGCCGCGCGCACGCCGGTGAGCTTCTGCAGCAGGCGGTACTGCGCCACGTTGGTGTCCTGGTATTCGTCGACCAGGATGTGGCGCAGCCGGTTCTGCCATTTCTCGCGCAGTTCGGCGTGCGTGTCCAGCAGCTCGGCCGGCAGGCGGATGAGGTCGTCGAAATCGACCGCCTGGTAGGCGCGCAGGGTGGCGTCGTAGCGGTCATAGATCTTGGCGTAGGCGCGCGCGTTGTCGTCCTCGGCGGTAGCAAGCGCGGCGGCGGGCGACTTCAGCTCGTTCTTCCACAGCGAGATGCGCGACACCGCGCGGCGGATTTCCTGCTTGTCGGTGGTCTTGATGATTTCCGAGACGATGCCCGCGGCGTCGGCCGAATCGAGGATGGAAAACGCCGGCTTCAGTTCGGCGAATTTTGCGTCCTCGCGCAGCATGCGTAAGCCCATCGAGTGGAAGGTGGTGACGATCAGGCCTTTGGTGTTGACGCCCTGGGTGAGCTTGGCGGCGCGTTCCTGCATTTCGTGCGCGGCCTTGTTGGTGAAGGTGATGGCGGCGATCGAGCCCGGCTTGTAGCCGCATTCGCCGATCAGGTAGGCGATCTTGTGGGTGATCACCCGCGTCTTGCCCGAGCCGGCGCCGGCCAGTACCAGCAAGGGGCCGTCGAGGTACTTCGCCGCCTCGCGCTGCGGCGGATTGAGCGCGGCGAGCAGGCTCATGCCGCGGCTGTTTCGCCGAATTCGGAATTCAGGTAGGCGTTGATGGCGTCCGACTCGTACAGCCAGGTTTTCTGGCCGTTGGCGTCGGCGATCAGCAGGCACGGCACCTGTGCTTTGCCGCCGCCGGCGATCAGGGCTTCGCGGTGAGCCGGGTCATGCTGGGCATTGCGCAGCGCGATGTCGAGCGACAGGCGCTGCATCGTCCGCCGGGTCTTCAGGCAGAACGGGCAGGTGGGGTAGTGGTACAGCGCCAGGCTGCGCGTGCGCGCGTCGACGGCCTGCTGCGCGGCAGCGGGACGCGCGATGCCCTTCGGGCGCGTCAGCCAGTAGCCCAGCAGCATGAAGGGGGCGAGGATGAGACGCAGGGTACGGAAAAACAGGCGGATCAGGGGTTTCATGGCGCAGGCGTCACAAGAGGTTCAGGCGGGAGCGCTATGATGCGAATCAACACAGCACATAAAGAAACCGTATTTTATATGCCTACCTATGCCATTGGCGATCTTCAGGGATGTCACACGTCCCTGCTGCATTTGCTGGATGAAATCCGATTCGACCCGGCAGCCGACCGGCTGTGGCTCGTCGGCGATCTGGTCAACCGCGGACCGGATTCGCTGGCTGTGCTGCGGACCGTCAGAAACCTGGGGGACGCCGCCATCAGCGTGCTCGGCAACCACGATCTGCACCTGCTGGCGCTGGCCGAGGGCTTCGGACGTGCGCACAAGGGCGATACGCTCGACGCGGTCCTGAGTGCGCCCGACCGCGATGAACTGCTGCACTGGCTGCGGCAGCAGAAACTGGCCTGGCGCGAAGGCGATTTCCTGATGGTGCATGCGGGCGTGCTGCCGGCCTGGACGGTCGACGACACCATGCAGTGCGCAGCGGAAGCCGAGGCAGCGTTGCGAGGCGCGCATTACCGCGATTTTTTCGCGCAGATGTACGGCAACGCGCCGGTTGCCTGGGATGAGGGCCTGCAAGGCATCGAGCGTCTGCGGGTGATCGTCAACGCCTTCACCCGGCTGCGCTACTGCTCGCTGGAAGGCGAGATGGAGTTCCATCACAAGGGCGCGCCCGGCACCCAGCCGGCCGGTTGGCTGCCGTGGTTCGAGGTACCGGGGCGCAGGAGCGTCGAGGCGACGATCGTCATCGGCCATTGGTCGACGCTCGGACTGATCAACCGCAAGGACCTGGTCGCGCTGGATACCGGCTGCCTGTGGGGCGGCAGGCTGACCGCGGTCAGCCTGGAGGACCGGCAGGTGTTTGCGGTGCAGTGCCCGCAGATGCAACGCCCAAAAGGCTAGCGGTGGCGGCTTCCGCCTGTGCCGCCAGATCCCGCCGGTGGCCGTTGGGCAGGATCGGATCGCCGAAATGTAGTTCGGCGACGAGGCCCGGTTCGCTGACGATCTGCATCAGGCTCTGCCACATGCTGAGGTCGTCGATATAGGCGGGCGCGGCGCTGTATTCACCGCCCAGCGTGCGGTAGCGCAGGGCCGCCGGCACGATCGGGCAATTCAGTTCGACCGCCGGCTGCAGCAGCGACGGCATGAAGCGGCGCAGCCCCTTGCCGTCACCGGTGGTGCCTTCGGGAAACACGGCGACCCAGGCGCCGGACTGCATCAGCGCGCGCATCTCGGTATTGATGCGAGCCGTATCGGCACGGCGGCCGCGTTCGATGAAGAGGGTGCCGGTCTTGTGCGCCAGCCAGCCCGCCACCGGCCAGTTGCGCACCTCGGCCTTGGAAACGAAGTGCACCCGCTGGGCCGCATAGATCAGATAGATGTCCAGCCACGACACGTGATTGCATACCAGCAGTGCGCCACCGGGCAGGCGCGGCGCAGTATCAGCCTGCAACCGTACGCCGAGCACCCGCAGCAAGCGCCGCGCCCAGGCCATGATGCGGCGGTCGCGTCGCGCGGGGCTGAGCAGGGGGAAGATCAGTCCGGCCAGCACGACGCCCCACGCGAGGTGCAGCATCAGCTGGCCGATGCGGAGGGCGCGGCGCAGGGAAACGGGGAAATAGGCAAGAACCATCCAGCCATTGTACGACGCTACGCGTATCGACCCGAGGGGCATCAAGGGCAGACCATGCTTGAACGACCGTGCCGCTCAGCCGATGAGGCGGCGGGCATAACTGCGGTTGAGTTGCGCCATCGGCAACAGCATCAGGAGGTCGGCGGTGTTGAAGTCGGGGTCCCACGCCGGATCGCCGCATACCAGCGCACCCAGCCGGCTGTAACCCTTGATCAGCGGCGGCAGCGCAACGGTCTGGCCGTTGTCGAGCGATTCGACCGGCAGGCGGGTGCGCGGGGTGGCGCGCCACTCGATCGGCGCGAGATGGCGTACGGCCAGCTGGCGATGCACGCCGGCGGCGATGTGGCCGCCATCGGCCATGCCGATGCTGGCGCAGCCGACGATGTATTCGTAGCCATAGCGCGTCATGTATTCGGCCAGCCCCATCCACAGGCGGGCGATGACGGCACCGCTGCGGTGGCCCGGGTGAACGCACGAGCGCCCCAGTTCGGCCATGCGCGGACGCAGGAAGTGCAGGCGGGTCAGATCGAATTCCTGCTCGGAGTAATAGCTGCCGACGCGCTTGGCAGCGTCGGGGGGCAGGATGCGATAGGTGCCGACGACTTCGCCCCGGTCGAGGTCGCGGACCAGCAGGTGGTCGCAGAAGGGATCGTACAGGTCGATGTCGTGTCCCGGCAGGATGGACGACAGGCGCGCGCCCATCTCCTCGGCGAATACCTTGTAGCGCAGGCGCTGCGCCTCGCGGATTTCACTGTCGTCCACCGCCAGCGACACGTGGTAGCGGCTGGCGGAGGCGGATTGCAGGTTGCTGCGAACGTCGAGCATGGGGCACTCCCATTGATGGAATGCGCCCAGCTTAGAGACCGGGTGTTAACCCGGCATGACGTTCAGATTTCGGAATGATGACCGGCACCCGCATCCGACCTCCGGATGCGGGTGCCGGCATCGCTTCAATGCGATACGCGCGTGGCGCCGCCGCCGGACAGGACTCGTACGCGATCGCCCACCCGGAATTCCTCATCCGCCGCCTGGGTGATGGCGAGCATCCGCCCCGAATCGAGCCTGACGGTGATTTCCACGCCTTTCTGGCGGGTCACCGCTTCTTCCGCCGCGGCGCCACCGAGGCCTCCCAGAACGGCACCGACCGTTGCGCCGACGATGCTGCCGCGACCGCCGCCGACCGTGCTGCCGGCCACGCCGCCGACAACGGCGCCCGCACCCGCGCCGATCGGCGTCTTGGTGCCTTCGATGTTCACTTCACGCACCGATTCCACGACGCCCATCTGGACTTCCTGCACGGCCCGGGTCTGGTCGCGGCTGTAATCCTTGCCGCCGGTGCCGCTGGCGCAGCCGCCGAGCGCGGTCAAGGCCGCGGCAAGCAGGGTGACGGTGACGATTGCGGGGGATTTTTTCATGATGCCTGTCCTCTGGTTGCACTTGTTTCACTATAAGCGATGAGACCGTCGAGCTTCGGCGTGGTTCAGAGCGTCTTGCCGAATGCGGCCTTGAGCCGTGCAGCAATCTCGTCGCGCGTGGGTTTGTGATTCTGCCCCCCGCGGTGCTCGATCTTGATCGCGCCCATCACGCTCGCCAGCTGGCCGGCGGTTTCCCAGTCGAGCCCGTGGACGATGCCATACAGGATGCCGCTGCGGTAGGCGTCGCCGCAACCGGTGGGGTCGAGGATGGCCGTCGGGCGCGCCGCAGCGATGTCGATCTGCCGGCCGGCCGTATGGATCACCGAACCTTCCGCGCCGCGCGTCACGATCAGCGCCTCGACATGGCGCGCCAGCGTGGCGAGGTTTTCCCCGGTACGGCTCTGCAGCAGTTCGGCTTCGTAGTCGTTGAGGATGACGTAGCGCGACTTGTGGACGCACTCCAGCAGTTCCTCGCCGGAAAATAGCGGCATGCCCTGGCCCGGGTCGAACACGCACGGCACGCCGGCTTCATGGAAGCCGCGCACGTGGCGCAGCATGCCGTCGCGGCCGTCCGGGGCGACGATGCCGAGCTTGACGTCCTGCACCTGGCGCACGTCGTTCTCGTGCGAGTAGTTCATCGCGCCGGGGTGGAAGGCGGTGATCTGGTTGTCGTCGAGGTCGGTGGTGATGAAGGCTTGCGCGGTGTAGGTGCCGGCGACATGGCGAATGTGGTCGCGCGGAATCGCCAGGGCGTCGAGGCGCTCGGCGTAGGCACCGAAATCGTCGCCCACGGTTGCCATGATCAGCGGCTCGCCGCCCAGCAGCTTCAGGTTGTAGGCGATGTTGCCGGCGCAGCCGCCGTACTCGCGGCGCATTTCCGGCACCAGGAACGACACGTTCAGCATGTGGATCTTGTCGGGCAGGATGTGGTGCTTGAACTGGTCCTGGAACACCATGATGGAATCGAAGGCAAGGGAACCGCAGATGAGGGTGCGCATGATGGCTATTGGTTGAAAACGACAGCCCGGATTATACGCAGCCGGCTGGCAGGGATTCACGGAAGATTCATGCGCCTGACAGCGCACGGTCATGCTGCGCGGCCATGCTGCGCGCATGAAAGCTGCCATCACGATCCATTCGTATCGCACCGCCTGGTTGTGGTCGGTGCCCGCCTTGCTGTTTGCCGGCGATGCGCTGGCCTGGGGGCTGACGACCCATGTCTATTTCGCGCAACTGCTCGTCTGGGCAGTGCCGCTGGCCGACCCCGCGTTGCGCCGCGCGGTGCGGCGCTTCCCGCAGCGCCTGACGGCCGGCGCCTGCCTGCCCGATCTGGCCTTGGTGGGCGCCACGGCGGGGACCCGGGCATTCGACGCCAGCCACCGCTGGGAGACCGCCCATGCCTTGCTGGAGGCAGCGCACGACGACGAGGCGCGGGCCTGCGCGGTGGGCGCGATGAGCCATCTGTGGGTCGACATCATCGCGCACAATCACTTCGTTCCCGCGCATGAGCACTTGTGGTGGAACGTGCCGATGCTCACGCACGCGGCGGCGGAATGGGCGATGGACCGCCATATCGTGCGGCATCTGTATAGGCCGTCCGCGCCCCTGCTGCAGGCCGACGACTGGCTGGTGGAGTATGTGGCGCGCAACTTCGATTGCTCGCCCGCCGCCAGCCGACGCGCAATCCGCCAGCTGTCGGGGGCCGAGCGCCTGTTGCGGCAGAGCCGCCTGCCCCATGCGCTGCATGGCGTGGGGCGCGTACTGGATCGCAAGCTTGCCGCGCGTTTCGATTACTACATTCAGGAAGTCGCCGCCCGGCTGCCGCAGATGAACCGGGTGCTGGCCGGCGAGGCGCCTGCCTGGCTGGCGGATTGTCCGCCGGTTGCGGTGGCGCGCGAACGCATCGCCGCCCACGCGCCGGAACTGGTGGCATGCCGGCTGCCGCTGCCGGGGGATCTGTTCGAAGCGGAGACGCAGCCGCGTTTCCGCGACGCAGCCTGAGGCTTTCTTTTTAAGTCGGGCGCCTTTTACAACGCCAGCGAGAGCGCGGCGATGGTGCCGCCGAGCAGCGCGCCCACCAGCACATCGCTTACATAGTGCAGGCCCAGCACCAGTCGCGACAGCGCGACCAGTGCGGTGAACGGCCATACCAGCCAGCCCAGCCCCGGGTAATAGGCGGTGGCGACCGCGCTGAATACCACTGCGTGCAGGGTATGGCCGGAAGGAAAGCTGAAACGGTCGAGCGGTGCGGTCAGGCAACAGATCGACGGGCAGGCCTGGTAGGGGCGCGGGCGCTCGGTGGCGCCTTTCAGCCATTTGTAGGCGAGGGTGCCGACGAGGCCTGCCGCGATCATGTGCAGCACGGCCGGCAGCGCTGCGCCGCCCTGCCAGGCGATCAGCACCAGCATCAAGGCATACCAGAACACGCCGTCGCCGAGGCGGCTGGCAAGCCGCAGCAGGCCGACCTCCCAGTCGGGCAGGCGCACGCCGTTGAGGCGTTCCAGCCAGGCATGTTCGCGTGCGGCCAGTCGATCGAGGCCGTGATGGGCAACCAGACTCAAACGGCGCTGCATGGTGAGCTCCTGTAGGGCGTGTTAACACTAATTTCGCGTCCGCGTTGTCGAGAGAAAGCGATGGATGCAAGGCGCGTCGCGCAGGCAAGGGCCATCCCTTGCCAAGCGGCGCAACGCCGCAGGCACGCTTTCTCTCGACAACCCAAAGGGACGGGCCAATTCGAGCGCATCCCTTTGTCGCGTGCCGCTTGCAGTGAATGACACTGCGGCGCGTCACGCTTCGCGGGCTGCATCCCGAATCGGCCTCGTCGCGGGCGTGAAATTAGTGTTAACACGCCCTAACGTGTCGAAACGGCGGAAGACCAGTCCAGCTGGGGATCGGCCGCAGGCTCGGGATGGGCAAGCCGCAGCAGCACCCGCTCGAAGCTGTCGATGATGGCGTCCCACGACAACTGGGCGGCACGCGCGGCAGCGGCAGTGCCCAGGCGGCGTTGCCGCGCAGTGTCGGAGGCCAGCGACAGCGCCTGCGCGACGAACGTGGCCTCATCCTCGGGTGGTGCCTTGAGACCGTTTTCGCCGTGCCGGATGATCTCTTCGGCGGCCGCGCAGTCGTAGGCCACCACTGCCAGGCCGGAGGCCATCGCCTCGATCGTCACGTTGCCCCAGGTCTCGGTCAGGCTGGGAAACAGGAACACGTCTCCGGAGGCGTAATGGGCGGCCAGGGCCTCGCCGATCTGGGTACCGCAGAATATCGCGTCCGGGCGCCTGGCTTGCCAGCTGGCGCGTTCCGGGCCGTCGCCTACCAGCACCAGGCGGGTGGCGGGATGCGCCTCGCGCATGGCATCGAAGGCGCGGAATACCAGCGCCAGGTTTTTTTCTGCCGCCAGGCGCCCCACATACAGCGCCGCAGTTTCGTTTTCGCCCACTCCCCAGTGCGTGCGCAGGGCTTGGTCGCGGCGGCCGGGATGGAACAGCTGGGTGTCCACGCCACGTCCGATGATCTCGATGTTCTCGTAGCCATGCGCCAGCAGTTCGCGGCGGATGCCCTCGGTCGGTACCAGCGTGACGGCAGCCTTGTTATGGAATTTGCGCAGATAGGCGACGATGGCCCGGCGCAGCAGGCCAAAACCGTAGTGGCTGCTGTAGCTGTGGAAATTGGTGTGGAAGTCGCTCGCCACCGGCAGGCGCAGTTTGTTGGCAGCCGCCAGTGCCGACCAGCCAAGCGGCCCTTCGGTGGCGATCTGTACCACGTCCGGGCGCTGCCGGGTCCATAACCGGGTCAGCGCGGCTTTCGCCGGCAGGCCCATCTTCAGGCCTTCATAACGCGGAAGTGCGATGCCGCGCTGCAGGTGTTCGCTGAGGGTGGCGGTGGGCTGCGGCTGGTCGTCGGAATGCTGGCGCGGACGGATCAGCTGCACCTGGTGATTGCGCACCTGCAGGCCGTCGACCAGTCGGCCCAGCGTCATGGCCACGCCGTTGACTTCGGGCGGATAGGTTTCGGTCACCACCGCGATGCGCAGCTGCGGGCGCATCGACGGCAAGGTCTGGCAGGTGAATTCGGCTGCATCCATGGGGCGCAGCATGCCCCCGCCGTGCGACAAACAGATGACGCCGAGGTGATGGTTTGGTGAAGGCGTAGGGCCTGCTAACGCTAATTTCACGCCTGCAACGGGTCCGCTTCGGATGCAGGCCGCGAAGCGGGATGCGCCGCAGTGCGGGCACTGCAAGCGGCTCGCGAAAACGCAGTTTCAGTGCAGGCTAACGTGAGCGAAGCGAACGTTATGCCGGAGCTACAAAGGCATGCGCCCGAAGCGAACCCGGCCCTTCGGGTTGCCGCGAGAAAGTGCGTCTGCGGCGTTGCGCCGCTTGGCAAGGGATGCCCCTTGCCAAGCGGCGCGCCTGCATCCATCGCTTTCTCGCGGCAACGCAGGTGCGAAATTAGCGTTAGCAGGCCCTAGGCGGCGAGCGCCAGCGCGTCCTGCGCGATGTCGCGCAGCAGCAGGATATCGCGATAGGCACCCGGTTCGAAGCCTATCCGCGTGCCGCCGCGATTGTCGTAAATCAGGTCGTGGAAGAAGGCGCCGACATCGGGCGTATTCCACACCTTCACCAATTGTTCCAGCAGGTGCGGATAGGCTTCCAGTCCCTGGCCGTTATCGTTGTCCTGGGAAACCGGATGGTCCGTGAGGTTGACGTTGAAATACCGGCGGCATTCGGCGCTGGCGGCGGCATAGCCTGCAGTATCGCCTTCACGATGCAGCAAATCGAGCAGCAGCAGCCACGGCACCGGCGACTCGGTCGGCGCTTCGCGCAGGTGCTCCTGCAGCAAATGGATGGCCAGGTCGCCATGGCCAAAGGCCATGAACACCTCGGCCTGGTCGAGGATGTCTTCCTTGACCTCGGTGGCGTTGCTTGGCTCAGGCGGCGCGATTTCCGGCATGCGTTGGGAGACTGGCGACGGCTCGGCCGGCAAGTCGGAGCTGAGTTCGGACAGCGTTTTCTCCGGCATCTCCGTCTGTGTCCAGAGCGAGTTGGCGCCCAGCGGGGTCCGGGGCGTCCGGTTGCGGCGCAGCAGCCAGGCGGCTAGCGCGATCAGGGCGGCCATTCCTGCCGTCGCCAGCAGATAGAGGGGCCATTGCGCGGATTGCGGGGCCGCAGGAGGGGGGGTGATCGCCGTCGCGGCCGCATGACGGGCAGCCTCGAGTTCGTCATTGCGTTTTTTCAGCGCGATCAGTTGGGCTTCCAGATTCGCCAGTTTGCGGCCCAGTGCCGTGTTTTCGTCCGACAGTTCGGTGGGCGTCAGGCCTTCGGGGCGCGGCAGAGTCAGGTCAGGCAGCCGGGTGTCGCGGCGCAACGCAACGGGCGCGCCGCTCAGCGGAGAAACGGCGTCTTTTCCGGACAGAACCAGGCGCGGCAGGGTTTCCTTCGGGGCCGGATGTGCGCGGGGCGCGGCCCGCTGCGACGCGGCAACAGTCGACGGACGCGCCTTGGATGCAGGGGCACGATGGGTATGGAGGCGCCGGGAGTGCAGCGGAACGGGGCGTCGTGCCGGGGCTGCGACGGGCGCAGGCTTGCTTTGCACAGCGGGGGTGTCTTCATCGAGGGCGGATGTTGCCGCCGTGGGCGGGTCGAGCAACACGACATACTCGCGCTGCAAGCGCACTTCACAGTCCGAAATCAGGACAAACTGTACGACCGGGTCATTGACCGATGCAGACGTGCGGATATGCAGGCGTGTCTGTTCTCCCGTTCGCTCGATGCTCAGCTTCGCGCGCAGCGGCGGCGCGATGCTGTCCGCGCTGGGGGCGATGCTGAAGCAATCCGCTGTCGTATCGGCCGTCGCATCGAGCAGGGTCACCGTCACGCGCAGGGGCTGCCCCAGCAGCGAGCGCACGTTGATATCGCCCATGCCCAAGGCCGCGGCGGAACCGGCTTGGCACAGAGTGAGAAGAAGGCAAGCGGTTTTGAGGTTCACACGGTCTGGAAAAATTAAGGGGGTACCCCTCTATTCCGGCCAAGAACGCCGCAACTTTAGGGTGGCGGCGCCATATTGGCATGATTTTTGTTGTCAACTCAACCCAATAGCACCAGCGCCCACACGACGACCACGTTGACGAGCGCGATCATCACCGCCGCGCTACCCATGTCCTTGGCGCGTTTGATGAGCTGGTGGTGCTCCAGCGATATCCGGTCCACCGCCGCTTCGAGCGCCGAATTCAGCAGTTCGACGATCAGCACCAGCAGCACCGCGGCTATCATCAGCGCGCGACTGATCCCCGTCTGCCCCAGATAAAACGCAAGCGGAATCAGCAGCAGCGCCAGAAACACTTCCTGGCGGAATGCATCCTCGTGCCGGAACGCGGCGGTGAGCCCCGCCCATGAATAGCCGGCCGCGTTCAGTACGCGCTGCAGGCCGGTCTTGCCCTTGAAGGGGCTAATGGGTTCGTTCATACCGCGGGTTTGTACGCCAGATCGAGTTCGCGTGCCGCCTTGACGTCGTCCAGCCGCCGCACCGGCAGGCTGTAGGGCGCGCCCTTCACCAGGTCGGGGGTGGTTTCGGCCTCGTGCTTGATCGCCTTCATTGCCTCGACGAAGCCGTCGAGCGTCTCGCGGCTCTCGGTCTCGGTCGGCTCGATCAGCAGGCATTCCGGCACCAGCAGCGGGAAATAGGTGGTCGGCGCGTGGTAGCCATAGTCGAGCAGGCGTTTGGCGAAGTCCATCGCCGACACGCCAGTGGCGTCCTTGAGCTTCTTCAGCGTGACGATGAATTCGTGGCTGGCGCGGCGCTCGGGGAAGGCGAGGTCGAAGCCGGCCGCGCGTAGTTTCGCCATCAAATAGTTGGCGTTGAGCGTGGCGTATTCGGCGACGCGGAGCATGCCCTCGCCGCCCAGCAGTCGGGCATAGACGTAGGCGCGCATCAGCACGCCGGCATTGCCCATGTTGGCCGACATGCGCCCGATCGACTGCGGCAGGTCGGTCTCGGTCGCCAGCCGGTAGGCACCGTTCTCGTTCAGCACCAGCGGGATCGGCATGAAGGGCAGCAACCGCGCCGCCACGCCCACCGGGCCCGCGCCGGGTCCGCCGCCGCCGTGCGGGGTGGAGAAGGTCTTGTGTAGGTTCATGTGGATGACGTCGAAGCCCATGTCGCCCGGGCGCACCTTGCCGAGAATGGCGTTGAGGTTGGCACCGTCGTAATACAGCAGGCCGCCGGCGTCGTGCACGATCTTCTGGATCTCGGCGATGGTCTTCTCGAACACGCCGAGCGTCGACGGATTGGTCAGCATCAGGCCTGCCGTCTGCGGTCCGACCGCGGCCTTGAGCGCGGCCAGATCGACGCTACCGGTGGCGTCGGTGGGGATTTCCTTGACCGTGTAGCCGCACATGGTGGCGGTCGCCGGGTTGGTGCCGTGCGCCGCGTCCGGCACGATGATTTCGCGCCGCGCGGTGTCGCCGCGCGCATCGTGGTAGGCGCGGATCATCGCCACCCCGGCGAATTCGCCGTGCGCGCCGGCCATCGGCGCCATCGACACACCGGCCATGCCGGTGACGTCCTTCAGCATTTCCTGCAACTCGAACATGCTGGCGAGGAAACCCTGACCGGTCTCGTCCGGGCTCGCCGGATGGCGCGCCAGGAACTGCGGCAGCATCGCCAGCGAATTGCACGCGCGCGGGTTGTACTTCATGGTGCACGAGCCGAGCGGGTAGAACTGCGTGTCGATCGAGAAGTTCTGCTGCGAGAGGCGCGTGTAGTGGCGCACCACGTCGAGCTCGGAAACTTCGGGCAGAGCAGGCATGTCCTTGCGGCGCAGCGCGGTAGGCAGGTCGTCGAGACTGCCGCCGGCGGCGGGCAGCTGGGCGGCCGCGGTGCGGCCGGGACGGGAATGGTCGAATATCAGCATGGTTTTAGGCGTAAGGCGTGAAGGGTGAGGGGTGAGGCATCGGACGGGGCAGGCGTGGTGTGGTTTCGCAAGCGTTCCTTACCTCTTTCCCCTCACTCCTCACGAATTTATTTCAAAGCAGCCAGCGCGGCGTCGTAGTTCGGCTCCTGCTTGATCTCGGGAACGAGTTCGGCATGGAGCACCTTGTTGTTCTCATCCAGTACGACCACGGCGCGTGCGGTGATGCCGGCGAGCGGGCCGCTGGTGATGGCGACGCCGTAGTTCTTCATGAATTCGGCGCCGCGCATGGTCGACAGCGTCACCACGTTGTTGGTGCCTTCGGCGCCGCAGAAGCGGCTCATCGCAAACGGCAGGTCGGCGGCGATGATCAGCACGACCGTGTTGCCAACGGCGGCGTCGTTGAATTTCTTCGTCGAGGTCGCGCACACCGGGGTGTCAAGGCTGGGCACGATGTTGAGGATCTTCTTCTTGCCGGCGAAGTCGGCCAGCGAAACGTCGGCCAGATCCTTGTTGACCAGCTTGAAGTTTGGCGCCGTGTCGCCGACTTTGGGAAACGTGCCTGCGACGTCGATGGGGTTACCGCCTAGAGTCACTGCCATGTTTGCTCTCCTTGAATAAATCAATCAAATTTCGGGCGCATCAACGATTGCGTCCGATTCATCCCGTATCAACTAACTGCTGTGCTGGTCATAGCGCGCCAGATGCTCATCCAGATTCTCGCGCAGCATTTTTTCGTACTGATCCAGGAAATAGGCGATCGCGGCTTCCTTCTCCGCGATCAACTGCTCCTTGTTCTCGGTCGCCGCCGTGATGACGAAGGCATTGAAGCGCGCTGCGGCAAACAGCGCGCTTGCGCTGACCTTGCTGGGCTTGGCCTCGTTCAAATGGGTATTCGCCAGTTGAATGAATGAGTCGGCCAGATCCCAGAATTGCTTGTCGCGTGGTATGTCACTCATGCTTTACTCCGACTAGCTCTTGTACGCACACGGTGGGGCTTCGCGCCGCTTCGACAGGATACGTTCCATCTGTTGCACGTAATGGTCGAGGTCGGCCGTGGTCTTGGTTTCGGTGACGCACACCAGGATCGCCTGCCCGAGTTCGGGATACCAGCCGGAAATGTCGAGGCCACCGAGGATGCCCTGGGCGCGCAGGGCGCGCAGCACGTCTTTCGCATTGTCGTTGAGCGTCAGCACGACTTCGTGGAAGAAGGGGTTGGTGAACGCGCGCATCACGCCGGGAATTGCCGCCAGCTTGCCGGCCAGCGCGACGGTGTTGGCGTGGCTCGCCGAGGCGACCTTGGCCAGTCCCTGCGGGCCCAGCAGGGACATATACTGCGTCGCCGCGGTGACGACCAGGCCCTGGTTGGTGCAGATGTTGGAGGTCGCTTTGGAACGGCGGATGTGCTGCTCGCGCGCCTGCAGGGTGAGCGTGAAGCCTGGCTTGCCGTCGAGGTCGACGGTGCGGCCGACGATACGCCCCGGCATCTGCCGCACGAACTCCTGGCGGCAGCACATGAAGCCGAAGTAGGGGCCGCCCGAGGCCATCGGCGCGCCTAGTGGCTGGCCTTCGCCGACCGCGATGTCGGCGCCTTTGGTGCCCCAGTTGCCGGGCGCTTCGAGTACCGCGAGCGTCGTGGGATTCACCAGCGCGATCGCCAGCGCACCTCGGTCGTGCGCCCAGTCGGTCATGGCGTGCACGTCTTCCAGCACGCCGAAGAAGTTGGGCTGCGGGATCACCAGCCCGGCGAAGCTGCCAGCGTCGGCCGGCAGCACCGTTTTTCCGGTAGCGGGATCGTAGTCGAGTTCGACCAGTTCGATGCCCTGGTTTTTCACCGTGGTGTTGACCACGCGGCGATAGATCGGATGCACGGTCTTCGGCACCAGCACGCGGCGCGAGGTCTTGTGCGAGCGCACCGCCATCAGCACCGCCTCGGCCAGCGCGGACGCGCCGTCATACAGCGAGGCGTTCGACACGTCGAGCCCGGTCAGCCGGGTCATCATGGTCTGGTATTCGTAGATCAGCTGCAGCGTGCCCTGGCTCGCCTCGGCCTGATAGGGCGTGTAGGCGGAATAGAACTCGCCGCGCGTGGTGATCTGCCAGATCGCCGCCGGGATGTGGTGCTCGTAGACGCCGGCGCCGATGAAGTTGGACCAGAAGCCGTCCTGCGAGGCGCGTTCTTGCATCAGCCGCGCCACCGCCATTTCGGGCAGGCCGTCGGGCACGTCCTTGAGCTTGCCGGTCTTCAGCGCGGGCGGAATCTCGTCGAACAGGTCTTCAATGCGCTTGGCGCCGATGGCGCCGAGCATGGCAGAGACGTCTTCTTCAGTGTGGGGAATGAAGGGCATGGTTTAAAAACCTCGCCCACGAAGCACACGAAGCAATATCTCGTGTCCTTCGTGGAGAAAAAGATCAATGGGCCTCGGACTCGACCAGTTTCTGGTAGGCCGCGGCGTCGAGCAGGCCGGACACGTCGGCCGGATTGGCCGGCTTCATCTTGAACATCCAGGCAGCGTAGGCGTCCTGGTTCACCGATTCGGGGCTGGCCTCGACGTCGGCGTTGGCGGCGATGACTTCGCCGGCCACCGGGGCATAGACGTCGGATGCGGCCTTCACCGATTCGACCACGGCACATTCCTCGCCTTTGGCCAGGGTACGGCCGGCGGCGGGGTTCTCGATGAACACCATGTCGCCCAGCAGGTCCTGCGCGTGGTGGGTGATGCCCACGGTCAGCGTGCCGTCGGCTTCGACGCGCACCCATTCGTGGCTGGGGGTGTATTTGAGGTCAGCGGGGATGCTCATGGTTTACTCCATATAAATTAGGTTTTATCCACGAAGAACACGAAGGCGGCGAAGCATGTCTTCGTGTTCTTCGTGGACGAAATTCAAATCAAAACTTTGCCGTTGCGCACGAACGGATATTTCACCACTTTGGCCTTCAGCTTCTTGTCGCGGATCTCGACCTCGACTTCCTCGCCCGGGGCGATGCCGAGCGGGAGGCGCGCGAGCGCGATGGATTGCTGCATCGTAGGCGAAAACGTGCCGGAGGTGATTTCGCCGTCGCCGTTCTTGGTGTGGACTTTCTGGTGGCTGCGCAGGACGCCCTTGTCGAGCAGCAGCAGGCCGGTGAGCTGTTTCGTGACTTCGCTCTTCTCCAGCGCGGCGCGGCCGACGAAATCGCGCTCGGTCTTCAGGTCCACCGTCCATGCGAGGCCAGACTCCAGCGGACTGGTGGTCTCGTCCATGTCCTGGCCGTACAGGTTCATCCCGGCTTCGAGGCGCAGGGTGTCGCGTGCGCCCAGCCCGATCGGCTTGCCGCCGGCTTCCATCAGCGCTTTCCAGAAGAAGGGCGCGGACTTCGCCAGTACCATGACCTCGAAGCCATCCTCGCCGGTATAGCCGGTGCGGGCGATGAACATCTCGCCCATGGCGGCGGCGTTGAAGGGCTTGAGCGCCGCGGTGATCTGGTCGACGCCGGGCAGCGCTTCGTTCAACGCTTGCGTGGCGTCCGGGCCCTGGATCGCGATCATCGCGAGGTCGCGACGCGGCGTCAGCGTGAGTCCCATGCCCCAGTCTGCGTTGCATTTCTCCATCCATGCCAGATCCTTTTCCGCGGTGCCGGCGTTGACCACCAGGCGGAACCAGGATTCGTCCATGAAGTAGATGATGAGGTCGTCGATGACGCCGCCGGCCTCATTGAGCATGCAGGAATACAGCGCCTTGCCGGAGACCTGCAGCTTGTCGACGTTGTTGGCGACCAGGCGGCGCAGGAAGGCGCGCACGTTGGCGCCCTTGATGTCGAGCGGCAGCATGTGCGAGACGTCGAACAGGCCGCAGCCGGAACGCACGGCGTGGTGTTCCTCGATCTGCGAGCCGTAGTTGACCGGCATGTCCCAGCCGCCAAAGTCGACCATCTTGGCGCCGAGTTCGCGGTGGGTGGCGTTGAGCGGAGTCTGTTTGAGCATGAGTGCACCAAAAATAAAAAAAGGGTGAAGCGCGGATTCGCTTCACCCCTCTGTCCTTGGTACCTGAGAGATTACGGCCGGTGGTCCAATCAAACCAGCGTGCCGCTGCCCCTTCGGTGGCGATCGTGCGATCGCGCTCTCCAGAGTGTTTTCCCAGGATATTCCTGGGGGTTGCGGTCCTTTTGCCTGAGCGATTCCGGGTGAATTGCGCCTTCGGCGGCATGCGGTGCATGCGCTCTCCCGCAACGGGAACGCGCACTATACCGAAGAAGCGTCGGACCGACCAGCCTGCTTGCTGACTCAATAGGCCAGTTGCAGATCGAATCCCATCGGCTTCAGGTCGCGCACGGTCAACGGCAGGCTCAAGGGCTGTTCGCTGCGCGGCGGAATGCCGGCGGCTATGCGCTGGGGATCGCCGAGGTATTCGCTCGGGGCGAAGCTGCGCCGAGCCAGCGGGCGGTTGTGCTGGTCGGTCAGGGTCAGCACCAGAACGGGCCAGGCTTGGACATGGCCGGCGCGATTGCCCAGGGTGAGGGTGAGCTTCAGGCGTCCGCTCGCCTCGGTTTGCAGGTCGGAGCCGACGATCTGCAGCAGCGCCAGGTTTTTCGGCAGCGAAAGCGTGCAGCCGAGTGCCGCGCAGGCTTGTTCGAATACGGGGCGGGTCTGCGGCAACTGGCTGACCAGCGTGTCGCGCATGAAGTAGGCGGTTTGTGCAAGCAGCGTCATCAGCAACAGCGCGCTGGCCATGCCCCACGCCAAGGGTTTGATGCGACGCTGCGCGGCACGCACGCGCAGCGTGTCGGGTATCGGGGCCGCATATTCGATACGTGCCGCGGGTGGGGCCGATGCAGCAACCGCCGCCGGTGCAGGCGCACGGACGGGCGCGGCGGGTTCCGGCGGGTAGGTCGAGGGGGCGGGGTAGATCTGCGGCAGCGGACCGAGATCTTCCGGCACGGGAATCTCGGGGTCGATGAGGATGATGGACGGAAGCTCGAGCGGCGTTTCGCGCTGGACGATTCCGCGGGGAAGGTCGGCAACCTGGACGTCCTCCGCATGGGGGCCGGGTTCTGACGTTTCCTCGCCTGGGGCGGCTTCCGCGGTTGCCGCGAACGCAGCCGCGTGGGCTTCGTGTTCGGCAGGCGGCGCAGTTTCTGGAAGCGGAGCGGCTTCAACGGCCTCGGGTGGAGGCAGCGGGGAGCCGTCTTCCATGAGCAGGCTCGGGCGCGCATCGAAGGCAGCGCCGCACACGCTGCACTGCACCCAGCCTTGCGCGGCGTCGAGCTGATCCGCGCCGAGGCGGAATACGCTGGCGCAGTGCGGGCAGGTGGTGCGGTAATTCACTTTTTGGCGCCTGCCAGACGCACCCAGCCCTCGTCGATGGCGGGCGGGTCGAAGACGAACCATTCGCGGTAGACCGCCACTACCTCGTCGGCCTGCTCGGCCAGGATGCCGGACAGCACCAGCCGCCCGCCCGTCCGCACCCTGCCCGCGAGCAACGGCGCCATGCCCTTGAGCGGATTGGTGAGGATATTGGCGACGACGACGTCGTACTGGCCCGGCGCGAGCTCGCCGGGCAGGCAGAAGTGGGCGGCCACGTCATTCAGCACGGCGTTGTCGCGCGACGCGGTGACGGCCTGGGCGTCGATGTCGACGCCGTCGACCCGCGCCGCGCCCAGCTTGGCCGCGGCGATCGCGAGGATGCCGGAGCCGCAGCCATAATCAAGCAGCGTTTCGCCGCCGGCGAGCTGTGCATCGAGCCAGCGCAGGCACAGCCGCGTGGTGGGATGGCTGCCGGTGCCGAATGCCAGGCCGGGGTCGAGCTTGAGGTTGATCGCGCTGCTGTCGGGGGCCTCGTGCCAGGTCGGCACGATCCACAGGCGCGGCGAGATCGGGATGGGGTCGAATTGCGACTGGGTGAGACGCACCCAGTCCTGCTCGGCCACGGTTTCGATCGTGTAGTCGGTGGGGGCGGAAATGCCCGCCTGTTTCGCCGCCACAGCCAGCATTCCGGCCACATCGGCGTCTTCTTCCAGCAGTACCACCGCGATGCTGTGCGGCCACAGTTCGGCGGTCGGGTGATCCGGTTCGCCGAACAGCGGCGTTTCGTCGAGCGTGCCGGCGTCGGCGTCCTCCAGCGACACCGACAGCGCGCCTGCTTCCATCAGCGCGTCGGACAGTGGCTCGGCCTGCTTGGAATCGACGAGGATGCGGACGGATTGCCAGGGCATGGTAGTGAGCGGTTAGTGGTGAGCGGTGAGCGGTGAGCAGTAAGCGGTAAAGGGCGAGGGAAAGGGGGCTTTTCCGCTTGCTGCCCACCACTCGCCGCTTACCTGTCAGCCTTCTCCGCCGCCAGTTTGTGCTCCAGATAATGAATGCTGGTGCCGCCGGCGATGAAGGCCGCGTCGTTCATTAGTTCCTGATGCAGCGGGATGTTGCTCTGGATGCCTTCGACCACCATTTCCATCAGCGCGCCGCGCATGCGGGCGATGGCCTGGTCGCGGGTGTCGCCGTAGGCGATCAGCTTGCCGATCATCGAATCGTAGTGCGGCGGCACGTAATAGCCGTGGTAGACGTGCGAGTCGACCCGGATGCCGGGGCCGCCGGGGGCGTGGTAATTGGTCAGCTTGCCGGGGCTGGGGACAAAGGTCGTCGGGTGCTCGGCGTTGATGCGGCACTCGACGGCATGGCCCTTGAAGGTGATGTCCTTCTGTTTCCACGGCAGCTTTTCACCGGCGGCGACGCGGATCTGCGTCTGCACGATGTCGATGCCGGTGATGAGTTCGGTTACCGGATGCTCGACCTGCACTCGGGTGTTCATCTCGATGAAATAGAACTCGCCGTTTTCGTACAGGAACTCGAAGGTGCCGGCGCCGCGGTAGCCGATCTTGCGGCAGGCCTCGGCGCAGCGCTCGCCGATCTTGTCGCGTAGCTTGGGATCGAGTCCGGGGGCGGGCGCCTCTTCCAGCACTTTCTGGTGGCGGCGCTGCATCGAGCAGTCGCGCTCGCCCAGGTGGACGGCGTTGCCATGTTCGTCGGCGAGGATCTGGATTTCGATATGGCGCGGCGTCTGCAGGAATTTTTCCATATAAACCATGGGGTTGCCGAAGGCGGCCCCCGCTTCGGTCTTGGTCATGGTCACCGCGTTCAGTAGCGCGGCCTCGGTATGCACCACGCGCATGCCGCGTCCGCCGCCACCACCCGCCGCCTTGATGATGACCGGGTAGCCGATGCGCGCGGCGATCCGGACGACTTCGTCGGGATCGTCCGGCAGGGCGCCGTCGGAACCCGGCACGCACGGTACCTTGGCCTCGATCATCGCCTGCTTGGCGGCGACCTTGTCGCCCATCAGACGGATATTGTCGGGGCGCGGACCGATGAAGGTGAAGCCGGACGACTCCACGCGTTCGGCGAAGTCGGCGTTTTCCGACAGGAAGCCGTAGCCGGGATGGATGGCGGCGGCGTCGGTGACTTCGGCGGCGGCGATGATCGACGGCACGTGCAGATAGCTCTGTGCCGAGGGCGCCGGGCCGATGCAGACCGATTCGTCGGCCAGCTTCACATACTTGGCGTCACGGTCGGCCTCGGAATACACGGCGACCGTCTTGATGCCCATTTCGCGGCAGGCGCGCTGGATGCGTAGCGCAATTTCCCCGCGGTTGGCGATGAGGATTTTTTCAAACATAGGCACGCTCAGGTGAGACGTGAGGCGGGAGGCGGGAGGGCAGCAGGAAACGCTTCACTCCCAGCGCTCATTCCTCACCCAATTACAAACAGGGGCTCGCCGTATTCCACCGGCTGGCCGTTTTCGACCAGGATGGCCTTGATGACGCCGCCCTGATCCGCTTCGATTTCGTTCAGCAGCTTCATCGCCTCGATGATGCACAGCGTATCGCCGGCATTCACGTTCTGCCCGACTTCGGCAAAGTTCTTGGAGCCGGGTGCCGGGGCGCGGTAGAAGGTGCCGACCATGGGCGAGCGCACGATGTGCCCCTCGGGGACGGCGTCTTCTGCCGGAGCTGCAGCAACGGTTACCGCCGCCGGGGCGGCCGCGTGCATCATCTGCGGCGCATGCGCCATCATCATCGGTGCGCCGGCAATGCTTTTGGCGATGCGGACCTTTTCTTCGCCTTCGGTGATTTCCAGCTCGGCGATGCCTGAAGCTTCGACCAGATCAATGAGCTTTTTCAGTTTTCTGAGATCCATGGGGAGTCCTGTTTTGGAGGTGACGCAGCGCATATTCCAGCGCCAGTTCGTAACCGTGCGCGCCCAGACCGGACACCACGCCAACAGCGAGGTCGGAGAAATACGAATGGTGGCGGAAGGATTCGCGCGCGTAGATGTTGGAAAGATGAACTTCGACAAACGGGATGGCGGTGGCCGCCAGCGCGTCGCGCAGGGCGATGCTGGTATGGGTGTAGGCTGCCGGGTTGATGACGATGAAATCCACATGGTCGCGTGCGGCCTCGTGCAGCCGGTCGATCAGGGCGCCTTCGTGGTTGTGCTGGAAGGTTTCGACATGTGCGCCGGCGGCTTCTCCACGACTGATCAGCGCATGGTTGATGTCGTCGAGCGTGGCGAGGCCATAGTGCTTGGGTTCGCGGCGGCCCAGCAAATTGAGATTGGGACCGTGCAAAACCAGCACGTGCGGGTGCAGACCGGGAGCCGATTTGGCCGCAGCGCGGCCGGTTCGTTTAGTCGTCATGGCGGCGAGTTTGCCGTAAATGAAGGTAAATTTCCAGATCTTGACGCTAAATCACAACTATGCGCCGATTTTGCGCAGGGCGTGTTCGAGCGTGGCGCGAGGCAGCCGGCCCAGATGGCTCAGCACGATATGGCCGTCGCGATCCAGCACGATCGTGTACGGCAGTGCGCCGCTCGGGTTGCCGAGTTGGCGCGCCAGGCTGTTGGCGCCACCCTCGCCGATCAGGATCGGATAATTTACCGGCAGATGTTGCAGGAATTGTGCGACGTTGGCTGATGTGTCGATGGCGATGCCGACAAATTCCACGCCTTTGGGCCGATATCGCGCATGCAGGGCGATGAAATCCGGGATTTCCTCGCGGCACGGCGCGCACCAGCTGGCCCAGAAATTCAGTACGACAACCCGGCCGCGCCATTGCGACAGCGCTTGTTCGCGCCCCTGCTCATCCGGAAAATGGAGTTGCCACAGCGCCGCGACAGCGGACGCAGCCGGCGTTTGTGGCGCATAGCGCGCCTGCGCCAGCCAGATCCCCGCCGCCAGTGCGGCCAGTGCCACGGGGATGCCAAACAGCCATTTTTTTTGCATGGGGCGCGCGATGCCGCTCAGCACCTCACCCCGAAAACGGGGCAAGGACGTGGGATTCGGACATTCTGGGGTGTCCGGAGGCGGGAGTGATCGCAGCCATCAGTCAGGATGGCTACCTTAAAGCGTGCCGTAGGAATGCAGGCCCGACAGGAACATGTTCACGCCGAGGAAGGCGAACGTCGTGACGATCAGACCGCCCAGTGCCCACCATGCGAGCATCGGTCCGCGCAGGCCCTTGACCAGGCGGATATGCAGCCAGGCGGCGTAGTTGAGCCACACGATCAGCGCCCAGGTTTCTTTCGGGTCCCACGACCAGTAGCCGCCCCAGGCTTCGGCCGCCCACATGGCGCCGAGAATGGTGGCAATCGTGAAGAAGGCAAAGCCGATCGCGATCGACTTGTACATGATGTCGTCGATCACTTCCAGTTTGGGCAGACGGCTGGCAAGGATACCGCGCTTCGCCAGCAGGTAAGCGGCGCCCAGCATGGCGGAAATCGAGAACGAGCCGTAGCCGATGAAATTGGCGGGCACATGCAGCTTCATCCACCAGGATTTGAGTGCGGGGACCAGCGGCTGGATGCCCTGTGCATCGCGGTCGAGTGCGTACCACAGGATGAAACCGACGGCCGCCGAGATCACCAGCAGCACGAAGGCACCCATCTGCCGGGTCTGGTAGCGCGCCTCGTAATATAGATACAGCATGGCAGTGATGAGGCAGAACAACACGAACACTTCGTACAGGTTGGATACCGGGATATGGCCGACATCGGTGCCGATCAGATAGGACTCGTACCAGCGCACCATCAGGCCGATAAAGCCCAGCGCGACGGCGGACCAGGTCAGCGCGCTGCCGGTTTTCATCGTGAATTCGGAACGCGCCAGCAAACCCGCCCAATAGGTCAGGGTGGCAAGCCCGAACAGGGCGCACATCCACATGATGGCCGCTTGGCTGGAAATCAGGTACTTGAGGAAGAAGGCTTCATCCATGCGTGCCAGGTCGCCGTGGTATTGGCTGACGGCGAACAGGCTGACCGCGCCGACCACGATGAAGAGCGGGCGGAACGATTTCCAGAACCAGCCGAACCCGCCAGCGCCGGAATCGCCGCCAGCAGGATGCCCTTTTCATACGGGTCCATGAATTCGCCGAAGCGCGACAAGGCAAACAGCCCCCCCGACGCGACGATGACGGCAAACAGCCAGTCGAACCATGACAGGCGCTTCAACAGCGGGGCGGGTTGATTCAGGGCAAGTTCCATGATGAGACCTCCGGATTGCTTCGCAAGCGTGGATGCTTATTTGGTAAGCGAGTCCAGCGCCTGCGCGTGTTGGGTGAACTCTTTTTCGAAATCGATCGTGTGCTTGGCCGATGACATCGCCAGCAGCGCATGCCCCGGCTTGATGCGCAGCCAGACCCTGCGCTCACGCACAAAGAGCATGAAGAATACGCCGAGCGTCAGCAAAAGCGAACCAAAATAGACCACTTTCTTGCCGGGCGAGCGGGTGAGCTGCAGGCCGCTCGCCTTGACCTCGTCATAGTTCATCAGCTGCAGGTAGATCGGCGCGCCGTAGACGAACATGTCGCTCACGCTGTTGAGGGTGTCGCGCACCAGCCAGCCGGTGGCGTCGTCAGCCTTGGGCGGGGGCAGATTGGCTTGGCGGTCGGCAATCTTGAGCGCTTCGAACCCCGCAAGTTCCAGAATGCGCAGATAGGTGCCCGCCGCTTTTTCACGCTCGGCAGCCGGCACTTTCTCTTCGATGAACTTACCCAGGGGCTGAAACCCGCCCTGGGCAAACAAGGCCAGCACCTGTTCGGCGCTGTGGGTCAGCTTGCCTTCGATTTCGGTGCCCCAGGCATTCTGCGGCAGTGCCTGATGGGCGAAATTGGCGGCAATTTCGGGCCGCAATGCCGGATCCAACAAGGCGCCGCGCAAACGCATGAAACTCTCGAGATTGCCGTCTGCATCGAGCGGCATGCGCAGGTAGCGGAAGGCTTCGTTCGGCGCGTCGCGCACGCCCGACATCATGTACCAGCGGCCGTCGAGTTCCAGCGGCAGCATGTAATTGCTGAACTCGCGTGCCTGCCCGCGCGAATCGCGCAGCTTGTACTGGAAGCTGGGACCGACATTGCGCAGATGTTTCTTGTCGCCGACCGGGCTGCCGCCAAGCACACTCATGGCATTGCCGCGCGCAGCGGCATCCCCTCCTATGTCTTCGATGTTGAAGGGACGGAAATCGATGAATTCCAGTGTGGAGTCCCCGGCCGCGCTGGTCAGCGTGGCGTTCTGATGCACCGTGCCTTCAATGGGGAAGGAAGACGCGGTAGGCGCGAACAGGTTCCAGCCACGCAGGTTCAGGCGCGTGCCGCCATCGGCAAAGCTGGCCTGGTAGATCGCGATACCGTCCTGGATCAGCGGGTGGTTGACGGCGATCGTCGCTGAGCGGATTTTCTTGCCCGAGCGGTCGAACAGTTCGATGTCGCTCTCGAAATTCTTCGGCTGCCCAGTTGTGTAATGTTCGATGCGGAATTGCTTCAGCGCCACAGTGAAGGGCAGATCCTGCACCAGATAGCCATCGGCGACATTCAGGAAAACCACGTCGGCGCTGGAGCCTTCCGGGATCTGTACGCTGCCGCGGAATGACGGATTGGATGGCGACAGCCGCGAAATCGCCGGCACCTGGCTTTGCGGAATGTCGCGCGTCTCGATCTTCTTGGTGCCCAGCAGCTGCTGCACCTTGAATATCAGGTTGCCGTCCATCAGGCCGCCGATGCAGATCAGCACGATGGCCGAGTGCGCCAGAAAATACCCGACACGGTTCCAGCTCCCGGCTCTGGCGGCGAGCAGCACGCCCTCCTCGCGCGGCAGGTTCTTGACCTTGTAGCCCTGGCCCTCGAGATAGCGCTGCGCGCTGGCGGCGAGCGCCTCGGGTGTCTGCGTCGTGGTGGCTTCGTGCTTGTGCTTGAATGCATTCAGCGACTGTTCGCTGACATGCTCGCGAAAGCTTTTCATTTCGCGCGCGAAGTTCGGTGCATTGCGGTAGATGCAAACGCTGGTGGAGGCGACCAGGAAGGTCAGGATGACCAGAAACCAGGCAGCGTGATAGACATCGTACAGCCCCAGCTTTTCATACGCCTCGAACCAGAACGGCCCGAACTGGATGACGTAGTTGTTGTACGGCTCGGCCTGCTTCAGCACCGTCCCGATGATGGAGGCGACAGCAAGAATGGACAGCAGGCTGATCGCAAAACGCATCGAGCTCAACAGCTCGAACACGGATTTACCGAAGGAGTGGGACGAGGAATTCATGGGGGTGCAATACCCTGTAGGGCACAAGTAAAAAAGGGTGACTTGCGTCACCCTTTCATCGACTCAGGCAAGCCGGATAAGTTTACCCGCAAGGGGTAGGCCATGGCTGTAAAGCCGATAAATCGGCAACAACCACGCTCTAACGCAAGCCCTGAATATAAGCGGCCACCGCCTTCATGTCAGCATCCGTCAACTTTGCCGCAATGGTGCGCATCATCTTGGCGCCATCGTTTGCGCGTGTGCCGAGACGGAAATTGTTCAGTTGGGCATAGATGTAGTCGCTGTGCTGTCCGGCCAGACGCGGGAACTGGACGGGAATGCCCTTGCCTTGCGGGCCGTGGCAGGATGCACACGCCGGCACGCCGGCACCCTGGATGCCGCCGCGGAAGATTTTCTGGCCGACCAGCGCCAGTTCCTGGTCCTTGGACGTGCCTGGTTTGGGTTGCTGAGCACTGAAGTAGGCGGCCAGGTTCAGCATGTCCTGCGGGCTGAGGCTGGCGACGATACCCCCCATCACCGGGTTTTTGCGATCACCCGACTTGAAGTTGGTGAGCTGCTTGTTGATGTATTCCGCATTCAGGCCAGCCAGCCTGGGGTTGGCCGCAACGGTGCTGTTGCCATCTGCCGCGTGGCAGCCCGCACAAACCTGATTGACGATGCTTTCTGCCGCCTTGGGGTCGCCTTTGGCCGCGGCGGGGGCGGCAGCGGGGTTGGCAAAAGCGGAGGTGGCGGCCAGTGCGGCGACCAGAGAGACGACGAGTTTCATCAAAAGCTCCTGAGGCTTGCAAAACTTGGGAAAACGGGTAGTTTAGCGGCAACTAATATGACTGCCAAGCCCGTGCTCAATCGCGCCCAATTCCACACCTCGGTCGCCCAGCTGCGCGATTTGCCCTACAGTCGCGCCGAGATCGCGTTTGCTGGGCGATCAAACGCAGGAAAGTCGAGTGCAATCAACCTGTTGACGCGTAAAAATCGCTTGGCGTTCACGTCCAAGACGCCGGGGCGGACGCAGCTTATCAACTTTTTCGAACTGGATGCCGACACCTATCTGGTCGACCTGCCGGGTTATGGCTACGCGAAAGTGCCGCCGGAGGTGAAAGCAAAGTGGGAGGGGCTGCTGTCGCGTTACCTGCAGGAGCGTGAGGCGCTGGTGGGCATGGTGCTGATCATGGATGCGCGCCATCCGCTCACGCCGCTGGACCGGCAGATGCTCGACTGGTTTACCCCCACCGGCAAGCCGGTCCATATCCTGTTGTCAAAAGCCGACAAGTTGTCCAACAGCGAGAAGGCGCTGACGCTGCGTCGTGTCAAGCAGGAGCTGGCCGCATTGGAAGGCGTCACTGTGCAGCTGTTTTCAAGCCTCTCCCGTGCGGGCGCCGAAGAGGCGGCAGCCTTGATCGAAGGCTGGCTTGCCCAGGCGCAACCGGCGCATCCTTACACAGCGGGGCAGCTTCAATAGCTGGGAAACGCCCACAAAAAAGCCCCGATCAAGGGAGGGATCGGGGCTGAAAAATGCCTTAAGGGGATTAAGGCATCCCGCTCAGGGAGGAGAAGCGGGAGACGATGCAAGACCGTCTGCTACTAAAGAGCAGACCGGTCCGGAAATAGTTCCGTATTACCTCGCGAATTTTGGAGATCTTTGTGAACCTGCCATTTGGCCACTTCCCTGCCCGTCGGATGCGACGCATGCGGCGCGATGATTTTTCCCGTCGGCTGATGCGTGAGCACACACTTACGCCTAGCGATTTTATTTATCCGGTATTTGTTCTGGACGGCCAGGGCAAACGCGAGACGGTGGGGTCGATGCCGGGGGTCGAGCGACTATCGATCGACCTGTTGCTGCCAGTGGCCGAGGACTGTGTACATCTGGGTATTCCCGCGCTGGCCCTGTTTCCGGTGATCGATGCGGGTCTGAAAACCCTGGGCGCGGAGGAAGCGCTCAACCCGGATGGCCTGGTTCCGCGCACGGTGGCCGAATTGAAAAAGCACTTTCCTGAACTCGGCATCATCACGGACGTTGCGCTCGACCCCTATACCAGCCATGGCCAGGACGGCCTGCTCGACGAAAGGGGTTATGTGATGAACGATGAAACCGTGGCAGTACTGGCGCGGCAGGCCGTGATCCATGCCCAGGCCGGTGCCGACGTGGTGGCGCCCTCCGACATGATGGATGGCCGGGTCGCGGCCCTGCGCGTCGCGCTTGAGGGCAATGGCCACATCCATACCCGGATTCTGGCCTACGCGGCCAAGTATGCATCCAGTTTTTACGGTCCGTTCCGCGATGCCGTAGGCTCCGCCGCCAACCTGGGCAAGGGCAACAAATACACGTACCAGATGGATCCGGCCAACAGCGACGAAGCCCTGTGGGAAGTCGGTATGGACCTGCAGGAAGGCGCAGACATGATCATGGTCAAACCGGGCATGCCCTATCTGGATGTCATTCGGCGAGTCAAGGACGCCTATGGGGCGCCGACCTACGCCTATCAGGTCAGCGGCGAATACGCTATGTTGAAAGCTGCAGTGCAAAACGGCTGGCTGGATGAGCGGGCCTGTGTACTGGAGGCCTTGCTGGCCTTCAAGCGTGCGGGAGCGGATGGGGTGTTGACCTATTTTGCGCGTGACGCAGCACGCTGGTTGCGTACGCAAATCTAAACTTTCGTGCCGGATGGGCCGATAGAAATCAGGTAGGGGAGTATTTTCCCCGGTATGTCGGGAGCGCAAGGTGACGCTGAGTTTGAGCAAGTTGATCGGGCGTGGCCGGAGCATTGCTGATGATTTTGATAAGACCATCATCAGCTTTGAGTCGCCCTACCGCCTCAAGGATTTGAGCCCGCTGTCCGAGGGGGAGCCGGAAACCCAGGAAGAACGTCTGGGCGAAAAACTCTTCAAACTGCGTTTTGCACAGCAGGACGAGGTGTTCAATCATGCCAGCATGCTGGTGCAGAAGCGTTACGCTTGGCGTGGATTTCCCAAGGCGCAGTTGAAGAAATACCCCAATCGCATCACGATCCTGTCGTTCCACCAGGAAAAGATCGTCGGTACCGTCACCGTCGGCTATGACTCGGAAGAAGGCATGCTGGCCGACGAAATCTACAAGCCTGAAATCGATGCGCTACGTGCCCAGGGCAAACGGGTCGGCGAACTCAGCAAGCTGGCCATCGACGAAAATATCGGCTCCAAGCAATTGCTCGCAAGCCTCATCCATATTGCCTACCTGTATGGCGTGATCCACGAATGTACCGATGCGATCATTGAAATCGTTCCTCGCCACAAAGCCTTCTACGAAAGGATGCTGGGCTTCAAGCAGATCGGGGAAGAAAAAATGAACAACCGGGTCAATTTTCCGGTACTGCTGATGCATCTCGAACTGGACTACATGCGGCAAAAAATCGAGGCACTCGGCGGCAAGGGCAAGGCAGCCAAAGACCGCAGCCTCTACCCATATTTTTTCTCGGCACATGACCAGGAAGGCATCCTGGGACGCTTGCTGCGGGAGGAAACCTGAGCCCGATCGGCGTGCAGGCCTTCAACTACGATGAAGCGTTCAGCCGCAACATCGGCTGGCTCACGCCTGACGAGCAAACCCGCCTGCGCAGCAAGAAAATAGCCATTGCAGGGCTGGGCGGTGCCGGCGGCGTGCATTTGCTGACCCTGGCCCGTCTCGGCATCGGGAAATTTCACGTGGCCGACCTCGACGAGTTCGCGCTGGTGAATTTCAACCGTCAGGCCGGCGCCAGCCTCAGCAGTCTGGACCAGCCCAAGGCGCAGGTCATGGCCCGACTGGCGCGCGACATCAATCCCGAACTGGATATCCGCGTGTTCGACGCGGGAGTTCAGCCCCATAACGTGGATGCGTTCCTGGACGGCGTCGACCTGTATGTGGATGGCCTGGATTACTTTGTCTTTTCCGCGCGTCGCCTGGTCTATGATGCTTGCCGCGCCCGCGGCATCCCCATCACCTTTGCGGTTCCGCTCGGCATGGGCGCGGCCGTGCTCAACTTCCTGCCGGACGGCCCCGGCTTCGATGACTACTTCCGGTTGCAGGGCACGCCCGAGGACGAGTGGCCGACCCGCTTCCTGGTGGGCCTGGCGCCTGCCTTGCTCCACCGCGGCTATCTGGTCTATCCGGAAATCGTCGACTTCAAAACCCAGCGCGTCCCGTCGACCGGCCTCGCATGCCAGCTGTGCGCGGGCATGGCCGGCACCGAGGCCCTGAAAATCCTGCTGGGCCGGGGCAAGGTGCGTGCGGTGCCCCACAGCATGCAGTTCGACGCCTATACCGGCAAGCTGAAGCATGTCTGGCGTCCTGGGGGCAATGCCCATCCGCTGCAGCGGATGGCAATCGCGTACGTCAACTGGCGCCTGTCGCGCGCCGCCTCCTGACCGTTTTTTGCATGCCTGCCGGTCAGGCGCCCGCCCATTCAACCGGCATTCATCTTGTTGTACCGCCATAAACCGTTGTCCCGGCAGGTCGGGTGTCGGATTTCTTTACATGATCCGGTTCCGTGCATCCGGATATTTTATGTAAGCAATTGAATTTTATGCATTGTTTATGACCTGGCATGCCCCATGCTTTACATTTGGCCAAGGCAGGTAAGGCGAATGCCTAGTCAGACTTTAACTCAAGGAGCACAAAATGAAATTCAATCTGAAAGTGGTGCAAGCAAGTTTGATTGCTGCCATGGCCACGGCAAGCGCCGGTTCCATGGCTGCCGTTTTTCCTGATTTCCAGGTGTCGGAAGGCTCCGTACCTGGGAGCGGTGTGAATACGTTTACTGCAGACAAGATCACCGGCAATTACGTGGAAATCGTTACGTTCACTCCGACGGGCGTGGGCACGGGTACGTTTGACACCTCCATCAAATGGCAGGCGGGTCAGTATGTCGCAAACGACGGGACAACCCCTCTTACCACTCAACTGGGTAGCTTTGGCTCCGCCGGTTATGGGCTCTATGCACTGCTGCAAGGTTCGGGAACATTCTCGACCAGCGGCGCTGGCGTGACGACCTTCAACTTCAATCCGGGTGGCAGCCTGAATGTCTGGATCGACCCCAACAGCAACACGACTTTTACTGCTCCTGCCACGGGTGCGGGTGCCTGGACGACGGGCAATACTGGCGATCCGGACTACCTGATTGCATCTGGCGCCTTGTTTGGCGGCCAGGGTACGCTTAATCCCACCCTGAGTACCTGTGTGGGCGGCATCAACTGCGGCAGCTTCGGCACGTCGACCAGCTTCCTGCTGACCGCACTCGGTTCGCAATATTTCACCGGCCCGGTGCCCTTCTACAACGTTTCGTTCCAGTCCGGCCAGCTGAACTCCTTCCAGGTGGCTGGCACGCAAAGCATCAACGGTTCGCTGGATGTGGTGTTCGGCGTGCCGGAACCGACCAGCATCGCACTGATGGGTTTGGGCCTGGTTGGATTGGGTGTCAGCCTGCGTCGTCGCAAGCAAGCCTGATCACGCACGCAGTACGCGTTAATGAAAAAGCCCCAAGGCTTGGCCTTGGGGCTTTTTTTATGTTTATGGCTGTGTGCCCGTGTCGGAAAAGACGCGGGGGTGAGTCTGGCCAGGCGATTCTGAATCAGGCTTTTACCAAGGGCAGTGGCGCAACCACGGATTTGTCGCGCAATCCGGGCGGACTCACCTACAAGAGCCAGAGGCGCAACGGTTTCGAGCGTATGAAAAATCATACGAATAAGAAGCGGGCGTGCCATTTAGCGGAAGGCCCGCCTGCCGGAGGTCAATCAGTCGATTGGACGGGGCTAGCGTTTGCCGGACGCCTCGATTGTCTTGAGCAAGGCGGTGGCCTTGTCTCGCTCGCCGAAGTGCTGGGGTGACGCCAGGAGTTTTTGTAGCAATGCCTGGGCCTCGGCGTTTTGCCCGGATTTGGCCAGCGCGGCAGCCCAGTGGTACTGCACGGCAGGCGACTTGGGCGTGGCCAACGCAGCCTGTTTCAACAGGGGGGCTGCGTCCTGGGTTTTACCCTGCTGCAACAGGCTCCAGCCATAGGTATCCATGACCACCGGATTGGATGGCTCCAGGCTATAGGCGCGTTGCGCATATGCATAAGCAGCGGGGTTGTTCTGTTCCTCGAGCACGGCAGCGAGATTGTTGAGCGCCATCACATGGTTGGGGGCGGCTTTCACAATCTGCTGATACTCGGCGATGGCCTGGCCGGTTTGCTGTTTTTGCAGATAAATCCCTGCCAGATACATGCGGAAGACGCTGTCATTGGCGTGCTGCTTGAGCCACAGCTGGGCAACCTGCTCCGCCTGCGCGGGCTTGCCCGCACGCAGCAGGGCAAGGTGGTAGGTTGCTGTGGTATCCGATGAGGGGGCGGTTTGGTAGGCGCGTGCCAAGGCCTGCAGGGAGGCATCCGGTTTCTTGAAGCGTGCTGCAAGTTCGGCCTCCAGATTGTAACCGGTGGCGGACTGTGGATTCAGTGTCTGGATCGCGCGGGCTTCCTGCAGGGCGGCCTCCTGCTGACCCAGCGCGGCATACAGCCCGGCCAGTGCAATGTGCGCATCAAGATAGTTGGGTGCCAGACGGATCGATTTCTGCAGCGATTTCTGTGCCGCATTCATGTCCCCGGCAACCCGTTGCGCCCAAGCCAGGCGGTACCAGGCGACGGCCGAGTTGGGCGCCCGGTTGGTGACGTTGGTGTAGGTGTCGATCGCATCCTTTTTGTGGCCTGCGCCGAGTTGCGCCTGGCCCAGGTTGTCGAGGAACGCCGGGTTGCCGTTGTTGGCCTGCGCGGCCTTCTGCGCCACTTCAAGGGCCAGTTCGGGCTGGCGCGTTCGATTCATGTAATACAGGGTCAGCTGGTTGACGGGCTCAAGCGCGTCCGGATGTGACTGGATGGCTTTCTTGAGATAGGTCACGAATTCATTCTGATCGCCCAAGGCCAGGGCAATACGTGCCTGTCCCATGAGTGCGCCAAGGTTGTCAGGCGATTTCGCCAGGATGCGCTTGAAGCGTTCGCTTGCCTGGGCGGGTTTCTTTTCCTGGATATCCAGGTTGGCCAAGGCGTTGGCTGCCGGCAAAAACTTGGCGTCCACGGTCAGGCTTTGCTCGAATGCCTGACGTGCGGCAGCCGGATTGTGCTGCATGAGATAAATGCGGCCCATCAGCACGTGGGGAAGCGGGCTGGTCGGCTGCGCGGCGGCCATTTTCTGCAGGGTGGCCAGCGCGCCCTTCAAATCGGCCTTGCCGACCTGCGAGGCCACAAGCAGCAAGTAAGCCTGAGGATCGTCCGGGTTGGCGGTGATGACGGATTCCAGCCCCTGGATTCCTTGCTGGTCGCCGGTGAGCAACTGGTTCTGCGCCAAGGTACCGCGGATGACCTTGTCTTTCGGGTCAAGGGTGCTGGCCCGGCTCAGATAGGCCATGCCACGATCGGTTTCTCCCAGGTTGAGGGTCGCCTGGCCGGCCAGAAGGAACGCCTTGGCGTCGTTTCCCTGCGCGAGCAGCGGTTCCAGCGTCTTGATCACGTCTGCATTGGAGCCCATGCGCAACTGCGTGGCAGCCAGGAGCAGGCGCGCCTCGGGCAGTTCGGTCGTGCTGAGCACCTTGTTGAAACTGGAGAGTGCGATTTCGTCATTCTTGGTGGCATAGTTGATCGTGCCATAGAGCAGGTTCACCTGTGCGTTGTCCGGGTCGTCCTTGAGTACCTGCTGAAGCAGGCTGCTGGCATCATTGTTCCGGCCTTGCTGGTAATACAGGTAGGCTTTCAGATATTTGGCCAGCGGCGCATGCGGGCGCATGCCGATGAGCCGCTTGATTTCACCCTCGGCTTCTTTCATCCGGTTGACCGACAGCAGGGTCATCGCCTTGTAGGCGATGGCGTCGAAGTCTTCGGCCTTGATCGCGAGTGCATGGTCATAGGCGGCAAGCGCTTCGTCGGGTCGTTTGATGGCGCGATAGAGGTCGCCCAGCAGATACCAGGATTCCAGATGTCCCGGATCGAGAGCGGTGGCCTGTTTGGCGCTGGCCACCGCCGCGTCCGCGTGGCCTGCGCTGTATTCGCAACGGGCACGTCCCAGATAGCCCGGCGCGAAGGACTTGTCGGTCTGGATCGCGCGATCGAACAATGGGCAGCCTTCGGGATACTTGCCGAGGCCGAGCAGAGCATTGCCGCGCAGGTCCAGAATCTGAACCAGGATTCCAGGTTCTTCCGTATCGTCGGCGGCAAGCGTGTCGAGAATCTGCTGAAAATTGCCTTGGTAAAGCTGGGCCCGTGCGATCGGGATCCGTGCGCTTTTCGGGTTGATGCCAAGCTGTACCGCCTTCTCAAGCTGGATTTCCGCTTCGCCCCCCAACCGCAGATCCAGGTAGGCGTTGCCCAGCAACCAGCGTGCCTCAGCATTCTTGGGGTCCTTCTGGACCGCGTTTTTCAGTTCGAGAATGCTGGCTCGCGTATTGCCCTTGCTTTGAAAGTCCTTGGCGCGCTCGATATGCTCCGCGACGCTGAGATGGGCGCTGCGATCGCAGCCTGACAGTGATGAAGCCGAGGAAAGTACCAGCGCGAGCGAAAGGGCGAGCGGTGCGATACGTGGGAAATGGGGGCGCATGTGAGCCTCAGGGGGTGACAGTCAGTTGTTGGTAAAGCGCGCGGGCTTCAACATCGCCCATGAAGCCGACGCGGCGATCGAGCAGTGACTTGAGTTCCTGCCGTGCGCGAGCCTTGTCGCCGTTTGCATTGAGCGCATACGCCAGATGCCATTGAATGACCGCATTGTCCGGCGCTTTGGATTGCGCGTTCTTCAATATGTTCAACCCTTTGGCGACATCCCCCATGCGTACCTGCAGCCAGCCATTGGTGTCGAGCACCTCCGGATTGTCGGGTTTCAGCTTCAAGGCCTGGTCGGCAAAGCTCAATGCACGCTTGTCGTTCAGTTCAGACAACGCCCATGCCAGATTATTCAACACAACCAGATTGCCGGGATTGCTTTTGTTCAGCACAAGATACTGCTCGACTGCGGCAGCGTACTGTTTACGCTTGGTCAGGCTTTCCGCCAGTGCGGCACGTGTGCCGGCATCCTGCGGGTGGGTGGCCAGCCAGTCGGCGAGACGTTTCTCGCCGGCTTCGGGGTGCTGGGTGGCATTGAAGACCTCGAGCTGACGTACCAGCAGCGCGCCTGAAGGGGCCCGTTTTTGAGCGCGCTCGAAGGCGGCGAGTGCGGCGGGATAATCCTTGCGCGCATAGGCAGCGTCGCCTTCGAGGGCGAACCCGGCCGGCGAGCCGGGTTGTTTCTGTTGCACCTGCCTGGCGAGCTTGAGTGCCTCGTCAAAATGCGCGCTCTGGATCTCGACGCCTCCGAGCATCAGCTGAGCGTCCAGGAAATCGGGCTGGATGCGCAACGCGTCCTGCAAGGTCTTGCGTGCGCCGTCGAGGTCTTTGGCGACGATCTGCGCGGTGGCGAGCCTGATGAGTGGGGCTGCCTTGCCGGGCAGGCGCTCGACCACTTTGCGGAAGCTGACCAGCGCGTTGGTGGTATCTCCCAGCGCGAGCTGGGTGGTGCCGAGGAGGTCATGGGCTGCCGGGTCGTCAGGCTGGGCGTCGACTGCTTCGCGGGCCACGGCGAGCGCCTGGCTCTTGTTGCCTTTGGCCAACTGGTAGCGCGCCAGCGCCACGCGTGGCTGCAGGGCCTGCGGATGCGCTGCGGCGGCTTTTTCCAGCCAGCTCACATACGTTTTTTCATCATGGTTGCGCAAACCCAGATCGGCCAACGCGAGCATGGCATCGAGGTGCCGGGGATCAGCCTTGAGGATGCCTTCGAAACGCTGGCGTGCCGCGGCCGGCTGGTTGTCTTTCAGATCGAGTTGCGCCAGGTTGGCCGCGGCGGGGAAGAATTTGGGGTCGAGCCTGAGCGCCTGCTCAAAGCTGTCGCGCGCGTGGGTAGTGTCCTGCTTGCCGAGATAGGCGGCTCCCCGGTAGTTCCAGACCAGGGGATTGGCGCCCTGTTTCTTTTCCAGCGCAGCGATGCTGGCCAGCGCCGCGTCGAACTGTTTGCGTTCCAGCTGATTGAGAATGATGACGGTGTCGGCCCGCCCGCCAGCGCCTTCCATGCCGGCGGCAGTTTGCAGGTCGGCCATGGCGCGGCTATCGCCCTGCGCCAGCCGGGAAATGCCGAGTTCAGTGCGGATGGAGGCGTTGTCCGGGTTGAGCTTGGCGGCCTGTTCAAAATATGACGAGGACTGGGAAAAGTCCTTCTTGGCCAACGCGATTTCACCGGCGACGATCAGCACGCCGGCGTCATGGTTGGCCGATCTGAGTGCCGGGGCCAGCGTATTCGCCGCATCGTCCGGGCGTCCCTGGCGCAACTGCGCGGCGGCCAGCAGGCGCAGCGCGTACAGATTGTTCGGCGTGGCCTTGACGACCTTGCTGAGATCCGCCTCGGCGGTTTGCAGGTTGCCAAGCGCGTATTCGATCGAGCCACCCAGCAGCAGCGCAGGGACGTAATTGGGCGCTGCCTTCAGCACCGAAGCGAGCCGGTCGCGCGCACTTTCGGTTTTCTTCTCGCGGAAATCGATCAGCGCCTGGGTGTAGCGTGCTTGCAGGCTGTTCGGTGTGATTTTCAAGGCGGCATCGACGTCCTTGCGCGCGTCGTCCAGCTTGTTTCCGGAAATGGCGATTCCGGCCAGTGCGAGCAGCGCGCTGCTGTGGCGCGGGTCGATTTTCAGTACCTCGCGATAGACAGCGGCGGCTTCCGCCGGTTTGCCCGAAGTGCGCAACAGATCGCCCTTCAGCAACAGGCTGTCGAGGTGTTTGGGATTGATGCGCAAGGCTGCATCGACATCCTGCATGGCCTTGGCGGCATCACCGTCGGCAAGCGCCAGCTGCGCCAGCGCGAGATGGACTTCGGCATTGTCAGGTACGGTCGCCAAAGCGTGCTGCATCGCTTTGCGCGCCTCTTCCTTGCGTCCCAGTCCGAGTTCGGCGGTGGCGCGCAGGGCCTGCAGCGTGGCGGCATCGGGACTGCCGTCGGCTGGGGCGGGCAACTCGTCCAACACGCGCTGGTATTCGCGTTGCCCCAGCAGCGCACGGGCGATCATCGGATTGACGATGCTTGCTGAATAGCCCGCTTCACGGGCGCGCCGGAATTCCTTTTCGGCGCTGGCCAGATCGAGTTGGGCGAGATACAGCTTGCCCAGCTCGAAGCGTGCCTCGGCGTTTTTTTCGTCCTTCGCCACGGCGTTTTTCAGCTGGATCATCGCGGCCTTGTAATCGCCTGCCGCAAGTTTCGTCCGGGCTTCGGTGACGAGTGTGGCGCTGTCTTCTCCGCCGCAGGCAGTCAGCAGGCACGCGCCGAGCATGAGGGCCGACAGTAGCCGGGGAGCGGGGAGGAGGGGCGACATTCGGGTCTCCAATATTCTTGTAGGAATTGTAAGGTCGGGGTGTGCGCGGATTATTTCATGCCGATTTTTGCCATCAGGTCATACAGCGTGGGGCGGGTGATGCCGAGCAGTTCGGCGGCTTGGGCGATGCTGCCGTCGCTGTGGGCCAGTGCGCGGCTGACGGCCAGGCGTTCGGCATTTTCGCGCGCCTGGCGCAGGTTGAAAGGTTGCGGTTCGGCGTGGCCGGTATCGAGTCCGAGGTCGGCCGCCGTGATCTGGTTGCCGTCGGCCATGATGGTGGCGCGCTTGATCAGGTTCTCCATTTCGCGCACGTTGCCGGGCCAGGCATGGGTTTCGAGTGCCCGTAGCGCGTCAGCGGTGAAACCCCGGATATTGCGGCCCAGTTCGCGTGCATAGCGTTCCAGGAAAGCCTGCGCCAGCAATACGGCGTCGCCGGGACGCTCGCGCAGCGGCGGAATTTTTACCGAGATCTCGGACAGGCGGTAATACAGATCCTCGCGGAAACTGCCTTCGCGAATCATGCCCGCGAGATCGCGGTGGGTGGCGCAGACGACGCGCACGTCGACCGGAATTTCGCCGCGTCCGCCCAGGCGCTCGATCACACGCTCCTGCAGAAAACGCAGCAGCTTGGCCTGCAGCGGCATCGGCAGGTCGCCGATCTCGTCAAGGAACAGTGTGCCCTCGTTGGCGTATTCGATGCGGCCGATGGTCTGCTTGGCAGCGCCGGTGAATGCACCTTTTTCGTAACCGAACAACTCGGATTCCAGCAGGGTATCGGGGATTGCCGCGCAGTTGATGGCGACGAAACGCTTGCTGGCGCGCGGCGACAGCTCGTGGACGCCGCGAGCCAGCACTTCCTTGCCGGTGCCGGACTCGCCCAGTAGCAGGACGGTGGCGTTGGCAGGCGCGACTTTCTCCACGGTACGGCAGATCTTCAGCATGGGTTCGCTGCTGGTGATCAGGCCCTGCAGGGCGGAGCCGCTCTGTTTGGCGGCGAGCAGGCGGTTTTCGATTT
Organism: Hydrogenophilales bacterium; assembly: GCA_016195805.1. GTDB lineage: Bacteria > Pseudomonadota > Gammaproteobacteria > Burkholderiales > Thiobacillaceae > Thiobacillus. The sequence continues at coordinate 90,220 of JACPYT010000010.1, forward strand.
CCAGCGCATGGACGTGCAGGGCGCGGGCAATCATCAGCGCCAGCACCTCGGGCTCGAAGGGTTTCTGGAAAAAGTCGTAGGCGCCGAGATGGATCGCTTTTACCGCATTGCTGCGATCGAGGTTGCCGGTGACGACGATGACCTTGGTGGACGGCGCGAGCGACAGGATCTGCTGCAGCGCCGCCAGGCCTTCGGTGGCGCCGTCGACGTCGGGTGGCAGGCCGAGGTCGAGCAGCACCACCGGGGGTTCGTGGCGGCGCAATTGGGCGATGGCGCTGTCGCGGTCGGCCGCGATGACCAGTTCGTAATCGGCGAGGCTCCACTTCAGCTGCTTTTGCAGTCCGGGATCGTCTTCGACCAGCAGTATTTTTTGTTTGGCGTCGCTCATGCGGCGTCTCCTCCAGCAGGTACATTATTGTCCAATGGCAGGCTGAGACGGAAGCGGGTTCCGATGCCTGGTGTGCTGTCTACCTCGATATTCCCGCCCAGGGTGCGCAGGGTCTCGCGGCATTCGTAGGCGCCGATGCCCATGCCCGCGCCCTTGGTCGAGTCGAACGGCTGAAACAGCCGGGTGCGGATGAATTCGTCATCCATGCCGCTGCCGGTGTCGAGGATCTCGATGATCGCCTGTCCGGACGCCTCGAAGCCGCGCAGGGTGACCTGGCCGGTTGGCGGTGTGGCTTCCAGCGCATTCTGCAGCAGATGGCCGATGGCGCGGGTGAGCCGATCGCGCTCGGCGCGGACACGCAGCGAGCCGGGCGGCAGGTCCAGCGTGGGACGCAGCTTGAATGCCTGCTTGCTGGCGGCGGCCTCGTTCAGGATGTCGGCCAGCGCCACCGACTGCGCCGTGGCCGCATCGCTGCCCCGGCGCAATTGCGCCAGAACCTTGTGCATGCGGGCGACCGCGTTCTCCACCGTGTCGAGCATGTCGGCCTGGAATTCGGGGTTGTGCTTGTGTTTCTCGGCATTGGCCAGCAGCAGGGACAATTGGGCGATGAGATTTTTCAGGTCGTGGATGACGAAGGTGGTGGTGCGGTTGAACGACTCGAACTGGCGCGCCACGATCAGCTGGTTGGAGGCGCGCATCTGCGCCAGGTGCGCCGCGGCCTGGCGAGCTGCCACCTTGAGCAGGTCGCTGACTTCCCAGTTGAAGGTGACGTTGCCCAATGAATGCTTGAGCACGACAAAGCCGAGCAGTTCGTCATGCAGCATCAAGGGCACCACCAGCCAGGCGTTGTCGGCGCTTTGAAGCCACGCGGGCGTATCCAGGTCGCCATAAAGATCACGGCGCACTTTCATTTCATCCAGATCCACCACCCATTGCTTGCTGGCGAGCCATTGAATGAAGGGGGAGTCGGCCGGCTCGTTGCCCTGGAGGTCAGCCCAGTTCCAGTGGCTGGCGCGCTGATAGCCGGCATGGCCTTCGCGCATCCACAGGGCGCCACCGGGACTTTCGAGTAGCCGGGCCAGCGCCTCGACCGCACGTTCGCACAATTGCTCGCCGGGCTGGCCCTCGGTGAGGGTACGGGTAAAGTTGAGCCACTCTTCGCGGTAATCGTAACGGTAGCTGAAAAAATGCTTGGACAGGAATACGCGCAAGCGGGCGCGCAGGGTGCCGGAAAACATCAGCAGCACCAGCAGCATGGCGGCGGCAAAAATGAATACGGTTTGCACGACGTCGCCCCATTCGCCGCCGAACAGGCGCAGGTAATAGCCGGCGCCGGCCATCAGCAGCAGATAGATGCCCGCGCCCAGCAGGCTGGCGGTGTGGAACGCCATGCTGCGGGAGAGTCCGACCGGCGCGGCCCATTCCGGGTTGCGGGCGGCGGAGACCGCGATCAGCGGCGTCACCAGCGCGGCCACGTAGCCCCGTGCGGCCCACACCTGGGCATCCAGCGCATTGAACAGTGTGGCATTGGCGTAAAGATAGAAATCGTAGACAAACAGCCCGCCCAGCCCCAGACAGAGAAACTTGATCGCCCAGCGATCCTCTGGACGGGTGCTGCGGTACACCTGCTCGGTGAGTACCAGACCCATGACGGTGAGCAGCACCAGTCCCAGATTGCTGGCCCACCGGGCCAGCACCGGCTGGGTCGGCGCGATGAAGGGATACAGGCTGGCGAGGAGCAGGGCGCTGACGAGTGCGATGCTCAGGGTGCGGATGAGACGCAGCGGTGCGGGCAGGGTTGCGTCAGGGGGCAGGCGCAGATGAAGGATGTAAAGCAGTAGCGCCAGCCATGCGCCGTTGCGCGCCACTTCGGCCGCCAGTTCGATCCGGGGTGGCACGATTCCCCAGGCCATGAGCGCGGAGAATGCGCCCCATACGGTGCTCAGCCCCGTTGCGAGCACTAGTAGTCGGCCTTGTGGTCGGCGTCGCCAGCTGGCGACGATCAGGCCGGACAGGCCGAGATAAGCGAGTGCCGCCAGTCCATAACCGACAGCGGCCAGGAGGAGCAGGGTGGCGGGCATGGTCGGCTCTGGGAGTGTGCGCGCTCAGCGCACGCCCTTTCCCCACAATACGACTTGCGCGGTCTGGAACAGGATCATGAGATCGAGAAACAGGCTGTGGTTCTTGACGTAGTAGAGATCGTATTGCAGCTTGTGCATGGCGTCGTCGTCGCTCGCCCCGTACGGGTAACGCACTTGCGCCCAGCCGGTGATGCCGGGTTTGACGGTGTGGCGCACGCCGTAATAGGGGATTTTCTGGGTCAGGTCCTGCACGAAATAGGGACGTTCCGGGCGCGGGCCGACGAAGCTCATGTCGCCGAAAAAGACGTTGAAGATCTGCGGCAGTTCGTCGATGCGGGTGCGCCGGATGAAGCGTCCGGTGAGCGTCACGCGGCTGTCGTTCTGCCCGGCCCAGCGCGGCTTGCCGTCTTTTTCGGCATCGACGCACATGCTGCGGAACTTGAGGATGGTGAAATTGCGGCAGCCCTGGCCGACGCGTTCCTGGCGGTAGAGCACGGGGCCGGGGCTTTCCAGCTTGATGAACAGGGCGGTGAGCGCCATGACCGGCAGGCAGACGACCAGCATGGCCGCGCTCACCAGCAGGTCGAACAGGCGTTTGGCGGTGTCGCGCAGCATGCCTTGGTGAAAGCCCTCGGAGAGGATCATCCAGCTGGCGTTCATCGAATCGAGCTGCAGATGGCCGTTTTCGCGCTCGAAGAAGCTGGACAGTTCCAGGATGCGAATGCCGTACAGCTTGCACTTGAGCAGGTCCTGCACCGGCATGCCGCCGCCACGGCGGTCGCGCACGGCGAGAATGATCTCACTGACTTGCAGACGAAGCGCCAGTTCGGGCAGCGATTCCTGGGTGTCGAGAATACGGGCATGGTCGACGAAATGATGACTCCCGCCCATCGGCAGATAACCGATGACCTGGACATTGCTGGAATGGGAACGCTTGGTCAGCATGGCTTCGACGTGGGCGGCACGGCTGCCGGTGCCGATCACCAGGGCACGCGTCTTGAGCGCGCCGACCCGTGCCCAGCGGATGAACAGGGCCCTGCTGAGCAAAATGCCCAGCAGGGCCAGGCCAAACGACAGCAGGAAGGCACCCCGCCCGACCAGCAAGGCAGGGAAAAAATAGAACAGCAGGCTCATCGTCACCAGCCCCAGCCCGAAGCTCAGGCCCAGGCGCTGCAGCAGGGCGCGTATGCCCCCCTGCCACTCGAGGTCATACAGGCCGCTCGCGGTCATCAGGCCCAGCATGACGATGGCGAAGGTCAGGGCCTTGGGCAGCAGGGGATCGAGTTCACCCGGGATCGTGCTGCCGTCGAGGAAGCGGGCGCTCACCCCGGCGTAGATCGATCCGCTCAGGATCAGCGTTTCGATCAATACCAGCAGCAATAAATTCAGCGGCACGTAGTGTCGGAAAAATCGGATCACAGCCGTTTACTCATAAGAACCATGGCGTGTGAAGAGCATCTTCCATGCCAGAGGGGGTAGCAATGAGAATGGTCAAATGAGCGTCCTGACCTGTGGCAAGCGCAGGCGCCGCGGGCTGCCATCGGCTTGCAGGCGTTTCATGTTGCGCAGCTCGGAGGTGGGATAGACGACCAGGTCGACGCGTGCGCGCGGGTCGTCGATCATGAAGCGGGGGTAGATCCGCCCTGGGGCATCCGAGGCCCGGTACTCGCCGGCCTGGTAGGCCGAAGGCAGGCGCATCAGCAGGAATTCGACCTCCTTCTGGTGGTCGGTGAAGAGTTGCAGGTTGATGTCGGCATGCGGGCCGGCCGTACCGTTGAGCACGGATCCGGTGAGGTGGGGGTCAAACTCTGCAAGTTGCCCCATGTATTCAATGGCGGTTTGCCGCAGCAGCGCCAGGTGCGCCCGTGTTTCGTCCGTCTGATAGATCGCCTGATAGCTGCGCAGCGCGTCCTCGACCTGCTGGTTGTCCGGCAGGTTGCCGCTGTCGGGTGCGCCGAGCTGGCGTGCCGCCTTGCGCTTGGCGCTGCCGTAATCGAGGCTGCCGTCTTCGGCCAGCATGCGCGCCGCCGCATGCGCGATGCGGCGGCGCATGTCCTGATGTTTCATGGCGACGTTCCGGGGAGGACGGTTGCGGGCTCTGCAGGCGTGCCGGTGCCGGTATTCAACCCCGCAGCAGGCGCGTCGGGAGGGGGGAATTCCTGATAGAAATATTCGCTCATGCCGGTTGAATTGGTGCCCAGAATATTACTCAGGAATTCACCAATCAATGTGTCGGGCAGGCGGGCTCCGGTGTTGGGATCGATTTTCACGCTGATGATGCCGCTGGGCATGGTCCAGCCCTTTTGCGGCACGCCTTTCAGCGCAGGGCCCATGAAACCCATCCAGATTGGCAGGGCGGATTGCGCGCCGGTTTCAGCCCGGCCGAGTGAACGTGGCTGGTCGTATCCCAGCCAAGCGATGGCGACGAGATCAGGGGTATAGCCGGCGAACCAGGTGTCGCGGGCGTCGTTGGTCGTGCCGGTCTTGCCGGCGATGTCGCTACGTCCCAGCTGCGACGCACGGGCGCCGGTTCCATAGCGGACCACGTCCTGCATTATGTTGGTCATCAGCCAGGCATTGCGCGGATCGATCACGCGCGGCGCGCTTTGCCCCGCTATTTGCGGCCTCGCTTCCATCAGCAGCCGGCCATCCTTGTCGTAGACCTTGTCAATCAGATAGGGCTTGACGCTAAAGCCGCCGTTGGCGAATACGCCGTAGGCCGCCGCCAGCTGCAGCGGGGTGACGCTGCCTGCGCCCAACGCCATGGTGAGGTAGGGCGGATGGCGGGCGGGATCGAAGCCGAAACGACGGATGTAGTCGCGTGCGTAGCCTGGGCCGATCCCTTGCAGGATGCGTATCGATACCAGGTTGAGTGACTTGGTCAGCGCAGTCCGCATGCGTACCGGACCGCTGGTGTCGCCGTCGTAGTTCTGGGGTTCCCAGGCGGTGCCGCCCGCCTCTTCGGCGCTCAGGGTTAGCGGCATGTTGTCGATCATGGTGGCCGGGGTATAGCCCTTTTCCAGCGCAGCCGAATAAATGAAGGGCTTGAAGCTCGATCCCGGTTGCCGCCAGGCCTGCGTCACGCGGTTGAACTTGTTGCGATGAAAGTCGAACCCGCCCACCAGTGCGGTGATGGCGCCATCATTCGGGTTCAGAGCAACCAGTGCGGCTTCCACCTCGGGTAGCTGTACCAGTCGCCATTGCTGCGGCTTGCCTATCGCCTGCACGCGGACCACAGCGCCGGGAACGAGCTGTCGGCCTTTCTTTCCGTTGGCCCAGTTGGCCACCCACTTCAGCGAAGCACCCGAAATGTCGACCACCGTGTCGTCCTCCAGTTGGGCACGGATCAGCTTGGGGGTGACGCTCACGACCACGGCAGGCTGCATGTCGTTGACCGGGGCAAGATCTTCCAATACGGCGGCGATAGCCGCTTCGCGCTGGACCTTGTCGGCAGGCAGGCTGATCTCCTTTTCCGGTCCGCGATAACCGTGGCGCTGGTCGTAGTCGGCAATGCCTTGCCATACCGAGAGATCGGCGGCCGCCTGCTGGGCGCGCCGCAGCGTGGTGATGGCTTTGTAGCCCGAGCTGTAGATGGATTCGCCGTATTTCTCGAACAGGGCCTGGCGCACCATTTCGGCTGCGTAGTCGGCCGAAACATCAGTCTGCTGCCGCGCCTGGCGAATGACCAGTTTCTTCTTGACAGCGGCCTGCCAGGTTGGCTTGTCGATGAATTTGAGCGCAAGCATGCGTCCCAGCACGTATTCCTGGCGCGCCTTGGCACGCGGGAAATTGACCACCGGGTTATAGCGCGACGGCGCCTTCGGCAACCCGGCCAGCATGGCGAATTCGGCGAGCGACAATTCGCGCATCGGCTTGCCGAAGTAAGTGCGCGCGGCCGCTTCGAAACCGTAGGCACGCTGCCCGAGATAGATCTGGTTGAGATACAGCTCGAGAATTTTATCCTTCGACAGGCTGTGCTCGATCTTCATCGCCAGCATGGCTTCCGACAGCTTGCGGGTGAGCGTCTTTTCGTTCGACAGGAAGAAGTTGCGTGCTACCTGCATGGTGATGGTCGAAGCGCCTTCCTTGGCGCCGCCGGACACAAGATTCGAAACCGCGGCGCGCAGCACGCCCAGCGTATCCACCCCGCCATGCTCGTAAAAGCGCTCGTCTTCGGCGGCGATGATCGCCTGCTTCATATAGGTCGGGACTTTATCGATGGCGATGAAGGCCCGGCGTTCTTCGCCGAATTCGCCGATCAGGGCGCCGTCAGCCGTGAATACGCGCAGCGGCAGCTTGGGCCTGTAGTCCGTCAGCGCTTCGAGCGGCGGCAGGTTCGGGTAAATCAATGCTGCGGCCAACCCGGCCAGCGCCGTGCCGACGACGCCAAGGCTGACGATCAATGCCAATGCGTAATGCCACCATTTCGAAAACATCCGGTTCCTTACTTTATGAAGACGTCGTAAGACTGGAGCGACCATACCAAATAGCCATCCCGCCAGGGAGGGGGCGGCGGGGCCGTCTCAATACCCCGCAGTTTTATCCATTGAATAACTTGCCTGTCGCGCAGTGTACTGGGCTGCAATGATCTCGGGCGGTATCGGCTGAATCTGCCATGTGATGCCTAAAGTTTCCGACGATTATAGGCGTTAGTGGTGTTGGAAATTGGACACACATGTTCAACTCTAGTGTGATGGCAAGAAAAAAACTGTTAAAAACCGTGTGTTGTTGCTAGCATCTAAAAACAATAATAAGAAAAAGCGCCAACCCACAGAAGTGTAAAGGAAAACTCTTGCACCTGAATATCAATCTGGACTGGCTGTCCGCCAAGGGTCTGCCCATCCTGGGGCTCGACATCAGCACGACCGCGGTCAAGCTGGTGGAGTTGTCCGACGCAGGGAAGGGCATGCTGCGGGTGGAACGCTATGTCATCGAGCCCTTGCCCAAGGATGCCGTGACGGACGGCAACATCGCCAACCTCGATCAGGTGGCGGATGCCTTGCGCACCGCCTGGAAGAATCTGGGGTCGCGGATCAAGAACGTGGCCTTGGCGTTGCCGTCGTCAGCCGTCATCACTAAAAAAATCCTGGCGCCCGTAAGTCTCAAGGGCATCGATCTGGAAAATCAGGTGGAGGCCGAGGCCAATCAGGTCATTCCTTTCTCGCTCGATGAAGTGAATCTGGATTTTCAGGTGCTCGGCCCGTCGCCCAGCAGCCCCGACGACATGCAGATCCTGCTCGCCGCGGCGCGCAAGGAGAAGGTCGAGGATCGTGTGGCGGCCGTCGAGGCGGCCGGCCTCAAGGCACTGATCATGGACGTCGAATCCTATGCCACGCAAACCGCCTACGAACAGATCGCACATCTGCTACCGAACAGCGGCGCCGGCCAGACCGTGGCAATCATCGATGTGGGTGCGCAGAACATGCACATCAACATCCTCAATAACAACGAGTCGGTCTATTTGCGCGAACACGGTTTTGGCGGCAACCAGCTCAACAACGAAATTTCGCGCCGTTACGGCATGACCAGCGAGGAAGCCGAAAACGCCAAGCGCAAGGGTACGCTGCCCGAAAGCTACGACATGGAAGTGCTGCAGCCTTACAGCGAAACCCTGGCGATGGAGATCGGCCGCGCCCTGCAGCTGTTCACCACGTCGACCCAGTTTCGCAAGGTCGACCAGATCCTGCTGGCCGGCGGCGGCGCCATGATCCCCGGAATCGACGAAGTCGTCGCCCAGCGCACCGGCACGCCGACGATGGTTGTCAATCCGTTTGCCAACATGGCGGTCGGCCCGAAAATCCGGCCGCAGGCATTGACCGCCGATGCACCTTCCCTATTTGTCGCTTGCGGCCTTGCCATGCGGAGGTTTGACCCACAATGATCCGCATTAACCTGCTCCCCCACCGAGAACTTGCGCGTGCCGCCCGGCGGCGCCAGTTCAATATCCTGCTTGGCATTGCCGTAGCGACAGGCATTATTGCTGTCGTCCTCGGGCACAGCGTGATTGCAGCGCGGCAGTCGACCCAGGAAGCACGCAACGCTTACCTGGAACAGGAAATCGCCAAGCTCGACAGCCAGATTGGCGAAATCAAGAAAATCCGCGAGCAGACCCAGGCGCTGCTGGAACGCAAACAAGTCGTCGAGACCTTGCAATCCAACCGTACCGAAGTCGTGCATTTGTTTGACCAGATGATCCGCCTGCTACCTGACGGACTCTATCTCAAGTCATTCAAACAAGCGGGCGACATTGTCACCATCAGCGGCTACACCCAGTCGAGTGCGCGTGTTTCCACGCTGATGCGCAATCTCGACGGCTCGCCCTGGTTCGAATCGGCCAGCCTGGTCGAGATCAAGGCCGCCACCGTGAATAATCTGCGCGCCAACGAGTTCGTGCTGACCGTTAAGCAGACGCATCAGCAACCGGACAGCGCGAATGACAAAGGGGGCAAGGCATGACCCTGGACGAACTCAACAAACTCGACCTGAAAACGCTGGCTGACTGGCCGCTGCCGACCAAGCTCGTCGCGCTGACGCTGTTGGGCGTGGCGATCGTGATGGCAGGCTGGTGGTTCGACTGGCGTAGCGGGATGGCGACACTCGACACCGCAAAGCAGAAGGAAACCGAACTGCGCGGCGTGTTCACCACCAAGAAAAACCAGGCCATCAATCTGGAAGCCTACAAAAAGCAGTTGGCCGACATCCAGCAGGCTTTCGGTGCGCTTTTGAAACAATTGCCGAACAAGCAGGAAATGGATGCGCTGATCACGGACGTCAACCAGGCAGGCCTGGGCCGTGGACTGCAGTTCGACCTGTTCAAGCCCGAAGCCGAAACCGTGTCCGAGTTCTATGCCGAAACGCCCATCCACGTCAAAGTCACTGGCGGCTACCATGACATCGCCGCCTTCGTCAGCGATGTTTCCAAGCTGCCGCGCATCGTGACTTTGCAGGATATTTCCATGGAACCTGCCAAGGATGGCGTGCTGAATATGGACGCTACCGTCAAGACCTACCGTTATCTGGACGATGATGAGGTCATCGCCCGGAAACAAAAAGCCAAGGAGCAAAAGAAATGAAGCGCCTGGCCATCGTATTGATAATCACCGGTTTGAGTGGTTGCGGCAGTGGCGACATGGACGATCTGCACCGATTCGTCGCCGAAACCGGCAAGGACATGCAGGGAAAAATCGAACCCCTGCCCGAAGTCAAGGCATACGAGCCGTTTAGTTATGCCGCCTTCGATCTGCCTGACCCGTTCAAGCCGAGAAAGCTCTCGACCGGTGGCGGCGGCGGAATGCAGCCCGACCTTACCCGTCCGAAAGAGCCCTTGGAGGCTTTTTCGCTGGAAACGCTGAAGATGGTGGGCGTTCTGTCGCAGAAGGGCGAGATCCAGGCCGTGATCAAGACGCCGGACAACGCGGTCTACCACGTCAAGAAGGGCAATTACATGGGCCAGAATTTCGGCCTCATTACGCAGATCAGTGATAGCGAAGTGACGTTGCGTGAAATTGTCCAGGATAGCGCCGGGGATTGGTCGGAGCGGACCAGCACCCTGAATTTGCAAGAATGATTTGCACCCAAAGGACATAAACACCCTACAGGGTACGAGTAACACTGAATTTCAAAGAGGCTGACATGAATGCATTGCCGAAAATTGCCCAGAAAATGACCCGCCATCTCCTCGGGCTCATCCTATTCACAGGTTTGGTGCTGCCGTTCGCGGTGCGCGCCGCCGACGCGCCGCCCACCGGCAATGCAGTGCAAAGCGTCGAGACCACGACCTTGCCGGGTGGCAAGGTCGTGGTACGCGTCAACCTCAAGAAGGCGCTGACCGCCACGCCGGCCGGTTTCACGGTCGGCAATCCGCCGCGCATCGCGCTCGACCTGCCCGACACGGGCAACGCCATGGGCCGCAATACGGTGGAAGCCAACCTCGGCCCACTGTCGAGCGTGAATGTGGTGCAGGCCGGGACGCGTACCCGCCTGGTGCTCAACCTCAACAAATCGGTTGAATACGAGGCTACCGTCGACGGCAAATCCTTGCTGATTGCCCTCGGCGATGTCGGGGCCAGTGCAGCGCCCGTGAATGTCAGCCCGCGTTTTGCCGAAGCAGCGCCCGGCGGCGCGCGCCACACGATCCGCGATGTCGATTTCCGGCGCGGTGCGGGGGGCGAGGCGCGCATCGTGACGACCTTGTCCGACGCGCAGGCGGGGATCAACATCCGCCAGCAATCCAATGGCGTGGTCGTCGATTTCATCGGCACCGAACTGCCCAAGGCCCTGCAGCGCCGTCTGGATGTGGCGGATTTCGGCACCCCGGTGCAGACCGTCGAGACCTATACCTTGGGCGACAATACGCGCATGGTGATCCAGCCCAAGGGCGGCTGGGAGTATTCCGCCTACCAGACCGACAACAGCTTCATCGTCGAAGTCAAACAGAGCGACGATGCCCAGAAGAAAACGGCTGACGGCAAGGTGAAATACACCGGCGAAAAGCTCTCGCTCAATTTCCAGAACGTCGAAGTGCGCTCCGTGCTGCAGGTCATCGCCGACTTCACCGGCCTCAACATCGTCGCCAGCGACACCGTGACCGGCAACCTCACCCTGCGCCTGAAGGACGTGCCGTGGGACCAGGCGCTCGACCTCATCCTGCAGACCAAGGGCCTCGACAAGCGCCAGAACGGCAACGTGATCTGGATCGCGCCAAAAGACGAATTGATGACCAAGGAAAAGCTGGAGTTCGAGGCCAAAAATCAGGTAGCCGATCTGGAGCCCCTGACCACTGAGTACATCCGGCTCAACTACATGCGGGCGGATGAAGCGCAAACCATGCTGTATGGTTTCGCCTCCGGTGCTTTCCTCAATTCGGCGACCAACAACGCGGTGAACTGTTCCGCGCAGGCGCAGGGGTTGGGTGGGGCAGCGGCGGCGCAGGCCTCGCAGCAGGGCAAGGGCGACAATGATCAGAAGATCCTCACCAAGCGGGGTCGTGCGACGTACGAACTGAAGACCAATACCCTCATCATCACCGATACGGCGCGCAAGATTCAGGAGGTTCGCGAACTGCTCGCGCGCCTGGATGTTCCGGCTCGCCAGGTCATGATCGAGGCGCGGGTCGTGGTGGCCACCGATGGCTGGAGCCGCGATCTCGGTGCGCGCTTGGGCTTTCAGGCTGTCCAAAACCTTGCGAACAACGCCTACCAGATTGGCGGGAATAGAGCCACTAATCCTGCGACGTCTCCCACAACTGGCTTACCCGCAGCGGGTGTGGGCCAGGGCCTGCCGAGTGATCTTGGCGTAGCGAATACCGGTTCTCTGGCATTGTCCCTGTTGAATCTCGCCAACGGCAACCTTCTGAGTCTGGAATTGCAAGCACTGGAAGCCGACAACCGCGGCAAGGTGATTTCCAACCCGCGCGTGATGACGTCCAACCAGAAGCCGGCGGTGATACTCAATGGTACGCAGATCCCCTACATAACGCCCGGTACGGCAAACTCGCCTCCAACCGTGACGTTCAAGGACGCGTTCCTGTGCCTGTTGGTCGATCCGCAGATTCTCAACAACGACTCGGTCATCCTCACCGTCGAAGTACAGAAGGATGCGGTGCGCTTCATACCGGGCATCACCGATCCAGCGATCGACACCAAGCGGATCAAGACTCAGGTGCGCGTGAACAATGGCGAGACGCTGGTGCTGGGCGGCATCTTTGACGGTACCGATACCTCTACCGTAAACAAGGTGCCGTTGCTGGGCGATGTGCCTGTCTTCGGCAATCTGTTCAAGACGACGAGCAAGGCGAACAACAAGACCGAGCTGATCATCTTCCTTACGCCGCGGATCCTCGACGACCGTCTGTCGATACGCTGATTGCGACCAATCCTCGAAGCGCGGGCGGGTCCCGCGCTTTTTTTCGTCTGATTTTCTCGCGTGCGCTCGCCTTTGTACCGCCGCTCATTAGGCCGCACTCCATTAGAATGACGCCATGAGCAAGCAAGACAATCTTTACCTCGTCGGACTGATGGGTGCCGGCAAGACGACCGTGGGGCGGCTGCTGGCCAGGCATTATGGGTGCAGCTTCTACGATTCGGACCATGAAATCGAGGCCCGCACCGGCGTCAGGATTCCGGTCATATTCGAGATCGAAGGCGAGGCGGGTTTCCGCAAGCGCGAGGAGGCGACGATCGCCGAACTGACCGGCTTGTCCGGGATCGTGCTGGCCACCGGCGGTGGCGCGGTCCTGTCGGCGACCAATCGTGACAATCTGAAAAAAAACGGGGTGGTGATTTACTTGCGTGGGATGCCCGAGCATTTGCATGAGCGCACGCGGCATGATCGAAATCGCCCCCTGTTGCAAACCGAGAACCCGCTCGCCAGGCTGCGGGAGCTGTTCAAGCAGCGTGATCCGCTGTATCGCGAAGTGGCCGACATCGTGGTGGATACCGGCCGGCAGAGCGTGGCCGGCATGACCCGCGTGCTCTACGGCAAACTGGATTTGCTGAAAAGCGGGCTGCCGTTGCCCGACACGGCGGACTGAATGCGGCGGGCCGTCTGCGCAGCATGGCTCTGCTTGCTGGCGGGAACGGCGGCCGCAACGGATTACCGCGCGAACGCGCAGGATTATCGCGATTATCTGCATCGCCTGCAGCCGGGCGACCACCTGCTGCTTGCACCAGGCGATTACCTGCAGGGCTTGCCCTTGCACAATCTGTCGGGCCATGCTGGCCAACCCATCGTCATCGAGGCGGCCGAGCCACACGAACCGCCGCATTTCCTTGCCCGAGCGGGGGCCAATACGGTCAGCCTGGTCGATGTGCGCTACCTGGTATTGCGCCATCTGGAGCTGGATGGCCGCAACCAGCCGGTGGATGCGGTCAAGGCCGAGGGACATAGCCGCTACGCCGACTTCATTACGCTGGACCATCTCTTCATCCACGACCATGCCGCATCGCAGCAGAATGTGGGCATCTCCACCAAGTGTCCGGCGTTCGGCTGGGTGGTCCGGGACAACCGCATCGAGCGGGTAGGCACTGGCGTGTACTTCGGCGATGCCGATGGTTCGGATCCGTTTGTCGGCGGCCTCATCGAGGCCAACTGGGTCTCGCATACGCTCGGCTACAACCTGCAGATCAAGCATCAGACAAGCCGGCCGCCCGGGCATGCCGATCGCCACGACACGGTGATACGCTACAACGTGTTTTCCAAACAGGATGCATTGCCCGGGCCGCAGGCACGTCCCAACGTCCTGCTGGGACATTTCCCGCTGGCGGGGATAGGCAGCGAGGATCGCTATCTGGTCTACGGCAATCTCTTCCTGCACAATCCCAGTGAGGCGCTGATTCAGGCGGAGGGACGCGTGGCGCTGTACGACAATGTGTTCATCAATGGCAGCGGCGATGCGATCCATGTCCAGCCGCATAACGACGTGCCGCGCGACATGATGATTTTCTCCAACACCGTGTTGGCGTCGGGTGCGGGCATCCAGGTACGGAGCGCCCAAGGCACCCCCTACCACCAGCGCGTGGTCGCCAACGTGGTGGCGGCCGCCACGCCCTTGCAGGGGGGTGCGGCGGCATACAACATCGCCTTGGCCTATCGCCCCGATTTGCTGAACATTGCCGTATCGGAGCTGACTACGCGTCTGCTGGCGCAGCGCCAGGGGATAACCCGACTGCCGCAAAGCCTGCTGCACGAATTGGCGGCCTATCCAGACTGGCGGGCGACGGCGCCGGCCGGAGCGAACGTCCCCCCTGCCTTGTTGCGTACACTGGAAGCGTCCACGCAATGAGCAGCGGCGTGAAATCACCCGGCAATCCACGTGCGCTGTTGTGGCTGATCGCATTGGGTTACACCGTGTTTGTCATATACGGCAGCCTAGTGCCGCTCAAGTTTCATGCGCTGCCGTGGGACGTGGCCGTGGCCCGGTTTGGTGCGATACCGTTTCTCAAACTCGGGATCGGGTCGCGCGCCGACTGGGTCGCCAATCTGCTGCTGTTCATTCCACTGACCTACCTGTGGATGGGCGCCCTGACGGGAGGCCGTGGTCGTCTGCACAACCTCCTTGCCACGCTGGCGCTGATTCCTGCCGCCACGGCCTTGAGTGTCGGCATCGAATTCACGCAGCTGTTTTTCCCGCAGCGTACGGTGTCGCAGAACGACATCTTCGCCGAAACCCTGGGGGGAATCATCGGCGTGCTGGCCTGGTGGCCGACAGGCGGGCGTTTTACCGACTGGCTGCAGGCCTGGTGGCACACCCATACCCGTGCCACGCTGGCGGAACGCCTGGCCTGGACGTACCTGGCAGGGGTCGTGTTTTACAACGTCCTGCCGCTTGACCTGACCATCAGCCTGGTCGAGATCTTTCATAAATGGCGGGACGGCATGGTCGTTCTGATTCCATTTTCTGACCTGCCGCATGATCCCGCCACAGCGCTGTACGACATCGCCACCGATGCACTGATCTGGACGCCGCTCACGCTGTTGTGGCGGATCGACGGGACACGCAGCGCGTGGCGCGCGTGGGGCATGACGGTGGTCACCGCGACCGGGCTGGAGTTCATACAGCTGTTCGTCTTTTCGCGTGTCAGCGATGTCACAGATATCCTGACCGCTTCGCTTGGCGCGGCGCTGGGCAGCTTCGTCGGCGGATATCTGGCCAAACGTGAAGCGCCCGTCGGCAAACCGCTGGCGTGGGGGGCATGGCTGCCTTTCGCGTTGGCTGCCGGGTGGATGGCTGCGCTGCTGTTCGTGTTCTGGTTTCCCTTCGATTTCCGCACCGACGGCGCCTTCGTCAAGAGCCGGCTCGATTTCGTGCAGCGGGTTCCATTCGAGGTGTATTACTTCGGCACCGAATACCGGGCCATCACCGAAGTGTTGCGTAAGACGCTGTTCTTTGCGCCCCTCGGTGGTTTGCTGGCCTGGGGGGTGGCCCGCCAGCCCTGGCGCTGGCGCGGTCCGCTGTTTGCGGTGGCCATGCTGGTACTGGTGCTGATGCCCGCCCTGATCGAACTGGGGCAGGTGATGCTGCCAGAGAAAATTGCCGACACCACCGACTGGTTTCTGGCCTGGATGGGCGGGTTGGCAGGCTATGGCGTGACGCGCCGCATCCTGCGGGCACCGCGGCATGTGGCCACGCCGCGGATGCCACTTCATACGGAATCCGTTTCTTCATCCCCGACAGTGCGTATGCGCTGGCATATGCCGCTGGTGCTGGGCGGCATGGGTGCGCTGTTCTGGGGCGCCGGGCACCTTCCCTCCATGCCTTACAACGTGCGCGAACTGTTGCGGCCGGGGAGTGCCTGGCTGTCGGCGCTGCTGCTTGCGTTGGCGTGCTACTGGCTGGCGGTGGGACCGGTGTGGCTGGCGCGCAGGCAGGTGTCCGGACTGGCTCGTCTGGGGCAAGTCCCGCTAGGCCTGCTGGCGTATGGCGGGATCACTTTTCTGTTGCTGGATGCCGCCGTGCCGGATGAAAGCCTCTTCGATCTGGGCGGTAGCCCGGTGCTGCACTGGGCGGGCCAGTGGGAACTCGGGTTGCGCTGGACGGCACTGGCCTTGATACCCGGCGCGTTGATGTATCTGGCCGTGCAAACCGTCCGCCGCTGGCGCGGGCGGCGGCTGGGGGCGCTGCATTACTGGGCTGCGCTTCCGGTACTGGGGCTGGCGTATTGGGGCGTGGTGGTGCAGGCTGACACCGACAATCTCGTCGAACTGATGGCCACCCCGCAGCCGCTGGCCTTTGCGGCGTTGTGTGCCTGGCTCTATATCCTGTTCCTCGCTGCCGCATTGCTCGCCTCGCCTGCGACGGTCGCGCAACGCACCTTGCGGTTGATCGGCGTGCTGGTTTCGGTGCCGCTCGCGGCGCTGTTCCTGCATCTCGGGCTGGCAGGTTCAATCGACAAATATGGCCAGCAGTTCTCGGCCATGCAGTTCCTGCTGAGCACCGACCGTCAGCATTACGCCGCGATGCCCGTCATATGGCTGCGTTACAGTGCATTGCATGTGCTTGTCATCGCAGCGCTCGCGTTCATACAATGGCCGCATTTCCGCGGCGCCCAACGATTACATAACCATAACCGACATGCACCTCATTGACGTTTTCAACGGCGACGCCGACGGTCTCTGTGCGCTGCACCAGCTGCGCCTGGCCGATCCCGCCGATTCCGAACTGGTCACCGGGCCCAAGCGCGACATCAGCCTACTGAAGCGGGTCAAGGCCCAGGCAGGCGATCGCATCACCGTGCTCGACATCGCCCTGTCGAAAAACCGCGAAGCCCTGGACCGGATTCTCGAGGCCGGCGCGGAAGTGCGCTACTTCGACCATCACCAGCCGGGCGACATCCCCGAGCATCCCCGTTTCGAGCCGCATATCGATACCGACGCCAACGTCTGCACCAGCCTGCTGGTGAACCGGTATCTGCAGGGCAGGCATCTGCCGTGGGCGGTCGCCGCCGCGTTCGGCGACAATCTCGCGGATGCGGCACGACAGGCAGCCATCCCGCTGAACCTGACGGTCGACCAGCTGGCGCAACTGCAGTCGCTGGGCGAATGCCTCAATTACAACGGCTATGGCGAAACGCTCGGCGATCTGTTTTACGACCCGGCCGAGTTGTATCGTCAGATGCGCCCGTTTGCCGATCCCTTCGCTTTCATCTCTGAATCGGCTGCCTATCGAACGCTGAAGGCTGGCTATCAGGAGGACATGGCGCGCGCCGTTGCCCTGGACGCAACGGAAGCGCGTGCCGCCGGACGCATCTTCATGCTGCCTGCCGAAAAATGGGCACGGCGGATTTCCGGCGTGTTCGGCAACCAGCTGGCAGTTGAGTCTCCCGCCCAGGCGCATGCGGTGCTGACCGCCAAGCCGGACGGCGGCTATGTCGTCAGCGTGCGTGCCCCGCTGGTGGCCAAGTCCGGCGCGGACGAGCTGTGCAGCCAGTTCGACACCGGCGGCGGGCGCAAGGGCGCCGCCGGAATCAATCATCTGCCCGAATCGGAAGTTGGCCGGTTTATTGCTAGTTTCTTCGAAATTTATAAATAGCCCTTGCGGTCTTTTCCCGGAGCTGAATGGTGAATCAACTGATCGCGCCCTATGGCGGTACGCTCGTCGACCTGATCGACCCTGAGAAAACCGCCGCGCTCAAACAGGAGGCCCTGGGCCTGCCTTCGCTCGACCTGGACTGGCGGCAGCAGTGCGAACTCGAAATGCTGATGACCGGCGCCTACTCGCCGCTCGCCGGCTTCATGACGCGCGCGCAATGCGAGCGCGTCGAGGTTGACCGGCAGTTGGACGACGGCACGTTCTGGCCGCTGCCGGTCACGCTAGCCAGCAAGCAGAAGGCCGTCGCCGAACTGAAGCTCGGCGATCGGGTGGCCTTGCGCGACGGCGAAGGCTTCATGCTCGCGGTGCTGACCGTCAGCGATGCGTGGGAGGGGGATGGCGTCTGGCATCTGGGCGGGGCGGTCGAGGGCGTCGCCCTGCCGCCGCACCCGGATTTCGTCGGTCTACGCGCCACTCCGGCCGAATTGCGCGCGCTGTTTGCGCGGCGCGGCTGGCGCCGCGTGGTTGCCTGGCAGGCGCGTCAGCCGATGCACCGGGCGCAATTCGAGTTCTGCCTGAAGTGCGCGATCGAGAACGAGGCCAACCTGCTCCTGCATCCCCAGGTGGGCGGGGATATCACCGAGGCGCCAGCCTATTTCGGTCTGGTGAGAAGTTTTCTCGCCATCCGCGAACGTTTCCCGGCTGCGACCACCCAGTTGACGCTGTTGCCTGCGCCGCCGCGCGAGGGCAGCGCGCGCGCGCTGCTGCTGCGCGCCATTGTCGCGCGCAACTATGGCTGCAGTCTGCTGATCGCCGGCGGCGAACACCAGCCAGATGGCGATTGCCGGCGGGGCGAAGACCTCACCCGGACGCATGCCGATCTGCCCGTGACCGAACTGGCCGAACAAATGGGGGTGCGGCTCATCGCCTATCCGCGCATGGTGTACGTGGAAGACCGGGCCGAGCATTTGCCCGAATCCGACGTGCCAGCGGGCGCGCGCCTGCTCACCCTGAGCGGTGAGGAATTCCGGCGCCGCATGCAGACCGGATTGAAAATACCCGACTGGTATAGCTTCCCCGAGGTCATCGCCGAATTGCACCGGCAGAGCCCGCCGCGCGAGCGCCAGGGCTTCACCGTGTTTTTCACCGGGCTGTCCGGTGCAGGGAAGTCCACCCTGGCGCGTGCGCTGGCCGCGCGCCTGATGGAGATGGGCGGGCGCTGCGTTACCCTGCTCGATGGCGACATCGTGCGCCGCCACCTGTCATCCGAACTCGGCTTCACCAAGGCCCATCGCGATATCAACGTGCGCCGCATCGGCTTCGTCGCGTCCGAAATCACCAAGAACCGTGGCATCGCCATCTGCGCACCGATTGCGCCCTATCGTCAGACCCGGCGCGACGTGCGCAGCATGATCGAGGCGGTCGGCGGCTTCGTCGAAATCCACGTCGCCACCCCGATCGAGACCTGCGAATCGCGCGACCGCAAGGGACTGTACGCCAAGGCGCGCGCCGGGCTGATCCCGGAATTCACCGGCGTATCCGATCCTTACGAAGTACCCGAGAAACCTGAGCTGGCGATCGACACCACCGGCCTGGGCATCGACGAAGCGGTGCAACAAATCCTCCTCAAGCTGGAGCACGAGGGCTATTTGCGTTGACACCGAATCGAGTCGTCATTCAGATCGCAGACGCGGCCATCTCACCCCAAGCGAGGCCGGGATCGAGCCTGCGGAACGTCACGCAAGGCATGGCCGGAATTCACTCCGACCCTCCCGGGCTCCCAAGGCGATGAACACTTCCTCGCAGCGCGGCTACGCCGCCCTCCAGGCGCGCAATGTGGCGGATGCCGTTCAATGGTTCGAGCGGGCGCTCGCTGAGAATCCAGGCGATGCCCAGGCGATGTCCTGGCTCGGGCAATCCTTGTGCAGCCTCGGGCGGCGCGCTGAGGGGGGGGGCCATTTGCGTCAATCCGGACGGCTTCTTCTGGACAAGTCGCGCCAGAGCGGAGATATCAACCCGGCGCTCGAGATTGCCCAGCAAATGCAGCAGTGGGGCGATTTCCCGGGGGCGCTCGAACTGCTCGGTCAGGCGGGTACGCTCAACGGCGGCGAGTTTCGGGTGTTTCAGTTGCTTGCGGTGACGCTGGCCCAGTTGAACAAGAAGGCCGAGGCGCTGGATGCTGGCCGTCGGGCTGCAGCAATTTCCCCGGCGAACGCCATGATGCAGGTGCTGCTGGCGAGCCTGGAGGCCGACGCGGGGTTGAACGAGGATGCCCGGCACCGCCTGGAAACGGTCCTGGCTGCGCAGATGCTCCCTCGCGAGGCGTTTCGCGCGCACAAGGAACTGGCGCGGGTGCTCGACAAGCTCAAGGCATACAACCAGGTCTTTCCCCACCTCCATGCCTCGGCCCGCCTGTCTGCCACCTTGCCGGAGTATGTCCAGCAGAATCTGGCGTTCCTGCCGAATATGATCCGGACCAACACGGCAGGCTTTGACCGCGACCTCATGGGGCGCTGGTCCGGTGTCGCTTTCCCGCCGGAACTGCCTGCGCCCGTTTTCCTGGTTGGCTTCTTCCGCTCGGGCACTACCCTGGCCCAGGAGGTATTGGGTGCCCATTCCGACGTCTTCGTCGCCGACGAGACCGATTTCGTGTGGGCCATGCAGCGCGAACTTCACCAGATGGTCGGCGGGAACGAGAGCACGGCGGACAAGCTCAGCACGCTGGACCAGTCGGACATCCTGCGCCTGCGCACGTTCTATTGGAAACGGGTCCGGGATCGTTTCGGCGACAGTCTCGGGGAACGTAGACTGGTGGACAAATTCACCCTCAACACCCTCGATCTCGGCCTGATCAATACCGTTTTCCCCGATGCCAAGCTGATCTTCGTCATGCGCGACCCGCGCGACGTCTGCCTGAGCTGCTTCATGCAGCTCATGGTGCCCTCGCCCGCCACGGCCCATCTGCTGAGTTGGCACGGGACGGCCGACTTCTATGCCGAGGTGATGAGGTGGTGGATGCACATCAAGCATCGGCTGACGATGGACCTCATCGAGTTCCGCTATGAGGATGCGGTGGGGCAGTTCGAGCCGACTTTCCGACGCGTGTTCGACGCGCTCGGTCTGGCTTGGGACGATGGCGTGAGGAATTTTCACGAGTACGCAGCAAAGAAATACATCGCCAGCCCCAGCCGCAACCAGGTGGCGCAGCCGCTGTATGCGTCCTCGGTGGCGCGTTGGAGACACTACGAAGCGGAGTTCGCGCCGGTTGCCAAGGTACTCGAGCCGTTCATCGCCGCCTTCGGCTACGAGCCTTTCTGAATCCGGTGCTGCACGCCAGCGGTCTCATTCCTGATAGCCGAAGCGGTCGATGAACGGCTGCAAGCTTGCCATGACCGGCTGGAATTCCGCTTCATAGCGTTTCCAACGGTACCTTGCGTGCTGGTAGATCGGCTGGGTGACCTGGTGGTAGCTGGGCGTCTGGATGGCAAGGCGCTGCTGCGCATGATGCGTGTGCTCCAGTACGGCATCGCTCCAACTCACACCGATGAATTCCAGGAGTTTCCTTGCCTCCGGTTCGAAATTCGTGATCAGGTCCTCGTAGCGGATGCGTTGCCGATGAAGCGGCAGACGCTCGGTGGTTTCATGCCAGGCATCCATCACCCGCGCGTAGATTTCCGCAATGCTTTCCAGGCTGACGAACCCGGCCATGGCGTCGTTGTGGGCGAAGCTCTGCATCATGCAGCTCAGCACGACGTCGCAGGGATGGCGGAGGGCGAAAATGAAGCGGGCCTCGGGAAAAACCCGCCAGATCAGAGGAGCGGACACGATGTTGAGCGGCAGCTTGTCTACCAGCCGGCTGCCTGGCCGGCGCACCAGATGACGCGCCGCTTCCTGGAAATAGAGCCTGCGCAACTCGAGGAGGTGCGACTCGCTGAGCGCCTGCAGTGCACCGCTTCCGCCGCCGGTCAATGCCAGGAAAGCCTGTTCCATCACCGCCACCATGGGCTTCTCCTCCAGGGCCTGCAATGCCGGATGGCTGTCAAGAACCTGCTCGAGGAGAGTGGTGCCGGAACGCGGGAACCCGATCAGAAAAATCGGGGTGTCTTCCGATGGAGGGGCGTCCCTTTGGTCGAGTCCGGACGCCTCGCCGCCCAGCCACGTACGGGCCTGATCGATGCGGGCGAGGAAACGGGCGCGGCCACTGCCGTCCGGATCGGTAGCCAGGGCCACGCCGCGCTTGCCTGCGCTCAAGTGCGGCATGACTAGTTCCGTATTGCCCAGCCGGTCGTGCAATTGCCCGAGCAACAAATGAACCTCGCAGCGCGTTTCCAGAGGCATGGGGTGGTCAAGGACGCGTTCCAGCCTGGCCGCGCCCTCGGCCAGGCGATCTTTTCGCCGATCCAGGCGGGCAGCCACCAGATTGAGGAGGGGATGGCTTGGCGCGGAAGCCAGCCCGCGTGTCACGGCCGCCTCCGCTTCATCGAGGCTCCCCAGGCGTTCCAGCAGTTCGCCTCGTTTGGCCAGAACGTCCGGCGAATCCGGGCGTCGCGATAGCGCTTGCCGATAGCATTCGAGGGCCCCTTCCATGTCCCCCGTTTTTTCCTTCAGGCTGCCCAGGTTGGCTAAAACCTCGGCGCTGTCGGGTTGTTGACCCAGGGCCCGTTGCAGGAAGTGAGCGGCCTCGTCGACCCGGTTCAGGGTGAGCAGCAGGGCGCCCAAGTCGCTCAGCGCTTCAAACTGGGTGGGCCGCAGCGCGAGCGCTTGGCGCAGGCTGGATTCCGCATCGTGCAGTTGGCCTGATTGCAGCAAGGCGTTGCCGAGCAGGTAGTGCGGATCGGGATAGTCGGGTTTGAGCCGGATCGCCTGGCGATAGCACGACATGGCGTCTTCCAGCTTGCCCTGACATTGCAGCGCCACCCCAAGGGTATGGTGGGCGAAGGTCTGATTCGGCGCGAGCAGCACCGCCCGTCGCCCACTGGCTTCCGCCTCGGCGTAACGGCCCAGGCGACGCTGGGTCGCGCCAAGCTTGACCCAGGCTTCCGCGTCAGTGGGGTCGGTCTTGCAGACGCCGGCATACAGCATCAGCGCTTCCTCCAGCCGATTTGCCAGGGCGAGGCCGTCGGCCTTGGCTTTTTTGCTTTGGGTCAGGATGTTCTTCTTTGCCACAATCTGGGGTCGAAATGGAGAGCGTCTAATGTAGAAGGCGGAGCAGCGATCAAATGGCGGCTATTGCAGGGCACGTTCGGCGATCAGTGCGGAGTTGAGGCTTCAGGGATTGCGTCGGCCTCACTGTAGCCGAATTGCCGGATGAAGGGCTGCAGGGTGGGCAGGATGGGTGTGAAGGCGGTCTGGTAGCGTTTCCAGCGGTATCGGGCGTGCTGGTAGATCGGCTGGGTGACCTGGTGGTAACTGGGCGTGTTGATGAGGGCGCGTTCCTGGGCATGGCGGGTGTGGCTGAGCACAGCGTCATCCCAGTCCACGCCAAGGAAATCCAGCAGCGAGTGAGCCTCGTCCTCCAGATTCGTGATCAGATCTTCGTAACGTACCCGATGCCAGTGCAGGGGCAGACGGGCTGCATAGTCGAGCCAATTCCCCATGACCCTGGAATAGATCTGCGCGATGCTGTCGAGGCTGACCAGGCCCGCCATGGCATCGTTGTGGCCGAAGTTTTGCATCAGGCAGCTTAAGGCGACGTCGCAAGGATGGCGGATGGCGAGGATGAAGCGTGCTTCGGGGAAGACCCGCCACAGCAAAGGGATGCGCACGATGTTGAGCGGCAGTTTGTCCACCAGCAAGGTGCCAGGCTGCCGATCCAGAAGGCGTTCCGCTTCCGTCCAGTAGACCTCGCGCAGATGGGCGAGTTGCGGCTCCGAGAGATTGGCCAGCGCGTCGGGCCCGCCACCGGTCAAGTTCAGAAAGGCCTGCTCCAACACCTCGGCCATGGGTTTTTCTTCCAGGGTCTGCAGGCGAGGATGGCTGTCCAGGATCTGCTCCAGCAGCGTGGTGCCTGAGCGTGGAAAGCCGACCAGGAAAATCGGGGTCTTATCCTGGGCGACGGCAGAGGGGGGCGTCGCCAGATTGTCGCTCATCCAGGCGCGGGCGGTCTCGATGCGAGCCAGAAACCGGCTGCGGCTCTGGCCGTTGGGATCGGTGGTCAGCGCGACACGGCGCTTTCCCTCGATCAGGTGTGGCAGGACCTTGTCCGTGTTGCCCAGGCGATCATGGAGCTGGCCAAGCAGCAGATGGATCTCGGCGCGGCTCTCCTGGGCTGCTGGCAGGTAGAGGATGCTTTCCAGCCGGGTTACCGCCTGGGCGTGGCGGCCGGCCCGCCGGTCCAGACGGGCGGCTACCAGGTTGAGGACGGGATGGCCGGGCTCCCGGGCCAGGCCGCGGGCCAGGATCGCCTCTGCCTCTTCCACCTGGCCGGCTTTTTCCAGCAGTTCGGCGCGCTTGGCTTGTACGTAGGCGGAGTCGGGTTGCAAATCCAGTGCGCGGTGATAGAGCTCGAATGATTCCTGTACGCGCCCCTGCTGTTCGCGCAGCCGGGCGAGATTGGTGATCGTTTCCGCAGAATTCGGCTGCTGTGCCAGGGCGTGCTCCAGGAGTGCGGCTGCATCGTCCAGTTTGCCCTGGCCTTGCAGGGCGAGCGCCAGGGTGTGCTGGGCAAAAGCCAGATGGGGGGCCAGCTTGAGCGCCCGGCGCGCACTCGCCTCGGCTTCAGGGTAACGGCCGAGCCGGTATTGCGTTGCGCCCAGCTTGGCCCAGACTTCCACATCGCTGGGATCGGTCCTGCTTACAACCTGGTACAAGGTACACGCTTCCTCGAACCGTCCGTCCAGGGCTAGCTGGTTGGCCTGGACTTTCTTGCCGCGGGTCAGGATGTTCTGCTTGGTCACGATGCCGGCCTTGGAGCAAAGCGCTCATTTTAGGCAGCAAAGAAAACGGCGGCCAGAGGCCGCCGTTTTTCCGGCTGTTGCAGGGATCAGGCGGCCTTGCGGCGACGCGCTGCACTCAGACCAGCGAGTCCGAGACCCACCAAAGCCAGGGTAGCGGGCTCGGGGGTGGGATTGGGGCCAGGGGGCTGGATCGTCGGCGCGAAGCCGTCCAGATACACGTAACCGGCATGGCCGCCGTAGGGGCAGTCGGAGGCCAGCAGCGACAAGGTCAGGTCATGGCCAACGATGCTGGTGCCGCCGGCGCCCGCAGTGGTGAGGTCGATATGCTCAAGCTGCCAGCCGCTGCCATACCAATGGCCAAACTGGTATGAGGTAAACAGGCCCGATGCAGATGCGGAACTGTAGGAGCGGGTGAGCAGGACGGTGTTGCTGGTGTTGTCCGTCAGGGTCAGGGAGAAATAGTCGGAGTTGTTCAGGCCGTGCGAGGACTCCAGCACGGCATTCCACTGGAAGTAGATGTCGTTGCTCGTGTAGTTGGTGACGCTCTGGGAAATCGTGGAGACGGAATAGTTATTGATGGAGTTGTTCACCCGCACCGAGTAATTGCCGTTGTAGACCGTGTTCTGGCCGGTGATGGGGTCCGTGCCCGCGCTCATGATCGTGTTGACGGGGGTGCCGCCGGCGTATTGCGGGGCGGTCGGCAAAGCGCCGCCCGTATACGGGACGTAAACATTATTGCCACAGTTGTTGCTGCCCCAGCAGCCACCGCCCTGGGTCCAACCCGAGAGGTCGCCGGTCTCAAAACCGCCATTCACGAACGCCGCCGAGAATGCGGGGCCTGAGACCATCACGGAGATGGCCAAGGCTAACGAGGATTTTTTCATCATGATGTTCTCCCAAAATTAAACTGAGGTTGGAGTAGCCGGGGGGCGTTATTACTCCAACACAATCTCAGAGCAACCCGATTGCAGGATTTCCTGCGCGTGCGTCAAGTCGCTTCCGTCATAGACAAAGCATTAGCCGTGCCAGAATTTGATCGGCTATAAAAATATTCAATAATTACATTATGTTATGGAAAGTTTTGCAGGGTTTCCAACGCCGCCCGAACCGACTGGAAAAGTAAACTGTAAAGAAATCTGACACGCCGGCGGGAAGAAATGAACCCACCCGGCAGGCCGAAGCCGACGATCCTGTGCAGAAGAAGGTTTTGCCGAAACCCGACGGCCCAGCGAAGAGAAGAACGCTGTTGGCTGGATGTCGAGGCCCACATCTTGCGCCGCTTCAAGTGCATCGAAGCGGCGGGTGACAAGCAGAAGCTAGGGGCCGGGGTAGCCCGCTTCTTGTAGGTTTGTAGGTGATCTCGATTCCGGTCAGGAGTGATGCGGATGGTGCGGCTGAGGCACGTGCTGGGTGTGTGCAGCGGCCTGGTGGTGAAGTGCGTGATGCAGCCCGATCTCGGGGAGCGGTTGCCGCACCCACTGCGGCAGCAGCGAGCCGGCGATCATGCCCAGCATGGACATCAGCAGGCCGGCAAACTGGGCGGGGATGAAGGGGTCCTCCGGACCACCGACGAGGATGGCCAGCCAGGTGGACAGCCCCAGGAAGATGGACAACAGCGCCCCTTGGTTGGTGGCACGTTTCCAGTACACGCCGAAAGCCAGGGGAACGAAGGCCATGACCAGGGTGATCTGGTAGGCGTTCTCCACCATTTTGAAGATGCTCGCCTTCGAGTTGATGGCATACAGCGTGACCAGCACCGTGAAACACAGGGTCACGATGCGCATGGTCTTGAGCAGTTTGCGGTCCGACATCTCGCCCAGCATCGGTTTCAGCAGGTTTTCGGTGAACGTGACCGAAGGCGCCAGCAGGGTGGCCGAGGCGCAGCTCTTGATCGCCGAGAGCAGCGCGCCGAAGAACATGACCTGGGCGAAGAGCGGCGCGTGATCGATGACCAGGCGGGGCAGGATCATCTGCGGATCGGCGTCGATCAGGCCCTTGACCATGGCGGGATCGATGAGTGTCGCCGAGTAGGCGAGAAACATCGGCACGAAGGCGAACACGAAATACAGGCTGCCACCGAACACCGAGCCCCATACGGCGATCTTTTCCGTTTTCGCCGACTGGACGCGCTGGAACACGTCCTGCTGGGGGATGGAGCCCAGCATCATGGTGATCCAGGCGGCGGTAAAGCCGATCACTTCCTTGAGATCGAGGGCAGGCCAGAAGTTGAACTTGCCAGCCTGCGCGGCGTGACGGACCACGACACCGACGCCACCCACCATGCCGCTCACTTCACCGCCGATCCACAGCATGCCCAGCATGATCACGATCATCTGCAGGAAGTCGGTGATGGCCACGGCCCACATGCCGCCAAACAGGGTGTAGATGAGGATGGTCGAGGAGCCGATCAGCATGCCGTTCAGCTTGCTGATCTCGCCGCCCGACACCACGTTGAAGACCAGGCCCAGCGCAGTGATCTGTGCGCCGACCCAGCCAAGGTAGGAAATGACGATGGCGATGGTCGTGAGCGCTTCCACACTCCGCCCATAGCGCTTCTTGTAGAAATCGCCGATGGTGAGGAGATTCAGGCGATAGAGCGGCGCAGCGAAGAAGAGCCCGACCAGTATCAGGCACAGGGCTGCGCCGAAGGGGTCGGCCACCACGCCATGCAGGTTTTCCTGCAGGAAGGTCGCCGGGATGCCGAGCACGGTCTCGGACCCGAACCAGGTGGCGAACACGGTAGCGGTGACCATGTAGAAGGGCAGGTGCCGGCCGGCAATGGCGAAGTCCTTGGTGTTGTGCACCCGTGTGCCCGCCCATAGACCAATGCCGACCGATACGACCCAGTACATGATGACGAACCAGAAGAGCATGGGGGCCTCCTATAGTGCTATCTGCCCGAGCCAGACGAGTACGAATACCAGTGAAGCGAGTACCGCGGCAAGCACGGCCAGCCAGCGGTTGCGCGTGTGCTGCTGGCGCAATAACAAGGTCAGCCCGGCTTCCAGCTGGGCCAGTCGGTTTTCGTTCAGGGCGTGGTGCGCCAGCCGCGGCAGCTGCGGCAGCAGCGCCGCCCACTTGGGCGCCTCGGCCTGCAGGTTCCGCACCAACGCGCGCCAGCCGACCTGCTCGTTCATCCAGCGTTCGAGGAAGGGCTTGGCGGTCTTCCACAGGTCGAGGTCGGGGTCGAGCTGGCGACCGAGGCCTTCGATGTTGAGCAGCGTTTTCTGCAACAGAACCAGCTGCGGCTGGATCTCCACGTTGAAGCGGCGCGAGGCCTGGAACAGCTGCAGCAGCACGCGGCCGAATGAAATGTCTTTCAACGGACGGTCGAACACCGGTTCGCACACCGCGCGCACCGCGGCTTCGAGCTCGTCGATGCGGGTGTCGGCCGGCACCCAGCCCGATTCCAGGTGCGCCAGCGCCACGCCCTTGTAGTCGCGGCGGAAGAAGGCGAGGAAGTTGCGCGCCAGATACTGCTTGTCGACCTCGGTGAGCGTGCCCATGATGCCGAAATCGAGCGCGATGTACTGCTCGGAGCCGGGGCGCACCAGGATGTTGCCGGGGTGCATGTCGGCGTGGAAGAAGCCGTCGCGGAACACCTGGGTGAAGAAGATTTCCACGCCGGTGGCGGCGAGTTTCGGGATGTCGACGCCGGATTCGCGCAGGCGCTCGATCTGGCTCACCGGGATGCCGTCCATGCGGTCCATCACCATGACGTCGCGGCCGCAGTAATCCCAGTACACCTCGGGGACCAAAAGCAGCGGCGAATCCCTGAAGTTGCGCCGCAGTTGCGAGCAGTTGGCGGCTTCGCGCATCAGGTCGAGTTCGTCGCCCAGATGCTTCTCGAACTCCGCCACGACTTCGCGCGGCCGCAGCCGCCTGCCGTCGGCGAACAGCTTTTCCACCAGACCAGCGGCGGCGTAAAGCAGCGAGACGTCGTGCGCAATCACCGGTGCGATGCCGGGGCGCAGTACCTTGACGGCAATGGACGTCCCATCATGAAGGCGGGCGAAATGCACCTGCGCCACCGAGGCGGAGGCGACCGGGGTGACGTCAAATTCGGCGAACACCTCAGCCAGCGGCTTCTTGTAGGCCGCTTCCAGCGTGGCGATGGCCTGGTCGGACGGAAACGGCGGCACCCGGTCCTGCAGTTGGGCCAGTTCGTCGGCAATGTCGAGCGGAACCAGGTCGCGCCGGGTGGAGAGCATCTGCCCGAACTTGACGAAGATCGGGCCCAGCGCCTCCAGCGCGCGCCGCAGCCGCACCCCGCGCGGTTCGCTGAGCGGGCGCCAGAACAGCGTGACGCGCACCAGCCAGCGCAGCGGCCGCACCCGCTCGTGGCCGAGAAAGAATTCCTCCAGCCCGAAGCGCAGGCCGATGGTGAGAATGCGAACAAGGCGCAGCAGTTTCATGCGGCGTCGGGCTCCAGGCGCTTGAGGCGGGCATCCAGCCGCGCGACGTCGTCGGCGAGCACGTCCACTTCACGGTTGAAACGCGTCACATCGACGCCGCGCGCCATCATTTCGGCTTCCTCGACCATGTATTCGCTGGCGTTGCGGCCGAGCGCGGAGAAGGTGTGGGCGACGCCAGTGAGGGTGTCGCGACCGAACGTGCGCAGGCGATGTGCAGCGATGTCGCCGACCCAGGGCGCGAGGTCGGCCTCGACGTCCCACGCCAGTTGCTTGAACACCCGGTCGAGCGTGGCGAGCAGCGCGGGATCGCCGCTGTAGTTGGCGAGGCGCAGCGCATCGCGGCCGAAAAACGGCAGGCGGGCGACAAGCGCCGGGGTGGGGCGGATGACAGCATCGGGGACATCGACCACCGCTTCGGAAAAGCAGCCGTCGTCGGCGATGCGGAAATCGAGTTGCCTGAGCGCCAGGTCGAAGCGCACGCTCGCACCGGCATGCCGGACCAGCGCTTCGGCCGCCCCGGGCGACTGCCGCAGCAGGTGGTTGAGGCTACGCTCAAGGAAACTTTCAGCGATCAAACCTTGAAGCCTTTATGCAGCGCGACGACGCCGGCGGTGAGGTTGTGGTAGCTTACCTTGGCAAAGCCGGCGGTCTCCATCATCGCCTTCAGCTCTTCCTGCCCCGGGTGCATGCGGATCGACTCGGCCAGATACTGGTAGCTGCCTGCATCGTTGGCGACGAGTTTTCCCATCAGCGGCAACAGCTTGAAAGAATACAGGTCGTACACGGGCTCCAGCGGCTTCCAGACCTTGGAAAACTCCAGCACCAGCAGGCGGCCGCCGGGCTTCAGCACGCGATTCATCTCGGCCAGCGCCTGGTCCTTGTGCGTCATGTTTCTGAGGCCGAAGGCCACCGACACGCAGTCGAAATAATTGTCGGGAAACGGCAGCCGCTCGCCGTCGCACTGCACGGCCGGCGGCGTCCTGCCTTCGTTCAGCATGCGGTCACGACCTTCGCGCAACATGGAAAAGTTGATGTCGGTGAGCAGCACGGTACCGGCTGCGCCGACTTCCTTCAGGAACAGCCGCGTCAGGTCGGCGGTACCGCCGGCGACGTCGAGCACCTTCATGCCCGGCCGCAGCCCCGCCTGCGCCACGGCAAAGCGCTTCCACAGGCGGTGCAGGCCGGCCGACATGAGATCGTTCATGACGTCGTACTGCGCGGCGACCGAATGGAAGACCTCGGCCACTTTGGCGGCTTTCTCGGATTCGGCAACCTGCTGGTAACCGAAATGGGTGGTTTTATCCATGGCAGACGGAGTCAAAGGGAAACCCTCGAATTCTACCAGCGCTCAAGCTGGCGCGGATTCGGACGGGCCTGCCCGGTGTCATAAATCAGTCATACTGCTGTCATAGTATGGCCACCGTCCCAACAATGCTGGAATCACCATGGCTGCCAATATTTTGCTGGTCGAAGACGAACCCGGAATCCAGGAACTGCTGAAGTTCAATCTGGCGCAGGCCGGCCATCAGGTTACCGCCGCCGGCGACGCCGAGCATGCGCTGAAATTCCTCAAGAACACCTTGCCCGACGTCATCCTGCTCGACTGGATGCTGCCCGGCATGTCGGGCATCGATCTGTGCAAGCGCCTGCGCAGCGACGAGCGCTACCAGCCGATCCCGATCATCATGCTGACCGCTCGCGGTGAGGAGCGCGACAAGGTGCTGGGGCTGGACACCGGCGCCGACGACTACATCACCAAGCCGTTCTCGCCGCGCGAACTGGTGTCGCGCATCAAGGCCGTGCTGCGCCGCCGCGCGCCGCAGATGACCGACGAGCCGGTGGAGATCAACGGCCTGAAACTCGATCCCACCAGTCACCGCGTGCAGGGCAAGGGACAGGCGCTGGAACTGGGGCCGACCGAATTCCGCCTGCTGCACTTCTTCATGACGCATCCCGAGCGCGTCTATTCGCGGACCCAGTTGCTCGACCAGGTGTGGGGCGACGATGTGTTCGTGGAGGAACGTACGGTCGATGTCCACATCCGCCGTCTGCGCCTGGCGCTGGAGCCGTCCGGCCATTCCGAGCTGATCCAGACCGTGCGCGGCTCGGGCTACCGCTTTTCGGCCGACGTGGGATAATCCGTCCACCGGGTTCTGGGGCAGGTAAGCATGGGTTTCTGGTGGCGTCCGCTCAGTGTGCTGGCCAGCGTGTTGCTGGTGGCGCTGGTTTTATGGGCGGGTTCCGGCTGGGTGGCTGCGCTGGGATTCCTGGCCGGCGTCCAGGCCTTCGTGATGCTGCGCCGCCTGTGGCAGGAATTCCGCCTGGCGCGCTGGCTGGAAAATCCGGACGAAGTGGAGCCGCCCGACGCCACCGGCACCTGGGGCGACATCTTTTATCGTCTTCAAAAGCTACAGAAACGCCAGAAAGCCAGCCGCGGCCAGCTCACCTCCGCACTCGAACAGTTCGAGCATGCCGCCATGGCGGTGCCCGACGGCATGGTCATCCTCAACCGCAGCGAGCAGATCGAATGGTGCAACCCCGCCTCGCGTAAATACATGGGGCTGGACTGCGACCGCGACCGCGGCCAGTTCATCCGTTACCTGCTGCGACAGGCGCAGTTCCTGGATTTTCTGGACGCCGCCGACTATTCTCGGCGCCTGGTCTGCAAATCGCCGGTCAACCGCGAGCTCACCCTGTCCCTGCAGCTGGTGCCGTTCGGCGAATCGCAAAAGCTGCTGGTCGCCCGCGACATCACCGACCTCGAACGTGTCGATGCGATGCGCCGCGACTTCATCGCCAACGTCTCGCACGAACTGCGCACGCCCCTGACGGTGGTCGGCGGTTTTGTCGAAACCCTGGCCGATGCGCCTGAGCTGCCCGCTGCCGAGAGCCGCCGTTATTTCGACCTGATGCTGGACCACACCCGACGCATGCAGCATCTGCTGGACGACCTGCTGACCCTGTCGCGGCTGGAAAGCGACGACCATTCCCTCAAGGACGAACCCGTCAACGTTCCCGAACTGGCCCAGGCGCTGAAAGCCGAGGCCGAATCGCTGAGCCGCGGGCGGCATCGGGTCAGCCTGCAACTCGACAGCGCGGCCTGGCTGAAGGGCAACCTGCAGGAAATCCGCAGCGCGCTCGGCAACCTGGTGTCGAATGCCGTGCGCTACACGCCTGAAGGCGGCGAGATCGCCCTTGCCTGGCGCGAGCGCACTGGCGAAGGCGTGTTTGCCGTCACCGATACCGGCGAAGGCATCGCCGCCGAACACATCCCGCGCCTGACCGAGCGTTTCTACCGCGTCGACCGCAGCCGTTCGCGCGAAACCGGGGGCACCGGGCTCGGGCTCGCCATCGTCAAGCATGTCCTCACCCGCCACGGTGCGCGGCTGGAGATTCAGTCGATTCCCGGCAAGGGCAGCACCTTTGCGGCCATCTTCCCGGCCCAGCGCATGCAGCAGACCAGCGCACAGCCCGGCGCCACCGTCATTCCGTTTCCCGAGCGCGACCAAGCCGTCGGTTGAGGGCGGTGGCAAGCTGCGCCCCCAGATCGGCGGGCGCGGCATGCGGCGTGCTGCGCCGTTTGGCGCCCCAGACCGGATCGGGAAAATGCGGATCGTCCGCAAACCGTGGAATCACGTGCCAGTGCAGGTGCGGAACCACATTTCCGAGCGAAGCGAGATTGATCTTGTCGGGCGCCATCACCTCGCGCAGCGCCGCTTCGGTCGCCAGCACCGCGCCCATCAAGGCCTGCTGGTCGGCGGCAGCCAGGTCGGTCATTTCCTTGACGTGGGCGTTCAGGATGACGCGCAGGAAACCGGGGTAATCCGGTTCGTCGGCGAACACGACGCGGCAGAGATCGTCCTGCCACAGCAGCGTGCCGCCTGGGGTATCGCACAGAGGACAGCTCAAAGCAGTACCCGCTCGATGCCGCCGTTCCCCACGCGCGCGAGGTAGTTCGTCATCCAGTTCTCGCCGAGCAGTTTCTTCGCCAGCTCGATCACGATGTAATCCGGCTCGGTATTCGTGTCGTCGCTGTAGCGCGCCAGGCCCTGCAGACACGAGGGACAGCTGGTCAGGAGCTTGACTGGCTGGTTGCCAGCATCGAGTGCGGCGACGCCGGCGCGGATTTCCTCCTCCTTGCGGAAGCGGATCTGCGTCGAAATGTCCGGTCGGCTGACGGCGAGCGTGCCGGATTCGCCGCAACAGCGGTCGGACAACGCAACTCCGCCGCCTAGCAGCGCGTTGGCGACTTTCATCGGCGCGTGGGTTTTCATCGGCGTGTGGCAGGGGTCGTGGTAGAGGTATTTCTCGCCGGCGACGCCTTCCAGTTTGACGCCCTTCTCCATCAGGTATTCGTGGATGTCGAGCAGGCGGCAGCCGGGGAAGATCTTGCCGAATTCGTATTTCAGCAGCTGGTCCATGCAGGTGCCGCACGACACGATCACGGTCTTGATGTCGAGGTAGTTGAGCGTGTTGGCGACGCGGTGGAACAGCACGCGGTTGGCCGCGGTGATCGCCTCGCCCTTGTCGGCCTGGCCGCCGGCGGTCTGCGGGTAGCCGCAGCACAGGTAGCCGGGCGGCAGCACGGTCTGCACGCCGAGTTCGAACAGCATGGCCTGGGTGGCGAGGCCGACCTGAGAGAACAGCCGCTCCGAGCCGCAGCCGGGGAAGTAGAACACCGCGTCGGAGTCGTCGGAAAGCTTGGCCGGGTTGCGCAGGATGGGAACGATCGACGGATCTTCCAGGCCCAGCAGCGCGCGCGAGGTTTTCTTCGGCAGCCCGCCCGGCATAGGCTTGTTGACCAGATGGATGACCTGCGCGACCAGCTTGGGCCGGCCCAGCGTGGCGGGCGGATGCTGTGTCTGCGCCTGGATCAGTCCCAGGCGCTTGAACAGCTGGTGTCCCAGCCGCTGGCTGGCGTAGCCCCACTCGATCAGCGGCTTTCGCAGCGCCTTGATGGTGGCGGGGTCGGTCGCATTGAGGAAGGCCATCGACGCCCAGGTGCCGGGATTGAATTTCTTCTTGCCCTGCTTGCGCAGCAGGTTGCGCATGGCGATCGACACATCGCCGAAATCGATGTCGACCGGGCAGGGGTTCTTGCACTTGTGGCAGATGGTGCAGTGGTCGGCGACGTCGCTGAATTCGTCGAAGTGCTTCAACGATACGCCGCGCCGGGTCTGCTCCTCGTACAGGAAGGCTTCGATAAGCAGCGAGGTGGCGAGGATCTTGTTGCGCGGCGAGTACAGCAGGTTGGCGCGCGGGATGTGCGTGTTGCACACCGGCTTGCACTTGCCGCAGCGCAGGCAGTCCTTGATCGAGTCGGCGATCGCGCCGGTTTCGGACGCTTCGAGGATGATCGATTCGGCCTCTAACAAACTAAACGACGGCGTGTAGGCGTTGCGCAGGTCGGCGCCGGGCAGCAGCTTGCCCTTGTTGAAGCGGTGCGCGGGGTCGACCTTCTGCTTGTATTCGGCGAATGTCGCGATGGTGGCATCGTCGAGGAACTCCAGCTTGGTCAGCCCGATGCCGTGCTCGCCCGAGATCACCCCGCCAAGGTCGGTGGCGAGTTTCATGATACGCGCCACCGCGGCGTTGGCGGCCTGCAGCATGGCATAGTCGTCGGAGTTGACCGGGATGTTGGTGTGCACGTTGCCGTCGCCGGCATGCATGTGCAGCGCCACGAACACACGGCTCTTCAGGACCTCGCCGTGGATGCGGTCGCAGGCCTCGAGCACCGGGGTGTATTCGCGGCCGATGAAGAGCTGGTGCAGCTCGCGGCGGACTTCCCGTTTCCACGACACGCGCATCTGTTTGTCGCGCAGGGCGGTGAAGACCGTGCCGCTGTCGTGGGGAGCGTCGAGGTGGTTCAGGTACTCATTCCAGCGCGTGCGCACCGATTCGATCAGCGCCTGAGCGCGCTGGCGCTTTTCCTCCACCTGCGCCGGGTCGGCGACGGTATCCTCGTCCTCCAGCAGCGGCAATGGCGCAGCGAAGAATTCATCCAGCGCGTCGAGCAGCTTCAGCTTGTTGGCGATCGATAGCTCGATGTTGATGCGCTCGACGCCGTCGGTGTAATCGCCCAGGCGGGGCAGCGGAATCACCACGTCCTCGTTGATCTTGAACGCGTTGGTGTGCGCGGCGATGGCGGCGGTGCGGGCGCGGTCGAGCCAGAACTTCTTGCGCGTCTCGGCCGACACCGCGATGAAGCCTTCGCCGTCGCGCGCATTGGCGAGCTGGACGATTTTCGATGCGGCTTCGCCAACCGCGATTTCGTTATCCGACACCACGTCGATCAGCAGCACCATGTTCGGCCGCGTGGCGCGCGGTGCCTTGGTGGCGTAGCCGACCGCCTTCACGTAGCGCGCGTCGAGATGTTCCAGGCCGGCGAGCAGCACGTCGGCGTGGGCATCGCAGTAGTCCTTGATTTCGACGATCGCCGGGGTGGCGTCGCGCGCCGTGCCGAAGAATTCCAGGCAGACGGTACGCGTGTGCGCCGGCAGGCGGTGCAGGATGAAGCGCGCCGAGGTGATCAGGCCGTCGCAGCCTTCCTTCTGGATGCCGGGCAGGCCGGCGAGGAATTTGTCGGTGACGTCCTTGCCCAGCCCGGTCTTGCGGAAGCGACTGCCGGGAATGGTGAGGATCTCCGGCGAGCCTTTCGGCGTCTTGCCGTCGGCGGCGAAGCGGCGGATTTCGAAGGTCGCCGACGGCGCGTCATGGATCTTGCCGAGGTTGTGGTTGAGCCGGCTGACCTCGATCCAGTCGGCGTCCGGCGTGACCATCTTCCACGACACCAGGTTGTCGAGCGCGGTCCCCCACAGCACGGCCTTCTTGCCGCCTGCGTTCATCGACACGTTGCCGCCGATGGTCGAGGCATCGGCCGAGGTCGGGTCGACCGCGAACACCAGTCCGGCGGCGTCGGCGGCTTCCATCACCCGCTTGGTGACCACGCCGGCGCCGCAGTGGAGGGTGGGGATTGCGAATTCGCAGCCGGGCAGATGCAGCATTTCCACCGCGCTCATCGCCTCGAGCTTTTCGGTGTTGATGACCGCGGCATTGTCGGTGAGCGGCACCGCGCCGCCGGTGTAGCCGGTGCCGCCGCCGCGCGGGATGAGGGTCAGCCCCAGCTCGTCCAGTCCGGCCACCAGTCCGGCCATTTCGGCTTCGGTGTCAGGGGCCAGCACCACGAAGGGGTATTCGACGCGCCAGTCGGTCGCGTCGGTGACATGCGACACGCGCGCCAGGCCGTCGAACGCGATGTTGTCGCGCCGGGTCACGCCGGCCAGGCGGCGCAGGATACGCGTGCGCAGGCTGGCCGTGTCGGCGAACCAGGCCTCGAACTCGCGCACGGCGCGTCCGGCGGCTTCCAGCAGCTGGCCGACCCGCTCGTTGCCCTGGCGCCGTACCTCGATCTCGTGCAGCCGATGCCGCAACGCCTCGATCAGCAACTGCCGCCGCTTGGGATTGTCGAGCAGGTCGTCTTCCAGGTAGGGGTTGCGTCGCACCACCCAGATGTCGCCCAGCACCTCGAACAGCATGCGCGCCGAGCGTCCCGTCCTGCGTTCGCCGCGCAGCGTGTTGAGCGCGTCCCACGCCTCGGCGCCGAGCAGGCGGATGACGATTTCGCGGTCGGAGAACGAGGTGTAGTTGTAGGGGATTTCGCGCAGGCGTGCGGTCATGCTGGGTTGGGCTCGGGTGTCGCCGGGGTGGGGCGAATCGATCTGCTTCAAAGTCGATATTTTACGGGATATGGTCCTGTTTCGGGCGGACCGGCCGTGCTGGGACGAATCGCCAAACCCAGACACAGGCCAGAGGGGGCGAGCCTTCAGTTTCCCCCCGGTAAACCGATAGACAAGTAGGGATATAAAAGATCTGGCACCGCCCCTCTACAGGAGATCGGCTTGCAGTTTGGTTTGGGCCTCAAGCTCATCGGCTATGTCGTGGCGGGCGTGCTGGTCACTTCGGCCGCCATTGGCGTGATTCGCGTCCAGAACGAGCGTGGCTCGCTCAGCGAGTTGATCGGCAAGGCAGGTCAAAGCGTGGCCAATGCCACCGCCTCTGGCGCAGCGTCCCTGGTTGCCGGATACGATTACGGCAATCTGGAAATCCTCGCCGCCAATGTCGCACGGCAGGCCAATGTGATTCGCGTGATCATCCGCAACCAGGATGGGCGTGTGATGGCCCAGGCCACTGGGGAGGACGCCGGAGGCTACAAGCGTTTCGAGTCGCCTGTCCTGTTCAATGGCCAGACCATCGGCGGCGTGACGGTCAATATTTCCACCGATGCGCTGGAAAAGGCGCTCAACGCGCTCTATTGGCGCGTGTTTGTCGAGCAGGTCATTTTTGGCGCGATTCTCGGACTGATCGTCTATTTTTTTACCGCGAGTGGCATTGTCTCGCCGATCCGCAAGCTGACGATCGTGATGGAAGAAGTCGTGGAAAAGGGCGATGCATTCATCGCCCGCGATCTGGAGGTGAAAAGCGGGGACGAGATCGGGCGGCTGGTGGCGGTGTTCAATACCATGAGCCAATCGCTCGCCAGTTATCACACCAAGCTGCAAAGCAAGATCGACTTTGCCAACCAGGAACTGCGCGACAAGAACATCCAGTTGGGAGGACGCACCCGGGAGCTCGAGCACGCACTCGACTTGCTCAGCACCATGGCCACGACCGACTGGCTGACCGAACTGCCCAACCGCCGCAAATTCGATGAAACCCTGTCGCGGATGTTCCATCAGTCCGAGCGTTTCGCGGAAGAGATCACGCTGGTGCTGTTCGATATCGACCATTTCAAGCTGATCAACGACAGCCATGGCCATGGCGCCGGGGACGAGGTGTTGCGTGATATCGGTACCCTGATGCGGCTGCATGTCCGCAAGTCCGATCTGCCTGCGCGCCTCGGCGGGGACGAGTTTGGCATCGTGCTGTATCACACGAATTCCGCACAGGCCGAAATGTTCGTCGAGATTCTTCTGGAAAGCGTGCGGGCGCATGCGTTTGACTACGGGGGCGCCCGCTTGAGTATCGGCCTCAGTGTCGGCATTGCACAGTACGACGACTCGATGGAAACGCCGCAGGCGCTCTACTATGCGGCCGACAAAACCCTCTATCAGGCGAAGCAGGATGGGCGCAATCGTTACAGTGTGTATGCCGGGGTAGTCCCCTGCCAGGAAAGAGAGTCAGCATGAAACCGAAACGGGCATGCCGGACCTTGCTGGCCGCGCTTCTAATGGGCGTGTCGTTTGGTTTTGCCTGGTCCGCACAGCGTCCAGCCGCGCAACCCCCCCAGGTAACCATGGGCTCGGTGGCCATGGACATCCCGGTCGAGATGATCAGGCGCATGAGCGCGTTGACCAATTATCTCGCGCTGAGCACCAATCTCAATATCCGCTTCCGGCCATCGCCCAACCTGGGATCCGCCGTGGAAGATCTGGGCACAGGGCAGACGCAGATTGCCTACCTCACGCCCGTGGCCTACATCGAGGCGCGCAGGAAATACGGGGTCATCCCGCTGGTTGCCCCCACCATACAGGGGCGCCCGTATTTTTCCCTGGTCATTGCGGTAAAAGCCGGGTCGGGCATCGGTGCGCCGGCCGAACTCAAGGGCAGGCGCTTTGCCTTTGGCGATGAAAAGGCCTTGCTGCAAAGGGCGGCGGTCGAGTCGATGGGGGTGAAGCTGACGGATTTCTCGCGCTTCGCCTATCTCAAGCATTACGACAATATCGCCAAGGCAGTGCTGGCCGGGGACTTCGACGGCGGTATCCTGAAAGACTCTGTTGCCGACGATTTCAGGAACAAGGGTATCGTCGTGATCGGCAACACGCCGCCCTTGCCGTCCTATATTTTCGCCGTGCATCCCGGCATGCCCGTGGCCGTGCGCGACAAGCTGCGCAATGCGTTGCTGGCCCTGAAAAAGACCACGCCTGAAGGAAGCGCCACGCTGGAAGCGTTCGACAACACCTACGATGGCTTCGTCGTCGTCGACGACCAGGCATACGATCCGGTGCGCAAGCTGATCCAGCCTTATCTCAAATAAGTGGGCAGGATTAGCGGAACAGACGTCGGGCTGTCGACAAGCCGCCCAGAATCAGCGCGCCCGCGACGCTGCCTGCCAGCGCATCGATGAGCAGCGGGGCGAGCGCAGCCAGCATTCTGCCGAGGGTCGGCAAGGCTTCACCGGCATGGGTGGCAGCGTGGATGAGATCGTGCGCACCCGGCATGCCGTGGACCAGGGTGCCGCCGCCGACCAGGAACATCGCCGCGGTGCCGACCACCGAAAGCGTTCTCATCAGAGTCGGCGCGGCGCGCAGAATGCCCCGCTGCAGCCGGGCGAAGCCGTCGCCGGTCTGCCGGCTGAGGTAGAGCCCGCCGTCGTCGAGCTTGACGATTCCGGTGACCAGGCCGTACACCCCGATGGTCATCAGGGCGGCAGTGCCGGCGACCACCGCGACCTGCATGCCGAACGACGCGGCGGCGACGGTGCCTAGGGTGATGACGATGATTTCTGCCGACAGGATGAAATCGGTCCGCACCGCGCCTTCGATCTTGTCGCGTTCGAATGCGGCCAGATCGACCGCCGGGTCGGCCAGCGCCTGCAACACGCCCTAATCGCCCAGCTGGATGGTTCCGGCTTTTTCGGCCGCGGCAAAATCCAGCATTTTCTGGATCGACAGCCGGGCGCGGGCGCGGATGGATTCCTCGATATGGATTTCGTTGCCGCCGTCTTCCAGCACGGCGGCGAGCTTTCGCAGGCCGTTCATCGCCATCCACGGGCAGTGCGCGCACGAGATGCAGGTGGCGCCCTCGCCCGCGGTCGGCGCTTCCAGCAGCAGCTTGCCGGGCGCGGCGGCGTGCATCTTGTGGAAGATGCCGTTGTCGGTGGCGACGATGAATTCGGGGTTGGGCAGGGTGCGCACCGCCTCGATCAGTTGCGTGGTCGAACCGACCACGTCGGCCAGCGCGATCACCGCTTCCGGCGATTCGGGGTGCACCAGCACAGCGGCATTGGGGTGCTCGGCGCGCAGCTTCTTGAGCGCTTCGGCCTTGAACGCCTCGTGCACTACGCACGAGCCCTGCCACAGGATCATGTCGGCGCCGCTGATGCGCCGTACGTACTCGCCCAGATGACGGTCCGGCGCCCACAGCAGCTTGTGGCCCTGCTGGTGCAGATATTTGACGATCCTGGCGGCGATGCCGGAGGTGACCACCCAGTCGGCGCGTGCCTTTACTGCCGCGCTGGTGTTGGCGTAGACGACCGACAATCTATCCGGATGCGCGTCGCAGAACGCAGCGAACTCGTCCGCCGGGCAGGCCAGATCGAGCGAGCAGTCGGCCGCGAGGTCGGGCATGATGACGCGCTTTTCCGGGTTGAGGATCTTGGCGGTCTCACCCATGAACTTGACCCCGGCGACGATCAGCGTCTTCGCCGGGTGGGCGTGGCCGAAGCGCGCCATTTCAAGCGAATCCGACACGCAGCCGCCAGTTTCCTCGGCCAGGTCCTGCAGGTCGGCCGAGGTGTAGTAGTGCGCGACCAGCACCGCGTCCTGTTCCTTCATCAGGCGCTTGATGCGTGCTTTCAGTTCGGCGCGCTCATCGTCGCCGAGCACTTCCTCGACCATGGGCGGCGGCTGGATCACGGGTTTCAGCGGAACGGGAAAGGCAAGGCTCATCGGGCGACTCGGGGTTCAAACATGCAAGGTTTTCAAGTATAGCGCCGCGCGGCAGGCGTTTTCACATGGCGGCGCAGAGGGTTTTCTGGAGGGGAACGGGGCTTTCCACCGGCTACCCGCCCGGGGACAAGTGCCGTATCCTTGCGCCCCATGCAGCAACTCCTCCTGGATATCCGCCCGCCCGCCCAGCCCGAACTCGCCCGCTTCGTGGCGGGGCGCAATATCGAACTGGTGGCGCAGCTTCAGGCCATGCTCGACGGCACGGCGGCCGAACGCATGGTGTACGTGTGGGGCGTGCCGGGCAGTGGCAAGAGTTATCTGCTGGCTGCGTGGGCGCATGCTTGCCAGGCGCGCGGGATGCGCGTCGACCTCACCGGACAGCAAGCCGCGCAGGCGGTGATCGCGGATCAGGTGGAGACCTGGAGCGACGCGCAGCAGCATGCCGGGTTTGCCGCCTTCAACCGGGTGCGCGAGGCGGGAGGGCTGTGGCTGGCGGCGGGCAGTGTGGCGCCGGCCGAGCTGCCGGTGATGCCGGAATTACGGACCCGGCTGGGCTGGGGACTGGTGTTTCAGCTGCATGGCCTGGACGACGCCGAAAAACGCGCTGCCTTGAGCCAGCATGCGGAAACCCTGGGTTTCCGGCTGGAGCCCCAGGTGGTGGACTATCTGTTGAATCACACCGCGCGGGACATGCAGAGTCTGCTGCGGGTGCTGGAGGCGCTGGACCGGTTCAGTCTCGAAACGCGCCGCCCGATCACGTTGCCGCTGTTGCGGCAACTACTGCTGAATCAAGCCTGACCCTGGCCCTGCGCCTGCTGTTCGGCGATGTCCTTGTGGACTTGCGCCATGTCCAGTCCCATCACC
>JACPYT010000011.1 GCA_016195805.1 Hydrogenophilales bacterium
AATCTTGCGACCGTACTCCCCAGGCGGTCAACTTCACGCGTTAGCTTCGTTACTAAGAGAATAAATCCCCCAACAACCAGTTGACATCGTTTAGGGCGTGGACTACCAGGGTATCTAATCCTGTTTGCTCCCCACGCTTTCGTGCCCGAGCGTCAGTGTTATCCCAGGGGGCTGCCTTCGCCATCGGTGTTCCTCCACATCTCTACGCATTTCACTGCTACACGTGGAATTCCACCCCCCTCTGCCATACTCTAGCCTTGCAGTCACAAACGCAGTTCCCAGGTTGAGCCCGGGGATTTCACGCCTGTCTTACAAAACCGCCTGCGCACGC
Organism: Hydrogenophilales bacterium; assembly: GCA_016195805.1. Lineage (GTDB taxonomy): Bacteria > Pseudomonadota > Gammaproteobacteria > Burkholderiales > Thiobacillaceae > Thiobacillus. The sequence continues at coordinate 332 of JACPYT010000011.1, forward strand.
TTTACGCCCAGTAATTCCGATTAACGCTCGCACCCTACGTATTACCGCGGCTGCTGGCACGTAGTTAGCCGGTGCTTCTTATTCCGGTACCGTCATCCACACAGGGTATTAACCCATGCGTTTTCTTCCCGGCTGAAAGAGCTTTACAACCCGAAGGCCTTCTTCACTCACGCGGCATGGCTGGATCAGGCTTGCGCCCTTTGTCCAAAATTCCCCACTGCTGCCTCCCGTAGGAGTCTGGACCGTGTCTCAGTTCCAGTGTGGCGGATCATCCTCTCAGACCCGCTACTGATCGTCGCCTTGGTGGGCCATTACCCCACCAACAAGCTAATCAGACGTCGGCCGCTCGAATAACGCGAGGTCTTACGATCCCCCGCTTTCCCCCTCAGGGCGTATGCGGTATTAGCACAACTTTCGCTGCGTTATCCCCCATTACTCGGTACGTTCCGACGCATTACTCACCCGTTCGCCACTCGCCACCAGGAGCAAGCTCCCGTGCTGCCGTTCGACTTGCATGTGTAAAGCATTCCGCCAGCGTTCAATCTGAGCCAGGATCAAACTCTTCAGTTCAATCTCTGCAATTACTTCAAATACTTCGTCGCTCAACTCAAATGAATTACTTCATTAAAGTGTGAGCATTTATGCTAGTTGTCAGACCCAGAAAACCAGGCCCAACTACCGCAACAACACCCACACCTATCGGCTGTAAATTGTTAAAGATCAATCATGAGCCCGACGAGCTGCCAGACTGCTCCACCCCGCGCCTGTCGCAAATGAAACCGCGTCAATCGAGAAGCGGAACTATAGCAAAGCGCGCTCCACCCCGTCAACACTTACCGACCTTTTCGAACAGGCCAACTGGCCACCTTTACAATATCCCCAATGTTTTCAAACGGCTGGGAAAACCCAGCCAGGCATGCACATGGTGGCCAAAGCCGTGAGCGGTGAAGACCCAGCCGGAAAACATGCACAGTTTTTGTGCAAACAGCGGCCTGTTGGCAAACTCGCTACCATTAGAACATCACTCTTGATTGGAAGCCCTCTGTGCGCATCACCGACTTTTCCCTTTCGCGCTTGCCGCGCATCGAGTTCGGTGCTGGCGCGCTTGCCAAATTGCCAGCCATCGCCCGCAGCTACGGTACCCATGCCTTGCTGGTTACCGGTGCGGGTTCGCTGAAAGATTCGCCGTTCTGGCCAGCCGTGACAGACGGTCTGAAAACGCAGGGCCTGTCGTGGCTGCACCTCGCCATCCCGGGAGAACCGTCACCTCAAATGGTGGATGAAGCCGTGCGTGCCCTGCACGCGGAACCGATCGATGTGGTGATTGGTATTGGCGGCGGCAGCGCGCTGGATGCCGCCAAGGCGATTGCCGGTCTGCTCAGGCCGGGCAATTCGGTGATGGATCATCTGGAAGGTGTGGGGCCCGAGTTGCCATACACCGGCCCGGCCACGCCGTTCATCGCCGTGCCGACCACGGCGGGCACCGGCTCGGAAGCGACCAAGAACGCCGTCTTGAGCGTTCAAGGCCCGGGCGGCTTCAAGAAATCCTTCCGCGATGAAAAGCTGGTGGCCGAATATGCGCTGATTGACCCTGACCTGCTGGCCACCTGTCCAGCCGCCGTAATTGCGGCGAACGGCATGGATGCCTTCACCCAGTTGCTGGAGTCTTATGTCTCCAGCCGCGCCGCGCCGCTGACCGACTCACTCGCCTGGGGCGGCATGAAAGCCGCGCGCGACGGCCTGCCGGCCCTGTACACGGAGGCCGGCGACGCGCCCGCGCGCGAACGGATGGCCTACGCGGCGCTGGTGTCGGGCATCACGCTGGCGCAGGTCGGGCTCGGCTCGGTGCACGGACTGGCCGCGCCGCTGGGTGCGTTCTTCCCGATCCCCCACGGCGTCGCATGCGGCACCCTGGTGGCGACGGCCACGCGCATCAACATCGAAGCGATGCGGGCACGCGCAGCGAATCACCCGGCGCTGGAAAAATATGCCCAAGTCGGTCGCCTGCTGAGCAGGCAGGGCCAGCTGGGGCAGGAAGCTGCGCACGCTGCCCTGATCGACACGCTGGAGGCCTGGACACGCACACTCCAGCTTCCGACGCTGGCGCACCATGGCGTGACGCACGCCGACATTCCGCGCATCGTCGCCAACAGCCGTGGCAGCAGCATGAAGACCAACCCGGTGCACCTCGAAGACGGCGAAATCGCAGCCATTGTCTCTGCGCGAATCTGATGACGGAACGCTCAAGTTAAGCCACCGTCATCCGCTATTCCTGCGACTTCATTATCTGGAACGCAATCATGTCCGGCCTCCTGGGTTTTTTCATCCTGCTTGCGCTTCCGGCCGTCTATGGCGTGTTCATCTTCAACCAGTTGGTGACGCTGAAACACAACGTCGGCAAGGCCTGGTCGAATATCGACATCCTGCTCAAGCAGCGCCACGACGAGTTGCCCAAGCTGGTCGAGACCTGCAAGCAGTACATGCAGTTCGAACAGGCGACGCTGGAAAAAGTGATGCAGGCGCGCAGCCAGGTCGCTACCGCGCGTGCGACGCAGAACATCGACGCGCTGGGGCAGGCCGAAGGCGCACTGCGGGTCGGGCTCGGCAATCTGTTCGCGGTGGCCGAGGCCTATCCCGAGCTGAAGACCAACGAAACCTTCCAGCATCTGCAGGCACGCATCACCGGGCTGGAAAACGCGATTGCCGACCGCCGCGAGTTCTATAACGACTCGGTCAACGTCAACAACGTGCGCGTCGAGCAGTTCCCCGACACCGTCGTGGCGCGCCTGTTCGCATTCCGCCAGTTTCCGCTGCTGCAATTCACTGCCGAAGAGAAGAAAGACGTCGACCTGAAGCAGCTATTCAATCGTTGATGCTCCCCGCGCGCTGGACCGATGAATGGCGGCACGACTACGCCAACCTCGCGCTGGGTGGCGGCAACCTGCTCATCCTGCTGCTCGGCTTCAAGCTGCAATCGGGCATCGGCTGGCAGATCAGCTTTGCGCTGATCGGCCTGACCAGCTTCTGGGCGTGGTTTGCCAATCTCAAACGCTATCGCACCGTGGCGGATACGCCGACCTCGCGCATCGCCTCGGCGCCGCAAGGCTACATCGAGCTCGTCGGACGCGGCTGCCAGCCGCCCGGCGACGGCCTGGTGAGCCCGGTCAGCGGCCTGCCCTGCCTGTGGTACCGCTACCGCATCGAACGCAAGAATGGCGACCGCTGGGAATACGTCGAATCCGGCACATCGCATGACACCTTTGGCGTCAGCGACGGCAGCGGCCAGGTACTGGTCGATCCCGAAGGCGCGGAAATCCTCACCTCGCACAAGCAGGTGTCAAACGCAGGGGGCTACCGCAAGACCGAGTGGACGCTGATCGAAAGCGAACCGATTTACGTCATCGGCGAGCACGTCACCCTGGGCGGCCCCAACGCCGTGCTCGACAAGAAGGCCGACCTCGCCACGCTGCTGGCCGAATGGAAGCAGGACAAGACCGCCCTGCTGGCGCGCTTCGACGCCGACCGCGACGGCGAGATCAGCCTCGATGAATGGGAGCGCGCGCGCCAGGCCGCATCCGACGAAGTCGACCGCACCCACCTCGATATCCGCATGAAAGACGGCATCCACCTCGTACGCAAGCCGGCGCATGGCCGTCCGTACCTGATTGCCAACCGCGAGGTCACCGCGCTGGTGCGGCATTTTCGTCTGTGGAGCTGGGCGCATCTGGTGCTGATGATGGGCGCGCTGCTGGGATTGGTGCTGGTCGGATCCACGGCCTGAGCACCGCTTGCCCTGCACAGCTTCCCGCCCTATAGTCAAGGCACGGAGGATGCATCATGAAACACCCCATACCCGAAACCCCGCCTGACTACGATCACACTCGCATCATCGAGCGGCCCGATGGTTTCTACTGGACCGATGCCGAGAGCGGCGAGGAGTACGGGCCCTTCCCAAGCCTGCTGGACGCCGTACAGGACATGGAATACAACGCCGACAGCGACTACGAACCCGGCGAGACCGTGGCAGAAGCCGAGGATGAAATAGGCATTTCCGATTGGATCGACCCCGACACCGGCGACCCCGGTGAAGAGTCTCACCGCCCGGGAGAGTGAGTTCCGGCTTAGCTTAGCCGGGCAGCAGATTCCACAGCTCGCGCCTCACGCTCGAAAAAGTTATCGCGATAGGGATTGCCGCCGCGCACCCACGCAAGCAGTCCGGCGAGCGGATACAGCACCAGCAGCAACACCCCCCAACGTTCGAACTGCCTGACATGCGCACGCTCATGGGCGCGCGTCGCCGTCAGGGCATTCAATGACACGCCCACCACGACGTGTCCCAGCGTGAGCGCCGCGACCGCCCCGCTGAAGGGAAAACCGCGCCGCAGCACCCACGCCGGCCAGCCTCCCGCGACTTCCAGCACGCCCTCCACCCGCTGCAGCGTGCCGCCGCTCCCCCGCGACACGAGCGCGACCAGCACACCGATCAGCGTGACCGGCAACGCCCACAGATAGCGCAGGCCCCGCAGCATTCAGTCATCCACCGCACCCGCGAACCAGCGCGCCCCGTGCAGGCCCTCGCCTACAAAATACTGGCGTGCCCGCTCAAGCTGCGCGGCACTCCCCGCCGCGTACACGTCGAAGCGGTGCAGATCCGGATAATCCACCACGATGCGTTTCAGCAGGGCATCCAGGTCATCGGTCGGCGCATGCGGCAGGTAGTTGAAATTGTCCAGCGCATCGGCCCAGGCGCGGCACAGGTTGTCCTGGTAATGCCCGGCTGCGTCGGCCAGCCAGTGCAAGTCCATCGACTCGGCCAGTTCCAGCGACATGGCGTGCTGGATCAGGCTCTTGATCGGCGCGAAGCCCGCGCCAAAGGCGAGGAAGATCACCGGGCGCGGCGAATCCTCGTCCAGCACGAATTCACCGTAGGGCCCGACCACCTCCACCGTGTCATTGGCTTTCAGAGTGGCGAACACGGTCTCGGCCAGCGCATCGCCTGCACGGCGCGGAATCTGCACCTCAATGTGGCGGTCCTCGCAGGGACAGCTGGCAATCGCATAGCGCCCCCTCATCCCATCGATCGACACGTCGACGCTCTGTCCGCCAAGATACCGCAAACGCTGGCTGCGCGGCGCAAGGATGTGCAGCGCAGCCATGTGCGGATTGAACACCTCGACCGACTTCACCTTGGCGGTCATCCGTTGCACCGGAATATCGCGCGCGCCCGCCACGTTGGCCTCGATCACCACCTCGTTCACTGGCGCATACGCGCACAGCAGGATCACCCCGGCGTCTTTCTCCGACTGCTTCAGCACATAGTCGTGCGCGTGGACCTTCTTCACCTCGCCCGACAGCACGCGCGCCTTGCACTCGCCGCAGTTGCCGTTGCTGCATCCGTAATTGAGCGACACGCCGTTGCGCAGCGCGGCTTCCAGCAGGGTATCGTTGCCATCCACATAGAACGCGTGGCCGCTGGGCTGGATGGTCACATGGGCTGACATGATCTTGAATATCCTTTCCTGTGCGATCGCCGCCTGCGCCAGCACGGCATCCGGCGGAACTTCCGCCAGATTGCGCAGCAGAAATGCGCGCACGGTGTGCAAGGCATGGCGCGTCTCGGCGCTCGTGTCTTCTTCGATTTCGTCGATCTTCTCGTCGAGCCAGGTCATCACGTTGCCGTAATGCAGCAGCAAGGCCTTGGCGGCCGCGTAGTCGTCGCCCAGTTCGTTCAGGCGCGCCACCAGCACGTCCTTGTCGGGCAAGGCGCGCTCCAGCACCCGCTTGGCGAACGCCTTGTCCTTGATTTCCTGGACCCGGCGGAACTCCGCATCATCGTCCCACTTGACCTCGGGAAACACGCGCAGCAACTCGTCGAGCTCGACCAGGCCGTCGAAGGTCGCCAGCGTGCCGCCGCGGATCATTTCCTGCAGCGCGTGACGCGGCTGGCCGACCAGCTTGGCCACGCGGGAAAGCGGAAGCAAATGGCTCATGGCACGATGGTACTCCGTGTCCGTGACGGACAGAATCGGCACTTCACCAGATTCTGAATCCCTGATTTGCTCACTCAGCCCGGTCCGGCAATACAATCCCGTCATGCCTTCCATCGCCACCCGCCCTTGCCCTGCCGACGCCCGCGCTGCCCTCGAGCAGGCCGGCCTCGCCCCCGCCTGGGCACGGCTGTATGCCGCGCGCGGCGTCAGCCATCCCGACGAAGTCGCCCACCGTCTGCCGCAGCTGCTGCCGCCCGCCGGGCTGCTGCATGCCGAGCGTGCCGCCGCGCTGCTGGCCGACGCCATTCGCGACCACAAGCGGCTGCTCATCGTCGCCGACTACGACGCCGACGGCGCCACCGCCTGCGCGGTCGGTGTGCGCGGCCTGCGCCTGCTCGGCGCGCGCGTCGACTATCTGGTGCCCAACCGGCTCGAGCACGGCTACGGCCTCACCCCCGACATCGTGAAGCTCGCCGCCGCGCGCCAGCCCGACCTGCTGGTCACGGTCGACAACGGCATTGCCGCGGTCGACGGCGTGGCGGAGGCAAACGCACTCGGCATCCCGGTGCTGGTCACCGACCATCACCTGCCCGGCGATGCCTTGCCGGACGCCGCCTGCATCGTCAATCCCAACCAGCCGGGCTGCGGTTTCGGCTCGAAGAATCTGGCGGGAGTGGGCGTGATGTTCTACGTCCTGCTGGCGCTGCGCGCCGAGCTGCGCCAGCGCGGCGCCTATGCCGACACGCTCGAACCGGACCTGCGCCCCCTGCTCGACCTGGTCGCACTCGGCACGGTTGCCGACGTGGTGAAGCTCGACGCCAACAACCGCACCCTGGTCGCCCAGGGGCTCGCGCGCATGCGGTCGGGCAAGGCGAGCGCCGGCGTCAACGCGCTGTTCCGTGCTGCCGGGCGCGACCCTGCGCGCGCCACCGTGTTCGACCTCGGCTTCATGCTCGGCCCGCGCCTCAACGCCGCCGGCCGTCTCGACGACATGGCGCTCGGCATCGAGTGCCTGCTGGCCGACGATCCCGCCGTCGCGCAGCAACTGGCGCAACAGCTCGACACGCTCAACCGGGCCCGGCGCGACGTCGAAGCCGACATGCTGGAAGAGGCGCTCGCCATCCTCGCCAGCTTCAATCCCGATGACAGGCACAGCCTCACCGCGTATCAGCCCGATTGGCATGTCGGCGTGATCGGCATCCTGGCGTCGCGGCTGAAGGACAAATTCCACCGCCCCACCCTCGTCTTCGCCCGCAGCGACGGTGGTGTACTCAAAGGCTCCGGCCGCTCCATTCCCGGTCTGCACCTGCGCGATGCGCTCGACCTGATCGACAAGCGCCATCCTGGCCTGATCGTCAAATTCGGCGGCCACGCCATGGCGGCCGGACTCAGCATTCCCTCCGGACGCCACACGGAATTCGGCGAGGCGTTCGAGGCCGTGGTACGCGAACTGATCGACCCGGCGGATCTGGACGGGTTGATCGAAACCGACGGCGAACTGGACCTTGCCGAGCATCGCTACGAACTCGCCGAACAGTTCGACCATGCGGTCTGGGGGCAGGGCTTCCCTGCGCCGCTGTTCACCGCCACCTTCGATGTCGTGGCGCAGCGCGTCGTCGGCGAAAAGCACCTGAAGCTCAAACTGGCGCGCGGAGGGATGTCGTTCGATGCCATGCGGTTTTTTCACGCCGACCCGCTGCCCGAGCGCATCCGCGCCGTCTACGCGCTGATGCCGAACGAATTCAATGGCCAGCAGTCCCTGCAGCTGAAGCTGCAACACTGGGAACCCGCCGGCTGATTTTTCCTTGCAACCCGAACCCGAATCCTGAAACTGCCTGCATGCCGCCGATCACACTCGCTCTCATCCTGCTGAATGTTCTCGTCTATGCACTCGAGCTGTTCACCGGCCCCGAGATCATCCGTATCTTCGGCCTGTGGCCGCCGGGCTCGGGCGGCGCGTTCCATCTGTGGCAGCTGGTCACCTACAGCTTCCTGCACGGCTCGCTTACGCACCTGGGCTTCAACATGTTCGCCGTGTGGATGTTCGGCGCCGAACTGGAAAGGCGCTGGAACGACCTGCGCTATCTGCTGACCTACCTGCTCAGCGTCGTCGTGGCCGCGATGACGCAGATCGCCGTCTCCGGCTATTTCCTGCACAGCAGCAGCCCCGTCATCGGCGCCTCGGGCGGCGTGTTCGGCCTGCTGCTGGCCTATGCGCTGTATTTCCCCCGCAACGTCATCAGCATCATCTTCCTGCCTTTCATCCGCATCCCCGCGCGCACCTTCGTGCTCGGCTACGGCGTCGTCGAACTCATCCTCGGCCTCACCAGCACCGATGCGGGCGTCGCCCACTTCGCCCACCTCGGCGGATTGTTCGGCGGCTGGCTGGGAGTGCAATATTTCCGCGGGCGCGGGGTGTTTGGCAAACGCTGAAGCGCGTCGGCTGCGCCCACCCTGCCAGCTTTGGCGAGTTCGTCGATGCACCCGGGACTTGCTACCGATCTTCGCCCGTTCGTGGTGAGCCCTTCGACTAACACAAAACAGGTCTGTCGAATCACATTCTGGTCATGGCAGGGGCCAGCGCAGGCAGACCTTCGACAAGCTCAGGGCGAACGGATGGAGGATGGAGGCTTGGCATACACCCGACTCAACCACCGTTCGGGCTGAGCCTGTCGAAGCCCTGTTTCCATCGTGATCGGCCTTTGACAAGCTCAGAGCGAACGCACTCTCCCTCAGCCATCAGGCATATCCCTCCGGGTTCTCCGCCTGCCAGCGCCATGCGTCGGCGCACATGCGCGGCAGATCGTATTCCGCGCGCCAGCCCAGTTCGTTCGCCGCGCGTGCCGGATCGGCCCAGCATTGCGCCACGTCGCCGGCACGGCGCGCCACGATCCGGTACGGAACCGGTTTGCCGCTGGCCGCTTCGAACGCACGCACCATGTCGAGCACGCTTACCCCGCGCCCGGTGCCCAGGTTCCAGGTCTGCACGCCGCCCAGTTGCAGAAGTTTGTTCAGCGCCGCCACATGGCCGCGCGCCAGGTCGACCACATGGATGTAGTCGCGCACGCCGGTGCCGTCGGGCGTCGGATAGTCGCCGCCGAATACGTTGAGATGCGGGCGGCGCCCCACGGCCACCTGCGCCACGTAGGGCATCAGGTTGTTGGGAATACCGCGCGGGTCCTCACCGATCAGTCCCGACTCGTGCGCGCCCACCGGGTTGAAATAACGCAGCAGCGCGACGTTCCAGCCCGGATCCGCCAGCGCGATATCGCGCAGCATCTCCTCGATGACCAGCTTGGAGCGGCCGTAAGGGTTGGTCGCCGACAGCGGAAAATCCTCGGTAATCGGCACCGTCGTCGGATCGCCGTACACCGTGGCGGACGACGAGAACACCACCGCCTTCACCCTGGCCACCGCCATTTCCTCGAACAGCGCAATGCTGCCGGCGATGTTGTTGTCGTAATACAGCAGCGGCTTTTCCACCGACTCGCCCACCGCCTTCAACCCGGCGAAATGCACCACCGCGTCAATCGCATGGTCGGCAAACAGCGCGCGCAGCGCAGCGCGGTCGCGGATGTCGCCCTGTACGAAAGCCACCGGCCTGCCGGCGATCTGCGCCACCCGCTCCAGCGATTCCGGGCTGCTGTTCGACAGGTTGTCGAACACCACCACCTCGTGCCCCGCCGCCAGGCACTCCACTGCGGTGTGCGAACCGATATAGCCGGCGCCGCCGGTCAATAGCACTTTCACTTGTCTCTCCCGTTCAGCAGAATTACTTGTTACTCGCTTCCAGACACAGCGCCAGCGCCGCACGCCAATCCTGCAGCCGCAGGCCGAAAGCATGTTCCAGCCTGTCGCAGCTCAGCCGCGAATTGAGCGGGCGCTTTGCCGGGGTCGGATAGTCGCCGCTGGGGATGGGGCGCAGGTGGGCTGGCGCACAGGTTTCATCGAACTCGTCGAGCGCCTGAATCGCTTCGGCGAAACCGTGCCACGAGGTCTCGCCGGCATTGGTCATGTGATAGATGCCCCAGGGCTCGGTTTTATTTGCAGCAGACAGCGGCGAGGCGATCTGGCTCAGCACTTGCGCCGTGGCCTCGGCCAGATCGCGGCACCAGGTCGGCGCGCCGACCTGATCGGCGACGATCTTCAGTTCCGGTCGCTCACGCATCAGACGGCGCATGGTCAGCAGGAAATTGCTGCCGCGCGCGCCGTATACCCAAGAGGTGCGGAAGATGAGATGGCGGCAACCCGTGGCCTGGATGGCGCGCTCGCCCGCCAGCTTGGTCGCGCCATACACGTTGAGCGGGTCGCAGGCATCGTCTTCGCGCCAGGGCGTGGCCCCGCTACCGTTGAACACATAGTCGGTGGAGTAATGCACCAGCAGCGCATCCAGCCGGCTCGCCTCCTCGGCAAGGATGCCGGGTGCCACGGCGTTCACCGCGCGCGCCAGCTCAGGTTCGCCCTCCGCCTTGTCCACCGCGGTGTAGGCGGCCGGGTTGACGATGATGTTCGGCGCGATATCGCGCACCATCCGGCGCACTGCATCGGCATCCGCCAGGTTCATGGCTTTTGAATCCAGCGCGACCACTTCGCCCAGGCAGTCCAGCGTGCGTCGCAGTTCCCAACCGACCTGCCCGTTTGCGCCGGTGAGCAGGATACGGCGCGCGGTGAGCGGTGAGCGGTGAGCAGTCGTCACGCGTAGACCTCCGCGTCCTTGAGCAGGGGCTGCACCTGGTCCTTGGCGGACAGAACGGGCGCGCCGTCGAGCGGCCACTCCACCCCGATCTGCGGATCGTCCCAGCGGATGCCGCGGTCCCATTGCGGCGCGTAGTAGGCTGTGGTCTTGTAGAGAAAATCGGCGCTGCCGGACAGCACCAGGAAGCCGTGGGCGAAACCGGGCGGAATCCACATCATGCGCTGGTTGTCGGCCGACAGTTCATAGCCCACCCACTTGCCGAAGTGCGGCGACGACTTGCGCACATCCACCGCCACGTCGAACACTGCCCCGCTCACCACGCGCACCAGCTTGCCCTGCGGTTCGTTGAGCTGGTAATGCAGGCCGCGCAGCACCCCCTTCGCCGAGCGCGAATGGTTGTCCTGCACGAAATCCAGATCGAGCCCCAGTCCGGCGAAGGTCTGGCGGTTCCAGCTTTCGAGGAAGAAGCCGCGCGCGTCGCCGAACACCTTGGGCTCGAGAAGGAGGACGCCGGGGAGGGAGGTTTCGATTGCGTTCATTTTTGGGTGAGCGGTGAGCGATAAGTTGAAACCGCTCACCATTTTTCAAAAGATCCGTTCGTTCAACATGTTCAGCAGGTACTGCCCGTACGCGTTCTTCTTCAGCGGCTCGGCCAGCTTCGCCACCTGCTCGGCCGTGATGTAGCCCTGGCGATAGGCGATCTCTTCCGGGCAAGCGATCTTCAGTCCCTGCCGCTTTTCGATCGTCTCGATGAACAGTGACGCTTCCAGCATCGATTCGTGCGTGCCGGTGTCCAGCCAGGCGTGGCCGCGGCCCATGATCGAGACCTTGAGCTCACCAGCCTCGAGATAATGCCGGTTGACGTCGGTGATCTCCAGTTCGCCGCGCGGCGACGGCTTCAGGTTGCGGGCGATGTCCACCACCTGACTGTCGTAGAAGTAGAGACCGGTGACCGCATAGTGGGACTTGGGTTGCGCCGGCTTTTCCTCGAGACTGACGGCCTTGCCGGTCGCATCGAACTCCACCACCCCGTAGCGTTCCGGGTCGTGCACCCGGTAGGCAAACACCGTGGCGCCGGTTTCCTGCTCACTGGCGGCACGCAGGTCCTCGGTCATCTCGTGGCCATAGAAAATGTTGTCGCCCAGCACCAGCGCGCTGGGGCCGTCGCCAACGAAGTCCGCACCGATGATGAACGCCTGCGCCAACCCTTCGGGGTTCGGCTGCACCGCGTATTGCAGATTGAGCCCCCACTGGCTGCCGTTGCCCAGCAACTGCTCGAAGCGCGGCGTGTCCTGCGGCGTCGAGATGATCAGGATGTCACGGATCCCCGCCAGCATCAGCGTGGTGAGCGGATGGTAGATCATCGGTTTGTCGTAGATCGGCAGCAGCTGCTTGGAAACCGCCAGCGTCGCCGGGTACAGACGGGTGCCGGAGCCGCCGGCCAGGATGATTCCCTTGCGGTTCATGGTGCGTCTCTTTCTGTGTAGTTGGTATCGAGCCATGTGCGATATTCGCCGCTAGCGACATGTTCGACCCATGCCATGTTGTCCAGATACCAGCGCACCGTCTTGCGGATGCCCGTCTCGAAGGTTTCGGCCGGCTTCCAGCCCAGTTCGCGGTGGATCTTGCTGGCGTCGATCGCGTAGCGGCGGTCGTGGCCGGGGCGGTCCTTCACATAGGTGAGCAGGCACGCATACGGCCCGGCGGGGTTGGGGCGCATTTCGTCGAGCAGCGCGCACACCGTCTTCACGATCTCGATGTTCGGCATCTCGTTCCAGCCGCCGACGTTGTAGGTCTCGCCTGCCTGTCCTTTCTCCAGCACCGTGCGGATCGCCGCGCAGTGGTCGGCGACGTACAGCCAGTCGCGCACGTTCATGCCGTCGCCGTAGATCGGCAGCGGCTGGCCGCGGGTGGCGTTGAGGATCATCAGCGGAATCAGTTTTTCCGGGAACTGGCAGGGGCCGTAGTTGTTCGAGCAGTTGGTCGTCAGCACCGGCAGGCCGTAGGTGTGGTGATACGCGCGCACCAGATGGTCGGACGACGCCTTGCTGGCCGAATACGGACTGTTGGGCGCGAACGGCGTGGTCTCGGTGAACGGCGCATCGTCCGGCCCCAGCGAGCCGTAGACCTCGTCGGTCGACACGTGCAGGAAACGGAATGCTGCCTTCTCCGTTTCCGACAGGCCCACCCAGTAGCCGCGCGCCTCCTCCAGCAGATGGAAGGTACCGACCACATTGGTCTGGATGAAGTCCTCCGGCCCGTGGATCGAACGGTCGACATGCGACTCGGCGGCGAAGTTGACGATCGCGCGCGGGCGATGCTGGCTCAGCAGCCTGCCGACCAGCGCACGGTCGCCGATGTCGCCCTGCACGAAGAGTTGGCGCGGGTCGCCCTTCAGGCTGGCCAGATTCTCCAGGTTGCCTGCATAGGTCAGCTTGTCGAGATTGACTACCGGCTCGTCGTTCAGCCGCAGCCAGTCCAGAATGAAATTCGCGCCGATGAAGCCCGCGCCGCCTGTAACCAATATCACAATGACTTTCCCTAATTAACAAATCAACCTGACCAGGGCATTACGCCTAATCCAGCAACAAATTCTCGATCTTCCAACACCTTTTGTCAGGCGAACCCGACGTATGATGTGCCGTATTGGCAACCATGGGCGTGCCTGACAATCAAGGTGAGTATCTTGAAAAACAGTCACCCGCCATGCTTGGCGCCATAAACCACCGTCTGATAAACCTCCAGTGTCCGTCGCGCAATATCTTTCCAGTCAAAGCGTCCGGACACCCAGGCACGGCGAGATTCGCGTTCCCCCACGGTCAAAGTCTGTGCAGCGAAATCTTTCAGATGCGCAGCCAATGCCGCCACATCACCCAGCGGAAAATAGTGTTCAGCCGACAAGCCAACTTCCAGGTTCGCGGGAATGTCGCTGGCCACCACGGGCAGGCCGTAAGACAGTGCCTCCAGCATGGCAATGGGCAAGCCCTCATGGGATGAGGGCAAGACAAAGATACCCGCATGGGTATAGAGCTCGCGTAGCACCAAACCGGTCTGCAAACCGGTGCACACAACGCCAGGCGTCGACGCCGCCGCATCCAGCACTTTCCGCACATAGGCATCGGGATGATCCGAAGCCCCAACAATAGCCAGTTTCCAGCCTGGGAGCGCCGCATGCTGAAACGCCTCAATCAGATCGAGATGCCGTTTTTCTGGCACAAGGCGGCTCACCAGCAGCACATATTTTCCCGGCTCGAGTCCAAACGCCACGAGAGCGCCCATCGTATCCGGCATCTCCGGCAAGACCACCCCGTTCGGAATCAGCGTGGAATCCCGGCCATGCTTACGCTTCACCAAGCTTCGTATCACCTCGGAAATCACGATGCGATCGTTCGACCACCGCATGCCGAAACGCTCACCCAGCTGCAATGCCAGTTTGGCGAAATATCCCCACTTCTGACGATCGTAATCGGGGCCGTGGTGGGTGACCACCACACGAAGCCCCAGCAATCTTGCCAGCGGCACCATCAGCGCCGGGCCAATCGCCTGGACATGCAGCACATCCGGCCGCCGCACGAAACCCGCATACAGGACGCCCAACCCGGTATGGAGGATTGCTTCCAGACCTTTTGATCTGGGCGCCCAGAGACGGTGGAAGCGAATGCCCTTCCACACGTCGCCAACCGATTCAGATTGATAAGGCGCACGGACGATGACGTCCACCTCGCAACCCAACTCCACCAACAGCGGACAGAGGTGCTCGGCGTGGGTTTCCACGCCGCCCTGCACATCAGGGAATCCGCGCAGGCCTAGGAAAGCGACACGCATGGAAAGACCCGCGAAAAAACGTTACAGACTCCCAATCAGACGTTCTCGAACTGCTTCAGCGGATAGCGCGCATCCACCGTATCCCTGCCCTTGACCAGCTTGACCTTCTCCTTGTTCTCCAGGTAATTGATGCGCTGAATATGAGGCGTGGGCTTTACGTGAGAATAGTCGATGTAATCATCGAAGCAGATCGACTTGCCCAGACTGAGCTTAAGTTTGTTCTTGAGAACCCAGAACATCGGCCCCATTTTCGGCGCCTGGGGAATGATGTTGGAACGCATGGCGGTGCGGGCCGTGGTCACCATCCAGCAGTTCTGCTCGCACGCGGCCACCTTGCCGATCGAATCCCTGGTCGTGCCGCTGGCCATGATCTCCTCCCAGGACTGCTTGGCCAGATTCCCCATGGGCAGATCCGAACGCACGTTGCACGCCCAGACATCCGACCAGGGATCGATAAACGCAAAGTCCGTCCCCGCCGTGCAGGGGATCAAACGCGGATGGCCCAGAATTTTCTCGATCAGCCCCAGGTTCAGATACGCCCTGAACCAGTTCTTAACCTTGCCGCTCTTCAGCAATGCGGTAACCAGCCCTTCCACCTGCCGCGCCACGTTAACCCGGTCGTAGAAATAGTTGTCGTTCTTGTAGAACTGCCAGGCATTGTGCAGGGTGGACGTTGCAAGCTCGAAGCCCATGGATTTGGCCAGCTCATAGGTCTGCACCAGCTGGTCCACGTTTTCGTCCTGAATCACAAAGGCGAATCCCAGATCGGTTCCCCCCGCCTCCTGCAACATCCTCAGCCCGGCAACCTTGGTGGCATAGCCATCCTTCTCGCCCCGAATCCGGTTGCTGGTCAGTTCATCGCCTTCCAGGCTGAAGCGCACCTTGATATCGGGATACTTCTTGATGATGGGCACCAGCCTTTCCGGGTGCAGGCCATTGGAACTGATCTCCATGACCCGCGCCTTGGGGTGCAACAGATCTGCCAGTTCTGCCAGGTCCTTGCGCAGCGTGGGTTCGCCGCCCGAAACATTCAGGTTGTCGAACCCGCCAGGCAGTTTGGACAACGTCTCCAGGGAGACCTCTTCCTTCGGCTCGGTCGGGTTTTTCCAGATGTAGCACATCTGGCATTTCGAGTTGCACCGAAAGGTTGAAACAACGGTCAAGTCCATCTCGCGTTCCTCCAAATTGCGGACTCAGTCCGCTTTTAGTATTGACTTGTAGATATCCAACAAGCAGGTATTGTGCCTGTCAAGGGAAAAGTCTGTTTCCACACGATGCCGCGCGTTATCGCCCAGGCGCCGGCGCAGGTCGCCATCCCCCATCAACTGATCCAGGCGTGTCCGGAGATCGTCGACGTTGCCCGCCTCGAACAGGAATCCCGTCTCTCCATCCACCACGAGCTCGGGAATTCCGCCCATACGACTGCCCACCACCGGCTTGCCGTAGGCCATCGCCTCCAGCACCGACATCGGGCAGTTCTCATAGCACTCCGAAGGCACCACCACCGCCGCAGCCCGATCGATGACCTCGCGCAAACGGTCTCCCGTCACGTGGCCGACAAAACTAGCATGTTTGTATTTCGATTTGAATTCGGCTTCCAGCGGGCCGGTGCCGGCCACCATCAGATTCCACCCGTTCCGGGACGACGCATGGGCTTCCAGCAAAGTGCCCACCCCCTTCTCGGCGGACAAGCGGCCAAGATAGAGGACATAACCGTCGTCTGTCCCGGATCCGCGCACCCCTTCGGTATCCATGCCGTTGTACAACAACCTTATCTTCTCGGCCGGAATCCGGTGGCTGACTGATTCCTGCATGAAACGGCTCGGCGCGATGAAGGCATCCACCTGCTCGTAATTCCCCAGCCGGCGCTGCACCACTGCCTCGGCATACAACAGGGCACTCTTGCCGAGGGAGCCCTCCGCGCAACGGCGCTTCATGACCTGGGCGAAATCCCCATCCAGACAGGCCGAACACGGCTTGCCGTGGCTCAGCCGGTTGTAAACCGGGCACACCGGTTTGGAATCGTGCAAGGTCAGCACCACCGGCACCCCCAGGCGCTTGGCGGCACCGATAATGGACGGCGTAAGCTGGTGATAGATGTTATGGCAATGGACCAGGTCCGGGCGGGTGGCCTTGATCAGTTCGGAGACCCGACGCACCGCCTCGGACGAATGAATCATGCTCGCGGCCGACTTCAGCTTCGCCCACTTTCCGCCCCCCCGGTAATCCTGGCGTTCGACAAACCGGTCAGCGTAGTCGCTCGGGAGATTGCGCTCATCCTGCATGGAAAAATCCACCACCGAATGACCCTGGCGGAGCAGGAAATCGCGCTCCTGGAACATCACCACTTCCGAACCGCCGTTGCGGAAAAAGAACTTGTTGGCAATGAGGATCTTCATGCGCGTGCTCAGGCGAGGATGCGGTGCAGGTCGTCGGCGAAGACCCGGAAGACCGCACGCGGGTCGTGATGGGTCAGATAGAACTCACGTGCAGCGTTGCCACGCGTTGTCAGGAACGGCTCCGTGTGACTGCGCAGCTGTTCCAGAAGGTCCTCTACGCGATCAAAGAAAGCGAGAAAGTGGCCCGTCCTGTCCGGTGATATCCATTCGGCAATGAAGTTATTGCGGGTCATGTAGATGGGTTTCCCTGCCTGCATCGCCGCCAGACAGACCAGTTGCCCGGAAACGACGCCGGGATTGGCAAGCGGCAGGATAACGGCCTTGGAGTGTAGCACCATGTCCTCGAACGCCTGCGGGCTCACATCCGTGCGCACCTCCAGATTCGTCAACGGCGCAATACCCTCGGCCTGGCTGGACAGGCAGGCCACCATGAATCGTGCCTCGGGCATCTGCTCAGCCAGCGCACGGATCACCGAGTAGTCGCGATTGCTCGCACCGCCGGAGAAGAAATAATCCGCGCCAGACGTGCCGATAAGCGCCTCGATGTGTGGCGAATGGAACGGGTGGTCGGCGATCAGGCGGCGCTTCCCCACGGGGGTGGCGGCATAGAGCCGGTCTTCCTGCGACATGAAATAGACGACCGCGCAGTGGCGGGCGTTGGTCATCGCACGCATGGCGCGGAATTTGATCCCGTCCAGCAGCGGGTTTCCGGCGGGTTTGTAGATCACGTAGTAGAGCAGCAGGGGCCTGGCCCGCCAGGGCATGAACGTATAGAACAGCAACAGATACAGACCGACGAACTGCTGCCAGACCAGAACGCCATCCACCTGACGCCAGACGGCATGCCAGGCCAGGGCGAGATAGCCGAGATGGCGGCGCAGGCCGCCCATTCGGAACGGCAGGTTCCGGATCTGCGCGACGACCTCGAAGCGCCCACCGACCTCGCGTGCCAGCGCATCGGCATCGCCCCCGTCCCCCACCAATAAAACCTTTTTCGCAGGCATCTCCACCTCAGCCGAGATAGCCTTGATAGGCTTTGCCGATGACATGCCAGGAATACTTGGCACTCGCCCCGGCGGCGCCTGCGCGCAGCGCAGAATAGCCGGCCCGCATGTCGAGGATCTCGCGCACCAGTCCGTCACCCAGTTCATGCGTCGCCACCAGTCGGCCCGGCCAGTCCCGCAGGGTCTCGCGCAGGTCGCCCACATCGCTGGCGATGACCGGTTTGGCGAAGGCCATGGCCAGCTTCATCACCCCGCTGGTGGTGCCTTCCCGGTATGGCAAGGCGACGACATCGGCCAGGACGAAATAGCGCTGCACCGCTTCGAACGGGATCAGGCGGTCGTGCAGGATCAGGTTTGGCCGGCCGCGGGCGCGTTCCAGTTCCTGCGCCGCCTCGCCGGCAAGGTCATTCTTGCCGGCCACCACGAACTTGATGCCGGTCTCGCCTGCCAGGCGCTCGCTGGCCCGAAGGAATTCGAGGATGCCCTTGCGGGTCTCGACATGGCCGAAATACAGCACGACGAAATCGTCCGGGCCCAAGCCGGGGAAATGCGCCAGCACATCCTTGCGGGAGAGATCGGCAAGCCGGAAGATGTCGTACACCCCGTGCGGGACAACCAGCGGCTCGGTCGGCACCCCCATCTCGCGCAATGCGGCGGCGGTGGATTCCGAATGCACGATCAGCCGGTCGAAGCGGCGGTAGAACCAGGCATGCAGGCGCCGGCTCCAGGGTTTGGGATAGTGCGGCAACAGGTCATGGATCGTCATGGCCGTGCGGATGCCGGCCAGACCGAACAGGGCTGCGATGAAACCTTCCAGCAACGGATATTTGAGCCAGGATTCGAATAGCACCCAATCCGGCCGCGTGCGCAGGATGTGCAGCACGAAGCGCACGATATCGAGCGGATAGTGGCGCGTGCGCCGGAACAGGGTATTGACACTGAAGCCCAGCGTCACGGCATGGAGGTCAAAGTTGCTTGCCGTGATGAACTCCACCTCGCCGTAACGGGCCAGCTCACGTGCCAGCGAAACGGAGTAATGGGTCAAGCCCGAACCGCCGGTGAAACAGACCACGGCCGTCTTCATGTCATTCGCACGCCACGCTGGTTTGGGCGACCCACACGCTGCGCGCCTGGCTGACCTTGAGTTCGATCTGCGCCTGACTTCCAGCCAGGGCATTGGTCCGGAAAGGCAACACCGTTTCCGTCCAGGCCGGTCCGCTCAGCACCTGGGTGGTCAAGCCCACTGCAGCGAAAGGGGGCACGCCACGTCGCACACGAACCTGCACAGGCGTATCCGGGTCATCGGAACGGGTACGCAGGCGCAGCTCGCAATTGCGCCCTGGGACCAGGGGCATCGATCGGCTGATTGCCAGGACCACCGTGCGACCGCCGCCAAGTTCGATGCAGCCATCCACGCCGCCGCCGCAGGCACCGCGATTGATCAGGTTGCCGCTGCCGTCGGGCGACCAGGCGTTCCAGTCATCGGCACGGAAGCGCGTCTTGAAGCGCTGCGCGACAATCGCCGGTCGTGGTGTTGCGGTGGAGACCATCTCGCCATGGGGTTCCTGACCGCGCTCCGAACGCCAGCGCTCAAGCGTGAACATGGCCGGCGAGCGGGTCTCGGTGCCCGGCCGTTCGGTCTCGTACGCCACCGCTTGCGTGCCGTGCGCCCGGTAATGGTTACGGTCGAAATCACCATGGCGCACCCCCGGATATTGGGAGACGATTTCCACGCCCAGGCTGCCGGGGCCATAACTCAATGTGTTGTCGATCACACGATTGCCAGTCAACTCGGCACCCGGGCGCCGATGCCCAAAACTGAAATAGATCTGGTTACGGCGGTTGTCCGTCAGCGTGTTGCCTTCCACACGCAGGTTAAAACCATTATGGATATGCACGCCGCTGTCGGTGGCCGTCACCGTGTTGTCCTTGACCCTTACGCCGTTGGAAAGATCATCGAGATAGATCCCCGAGTTGAACGGCCGGTAGGCGTTATCGGCCTCGCTGGCGCGCGTGCCGCGCACCGTGTTGCCGCTGACTTCGCTATCCAGCGGTGCGGAATCGTTGTCGGCCCATGAGTAGATCGCCCCGCAATCGTCGAGAACCTGGCAACTGTCCTCGACCGTGTTGTCCAGAATACGTGCCCGACGATGAAAACGAATGCCGATGTAGCCGGAGTCCGCCACGCGGTTGCCCTGCACGAGCACGTCCCTCGCCTGCTCCAGATTGATCGCCGCCAGGCTGTCGACCGGCGGACCGATCACGCCGCTATGTTCGACACGGTTGTCGCGTACGACCAGAGCGCTCGAAGCAATCGCAACGAGTCCGTCGTGGCGGCTGCGCGCGATCACCGAATGCAGAACGCGTATGTCCTTGCCCTGTTCGATCGCGATGCCGTCACGTCCGGAGTCGGCCACGTCCAGCCCGTCCAGTTCGACATACCGGCTGTTGACGACCCGCACCCCGTCCAGCTGGCTGTGCGCAATACGCAGCCCCTCGATGCGAAGATGGTTCGCGCGAACAATTTGCAGACCGTAATCGAAGCGCGCCACCGCCACCGAGGGCATGGTCTGGCCAGCGGGCAGACGCAGCAGCAGTTCGCCCGACTGGGTGTCGAAGGCCCAGGCGCCCGGGTAGCTCAGCATCCACGGCTTGCCGCTCAAGTAGTAGCGCGTGCCCTTGCCAGGTGGATACACGGTGGGTTGATCCAGTGTCAGCCGGCCTTGCCTCCCCTCGTCCAGACGACGCTCCTCGATCTTCCACTCCTGCGTGCGCAGACGCACCGTGGCACCTGCCAGATCCTTTCCGGCCAAAGCCGACGGCAGTCCGGAAAAGGCCATGCCAGTCTGGCTGCCGTCCGCAACCAGGTCGCCATCGCGTGGATAGCGTGCCGGCGCCAGATAGGCGCCATTCAGAAACACGTCTGCAGGCGTGAATTCCAGCGCCGCGGCCAGGATGCCATCCGGACGCGCATGCCATCCCGTCACCGGCAAGGCGGCGTCGATCAGCGGCACAGCGTCGCAGGGCTCGCCATAGCTGCGCACCGTGATGGGCTGATCCGCGGTGCCGCTGCGGGTCAGCGTCAGCGCCTCGTGCCATACGCCGCCGCAGCGCAGCGCCAGCGTGTCGCCGGGCTGCAGCCTGGCCAGGCCGCCCTTGCGCAGGCTTTTCCAGGGGCCATCGCCATCCGATCCGGGCTGGGCCACCTTGCCGTCCCAGGCGTCGTTACCGGCCTGGTCGTCGATGAAATAGGTTTGTGCCGAAGCCGCCTGCATGGCCAGGCCAAGCCAGGCAGCCAGCACGGGGGCAATCAATGCGCGCATGGTCAGACCGTCAAGTGCGCGCTGCATCGGACACACAACAAGCCGTGATGCGGATGCGCTTACGGGCAGAAATCCCGGGCACCAGCGCCAGCAGGGACGAGGCTGCGAACAGCAGGCCACGCAGCCGCGTGCGCACGGACTGCCCCTCCATGCGAACCAGGTTGCGCACGTTGTGGCGGATATAGCCCGGCTTGAGCGTGCCCAGGGGCGAGGCGTAGCGCACCTCCTCGATGCGGAAGCCGGCCTGGCGCAGCAGCGGCCGCAGGCTCTCGAGGCGATAGTGGAACAGGTGGGTGGGCGCCTGGAAAGACGACCAGCTATCGAGCAACAGATCGTAATCGAGGCAATCCCGGTTCGGCACCGACACGATCAACTGGCCGCCCGGTGCCAGGCGCTCGCGCAGAAAGCGCAACACCTCGATGGGCCGGTGCAGATGCTCCAGCACCTGATTGAGGATGATGACGTCGTACTGCCTGGCCGGCAGCGCGCGCCAGTCGCCCGAATAGACCGCAAAGCCCCGATCGCGGATGTTCGCCACCGCATTCTCGTCCACGTCGAAGCCCTCGCACTCGAAGCCGTAGGCCGCATAGCGTTGCATCAGGGCGCCATTGCCACAGCCGAAGTCCAGCAATCGCGTCGTCCCTTGTGACCGGGCACGCGGGAACATGTTGACGAAGCGTCCCAGCAGCGCATGCAGCAGCGCCGCGCCGAAGTCGCGGCGTCGACCATAGTGATAGGCGTAGATGGCCGCCATCACGCGGTTGTCGGGGCGTGGGGCAGCGTGGGTGTAGTAGGCCGAAGCCGGATAATAGGCGCCGATGTGATCCTCGTCCGGGGCATCCGCCAGGAAGCCGGCCTTGCAGGCACCGCAATGGAATAGCCGCCAGGTGCCGGGCAGATAGTGATACGAGTCGCGCACGTCGGCAATCTCGCGGGTCTGTGCTGAGGCGCAGAGCGGGCAGACAACCGGATTCGAAAGCGCACGCATGGCAGATCTCCGTTCAGCGGTCCAGGGGAGAAAGTTCGGGCGACCCGGCCAGCGTGCGCAGCTTGCGTTGCAGGCGGTAGAGCTTCATGCCGGCTGCCAGGCGCAGCGGCGCGACGTGGGTCTGGCGCACCCTGTCGCGCTCGGCGAAGGTCTGCGCCTGGTTCCGGGCGCTTTGCCCGCCCGTGTCGTAGCGCACGATGGGGCGCGGCAGATAGCGCACCCGGGCGCCGCCGCGAAACACGCGCAGCATCCAGTCGTAGTCGGCGTTGATGCGGTAATCCAGGTTGAAGCCGCCGAAGCGCTCGAACAGCCGCCTGTGGGCGAATACCGCCTGATGGCAAAGATCGCCATAGATCAGATTGCTTGCGGTCACCCGGCCATAGCTGCGCAGAAACGGACCGTCCGGCGTCAGATAGATGGCGTCGCCAAACACCAGATCCAGATCGGGGTCGGCGGCAAATTCCCGCAGGGCTGCCTCGACCACCCCCGCATCGGCAAAGCAGTCCGCGGCGTTGAGAAAATGCAGGACATCGCCGCGTGCCAGGGCGATGCCCTTGTTCATGGCATCGTAGATGCCGCTGTCCTTCTCCGACACCACGGTGCCGGTAATGTCTGCATAGCGCGCCACGATGTCCTGCGTGCCGTCCCTGGAGGCGCCGTCCACCACCACGCTCTCCAGCGGCCGCCAGCTCTGGGCGCGCACCGAATCCAGCGTCTGGCCGATGCTGGCAGCCGCATTGAAGCAGACGGTGATGATGCTTGCCAGCGGCTTCTGGGCGCTCATGCCTGATACACCTGTTCGATCAAGGGCACCGCCTTGCGGACATCGGCTGCCTGACTCAGCATCGGAACGCTTGCCGGTTCGGAAGCAGCGGGCAAACTGCCCAGGGCCGCCACCAGGCTGGCCATGTCCTCGAACAGGCTCAATTGGCCCGGGTGGGTTTCGTAGGCTTTCAGTTCCGGCGTAGCACCCCGGTTGAGCGCCAATACCGGACGGCCAAGCGACAGCGCCTCAACGGTTGTGCCACCGAACGCTTCCTCACATAGTGAAGTCACAATGACCTGGCGGGCCCGGGCGGTCAGCTGAATCACCTCCTGATAAGGCGTCCAGCCCAGGAAGCGAAGCCATGCGTGCGGGTATTGGCCCTGCAGCCTCGCGAGTTCGGGTCCATCCCCGGCAACGGTCACATGGCGGCCAGCAGGCAAACTGGCCGAATAAGCGTCAAGAAATGCGCCAACCCCTTTAGTCGTATCGATCCGGCCGACGATAAGGATATCCGGCGCTGACGTGGATGGCTGAGCGACGGACAGCACATTCGATATGGCCGAGACATCCAGGAAGTGCGGTACGACGTACACAGTCCGGCTATCCAGCGGCCCAAGGGTTCTGATGGCGTTGTCGCGCAAGAACTTCGACACGAAGATCACCTTATGGCGGCGGAAAGCGCGCGCCACGGCCTTGCGCCAAAGGCGCACGCTGAGCGCAGACAGTGCGCGCTGCACGGCACTGGGCTGAGCGGCCGCACAGCCGGCGCAGGCCCGGGGATCGGTCTCGCGGCAGACGCTGCCGTTGCGGAAGCGGGTAAAGGTCAGGCAGTCGCTGCCCTGGTCGTGGCGGGTCTGCACGAAGTTGAGGTGCGACGGAATCAGGTTGGCCAGGATGGGCAGGTGACCGTGGTAGTGAATGACATCGTATTGATCGGCCACGGCCAGGATGGCTCGGGCGAAGCGCCGCGTCAGATAGACATGCCGCCAGTAAATGAAAAACCCCAGCCGGTGTTCCTTCCAGTTGGCGCCCCGCGTGTCGAGCGCAGCCAGAAAACGCCCGCGGAACGCCACATCGCCCGGTTGGTTCTCATGGGGGTGAAAGGTGTTGCCCATCAGGTCCACCGTGTGGCCGGCCTCGATCAGCGCGTTGCCCAAGGTGATGACATGTTTGCCCAGTCCGCCCAGGGTTGGGCTGGGAATATCCTCGCTGACCAGCAGGATGCGCATGCTCAGCGCCACCCCAGCTTCGTGAAGACGGCCGTGCGCTCCTGCGGGCGCAGAATGAAGCGGACGCCCACCCCCAGCATGAGTGCCGCCATGGCCAGGCCGGCCAGGACGCCGCCGATCACGCTCGGGAACAGCGCATATTGAACCCCCCAGCCCACGGCACCGATCCAGGACAGATGGAACAGGGTGGGAACAATGCTCTTGGCGACTACGGTCAGCAGGGGAACTGAAATCGTCTTGCGATGGACATGGAGCAGGAACGCCGTGGTCATGGTCACGGACAGGATGAAATGCGCCAGGGCTGCGCCGAATATCCCCATTTTCGAGACAAAAACGAAACTGAGCAGGGCGCCGAGCAAGCCCCGCGTCACCGCGTATCCGCCTGTGATGTGCGGATGCCCCAGGCCATCGGTAATCTGGGTCGGCAGATTCGTCAGCGAATCGAGGAACAGGGAGGCGGCCAGCAATGCAAGAATGGCTGCGCTCTGGTTGGCAATGGCCTCGCCCACCCAGAGTTGCAAGGCCGTATGCCCGGTCACGATCAGCAAGACGGACAGGGCGCCGTTCAGGTAGATCGTGTAGCGGGTGGCCACCAGGTAGATTTCATTGAGCTTGTCCACCTCCCCGCGCGCGGCGAGCGCGCTGGCCATGGGAAACATCACGGCGCCAAGCCGGTTGATCAGAGAAAAAACGCGTCCGGTAAGCGTGTACGGAATGGTGTAATACGTCAGCGCCCGCATGTTCACCAGGGCGCCGATGATGAGCTTGTCGGCCTGTTCGCCGGAAATACTGGCAATGCGCTTCAGGTAGGCAAAACCACTGAATCCGAAAACGGCGCGGGCGAGTGCGCGTTCGGGAAACTGCCAGGCAAAGGTCGGCATCAGCTTGCGGACCATGCGCCAAAGCATGTAGACATTGACCATGCTCGCGAGGGTGCGAAACAGGACCACTGCAACCAAATGGCCTCCGGCCAGCAATACGGCCACGGTGAGCAGGGGCACGATTGTGCCGAACATCACCTCATAGCGGCCGGAAATGTCGTAGCGGCCCAGGCCTTGCGGAATGCTTTGCAGATAGGACTGGAGCTGGCTGAAGAAAAACGCGACGGCAGCAATGCGCAGGGAAGTCAACGCTTCGGGCTCGCGAAAATCCGCGATGTTAAAAACGTCGTGCACCAGCCAGGGTGCGGCCAATGCGATGCCGATGCAGCCTAGCAAACCTATCCCCGCGTAAAGATAGAGCCCAAGCGTCACGACCTGGCAGGATTTTTCATGCTGGTCGTCGGCGTGGTATTCGGCGAGAAATTTGACCGAGCCTGCGGTCACATTGACGTCGAGCAGGGCGAAATAGCCGACGATGGCCATGATCAGCGTGAAGATTCCGTAATACGGCGTGCCCAGGTAGCTGAGGGTGATGGGGAGCGTGACGATCGTGACCAGCGCCGGCAGCGCGCCGCCGGCGAAGTTGCTTGCGGCGTTTCGCAGGATGTCAGCACGCATGGTTGTTCTTGCCGGTTGAAGGATTGAGCCCGGCGGCGCGGGCCAGGTAAGGCAGGGCAAGCATCAGGCCGAGGACCTGCATGGTGCGGTATTCGATGATGGGGGTGCCGCCCAGCATATTGGGCATGGAGACCAGGATGCCCGCCAGCCCCGTGGCGGCGAGGGCCTGCCAGACCGGCGATTCGAGCGTGGCATTCAGGCGCACCGCATCGCGCGAGCTAACCCAGAGCGCGCCGATGAACGGGATCAGCCCGACCAGGCCGGTCTTCAGCCAGACGTGCAGGAACCCGCTGTGCATGAAGAAGAAGCGGCCGCGGTGAAACGCCACCTGCTTGCTGCTGGAGGCTTCGTATTCGCCCCAGTTGCCGACCCCGAGCAGGAAATGCTGCCGGATAGTGTCCATCGCCAGCCGCAACTCGAACAAACGCCCCGAATCCTCCGTCAGTTTGCCGCCGCTGGCCATGTCCGGGAACAGCGTGCCGATCAATCCGCCCTGGCTCGACTCGGCGAACCGGTAGGTCCACAGCGAAAACACGCCGAACAGGGCCACGCTGCCCACCGTTGCCACCAGCGGCCAGCTGACCTTTTTCCGGTATAGCCAGAGGAATGCCAGGCCGGCCAGCATATAGCCGGTCCAGGCGGTGCGCCGGTAGGAGAGGATGACCACCAGCGTGGCCGTAATGAGGAGCGTCAACAGGAACAGCTTTTTCCAGGGATGCTGGCGCAGGCCGTCGCGGTCGGTCAGCCTGGCCGCAGCCAGGAAGGCCCCCATGGTGGCGAGGATGGAGTCGTTGATATCGAAGAACGTCAGCTTGATATTGAGGTGCTCGTAATTGGCGTAATAGTTCGCGTCGTCGCCGCCTAACAACGCGAACCGGATCAGGCCCCAGCACACACGAAGAAACACGCACAGCATGAAGAAGCTCAACAACTCGTTGACCGCCTGCTCATCCCTGAATGCCCGCAACAGGACGAAGACGAGAATGATCGCGTTCATCAGGTACATGGTTCCCGATTTGTACAGGATGAAGAAAATGCTCTTGTCCAGGATAAGTCCGACGAAAATCTGGGCGACAAACACCAGGCCGAAGAACAGCAGGTATTTGCGCACCTCGGCTTTGGGCGCCGGGAGGCGATTCCAGATGGCGTGAAAGCCCACGATTCCGGCCAGCCAGAACAGGTACAGGTTGACGAAGGGGAAATAAAGAACCCCTGAGCCGCGGCTGTATATGCGGCGCGACGCATCGTCATCGAGCAGGCCGTATTCCGACCCCGAGAAGAAAATCAATATGCCCAGATAGGGATAAATGAGGTAGCGCGCCCAGCGGCCAGCCAGCGCACCGCTGGTGATGGCACCCAAGGCAAGAATGAGAGGGGTGCCTATCAGCATCCCCCAGTAAATCACGGTCTGGAGCGTAAACATACTTACTTGAAGCGGGGGTGTGGCAGCTTGCTGCTGACGGATTGCTGGAAGTAATCCAGGACTTTGCCGATCGGACGGTAGACCCGGTTTGCGCGCCGCAAGCGATCCATCCGACGCGCGATCTCATCCTGGTGAGCGGCGATCTCTTCTTCAAAACGGGTGCGTGCCCATTCATACAGCTCAAGATCAAGCGCGTTTTCCTGCCTGATTTTCTCCAGGACCAAGGGGGCGATCTGTTTGCTCTTGTTCTGGGTGACATTCTGGTCCAGGTAATAGGGCGCCCATTCCCAGCCCAGCTTGATCGCCATCAAGGCCAGCGATTCATCGAAGCGTTCCGAAATTCCAGCCACCGAGAAATGCGTCTCGACGTTGCGCTTGGCGATCTCCAGGTGCTCCCGCCCGCAAGCTCCGTAAGGTAGATCTCTGTCAACGCCACACAGGAGCCTGACCTGGCCGTTGTCAATTTCTTCGGTGATATGAGAAGAAATAAACTCTGCAAGGCCGATATGGTTGCGCGTCACTTCCTGATGGAGGTAATGGCGCCGCGTCCGCTTGACATAGAAGTAATGCGAGACAACCCGGTCGACCGGGTTGCGCAGCAAGGTGATATAGGTGCTATCCCCCTCCAAGTACCGGTGTACCCCAAAAGCGAAGTGCCCCTTTAGCAAGCGTACTTTCTTTCGGTCTTTTTCCGGATACGCGCAGAACTCCGAAAAGTGGCGTTGAGCCTCTTCATAAACCGAGAAATACGATGAACGGGGATAGTGTCTTTCGAGTATCGAATGCAATGTCGTTCCGGCCGCCTTGGGAATGTGCAGAAATACAAGGTTCCGGGCACGCATCCTTATCCCCTTGCCACAAACTCTGAGTAGGCCGATGCAAGGCCTTTATGCAGGGGCATGGAAGGCATCCATCCCATTGCCTTCAACCGCGTGACATCCAGGAGTTTTCTTGGCGTGCCATCGGGCTTGGTTGGGTCGAAAATGATCTGGCCGTTGTAAGCCGTTACGGATTTTACGATCTCCGCCAGTTCCCGAATGGCCAGGTCTTCTCCCACCCCGATGTTGACCAGGGGCGGCAGGCCGTCATTGCGATCCTGCCCCAGCAAGGGGAGGAAGCGTTCATCCGGCAGGTCCATCAGGTACACACAGGCATCCGCCATGTCCTCGCTGTACATGAATTCCCGCTTCGGGGTGCCCGTGCCCCAGACCGTCACGGTCGGGCTGTTGTTTAGCTTGGCCTCATGGAATTTTCGAAGCAGCGCCGGAATGACATGCGAGTTCTCCGGGTGGTAGTTGTCCCCGGGCCCATACAGGTTGGTCGGCATCACCGCCAGATACTGGGTTTTGTATTGGCGGTTGTAGCTCCAGCACATTTCGATGCCGGCGATCTTGGCCAGGGCATAGGGGCGGTTGGTCGGCTCCAGTAGTCCGGTCAGCAGATGTTCCTCCTTCATCGGCTGAGGCGCGAGCTTGGGGTAGATGCAGCTGGAACCGAGGAACAGCAGGCGCTTGACGTTGTTCTTATAGGCAGCGTGGAGGATGTTGGTCTGGATTGCGAGGTTGTCGCGGATGAACTCTGCCGGATATTCGTTGTTGGCGTGGATGCCGCCGACCCGGGCCGCGGCGAGGAAGACGTAGTCGGGCTTCTCGGCGGCGAAGAAGGCTTCGACTTCAGCCTGGCTGGTGAGGTCGAGTTCGGCGTGGGTGCGCGTCAGGAAGTTCGTGTAGCCCTTGTCGCGCAAATTGCGCATCAGGGCGGAGCCGACCAGGCCGCGATGGCCTGCGATATAGATTTTTGCGTCGCGATCCATCACGTCACTCGTGATAATCCATGGCCTTGTAGCCATGCTTCTTCACCAGTTCGTCGCGCTCTGCGGCCTTGAGGTCTTCGCGCACCATCTCTGACACCAGTTCGTCGAAGCTGATCTTCGGGGTCCAGCCAAGCTTCTGCTTGGCCTTGGCGGGGTCGCCCAGCAGGGTCTCGACTTCGGTGGGGCGGAAGTAGCGCGGGTCGACGGCGACGATGCATTTGCCGTGGGCGTCATAGCCCTTCTCGTCGACGCCCTGCCCTTCCCAGCGGATGTCCAGGCCGAGCTCTTTGGCGGCGGCGTTGACGAAGTCCCGCACCGAGTACTGGACGCCGGTGGCGATGACGAAGTCTTCGGCGTGGTCCTGCTGCAGCATGAGCCACTGCATTTCGACGTAGTCTTTCGCATGCCCCCAGTCGCGCTTGGCGTCCATGTTGCCGAGGAACAGGCAATCCTGCAGGCCGAGCTTGATCCGTGCCAGGGCGCGGGTGATCTTGCGAGTGACGAAGGTTTCGCCGCGGATGGGGCTTTCGTGGTTGAACAGGATGCCGTTGCAGGCATACATGCCGTAGGCCTCGCGGTAGTTGACGGTGATCCAGTAGGCGTAGAGCTTGGCGCAGGCGTAGGGACTCCTCGGGTAGAAGGGGGTGGTTTCCTTCTGGGGGATTTCCTGGACGAGGCCGAAGAGTTCGGAGGTAGAGGCCTGGTAGAAGCGGGTTGTTTTTTCGAGGCCGAGGATGCGGATGGCCTCGAGGATGCGCAGGGCGCCGAGGGCGTCGGAGTTGGCGGTGTATTCGGGCTCTTCGAAGCTGACGGCGACGTGGCTTTGCGCGGCGAGGTTGTAGATTTCGTCGGGCTTGACCTGCTGGATGATGCGGATGAGGCTGCTTGAATCAGTGAGGTCGCCGTGGTGCAGGATGAATTTACGGCCGGTCTCGTGCGGGTCCTGATAGAGGTGGTCGATGCGGTCGGTGTTGAACAGCGAGGTGCGGCGCTTGATGCCGTGCACTTCGTAGCCCTTGCCCAGCAGGAATTCAGCGAGGTAGGCGCCGTCCTGGCCAGTAACGCCGGTGATGAGGGCTTTTTTGGTCATGGTGTTCAGAATTGCCAATTTGTTCAGATGGATGGGTCGGGATGGCCGATAAGGCGATCCTTGCCTTGTGGTGTCAGGGCTCTCAGCAAGGCACGTGCGAAATCGTCCTGCATGCGGAAGGCGGCCGCGTCGTCCGCCTCGATGCTGGAAATACGGAATAGCAGGCCGTCTGGGATCTTTCCGGTGAGGCCATATTTAAGCTGGTCAAGTTTCCATTTCAATCCATTGACGGCTACAGAATCGCCAACCGTCGTCCAGTAGGTGATCGGCTCAATGCGCTCTCCCTGCGTGGCGACCAAGCGCCTGACAGGAATGTCACCCGAACCAGTGGAAAACGTGCCCGTTACATTTTTCAGGATCTGAAATCCCTGGGATGGATAGCACACCTCCGGCTTGTGCACAGCCATTCCGTCGCTCTGTTCGCCACCATAAGCAATCGACAACATGATGCGCTCGTTGCGGGAGTTCACATAAGTACGCGCGAGTGTCTGGTTGTAAATCTTGTTAAGCAGCGCCTGCTGCTGAGGATCGGGGATCAGCGGCTTGATGGTCTGGTCGATCTTCCAGTCCCCAAACTGCTTGGGAATGAGCGTTTCGAGATCGATCTTGGGCTCGCTGTCCGACAACTTTACAGTTGGTTTGAGCGCCACTGCCATGCCTGCGGCTATAAACATACAAAGGCCGATGATGAGGTGCCTGAAGCTGATGTGTTTCATCCTCGTCTCCTTGAATCAGCCTGGCGCCCGGATACGCGGACGATCGGGGAAGATGAATCCCAGTACCCAGTCCAGCACAAACAGAAACAGCAGGGCGATAATGAACAGCATGATGCCGGCAAAACCGTGCAGGAATCCCTGTCCGGCCTCGTCACCCAGATGGTAGGTCACCAGCACCAGCACCATGACGCGAACGACGTTGGCGGCAAAGGCAATCGGCAGGATCGCTGCCATGATGATGAGGTTGCGCGCAACGCTGGTGCGCTGCATCAGATACAAATACAGCAGGCCCATGGCCGACAGGCTGAACATAGAGTGCAGACCAGAACAGGCGTCGGCCACCAGTAGCTGGTAGGGCCCAACTGTGAGCGTGACTCCGCTGCGCGCAATGGGATAGCCCGCCGCATAGAGCACCTGTTCGGCGATGATCGAAATATATTGCTTGAGCGGACCAGTAGCGGCATCGACGACAAAGCCCGGCAATGGAACCATGAACACCAGGAAGAACAGCGCAAACCACAAGGCACGTGCAGCCCGGGTACCCAGCGTAATGAGTAGCACCCCCAGGATGACCGGAATCTGCGAGCCGATCTCGAATATCAGAATGTCCTGCGAGCGACCCAGTGCATAGATCAGCAAACCAATGACGAGCAGTGCCCAGCCGATTGCCACCTGTCCGCGCGTTGGCGGAACCTTGACATCGGCCAGGAAGATGGCCCGCTGCTGCCAGATCAGAAACAGGGAAACGACCAGCACGATGGGGCCGTGCGCCTGCTCTTCCGTGTTCCAGATTCCGTGCGCCAGCAACCAGTAGGTAGGCACATACAGCACCAGCAGGCCGATCACCACCGGCCACCAGGTTTTGAGCGGGGCAAGCGCGTCGAGCACAGACGCGCGCGGGGCAAGCGTATTCATTACGTCAGTCCAGGACGACAGCACCGACCACTTGTGCGCCCGTGAAGAGGACTTTTTCCTTCAACTCGGCCAGCGGCGCCAGACGGCTGACGTTACGGCGGGTAGCGATCAGCATGCCACCGGCGCGCGCAGCAACCAGCTGGAAATCCGAAGTGAGTTGCGATGGCGCTGTATCCAGCAGGATGATGTCGTAGCTGGTTTCCAGGCCTGACAAGAGCGCGCCGAAAGTGGGGCGTGCCAGCAGCTCGGCGGGATTGGGCGGCGGCGATCCGGCGGGCAGCACGGCCAGCGTATGGAACGGCTTGACCGAGTGCACCTGCAGCGAGGGCACGCGCTCGGCCAGAAGGTCAGACAGGCCCATGCCGTTGCCCAGGTGGAAGATCTCCTGCTGGCGTGGCTGCCGCATGTTGGCGTCGATCAGCAGCACCTTGCGCCCCATCTGCGCAAACAGAACAGCCAGGTTGGCGGCCAGGTAGCTTGCACCTTCATCGGCGCACGCACTGCCGATCGCCAGGGTTTTGCGTCCCTCGTTGAACCAACGCAGCAATAGTTCGGAACGTACCGTACGTAGCGCTTCGGCCTCCTTGCTGTAGGGTGCGGTGGCGGCGGTGAGTTCAGGGTTGAGGCTGGCCTCAGCGGCGGGAATATAGGGGTACTCGAACTGCTGCGACAGGGCTTGCTGAATGTCAGCCTCGGTCACAAGGCCGAGCTTTTGCGCGGCCTCGCCAAAGCGAAGATTCTGTTCCTGCTGCAGTTTGAGCACGCGCTCCATGTCCTGGGGCTTAAGCTTGCCGGCATCCTGCAGAAGCTTGCCGATGTTGGCTTCGGCTCGGATGCTGGTGACTGCAGCTTCGACGATGCTGACTTGTTCGCTGGCGTTGGTGAGTGAATTCATGTGAACCTCGGCTTATGCGGTATGAGGATGACGGTACGTCAGGCCATTGCCGGACGATCGCGGCGGAAAAAACGGCGCATGGCCTCCAAGCGGCGCCCTTTTTTCGTGACCTCGGCCAGCACCGGGATATCCAGTCCGGTGGCGATGTCCAGCCCTGAACGCACCCGCCGATCCAGTAGTTCAACCAGGATGCCAGAACCGACGCCTAACAACGTGCCCGCAAACAGCGAGAGCAACACGTTCAGGATTACACGTGGCTTGGAGGGCTCGGTAGGCGCAACAGCTGGACTCAGCACGGCAACATCGGTTTGCGTGGACTGGGCTTCCATGCGGCTCTGACCATAGCGCTGCAGGGCGGAATCATAGATCTTCTGAGCGTTATCCAGATCGCGCGCCAGCAGGCTGACTTCCTCGCGTTGCTGCTTGAGTGCCAGAACGCTGGCCTTTTGCTTGGCGAATGCCGTACTCAATTCGTCGTAACGCTGGCGTGCCGCCCCAGCTGTTGCTCCCACGCCGCGCGTCGCCAGGTTGAGTTCGTTGGCGAGCCGGGCCTTGTAGCTATTCACTTCGGCCAAGGTGCGCTGGTAATCGGGATGATTCACGCCCACGCGCTTGGCCAGGTCGGCCAGCTTGCCTTCGCCCTGCGACACCTGGGCCTTCAGATTTTGCACCACGGGATTGCTGATCACTTCTGGCATGCTGCTGCTGTCTCGGGTGCGGGAACCGGCATCAAAAGCCGCCGACTGCGCGGCCACCATCTGGCTGGCCAGATCAGCCATGCGACGGGTCTCAACATCCAGACGTTCATCAGATTCGACTATGCCTTTTTCACGCTGGTACGCAGTGAGCTTTTGTTGCGCATCATCGACATTCTGACGCAGTTGGATGATCTGTTGATCAAACCAGGCAGCAGTCTGCCTGGCTGACGCCAGGTGCAGATCGACACTGGTTTCTATGTAGTACTTCGCAAAGGCGTTGGCCATCGCCGCCGAGAATTGCGGATTGGCTCCGGTGAATGCGACGGTGATCACGCTGGATTCGCGTGAAGGCTCCACGTCGAGTTTCTTCAGCAACAAGTTGCCCAACCACTGGTCGATCGTCCCCTTGCCTTTGGTCGCTGACATGAACTGCTCGCGCGTTTCCGGGCTATCCGCCAGTTTCAGTTCTCTCACCACCTTTTGCGCGACATTCGCGCTTTTGATGACATCAACCTGGGTCGCCATGTAGTCAGGGAACATCTGTGACGGCAACAGTTGGCCGGTAAACGGATCCTTGCTCTTGGAGTCAATGACCAGCGTGGCTGCCGCCGTGTATTCCTTCGGAAGCAGCAGGCTCACCACTGCAGTGACGATTACGGTAAACAGCAGCACGCCGAAGATAATTCTCTTGCGAGCATTCAGAATCAGCAGAAGTTGGGTGAAGTTCATTGTGGATCCCTTAGAACAGGCTTTCCTTGACGTAGATCACGTCGTCCTTTTGGACCGGATCGCCCAGCTGCGCGGGCAATTCCTGCATCGTTCCCTTGGCATCGCGGCGCAGAATCTTGATGCCGCGCTGAGTACCGCGCGTGGTGAGCCCGCCGCCCAGCGACAGCGCCTGGACCACGCTCATGTTCTGCTCCAACCGGAACGCGCCGGGACGTTGCACTTCGCCATAGATGTAGAACATCGGTTGGCGCGCCACATTGATGATGTCACCGTCCCGGATTAGTTCGTTGCTGGCTTCACCGCCCGGCTTGAATAGCGCAACCAGGTCGATGTCGCGGTATTCGGTCTTGCCATCGTGCGTGCGCACCAACGTAACGGTGTCGGCACCGTCAATGATGACGCCACCTGCCAACGCCAATGCGTCGGTCACACGGCCCATTTTTTCCAACGCGTATTTGCCGGGGCGATTGACCCGGCCCAGCACCGAAACCTCCTGGCCACGGTATTGCATCACGTTGAGCGTAACGAATGGATTAACGATGAACCCCCCTTTGCTCAGGCGCTGCGCAATTTCCGACTCGCCCTGTGCCGGGGAGCTCCCAGCCAATTTGACATCACCGATCAGGGGAAAGTTGATGGTGCCATTTTCGCTCACGCGTACATCGGTGGTGAGGTCGGGCTGCCCATACACGGTGATGCGCACCACGTCACCGGTGCCTAGTTGGTAATCGTTATCCGCACTCCATGCGGGCGCCGCAAGCAGCAAGACGCACACCATCCATATACTTTGCCACAACCTGATCATTGCTCTCTCCTATTGGCAGCAGCCAGAATTGCCACTGCCCTCCTGCTTGAATTATTTTCCTTGCCTACACTCAGTGCCACGCGATTGCCACGTAGGTCACGCCCAGCTTGCCTGGTATTCACCGCACGCCCTGCAGTCCGTCTGGCCAGCGAATCGGCTGGCGGCCATTCTAACCTTGTCCATGGTTGAAATCGCCCACGCGACCCCAGGCCTGTCTGGAATGCAAAACGCGTACCCGCATCCTCCACGACCCAGGAGCACTAGAAATCGGCCCTGACGTTGGCATACACCATGTGAAACCTGTAGTCCTCGACAGCTATGTTGGAATCCCGACGGCCTGCGCTTACGCCGACATCCACCGTTACCGCCCGAATCGGCAGATAGCTGACCGACAGCGTGGTGCTCAAGGTATCGTCATTACGTTGCAATTGTGTTGTCCCGGGATCGCCTTTGAAAAAACGATTTTCGAAAGTCGCCCCGGCATTCAGGCGCCATTTCTCGCGCATCAGCCACACGCCGTTTACGCTCACGCCTTTTTTCAGCACCGAACTGGCATTGATATCCTGCGCGCCGCCTAGTTCCTGATAGGCCAACACGTTCAGCAGCGTTTTGCCAGTGGGGAACCAATCCGCCGAAATCCGCCCCGCAAAGCCGCTTGAATTAGGGCGATCCTTGAGTTGGGGAGGAAAAAACGGATTGAAATTACCTTGCAGAACGTTCTCGTATTGACGGTCCACCCAACCGGCCTGCCCGTGCAGCGTCAGCTTGCCCGACACGAGCCAGTCGCCCAGCAGGTTGTATTCGGTTTGCTTGTAGCTGTTGTCCACCACCTCGGATGGAACAACGGGAAAAGGCGGGCAAAAAACAAAAAAAGAGCAAGTCGAAGCCAGAACTTGCGGGTTGGGATAGTTGGCATCGGTCCTGCGTACCTGCGCACGCAGGCTGCTGCCCTTGGGCAGGTAATAGCCGAAGACGACATCTTTCACCAGTTGCTGGACATCCTGCGAAATGAGCGATGATGCGCCGTTGGAATAGTCTGACGCCTCGACGCCCCCGCCTATCCGCCAGCGCGGATGAAACTCCCATTCGGCCCGGCCAAAGCGGCGTTTCTGCGTCACAAGGTTATTGAGCTGCCCGACGGCAGCAAAATTGCTCTGGCTGAGTGTTTCGGTCGCCCCTAGATTGCCGCTCAGCCTGTTGCCCAAACGCCAGTTCCAGATGGCTTGATAATCGCTTCCATCGGAATCGAAGCGTATGTTGCGGTCATAGCGAACCTGGGTTTTAACCACCTTTACGACGATTTCCTGGCGTCCCGGTTTCCAGTCCACGTTCAGCCCTGCGCTCAGAATGCTGTAGCGGTCGTCGCGCTGGGTGCCCGGGCTTGCGTTGTCGGCCAGACGGAACAGGTTACTGTCGAAATAGGTCCCGTAGGACACGAACGGGCGGAAGGTATCGCCTTCATGTGCCCAAGCTGGCAAGGCGAGCACGGCTCCCAACAGGGCTACAAATCCAGCGTGTATTGTTTTGATG
Organism: Hydrogenophilales bacterium; assembly: GCA_016195805.1. Lineage (GTDB taxonomy): Bacteria > Pseudomonadota > Gammaproteobacteria > Burkholderiales > Thiobacillaceae > Thiobacillus. Next base: position 36,665 of record JACPYT010000011.1, read on the forward strand.
CCCACTCGTGCGAAACCGACCAATCCAAAACCCATTCGCCCTGCGCCGCCCTGTCCCAATCCCGTTCGCCCTGAGCTTGTCGAAGGGCAAATAGTCAGGGACGTAACATGCTCATGGCCTTCGAAAGGCTCAGGCCGAACGGCAGTGGACTTGCCACACTGCCCGCCCGCCAGGCCTTTATACATCGCAGCCCGCCTCACCAGAAACTCCAGTGGCCCGTGGTTACCACATACGCACCCAGCGCACCGTTGGTGACGCCATGCGCAATGACCGGCGCCCACAGGTTGCGCGTGCGGATATACAGCCAACCATACGCCAGACCTGCAACCAGCCCGGCCAGCCACTGCAGGTGCTCGACGGCAAACAGCGCGCTGGCGATGAGCAACGCCCTGAAGCCGATCTGTGCCGGATCCAGCGCCAGGAAATCGGTCTGCTGCACCCAGCGCTGCAGGAACGAGCGCCAGAACAGTTCCTCCATTACCGGCACCACCAGCGCCGCACCGGCGATGCGGAACGCCACCAGCACCCAGTCGATGCGGCCGGTTTCATCGGTGGGGTTGTAACCCTTGCCCGCTTCGCCCACCAGCATCCAGGCGGCGTCGAGGTTGACCCACAGCGCCAGCACAATCAAGCCGACCGCCAGCGCCAGCAGCAGATGCTTCAGCGGCAGGCCATACGATTTGAGCTCGGTGTAATGGCGCCACAGCACCGCCAGCGCCAGCGCGACCAGACCGGCCTTCACCGGGTACAGCCAGCGCACGTCGAAGCCGGGCGCCCAGCCGGGCAGCAGGCCTTCCAGCGCAAGCAGGGCGATATACAGCCCGAACGGCAGGCTGCGAACGAATATGGGAGACATATCGAAACCGGCGCGGCTTGTCGCCGCGCCGGTCAGACCATCACTTCAGACCGGAAACGCCCTTGCTGATCGCATCGGCGTCAGCAGCGGGGGCAGCAGGCGCGGCGGCGGCGGGTTGCTCGACGGGGGCTGCCGCTTCCTTGCCGGCATCGGCAAACTCGCCCACGTATTCGATCTTGGCTGCAGCCTTCAGCTTATCGAGTTCGGCCTTGGCTGCTTTCTGCCGCGCCTCGTTTTGCAACAGGCGCGCGATCGCCGGCTTGGCCTGCTCCAGCGTCACCGGCTGCACCTGGGAATCAGCCAGCACAATCACCAACAGCCCTTCAGGCGTATTCACGATCATCGCCTGGCCATCGGGCATTTCAGCCAGCTTGGGCAGGATCGCTTGCGGCAGCTGCTCGGCGGGCTTCACGCCCTGCGAGGCCTGGACCGGGTATTTCTCGGCTTTCAGCCACACCCCAAAGTCGTTCAGCGTTTTTGAGTCGGCCAGCTGTTTGCGGATCGCCTCCTGTTTCTCCTTGGGCGCCTTGATCGCGATTTCCTGCAGGCGATAGATCTTGCGCTTGGTGAACAACTCGGGGTGTTTGTTGAAGTAATCCGTCACCTCGGCATCGGTCGGCTCCGCCGAGGTACCCAGCTTGCGGCTCATGTAGGCCTCGGCCATGATCTGGCGACGTGCCGCATCCAGGGCCTGCACCACCGCGGGGTCGCGATCCAGCTTCTCGGACTGCGCCTTCTGCGCCAGTACTTCCTGGTCCACCAGATTGCGCACCACCTGCAGCGACGCCGCCTTGGACTGATCCTTGTCGAGATTGGGAATGCGCTGCAGCGCGAAGTTCACCTGCGACACCGTCAGTTCGGTGCCATTGACCTTGGCTGCCACCTGGGTGGGCTTTTTCTCTTCTGCGCTCCCGTCTTTCTTATCGCCGCAACCCGCAACAAGCGCAACAATCAACAATGGCAGGTACAGCTTTCTCAAACCTTGCATGTCTGTCTTCCTCTTCATCCGGATTATTGGAAATTATATGGTATGAATGTTACACCAAGCGTACCGCCGCTGATGAACACCGATGGCGTAACGGATGGCAAATGCGTGAAAAAATTTGAATCCACTTCGCATCCCCTTTTATGGAGTTCAGTTGATACGCTGCACCTTATCCATGGGCACAAAAAAAGCCGGGAACTCCCGGCTTTCAATGCAGCGAAGAATGTTGATCAGAACTTCACCACCACCCCTGCCGTAAGCAGATCGATATTGGTATAGGTGTCGTACCGCTCCCATTCGGCACGCAAATTCACGTTACTCAGCATCGCGTAGCTGACCCCCACGCCATAGTAGGGATCGACCTGATTGGCGCCCACATGGATGATGGCCGCAGCTGCCGTACCTGAACCGGAGCCCTGCGTAGCGACATGGCTGTTCACGCTGGCTGCACCCGCTTTTGCCAGCAGCGAGAACTTGTCTGTCAGCGGCAGGGTACCCACAGCGGCCAGCGTCCAGGCTTGTGTTGCGGGATTTGCACGAACCGTTCCAGCACTCGGCGCAGTAATCTCAGCATGCGCCGTCGCATCATTCAAGTTGGTGTAGCCGCCTTCAACGCCGAGATACTTGTTGAACTGATAGCCCGCATACACCTTCCAGCCCTCGCTGCGACTGCTCGATTTGGTCGTAGACGTGCCCCCCGTTGATGCAATCGTGGAATTCACATAAGAAGGATAGTCAACATAATTGGACTGCCCCACCCCCAAGCCTACATACCAGTTCGAGAAGTTGATGCCGGCCCAATCCGACTCGCCATATTCTTCCTCGGTATGGGGCCCCGGATCCAGCATCCAGCCCAGACTCAGCGCAAACATGTTTTGATGCATGTTGACACAAGCCGAACCAATGATGTTCTGGCGCGGCGGTGAGCACTGTGAATGGGACGCCGCGTAGAGATAAGCACCGGTGATCTCCAATTGATCACTATGGCGATAGGTGAAACCGGCCGTGTAGTGACGCTCCACCACAGCAGGTGCCAGCGTATTGAAAGTCAACTGATCATTCGGAATCGGGCTCGCCCCGTAGTTGTAACCCGCTCGCACCTGCAGTTTGTTGTTCACGCCATACTGCACGCCAAGTTTGTATACGGTCTGGTTTTTCCAGCCAAATCCCATGCCCTGGTCGTTCCCCAGTTCGTAGGTGGCGTTCGGGATGGAAATCACTCCGGCTAACTGATTGGCCAGGGCCCCTGCGCTAGCGCCATTATAAAGGGCGGGCGCGGCCGCGGAACTACCCGGCCCTCGATTGCCGATCGAGGCGATGTCAGCATAATTGATGCGCATCACGTCAGTCGATATGACCAAGTTTTTCTTCGGCTTGAAGGTAATGCCCACGCCATAGTTCTCTGGAATGTCGAAGCCCCCTTGCTCGGCGAACAGACCTCGGTACTTGTCGAGCTTGGTCATATAGGTCCTGGACGTGTAGGCTAGGCCAAGCGTCAATCTGTCGTCGAGGAAGCTCCCCAACCAGCCCACCTTGACACCCGCCCCATAGCTATAGTCGAAGCCCTGCCCCGTCAGGTGATTGGGGTCTGCCGAGATCGTGAAGCCCGCCGTATCAAACCCCTGGAACGCTTCCAGCCCATAGGCGCGAAAGCGGGTTTCCGCCAGCTGCAGCGCCGCACCAAATGAATGCTGCTCGTTGACCTTGTAGCCCACGGTGATCGGCACCAACAATTGCATCATGTCCACACCAAGCTTGCTGTCCTTCGCGGGCTGACCCTGATAAGAAAAGAAGTTAACCGGGTAGGTCGTGTTCATCCCACCGTTGCCGACGAAGGCGATGCCTACATGCAGGTTTTCAGTAAGCGGCATTGTCATGCCCATTTCGGGCATGATGAAGTACTTTGCGTCGCTTTCTGAAGCGCTGTTAAAAGTGAAGGCGGCCTGCGCGAGCGTTCCATTTGGATTTCTCACCCCGGAAGACGATCCAACAGCAGCATAGCGCTCTGGATTGAACACCCCAAAACCGAGATCGCCACGCATGCCGGTTTGCGTGACATTGGCTGGGTTGGAGGCGATAGACAGCGAATCGCGTCCATACGCGATACCTACGCCGCCCATGCCTTGCGAACGAAACCCATATCCCGGCAAAAAATAGCCGTTGGTGGCGTGAGCTGGCACATGCGCCAGAACCAAGGACGCAGCTAGCGCCTTTAAAGCAAATTTATTACACTTCATCAACCGCTCCTCCAGGATATTTATAGTATTAAGTGCGTTTCGAAGCCACACTTTGTAAAAAATAAGGTTTAACTCAGCCAAATTGTACTACTAGCCAAAAAGTCTGGATTATCAATTTTTCCACAAGAATCATTAGTTGATCTTATTTACATTTCGCAGGCTGTAGCGAAAGCGGTGGACGTTTAAGTTGCGGTATTGGCGGTAGTACCCTGCCTGCAATTTTCAGGTAACTTATGTCCCCAATGGTGGCTGCGTACTGCAACCAATATTGTAGAGCGAAAATTTCGGAAAGGGGATATTTTGCCTTGGTTTCCGGATTCGCATTCGAACTGTTCGCAGCGACATTATGCTCAAGTGCGTAATTTTTATCCACGAAATCTTCATGCCCCTTCCAGGACGGGGGAAATGGCATGATTGGCTTACCTGGCTTTATTTGTGCATACCGCGGATGCGTGCGCGCAAACTCGGAACAGCCTCGTTTCAGCAAAACAGGAACATCGGGCGAAATTTCAACCGCTACGATCTCCTGCAGAATCCTGCGCACCTCTTTCCCTTCCTCGATGCTTCTGCAGTAAATAAAACCCTTGTAGGAACCCTCACTATCAGCCCGCCCCTCCACCATACACTTTCGGGTGTTGTTACCTGACAGTTCGAGCCCATCAAACACCATCAAAAGCTTGAATAGTTCCATTACCGTGCGGGGCGTGATTAATACCTTGTAACAATCGAAACAAAATTCCGGTATGACGTTGAACTTGTTGAACACCACTTTGTGACGCTGGCAGCCTCCAGGTGGTGCGCCCTTCAAGAGAAGCGGTCCTCTGCCTATCTGCAGCGAACCCGCTCCCCCATACACACCGGGCACATTCATTTTATTCTTGAAGTATTGTCTAACATCCTCGTCCGATATCATTTATCTCTTTCCCGCCATCCAGAAACCGGGCCATATTGCTCATAAAGCATGCGCTTTACTGTTGGCTACGCATTGAGCGCCATAATTGAAGTATTCGACAAAGGGTTGAAGCACCGGCATGAGTGGAGCGAACTTGTCGGCATAGCGTTCCCATCGGTATTTGGCGTGCTGATAGAGAGGCTGCACTACTTGTTGATAACTTGCTGTCCCGATCCGCCCACGCTTGATCGCATGCTCTGTGTGGTTCCGTACGTTTTCGTGCCATCCCACCCCGATATATTCGAGTAACGCGCGAGTTTCCGCTTCAAAATCACTCACCAAATCCTCATAACGAATTCTGTGATGATCCAGTCGCAAAACCTGGTCATATTGTTGCCACAGCAGCATGACCTTCGCATAGATCTCAACCGTGCTTTCCAGCGTATGGAAATTCACCGTCGCCGTATTGGCTGCGAAAGCCTGCATGAAGCAGCTCAGGCAAACGTCACAGGGATGGCGTATGGCCAGAACCAGCTTAGCGCTGGGGAACACCTGCCGGATCAGAGGTGCGTAAATTGTATTGAGCGGCATCCTGTCCACCAGGATGCCACCGGGTTTGAGTTTGACGTGACACGCCACTTCAGCGAAATAGGCCGCTCTGAGCCGGGTAATTTCATCCGGGTTCAGGCTTGCCAAAGCATCCACGCGGCCTTGTGTCAGCTTTTCGAATGCTTCAAACATGGCTTTGACTGCCGGTTTTTCCTCCATCGCCTGCAACGCCGGGTGGCTATCCAGAATCTGCTCGAGCAGGGTGGTGCCCGAACGCGGAAATCCAAATACAAAAACCGGTGCCTGCCCCTCGTCGTCCGCTATTGAGGAAACATTAATGTGTCCCTGTCCCGGCACCAGATAGCGGCCCACATTCGCAAGCGTTTCGGAGTAGTTTGCGATTTCGGCAACATTTTCATTTTTTTTCGCCGCCAGTGCGTTCCCCTGGGTGAGCAACTCGAATGCGCGCTCGGCCTCGCCAAGACGATCGTAAATCTGGCCTGATGCAATCAAAATTTCAATTTGCGCCTGAGCGTCCTGGTTTTGCCGGGCCGCCTTTTCGTACAGGGATAGTGCCTCCGTAAATTTCCCTTCGCGCCTTGCCAACCGCGCTGCAACGAGAAGAAAACCGTAGTAGTCCGGTGCCTGCGGGAAATATTCATCGAGCAGCGCTTGCGCTTCATCCGGCCGTCCGGACCTTTCCAGCGGTTCGACCAGTTCACTGGCTGTGTCCGCACAAGGGTGCAGTTGCATGGACATCTGGTACCGTGCAATCGCCTGCTCGATCTTTCCATCCCGCAGCAGCACCCTGCCGAGCGCACTGTGTAGTTGAGGGGCATCAGGCTTTAGAACGATCGCCCGGTTCAACACCTCAACGGCTTCCGGGATGTTCTCCATGAGGGTGAGCAAGATGCCCAGATTTCCCAGCGCCGCGACAAAATCCGACTTGAGCGCGATTGCGCTGCGGTAGCTTGCCACGGCCTCATCCAGCGCATGCGTTTCCTTCAATGCATTGGCCAGGAAATAATGGGCCTCGGCAAAATCGGGCTGCAATTGAAGCGCACGGCGATAACACGCGAGGGCTTCCTCCACACGCCCCAGACACTGCACGGCAGCGCCCAGCGCATGGTGCGCAACGGCCAGACGCGGCGCCAGCACCATTGCACGACGGCAATACATCTCCGCCTCATTAAATCGCCCGAGCTTGCGGTTGATGATGCCGCGCATCACCCAGGAATCCGCATCCGCCCCATTGACCTGGCACATCCCCGCATAGAGCGCATCCGCTTCCTGCAGACGATTCGCCTTGAACAGTTCCGCCGCCTTGCTTTTCTTCGAGCGGGTCAAAATATTGCTCTGCGCCACCAGATTCTCCTGCCAGTTTTCTCGGATTACAGTCTAAAAGCCATTCTGGCACAAGCGATTCGCGCGTCTCAGCGAGCCATACTACTAATCAAAAAAACAGGGGCTTTCGCCCCTGTCCATAACCAGCCTCAGCAACAAGGCCCATTCAATACCACTTAGATTGCATTCTTGCGGCGGCGGACAGCAAAGCCCACCAGACCCAAGCCAGCCAGCATCATGCCGTAGGTCGACGCTTCCGGTACAGGCGCCGCAGCATTCACGACACCTTCCAAGTGCAGCGCGTACTTCACGTTGGGGAAAGCAGGCGAGGTGGACGGCACCGCTGCATGGTAGTCCAATTTGTAGGTGTGGCCGTACACGCCATCCCAAACCAGATTGGCCACACCGCTCGTATAACCGGTGCCCCAAGCGTTGCCGCCCATGTCGATGCTGGAAACGTTGTTCCATGCCACATGCCAGCCGCTGAGGTTGATCGTGGTGTTGGTGCCGGTAATTGCAACCGTGCTGAAGTTGGTGCCGGTGTTGCTGAAGAAGCCCCATGAGTCAACGATGGGGCCACCTGCGCCAACCGAGCCCAAGCCAGCGCCCCAAGGGCCAGGGGTGGACGTGTTCGCACCAATCACGATGCCCGGGGAATTCACTGCGGACAAAGCGGTCTTTTCCGTTCCTTGAATCGCATTGTCACCATTAGTATCCATGCCGAACCAGGAACCCGGATTGACGTTGGTCTGGGTGGTCACAGACGGGCTCGATGGCGTGCCCGCACCAGTGGTCGAAAAGACCGGCACGCCGGTGTTGATGGTCAGCGTATCGCCGCTGTTCAGGCTGAAAGCGTGAGCGCTCATCGCGCCCATGATGCCGACGCTGCCGATGGCCAGGGCAAACATTGTTTTTGTGAAGTTCATCTTGTATATCTCCTCATGTAGAAAGTATCGATCGATCAAACAGCTACATCCTCCTGCCACACGGTGCACTACTCTTGCACCGAATAAACCCTTTCGCGGCGTCTCTTACTTAGCAATGCCCGTTCCAGCTTTTTGGCGTTTTTACTTATGGGCTTAACAATCAAGCATTTAAGAATTGAATTTGGTTTCTTTTGACAAGTCGACTGGTAGGTTCGAACCATTTGTGTAAAAAAATCCGACAGACCCTGCTCGGCAAACCGTTCCCATGAAGCCATATTCACTCCTCACAGGCAGGTCAACTTTAGCAACCTCTTTTTAGAAACATGACGTTAACTGAACTGTGCCTGAATCAATGGATGTGTAAAATTTATCGACAAATTTAATTTTATTAACATCTTTAATGTATCGATAAATCTTGTTTAAGCCTTGAGCGGGCCCGGCAGTCCCGCGGTTTGCGTGTTTCATCACCCAAGCAGGCTTTCCATCTCACGGCCGCAGGCAACCACACCCTCACGCGCCCCAAGCCCGCCAGCAACTTAGGGGCGGTAATAATGACCGGAACAGGGATTACGCCGATAGGACGCCCCGACCCGTCTCCGACGACCAAGATTCCCACTCCACGACGTAGCGATAGTGGGTTCAAGCAGCGTTCATGACATGCACAAGAAGAGGCGCGAGGCAAGGCAAAAAAAGGGGCCGAAGTCGCCCCGTGCGAATCGGTGCCCCATCAGGCACTTCTGTAACTTTGAGTTGTGCCTTAGTAGGCGTTCTGGTCGCGCCAGACGACGGCGAGGGTCTTGCCGATGATCATGAGGTCGAACACCAGCGACCAGTTGCGCATGTAGTCGATGTCGTACTGGACGCGGGCGCGCATCTTGTCGAGGGTTTCGGTTTCGCCACGCAGGCCGTTGACCTGCGCCCAGCCGGTGATGCCGGGCTTGACCTTGTGGCGCAGCATGTAGCCCTTGATGAGCTTGCGGTACTGCTCGTTGTGGGCGACTGCATGGGGGCGCGGGCCGACGACGCTCATGCGGCCCTGCAGGACGTTGATGAACTGCGGCAGTTCATCCAGAGACGTCCGGCGGATGAAGGCGCCGAAGCGGGTGATGCGGGGGTCGCTACGGCCGGCCTGCTTGATGGTATCGCCATCATCACAGACCTTCATGGAGCGGAATTTGTAGACGAGGATTTCCTGGCCGTCAAGGCCGTAGCGACGCTGCTTGAAGATGATGGGGCCGGGCGAGGACAGTTTGACCCCGACAGCCAGGATCAGCAGCACGGGCCAGATCAGCAGCAGAATAAAACCGGCGATGACGACGTCGCTGATGCGCTTGCCGATGCCGCTGACGCCGAGGGTGGGCGATTCGGTCAGCGCCACCACTGGCATGCCATGGATGTGGTCGACCCGCGCCTGGATGAGGTCGGAGACGAAGATGTCAGGGACGAAATAGACTGAGGTGGTGGTATCGCGCAGGGCATCGAGCAGGTTGAGGGTGCGCGGCTGCGAGGCCATCGGCAGGGTGATGTAGACGAGGTCGATGCCGTTGCGGTTGACGTATTCGGGGATGTCGGCCAGCCGTCCGAGCAGCTTTTTCGGGTCGGTGAGTTCGGTGCGTTCGAGCGCGCGGTCGTCGAAAAAGCCGACCACATCCACGCCCAGTGCGCTGTCACCGGTGAAGCGCCCGCGCAATTCGGTGCCCAGATGGCCGGCACCGACGATGAGGGCGCGCCGGCGTCCGCCTTCCAGCAGGAGCAGGCGCGGCAGGATCTTGCGCACGACGCGGTGCGCCCCCCACATGGCGACGGGGGTGGCGAGCATCCACGCCATCACCAGCTTGGGCGGAAACCAGTCGAGATAGCCGGTGGAATAGCCGAACAGCAGGATCAGACCGGACAAAAAGAACCACGGCATGACGACTTCGTTCCAGAAGGCGCGCAGGGTGACTTCGGGCCATTTGCCGGGAAAGGTCAGGGTGAATACGATCAGGGCCAGGATGGGGTACGGCCCGTTGAAAGTTTCGCCGAAATAGAGCGTGCAGCCGATCAGCACCAGCACGGCCACGAACGGGTCGAGCAGGATCTTGGTCAGCGATACGACGGAAAGCTGCTGCCGGAACAGCCACTGGTTATGGTTAGTCATCACTCCAAATGCATCGCGTCGATGCGTTTTCCTGGCGGCCTGTGGGCAGGCGCTTGTTATCGATAGACCTACTGCCTGAATGCGGCAGCAGGTACAAACGTATTATCCATCAAATGTAACGGGCCAAGGTTGCCGGAACTTGAAGCCGGCCCGGCAATCGACGCGCCATGCGCCCCAAATGCCGCACGCACGAAGGATCCCCCAATAAAAAACGGCTTCCTTGCGGAAGCCGCCATGTCAAATCGATCTGGTGTCAAACAGTGGAACGTGCGTTGCGCCGCGCCATGAAACCGACGAGCGTAAGACCGGCCAGCATCATGGCGTAGGTTTGGGCTTCGGGGACCGCCAGCGCAATGTATCCATCGGCCGCATATTTGAGATCGCCCGGCGCCACAGTGTTACCCATCACGCTGGTGATCGGGCCCAGCAAACTTGCGTCTAAAGGATTGTTCATGCGCAACGTGAATATTCCCCCCCCCCGCCCACGATCGTAGCAGGATTGTATACGGCGGCATTGAAGCTTGTGACTTGAATCGTGATATCGGTTGCGCCAAAAGAGAAACTGGGGGAGGCCACCCCGCTTCCGGAAATGATATTGCCGCTCAGAATCGAAACCCCATCGGTAAATCCGCTGTCCGCCCCAAAGTTGTGGTTGGTAGTGTTATCCACATAAATCGAGAAATTGCCGCCCGTGACACTGATTGCGCCTGCAGCAGTCACGCTCTCGGCAAAGCTGGCTACCGCGGTCAACTCATAGGTCGAATTGAGGCCGAGCGACGGAACCACGTTGCCCGCGAGTAGATGATTCGTGACGTAAGACTGATAAAAGCCGTTAAAGGTTGAAACCTGTGACGACCCCGATCCTGTCGTTCCTGTTGACTGCAGCAGCACGACCCCGGGGGCCGCATCATAGGTATCGAACGTGCCAACGGTCCCAGTACCGGCCAAGGCCTGCGTATAATCCGCCGTTCCCGTCCAACCGGATGTCGCATGGGCCGCTTGCGCAGCAAAACCGGACGCGACCAATAGCGAGGCCAGCAAAACTTTCGTGTGCTTCATAAATCTCTCCTCCATCAACATCATAAAGATCATTCCGGATTTCGAAATGGATGCTGGCGAGTGAAACCACAACTTGTTATGTGCCGGCCCAGGTCATGCAAGATACGTGCCTGTTAAAAGGCGGCGGCGAGCCAGGTTGATTTCACAATATTTTCTATCGATCCAATCCGCATTAATAAATCAGATAAATTCATGGTGTAAAAGAATCCGACATTCACTATGGATCCGACACACGCCAGGAAAATGGGGCGGTCTGAGCCGTCTGATTGACCGCATGTAAAAGAACAACCCCAACGACCGAGATTGGTATACCTGCGAACCTCTCGTTGGCAGCTTAGAAATTCGCCACGCAGATCTCATAGTCGAGTGGAAGGGACGCTTTGATTTTTGCTGATATCAACAACATCGACATCGCACAAAAAAAGACTCGCCAAAGGGCGAGCCAAAATTGCGCGTGAACGCAACCGGTCTGCGTGCTCCCGACGACGCGTGCCGTCGGGAGCACACGTGATGCACACAACTAATCACTCATTATTGAGTTGATTTTTTTGTTTATTATAAATTGCATTGCTGTCCATTACATCTTGGCACGACGGCGCACGGCGACCCCCACCAGCCCCAGACCCGCCAACATCATGGCGTAGGTCGAGGGCTCAGGCACGGGCGCCATAACCACGTTCAAGCCAACGAATTTTTTCTCGATGAAGGCGGCACTGCCGGACGTCAGACTGCTGGCCAACAGGATGTTTTCGATGGTGACGTTGACGCCGCCAACGATGCCATCCGCCCCACCCCAGCCGGCCGGGATCGCGACGCCGGCAAGGGATGTCCAGTCGGTGGTCTCAAAATTCGCCATGCTGGTCACATCGGTGAGTGGCAGGGTCGCCTTGATTTTGCTGATGGCAGCTGGCGCTAGCGGCGATTCGAGGTCACGCACGTAGAGTTTCCCGCCCACCGCCACACTGGCGCCGGCACCCATGTTGTAGTAATCGCCATTTTCGGTCAGGTTGACAGCCGACACCAGGTAGCCGGGATTGGCATTGACCATGATGTTGAAGGTCTGGCTGGCCGACGCGAGTCCCGACCCATTGAAGGACTGCGCCTTGTAAGTGGTGGGCGTAAAATACAACGTGTCACCTATCACAGTGGGTGCGCCGAACAGCCCGCTGAGGGCGCTGTCGAACGTGAAGCTGGCCGTTGTGCCCGCCAAAGTGACGGTCGCCGCGAAAGCAGCTCCGGAAATGGTTTGGCCCAGCAAGAGAATGCCGACAGCCAGTTTGTTCATGCGTTTCATGGATTGCTCCTTAAATCGTAGTTGGGGCCGAGGGAAACCCCCAGGCAATTCATCCAGGCTGTTATTTGCAAATGCGCCAGCCGTCATTAATCTAAGTAGTTCAGCCTTGCGGCTGCATCCTGTGTTCCCAATGACCAGGCGCAAACACGCCCGATCCAACACGACTCAGCGCACGCCAGAGAGTTCTGCAAAAAACACGCAGCGCCAAACTGGCGTGCGCATGAGACATCGCGGGGCAAACGCCCAGCGAAACAGGATTAGAAGAGGTAGAGACCCCCTCTGGCGCCAAACCCTCAACGCCTACTGCTATTCACGCGCACTGCTTATTACTTTATTTTTCGCTAGTCAGTGATGTGGCGCGCCTGCTTGTGCGCTACACCCCGATGCTGTTTTCAAATGCTTTTTTGACCACTTGTTTTTCGCCTTGCGGCTCGTCTACTCCTGTCCGCCTCCCCCAACAAACCAAAAAGGGGAATCGACCCAAGCACACGACGATACGTAATCTGCAAACCGGAATGCGGCGCAGCACCGTTTCGGCGTGCGCATGAGATATCGTTGAACGCAAATTCAACAATCGCAGGATGGTGCAGGCCCCTGGATCGAGCTTGCCCGGGCATCAAAACCACCGATGCCCCACTGCTATTCACGCGCACTAATTGTTGCGTTGTTTTTAACTGCTTGTTTTTATGTTGCAAGCCTTCGAATCTGTCGTCCAAATGGCCCGCATCAAAATAAGCAGAAGTTATGCCGAATCACTCACTGAATAAATAAGCGACTGTATTGTCTGGTGTTTTTTATGTCGAGCCCCCACAACTCGAAACGCATTCGCACGTGATGTAAAAAATCTCGACAATTGATCGAGGCCTACGCTTTAAGAAGTTGCAAAGAATCAATGTGTCATGCCGGGAATGCTTCAAGAAAAAATCCGACACCACGCAAGCCCCGCGATAGTTGCAATAGATAAGGGCGGTACCTCCCTTCTTCTCGTTACGCCGGCGGCCACGGAAAGCCGACGCACCAAGCCTGCCGGGGCTCTGCCATGCTATGCTGAGCGCCATTTGGAGGAGACAGCGTGTTCAAGCTTCTGCTGCTGATTGCGATAGGTTTTGTGGTGCTGGCGCTGTTCCGCGCCTATCAGCGCTCGCTCGGCCAACCGCCCTCATCCGCACGCGAAAATACCGTCGAGGACATGGTGAAATGTGCGCATTGCGGCGTGAACCTGCCGCGCAGCGAGGCCATTTATTCCGGCGGCGACTTCTTCTGCACCCCCGAGCACCGGCAACTCGGCAGGAAATGAACGCAGCGGCGACGCCGACGCTGCGCCCGATCTCGCCGGGCTATTTCGCGTCCCATTGGCGCAGCCTCGACTACTTCAATCTGTATCGCCTGACGCTGGCGGTGGCGCTGGTGTTCACCGGCATCCTGTTCAGCACGTCGGATCTGTTCCGGGAAGGCGCGAGCGAGCGCTTCCAGGGGTATGCCTATGCCTATCTGGTGATCGCGGCGCTGTTCGTGCTGGGCATCCGCGCGCGCTGGCCGGGATTCCAGATCCAGCTCACCACGCACATCACCGCCGACATCGTGCTGATCATGCTGATGATGTCGACCAGCACGCAACTGGCAGGCGGCATGGGCCTGTTGCTGGCGATTTCCATCGCTTCGGGCGGCCTGGTCGGCAGCGGCCGGCTGACGCTGCTGTATGCCGCCATGGCATCGATCGCCGTGTTGCTGCAGCATGGCTTCAGCATCCTGGGTGGCAGCGAAGTCACTGACAGTTTTTTCCAGGTCGGCCTGCTGTGCGCGGGCTATTTCGCCATCGGCTTGCTGGCGCACGCCTTGACGCTGCGCGCACTGCGCTCCGAAAGACTGGCGCAGCAGCAGGCAGACGAGCTGGCGCTGTTGAACCGCATCAACACCCTGGCCATCGAGAATTCGCCCGACGGGCTGCTGGCGGTTCGCGGAGACAGCGTCGTGCGGCATGCCAGCCCGCGCGCCGTGACGCTGCTCGGCATCACAACAGAGGTGACGCCGGGCAGCACTCGTCTGGAGGATCTCTCACCGGAGCTGGCGCGCCGGTCTCAGCAGATGCGTCCCGGAGCAACGCTCACCCTGAACACCGCGGCCGCGCAATTGCGGGTGCGCTGCATCCCGCTGGAGACGCCGGACAACAGCCGCGTGCTGGTGCTGGAAGACCAGAGCCAGGCGGCGCAGGCGGCGCAGCGGCTGAAGCTGGCGGCGCTGGGACGGCTTACCGCCAACATCGCGCACGAAATCCGCAACCCGCTGTCGGCGATCAGCCATGCCGCGCAGCTGCTGGGCGAGGAGTCGCACGACGCCACACAGACCCGGTTGACCGGGATCATCGAAAACAACGCCCGCCGGCTCGACCGCCTGGTGGAAGAGGTGCTGACGCTCAACCGTCGCGACCGTCTCAACCCAGTCAGCTTCGATGCCGCGACGCTCCACATGCTGATCGACGAACTGCGCCAGACTGAAGAAATCCCGGCGGACGCCGTCATAGTCAGCATGCCCGACACCCTGCACTTCCAGTTCGATCCAGATCATCTGCGCCAGATCGTGTGGAATCTCCTGCGCAACGCCTGGCGTTACAGTCGCAAACAGGCGGGCAGCCTCCGTTTCAGCGCACAGACACCGGGCGACAGCGTTCAACTCGATATCGAGGACGATGGTCCCGGGCTGCCGCCGGAACATCAGGGCAAGCTGTTCGAGCCCTTCTTCACCACCGATGCGCAGGGAACCGGGCTGGGGCTGTTCCTGGCGCGCGAACTGGCCGAAGCCAACCATGCGACGCTGGCCTATGTCCCCGGCGCGAGCGGTGCGCGCTTCCGGCTGAGCCTGCGCGGGAGCGAATGAGGATGGCGACGAGCCCGCGCATTCTGCTGGTGGACGACGAGCCCGACCTGCTCGACCTGATGGAGCTCACCCTGGTCAAGATGGGGCTAGAGACCGACCGCGCCGCGAGCGTAGCGGAGGCGCAGACCCGGCTGGCCAAGACGCGTTATGACCTGTGCCTGACCGACATGCGGCTGGGCGATGGCGAGGGACTGGAGGTGATTGCCTGTGCCAGCGCGCTGGCCTTGCCGGTGCCCGTGGCGGTCATCACCGCCTACGGCAATGCCGGCAATGCAGTGGCAGCACTGAAAGCGGGGGCCTTCGATTACCTGGCCAAACCGGTGGCGCTCGACCAGTTGCGCGCGCTGGTCAAATCCGCGCTGAAAATACCCGAATCCGTCCAGGCGGACGATCCGGCGCGCGATCTGATCGGCCGATCCACCGTCATGCAGGACATCCGCGCACGCATCGCCAAACTCGCACGCACCCAGGCGCCGGTGCACATCGCCGGCGAATCGGGCAGCGGCAAGGAACTCGCAGCACGGCTGATCCACCGTCTCGGCAATCGTTCGGACAAACCCTTCGTCGCGGTCAACTGCGGCGCGATTCCCGAAACCCTGATGGAAAGCGAGTTTTTCGGCTATCGCAAGGGTGCCTTCACCGGCGCCGATGCCGATCGTGGCGGCTTCTTCCAGGCGGCCGACGGCGGCACCCTGTTTCTCGACGAGGTGGCCGATCTGCCGCTGTCGATGCAGGTGAAGCTGTTGCGCGTGCTGCAGGAAAAGAGGGTACGCAAGGTCGGCGCCACCGCCGAAGAACCGGTCGACGTGCGCATCATCAGCGCCACGCATCAGAACCTGTCGGCGCTGGTGGAGGCCGGCCGCTTCCGCCAGGACCTGTATTACCGGCTGAACGTGATCGATCTCGTCATGCCCAGCCTGCGCGACCGCGCCGAGGACATCCCGGAGATGGCGCGTTTCCTGCTCGACAAGCTGGGTGGTACCGACGTCAAACTGGATCGCGACGCGGAGAAGGCGCTCTGCGCCTATGCCTTCCCCGGCAACGTGCGCGAACTGGAAAACACGCTGGAGCGTGCGCTGGCGCTGTGCGAAGACCAGCACATCAGTGCTGCCGACCTCAATCTGGCGCCAGCCCTGCCCGCTGCCGGCGCCCCGCCCGGCAGCAAATACCCGCTGCAGGACTATCTCGACCAGATGGAGCGCGCCGCCATTCTCGAAGCGCTCGAGCAGACGCGCTACAACAAGACCGCCGCCGCCCGCGTGCTCGGCGTCACCTTCCGCAGCCTGCGCTACCGGCTCGAACGGCTGGGGATCGAATAGGGCCGCGCGTCCGTAGTGTTGTCCCCACCCTGCACATTAAAAAACCCGCCAAGTGCGGGTTTTTTAATGTGTTCGTGGTGCCGCTTGTCGGAATCGAACTGACGACCTACCGCTTACAAGGCGGTTGCTCTACCAACTGAGCTAAAGCGGCGACGGGCGACATTATAGCGATGCCGCGCGAAGGATTGGGCGATTACTTGACGACCTTGAGCGAGGGTTTGCCTCGGGGGGGTATGGGCGCATCGCCTGGCGGGGGCGGGGGCGCCTGCTCAGGTGACCCGGGTGGCTCGGGGACATCGACCGGTTCGAAATGCAGGCCCTGGCCATTCTCGCGCGCGAAGATTGCGGCCACCCGGTCAACCGGAATGGCTATCTCGTGCGAGACCCCGCCGAAGCGCGCGGAAAACTGGATCCAGTCGTTGTCCAGCGTGAGATTGCGGGTGGCGCCGGCACTGACGTTCAGCACGATCTGGCCGTCCTTGACGAAACCGGGCGGCACCCGCGTGCGGCCATCGACCGCAACGAGCAGCTGCGGGGTATAGCCCGAGTCCGCGCACCATTCGTACAGGGCGCGGATCAGGTACGGCTTGGTTGAAATCTCGGCCACCACCCTGCCCGTTTACTTGCGCAACGCCTTTTCGGTGGGCGTCAGCGCATTGATGAAGGCCGGACGGCTGAACAGGCGCTCGCGGTACTTCAGCACCGGTGCGGCCACTTTGGGCAGCTCGATGCCGTAATGCTCGAGGCGCCAGAGCAGCGGGGCGATCGCCACATCCAGCATGGAGAACTCGTCGTTCATCAGGTACTTCTGCTTGGTGAGGATGGGCGTGAGCTGCGAGAGACTGTCGCGGATTTCCTGGCGCGCCTTGTCCGAGGCCTTGCCGAGGCTGTGCTCGAGCGTGTTGACGTGCGTGAACAGGTCGTGCTCGAAATTGAACAGCACCAGGCGGGCGCGGGCGCGCATGACCGGATCCGGCGGCATCAGCTGCGGATGCGGGAAGCGCTCGTCGATGTATTCGTTGATGATGTTGGATTCGGTCAGAACCAGGTCGCGTTCGACCAGCACCGGCATCTTGCCGCTGGGGCTGATGCTGGCGATTTCTTCCGGCTTGTTGTGCATGTCCACATCGATGACTTCAAAGTCCATGTCCTTTTCGAACAGGACGATGCGGCAGCGATGGCTGTACGGATCGGTACTTCCGGAATACAGGGTCATCATGGCGGGGGCTCCCTCTCGTGTTGCAAGTATTGCGTGTGTTTAAAGCTTAAAACGCCAACAGCCGGACACAGTCCGGCTGTTGGCGAACGGCAAGGCCGGGATCAGTGAACGTCTTTCCAGAACTCTTTCTTCAGGTAATAGGCCACCACGAAGAAGAACGCCAGGAATGCCAGGACGACCAAGCCGAGCTTCTGGCGCTCGAGCTGGGCGGGTTCGCCCATCCACGTCAGGTAGTTGACCAGGTCGCCGACCATGGCGTCGTATTCGGCCAGAGTCACGCTGCCGGGCTTGGCCAGTTCGAGGTGATCGATGACCTCATGCTCGCCCTCCTTCTTCTTGACCGGAACCATTTCGCCCTGCAGGCTCCACAGCACGTGCGGCATCGCGACCTTGTCGAACACGACGTTATTCCAGCCGGTAGGACGCGAATCGTCACGATAGAAGCTGCGCAGATAGGTATACAGCCAATCGGAGCCGCGTGCACGCGCGATCACGCTGAGATCGGGCGGAGCGGAGCCGAACCAGCCCTTGGCCTCTTTCTTGTCCATGCCGACGGTCATGGTTTCGCCCGGCTTTTCAGCCGCGAACATCAGATTCTCCTTGATCTGATCTTCGGTCAGCCCCAGATCCTCCATGCGCGAGTAACGCATGGCGGCCGCGCTGTGGCAGTTGAGACAGTAGTTCACAAAAATACGTGCACCACGCTGCAGGGATGCCTGGTCGGACAGGTTGACGGGCGCCTTGTCCAGACGCGGGCCTTCCTCGGAGGCGAAAGCGATGACGGGCACCGCCATCAGCAGCAAAAGAAAATTTTTCAAGCGTTTCATTTAGCCAGTCACCCTTTCCGGTTCCGGTTTGGTTTTGTCAATCGAGGTATACCAGGGCATCAACAGGAAAAACAGGAAGTAAATCACCGAGAATGTCTGGGCAAGAATCGTCGCCACCGGGGAGGGCGGCAACAGGCCAAGGTAGCCAAGGCCGACGAAGGACACGACGAACAACGCCAGCATGAGCTTGTAGATCGGGCCGCGATAGCGGATCGACTTGACTTTGCCGCGATCCAGCCAGGGCAGGAAGAAGATCAGCACGATCGACATGCCCATCGCCACCACGCCCGGGAACTGCGAGCCGAACATCGGCGGCACTGCACGCAGAATCGCGTAGAACGGGGTGAAGTACCACAGCGGGGCGATATGCGGCGGGGTCTTCAGCGGGTCGGCCGGGATGAAGTTGTTGCCTTCGAGGAAATAGCCGCCCATGGTCGGACCGAAGAACACGATCGCCGAGAAGACCATCAGGAAGACGATTACACCGACGATGTCCTTCACCGTGTAGTACGGATGGAAGGGAATGCCGTCGAGCGGAATGTGCGTAACCGGGTCTTTCTTCTTCTTGATCTCGATGCCGTCTGGGTTGTTTGAACCGACTTCGTGCAGCGCGACCAGGTGCACCGCAACCAGCGCAATCAGCACCAGCGGCAATGCGATGACGTGGAAGGCGAAGAAGCGGTTCAAGGTGGCGTCGGAGATCACGTAGTCGCCGCGAATCCAGATCGACAGGTCGTCGCCGACGAAGGGCACGGCAGCGAACAGGTTGACGATCACCTGGGCGCCCCAGTAGGACATCTGCCCCCACGGCAACAGGTAGCCGAGGAAGGCTTCGGCCATCAGCGCCAGATAGATCAGCACGCCGAAGATCCAGATCAGCTCGCGCGGCTTGCGGTAGGAACCGTACATCAGGCCGCGGAACATGTGCAGGTAGACGACGACGAAGAACATCGAGGCGCCGGTGGAGTGCATGTAGCGGATCAGCCAGCCCCAGTCGACGTCGCGCATGATGTACTCGACGGAGAGGAAGGCGAGCCCCGAATCCGGCTTGTAGTTCATGGTGAGGAAGATGCCGGTGACGATCTGCATCACCAGCACGAGCAGCGCCAGCGATCCGAAGAAGTACCAGAAGTTGAAGTTCTTGGGCGCGTAGTACTCGGACAGGTGCGCCTTGTAGGTGGCGGTGAGGGGGAAGCGGTCATCGACCCAACCCATCACTTTTTGCAGGGCAGACATTTATTTAGGCTCCTTTTGCGTCTACACCGATCAGCAGCTTGGTAGCGCTGAGGTATTGATGGGGCGGAATCACCAGATTGACCGGGGCCGGCACGTTCTTGAACACGCGCGCAGCCAGGTCGAAACGCGAACCGTGGCAGGGGCAGAGGAAGCCACCCGGCCAGTCCGCGCCCAGATCCTCTGCGCCGACTTCCTTGCGGTAGGTAGGCGAACAGCCGAGGTGGGTACAGATGCCGACCGCCACCAGAAATTCCGGCTTGATCGAGCGAGTGGCGTTCTTGCAATACGGGGGTTGCTGCGGCTGCTCGCTGTTCGGGTCGACCAGCCTGTTGTCGTGCTTGCCCAGCAGATCGAGCATTTCCTTCGTGCGGTTGACGACCCACACCGGCTTGCCGCGCCATTCAGCCGTCAGCAACATGCCCGGCTCAACCTTGCTGATATCGATCTCTACTGGCGCACCCGCTGCCTTGGCGCGCGCGCTCGGCAGCATGCTCATCACCAGCGGCACGGCCACCCCCGCCACTGCAACCCCACCAACGGCGCTGGTCGCGGCAATCAGGAATTTTCGTTTACGTGTGTCCACTTTTTGCCCATCGGCTTCCTGGCTCATGTTTCCCTAACCTGAACGTGTTGCGATAAAACCGGCATTCTAACCAAATTGCCGCCCTCACCGGAAGCCCGTCGCGGCAATGACGCAATCGCCATCGGCGCTGGGCTATAATCGCCAAGTCTCAAAATTACGCCAAGTCACTGAATTTAATCAATATGCATATGCGCAAATACTGGTTGCTTTTCGCCCAATCCACCACAGTGGCGCTTGGCGTGTTGTTCATCATTGCCCTGTTCAAACCTGATCTCCTGCGCTGGCAGAGGCCGGCACCGAGCCTCACCATCCGGCAGGCTGCGCAACCGGCAGGCCGTGCGATCACCCCCGTCGAATCGTTCGCCCCGGCGGCACAAAAGGTGATTCCGGCGGTGGTCAACGTCTTTACGCAGCAGAAAGTCAACAACCCGACCCACCCGGCCCTGCAGGATCCGATTTTCCGGTATTTTTTTGGCGACCGCCTGGATGCGCGCCCGCGCGAGGTGTCCAATCTGGGCTCGGGCGTGGTCGTCAGCCCGAACGGCTACATTCTCACCAATCAGCACGTAGTCGAAGCTGCCGATGAAATCCAGGTGGCGCTGGCAAACGGCAAGACGGTGCCCGCACGCGTGGTCGGTGCCGACCCGGATACCGATCTGGCGGTCCTGAAAATCGATGCCCACGACCTGCCTGCAATTACGTTTGCCGAGCCGGACAGCCTCAAGGTGGGCGACTGGGTGCTGGCGGTCGGCAATCCGTTCGGCGTCGGCCAGACCGTCACCGCGGGCATCGTCAGCGCACTGGGCCGCACCCATCTGGGGATCAATACCTTCGAGAATTTCATCCAGACCGATGCCGCCATCAACCCCGGCAACTCGGGCGGCGCGCTGGTCGATGCGGCCGGCAACCTGGTCGGGATCAACAGCGCGATCTATTCGCGCACCGGCGGTTCGCAAGGCATCGGCTTCGCCATTCCCGTCAGCATCGCGCGCAAGGTGATGGAGCAGATCATCAAGACCGGCAGCGTGACGCGCGGCTGGGTCGGGGTCGAAGTCCAGGATCTGAACCCCGAACTGGCGGAATCATTCAGCCTGAAGAGCGCGGAAGGCGCATTGATTGCCGGCGTGCTGAAGGGCGGGCCGGCCGACGTCGGCGGCATACGCCCGGGCGATATCCTGGTGGCCGTCAACGACCGCGCGGTGACCGATTCGGCGTCGCTGCTCAATCTGATTGCCGCCCTGAAACCGGGCGACGAGGCGCGCCTGAGGGTGGCGCGCAAGCAACAAACGATGGACCTGAAAATCCAGGTCGGGCGGCGCCCCCTGCAGCGCACGGTGGAGCCGGCGCAGGAGCCCTAATCCGGCCGTGCCTGCGCCAGCACGCGCACGCGCGTGGGATAGGCGTAAGGGTCCTGTTCCATGGCCGGCAGGCGCCAGCGCGCCGCCTTGCGTGCCAGCCGGTGCAATGCGGGATCCGGTATGCGCAGGCTGGCCAGAATCAGCACATCGGATGGCGAAACCAGCGAGCCATCCTCCAGCGCCGGCTCGGGCTGTAGCGTCGTCAGCAGCGGCTTGACCTCGCGTTTCCAACCCCGTTCACTCCAGAAAAGTTGCCACGCGGTATGGGCGAATTGCCGCGCACGCTCGCGCGACTGCGCATTGCCGGTGGCATCGGCATGGTCGAGCAGCCCCTGCACCACGTAGGCGTAGTCCTCCAGTTCCGCATGCGGCAGGATCTGGCCATGTGCCATCGCCTTCATCAGACGACCGCCCTTCGCCAGCCGCGTCAGCAGAAATCGCTGCAGCCGGTCGGCATCCTGGCGGTAGGCCGGGTCGAGTGCCATGGCTTGGCTGAAAGCCGACAGCGCGAGGCCATTGAGGCCGGCATTCAGCTTGTCGTCCCTGGGCAGGCTGCGCATCCGCCGCAAGGGATACAGCGTACGTGCCGCGTCGGCCAGCAGGCGGCGTTCATCGGCCGTCGGTGTAACGTATTCCGCAGGCAGATAGCCCGCGTCAAACCTGCGCGGCGCATCGAGCTGCCACACCCGGCGCACGGCCGCGAAAACCTCAGGCGACAGGCGCCGCTTCAGTTCGTCGGGTTCCCACAGATACGTGGCCCCTTCCCGTCCCGAGGCATCGACCGCCGACGTGCTGCTGTAGTAGCCGCCACTCGCATCCCGCAGCGCGTCCTGCATGAAGCCGAGCGTGCTGCGCGCAATCTCGCGGTAAGCGGGACGATCCAGGATCGTCGCGGCGCGCAGATAGAGCATCGCCAGCTGCGCATTGTCGTACAGCATTTTCTCGAAATGCGGCGTGCTCCAGTCGGGATCGACGGTATAGCGGAAAAACCCGCCGCCCACCGCGTCCCGCATGCCGCGCGTCGCCATCTGATCGAACGTCAGGCGCAAGAACTCGGCCAGCCGTGCATCGGGCTGCTGCGCCTGACGATCCAGCAGGGCGCTCAACTGCGGCGCCATGGGAAATTTGCTGACTTGGCCGAAACCACCGCGCAGGGTGTCGGCCTCCTGCCAGACGCCCGCCATAAACTGTTCCCAGGCCTTTGCGCTTCGCGCTGCCGTCAATGGCTCGCCCGCTGGTCGCGCACCTGGCGGCGGTGCGGCCAGCGTGGCCAAACGGCGAATACCGGCCTGATCCGACAACCAGCGTGAGGCGAGCTGGGACAACAGCGTGCGGAACGCATCGGGGGGCTCATACAACACCGCATAGACGGGGTAGCCTTCCGGTGTCACGAAGGCATTCAGGGGCCAGCCTGCAGCGCCACGAAGGCGTGCGGAAAAACCCTGCAAGGCGTCGTCCAGCCCGGTGTTGAGCTCACGGTCGACTTTGACCGGTATGAAATCGCGGTTGAGCAGCGCAGCGATCTGGGGATTCTTGTAGCTTTCGCGCTGCATGACGTGACACCAGTGGCAGGCGAAGTAGCCGACCGAAACGAAGAGCAGCTTGTTTTCCCGCCGCGCACGCGCGATCGTGGCGGCGTTCCATTCCTGCCAGGCCACCGGGTCGTGGCCGTGCAAGGCCAGGTAGGGAGAGGGATGATCGACGAGTTGATTGCGCAGCGCGGCTGCGCCTGCCGCAATGGGCAGCAGCAGAATCAGCAACAGGGCGGCTGAGCGTCGTCCCGCGTCAAACCCTGACATAGGTCCAGCCTTGCTGGAGCCGGGTGACGATTTCGCCGATGGCGGTCGGTGCAGTCTGCGCGGCAGGCAACAGGGTGACCTCTTCGCCATTGCTGCGCAGGCGGGCGATGGACTGGCCACACGCAACCCATTGCAGGTTGGCGTGGCGCAGCTTCATCTGCGCAATGCGGTCGGCATAGGGACTATGCCCCGCACGCAGCAGGTCGACGCCGCGGCTGTTGGCGATGACCTCGAGCTGCATCGCCCTGCCCTGCCGCTCCGCTTCGTCGAGCAGGTGCTCGGCCTGGTCCAGCACCGCCTGCATCTTGCCCGGCGCGGCGCTGTCGAGATGCAGCATGATCCGGTTCGGATCCGCCTGACGTCTCAGGCTGACCACCTGAAAACTGCCAGGAACGAGCGCGGGTGCAGGCGCGACTGCCACCGTTTGCGCGTCCAGGCCGCGCAAGGCCCAGCCGCCGCTCAGGCCGGCCAGCAGGACCAGACAACCGAAAGCGCAGCGCTGCACGAAGTGCCGACGGGGCACGGCACGCGATCTCCGGCCAGCGGCCAGCGGGGGCTCGGCATACGCCAGACGCACCATGCTGCGCAGGCTGCGCAGCGCGCATACGCGCTGGGCCAGTTCCGCATCCTCGCGTATCCGGGCGATGAGCTTTTCGCTCTCTGCCACGTCGAGTTCGCCATCGATGAATGCATGCAGGATCTCATCCGAGACGACAGGGTTCATTTCACTCTCCTCAGCGCCGGCTGCGCCGCAGGCTGCTGCATTGCGATATTCAGCAAGTCCTTCAGGCGCGCGCGCGCGCGCGACAAACGGCTCATCACGGTTCCGACCGGAATGTCCAGAATCCCGGCCACTTCGGCATAGCCGAATTCTTCCAGATCGACCAGCGTCAGTACCTGGCGCTGCCCCAGCGGCAGGCGCGCCACCGCCGCGCGCACGCAGGCGATCACCTGCTCGCGGTTGCAGCAGGCCTCGGGGGTCTCGGCGCCAGATTCAAGTTCATCCTGCCAGTCATCGACATCTTCGAAATCGCGGCGGCTGCGCAGATGATCGAGCCAGCAATGATTCATGATTGCAACCAGCCAGGCCTTCAGCGCCGCCTCCTCGCGCAACTGGGCACGCCGCATCCAGGCTTTGGACAGGGTCTCCTGCACCAGATCGTCAGCCAACGCCGCGTCGTGACACCAGGCATAGGCGATGCGGTAGAGCACCGGGCGCAATGCCTCGATGCCGGGGCGGAACGGGCCAAACAGAAAACGGCTGATCATGAGCATGTGGGGAGGACGAGGAAAGTAGTTCATTTATTCCAGAAAAAAACTTCTCCGGGAATGGAATAAGCGTGCCAGCCTCCGCGTCTCCCATCAGGCAGGATAAAGCCAGCTTATTCACGTACACAAATATGGAGACTTACAATGATACGCACCCTCACCCCGCTGCTCGCTGCCCTCATGCTGGCAGCCGTCCCCATGGCCCACGCCGCTCCGCTGGCCGAAGCCGCCGCGCCCGCCGCCGACTCCGCCCAGGTAAAAGTCGTCTACCACGTCAACGATGCCTCCGTCGCCCGCGCCGCCATGAACAATATAAATAATGAGCTCAACGCCAGCCCGAACGACAAGATCGTCCTCGTGGCCCACGGCAAGGGCATCGATTTCCTGCTCAACGACGCCAAGGACGACAAGGGTCCCTTCGAGGCCCAGGTCGCCGGCCTGAAGGATAAAGGCGTCGACTTCCGCGTCTGCAACAACACCCTCAAGTCGCGCAATCTGACGCCTGACGCCGTCATCATGGAGGCCAAGGTGGTGCCGTCCGGCGTGGCTGAAATCGCCCGCCTGCAGGCCAAGGAGGGCTATGTCTACATAAAGCCCTGAATCGCGCGAAGACGAAGAAACGACAGCGACTACGCACCGCAATGCCCTCAGGCCTGACGGCCTGAGGGCATGACACAACTAAGGAGGAGAACCATGAGAATCAAACCCGTTGCGGCCATCCTGGCCGCGCTGCTGCCCCTGTCCGCTCACGCCGCCAACTGGGTGGACGTGATCGGAACCGAACCCGCCAACACGCCCAAGATCAAGCCGTTCGGTTTCATCCAGCCGACTTACACCTACTACGATGCCAGTCCGCTCTCCGGCATGGGTGGCGCCGCCGCAAGCGCAAACGGCCAGAACCAGATTCAGAACATGGTCCAACCGTCGTTCAACAATACCGAGCAGATACAGTTCCTGCGCGCGCAGTTCGGCCTGCGAGGCCGCATCAATGACAACATCAACTACTTCCTGCTGACCGACGTCGGCAGCAACCTCACCACCGTGCAGCACCCGCTGATGCTCACCGACGCCTCGGTGACGCTCAGCTACATCCCGGGCGCCAAGATCCGCGCCGGCCTGTTCAAGCTGCCCACCGGCGAGGAGGCGCTCGTCAGCAATCCGGTCGCGTTCTCGTACGTGTACTACAGCGCGGTCACCAGCGCGCTGGTCCAGGAGAGCTTTTACCACGACGTGACTGGCACGCCGGCGGGCTGTGCAGTGCTGGCCGGCGCGCACTCGCTCGACTGCGGCGCGGTCATCGCCGGCAACAACGCCTTCCGCGACTGGGGCATCCAGGTCTTCGACAGCTTCCGCAAGGACAAGTGGGAACTGGGGTACGCCGGCATGGTGTCGAACGGCAACGAGATCGAGAACTTTGGCGACAACAACAGCAGCAAGGACTTGACCGGCCGCCTGCAGCTCTCCTACGTGTTCGCCGGCCAGGGCCCGCTGCGCCAGGACGCCAACGTGTTCGCGTGGCACCAGTCCGGCAAGCGCACTTACGGCGGGACCGATTACGACCGCACCCGCGAGGGCGCCGGCTTCCGCGTGACCAAGGGCCCCTTCCGCACCTCGGGTGAATACATCCGCGGCGAAGGCATGATCGCGGCCGGACCCAACCCGCCGGTGCTTCCGGCCGCAGGCAATCTGGAACCGCCGTACAACCTCAACATCGCGCCGAAGGGCAAGGCCGACGGCTGGTACCTGGAAGGCGGCTGGCGCCTTCTCCCGAACTGGGAAATCGAGGCGCGCTACGACGAGTTCGACCGCAACTACGACGATGCGGCGGCCGAGCGCCTGTTCAAGACATGGACGCTGGGTGGGCAGTACTTCATCAACAAGAGCACCCGCGTGACCCTCAATTACGAATGGCGCACCGCGGAGGTACCCAACCCGCAAGCGATGACGAACACCGTCCAGCGCAGCAATGCCGAGGCAGTCGTGAACAACCTCGGCAACCGGCTCAGCATGCAGTTGACGTGGTTCTTCTGAGCCTTTCCGCCCCCTGCAAGACGGCGGCCCCGCGGCCGCCGTTTTTTATTCGCCGCGAATGAAATGCTCGCGGTAGTAGCGGAGCTCGTCGATGGATTCGTAGATGTCCGCCAGCGCCTCGTGTCGGTTCGATTTCTTGAACGCTTCCGACAGCCCCGGCCGCCAGCGCTTGGCCAGTTCCTTCAGCGTGCTGACGTCGAGGTTACGGTAGTGAAAGAAGGCTTCCAGTTGCGGCATGTAGCGCGCCAGGAAGCGGCGGTCCTGACAGATCGAATTGCCGCACATCGGCGAGGTACGGGCCGGGACATGCTGCTTCACGAACTCCAGCATCTGTGCCTCGGCCTCGGCTTCGTCGAGCTGCGAGGCCTTGACGCGGTCGATCAGGCCCGACTTTCCGTGGGTGCCCTTGTTCCAGTTGTCCATCGCATCCATCACCTCGTCGGGCTGATGCACCACCAGAACGGGGCCTTCGGCCACGGTATTGAGGTCGGCATCGGTGACGACGATGGCGAGTTCGATGATGCGATCGGTGTCGGGGGACAGGCCGGTCATTTCCATGTCGAGCCAGAGCAGGTGCGTGGGGGCCAGGGCCATATCAGGGTTCCTTCGAAAAACAGGCCGCCATTTTCGCACACCGTACGTCCGATGCTGGCGCAATTGCGGACGTGTGGTAATAATGAGCAGATTCCCCGAAAGGAGCCCGCATGAAAATCCTGACCGCACTATTCTGTGGCACGCTGCTGGCCGGCGGCGCCCATGCCGCACCTTTTGCCAAGGGCGACCCCATCAAGGGCAAGGCGCTGCACGACAAGGCCTGCATCAGCTGCCACGCCAACATATACGGCGGCGACGGCAGCAAGATGTATACGCGCGCCGATCGCAAGGTCAAGAATGCGCAGCAACTCGCTGCCCGCATTTCGGCCTGCAACGCCAACACCGGCGCCGGCTGGTTCCCGGAGGACGAGGCCCACGTCGCCGCCTACCTCAATCAGCAGTATTACAAATTCAAGTAAGGATTGACTGTCATGACCACCATTGTCGAAGAACTGGTCCGCAAGAAATGCGCGCCCTGCGAAGGCGGGGTTGCCCCGCTGACCGACGCGCAGATTGCCCCCCTGCTGAAAGGCCTGTCCGGCTGGCAGCGCGATGGCGTGAAGATCGCCAAGGAATACAAATTCAAGGACCACTACCAGGCGCAGGCCTTCACCAACGCCGTGATGTGGGTGTCGCACCGCGAAGACCACCATCCCTACCTGATCGTCGGCTACAACACCGTCAAGGTCGAATTCTGGACCCACGCCATCGGCGGCCTTTCCGAGAACGACTTCATCTGCGCGGCCAAGGTCGACAGCCTGCTTGAATTGTGAACCTCAAGTTGCTTCGCTTTTCATCCGTTCAGCACCCTGCTTGTCGTTAACAGAGGGTCGGCTCGATCATGAACTGGATGGAAATCATCGGTGCCCACGTCATGTGGAAACAGCGCCTGACCGCGTTTCTGGCAGGCAACAGTACGGAACAACTCGATCCCGGCACGATCAGGCTGGACGACCGCTGCGCACTGGGGAAGTGGATATACGGCCCCGGGAAGGCCATGTCTGAATTGCCTCGATACGAGGAGGCGCGCGGCTTGCATGCCCAGTTCCACCAGTATGCGGCGGATATCGTCGGCCTGCATCTGAGCGGAAATACGGCCGAGGCCGAAAAACTGTTGCAGGGCGACTATTCCAAGCTGTCCGAGAAACTCAAGCACCGACTTATCGGCCTGTCCAATCAGGTCAAAGCGGCCAGCGACGGAATCCCGCGATTCTGAACATCCTGACTGGCCAGGTCGTCGCAGCTTTCAGCCGCCGCTTCATTGTCGCGACCGTCGGCGGCGATTTGCCCTGTCAGGTAAAAGGCCGCCACCTTCACGTGGTGTGCGGCGATCGCGTCGAGATCCGGCGCGACCGCGATGCCGGCGTAATCGAGGGGGTGCTCCCCCGTACCAGCCTGCTGTACCGCTCCGACGCATTCAAATCCAAGGCCATCGCCGCCAACGTGACCCAACTGGCGATAGTGGTCGCGGCACGGCCCAGTTTTTCGATGGAACTGGTTCAGCGCTGTGTTCTGGCCGCCGAAGACCAGGGCATCGCCAGCCTGCTGATCCTCAACAAGGCCGACCTGCCGGAAACACCGGCGGCACGCGAACGCCTGAATCTGCTCACCCGGCTCGGCTACCCGCTCGTCACCCTGTCGGCATTGGCCGATGTGGCACCGCTGCGACCCGCCCTGCACGGCCACACCACGCTGCTGATCGGCCAGTCCGGGATGGGCAAATCGACGCTCATCAACGCACTGTTTCCGGGTGCCGACGCGATCACAGCCGAGTATTCCGAGGCGCTCGACAGCGGGCGCCACACGACCACACACAGCCGCCTGCACCGGCTTGACGCCGACTCGGCGGTGATCGACTCGCCCGGCCTACAGGAATTCGCCCTGCAGCATCTGGATGCCGGCGCCTTGGCCCATGCGTTCGTCGAGTTCCGGCCGTTTCTCGGGCAGTGCCGCTTCCGCGACTGTCGGCACGAGACCGAGCCGGGCTGCCGTCTGCAGGACGCCGTAGCCGCCGGCGACATCGACCCGGCACGGCTGCAGCTTTTCCAGACGCTTCGCCGCCTGCAGCAAAACGCGGCCCAGCGCCTATAAAACAGGCATCGATGGCTTTAGGAGCGCGCCATGAAACCTGCACTGACCCTGTTGATGCTGTTGTGGCTGGGCGTGATGGCGCCCGTGCATGCGGCCGCGAAATTTGTGGCCACCCCGTATGCGCCGGCCAAAGTCGTATTCGAGTTCTACCTGGACAACCCGCAGAAAATCGGCAGTGCGCTGTACTGGGTGCGCTCGCTGATGAATCCCTTGATGGAAGCGCCCTACAACTATTCGCCCGAGGACCTGAACATCGTCGTGGTGATCCACGGCAACGAGATCGTGACGGTGGCGAAAAAGAACGAGGCGAAATATCAGGATGCGGTCGATCGCATGCGCTACTACGCCGGTCTTGGCGTGAAGTTCAAGGTGTGCGGACAGGCGGCCGCGGACTTCGGCTACCGGGTGGAAGATTTCCAGGACTTCATCGAGGTCGTGCCCAACGCCATCACCGAACTGGCGTACTGGCAGCAGCAGGGCTATGCGCTGATCGTCCCGAAGGTGATGGAAAAGACGATTGACGTCGAGTCGATCCGCTAGCCCTGGACCGGCCGCTTATTCCGGCCAGTGCTTGATGTAGCGTTTGAGCAGGCTGTTCTCGAACTTGGCTTCCTTCAGGCAGGCGCGTGCCACGTCGTGGAAGGAAATGATGCCGAGCAGCTTGTTGCCGTCGAGAATCGGCAGGTGGCCGATGTGCGACTTGGTCATCACGTCGCGCGCATAGTCGACCGAATCGTCGGCATCGGCCACGACGGGTTCGGTCACCATGATGGTGCTGACTTCGGCATCCTTGAGGTCGCAGCCCTGCTTGACCATCCCCTGCACCACGTCGCGCTCGGTCAGAAGTCCCACCATCTCGCCGTTTTTCAGCACCACCAGCGAACCGACGCCCAGGCTTACCAGCTTGTCGACGGCGCTTGCGACCGAATCGGTGGGTGCAATGCTGTAGATATCACCGCTTTTGAGCGTGAGGATTTCTCGAATCTGCATGTCTTTCTCCCAAGTGTCTTGTTATTCGTTGAATGATACCCAAAGGGCACGAGTACCCAAAGGGCACGAGAAAAACGAAGACGCGGCAGGCTACGCCCTGACCAGCGCGGCTTCGACCTGCTGGCGTTTTTCGGCGCCCGCCAGCACCTCCACCAGCGTCAGCGCGAAATCCATCGCCGTGCCAGGCCCGCGCGAGGTCAATACCTTGCCGTCCTGCACCACGGCCGCCGCGCTGACGGTGACGCCAGGCAACGCGTCGAGAAAACCGGGGTAGCTGGTAGCCTGCTTGCCGTTCAGCACGCCCGCTTCGGCGAGCACCATCGGGGCGGCGCAAATGGCGGCGGTGTATTTTCCGGCCGCCGCCATGTTCTTCAGCAGATCGAGAATGCGTACATCGTCCTTCAGATGCGCCGCGCCGGGCATGCCACCCGGCAGCACCACCATATCGTAGTCGTCCTGCAGGGCCGCATCGAGCGTCACGTCCGGCACCAGCTGCACGCCGCGGCTGGCCTTGACGACGCCGGGCTTGAGCCCGGCGCTCACCACCTCGATGCCTGCACGGCGCAACAGATCAATGATGGTGACAGCTTCGAGTTCTTCACAGCCGTCGGCAAGTGGAACGAGCACCTTGGCCATGTCAGCCTCCTCGCGTCAGTCGCGGAAATTCTGATACTGCAGCGGGAAGTCGGTGATGCTCTTGCGCACCAACGCGATGGTGTCCTGCAGCACGTCGCGCTTGGCGCCCGACACGCGCACGGTATCGCCCTGGATGCTGGCCTGCACCTTGAGCTTGCTGTCCTTGATGCACTTGACGATTTTCTTCGCCAGTTCGGTTTCGACGCCGGTCTTCACCGTCACGCTGCGCTTGACCTTGTTGCCCGAGACCTTCTCGACGCTGCCGACGTCGAGGCATTTCACGTCGACGCTACGCTTGGCCAGCTTCTGCGACAGGATGTCCTGCACCTGGTCGAGTTGGAATTCGGTGTCGGCGTAGACCGTCAGCACATAGTCGGCCTGCTCGACGCGGGCGTCGGAGCCCTTGAAGTCGAAGCGGGTGGTGACTTCCTTGTTGACCTGGTCGACCGCGTTGCGCACTTCCTGCTTGTCGACTTCGGACACGATGTCAAAACTCGGCACGTTGATTACTCCTCAGCTTCAATCACAAACGACTGCACCGGCAGCCCCGTTTCATCGTGGAATTCGGCCGCCGCCATCACCCCCAGCCGCGCCACCGCCTCGGCGTCGAGCGAGGGCGCACGATAGGCGGCATACATCGCCCCCAGCGCATACGGACTGCCGCTGCCGTAGGCATAGAACTTCGAAAACTCCTGCACCGTGCGATGCGCCGCCACGCCGAAGATGCCGCGCGGATTGGCGATCAGCACGTCCATGCGGCTGGACTCCAGGTCTTCTTCCTTGTCCTCGCCTGTCTGCAGATAGTAGTGCTCCTTGAGAACGCCGTGCAGGGCATTCCACACGCTGAATATGCTGGCCACCGAGCCCAGCTGCGGCGGCTCTTCCAGCGAAGAAAAGTAATCGGTGAGGATCAGCTTGAAGGTCGCCGAGCCGGTGATCGCCACCAGGCTGTCGCCCACGCGGATGATCTTCTCGTGGTTCGCCACATAGTGTGCGGACTCCTTGCCGCCGCCCCACTTCGTCAGCGTGTCCGCAGCGATCGCGATGCGGCCCGCCTTCCTGACGACGGTGACGGTGGTCATGGCGGATCTCAGCCGAAGTGGCAGACGTAGTGATAGGGCTCGCCCGCCACCTCGATGTCGAAGCTGGAATTGCCCGGGACCTTGAACGACTGGCCGGCGCCGTAGGTTTTCCACTCGCTCTCGCCGGCCAGCTTGATGCGGCACGCACCCGCCACGGTTTCCATGATTTCCGGCGCGCCGGTGTTGAAGGTGAGCGTGGACGGCAGGATCACGCCGACCGATTTCTTGGTGCCGTCGGCAAACTGCACGGTGTGCGAGACACACTTGCCGTCGAAATAGACGTTGGCCTGTTTGGTGACCGCGACATTGTCGAACTGGGACATACTTATTTTCTCCGTGCGTCGAGTTTGGCTGCGATGCGCATGCGCAGCGCGTTGAGCTTGATGAAACCGCCTGCGTCCTTCTGGTCGTAGGCGCCGGCGTCGTCCTCGAAGGTGGCGATGGTCGAGTCGAACAGCGAGTCGGATTTCGAATCGCGGCCGACGACGATGACGTTGCCTTTGTAGAGCTTCAGCCGCACCGTGCCGTTGACGTGCTGCTGGGTGTGGTCGATCAGTGTCTGTAGCGCCACACGCTCGGGCGCCCACCAGTAGCCGTTATAGATCAGGCTGGCGTAGCGCGGCATCAGATCGTCTTTCAGATGCGCGACTTCGCGGTCGAGCGTGATCGATTCGATGGCGCGATGCGCCTTCAGCAGGATGGTGCCGCCCGGGGTTTCGTAGCAGCCGCGCGATTTCATGCCGACGTAGCGGTTCTCCACCAGATCCAGCCGCCCGATGCCGTGCTTGCCGCCGATCTCGTTCAGCTTCGCCAGCACTTCGTGCGCTTTCATGGCCTGGCCGTTGATCGCCACCACATCACCCTTGGCATAGGTCAACTCAAGGTATTCGGCCGCGTCGGGCGCCTTCTCGGGCGACACGGTCCAGCGCCACATGTCTTCCTCGGCCTCCGCATTCGGGTCTTCCAGATGGCGGCCTTCGTAGGAAATGTGCAGCAGGTTGGCGTCCATCGAATACGGCGAGCCGCCCTGGCGATGCTTCATGTCGATGGGAATACCGTGGGTCTCGGCATAATTCAGCAATTTCTCGCGCGAGAGCAGATCCCACTCGCGCCACGGGGCGATCACCTTGACGTCGGGCTTCAGCGCATAGGCGCCGAGTTCGAAGCGCACCTGGTCGTTGCCCTTGCCGGTGGCGCCGTGGCAGATGGCGTCGGCACCGGTGGCGTTGACGATCTCGATCAGGCGCTTGGCGATCAGCGGCCGCGCGATCGAGGTACCGAGCAGATATTCGCCTTCGTACACGGTGTTGGCGCGGAACATCGGAAAGACGAAGTCACGCACGAATTCCTCGCGCAGGTCATCGATGTAGATCTGCTCCGGCTTGATGCCGAATTTCAGCGCCTTCTGCCGCGCCGGTTCGAGTTCCTCGCCCTGTCCGAGGTCGGCGGTGAAGGTCACCACCTCGCATTGATAGGTATCCTGCAGCCATTTCAGGATGACCGAGGTGTCGAGGCCGCCGGAATAGGCCAGTACAACTTTCTTGATGTCGCTCATGGTGTGGGTATTCAGTGAGTGGAACCAGATTTATTCTTGTCGATAATCTCGACCTGACCGGGGAAGCCGCCGATTTTCAGGATGTCGAGGTTGGTGGCGAGGCTGGCCTTTTCGATTTCGATGCCAACCACGCGGCCGTCTTCCGACAGGTTGAGCACGATGCCTTCGTGTGCTTCCCACGCCTGCGCGGGATTCTCGGGACTGATTTCGACATAGAGCGAATCCATGTCCTTGAAGTAGGCGATGTTCATGATTCGATTTTTCCCAACAGTAGATATTCCATCAGCGCCTTCTGCACGTGCAGGCGGTTCTCGGCCTCGTCCCACACCACCGACTGCGGGCCGTCGATCACGTCGGCCGTGACTTCCTCGCCGCGATGCGCGGGCAGGCAGTGCATGAAGACGGCATCGGACTTCGCCACCTGCATCATCTCGGCATCGACCTGCCAGTCGGCAAAAGCCTTCAGGCGTTCATCGTTCTCGGCCTCCCAGCCCATGCTGGTCCACACGTCGGTGGTGACCAGATCGGCGCCGCGGCAGGCATCCATCGGATCGGCGAAGCTTTCGTAGTTGTCGGTTCCGTACAGATTGGCGCGTTCGGGCTCGACTTCATAGCCCGGCGGGGTCGACACGTGGACGTTGAAATCGAGCACCTCGGCGGCCTGCAGCCAGGTGTTGCACATGTTGTTGGAGTCGCCGATCCACGCCACCGTCTTGCCCTGGATCGAGCCGCGATGCTCGATGAAGGTGAAGATGTCGGCGAGGATCTGGCACGGGTGATATTCGTTGGTCAGGCCGTTGATCACCGGCACGCGCGAGTGGCTGGCGAAGCGCTCGATGATGTCCTGCTCGAAGGTGCGGATCATCACGATGTCGACCATGCGCGAGATGACTTCGCCGGCGTCCTCCACCGGCTCGCCGCGCCCCAGCTGGGTGTCGCGCGTGTTGAGGTAGATCGCCGAGCCGCCGAGCTGGTGCATGCCGGCCTCGAACGAGAGCCGGGTGCGGGTCGAGCTTTTCTCGAAAATCATCGCCAGCGTGCGGTCGACCAGCGGGTGATACGGCTGGTAGCGCTTGAAGCGCGATTTGATCAGCCGCGCGCGCTCGAACAGGTACTGCAGTTCGTCGCGCGACAGATCCTTGAATTGCAGGAAATGCTTCAGCATCACGCCGCCTGCTGCAGATAGTTTCTGACGATGCCGGACACCGCTGCGACCAGCGCATCGACTTCGGCTGCGCCGTAGATCAGCGGCGGCACCAGGCGGATGACCGTGTCGGCGGTGACGTTGATCAGCACGCCGGCGTCGCGCGCCACCGCCACCAGTTCGCCGCACGGACGGTCGAGTTCGATGCCGATCATCATGCCCTCGCCGCGGATGTCGACCACACCATGCACGCCAGCCAGCGCCTGCCGCAACCCGGCGCGGATCGCCTCGCCGCGCACCCGCGCGTTGTCGAGCAGTTTTTCCTCTTCGATGGCGGCCAGTGTCGCCAGGGCCGCCGCACAGGCCAGTGGGTTGCCGCCGAAGGTCGAGCCATGATTGCCCGGCTGGAAAACGTCTGCAGCAGCGCCGCGCGCCAGGCAGGCGCCGATCGGCACGCCCGAACCGAGGCCCTTGGCCAGCGCCATCACGTCCGGCATCACGCCGGAATGCTGGAAGCCGAACCAGGTGCCGGTGCGGCCGATGCCGGTCTGCACCTCGTCCAGCATCAGCAGCCAACCGTGCGCATCACAGATCTGCCGCAACTCGACGAGATAGTCCGAAGGCAGAATGTTGATGCCGCCCTCGCCCTGCACCGTTTCGATCAGCACCGCGACTACGCTCTTGTTGTGCTCGGCGACGTGGCGGATGGCATCGAGATCGTTGAACGGCACGCGCGCAAAGCCCGACAGCAGGGGCTCGAATCCGGCCTGGATCTTGCGGCTGCCGGTCGCGGTCAGCGTCGCCATGGTACGGCCATGGAAAGCCTTCTCCATCACGATGATGGTCGGCACCTCGATGCCCTTGTTGTGACCATACAGGCGTGCCAGCTTGATCGCCGCCTCGTTGGCCTCGCAGCCCGAGTTGCAGAAGAACACCTTGTCCATGCCCGACAGTTCGCACAGTTTGTCGGCCAGTTCCTCCTGGCGCAGCACGCGGTACAGGTTGGACGAATGGATCAGCGCTGCAGCCTGCTCGCTGACGGCTTTCACCAGCTTGGGGTGGGCATGACCCAGGCCGTTCACCGCCACGCCGGCGACCGCATCCAGGTAGCGCTTGCCAGCCTCGTCCCACAGATAGGCGCCCTCGCCGCGCACGAAGGCAACGGGCTGGCGGTTATAGGTATTCATCAAATGTGTTGTCATGGCAGTCCCCAACCAGGCTGTCCCGAAATAGCTGCTGTAATTGAGTGAAATCAGCGAAATAGAAAACGGCGGCAAGAGCCGCCGTGCTTGTCATGCAGCGCCTTGATTATAGGCCGAAAAGCGCCCGGTGAGACCACCCGCCCGCCATGAAGAACAGCATCGGAATCGACAGCATGGTATTGGTGCGGGATGCCAGGAAGGCCACCCGGCGCGCCTTGTTCTTCTCGTCGTCGGACGCCGGGACCATCCCCAGGATCTTCTTCTGGTTCGGCCAGATCAGCACCCAGACGTTGAACAGCATGATGGTGCCCAGCCAAGCGCCGATTCCGATCCCCCCCATGCCGTTACGCAGCAGGAAGGCATCGACGAACAGCGGTCCCAGCAGCGCGGCGCCGGCAAGCCAGGTCACGACAGCCGCCCAGCGGAAGAACAGCAGGGCGCGCGGCGCGACATGCTTGGTGATGCCGGCAGCCGTACCATCGGCGGCGGCATTTTTCAGCGCAGCCACCTGCACGAAATTGAAGTAATACAGCAGGCCGATCCACATCACGCCTGCCATGAAATGGATCCAGCGGGCCAGCGCAGCAACGATATTGATATTTTCCATTGCGTCTCTCCCTTAACCCAGAAAGTTTCTGGCGAAGGCATACAAAACGGCCGTGAGCACAACGCCGGCGATGACGGTGCCCCACAGCGAATCCAGCGGGTTTTTCATGATTCCCTCCTCCTTGTAAATAGTTGACTGTTTTTGTCAGGTAAATCCTGCGCCAGTATCTTCAAAATGCCGCAATTGCGCAAGCGCCGCCGCCACTGCGCCATTTAACCTGCATGCTAAAATCCGGCAACTTCTTCAGCCGCCCGCCCACCCCATGGATGACGCCCCTGCCAACGCCCCTTTCATCATTCGCGGCATCACCAGCAAGGGTTCACGATTCCGGCCGAGCGACTGGGCCGACCGCCTGGCGGGCGCATTCGCCGTCATCGACCCCAACAACCGCACCAACTATTCGCCTTATGTACAGCCCACCACGCTGGACGGCATCCCCTGCGTGGTGGTGGACAAAAAGCTCAAGGCGAGTGATCCCAATGCGTACCGCTTTTTGCGGACCTTTGCCGAAAGCAACGAACTGCTCACCGAGAATGGCGACTGAACGGCAGCCCTGAAGCCGAAAACAAAAAACGCCGCTGAATGCGGCGTTTTTTATGCGGTGCGGATTTATCCGGCACTCAGGCCATGCTCTTGACCGCCTG
This sequence comes from Hydrogenophilales bacterium, assembly GCA_016195805.1. Taxonomy (GTDB): domain Bacteria; phylum Pseudomonadota; class Gammaproteobacteria; order Burkholderiales; family Thiobacillaceae; genus Thiobacillus. The sequence goes on from JACPYT010000011.1 coordinate 74,007, forward strand.
CGACAGGCGGCTCTTGTGGCGTGCAGCCTTGTTCTTGTGAACGATCTGCTTGTCGGCGATGCTGTCGATCACGCTCATGGAAGCCTGGAACACCTGCTGGGCAGCAGCCTTGTCGCCGGCCTCGATGGCTTTACGCACCTTCTTGATCGCAGTGCGGAGCTCGGAACGCTGGCTCATGTTGCTGTCGCGCTGGGCGCTGGCTTGACGTGCGCGCTTGCGCGCCTGGGCGGAGTTCGCCATATATTTCTGCTCCTGTGAACCCCGCGCCTCGCGCAGGGCAATTAATCTAGTAGGCGCCTCGTTTGAAACGGGGCTGATTCACCAAAGCCCGCGATTGTACGGGACAACCCGACAGAAAATCAAGTGCGCAGCGAATGGAGTTGCAGCATGGCGCGGCGCCCCGCACAATGCGCGCAAAACCCGGTCCCCCCATGAACCTCCTCAAAGCCCTCGCTGCGGTCAGCAGCATGACCCTGCTCTCCCGCATCCTGGGATTCGCGCGCGATACCATCATCGCCCGCGTATTCGGCGCCGGCATGCTCACGGACGCCTTCTTCGTTGCCTTCAAGATTCCCAACCTGCTGCGGCGGCTGTTTGCCGAAGGCGCGTTCTCGCAGGCCTTCGTGCCCATACTCGCCGAATACAAGAGCCGCGAGGGCCATGATGCCACCCATACTCTGGTCAACCAGGTCGGCACCGCGCTGACGCTGACGCTGGTCGTGGTCGCGCTGCTGGGCATCGTGGGCGCGCCGTGGGTGGCCTACGTGTCGGCGCCAGGATTCCGGGCCGATCCGGAAAAATTCGCGCTGACGGTGACGCTGCTGCGCATCACCTTCCCCTACATCGTGTTCATTTCGCTGGTGGCGCTGGCGGCCGGCGTGCTCAATACCTACAGTAAGTTTTCGGTACCGGCGTTCGCGCCGGTGCTGCTGAACGTAGGCATGATCGGCTCAGCGCTATGGCTGGCCCCCTATTTCGACCCGCCGGTGCTGGCGCTGGGCTGGGGGGTGGCGCTGGGCGGCGTGCTGCAGCTGGCGTGGATGCTGCCGCACCTGAAGCGGATCGGCATGCTGCCGCGCCCCACGCGGCACATCAACGATCCCGGCGTACACCGCATCCTCAAGCTGATGGGGCCGGCCACGCTGGGGGTGTCGGTGGCACAGATCAGCCTGCTGATCAACACCATCTTCGCGTCCTTCCTCGCCACCGGCAGCGTGTCGTGGCTGTATTACGCCGACCGCCTGATGGAGTTCCCCACCGGCATGCTGGGCGTGGCGCTGGGCACCATCCTGCTGCCCAGCCTGGCCAAGCATTACGCCGACGACTCCCCTGCCGAGTATTCCAAACTGCTCGACTGGGGCCTGCGGCTCACCCTGCTGCTGGCGCTGCCCTCCGCGGCCGCGCTGGCGGTGCTGGCGGTGCCACTCATCACTACGCTGTTCCGCTACGGCGCGTTCGGCGCCCACGACGTCGCCATGACCCAGCAGGCGCTGGTGGCCTACAGCCTCGGACTGGTCGGGCTGATCCTGGTCAAGGTGCTGGCGCCCGGTTTTTATGCGCGGCAGAACATCCGCACGCCGGTCAAGGTCGCCATCTTCACCCTCGTCGCCACCCAGTTGATGAACCTCATCTTCATCGGGCCGCTGGGCCATGCCGGGCTGGCGCTGTCGATCGGCTTGGCGGCCTGCCTCAACGCCGGAACACTGCTACACCTGCTGAAAAAACAGCGGGTCTACCAGCCGCAGCCGGGCTGGACCGCCTACTTCCTGCGCGTGCTGCTGGCGGTTTCGCTGATGGCGGCCATGCTCTACTTCGCCATGGGCGAGGAACAGTGGTGGCTGTCCGCCCGCTCCTACGAACGGCTGGCGCGGCTGTCGCTGCTGGTCGGCGGCGGCATCGCGCTCTATTTCGCCGCGCTCGGTCTGATGGGTTTCCGCCCGCGCCAGTTCGTCCGGCGCGCTGCGGAATAACAGCCCTTCTCAGGGCCGTCAGCGGCCTGTAAAGGCCTGAATCGGCTAGAATAAGCGCTTTTCGGCGCCTCGCCCGCAATGCGCATCACCCACGGTTTTCGTCCACTCGGCACGCCCCACGCGGTCACCATCGGCAACTTCGACGGCCTGCACCTCGGGCACCAGGCCATGCTCGCCCGCTTGCAGGACGTGGCGCGGATGCGCGGCCTGCCGAGCTGCGTGCTGAGCTTCGAGCCCCATCCACGCGAATTCTTCGTGCCCGAGCAGGCACCGGCGCGTCTGTCGAGCCTGCGCGAAAAGGCCGAATGCCTGCAGCGCCTGGGAATCGACCGCTTCCATGTATTCCGCTTCGACCGCACGTTTTCGGCGCTGACGCCCGAAGCATTCATCGAGCAAGTGCTGGGCCGCACGCTGCAGGCGCGCTACGTGCTGGTGGGCGACGATTTCCGCTACGGTGCCAAACGCGCAGGCGACTTTACCCTGCTGCAGCAGGCCGGCCAATCGCTCGGTTTCGACGCGGAATTTCTGCCCACGGTCGAAATCGCCGGAGAGCGCGCGTCGTCGACTGCGGTGCGCAGTGCGCTGGCCGCAGGGGAGCTCGACCATGCGGTACGCCTGCTCGGCCGGCCCTACAGCATCTCCGGGCGCGTGGTGCACGGCGACAAGCTGGGCCGCGACATCGGTTTTCCCACCGCCAACATCCAGCTCAAGCACAACCGTCCGCCGCTGATGGGCATTTTCGCGGTCGAACTGTGCGGCCTCAACAGCGCGCCCTTGCCCGGAGTGGCGAGCCTCGGCAAGCGTCCCACCGTCAAGGGCGCCAACGCCGTGCCCGTGCTCGAGGTACATCTGTTCGATTTCGACGCCGACATCTACGGCCGCCGCGTGCGCGTGGATTTCCTGCACAAGCTGCGCGACGAGGAAAAATACCCCGACCTCGACGCACTCGTCGCGCAGATCCGCCGCGACGTCGACAACGCCAAACATTTCTTAGCCAAGATCAAATAAAACCCGGACGCCATGCCTGACTACAAAAGCACGCTCAATCTTCCCGATACCCCTTTTCCGATGCGCGGCGACCTCGCCAAGCGCGAACCCGGCTGGGTGAAAAATTGGCAGGAGAAAAAGCGCTACGAAGCCATCCGCAAGGCAGCGGCCGGCCGGCCGAAATTCATCCTGCACGACGGCCCACCCTATGCCAACGGCGACATCCACACTGGCCACGCGGTAAACAAGATCCTCAAGGACATCATTGTCAAAGCGAAGACCCTCTCCGGCTTCGACGCGCCCTACGTACCGGGCTGGGACTGCCACGGCCTGCCGATCGAATTGCAGGTGGAAAGAACCCACGGCAAGGACATTCCCCCATCGAAGTTCCGCGCGCTATGCCGCGCCTACGCCGCCGAACAGATCGAGCGCCAGAAGGCCGACTTTATCCGCTTGGGCCTGCTGGGCGACTGGGACCATCCCTATCGCACCATGGATTTCCAGTTCGAGGCCGACACCCTGCGCGTGCTGGGGCAGATCCAGCAGGCGGGCTACCTGTACCAGGGCGCCAAGCCGGTGCACTGGTGCGTCGACTGCGGCTCGGCGCTGGCCGAAGCCGAGGTCGAATACGAGGACAAGACCTCGCCCGCGATCGACGTCGGCTTTGCCGTGGCCGACCGGGTCGACCTTGCGCGCCGCTTCGACATCGCGACGATCGACGAACCCGTCCGGGTCGCCATCTGGACCACCACGCCGTGGACGCTGCCGGCCAACCAGGCGGTGGCGCTGCATCCCGATTTCCAGTATGCGCTGGTGCGCACGTCCAAGGGTCTGCTGATTCTGGCCGACAGCCTGCGTGAAGCCGCGCTGACACGTTATGGCCTCGCCGAGGGCGCCGAAGTCCTCGCTCACACTACCGGCCAGGCGCTCGAAGGCGTGCTGCTGTGGCACCCCTTCCAGGAACGCCAGGTGCCGGTCATCGTGGGCGACCACGTCACCGCCGACGCCGGCACCGGCGCCGTGCACACCGCGCCCGGCCACGGCCTCGACGACTACATGGTCGGCAGCCGCTACGGCCTCAAGGTCGACAACCCGGTGGGCGACGACGGCCGCTTCTACGCAAGCGTGCCGCTGGTCGGCGGCATGAGCATCTGGCAGGCCAACCCGCTGATCGTCGAGACACTGCAGGCCAGCGGCAACCTGCTGGCACACGAAAAACTGCTGCATAGCTACCCACACTGCTGGCGCCACAAGACGCCGATCATTTTCCGTGCGACGCGGCAATGGTTTATTGGGATGGATGTGAAGGGGGAAGGGGGAAGGGAAAAGGGTGACACCTTGCGCGAGCAGGCGATGGCCGCGGTGGATGCGACGCAATTCTTCCCGTCATGGGGCCGCGCCCGTCTGGAAGCGATGATCAAGAATCGCCCCGACTGGTGCGTCTCGCGCCAGCGCAACTGGGGTGTGCCAATGCCCTTCTTCACCCACAAGGAAACCGGCGAACTGCATCCGCGCACAACGGAGTTGCTGGAGATCGTGGCGAAGCGCGTCGAAACGGCCGGTATCGAAGCCTGGTTTTCGCTCGACCCGGCCGACCTGCTGGGCGACGACGCGGCGCACTACGACAAGACCGGCCACACCCTCGACGTCTGGTTCGATTCCGGCGTCACCCACGCCTGCGTGCTGAAGCGCCGCCCCGAGCTCGCGCATCCGGCCGACCTTTACCTCGAAGGCTCCGACCAGCATCGCGGCTGGTTCCAGTCAAGCCTGCTCACCGGCTGCGCCACCGATGGTCATGCGCCTTACCAGGCCTTGCTGACGCATGGTTTCGTCGTGGACAGCAAGGGACACAAGATGTCCAAGTCCAGAGGCAACGGCATCGAACCCCAGGAAATCGCGAATAGCCTGGGGGTGGACATTCTGCGGCTCTGGGTAGCCTCCACCGATTATTCCGGCGAGCTGTCCCTGTCCGACGAGATCCTGAAGCGCGTGGTGGAAAGCTACCGGCGCATCCGCAACACCCTGAAATTCCTGCTCGCCAATCTGGCCGACTTCGATCCCTCCGCGCACGCGCTGCCGGTATCCGACTGGCTGGAAATCGACCGCTACGCGCTGGCGCTCACCCGCCAGCTGCAAACCGAATTGCAGGCGCACTACGACGCCTACGAGTTCCACTTCATCGTACAGAAGCTGCAGTCCTTCTGCTCCGAAGACCTCGGCGGTTTCTACCTCGACATCCTCAAGGACCGCCTCTACACCGGCGGCGCCGACAGCTCCGCGCGCCGCGCGGCACAGAACGCGCTGTATCACCTGACGCAGGCGTTGGCTCGCTGGATGGCGCCGATCCTGTCGTTCACCGGCGAGGAAGTGTGGGCGCTGTTGGCCGGCGAGGCCGACTCGGTGTTCCTGCATACCTGGCACGACCTGCCGGCACAGGCCGGCGAAGCCGACCTGCTTGAGCACTGGACCCGCATCCGCGCGGTGCGCGCCGACGTGCAGAAGGAACTCGAAACCGTGCGCGTCGCCGGCGGCATCGGCTCGTCGCTGCAGGCCGAAGTCACCCTGCACGCCAGCCCCGCCACGCAAGCCCTGCTGGCGCCGCTGGGCGACGACCTGCGCTTCGTATTGATCACTTCGCAGGCACGCCTGGTGGCTGCCGAAACCGACCGCGTCGAAGTGACGCCGAGCGCAGCGAAGAAATGCGAGCGCTGCTGGCATTACCGTGACGACGTCGACGCACACGTCGAGCACCCCGGGCTGTGCGGACGCTGCGTGAGCAATCTCTTTGGCGAAGGCGAGGTGCGCACCCATGCTTGATCTGCTGACCCCGGCGATGCGCAAATGGCTGGGGGTGGCGCTCGCCGTCATCGTCGCCGACCACCTGACGAAATTCTGGATATCGTCCGCGCTCGATTACCAGGATTCCATCCCGGTGCTGCCGTTCTTTTCGCTGGTGCTGGTGCACAACACCGGCGCGGCATTCAGTTTCCTCGCCGACGCGGGCGGCTGGCAGCGCTGGTTCTTCGTTGCGGTGGGCGTCGTCGCCACCGTGGTCATCGTGCGCCTGCTGAAGCGCCATGCGCACGAACCCAGGATGGCGTTCGCGCTGGCGCTGGTGCTCGGCGGCGCGCTCGGCAACGTGATCGACCGCGTGGTGCTCGGGCATGTGGTGGATTTCCTGTATTTCCACTACCAAGGTTTCGCCTGGCCGGCCTTCAACGTGGCGGACTCCGCCATCACCGTCGGCGCCGCGCTGCTGATCTGGGACAGCCTGCGCGGCAAACACGCGGCCAGCAAGCCATGAACGCCCGTGCCGTCGCTGCCGGCGATACGCTGCAACTGCGCTATGCGCTACGCCCGCGCGGCGGCGACGACATCGTTTCCAACTTCGACGACCCCGAACCCGAAACCGTGACGCTCGGTGACGGCTCCCTGGCGCCGACGCTGGAGCAGTGGCTGATCGATCTCGTTCCCGGCGAACGCCACGTATTCCTGCTCGATCCCTGGCAGGCCTTTGGCGCCAGCCAGCCCGAACTGGTCCAGACGCTGCCCAAACCCGACCTGCCCGCCGACATGGAATTCGCGGTCGATCAGCTGGTCGAATTCGCCATGCCCAATGGCCAGACGCTCGCCGGCCGCATTCTGGAAATCGGCGACGACGCGGTGAAGGTCGACTTCAACCATCCGCTCGCCAATCTGTCCATCGAATTCGAAGTGGAAATCGACCGCATCCTGCCCTCTCCCCAACCCTCTCCCGCTTGCGGGAGAGGGTGCGAATGCTAAGCCCAAACCGATTAATGCCCATGACCCCCACCATTCTTCTCGCCAACCCGCGTGGATTCTGCGCCGGCGTCGATCGTGCCATCGCCATCGTCGAGCGCGCGCTGGAAAAATTCGGCGCGCCGATCTACGTGCGCCACGAAGTCGTGCACAACACCTTCGTCGTCAACGACCTCAAGGCCAAGGGCGCGATCTTCGTCGAGGAACTGGCGGAAGTGCCCGCCGGCGCCACCGTCATTTTCAGCGCGCACGGCGTGTCACAGGCCGTACGCGCGGAAGCCGAGGCGCGCGGGTTGAACGTGTTCGACGCCACCTGTCCCCTGGTCACCAAGGTGCACGTCGAAGTGAGCAAGATGCGCGACAAGGGGTTCGAGATCGTGATGATCGGCCACAAGGGCCACCCCGAGGTCGAGGGCACCCTGGGCCAGTCGAATGGCGGCATGTACCTGGTCGAAACGCCGGAAGACGTCGCCACGCTGCACGTCAGCGATCCCGACAAGCTCGCTTACGTCACCCAGACCACGCTGTCGGTCGACGACGCCGCGCGTGTGGTCGAAGCCCTGCGTAAACGCTTCCCCCACATCACCGGCCCGAAGAAGGACGACATCTGCTATGCCACGCAGAATCGCCAGGACGCGGTTAAGAAGCTTGCCGCGGAAAGCGATGTGGTGATCGTGGTGGGGTCGCCGACCAGTTCGAATTCGAATCGGCTGCGGGAAGTTGCCGAAAACCTGGGCGTGCCCGCCTACATGGTCGACAACGCCAGCGAAATCGATCCGAAGTGGGTAGCCGGCAAACAGCATATCGGCGTGACGGCCGGTGCATCGGCGCCGGAAATATTGGTCCAGGACGTCATTGCGCTCCTGACCCACTCCGGAACTGGGCAGGTCACCCACATGAAGGGCGCAGAAGAAAACGTAGGGTTCCCTTTGCCAAAAGGGTTGGGCTGACCCCCTAGGGGGCATGCACAAAGACCCGAAACAGATACTACGCAGTGGAAGATTTGTCGGCTTTTTTTACATCACGGGCAACACACGTGATCCGATCCTCGCAACAACGTTGCAGTCAATTGTTATTTAAGAGGTTTTTTAAAAGGCCTCGGTCAGGCCTGAAATCTGCTTAATACCAATGACATGCCATATGTGGTCGAACCGATTCACAATCATGGCTGTTATTCATAAAGCTTTAATTAATTTCAACCTGGAGAACGAATTATCATGCGCAAACTATTAGCAGGCCTCATTCTTGCCACGACAGCATTTCCGGTTTTTGCCATCGCCGTTACACCACCCAATTCCGTTCCGGAACCGGGCGCGCTTTGGCTGCTGGGAATTGGCGCCGTTGCGGGACTGGTGGTCAGGGCAAAAAACCGCAACGACAAAAAGAAGTAATCCGCCTGTCAGGCGCCGGATACAGGGTAGGTCAGTTCTTCCAGCAGTCCGCCAGACTGCCTGTTCCCGATTCGGTCCGGTTGCCTGTCTGATCCACCGTCAATATCCCGCACTGCGTGTCGATGAACGTGCCGGTGGGCGCAGCCTGAATGGTATAGGTCGTCGCAGTCAAGTTCGCGGCCGGCAGGGTGATGAGGTAGGCGGCCGTTCCGCTCTTGGGCGATTGCTGCGAGGGCAGCACTGCGCCGGCATACGTGCCATTCGTCGTGAAATACCGCTCCATAAACTGTGCATCTTCCGTCATGATCGCCTGGGCGTCACCACGTTTGCTGCGTCGCACATAATCCTGGTAGTTTGGGTAGCCAATGGCAGCCAGTATGCCGACGATGGCCACCACCACCATCAATTCGATCAGGGTGATCCCCGACTGCGAGGGGAAATTCCGGTTCTGTTTCATCTCGGTACGCTCCTGATCACTTTCTCTGCACGTTGATGGCCGTCAGCAATTCCGGCTGGTGCGCCCCCTGCGGAGAAACCTGGAACTGCAGCATTTCCCCCACGCGCACATCGCTGATCGTGCTGCGCTTTCCATTTATCATCACTACCGTCGTCAATGGACTGTAGGCGTAGGTCACGCCGCCAATCACAAGCTTGCTCGCTGCGGCGTGAACTGCTTCGAGCTTGCCGCTCTGCCGAACCGGCGCTGCCTGGGCGTGGTTTGTCTCGGCACCACCGTCGATCCGCATCATGGCCTGGGCCGGACCGGCGCAGGCGATCGCGGTCAGCAGTAGGAGAGTCGTAATCCGTTTCATCATGTCCCCTTATTGGAAAATCTGACGCCAGCTCGATCGGCTCTGGATAGGCGCCAGCGAATTCAGTACGTTCTCGAGTGAGGAATTCGTCGTCGCGTTTTTCTGGCTCATGCTCGTCCACTTGTTCATGGAACCACCACCCGGGCCGCCAGGATTCTTCTGCATACGCACCGCGCTCGGAATCGACGATTTCGCGACCCCCGACGGGTATGACCCCGGGGTACCGACATAATCATTCGTGTTGACCACCCCATCCCCGTTTACGTCGAAGGTGGGTCCGCCCAGCGCCGCGCCGGTCGTGGCGTCCAGCTCCATCAGCCAGCCGGTTCCACCGCCCGAGCATGCCGCGGCATTCGGGATCATCGTCGTGAACAGGATGCGGTTGGAATACAGTGCCGGGTCACTCACCACGCGTTCTCCCGAGGTAGGAAGGTCCATATACCAGCCGCGCTGGGTTCCGGTCCCTGCAGGGCTGTCCCAATTGACGGCATTGCTGCTCGACGTGCGATAAATCGTGTTGTTCACCGTCGTCGTGGAAACGGTCTGCTGCTGGAGATTGCTTCGGGTCGACACGGAGAAGGCGGACGAATAGCGATCCCAGACGGAGTAGAACGTTTGGGATCCGGTCGTGGAGATATCACTGCTTTCAAGGTATTTGCCGGTACCGAAGAACAACTGATAGCCATCGCCGCTGAATTGTCGTGTGACTTCGATCCCACTGGTGATGGGCTGGGCATTGCCGCCGGCATCCTGCGCGACAAAAATCTTGGTCGCGCTCCATCCATTGGTATTCGAGGCGCACACGCCCTGGTTATTGGCGTTGCACAGGTCGAATTTCCAGACGTTTCCCTGCAGGTCGCCCGCATAGGCGGTATCTGCCGTACCGTCGGCATTGGTATCGACCAGTGTCGGCGCCGCAAGCGCATTCGGCGTCGTCGAAGAGCCCACGCTGGTGGAAAGCTTCTTGATGAGCGCACCGGTTCCGATGTCCACGATATAGAGGGCTGCGACGCCGGTCGTGCTGTTGTAACCGTTGCTGAAGACAGCCGCCCATGCCCCGGTATTCAGCTTGATGATGCTAGGCTGGCTATAGACGTAGCCGAGATCGGAATCCGTATACTCCCATTTCACGAGCGAAGCGGCGTTGGCCTCGCTGAAGTTGGCGGGATTGGTCACGTCGAGCGCATACACGCTACGCCCACCGCCGCCAAGGCCGGCAACGAGCGTCGTGTGCCAGGCACTTGAGTAGAAGGTGTCGACCACGGTCGGCGAACCGTCGACATAGTAGCGGTGGCTGTAGTTGGGAGACGTCAGTTGCGCCAGGTTCGAGTAGACGCCGTTCGGTACGAAGGCGAGCTTTTCCTGTCCGGTCCCGGCGTCGAGCGCATGCAGCATGCCGTCGTTGGCACCGACGTAAATCATCGGGGTGCGCGATGCATAGGTTGAGCGGAAGCTGTAGTAGCTCGCCGATTCGAGATTGTCCGGGTAATCGAACGACGGCGGTCCCACGTAGGCAGGCGCCGAGTTGACGACATCACCCAGCACGGAAATCAGGCGCGGCCGGAAGCCGCTGAGACCGGTCTGCCCGCGCAGGTAATTGAGCCGGTTGACGCCGGTGTCAGCGGAGTTGCTGGCGTTGAGACTGGGGTTGCTCGTCAGCGCCGACGTCTGGGTGGTATCGAGCTCGGCCGACGTCGGGCTCGACGGGTTGGCCGGCCAACGGAACCGAATCCCCGTGGCATTGCTGGGCTTGTAGGTGATGATCTGCCGGCCGGTATCGTAATTCTGGCCGTTGAGCACGGAACCTGCCTGCCACGCAGTCGTGGTGACCGCGCCGGTCGTGGCGTTGGTGTTGTAGGCGATCATGTCACCCGACCAGTCGGCCGAGTTGAACTGTCCCTGGTAGATCTTGCCGCCCGCCACCACCGAGCCGGAGGTCATGGCCACCGCCGCCGCCGCGCCGGATTGGGCGATGATGCTGCTGAAGATGCTGCTGAACGTCGAGTTCAGCGTGGCGAGGTTATTGGCATAGTAGGCCGTACTGCTCCCCCCTGCGCTGGCCATCTGGTCGAGCGGATTCGGCGGATTGGTTACGAAATAGTTGTTGGTGAATTCAGGCAGCGCGAAGCCGATCACGTAGGTCTTGACCGGGCGCGACCCGGAATTCAGGTTACCGACGGCGGTGACCGCGTTCGTCACCTCGTTGGCCGAGTAGGGCTGGCCGGTCTGATAGGTGACGCTGCCGCCCGACGCGGTCACGCTAGGCAGGCCCGTGGTCAGGAACACCGCGAAATCCTTGCCGCAGGCATTGGGCGGCGCAGCCTGCGGCCCGCCCTGGTTTGACCCGAAATTCGAACTGGCTCCGTTGTAATAATCCTTGGCCGTCATGAAGGTGCCGGTGATCGGCGTGAGGCCGGCGTTGATCAGCGGGGCATTGGGATTGTTCCAGGTGTCGCCGCCCGAGATGTTGGTGGGGTTGTCGTTCCAGCTACCCGAACTGCTGCGCGTCGGCACGACCTCGGTCGCGAGCTTGACGTTGAGCTTGCCCGCCTGCGTCGTGTCGAGATTCGCGATCGGGATGTGCAGGTAACCCAGGCCCGGGCTGTCATTGGAGAACCAGGTCGGTCCGGAGTCGGTCGAGGCCAGCCGCTGGCCCCAGTCGTCGATGGCCTGCGCATAGTCGCTGTCGGTCGGGCCGAAGTTGTATGTACCATAGTAGGAGCTGTAGCCCGCGCCGCTCGTACCTGGCGCGGCATCGGACGTGCCGGTTTTGCTCCCGTAGCAGGCATACTGCGTGAAATTGCCCGGGAAGCTCTGATAACTGCTACCGCCGGTACCGGTGCCCCAGCAGAATGTGCTGCCCTGCGGACCCGACGTGTAATAGGGAAGGTTGACGTTGTAGTAGATGCAGTCGACCTGGGTGCCGCCTGACGTGGTGCAAGCGCCCGAGGCATTCGGGCTGGTCGGATTCGGAATCTTGTATTTCTTGTGGGTCGCGCTGTCACGCGCGCCGGTCCAGTTCGGGTCGTAATTGGCCGGATCATAGCTCGCGTCGTACGGGCTCTGGTTCAGCCACGCGTGGGCAACGTTATCCTGCTGGAATGCCATCAGGCCCATGTTGATCTGGCCGGTGTAGTTGGTGACCAGCGTGCGGGCGGCGGTGCGGGCGATTTCCGACCGGCTCGTCGGGTTGGCGCTGCCCACCGCCAGGCCGGTGGGATCCTCGTCCATGGAGTTGGAATTGGCAAACATCAGCAGGACGTTCGCTTTCGCGCCCGACGTCACGAACAGGGGCACCTGGCTCAGGCTGAGCAACGCGGCGTTCGTCGCGCCGCAATAACCCGCGCCCAGCGCCGCAGCCAAGGCAAGGTAAAGAGATGTGCGGATGAAGGTCTTCATAAGAGCTCCCTGCGGATCAATAGATCACGGTGGCCTGCACCATGGCCTGGGTCTGGCTGGTCATGCCCCAGCCGACGGCGGTGATGCGATACGGTGTGAGTTGCGCGCCCGAGCTGTTGCCTTTGCCGATCGAGGCGCTGGACCCGAATGCCGGGACTTGTCCCGGAATCAGCTCGATGATGTAACGCGGCTGCTGTGGCAACGCGGTCGTGCCGTCGAGGGTGAGCGTGCCGCTATAAGACGCCGTGCTAGACGTGGTCCACTGGTTGTTGGCGGTCAGCGTCGTCCACACCGGCGTTGTCGGATTGTTCAGGCACAGGCCATTCGCGCAGCCGGCGGCAAAAGCCGAGGACGGGGAGAGATTGGGGAGTTGCTTCATCCCATCGCGGATGCCCGCTTCTGCGGCCTCGAAGGCGACGTCCTGGTCGCGCGCATTGCCGGCCATGCGCTCCTCCAACGAGGTCGCCTTGATCGCCGACAGCGAGATGAGCGTCAACACCACCAGGAAGATCAGGCCGGTGATCAGCGCCGCGCCGCGTTGTGAGACGGAAGTCCGGATGTGCATGACAGGTATGCCCTTGAGAGTATTCATCGCTTACATGGGCGGAATGCGGTTTCGTACACCCACGGTCGCCGAGTAAACCTGGTACAGCCTGCGGTCCGGCGCGGTAAAGGTGGCGTTGTCGAACCTCGGCGTCTGCACCGAAGTCGAGATGTTGTCGTCCGGGCTGCGCATCAGCAGGTTCAGGGTCACGCTCACGACCTGTGGCCAGTTCGTGGGCGTGGTGCTGTAGCTGTCGACCGCGCCGTCGCCATTGGTATCGAGTCCGTAACGGATCTGCAGGTTCTGCACGTTCTCGACAAGCTCCTCGGCGTTGCCGTTGATCCCCGTCCGATACAGCGCTGGGTTTCCTGCCGGATTGGTGCCAATGAAGTAGGAGTACTGGTTCACCTTCAATACGAACGCGTCTTTCCCGTAGCTGCCGACCCAGTTGCTGCTGTTGTTGCTGCTGGAGTGGGCCAGCGTGATGATCGTGCCACTGCTCGTCGATACCGAGGTTGCACGGAACACGTCGGCATTGACGCAGTTGGTGACCACGAGCACGTCCCCCGCCTGGAAGCCATCCGGATTGCTGCCGACCTGGATATTGGCGTTCTGTGGGGTGACGTTGCCCGTCAGATTCACGCCGGAACTCCAGGCTGCCATGATTGAAATGACGTCGGTGTTAGGAACTTTCGCGATCGTCGATGGATTGGTCCAGCCTGCACCGCCGCTATAGCCGATCAGGGCGTTACCTGGGTTCATGGGCGGAACGGGCGGGTTGGCGATGGTATTGACCCGGGTCGACTGGAGGTTGCCGCAGCCGAGGTAGCCCGCCATCCGGATATCGCGGCTCATCATGTCGAGCGCGTAACGCGCGTTTTCCTGCATGCGCGAGAGGTTGTCGGTGGTGCGGAACGCGCCACGGCTGCCTAGATACAAATAGCCAATCCCGCCCAGCAGAACCAGGCCAATGGTCATGGCAATCATCAGCTCAACCAGGCCAAAGCCCGTCTGGCCACGCACGATTTTCCACGTCGGGTTCATAGTTGCGTTTCCACCCTGAATGTCTTGATCGTTTGGTTGGCGGGGCTCCCGCTATCGACGAGCCCGCGACTATCATCCCACTTGACGGTGACCGTCGCCACCCGCGTAGTCGTATTGACTGCGATCGAGCCATCCCCTGCCGGGAGCACGCACGCAAGCTGGTTCTTCCAGACGGCGATATCCTGTTGCGGGACCGTCCCTGCCGTTGGCCATGCCGTCGGGCAGGCTCCCGGCGTCCCGATCCCAGTCGCGTAGCCGCCCGTGACGGCGGCCGCGCGATTCGCGCGCATGCGGTCGACGATGTCATAGGCCATCCAGGTCGCCTGGGTACGGTGACTGGCGCTGAGGTTGTTGCGCATGCTGGACGTCATCAGCCCGGCCAGCCCGAGCAAGCCGATGGCCATCACCAGCATGGCAACCAATATTTCGAGCAGGGTGAATCCCGACTGTTTCATGGGCGTCCTCATGGGCAGGCAACAGTTGAAACGCGTGTGCGCCCGGTACGTTCGATCTGGATGGCCCGTCCCTGAACACTGGCAGGGGCGGGTGGGCAAAGCGTGAACGTGGTGCTCGCCGTGGTGACCGTAGTGAGCATGTTCGTGCGGCCATTCGAGGTAAAGGTGATCGAGCTGGTCACATCCGTGCCGGGCGACAATGTGCTCCCCCCGCCCAACGCCTGCTGTCTCCGAATGGGATTCCCGGCTGCGTCCTTGACGATCCAGCCTTGCGTCCAGGTGCCGGTACAGGTTGGGGGATTGCCTGTGGTGCTATTGCTGCTGGGACACACCGTGACGTTGGCCGCCCGCTTGACCGCCTCGCTGCGGGCCATATTGAGCGCGGTGATCAGGTCGTTCGCCTGTGAGGCCATACGGCTGTTCATCATGAACATCTGAAAGTTCGGGACGGCAACGCCCAGCAGAATTGCCGCCACGGCCAGCGTGACCAGCAGTTCGATCAGGGTAAAGCCGCGCGTTGTGTCCGGGGCGTCAGTCATGGTGTTCAAGTTCTCGTTTCACGCTACCACCTTAAAAACGGCGGACAGCGATGTCCAGTTCCACAAGACGAATGGCGGGATTGGGTTTATGAACGGCCAAGCCCACCGACACTGTGTTTCAGAAGTCCACAATGCTTAACGTCATGAACGGGACCAACTTGAGAACCACCGGGATCAGCAGCTGCCGGAAGCAAGCCGCGGGCGCCCGACGTTATTGATGATAATGTCGCGGCGCGAGCCTGCCGTGCATATCTCGAACGTGCCATTGGACAGCCCGCCCGAACCCTGGCTGCTTCCGTTAGGCAGATAGCTTATGAACCGGCTGTAAGTCATGCCAGTCGTAATGCTTACCGTTTGATGAACCCGCTCTTGCACCCGAAAGATTCGGTCATTCGTGTCGACCACACCCCGCGTCCCGCCATCGTCAAACACCAGCCAGCCCTCATGCCAACCGGCCGTAGCATCGCAAGCCGGCATTGCAGCACCCGCATTGCTCGTCTTGCAAACCGTTATCCGAACCCCACGCTTGACCGCTTCGGATCGCGCCAGCTGCAAGACCGTCACCATGTCGTTGGTCACGGCCGCCAGCCTGCTGCTGTTGACCAGAAATGCGTAGCCTGGAATGGCAATCGCCAATAAAATTGAGCCCACCGCCAGCACAACCAGCAGTTCCACCAGTGTGAATCCGCGCTCTCCCATTTCCCCCTCCCTCGCTTTTTTTTATGGCGATGCCAGCTTGCCACGCTGCGGGAGGCGCATCTATACAACTTTAGTCGTAGGTCCAGCCCATGCATGAAGCGGGCAATTCAGGCTCGAAACCGTCCGTCATCATCCTCGGCGCAGGGGTTTCCGGCCTCAGCGCGGCGCTGGCCTTGCTTAGGCATGGTCACGCCGTCACGTTGCTTGAACGCGGCGAAGTCGGCGCCGAATCGTCGTGGGCGGGCGGGGGGATTCTGTCGCCGCTGCTGCCGTGGGATTACCCCGCCGCGCTCTCCGCCCTGGCGTTGCGCTCGATGGCCGGGTATGCCGGCTGGGTGGCGGACGTCGAAGCGCACAGCGGGCGCAGCGCCGAATACTGGCGCTGCGGAATGCAGGTGCTGGGCGAGGCGCAGCCCGACAGCGCGCTCGCCTGGTGCACGGCACACGGCCTGACGGCGCAGCGCAGGTCCGCGCCGGCTGGCGGGAGCCTCTGGCTGCCCGACATCGCCCAGGTGCGCAATCCGCGTCTGGTGGCCGCCTTGCGCGAAGCGGTCGGGCGGCTGGGAGGGATTATCCATGTACACAGTGCGGTGGAATCGGTCGCCACCGAAGCAGGGCATCTGGTGGCGGTGCACACCGCACAGGACACGTACCGGGCCGACCGGTTCGTCCTCGCCACCGGCGCATGGTCGGGCATCGCGCTCCCCGGGCTGGCCGGCGTCCCGAACATCCGCCCGATTCGCGGCCAGATGCTGCTGTTCAAGCTGCCGCCGGATGTGCTCGACTCCATTCTGTATCGCAATGGCCTGTATCTGATTCCGCGTCGCGACGGGCACGTGCTGGTGGGCAGCACGCTGGAAGACGCCGGTTTCGACAAGGCGACCGATGCGGCCACGCGCCAGCGCCTGCACCGCGACGCCGCCGAACTGCTGCCCGCGCTGGCCAGCGCGGCGCCGGTGCTGCACTGGGCTGGCTTGCGCCCCGGCTCGCCCGACAACCTCCCGATCATCGATCGCCATCCCGATTTCGACAACGTGTTCGTCAACGCCGGGCACTACCGCTATGGCGTCACGCTGGCCCCTGCCTCGGCGGAACTGCTGGTCGACCTGATGGAAGGCAACACGCCCGCACTCGACCCCACGCCGTATCGCTGGCAGGCCGCGCTCGAACGCAGGTGGAGCGACACGCTCTAAGCCGCACGCGTCGGGGCTCGGCGCGGCATGACCAGATGGTTTACACTCTGCGCCACCCAAGACGGAGCGGTTGTGCCATTGCACCATTCGCCCAACGGATCACCCGCTGGATGCAGCGGAGCGGTGTGTCACCCGGATCTCCCACATGGCTGAAGAACGAGAAAAAAACAGACTGACCATCCTGCAAATGCTCCCCTCGCTCGAATCCGGCGGCGTGGAGCGCGGTACCTTCGAAGTCGCCCGTGCGCTGGCCGAACAGGGCCATCGGGCGCTCGTGATGTCGGCGGGCGGACGCATGGTGGCGCAATTGACGGACAGCGGTGCCGAACATTTTTCCTGGCCGATCGGGAAGAAATCGTTCAAGTCACTGTTGCTGGTCGGCAAGTTGCGCAAGTTCCTGCTGGAACAGAAAGTGGACATCGTGCACGCACGCTCGCGCGTGCCCGCGTGGATCGCGTACCTCGCCTGGCGCGGCATGGCCCCGGCCACGCGGCCGCGTTTCGTCACCACGGTACACGGCCTGTATGGCGTCAACCGCTACAGTCGCATCATGACGCAGGGCGAGCGGATCATTGCGGTATCGAACACCGTGCGCGACTACATCCTGCGCGAATATCCCGACACCCTGCCCTGGCGCATCCAGGTCATCCATCGCGGCGTCGACGGCACGGCCTATCCGCATGGCTGGACGCCCGACCCTGCCTGGCAGCAGGCATTCTTCGCACAGTTCCCGCAGGCCGCGGGCAAACAGCTGCTCACCCTGCCCGGCCGCATCACCCGGCTCAAGGGACACGAAGACTTCATCGAACTGGTTGCGCGCATGAAACGGCGCGGACTGCCCGTGCATGGCCTGATCGTCGGCGGCGCGTCGGCCTCCAAGCAGCGCTATCTGCAGAAGCTGCACTACCGCGTGCGCAGCATGGGACTGCAGGCCGACATCAGCCTCACCGGTCAGCGCGACGACCTGAAGAACATCCTGGCGATTTCCAGCCTGGTGCTGTCGCTCTCCACCCAGCCCGAATCGTTCGGGCGCACCACCCTCGAAGCGCTGCGGCTGGGCGTGCCGACGGCCGGTTACGACCACGGCGGCGTCGGCGAAATCCTGCGTGCCGTCTATCCGGCCGGCCTGCTTCCGCTCGATCGCATCGACGAAACCTGCCAGCGCCTTGCCCACTTGCTGCAGCATCCCGAGCCGGTTCCGGCGGGCGATTTCTTTCCGCTGCAGGCCATGCTCGACAAGACCCTGGCGTTATACGAACAACTGGCGCGCACCCCGCGCCGTTAACAGGCCCTAGGATCGGCCGCTGATCGCGCCGGGCAGGTGCAGCAGACGTCCGCGCAGCTTGCCGTAGAAATCGTGCAGGGCCACCACGGGACTGGAAAGCCGCAGCGCGCGGCGCGACAGGATCGCTGCCCCCGGTTCGGCCTGCGCATCGGCCCGGTGCAGCCGCGCAATTTCGCGCGCCGCCACCGCGAACAGGTTGTATTCGAACATGACGCGCCGCCGCGCCTCCCTCAGCGCGGGCAGGCGTTTCTCGTATTCGTTGCCGGCGATGGCGGAACGGATGGTTGTGAGCGCGCCTTGCGGATCGCGGATGTCGATGCGGATGAAGCTGTCTTCCGGAAAATAGGCCTCGGCATTCGGGCAGCCGCAATAGAAAGGCAGCGAGAGCCCCAGGAAGGGGTCGGCCAGCTTTTCGGTCCAGTGATGCTCGCCGATGTAGTTCTCGATCGCGACGTGGTAGCGGTAATCGCGCAGGCAATCGGCCTTGTCGTCGAGCGGGCGCGCCGTCTGGCGGCCGAAGGTGTCCAGTTCCGGCATATGTTCGACCAGCCAGTGCATGAAGCGGGCGCGGTGATGATGCAGCGTGTGGCGCATCGCCTTGGGCGAATACACCATCGACACGTCGCGGGTCTTGTCGACCGGCGGCTCGTCGAGCATGCGGTCGAACGGCAGGATCTCGCGGCTGCCGACCCCGTAGAACCAGTGCAGTGCCGGCTGCGAGTAGATCCGCTGCGGATGCGGCAGCGCCCATTCCGGCTGGCTCGTCAGCACCGCGCCGAACTGACTCGTAAAGCTGTCGCCGTAGATTTTCACCGACGACGGCTCGCTGGTCACCAAGAGGGTATGCGCGCGCGGGCAGGCGAGTTCCTCGCGCGTGGTCTTCTTCGGCTCGCCCTCGCGCTGCGGCAGGTCGTCGTACACGAGCAGCCAGTCGTAGTCGCGCGCATCGCGCTCGAAGACGAATTCGCACTCGCCCCACAGCGGCTCGTTGTGCGGAAACTGGTGCAGCAGGATAGCGGCCGGCAGGCTGCTGAGCACTTTCACGCGAATGCGGGGACGCTGCATATTCTCAGAAACTCCGCAGGCCACCTGGCCAGTCCTGCCCCGGCTTGAGTTCGCCCGCTTCCAGTTCGGGCAGACGCGCTGCCACCCACTCCGGCGTGATCGCCTTCATGCAGGCATGATGGTCGGGGTTGTGGCAGATCTTGGCGTAACAGTTGCTGCACGGCAGCTGCGCCTGCACTGCCACCGTGCCGCCGCCGATGGGCTTGACGCGGCGCGGGTCGGTGGGACCGCACAGCACCAGCAAGGGACGCGCAGCGGCAGACGCAAAATGTGCGGTGCCGGTGTCGTTGCCGATGATGGCGGCAGCGCCGGCGCACAGCGGCGCGATGTCGAGCAGCTGCAGCTGGCCATTGAGGTTCACCACGTAGTCGCCGGTGGCAGCAATTTCGGCGCATTCGTCCACTTCGTCCGGGCCGCCGATGATGACGATTTTCGCCACGCCCTGCGCATGCAGGCGCTGCGCAAGGTCGGCAAAGCGCGCCGCGCCCCAGCGCTTCAGCGTGCCCGCCGCCTGCGAGCCGGGCAGCAGCACGACGTAGCGGTCCTCTTCCAGCCCATGTTTCTGCCGTAGCGCATTCACCACCGCCATGCGATCGGGCGCCGGATACAGCACCGGATGCGAGGTCGGCGTCGGAATGCCGATCGCCTGCAGGACCGACTGCATCATCGGCAGCGCATGCGCGCGGGGATCGCGATTCGCCGGCTGGTGCGTGTAGGGAAAACCGCCGCGGTTGCCGACGCGGATGCGCGGCGCGCCGCCGGAGAGCCACAGCAGCGTGAGCAGGAAACGGGAATGATCCGAGCGCTGCAGGTCGATCACCAGGTCGTAGCGTCCGGCGCGCACTTTCTTGAGCCATGCAAGGTTGTTGGCCCAGCGGCGGGTTTTGCTGCGCA
The DNA here is from genome assembly GCA_016195805.1 of Hydrogenophilales bacterium. Lineage (GTDB taxonomy): Bacteria > Pseudomonadota > Gammaproteobacteria > Burkholderiales > Thiobacillaceae > Thiobacillus. Next base: position 94,064 of record JACPYT010000011.1, read on the forward strand.
CGTCGATCGCCCACACTTCGGCAAACCGCGGATCATGCGCGAACAGGCCGGTGCAGTTGGGCTGGGTGTTGAGGTGGATTTCCGCGTGGGGAAACGCGCGCGCGATGTCCTCCATCAGGGCGCTGGCGATCACCACGTCGCCCAGCGCGCTCCACTTGATGACGAGGACGCGGCGAATCGCGTCGAGCCCGGCCGGCTTCACGCTTGCACCGCCTCCGGCTGGTATTCCGGCACCCAGGATTTCAGCTGGTGCTTGACCGTCGCCTCATCGTACGTGTCCGGATGCGCCAGCCAGGCCAGGCATTCGGCATACCAGCCGGCATTGGCCGCGCGCGCCTTGGCCACCCGCAGCTTGGGATGTGGCGTCGGCAGCGTGGACTCGTCGTCGGCGAGCAATTCCTCGTACAGCTTTTCGCCAGGCCGCAGGCCCGTGTACTCGATGCGGATGCGGTCCGCGTCCGCGCCCGACAGGCGGATCATGAGCCGGGCCAGTTCGGCGATCCTGACCGGTTCGCCCATGTCCAGCACGAATATCTCGCCGCCCTCGCCCATCAGGCCCGCCTGCAGCACCAGCTGCGCGGCTTCGGGAATCGACATGAAGAAGCGCGTGATCTCGGGATGCGTCACCGTCACCGGCCCGCCCGCCTCGATCTGCTTCTGGAACTTGGGAATCACGCTGCCGGACGAGCCCAGCACATTGCCGAAACGCACCGACACGAAACGCGTGCCTGTCGGTCGCTGCATGGCCTGGCAGGCCATTTCGGCAAGCCGCTTGGTCGCGCCCATCACATTGGTTGGGTTGACCGCCTTGTCGGTGGAGATCATGACGAACTTGGCCACACCGTGCGCTTGTGCTGCCGCGGCGACCACCTGCGTGCCGAGCACGTTGTTGCGCACCGCTTCCCAGGCATTGGCATTCTCCATCAGCGGCACGTGCTTGTAGGCGGCGGCATGGAACACCACGGCAGGATGGTGCTCGGTCATCACCTGATTTACCCACGCGGCGTTCTTCACGTCGCCGATCACCGGCACGATCGGAAGATCGGGAAAACGCTGCGGCAGCGCCTGCTCCATCGCGTACAGCGCCAGTTCGGACTGCTCGAACAGCACCAGCTTGGCGGGCTCGAATCGCGCGATCTGGCGGCACAGTTCGGAACCGATCGAGCCGCCCGCACCGGTCACCATCACCACTTGGCCGGCCAGCAACCGGTGCAGGCCGCTGTCGTCCAGCTGTACCGGGTCGCGCCCGAGCAGGTCGTCGAGCTCGATGCGACGCAGGCTTGAGACGGACACCCGGCCCGCCACCAGATCCTCGAGCGACGGGATCGTCATCACGTTCAGCCCGGCTTCGGTACAGGCCTGAGTGATGCGCTTGCGCACCTCGTGTGCCGCCGACGGCAATGCCAGCACGACGTCGTCCACGTCCATTTTCTTCGCCCAGGCCGCGACATCGGCCAGCCCGCCCAGCACCGGGAGGCCCTGTACCAGACGCCCCTGCTTGTCGCGGCTATCGTCCAGCAGGCCGACCACATGAAAACCGGAGGGATTGCGCGCCAGCTCGCGCAGCAGGAAGTCTGCCGCCGAGCCCGCTCCCGCCACCAGCACCGGCTTGCTGTCCGGACGCAATACGCTGGCCAGGCGATGTTCCTTCCAGGCACGGTAGGCCAGGCGACTGCCGCCCATCACGATCACCAGCAGCAGCGGATCGAGAATCAGCACCGAGCGCGGCACCACCGCATGGACGCGGAACAGGACCAGCATCACGGGCACCAGCAGCGCCGCGATGCCCACTGCCAGCACGATGCGCTTGAGATCGGGCAGGCTGGCAAAGCGCCAGATCCCGCGATACAGGCCGAAACGCCAGAATACCAAGGCCTGCAGCGGTACCACCCAGAGCAGCGTGGACAGTGCGGCAGACTGGAACTCCGGCGGAACCGACAGGTTGAAACGCAGCCAGTAGGCGCCCAGCCAGGCGAACGCAGCCACCAGAATGTCGTGCAGGATGATGGCGACAGTGCGGGGATTAAAGTTCATTGCGGGCTTGATGCCAGCGAAAATCGATGGCAAGAAAAATCAGCAGATAGGTCACGGCCGACAGTATAAGCAACCTCGCCGCGTGCTGCGGCAGAAACAGCAGCGCGAACGCCAGCACAGCCATCGTCAGCATCAGCGCATACGCTGCCAGTGCAAGCTGGCGATGCGAGGCGCCCAGCAATACCACCCGCTGATAATAATGCGAGCGATGCGCCTGCCAGATTTTTTCGCCGCGCAGTCCGCGCCGGGCCAGCGTCACGCTGGCATCGACGATGAACGGCGAAAACACCAGCAGGGGGAACAACCAGGGCCATACGTTCTGCCGCGTGCCGAGGATGCCGAGCGTGGCCGCCATGAAGCCCAGCGGGATCGACCCGGCATCGCCCATGAACACCCGTGCCGGTGAAAAGTTGAAGCGCAGGAAAGCCAGCGCCGCCGCCGCGATCGCCGCGCAGAAGACCGCCAGCCCCGGCGCATTGCCCAGCCATGCCGCGACCGACAGCGCACCGAAGCCGATCACCGCCATGCCGCCGGCCAGCCCGTTTGCGCCGTCCATGAAGTTGTAGAGATTGGTCATCCACACCACCGCCAGCATGCCGGCCAGCAGCGCCCAGCCGGTGAGCCCGAGCGCATGCAGGCAACCCACCGCCGCGAGGAAATGGGTCAGGAAGCGCACCCGCACCGGTAGCCCGCGCACGTCGTCGAGCAACGACACCGCGGCGAGCGCGAACGCGCCCAGTACCACCGGCAGCAGCGCGGCATCCGCCAGCCCCGCGCTCGCCGCAGCGATCCCTGCCATGATGCCGAGCCCCCCGATGCGCGGCGTCGGCGTGGCATGCAGCGAGCGGGCATTGGGCCGATCCATCGGCAGGACATGGCGGCGCCGCAACAGCCCGTCCAGCGTCAGCCAGCAGACCAGGAAGGCGGCGACCACCGCAAGCACGCTCATCGTGCCGCCACCGTCGCTGCGAGTCCGGCTTCCATCGAATAGGGCGGCGTCCAGCCGAGGCGCGTGCGAATGGCCGAGCTGTCGACATGTAGCGAGCCTGTCAGGCGCGCAACCGCTGCCCGCCTGCCCAGCAGCGCCCCGGCGAACGCGAGCACGCCGACCGGCACCGGGAGCAGGTGCGCAGGCCGCCCCATGGCATGGGCTACCGCGCGGACGAGTTCCGGCGTCGAAACCGGCCGCCCATCGTCGAGCAGAAAGGTCTGCCCTGCCGCCGCCGGATGTTCAAGGCAGACCCGGATCGCGTCCACGAAGTTGCCAAGGTAGAGCAGGCTGCGGCGGTTGCGGATCGCGCCCAACGGCAGCGGCCAGCCGCGCGCCACGGTATCGAGCAGGCGCCGGAAGTTCGCCTTCACGCCCGGCCCGTACACCAATGGCGGCCGCAGGACGACGATCTCGAGTCCGGTCTCGCGGGCGATCTGCTGCAGCCCCTGTTCGGCCTCCCACTTGGAAATCGCGTAATCATCCTCGGGCGCCGGCGGATCCGTTTCCCGATAGGGGGCGTCGCGCCCTTCGCCGTTGACCTTGACGCTGCTGACGAAGACGAAGCGCTTCACCCCTGCCTGCGCCGCCTGACGGGCGAGGTTGAGCGTGGCCGCCGTATTGGTCGCGCGATAGAGCGCCAGGGGATTGTCCGAGGTATCGGACATCACGTGGACACGCGCGGCGAGATGGGCGACGGCGTCACACGCTGGCAGTTTGCCCCCCCAAACTGTCCCGCCGTTCATGTCGCCGACGGCTACTTCACCGGAAAGGCCACATGCCCGCCGCACGACGGGCACCACAATATGACCGTCCTCGGCAAGATGATCGCACAGTGCACGCCCGACAAAACCGTTCGCACCGGTAACCAGAACCCTCATCGGCGGATGAATTCCAGTAGCTTGGCCGGATATTTCGACAGTATTTTGGGCAGGCTGGTCGAAATGCCGTTCTCCCTGCAGGCACGCAGGACTTCCCGGTTGAGCAGAAGCGTGTTTCGCCATCCGCCCGTGCTAACGCCCCCGGTTCGCATCCGCACCAGCACTTCTGGCACATGGCGATATTTAAGTGTATCGCCGTGGAACATGCGCGCCACCAGTTCGAAGTCCCCGGCAATCCGATAGTCGGTCCTGAACAGCCCGAAACGGTCGTATACGTGACGTCGCAGAAACAGCGTCGGATGTGCCGGCATCCAGCCCCAGGCGATGCGCCCAGGGCGGAATCGCCCTGAGCGATAGCGTCGCAAGGGATGGTCCGGCCGGTCGGGACTTACGAATTCGGCATCGCCGAACAGGGCATCCAGCCTTCCCGTCTCCATGGCTGTCGATACACGTGCCAGCACACCCGTGTCCGCGTAGACATCGTCGGCATTGAGAAAACCGATGATATCCCCCGTCGCCAGCCGCAGTCCCTTGTTCATAGCGTCGTAAATGCCGTGATCCGGTTCAGAGACCAATCGGGCGACACGCTGGCCATGACGTTTGATCACCGCCAGCGTGCCGTCAGTCGACGCCCCATCTACGACGATGTACTCGATATCAGGATGCCGCTGCGCAGCGACAGAATCGAGCGTGCCGGCGATCGTGCGTGCTCCATTGAATACCACCGTGATGACGCTGATTTTCATGAGCTTGATGGTTCCGGCCTGATGGACCGAAAGCGCCGCACGAATAAATGGCGGACCATGTCCGCGCGCCAACGTAGCCGTGTAGCGAATGGCACCTTGGAGCGCGTGGCCGCAGGGCTGACGTTACCGCCATGCCGGCGGTAAAGTGATAGGGTTTCGTCAAGAAAACACACACGCCCCGTTCGCTCGGCCACTAGGCCAATCCACCAGTCGTGCATTGCGATGCCTTTCGGAAAGGGCAGCGCATTCTCCAGCACCCTGCGCCGCATTGCCATGCAGCATCCCAGATAGCCGTTCTTGGCGAGATTCCGAAGCAAGCCGGCGCGCGACCCGTTGAGTCGGAAGAAGGACGGGCGCAATTCCTTGAGCGTGTCGTCGACGACACGGCAATCGGTCACCACGAGGTCAGCCTCGCGCAATGCCCGGATGACTCGCTGCACCTTGTCGGGCAGCCAGATGTCGTCCTGGTCGCACAGGAAGATCACGTCACCGCGCGCTCTTTGCAGCGCGTGTTCGAAATTACGGACCACGCCTGCACGCGGCCCATCGCTCAGGAGAATGCGCGGATCGCCGATACCTTGCACCACTTCGCGTGTCGCGTCGGTCGAGCCGTCGTCGGATACGATTACTTCGTCGTCCGCCGCCAATTGAGGCAGGACGCTCTGCAACTGCGCCAGAACATGGCGGGCGCCGTTGTATGTGGCGACGCACACCGAAATCATTTTTTCGCGACTGTTCCGTAGAAACGCCGGCACGCGAGATAGAGCTGGTCCGGCAAAGCTCGCTTCAGAAGCCAATTGAGCATCATCATGACGGTAACATCCGAACGGTGTAGCCCATGGTCCATGATGTTCAAAGCCTGACCAGGCGATGCCACAGGCACTGCGCGAAGGGCGCACGAATAGGCCTCGGCGAACAGATTGAGCCCGCGAACGCTTTGCACCGACGTTCCGCGTACTCCGTGTCTTCCGACATCCGGCTCACGAACCGAAAATCCACGATCTTCAACTCGGCATCCGCCATCAAGTTCTGCATGTTCTTTCAGGTCGAAAAAGCGGATGTGCGTGGTGTGGAGCATACCCCGGTCACGGTACTCAAATCCACCGGACACTCAAGGCTCAAGCACATCGGCGGCAACGATAACGTCGAAATGGTCTTCTTCGCCTACCGCCGAATTCGACATCGCACGGAGACTCAAAGGTAGCGACCTACCGTGTTGTAGAGCTCGTCATCGAGATCCGGTGTCATTCGATGAAGCGGGTTTGATTCCATGCTTCCAGTCTCAGTCACGCGGCTGGTAATTTTTGGGAAATAAGTCTGTTCGGGATCGATCGACACCAAGAATCCCGCCACGCCGGGTGCGTTAAACAAGTGCGAGAAATCCCCGTCCTTCTTGAAACCAGAGCCAACGCGCATGCACGGTATCCCGTAGGCCGCAAAAAGAGTCTCCCAATTGGGTAGTCCCAGTCCCGTCATACGGTCGCAACCAACGTAATGTCCGCCGAAGTAATTCCGCTGAGTCATACGGATGGAGGCATACCCGCCATCCTCGAAAATGAATATCTTCAAGTTCAGCTTGTTAATCGCCGCCGTGCCCAACTCCTGCAAATTCTGGGCAAATCCTCCATCCCCCTCTACAAGAATCACACGCCTATCGGGGTGTGCAAAGGCCGCTCCGATGGCCCCGCTGAGACCATAGCCCATGGAGGCTAGCCCCTTGTCGCAAATGATGACCTGTCCGCGTTTCTGATCGAAAGCCTGCATCATTACCGTAAAAGCGCCACCGCTGCTGCACGGAATCACGACGTCGCCCGCACCACTCATACGCGACAGCTGCTGTACAAACACATACGGCGAGATATAGCCTTCCCCTGTTTTATTGCCCTGCTCCACAATGGGCAACTTGTCGCGCACCAAGCGGCAGTATTCGACCCAGTCCAAATGGTCGCCGAGTTCATGACCTGACAGCGAGGTCAGTACGGCGTTTGCATCAGCACGCAAAGCGATATCGACCTTTGGATGACCTTTTTCCAATTCAGCGGCATCACAGTCAACCTGTACGACACGGCCTTTCGGCGCGAATTGCTGCCAGTTGAATCCGGTCTGTTGCAGTCCCAAACGGCTGCCCAAGGCGACGATCAGATCGGACTGCTGCAGCAACAAGTTGCTGTATCGCTGCCCCCATGTATTGGGGCGGCCGAAGTACATCGGATGGTCTACGCCGAGGCGGTCCGCACCGTTCCAAGTCGTGGTGATCGGTACGCCCATGTCCGCGAGGCTGTCGTAGAGCGTTTCGGTGGTTGATCGATGCACGCCCCCACCCAGCAACAGCATAGGACGTTTGGCTGCGCGGATGGCCTCGACAATGCGTAGCAAAGCCGAATCATCTAGACGCGGCAGCGCCACTGCCGCGCTTGCCGGGACAAGCACACTCAGCATCTCGGGGTCGACGTCGCGCCCCTGAATGTCCAATGGAATCTCGATGAATACGGGACCTTTCCGGCCTTCCGCCCCGTCCTGCACATACCGCGTGAACGTCTGGCGGTCTGCAATCTCGTCCAGCAAAATTGAGTGACGCGTGATCGGCCGGACGATATCCGCGCCCGCGATCTCCTGTATGCCTTTTTGGCGCAGTGTGTTGCGGCTCAGGTCGTCGGTCTTGACCTGGCCGCCAATGACCAACAGCTCGCGACTCTCGAGCCATGCCCCACCAATCGCCGTAACGATGTTGGTAAGCCCAGGTCCGGCAGTAACAAGAGCGAACGCGCGCTCAGTGCGGTTGCTTTCATTGAAGTACTCGGCTGCAATACCTGCTGCGACTTCATGAACAACGGGAATGCATTTGAAGCGCTTACTGGCACTCGCCACCATGTGCATGATGTTGCCTCCCGCCACGAAGAAGCAGTGTGTAAAACCCATGTCTTTCAGCCAGTCGGCCATTACATCGCTATAGCGCATGCATATCTCCAATCATCAAAAATCTAATTCCATTCCTGTCAGCGCTATTGCGAGTTATCAAGCACCTGGTCATCCTCGGAAATTCTGCCGTGCTCCAAGCGAATGATCCGGTTGCAGACACGCTTCAGCATGGCCATGTCGTGCGAAGCGATGACGATGACGGCTGTCTTGCTTATCAGTTCATTCAAACGCTTGGAGGCTTTCTCATTGAATTCTGCATCCCCCACGCTCAGCCACTCATCCATGAGCAGGATGTCCGCATCCACCGAGGTGGATACAGCGAACGCCAAGCGCAAGACCATTCCGGAAGAGTAGGTCCTCAAGGGAAGGTCGAGATATTCTCCGAGGCCTGAGAACTCTGCAATTTCGGCCATCTTTGGCCGAATTTCGCGCGGCTTAACCCCCATCATCAGGCCACGCAGGACGATGTTCTCGTACCCCGTGGCGTCAGGGTCAAAGCCATTCGTGATGTCAAGCAGCGATGCAAGCCGGCCGGATATATCCAGGCTGCCACCCACTGGCTCGTAGACGCCATTCAACACGCGCAGCAACGTGGTCTTACCCGCGCCGTTGTGGCCAATCACTCCGACACGGTCACCCTCGCGGAAATCAAAACTTATGTGGTCAAGCGGTCGGATAACAACTCGGCGTTGGCCCTCATGCTTGATTGCGCCACCTGTGGCAGCGCTGAGAAAAGCCTTTCGCAAGGAACGTTGGGACGCGTCGTAAATGGGAAAATCTACAACGAGATCGGTGGCGCGAATATGAGACACAGTTAGAGCCAATAAGCAACGCGGGAACGAAAACGTGCAAAGAACAGAAGGGTGATCGAGAATCCGGCCAATGTCATCAGCGCAGTCATGCCAAATACGTGGGCGAGTTGCCCCCCACCGAGAATGGGTGCCCTCATCGTTTCAAGCAGATAGTAGAAGGGATTCAAGTCAACGGCCCAATGGTGCCCTTTCAGCACATCGGCATGCCAGATCACTGGTGTTACGTAGAACGCAATCTGCATGACATTGATGACTATTTGCGCAACATCCCGAAAACGGGTGCACAAGACCCCGAGAAACAGCCCCATCCAGACTCCGTTCAGCGCAACCAGCAATATGGCAGGCAGCACAAAGACTATTTCCCAGCCTATTCTGCTCGGGAAGAGCGCAAGAACGACAGCCACGATCAGCAGGTTATGGCCAAACACGATCACATTGCGCCACACAAGGCGAAGCACGTGCGCTGTCAGCGGGATCGAATTGCTTTTTATCCCGGCCTCGGCGCCAATGAACACCGTGCAACTTTCGTTGATGGTGGTGGAGATCAACCCCCATGTGATGAGGCCGATGGCCAGGTAGGGCAGGTATTGATTGAGATCGGTATGGAGAATCTGCGAGTAGAGGAGGCCAATCGCAGCGACCATCACGCCCGTACTGGCCGTGATCCACATTGGCCCAAGAGTTGATCGCCTATACCGTTGCCGGATATCGTGCCACCCCAGAAACCCCCAGAAATACACTGCTGCCAGGCTGTTGGCCATATCCGAGATGGCATCACGCAAACGCCTGCTGAAACTGATACTGGAATAGTCTGCCATTTCTCGAAGAAGATCCTGTACCGCTTTTTAGAACCCGATTCCCAGAAACAACTCGATCTGGACCGCCATGTACTCCAACATTTCCTCGGTCAAGCCCGGGTATACGCCCACCCAGAAAGTGTTGTTCATCACAATATCCGTATTATCCAGGCTGCCCGCGAGCCGATAATTCCGCCCGGCCATGTAAGGCTGGCGGGTAAGGTTTCCGGCAAAAAGTAGTCGCGTGCCGATCTTCCGTTCGTCCAGATATTGCAGGAGTGCAACACGATCGAACTCGACTTCGTCTCGCAACGTGATCGGAAAACCAAACCACGATGGATCCGATTTGGACGTCGCTTCCGGCAGGATCAGGAATTCCTCGCAGGAACTCCCCAGACGTGCTCGGAGGTATTCGAAGTTTCGCTTTCTCGCTTCAATGAAACGGTCGACCTGCTGCAGTTGAGCCAGCCCGCATGCGGCCTGCATGTCGGTGATCTTCAAGTTGAAGCCTAGGTGCGAGTAGGTGTATTTATGGTCGTAGCCAAAAGGAAGCGTGCCCAATTTCCAGCCAAAACGCTTGCCGCAGGTATTGTCCTTGCCGGGCGCGCAGTAGCAGTCCCTTCCCCAGTCGCGGAATGACTCAATAATGGTCTTGAGTTGTCCATCGTTGGTAAATACCGCGCCGCCTTCGCCCATGGTGATGTGATGGGCGGGGTAAAAACTCAGGGTGCCGATGTCGCCGAAGGTGCCGACCTTGCGTCCGTCATAGGTAGAACCCAGTGCATCGCAACAATCCTCAATCAGCCAGAGGTTATGCTGCTTGGCCAAGCGGGTAACGGCATCGATGTCGAATGGGTTGCCTAGGGTGTGAGCGATCATTATAGCCCGGGTTTTCGGGCTGATCGCTGCTTCGATCTTGGCCGGATCGATGTTGTAGGTAGGGATGTGCACGTCCACAAACACCGGTGTCAGGCCAAACAGGATGCTTGGGTTAACGGTAGTCGGAAACCCCGCGGCCACCGTGATGACCTCGTCCCCGGGCCGCAATGCCCGATCTCCTAGCTTGGGCGACGTCAGCGCGGCCAGCGCCAGCAGATTGGCTGACGAGCCGGAATTGGTCGTCAGGACGTGATTGACGCCGAGAAACTTCGCAAGCTCCTGCTCGAATGCCTCGTTGAACCGGCCCGTTGTCAGCCAGCCATCCAGAGCGGCCTCGGTCATATATTGGAGTTCCAATGCGCCGATCACCTTGCCGGAAGGCGGAATGACGGATTGCCCCGCCGTGAACGGCTTTGAAGACATCGTCTCGTTGGCATACTGGTTTACGAGAGAAAGGATTTTTTCCTTCAACATTGCGGAAGATGATTCCATTTCGTGATCTTTCTATAGGTTCTATCAGAGGTAGGCCTCGATCTGGTCCAGCGTGAACGGCCGCATATCGGCGCCAGATCCAGCTGCCCGGTACCATTCGACCGTCTTTTCCAAGGCTTGGCCGAGCCTCCATTTTGGTTGCCAATGCAACTCGGCTCGCGCCTTCGAGCAGTCGAGCCGGAGATAATTCGCCTCATGTGCGTGTTCTCCGCCTTCCAGCTCCCAGCGGGCCCCGTCCGCCCAAAGAGCGGTTACTCGGTCGACGATCCAGGAAACCGGCTGCGCATCGTCATCGGCAGGACCAAAATTCCAGCCTTGCGCAAACGTAGACCCTTGCTCGTATAAGCGCTGCGCGAGCAGCAGATACCCGGAGAGCGGCTCCAGAACGTGCTGCCACGGGCGAATGGCATGCGGATTGCGTATCCGCACCGCCTGACCCCCGCTGACCGCGCGAACAACGTCGGGCACCAGTCGATCGACAGCCCAGTCGCCGCCACCGATCACGTTGCCCGCGCGCGCCGATGCCAGGCCGACACGATGCTCCCGGTAGTTTGAGGGGTTGAAATAGGAACTGCGGTAGGCGGAGACCACAAGCTCCGCGCATCCCTTGCTGTTGCTGTAGGGATCGTAGCCGCCCATCGGGTCTATCTCGCGATAACCCCAAGGCCACTCGCGATTCTCGTAACATTTGTCGCTCGTGACGACAATCACCGACCGCACCGACGGGGTTTGCCGCACGGCCTCGAGCAAATGGACCGTCCCCATCACATTGGTGGAATACGTCTCGACGGGATGGGTATAGCTGTGGCGAACCAAGGGCTGGGCCGCCAAATGGAAAACGACATCGGGACGCGCCTCGGTCAGCACCCGCGCCAGTTCCTCTCCTTGCCGGATGTCGCCCAAATGCGAGTGCATGCCCTCGGCAACCCCGGCCGCCTCAAACAGACTGGGGTTGGTCGGCGGGGGAAGCGCATAGCCGGTGACCTCCGCCCCCAACTTTTGCAGCCAAAGGCAGAGCCAGCTTCCCTTGAAGCCCGTATGGCCCGTTACAAAAACCTGCTTGGCCCGCCAAAAGTCCGGGCTGGTCACCATTTCTTCCACGGCGCCTTGCCCTCCTGCCAGAGCGATTCCAGATGCTGCTTGTCGCGCAAGGTGTCCATCGGCTGCCAGAAACCATGATGGAAATAAGCCTGAAGCTGCCTTTCGCTCGCGAGCCTTTCGAGTGGTTCCCGTTCCCAGAGGGTTGAATCGTCATTTATGTAATCGATCACCTTCGGTGACAGCACGAAAAAGCCGCCGTTGATCCACCCGCCGTCGCCATGCGGCTTCTCGCAAAAGCTCATTACGCTGCTGCCGTCCAGATCAAGCGCTCCGAACCGCCCCGGAGGCTGTGTGGCCGTCACGCTGGCCAGGCAGCCGTGCGCCCGATGGAACGCGATCAGCTTGTCGATCTCCACATTGCCCACGCCATCGCCGTAAGTCATGCAGAAATCGTCGTCCCCCAGATATTCCCGGACGCGCCGGAGCCGCCCTCCCGTTTGGGTGACGTCCCCCGTGTCCACCAGGGTCACCCGCCAAGGCTCCGCATTGTTCTGATGCACCTGCATCTGGTTTCTGGACATGTCGAACGTGATGTCCGACATATGGAGAAAGTAGTTCGCGAAATACTCCTTGATCATGTAGCCCTTGTAGCCGAGGCAGACGATGAATTCGTCGATCCCGTAGTGTGAATAGAGCTTCATGATGTGCCACAGAATCGGCTTGCCGCCGACCTCGACCATGGGTTTGGGGCGCACGCCCGTTTCTTCGCTCAAACGGGTTCCCAACCCCCCTGCCAATATCACTGCTTTCACTTTCACCTCGTCGTGTGAATCTATATCTTCCAGAATCAAACCCGTCTGAGCTATGCGTTCGTCGATCGGCGACGGGTAGGTTATCCCTGGCGTGGTCAGGGCCACAGTTCCTTATGTAGAATCTGCGCATACATCTGTGTCAGCTGGGCACCGAGACCAAAAGCTCTGGTAGTCTGCAGCTTGCGGCCGACACTATACAACCGGGGACTCTGACGAACCTTCTGTACCAGAAAAAAAAACAGTCTGTCCATCGCGCCAATATCCGGCCGAACGGTGCAACGTATGAGCAGGTATTGCTTGACCTCCGTCAGATCACGGGCCAGAAGCGCCAGTTTGGGCAGAAGAGTCGAGACGGGCTCTCGACCCGCGACCTGCATCTGGCGCAACCCGTCAAGACGCGAATGCAAAGTCATCATGGTTATCAGCGGAAGATTTTCTTTCGGCGCCAGATTCTGGAAATAATCGCGGAATTCCTTCATTTCGTCAGCGCTTTGCAACTGCATGGGATTCCCGGTTTCGACGTAATGCTCCATCTGCCGTAACACCTGGAGAAACATCTCGTCGACCAGCCGAAAGTGACTGCCATCCGGGTGGGTTTCCGCGACCTCGACGAGGAAACCCGGATCGAGCATACCGGCCATTTCCGCATGGCGGGCAAGCCTGATCAGCCCCGTCGTCCAAGGCCAGAAAATGGGTTGAGAAGCCTTGTTCGTCAATCTGCGGAATCGCTCGCTGACCTCGGACGACTTACGCGCCACCAGCGGATAATTGACGAACACGGTGCGTTTCCCCGCAAGTGCACGCATGAAGCCGAAGACGTGCGAATAAATCTTGGAAACCGCGATGTAGTCCGCGCTGTCAACGAACGCCCTCTTGCGCAGGACATAACGCGACAAGAGCGCCATGACCGTCGTCAGGCCATGGCGCCGTACGAGGTCGCGATGATCGCACAGACTTAGTGCATCCTCTTCGCGCACGGAGCCTGGCAACTCGAAGCTATAGATGAATTTATGCCGACGAATATTCGCCCCGGCCTCGTACTCCCTGGCGTTCAACTGGTTGAACACAAAGGCATCCGCCCCATCGCCATGACGCACCATATTGACGAGCAGCCGCAATGTAGGCACAACGATTTCGTCATCGTCCCCCAGCAGCCACACATAGCGTCCCCGCGCCCGCGGGAAGGCCCGATTGACATTTTCTTCCGCCGAGTCCACGAATTCCCGGTAATCGAGGACGCGCAAATTGGGAAGCATATGCTTTGCCGCGCGCACGACAGCAGGAGTACGGTCGGTGCTGGCATTCACCGCAACTAACACCTCGACGTCTTGCTCGTGTCCCAGTCCCGCCTCGGCCAGACCGCGTAGTTGGCGTGCCAGATTCGGAGCACGGTTATAGCTTGGGATCAGGATGGTAAGCGCGAGTGTCCCCGGATCGGCCGTCCCGGGGCGACCATCCACGCCGCCCGGTGTGCCACGCGCAAACTTGAAGGGACGCCCCTTCGGGTACAGGACCGCGGCACGTGTTGCCTCGTCGGTGCTCGCGCACTTGGCCGCGAACCAAGCACGTTCGTCCATTTCAAGACTGTCACGGAGGTCATCCAGCAGTCGCCCGACACGCGTCTTCAGGACGCTTCGCCGATCGCGATCAAGATCAAGGGCCACGAGCATGATATTTCTCAACGCTGGGTGAGGAGACCGCTCGAAAAAGTCCAGGATTTCCTGGCGCTGATCCTTGCTGAATCTCTCCTCGGCCTGGCGGCTCTTCCGGCCAAGCAATATCTGCTTCAGGGCCATTCGGGCGATAAAGAACCCGAGCAGACTGCTCTTGACCTGCCACTTGCTTTTCGAGAGCTCGATTTCCTCAACGCCATGGAACGTCTCGATCGGCAGACCAAGCCGGGCCGATGCCTCTGTCAGAAGTCGAATCAGTCCGATGGTGAACGAGAAAAGTGTGGGCTGCTGCCGCTCCCTCGCGTGCGAGATGCGCCCGTATTCTTCAGACAGGGTGTTGGCCGTATACACCACGACCGGCTTCGGGATCACCACTGCAGGCCTGTCATGAAAGGCTAGCATCATGGCCACGGAATGGCTGTATATCGGCGAGATGCCGGACAAGCGCTGCCACTCCGCCACCGACAGCCCCGCACGCCGGAAGCACAGGCACGAAATCGTCGTCGTGGCCCAGACCAGGCCGAAATCTCGAAACAGATCGAGACCCTGCGCGTAGGCAATGGTCGCATACGGTGCGTCGAAATATCCGTGCCTCGCCTCCTCCACCTGCGCAACCAGGTTCAGCAGGACGAAATCCGGACTTGCCCCTTCGAGCACGGGCAACAGGCTGGCCAAGGCCGTCTCCACCACCCGGTCGTCATCGCCAAAGGACCAGACATATTCCCCCTCGGCATATTGCAGGGCGTTTTGCAGGCTTTCCTCGGCGGTCCGGCACTCGCGATCCTGGTGGCGGTACTTGACGAATGCGTGACTGGCCGCGAATCGCTCCACCACGCTTCGGGTAGCATCAGTGGAGTAGTTGTCCACGCAGGTCACGACGACCCGCTTTTCGCAGTCGGCATGTTCGATCGCACGCACCAGCGAGTCCAAGGCCTCGCCGAGTTTGGTCGCCCGATTGCGGGTGGGGATCAGAATTGTAAGGAGAGGGTCTGCGGACATTGTTCCAGCCTTGTTCACGGCCGAATTAGGCAAAAAAACTGAGCCCACGCTGCCAGATCCGCTTAAGCAACTGGCCAACTGTCTTGATGGCACCCTTGTCCCGGTAGAAGGAGCGGACGATCTCAAGCACGCCGCCGATCTTGAGGATGGCGTTCACGTCGCTCAGATAAGGCACGGCGATGGGGGTCTCGTACTTGCGTCCGTCAGCTTCTGACTGCGTCCGCGTGATGAATTCCCCGAGCGCTTCGTGGAAGGCGTCGAAATAATGCAGGAAATTATCCCGCGCCAGGTGGACAGTGCGTTTGGCGCGTGCGATCTCATCGGGGTCGGTACCCCACGCAATCCCGTCCCACCCATGCTCCTCCGCCGCGATCACCCGGTCGAAATACGGGTTGGGCAGGAAGACCACCGGACATCCGCACAGCAGCGCCTCGATGGCGAGCGCGCTATTCTCATAACAATAAAAGAGTTCGGACCTGCGAAAGAGGTCGGCGATTTGGGGCTGCGTAGGCGAATCGGGAAAGTCTCGCGTGATCTCGATGCTGTCCCGCGTGATATCGAACAGTTCGCCGCCATGGTGATATTTGTACTTGGCGGCATAGAAGCAGGTGCCACGGCGCTCCTGCTCCGGAACGGGGCTGAATGTGCGCGGGTCGGATGCAGGCACGAACAGCGTCAGCCGGGAGGATGGGATGGCTCGAGCGAGGTTCTCCGAGTAGGCAATGCAGAACTCGTCCGTTCCATACCGGCTATCGCCGCCCAGCAGGCCGGGAAAATTGAGGACATAACGCACCAGGAAGGGCGCCTTGAAAGGATTGCCGTGCACGGTCTCGGGATAGACGACGATGGGCGCCAGACCCGCCGCGAAATCATGCTCGACGGTCGCCTTGGTGAGGGGCGGCGTGATCAACTCGGGATGCGTGGCATACTGTGGCAAACAGTATGGGTGCGTGATGAGATAGGCGCGCTCGCCTGCCCGATTGAGCGCATGGCAGAGCAGATGTAGCACCTTGATCCCGGCAGACGTCCTTACATAGCGGGGCGCGACGATGTAATAAGGGTGACGGCGCTGCGGCAGGAGCCAGTCGACGCCTGCGCGCTCGCCGGACACGGAGTTCGAATTCTGAAACGTGGCAGCGGTGTCCATCAGCGGCCTCCCAAAGCATCGCGAATATAGTCTGCCGTCTTTGCGATCTGGGCATCGAGCGCCAACGGCGCGATTTCATAGCGCGCTAGCAGGGCATTGAGGCCAGACGGATCACCGATATACCTGTCCTCCGAGCCGGTGTTCAGGGCGGCACGCTCGATCGGCATCGAGGGCTGATTGAGCACCGCGCGAACCCGCTCCGCCAGCTCGCCGACTTCGACGGTTTCATTCCCGACCGTGTCAAATCCGACTGCCGTTCCCCGCATGGACTCATCGGTGAGGCAGCGTATGCAAAGCTCGAACAGGTCGCCGATGTAAAAATATGAGCGCAAAACCCGTTTGTTGGCCCTCAGCCGTATCGGTCCACCCTTCAAGACATCAACGATGATGGCTGACAAGGCGTAGGCATCAAATTTGTTCATGGAGGGACCGCTCAGGTTGAAGATGCGGGGCGCGACCAATTGCACGTTGCGGGCGCAGCACACCTTCTCGAATCGCGATTCATCCTCCGCCTTTAGCCTGCCATAGAGGCTGGCCGCAGCGTCCCGCTTCCCGCCATGAAGGTGATCATAAACAGCACCTGACGAGGCAAGCATGACGCCGGAGACATTTCCCTCCTCGACAATGGACGCGACCATGCCCGAAATCTCCCGGTTGCGCTCGACATATTCCTGATCGGAAAGCGAACCGACGCGGTCCTTGGTAAGAAACGCAAAATGGAAAAGCAAGGCGGGTCGCCCGTCCAGCAGACGCTTGGCTTTGGACAATTCGTGGATGGCGACAGCCGTCCCATCCCCAAGCGTCATCGATTGTTCTCGTGACCCACAGAGAATCACCCGTCGGGCAAACTCCTCTCCCAAGGCGCGGCGAAGCATCTCTGCGAGGGCCCGCCCCAGCCATCCGGTTGCGCCCGTGACCAGGAACACACGAGGGTCATTATTCAGCGCCGAGGAAACAGCAGGGGTGAATTTAAGTGCCATAGCTTCACCCGCCAGTCATTCAGCGACCGACAAGAAACCGGGATGCCGTAAGGCTCTGAAAGTTTCCTTGATGATGTTTTCCGATTCCGGCGAACGCGGCAGAGCCAGCCTTTGCAGACGGCCAGCCTGGTCGATGCCCACAATGGTGTATGCGGTGGCAGTGTGTTTCTTGTCCGCCGCAAAGCGGTCGAACAAATCCTGTTCGGTCGTGCCTGCGAGCACTGCGCCTAATCCATCGATATGTGCGAGCAAACCCCGGATATGGGTAGCCAGCGTGATCGCCGTCTGCGGAAACGCCTGGTTTCCAGCGAGCCGCGCATAGTGCATTGCGGCCAGCATGCCGACACCCACTGCCACGCCGTGGCTGACGGCGAACTTGGCCGCACCCTCGATTGCATGTCCGAACGTATGGCCAAAATTGAGCAAAAGCCGCTCATTGCGATCGAATTCATCTACCTCGATGAACCATTTCTTCGAGCGCAAGCTCAATTCGATCAACTGTGACAGGTCGATGTTTTCCAGATCGGCCGACGGATGCAGCGCCAGGTAACGAGCGAATGCATCTTCGCCGCGCGCGTAACATATCTTGGCCGCCTCGCACAGACCAGCCACCTTCTGCTCGATGGGGAGCGTGCCGCATAAATCAGGGTCAATCAGGATCTCGTCCGGCGGATAGAAATTACCGACGATGTTCTTGTACGGGCCAACATTGACGGCGGATTTTCCGCCAATGCAGGAATCAACCATGCCGAGCAGAGTTGTCGGCAAATACTTCCAGGAAATCCCCCGCATGTAGATCGAAGCGCAAAACGTAGCGACATCCTGGATGACCCCCCCACCGATCGCGACCAAGTTCGTATTGCGCGTGGCCCCGCTCTCTCGCAAACGGATAATCACCTCGGACATTCGATCAAGGCTTTTCGCATACTCGGTCGCATCAACTGCGATGACGGGGCGTCCGACAGGCGCCAGCCGGCTCGCAAAAAAACTGTCGCACAGGAAGATGCTGTCGTCCACACCCTTGAATGTCGTCTCGAGCAGGTTTTTTCCAATCTTGACTTGATAGGGCTTGATTTCGGAATGGATATCAAAGGACACGAACACGACTAAACCCCAAATCAGCAGCTATGAACTGGCCAGTAATGCCCGTATTCTCTTCTGAGCAAAGAAACATAGCGAGCCGAGAAACATCCTCCAACTGCGGCAGACGATTGAATTGCGTTGCGCCGGCCAGTTCATCTATCTGTTCAGCGGTTAGATTTTTGCGGGTCATTGGCGTGTCCAACGCCCCCGGAAGTATGGCGTTAACAAGATGCCCGTCAGCCGCGAGGTCCGTCGCTGCCGACAAAACCAGCCCCCGCAGTGCCGATTTCGTCATGCCGTAGGAGAGCTTGTTTTGCCTCGCAATCTCCTGCCAGATCGAGCTGATGATGCACAGCCTCGCCGGCTTGGCGAGCAGGTTCCTCTGCAGAAGCAGTTTCAACGAAGACAGGATATATACGCAGTTGGCTTGATAGAGTTGCAGATGCGCATCCACATCAACGTCATAGACGCAGTCATTAACGTTTCCTCCCTGGGCCCAGCACACTGCATAGTATGGGGCATATTCATCATAAACGTCCGCCACAGCGTCATTGGCCAACGGATCAGCAACTATCCACGCCACCCCATTTGCGTGGCTGGAATCCACACGGCGGGTCACGCCCACCACGTGCCAATTGCGAGACAAGAACACGTCGGCAATGGAGGAGCCGATTGAGCCACTAGCACCAAACAGCAAGATCGTTTTTCGCGATTCGTCCATGGCCACAGTCAAATGTTCGGTGAATTCACGTACACCGAGGTGCTTGCCTTCTCGTCGGCCGAGAGCACATGCCATCGCCTTTCGAGCATCTCTATGCGTTTAGCATCCTCTTTCAGAATGCAGCTGTAGTACTCACGCTTGTTCAGCAACCAGAGCAATTCGAAATGAACGGCTTGAAGCAGGCCGGTATGGACATCCGCTTTCTCTATCACTGCTGCATCAAAAATGATTTTGCGGGTTTCGAATCGTGAGAGATGAGTCGATTTCAGTTCCTTCATGATCGGGAGTGCATCCATAGATACCCCACCTCCCACTACAAAATCCAGGCCACTCTTCTTGCATGCCTCCGAGGCTTCAAGGCAGTAGGACATCACTTTCGGATCGTTGATGTCGTCACGCGTAAGCCCCATAGACAAGGAAAAGTCGACACGGCCAAAGACGATGCCGTCCGCCCCCTTAGGCTGAGCAGCCATTTGCACCAATTCGTCCATGCAGCCGAATGCGCTTTTTGTTTCCACGTTGAAGAGAAACCGCGTATCGCGCTGTTCATCATTGCTGTACACCTTATTTTTTGCATCGATAAATTTGGACAAGGCGTAACCACTCTCGATCATCGGCGCAATAATGTATTCAACGCCGTATTGCTTACTCTCCATCAAGTCACGTATCGCCTCGCAGCCCCCGATTTTTAGACCGACATTGAGGCCCGCTTTGCGCGCTAACTCGATCAGTCTCAACAATTCGTCGGTACGCGTCCCTTCGGCCTCGAATTCAGCTTTTACGCCGATATACCCCAACTCCTCTCTGCCTCGTTTGAGAAGATCCAACATTTTTCTTTCATATTGATTCATGACGTCCTCTAACCGAATTCAATGCACCTATATTTTACTATCTTCGAGATACTCAAATTTTACTATCTTCGAAATACTCAACGCGCTCACGAAAATCCAGTGCACCGAAAATTTGGCCAGTTTGGAGGGCGCGCAGTGCTTGCTGAAGCGCCATACGCCCCTGACGTGTAGAGCTTGGTGTGCTAGGGATTAACGCCCCATTTTTACCGGGCCAAGACTTAGAGTCCCCAACAACATATCGTCAGGAGCCTTCAAACGGCTCCTCCTTCGAGGGACGAGCGGACAGAACTGCTACCATCCATCCGATCAATAACGACCAATATGCCGAATAAAGCGCAGTATGTGTGTTGACCGGGAACAACCAACCGAACACACCCACCCAAGCGGCCCAGGCAAGCGGATGGCGGGATAGCCCCGGTCCCATGCGAATGAAAATCACGAAGAAAGCCAGCAGTCCGGCCAGCCCGATGAGGCCTGTCTCCGACCCCACTTCCAGCAAGAGTTGGTGGGCGTAGATCGCACCCGTGCCGTCAGGGCTGATGAAGATGTCGCCCGGCTTGGCGAACTGCGGGTATGCGTAGCGGAAGGCCCGCGCCCCGGCGCCGTTGATCGGATGGCTTTCCATCACCATCAGGGCGTTGCTCCATAAATGCATCCGCTCGGAACTCGCCGTCTCCAGACCGGCATAACTGAAATCCAGTGCCGCAGCGGATTGATTGACGCGCTGGGCGAATTTGGGATTGGCCTCGTAGGCGATCGTCCCCGCAAGCGCACCGATCAGCACGACTGGCACCAACAGTTTCAGCGGACTGAACCCCAGCCGCCTCGCATAAACCCAGCCCCACATCAGCGTGGCGATTGCGTAGGCGATCCAGCTTTCGCGGTTGCTCGCCAGCAGCACGACCGCCGAGGTGCCGAGCCAAGCCAGCGCCAATTGCCACTTCGCACCATGACGCGCGAAATATTCCCACACCATGGGCGACAGCATGGCCAGCGTGAGGCCGAGCTTCCAGTTGCCTACGCCGAACAGACCGTTCAGGCGCTCGGGATAACGATAGCCGAGCAGGTCGTAGCCGACTGCGGCCTGGACCAGGGCGTCGAACACCCAGAACAGCATCAGCCAGGCGGACAGCTTGAGCAGGCGCTCGCGTGCGAGGTCTTCGCGCAGCAGCCAGATCAGGTAGATTCCTGCAAGGTAGATGCGCGGATGCGTAAGGGCGGTGCTGAGCGTCTTCTTGAACCACAGCGAATCCGGCACCGACAGCGCGATGGGCACCCAGATGCAGAGGAACAGCAGGCTGAAGGTGCGGGCACCGCCATCCCAGACGACGGCTTTGCCGTGTTTCCAGATCAGGATGCCGCCGAGAACGGCCATGATGAACATGGGCAACTCGGAGGAGCGGCCGAACGGCAGCAGCAACAGAAAAGACCAGGCAAGGACCGGGGGCGTCCATGTCTTGGGAAGGAAAAAGGATTTCATGATCAGAGTCGAGCCCGGATGCCCATGCATCCGACAGGGCCGAATAGTACCGCACCCGCCCCACTCTTCCGCTTGGGCGCATGCAATTTCCCCTAGAATTGCATGCTTTCAACCTCGCACCGACGCCATCCGGCCATCCAGCGTGAAGCCGCGCATCCTACTCATCGGCAAGTCGGGCAGCATCGTGCAGTGGTTCGAAGACGCCCGCGACGGCTTCGAGGACGCCGGTGCCCGGCCCCAGGTGTTCGCCCTCAACGGCAATACACCGCTGGCGGCGATGCGCGTGCGCCTCGCCAAACTGTGCGGACCGGGCGCGCTCGAGCGGCAGCTCGCGGCTCGCCTCGACAAGGTCCTGAAAGCCGCCAAGCCGGATCTGGTCGTGTTCGTGCAGGGTTACTGGGCGCCGATGGCGCTGCTCGACGTCGCCCGGGCCCACGGCATCCCGTCGGCTGCCTGGGTCGGCGACCGATTCGGGGCGCAGGCGCTGGATCAGGCCCGCCGCCTCGACCGCGTCTACTACACCGACAGCGGCTTCCTGGCCGAAGCCCGGGGATTCGGCTTCCCTGACAACGGCCGCTATCTGCCGCACGCTGCCAATACGCGCCATTTCGCCCCGGACTCCGCAGCGCGCCGCGACCGCATCGTGTTCGTCGCGGTGCCGACCCAGCATCGGTTGGCGCTTCTGCGGCAGGTGGACACGCCGATCGCGGTATATGGCCGCCGCTGGGGCGCCTTGGGACGCACGCCCCACGAGGTGCATGACCGCTGGCTCGCGCGCAAGCGTGTCCCGCGCCTCTACCAGGAAAGCCTCGCCGTGCTCAACATCCGCAACGAACTCAACGTCCTGGAAGGGCTGAATCAGCGCAGCTTCGAGCCCGCCGCGTGCGGCACGGCGGTGATTCACGACGATCTGGCGGATCTCGCCCGCTGCTTCGAGCCCGGCAAGGAGGTGCTGGTTTTCCGGGACGCGCAGGTGCTGCAGGAGGCGTGCGAGCGCGTCCGCAGCGATCCGGCGCTTGCCCGCCGGATCGGCGAGGCGGCGCTGGCGCGTGTGCGCGCCGAGCACACCTGCGCGCATCGCGCGAAAACGATCTTGCACGATTTCGGGCTCAACCCCTGAAAATCCGAACCTTTCGCGTTATGCGATGAATGCCAGGGGGTCGGCCTGGTCGGCCGGCTTCTGCCCAGCGGTCTCGATGAAGATGCGATGCCAGACGGCAAAGTTGAGCAGCGTCCACAAGGCTGTGCTGTGCTTCGCCCCCTGCTGCTGCGCGAGCAGCAGCTTGCGGACTTCCGCAGGATCGAACCAGGCGCGGATGCCTTCAGAATCCGGCAGCACCTTGAGCAGGGTCTGCAGGCGCTCGCCGCGCAGCCAGTCGTCGACCGGGACGGTAAAGCCTTTCTTGCGCGACCACAGATGTTCGCGCGGCAAATAGCGCTCGCCCCACAAGCGCAGGAAGCGCTTGCCTGTGCGCCTTTCGATCTTGTACCCATCCGGCAGCGCCAGTCCGAATTCGACCACACGATGATCGAGAAAGGGGACGCGCCCTTCGATGCCCCAGGCCATCAGCATGCGGTCGGCCTTGACCAACAGGTCGTCCGGCAGCCAGGTTTCGATGTCGACGTATTGCATGCGCTGCAGCCGCGTCCACTGCTTCGGCGTGCGCTGCCACGCTTGTTGGAACGGCTGTCGCCAGCCGTGAATGGCCTCGGCCAGTTGCGGCTTGAACAAGGCATGGGGAATGCCGGCGAAGATGCCCTTGGTGCGGAAACCGCCGCTGCCGGGCGCCCGCAGTGCAGCCAGGGTGCGCCGGATCCACGGCGCGCGATAACGCCCGTAGCCGGCGAACACCTCATCGCCGCCCTCGCCCGAGAACACCACTTTCAGCTCCTGGCCGGCATGCTCGGCCAGCATCGAGACCGGCAGGTTGGCGTAGTCCGCGGTCAGGTCGTCGGCCGCCCACACGCTGCGCGGCAGGCAGTTCAGCATGTCGTCGGCGCTGACCTCGAACACGCTGTGACGGGTGTGGAACTGTTCGGCGACGCGGCGCGCGGCATCGAGCTCGTTGTGCACCGAGGTGCCGGGAAAGCCGACCGAGAAGGTGCGCAGCGGCTCGTCGACCCGCTGCGCCAGCAAGGCTGCGAGAAGCGACGAATCGACGCCGCCCGAGAGGAACAGCCCGAGCGGCACGTCGGCGCGCATGTGGATGTCCATCACGTCATGCATCAGCACGCCGAAACGATCGAGCGCGTCGTCGAGCTTCAGCTCGAGCGGCGCGACTTGCAGCGGCGACCAGTAGGCGTGAGTCTCCAGCCGCAGCGTGCGGGCATCGATCCGCGCCAGATGGCCGGGCTGCAGTTTGTTCACGCCCTGCAGCAGCGTCTGCGGCGCGCAGGTGAAGTTGCTCTGCAGGAACTGGGCGAGGCCGTGCGGGTCGACCTCGGGCATGCCCTGCCAGGGCAGCAAGGCCTTGATCTCGGACGCAAACGCCAGCCCCCGGCTATCGTGGCAGTAGTAAAGCGGCTTGATGCCGAGCCGGTCGCGCGCAAGGATCAGCTCGCCGCGCCGCACGTCGTGGAGCGCGAAGGCGAACATGCCCTGCAACCGGTCGAGGAAGGCGATCCCCCACGCCTCGTAGCCGTGCAGGAGGGTTTCGCAGTCGGAGTGCGTGGCGAAGCGATGGCCAAGCGTTTCCAGCTCGGCACGCAGTTCTCGGTAGTTGTAGATCTCGCCATTGGCGACCAGCGCCAGGCTGCGGTCTTCGTTGTAGAGCGGCTGCGCGCCGCCCTCGAGGTCGATGATGGCGAGCCGCGTATGCAGCAGGCCAACATTGCCCGCTACATGCCGCCCCTGCCCATCCGGGCCGCGATGGGCCAGGCGCTGTGCCATGTTGTCGAGCAGGGTTGCTTCGACCGGACCGGCTGAGAAGACGCCTGCGATCCCGCACATGCTATGTCCCTGCCGCGCGACAGCGTTCGGTCATCACGGCGCTGTGGAATGCCTCAGCGCGGTCCGCCGGCAGCGACTGCCGAAGCGAACGCATCGATCACCGGCTGAATCAGATTGCGCTTGAGCTTGAGTGCGGCCTGGTTCACCACCAAGCGCGAACTGATGTCGCTGATGTGCTCGACCGCGACCAGGCCGTTGGCCTTGAGCGTGCCGCCGGTGGAGACGAGATCGACGATGACGTCGGACAGGCCGACCAGCGGCGCCAGCTCCATCGAGCCGTACAGCTTGATGAGGTCGATGTGCACACCCTTGGACGCGAAGTGGTCGCGTGCCGCGTTGACGTACTTGGTGGCGACGCGGATGCGCGCGCCCTGCTTCACCGTCCCGGCGTAGTCGTAGCCTTCGCGCACCGCCACCATCATGCGGCAGCGCGCGATCTGCAGGTCCAGCGGCTGATACAGGCCGTTGCCACCGTGTTCGTTAAGCACGTCCTTGCCGGCGATGCCGAGGTCGGCAGCACCATATTGCACATAGGTCGGCACGTCGCTGGCGCGCACGATGATGAGGCGCACGTCGGCGCGGTTGGTGCCGATGATGAGCTTGCGCGAGGACTCGGGATTCTCGGTCGGCGTGATGCCTGCCGCGGCCAGCAGCGGCAGCGTTTCCTCGAAGATGCGGCCCTTGGACAGGGCGAGCGTGATGCCGGTATTGCTCATGTTCGTTCTCAGTGCACCCGCTTGATGCGCGCGCCCAACTGGGTGAGCTTTTCCTCGATGCGTTCGTAGCCGCGGTCGAGGTGGTAGATGCGCTCGATGGTGGTCTCGCCCGCCGCCACCAGCCCCGCCAGCACCAGGCAGGCCGAGGCGCGCAGATCGGTGGCCATGACGATGGCACCGTCCAGCCGCGGCACGCCGCGCACCAGCGCCGTGTGGCCGGACACCTCGATGTTGGCGCCCAGCCGCCGCAGTTCCTGCACGTGCATGAAGCGGTTTTCAAAAATGGTTTCGGTGACGCTGGCCGCGCCTTCGGCGACGGTGTTCATCGCCATGAACTGCGCCTGCATGTCGGTGGGAAACGCCGGGTGCGGCGCGGTGCGCACGTCCACCGCCTTCAGCTTGCCGTCGGACTCGATCTCGATCCAGTCAGAGCCCGTCTCGACCTTCGCGCCGGCTTCGCGCAACTTGCTCATGACCGCGTCGAGCGTGTCGGGCTGGGCGTGGGTGGCGCGCACGCGGCCGCCCGTCATCGCAGCGGCCACCAGAAAGGTACCGGTCTCGATGCGATCGGCCATTACTGAATAGTCGGTGCCGTGCAGCCTGTCGACGCCGTGAACGGTGATGACGTCGCTGCCCGCTCCTTCGATTTTGGCGCCCATCGCGACCAGGCAGCGTGCCAGATCGACCACCTCGGGTTCGCGCGCGGCGTTTTCCAGCACGGTCGTACCTTCGGCCAGCGCAGCGGCCATCATCAGGTTCTCGGTGCCGGTCACGGTGACCACGTCCATCACGATGCGCGCGCCCTGCAGGCGCCTGCAGCGCGCGTGGATGTAGCCGTGTTCGATGCTGATGTCGGCGCCCATCGCCTGCAGGCCCTTGATGTGCAGGTCGACCGGGCGCGAGCCGATGGCGCAGCCGCCCGGGAGGGACACGCGTGCCTCGCCGAAGCGCGCCAGCGTCGGCCCCAGCACCAGGATGGCAGCACGCATGGTCTTCACCATCTCGTAGGGCGCTTCCTTGTGCGGGATCGATTCGCCGGACAGGGTGACGTGGTTCCTGTCGTCGAGCGTAACGCGCACGCCCATATGGCCGAGCAGCGCCAGCATGGTGCTGATGTCCTTGAGATGCGGCACGTTGCCGAGCTTCAGCGGCTCGGCGCTGAGCAGACTGGCGGTCAGGATCGGCAGCGCGGCGTTCTTGGCACCGGAAATGCGTACCTCACCGGCGAGCGGGTTGCCGCCGTGGATCAGCAGTGCATCCATTCAGCGTGCGGCCCAGTCTTCAGGGGTGTAGGTCTTCATCGACAGCGCGTGGATCTGCGCATGCATGCGGGTTCCGAGCGCGTCGTACACCAGGCGGTGCTGCTGGATCATGTTCTTGCCGCTGAAGGCCGGGCTGACGATGACCGCCTGGAAATGCTGGCCGTCGCCGTCCAGCTCGATGTGGTCGCACGGCAGTTTCTCGGTGATCCAGCCTTTGATGTCGTCGGGAGTGACCATGCCTGCTTACCTCGCTATATCTTGCTCAATCTAGTGTCTGAGTTTGTAGCCGCTCTTCAGCAGCATCAGAGTGAGGGCGGATATTGCCACAAAGCAGGCCCCGGCGACCAGCAGGCCGAGCATAGGATCGGTGTCGGACTGGCCGACGAACGCATAGCGAAAGCCGTCGATCAGGTAGAACACCGGATTGACGCGCGACACGGCCTGCCAGAAAGGCGGCAGCGAATGGATCGAATAGAACACGCCGGACAAAAAGGTGAGCGGCAGGATCAGGAAATTCTGGAACGCGGCCAGCTGGTCGAATTTTTCAGCCCATACGCCGGCGACGATGCCGACCGCGCCCATGACGGCGCAGGCCAGCAGCGCATACGCCAGCATCCACAGCGGATGCGGCAGCTGGAACGGCGTGTACCACAGGGTCACCGCCCATACCCCGAGGCCCACAACCAGCCCGCGGATCACCGCCGCACCCAGGTAGGCCAGGAAAAACTCCAGGTACGACAGCGGCGGCAGCAGCACGAACACGATGTTGCCCTGCATTTTCGACTGGATGAGGCTGGACGAGCTGTTGGAGAATGCGTTCTGCAGCATGCTCATCATCACCAGTCCCGGCACCAGGAAGCTGGTGTAGGAGACACCGGGATAGACCTGGACGTGTGCCTCCAGCACGTGCGAGAAGATCAGCAGGTAGAGGAGCGCGGTCACCACCGGCGCGACCACGGTCTGCACCACCACCTTCCAGAAGCGCAGCAGCTCCTTGTAAAACAGTGCCGAGAGGCCGCTCATGTGCGCTTCATGATGTCGGTGAAGACATCCTCCAGGTCGGGTTCCTGCAGGTGCATTTCGAGCACGCGCACATCCGCGCCGCGCAGATCCGCCAGCAGGGTTTCCAGCTCGGCATAGTCACCGAAATTGATGCGCCAGCAGCCGTCGGCGTCGCGCTGCAGGCGGCCCTGCCAGGGAGCTGGCACGCGCTCGGCGTCCAGCCGCAACTGCGCACAATGCTCATTGGTCAATTGCAGCAGGTTGCGCGTGGCGTCGAGTGCCACGATGCGCCCGCTTTTCAGCATGGCGATGCGGCCGCACAACGCCTCGGCCTCTTCCAGGTAATGCGTGGTCAGCAGGATGGTGTGCCCCTCGCGGTTGAGGCCGCTGACGAACTCCCACAGCGAGCGGCGCAGATCGACGTCCACCCCGGCGGTCGGTTCGTCGAGCACGATGACCGGCGGCTTGTGCACCAGCGCTTGCGCCACCAGCAGGCGGCGCTTCATGCCGCCCGACAGGCTCTGCGTGTTCTTGTCTGCATGCGGGGTGAGATCGAGGTGATGCATGATCTCGTCGATCCAGCCGTCGTTGTGCCTGAGGCCAAAATAGCCGGACTGGATGCGCAGGGTTTCACGCACGTTGAAGAAGGGATCGTAGACCAGTTCCTGCGGCACCACGCCGAGCGCGCGCCGCGCCTGGCGGTAGTCGCGCACCACGTCGTGGCCCATGATGGCGGCATGGCCGGAGTCGGCCCGAGTGAGTCCGGCCAGAATCGAGATCAGCGTGGTCTTGCCCGCCCCGTTGGGTCCCAGCAGGCCGAAAAACTCGCCCGGCTGGATGTCGAGCGAAACGCCGTCGAGCGCCAGGGTGGTGCGAAAGCGCTTGCGCAGATCGCTGACGCGGATGGCTGGCGCCGCCTGATTCATGCCGGCAGCAATTCAGACACGCCGTACAGTTCGGCCAGCGTGGTGAAACTGGTCGGGAGGCCGGTACAGGCCAGTGTGCGCCCCGCCTTGCGGGCCTGGCGCATGGCGCTGAATATGAGCGCAAGCGCTGCCGAATCGGCAGTTTCAACCCCGCTGAAATCCAGGGTCTCGAGCCCTTTGGCCAGCCGGGGCTGCAGTTCGCGCAGCAGGCCTCCCGCGCTGTCGACCGTCACCGCGCCGGCGATGCGACAGCAGGTGTCGTCGCATGCGATCACGATCCGGAACGCGGCGCCGGCTGGGCGCCGCCGCGTGCAGACTGCTCGGCCAGCGTCTTGATCAGCCCGTCAATCCCTTTCTGGCGTATGGTACTGGCAAAGGATGCACGGTAATTGGTGACCAGGCTGACGCCATCGATCGTCACATCGTAGACCTTCCAGCCGAAGCTGGTCTTGTACATGCTGTAGTCGATGGGAATGGGTTGCCCACCGGGCTGGCGGATTTCGGAATGCACGGTCACGTCGGTGTCGTCCGGCTTCATCGTCAGCGGCCTGAACTCGACCGTCTGGTTGGTGAACGCCGTGAGCGAGGCGGAATAGGTCCGCACCAGCAGGTTGCGAAACTCTGTCACCAGCGCCTGTTTCTGCTGGGCAGTGGCACGCGGCCAGTTTTTTCCGACAGCCAACTGGGTCATGCGGTTGAAGTCGAAATTGGGCAGGATTTTGGCTTCGACCAGTTGATACACCTTGTGCATATTGCCGTTCTTGATTTCCTGGTCCTGCTTCAGGATGGCGATAACTTCCTGCGTGGTACTGCGTGCCAGCATATCGGGCGGCGTGTCTGCAGCCAGCGCCCGGCCGGTACTGACCCCCGATACCAGCGCCAGAAGCAGAAGAAACATGCGCAACATAAATTATGTCCTATTCGAAAAAGAGATATCCGGGGAACCGACTACCGGGTAGACGCGCTCGCGTTACTTGAGTTCACCCGTCAGGCGTGCCAGCTGCGCCACATTCATGTTGTAGTCGTTCACCGTACGCAGATATTCCGTCTGCACCAGGACGTAGCTCTTGATCGCGTCGGCCACCTTGTCGGCGCTTTCCAGCCCGGCCGACAAATCGGCCAGCGACGCCACCATCCAGCGCCGTGCTGCCGCTGCCCCCTCGGCCAGATCGCGCTGCGAATTGAAATTCGCCTGGGCGTTGGCGTAGGCCTCGCCCACCTCGAACGGAATGCCCGCCACCGCAAAGGCCTTCTTGTGGTTGAGCGCTTCCAGTTCGGCCTGCGCTTCATTGACACGCGCATTGGCGGTACCGAACACGGTGTCCCACTTCACCCCCACCACCGGGGTGATGCCGCCGTTATTGAAGGGGTCGTTGATGTAGGGGTTATCCAGCCGATCGCGCTGCGAAGCATAGTTGACCTGCCCGACCACGCCGGCGTATACGTCCGGCATGCGATCCGCCTTTTTGGCTGCCACCAGCGCGCGGCGGGCGCGCAGGCCCGCCTCGAGCTCCTGCATCTCCGGACGCTCCTGCAAGGCGCGCGCCTGGAATTCGGCCAGATCGACCTGCGGGAAAGGCACCGGCGCGATGCGGTCGTCCGCCACCTTCAGATCCTCTTTCAGGCCGACGCCGGTCAGTACTTTCAGGCCATCCAGACTGATTTTTTCGACGGCGCGTGCCTGGCTTGCATATTTGGCAAGCAGGCCTTTCGCGGTTTGCAGCGCATACAGATCGGACTGTTTGGACTCGCCGTTTTCCTTCTTGAGATTGCGTTCGACCGAGTCGATGGAGCCATTCAACCGGTCCTGCATGTCTTCCAGGAAAACCCGGGTATCGCGCGCGGTCAGGTAGCCATAGTAGGCACGTTTTGTGTCGTACACCGTATCGGTGCGCGTCTTCTTGAGTTCGCCCTGCTTGAGGTCGACGTTGCCCTGAGCGGCCTCACCGTAATGTTCGATCTTGCCAAACGTGAAGAGCGGTTTGATCAGCGCGAAATCGAGATGCGTCCAGTCGGAAATGCCGTTTATCCTGGTGCCGTCGGAGCGCGGCGTACACGGGAACGCGGTGCATGATTGGGCGCCGTTCTGGTAAAACCCGCCCTCGACTTTCGGGGCCAGTCCGACGAAGGCATTGGCACTGAGCCGCCAGCCGTCGTTCCCTTGCACTTCCTCCACCATGCTGCGCGCGGCTTCGACCACCTGTTCGCGCTCCTTGATGCGGGGATCGGCCGCCAGGCTCATTTCCACAGCCTGCTGCAGGTTGATGGTCTCCGCCTCGCCGGGCAGAGCGGTCAGCAGCATGCCGGCTGCCAGGAGTATGCGGGTCAGTACGTTGCGTGTCATTTTGGCACTCCTTCTTGAGCTTTTCCTTCTTGAGCCTTGCCATATAAAAACTGGCCGATCAGATTTTCCAGTACGACCGCGTCCTGCGTGATCAGGATCCGATCCTTGTTTTTCAGCATCACACTGTCGCCGCCCGGCTCCAGGCCGACGTATTGCTCGCCCAGCAGGCCCGAGGTCATGATGGATGCCGAGGTGTCCTTAGGAAAAGCATAGCGCTTGTCCAGACGCAGCGTGACGACAGCTTCGTATTTTCCATTGTCAAAACGGATATCCGCCACCCTGCCCACGACCACCCCCGCGCTTTTGACCGGTGCACGGGGTTTGAGGCCGCCAATGTTCTGGAAATCGGCAACGACTTCGTAGCTGTCAGTCGAGTTTACGGTGCTCATGCTGCCGACCTTGAGTGCCAGGAACAGCAGCGCGCCTACGCCCGCGATGACGAATAATCCCACCCAGAGATCGAGTACGGTCCTGTTCATTTAATTGAGTCCCCGGAACATGAATGCAGTCAAAACAAAATCCAGTGCCAGCACGACCAGGCTGGAGGTCACCACGGTCCGCGTGGTGGCGCCCGACACGCCTTCGGCGGTCGGCGGCGCGTCGTATCCCTCGAACAGCGCGATGGTGGTGACGGCCACGCCGAACACCACGCTCTTGATGACGCCGTTGAGGATGTCCTGCTCGAAATCGACGGCACCCTGCATCTGCGACCAGAACGTGCCCTCGTCCACCCCGATCAGCCGCACGCCGACCAGGTAACCACCGAAGACGCCCAATGCGGAGAACAGGGCGGCCAGCAAGGGCATGGAAATCACGCCCGCCCAGAAGCGCGGCGCGACCACCCGCGCAATCGGGTCGATTGCCATCATTTCCATCGCCGACAGCTGCTCGGTCGCCTTCATCAGGCCGATTTCCGCGGTGATGGCCGATCCGGCCCGGCTGGCGAACAGAAGCCCGGCCAGAACCGGCCCCAGTTCGCGCACCAGGGATAGCGCCACCAGCGTACCCAGCGCCGATTCGGAGCCATAGCGCTGCAGGGTTTCATAACCCTGCAGACCGAGCACCATGCCGACAAACAGCCCGGATACCAGAATGATGATGAGCGAGAGCACACCGGTGAAGTACATCTCGCGGATGGTCAACCCGAAGCGGCGGAATGCAGTAGCCGAGTGCAGCAGTATCGCCACGAAGAAGCGCGCTGCGAAGCCGATGCGCCAGACACCCTGGATCGTGCGGTTTCCCAGATTTTCGATCGCCTGCTTAAGCACGCTGCGCTCCCAACTGAAGGTCGTCGACGAAGGGCGGCGCTGGATAATGGAACGGCACCGGCCCGTCGGATTCTCCGTGCACGAACTGGTGCACGTAAGGCAGTCCGGAAGCGCGAATTTCGTCCGCCGTGCCCTCTGCCACGATCACGCCCTCCGAGACAAAATACACATAATCGACGATCTTCAATGATTCCTGCACGTCGTGGGTGACCACCAGCGAGGTCAGCCCCAGGGTGTCGGTCAGACGACGGATCAGGTTGCCGGTCACCCCGAGTGAAATGGGATCGAGCCCGGCGAACGGCTCGTCGTACATCACCAGCGCAGGATCCAGAGCGATCGCACGGGCCAGCGCCACCCGCCGCGCCATCCCGCCGGAGAGTTCGGCCGGCATCAGGCGGGCGGCCCCGCGCAGGCCGACGGCATGCAGCTTCATCAGCACCAGGTCGCGGATGGCATCCTCGGGCAGGTCGGTGTGCTCGCGCAGCTGGAAGGCCACATTGTCGAACACCGACATGTCGGTGAACAACGCGCCGAACTGGAACAGCATGCCCATCTTGCGGCGCAGCCGATACAGGCCGGCCCGGTCGAGTTCGCCCAGCGACTCGCCCGCCACGCGCACCGTGCCCTGGCCGGGCTTGACCTGCCCGCCGATCAGACGCAGGAGCGTGGTTTTGCCACACCCGCTGCTGCCCATGATGGCCACGACCTGCCCCCGTTTGGCGGTCAGGTTGATGCCCTTCAAAACCGGCCGGGCGCCATAGCCAAACACCGCATCTTTGATCTCGACCAGATTGTCGTTTTGCAAGAAATCGAGCCTTTTTTTGTTGAGGGCAGCATTCTACCGAAGCACACCTGCCTGCGGCCTTGCCGAGTAGACCGGGTAGTCTATTCGTCCGGTGTGGTGCGCGCAAGATTAAAGGGGGCGACTTTGCTGAAATTCAGTAGCCCATCACCTGCCTCAAAGTATTCACCCGTTCCAGCAAGCCGAGATTGGCACTGCGGCTGATCACAAACAGGGGGCCACCGGTTCCTGCCTGTTGCGTGATGCGCTGCGCCAGAATCCGCAGATCGGGCGCCTCGTCCAGCCACCAGACATGTTCTGCCGACCACGCCGGCATCGCGAGCAGGATGCGGGGGGAAGCCGGCGGGACGGCCGCAGCGCCGCCCGGCTCCAGCACGAAACAAAATCCGTCCTGCGTGTCCTGCAGCCATTGCGCCCAGTCCGCATCGGAGGCCACCTGCCAGACGGCTGCCGGCAGATAGACTGCCTGGAATTGCGTGTTGTAATAAGACAACAACCAGTCATCCGGCAGGTCTTCGGGATACAAGCTGCCGCGCCATTCGGGATGGTCCCAGTTCACGGCGCCGGTCAGAACGAGCGGGAGGGAGGTCATGTCGCTATTTCCGCGTCGGGACGGAGACTCAGGCCCGCCGCCAGGTAGTCCCGCCCGTCCCGTCTTCCAGCACGACGCCTGCAGCCGTCAGCGCATCGCGGATACGGTCGGATTCGGCGAAATCCTTCGCCTTGCGCGCCGCCTGGCGCGCGGCGATCAAGCTTTCGATCTCGGCCTCGGGCAAGCCGCCGTCCGCGGTTCCCGCCTGCAGGAATTCCGCTGCGTCGCGCTGCAGCAGACCCAGCACTCTGCCCAGGCTGCGCAGGGTCTGGGCGGCGGCGGCGTCTCCCCGGTTTGCTTCGCCCGCGAGCTCGAACAGCACTGCCAACGCCTCGGGGGTATTGAAGTCGTCGTCCATCGCTGCCTGGAAGCGCTGTGCCGCAGGCTGGCTCCAGTCCGGCGCGGACGCCGTGGCGGGCGCGTTTTTCAGGGCCGTATACAAGCGCGTCAGCGCGCCTTTTGCGTCGTCGAGATGCGCATCCGAATAATTCAACGGGCTGCGGTAATGGGCGCGCAGGATGAAGAAGCGCACCACTTCGGCATCGTATTTCGCCAGCACTTCGCGGATGGTGAAGAAATTACCGAGCGATTTCGACATCTTCTCGTTGTCCACCCGTACGAAGCCGTTGTGCAGCCAGTAGTTGACGAAAGTGCAGCCGTGCGCGCCCTCGGACTGGGCGATCTCGTTTTCGTGATGCGGGAACTGCAGGTCTTGGCCGCCGCCATGGATGTCGAAATGCTGGCCGAGCAGCTCGGCGCTCATCGCCGAGCATTCGATGTGCCAGCCGGGGCGGCCCGGCCCCCACGGCGATTCCCACGCCGGCTCGCCTGGCTTGGCGGCCTTCCACAGCACGAAGTCCATCGGGTCGCGCTTGTAGGGGTCGATGTCCACGCGTTCGCCGGCCCGCAGTTCGTCCAGGCTTTTTCCGGACAGGCGACCGTATTCGGGAAAGGCACGCACGCTGTAATACACGTCGCCATTGGGCGCCGGGTAGGCCAGATCATTGCGGATCAGTTGCCCAATCAGCGCCAGCATCTGCGCCACGTATTCGGTGGCACGCGGCTCGTGGTCGGGCGGCAGCACGCCGAGCGCCCGCTCGTCCTCGTGCATCGCGGCGATGAAGCGGCCGGTCAGCGCGGCCGGCGTTTCGCCATTTTCCTGCGCACGCTTGATGATCTTGTCGTCGATGTCGGTGATGTTGCGGACGTATTCGACGCGATAGCCGCTGGCACGCAGCCAGCGCGTCACCATGTCGAACACCACGAACACCCGCGCATGACCCAGGTGGCACAGGTCGTACACCGTCATGCCGCACACGTACATGCGGACGACACCGGGGGTGAGCGGGACGAATTCTTCCTTGGTGCGCGTGAGGGAATTGGTGATGTGCAGCATGGTACGGGCGGGCCTGGGGCGAAATGTCAGGGGGCGGACTGAAGCGGCGCACCGACTGTCTTAGCGGGGTCGATGTTGTTAGAATGCCGGCTTCCCAAGATGATCCGAGCATATCACATGGCTTTGTCACGTTTCCTTGCCGCGGTTATTGCCAGCGTCATGCTCGCCAGCCTCCCTGTGCGGGCCGACGAAATACAGGACATCAACCTGCAGTTCCGCAAGGGCGAGTTGCCCGCCGCGCTCGAGCACGCCAACCGGTATCTGGCCAAGAACCCGAAGGATGCCCAGGCCCGCTTCCTGAAGGGCCTGATCCTCGGCGACCTGGGCAAGACCAACGACGCCATCGACGTGCTCAAAGGCCTGACGGAGGATTACCCGGAACTGCGCGAACCCTACAACAACCTGGCCGTGCTGTATGCCTCGCAGGGCCGCTACGAAGCCGCCCGGAACGCCCTGGAAATGGCGATCCGCTCACACCCCGACTACGTCACCGCCCACGAAAACCTTGGCGACATCTATGCCAAAATGGCAGCGATCGAGTATGACAAGGCCTTGGCGCTGGACAGCAAGAACACGACGGTACAAACCCGGCTCAAGCTGATCCAGACCATGCTCGGGGGGCAGGCGACCAAGCCCGCTCAGCCCAGATAACCCATACGTCCGGCGCGGTGTGCGGAAACGGAACCGGACACTTATTCACGTAAACTTTTTTAGGATTTCACATGGTCAAGCTGCACACGAATCACGGCATCATCGTCCTCGAACTCGACGCCGAGAAGGCTCCCAAGACGGTCGAAAACTTCCTGCAATACGTGCGCGACGGCTTCTTCGACGGCACCGTCTTCCACCGTGTGATCGACGGCTTCATGATTCAGGGCGGCGGCTTCGAACCCGGCATGACGCAGAAACCCACCCGTGCCACGATCGAGAACGAAGCGTCCAACGGCCTCAAGAACGAGGCCTACACCATCGCCATGGCGCGCACCCCCAATCCCAATTCGGCCACCGCGCAGTTCTTCATCAACGTCGCCAACAACAGCTTCCTCAACTTCACCGCGCCGACCCCGCAGGGCTACGGCTATGCCGTGTTCGGCAAAGTGGTCGAAGGCATGGACGTGGTCGACGCGATCAAGAAGGTCAAGACCGGCAACCGCGCCGGGCACCAGGACGTGCCGCTGGAAGACGTGGTGATCACCAAGGCGGAAATCGTCTGACCGGCCGGTGAGCCTGACGGAAAAACCAGGCGCGGGCCGCACCTACTTCGTTGCCGACCTGCACCTGACCGACGAACGCCCGGCTGCCACCGGGCGTTTTTTTCGCTTCCTGCAGGACGAGGCGGCAGGTGCAGATGCGCTCTACATCCTCGGCGACCTGTTCGAGGCCTGGATCGGCGACGACCACGACGAACAGGTCGCCGGCGACACGGCGCAACGGCTCGCGACGCTGGTCGCCGCCGGCACGCGGGTGTACTTCATGCACGGCAACCGCGACTTCATGCTGGCCGAGCGCTACGCCGCGCGTTCCGGCATGAAGCTGCTGGCGGATCCGGCCCGCATCGACCTGTACGGCGTGCCGACGCTGTTGATGCACGGCGACACCCTGTGTACCGACGATACCGCCTACCAGGATTTCCGCCGCCGCGTCCGCCATCCGCTGACGCGCGCGCTGCTGCGCCGCCTGCCACGGGCGTTGCGTAGCCGCATGGCGCGCCAGGCACGGGCCGGCAGCGAAGCGGCCAAGACGCACAAGGCCGCCGCGATCATGGATGCGAATGCCGACGAAGTCGTGCGCGTACTGCGCGAACACCAGGCCGGCCGCCTGATCCACGGCCACACCCATCGTCCCGCGCAGCATGTCCATGAGGTCGACGGCCGCGAATGCGAACGCTGGGTGGTACCCGACTGGTATGCCCGCTGGGGCTATGTGGTGTGCGACGCCAGGGGCTGCACGCTCAGGGTCGAGGATCTATGACGACGCGTTGACCTCGCCTGCCTATGACGGCGCATTGACCTGCGCCATGCCCTCCGGCACACGGAACAGTTCGGGGTTCACCGGCTGCCGGGTTTCGCTTTCGAATGTCCGCGTCCGCCCGGTGAACTCACGTTCCTCCAGGGGCAGGCCGAGCTTGAGCGTGTCGCCCGAGTTCCACACCTGATTCGCCAGGTCACAGTCATACTGCAAATCGGGAGGCGATGCCTTCCACACCCGGTATTGGGTCGCGGCCAGAATGGACTTCTGCTCGGCCATCGCACGCGCCACATCCAAGGCGTGCCGGGCGGCAATGCCGGCACTGCATGTCACGCCCTTGACCGTCAGGGTGAAACGCTTGCCGCCGCGCTCGGCCTTGTCCGCGACCAGCCGGGGCTTCCAGCCGGCGGGTTGCGGCGGCAGCGTGCCGGGCGCGAACACCATCGCCAGCCTGCTGTCGTGCATGACGTTGATGACCACGCGCCGCTTGCGGTCCAGCAGGCTGAAATCGCCCGCGTCCTCGCCGCTGTCCATGCGCATGAAATCGGGGGTCACCAGGATGCGCGTCGTGTAAGGCGGGCCGCCGGGGTCCTGGTCGACATAACGCAGCACCGTCATGTCGTCCGCATGCGCGATACCGACGCACAGCGCGAGCAGAAGACCGAACAGCGCATTCATCACCCCAGCCCGCGCGCCAGGTCTGCCTGGATGTCGGCCACCGATTCCAGCCCAGCAGCGATGCGTACCAGCCCGTCGCCGATGCCGGCTGCCGCGCGCTGCTCCGCCGTCATGCGGCTGTGCGTGGTCGACGCGGGGTGGGTGATCGTGGATTTGGTATCGCCGAGGTTGGCGGTGATCGAGAGCAGCTTCGTCGCGTCGATCAGCTTCCAGGCGGCATCCTTGCCCCCCTTGAGCTCGAACGAGACGATGCCGCCGCCGGTTTTCTGCTGGCGCATCGCGAGCTCGTGCTGCGGGTGCGACGGCAGGCCGGGATACCACACGCGCGCCACCTGTGGCTGGGCTTCCAGCCATTGCGCCAGCGCCAGCGCGTTTCTCGAATGCGCTTCCATGCGCAGCGAGAGCGTCTCCATGCCTTTGAGGATCACCCAGGCGTTGAACGCCGACAGGGTCGGACCGGCGGTACGCAGGAAGGTATAGACGCCCTCCATCAGCTCCTTGCCGCCCAGCACGGCACCCCCGAGCACCCTGCCCTGCCCGTCGAGATACTTGGTGGCGGAGTGGATCACGATGTCGGCGCCGAATTCGAGCGGCTTCTGCAGCGCAGGCGAGCAGAAGCAGTTGTCGACCGCAAGCCAGGCGCCGGCCTCGTGCGCGATATCGGCGAGCGCGCGGATGTCGCTGACTTCGGTGAGCGGGTTGGACGGCGATTCGACGAAAAAGAGCTTCGTGTTCGGCTTCACCGCCGCACGCCATTCCGCCGGATCGGTCGGCGACACATAGGTCGTCTCAACGCCGAAGCGGCCGAGGATGTTGGAGAACAGCTGCACCGTCGAGCCGAAGATCGAACGCGACGCAACGACATGCTCGCCCGCTTTCATCAGCCCCATCACCGTCGCCAGGATCGACGCCATGCCGGAAGAAAATGCCACGCAGCGCTCGGCGCCTTCCAGCGCGGCGAGCCGCGCCTCCATCATGCTGACGGTAGGATTGGCGAAGCGCGCATAGATGGGCCCGGGCTGTTCGCCCTTGAAACGTGCCGCCGCCTCCGCAGCGCTGCCGAACATGAAGCTCGAAGTGAGGAATATCGCCTCCGAGTGTTCGTTGAACTGGCTGCGCACCGTACCAGCACGCACGGCCAGCGTCTCAATGTCGAATTCGTCGTTGTTCATGTTTGATCCAAAAATAAAAAACCCCGAACGGCAAGCGCGGTTCGGGGTTTCCCTGGCGACGCTTTAGCCGAATTTATCAAGCGCCCGCAAGCTGAAGTTCAAATCGGCGCAGGGACAATGTACGCCCGGCACCGGACAGGGTCAACCGTTATTCGCCGCCAGATTGAGGTCGAGTTGCTGGGTGGAAAGCGCCGACGGTGGCGGGGTTTCGCCGTTGCGCACGGCTTCGACATAATTCAGGTACTCCGGCGTAACGTCGCCGGTGATGTAGCGGCCGTCGAAGCACGAGGTATCGAAGTCTTGAATCGCCGGATTGCCCGCACGGACCACCTCCACCATGGCGTCAAGATCCTGGTAGATCAGCGCGTCGCAGCCGATCTCGCGTGCGATCTCCGCATCGGTGCGGCCATTGGCGATCAGCTCGTTGCGCGTCGGCATGTCGATGCCATAGACGTTGGAATAGCGCACCGGCGGCGAAGCCGAGGCGAAGTACACCTTGGTGGCGCCTGCATCGCGGGCCATCTGCACGATTTCGCGGCTGGTGGTGCCGCGCACGATGGAGTCGTCGACCAGCAGCACGTGCCTGCCTTTGAATTCCTCGCCGATGGCGTTGAGCTTCTGGCGCACCGATTTCTTGCGCAGCGCCTGCCCTGGCATGATGAAGGTGCGGCCGATGTAGCGGTTCTTGATGAAGCCTTCGCGATACGGCACGTCGAGGTGATTCGCCAGCTGCAGCGCCGAGGGCCGGCTGGTGTCGGGAATCGGGATCACCACGTCGATCTTCAGATGGGAGAATTCGCGCTTGATCTTTTCGGCCAGCGATATGCCCATGGCGAGCCGCGTGCTGTAGACCGAGACGCCGTCCATCACCGAATCGGGGCGGGCGAGGTACACATACTCGAAGATGCAGGGGTTGAGCACGGCCTTGTCGCTGCACTGGCGGCTGTGCAGCTTACGCTCGTAGTCGATGAACACCGCTTCGCCCGGCGCCACGTCGCGCAGCAGGCGGAAGCCCAGCGTATCGATCGCCACGCTCTCCGACGCGACGATGTATTCGTGCGGCGTAACCTGTTCGTTGACGCCGATCACCAGCGGACGGATGCCGTGCGGGTCGCGGAAGGCCAGCAGGCCGTGGCCGGCGATGAAGGCGGTCACCGCATAGGCGCCCTTGCAGCGCGCATGCACGCCGGACACCGCGCCGAAGATCGTGTCCAGATTGAGCTGGCGCCCGGCGGCGCGCACCTGGAGCTCATGTGCCAGCACGTTCAACAGCACCTCGGAATCCGAATTGGTGTTGACGTGGCGCAGGTCGGCGCGGAACAGTGACTCCTTCAGCTCGTCGGTGTTGGTGAGGTTGCCGTTGTGCCCCAGCACGATGCCGTAGGGCGAGTTCACATAGAACGGCTGCGATTCGGCCGACGACGACGCGCTGCCGGCAGTGGGATAGCGCACGTGCGCCACCCCCATGTCGCCCAGCAGGTTGCGCATGTCGCGGGTGCGGAATACGTCGCGGGCCAACCCCTGTCCCTTGTGCATGTGGAAACGGCTTTCCTCCGCCGTCACGATGCCGGCCGCGTCCTGGCCGCGATGCTGCAACACCATCAGCCCGTCATACAAAAGCTGGTTGGCCGCCGAATTGGAAACGACTCCGATTACCCCGCACATACCGTGCACCCATCCATAAAGTTATTCGAAACGAATGTACTTCGCCACATCGGCCGGCACCAGCGGCAAGGCATGCTGCGCCATCGCCTGCAGGCTGCCCGACACCTTGGCCTGCTTCCAGAAGTCGGTGCGCGGCAGCGAGGTCAGGCCGGCCGCCAGCGTCAGTCCGACCAGGATCACCAAGCCCTTGGCCAGCCCCAGCACCCCGCCCAGTACCTTGTCGGCACCACCCAGTCCCACTGCCTTGACCAGCGAAGACAGGGCATGCCCCAGCAGCAGCACGCCGATCAGTACCACCAGGAAAACCACCGCAAAACCGGCAAAGTAGCGAATGTTCGGGCTCTCGATCCCGATCGGCAACAGTGGCGCCACCACCAACGCGCCCCATTTGCCCAGCACAAACGCCAGGAACCAGGCCGCCAGCGAAAACAGCGTGTCGACCATGCCGCGCATCAGCCCGCGCACCGCCGTCAGGACCAGCACCAGCACCACGATGAGATCGAGCATGCTCACTTGGCGAGCACCTGCCCGGTCATGCCATGCTCGGCCAGCTTCACCGCTGCCGTCACTGCGGCTGCACGCGTGGGGTAGGGCCCCACGCGCACGCGGGTCAGGCTGCCGACCGTGTCGGTGTAGGCCGGCAAGCCGGCCAGCGCTGCGCGTGCCTTGAGTTCGCGCGCCTTGGCGCCATCGGACAGGGCGGCCAGCTGCACCACGAACGCTTCGCTGGCAGCCTCGGATTTTGCCTGCTGGGCAGGCTTGGAAGCAGGCCTGGCGGGCTGCGGTTTAGGCAGCGGCCTGGCTGCTTCAGGTTTGACAGGCTCAGACCTGACCGGTTCAGGCTTGGTCCGCTCGACCGGCGAAGGTTTGGCCGCTTCGTGTGCGGGTTTGGCTAGCGGTTTGGCAGGTTCAGGCGACGTAGGTCGAGGCTCGGGGTGAACTGGGGCAGCCTGTGGCACGGGCGCAGCAGACGCATCGGATCTGTCCGTTCGTTCGGGCTGTGCCGCCGGCTCCGGGGCGGGCATCGGCGCAGCGGCCATATGGACCGATAGCGAACTCGTCGGTGGCGGCTCGTCTTCCAGCAACAGCGGCAGCACGATCACCGCCAGCAGGGTCAGTGCCACCGCGCCGATCAGGCGGCGCCGGGCAAGGCGTTTGAGGTCATTTTCACTGCTGGGTGGCGGCATGGTCGAGCACGGCGGCAACGGTATAGAACGAACCGAAGACGAGAATTCTATCATCTTCACGCGCCGCGCTTCGTGCCTCCGCAAGGGCCGCATTCACATCCGGCTGCACATTGACCCATACTGCGCCCGCTTGCGCGCGCAGTATGGCGGCCAGCACCGCAGCATCCAGCGCGCGCGGCGAAGCGGGGGTGCACGCCCACCATGCATCGACCTCGTCGCGCAAGGCCGCGAACACCGCCGCTGCATCCTTGTCGGCCAGCATGCCGACCACCGCCAGCGTGCGCCCGCTCACTGGCTGCTCGCGCAAGGTCGCCGCCAGTGCCCGCGCGGCTTCCGGGTTGTGCGCCACGTCCAGAATGACCTCCGGCGCCCGGGCGATGCGCTGGAACCGGCCCGGTACCTGCGCCGCGCGCAGCCCTTGGCGGATCGCCGCCTCGCTCACCGGCAGGCGTTCGCGCACGGCTTCGAGCGCGGCCAGCGCAGCGGCTGCATTGCGCAGTTGGTAGGCCCCTGCCATGGCGGGCAGCGGCAACTCCTGCCAGACGACCTCCGGACCGCGATAGGTCCAGCGATCGCCCTCGCGCAGCGCGGAAAAATCGCGGCCAATGCAGCGCAGGTCGGCGCCGATGCGGCGGGCGTGCTCGGGCAGGCTGTCAGGCGGCGCGGGATCGGCGCAGATGGCGGGACGTCCGGCACGGTAGATGCCCGCCTTCTCATAGCCGATCTTTTCGCGCGTATCGCCCAGGTAATCCATGTGATCGAGATCGACGCTGGTGATGGCCGCGACATCGGCATCGAACACGTTCACCGCATCGAGCCGCCCGCCGAGGCCGACTTCGAGGATGGCCACGTCGACGCCGGCAGCGATGAACTGTGCCATCGCACCCAGCGTGCCGAATTCGAAATAGGTCAGCGAAGTATCGCCGCGCGCCGCATCGACTTTCTCAAACGCGGCGACCAGTTCGGCGTCGCTCGCTTCCCGGCCGGCAATGCGCACGCGTTCGTTGTAGCGCAGCAGATGGGGCGAGGTGTAGAGGCCGGTCCGGTAGCCAGCGGCGCCGAGGATGGCTTCCAGATAAGCACAAGTGGAGCCCTTGCCGTTGGTGCCGCCGACCATGATCAGCGGGAAAGCCGGGGCAAGCCCGAGCGCATCCTTGACGCGCCGCCCCCGTTCCAGCCCCAGTTCAATCGTACTGGGATGCAGCCGTTCGAGCCGCGCCAGCCAGTCAGTCAGCGAGAAGCTAGGCGGCAAGCGCGGGGCGTCCCATCATCATCGCCAGCGTGGCGGCCAGTTCGCCGCGCATCTGGCGGCGGTCGACGATGCGGTCGATGGCGCCCTTCTCCTGCAGGAATTCGGCGCGCTGGAAACCTTCCGGCAGCGTTTCGCGCACGGTCTGCTCGATCACGCGCGGGCCGGCAAAGCCGATCAGCGCATTGGGCTCGGCCACAATCAGGTCACCCAGCATGGCGAAGCTCGCCGACACGCCGCCCATGGTGGGGTCGGTCAGTACCGAGACAAAGGGTAATCGGTGGCGCGACAACTGGGTCAGCGCCGCCGAGGTCTTGGCCATCTGCATCAGCGAGAACAGGCCCTCCTGCATGCGTGCGCCGCCGCTGGCGGAAAAGCAGACGAAAGCCGAGTTCGACTCGATCGCCGCCTCCACGCCCTGGACGAAGCGCTCGCCGACGACCGATCCCATCGAACCACCCATAAACTTGAACTCGAACGCCGCCGCCACCACCGGAACCGCCTTCACGCTGCCGCCGATCACCACCAGCGCGTCGGTCTCCGATGTACCGCTCTGCGCCTCTTTCAGGCGGTCGGGGTATTTCTTGCTGTCCTTGAACTTGAGCGGGTCGAGCGGCGTGATGTGCGCACCGATTTCATGCTGCCCTTCCGCATCCAGCAGCATGGCCAGCCGCTGCCGGGCGCCGATGCGATGGTGGTGGCCGCACTTCGGACACACTTCCAGATTGCTTTCGAGATCGGCGCGGTAGAGCACCTCGTTGCATGCCGGGCATTTGGACCACAGCCCCTCGGGCATGGATTTTTTGTCCGCCTGCGCACGCCGCTTGATTTTCGGCGGCAGGATTTTCTGGAACCAGCTCATGTATCTTCTCCGTTTATTTCGATGCCGCGTCGACGCCGCGGCGCAAGTCGGCCACCAGGTGCCTGACGCGGATGGCGCATTCGCCTTCCGGCGCGGTCTCGATCTCGTTCACGATGCGGCTGCCCACCACCACCGCGTCGGCAATGCGGGCCACCGCTTCGGCAGTCGCCGCGTCGCGGATGCCGAAGCCGACGCCCACCGGCAGGCTGCAATGCTTGCGCACCATGGCCAACTTCTGCGCCACCTCCTCGGTATCGAGATTGGCCGAGCCGGTCACGCCCTTGAGCGACACGTAATAGATGAAGCCGCCGGCGGCCGCGGCCACCTGTTCCACGCGCGATTCCGGCGTGGTCGGCGACAGCAGGAAAATCGGGTCGAGGCCGTGTGCCTTGAATACGTCCGACACGCCGGCCGATTCCTCGGGCGGAATGTCCACCGTCAGCACGCCGTCCACCCCGGCCGCCTTCGCCGCCTCGGCAAAGGTCTCGTAGCCCATGCGCTCGACCGGATTGGCATAGCCCATCAGCACCACGGGCGTGGTCGTGTTGGTCCTGCGGAATTCCGCCGTCATCGCCAGCACGTCCTTCAGCCCGACCTTGTTCGCCAGCGCCCGTTCCGAGGCCCGCTGGATCACCGGCCCGTCGGCCATGGGATCGGAAAACGGCACTCCCAGCTCGATGATGTCGGCGCCCGCTTCCACCAGCGCGTGCATCAGCGGCACCGTCAGGCCTTTGCCGGGATCACCCGCAGTGATGAAAGGGATCAGGGCTTTCCTGTTTTGCGCCTTCAGCGCGGTAAAGGTCGGGCCGATGCGGCTCATGGTCTGGTCTTCTGAAAAGTTCGGTTCTATTCGGTGGCCGCAGGCTTACAGGGTGATCCCCGATATCTTCGCCACCGTGTTGATGTCCTTGTCGCCGCGTCCGGACAGGTTCACCAGGATGATCTGGTCCTTCCGCATCGTCGGCGCGAGTTTCTTGGCGTGGGCCACGGCGTGACTGGACTCGAGCGCGGGAATGATGCCCTCGAACCGGCACAGGTCGTGGAAGGCAGCCAGCGCCTCATCGTCGTCGATCGCGACGTATTCGGCGCGGCCGGCGTCCTTGAGGTAGCTATGCTCGGGCCCGACGCCAGGGTAGTCGAGACCAGCGGACACCGAGTGGGTTTCGATGATCTGGCCGTTTTCGTCCTGCATCAGGTAGCTGCGGAAGCCGTGCAGCACGCCCGGGGTGCCCGCCGTGAGCGGCGCCGCGTGCTTGCCGGAGGCGACGCCGGAGCCGCCGGCCTCGACGCCGATCAGGCGTACACCGTCAAACGGAATGTAGGGATGGAAGATACCGATGGCGTTGGAGCCGCCGCCGACGCAGGCGACCACGGCGTCCGGCTGGCGGCCGGTGAGTTCCGGCATCTGGGCGATGCATTCGCGTCCGATCACGCACTGGAAGTCGCGCACCAGCATGGGATACGG
Organism: Hydrogenophilales bacterium; assembly: GCA_016195805.1. Lineage (GTDB taxonomy): Bacteria > Pseudomonadota > Gammaproteobacteria > Burkholderiales > Thiobacillaceae > Thiobacillus. Next base: position 138,903 of record JACPYT010000011.1, read on the forward strand.
ATGCGGGCCGGCGGCGGTGCCGAGGATGTAGAAGGTCGATTCGACGTTGGTGACCCAGTCGCGCATCGCCTCGTTCAGCGCATCCTTCAGCGTCTTCGAGCCGGACGACACCGGCACCACGGTGGCGCCCAGCAGTTTCATGCGAAAGACGTTGGGCGACTGGCGGGCGACGTCCTCGGCGCCCATGTAGACCACGCATTCCATGCCGTAGCGCGCCGCGACGGTGGCCGAGGCGACGCCGTGCTGGCCGGCGCCGGTCTCGGCAATGACGCGCTTCTTGCCCATGCGCCGCGCCAGCAGCGCCTGGCCGATGGTGTTGTTGATCTTGTGCGCGCCGGTGTGGTTGAGGTCTTCGCGCTTGAGGTAGATCTGCGCGCCGCCATACTGCTCGCTCAAGCGTTTGGCGTGATACACCGGGCTGGGGCGGCCGACGTAGTGCTTGAGCTCGTACTCGAACTCGGCCACGAAGGCCGGGTCGTTGCGCGCCTTCTCGTATTCGACGCGCAGTTCGTCCAGCGCCGCCATCAGGGTTTCGGCGACGAAAATGCCGCCGTAGGGACCGAAGTGGCCGCGGGAATCGGGTAGATCGGTGAGCTTCATGATGCTTCTTTCGCGTTCGCAATGAATCGCGCAATCTGGTGCGCGTCCTTGATGCCTTTCGATGCCTCGACGCCGGAGGACACGTCCACCGCCCAGGGGCGCACGCGCTGCACCGCCTCGGCGACGTTATCCGGGGTGAGGCCGCCCGACAGGATGACCGGCCTGGACAGCGCCGGCGGGATCAGGCTCCAGTCGAAGCGTTCCCCGGTGCCTCCCGGCACGCCCGGTACGAACGCATCGAGCAGCAAGCCGCGCGCGGCATCGAAGTCAGCCGCGCATTTTAGCAAATCCGTGTCCCGATTCACCCGTACCGCCTTGATAAAGGGTCGGCCGTAGCGCACGCAGTCGGCCGGCGTCTCGGCACCGTGGAATTGCAGCAGGTCGAGCGGCACGGCCTGCAACACCCGCTCGATGAAGGCCGGCTCGGCATCGACGAACAGGCCCACGCTCTGCACGAAGGGCGGCAGCGCGCGTACCAGTTCGGCGGCGGTCTCGACCGATACATGGCGCGGGCTCTTTTCGTAGAACACGAAACCCAGCGCATCCGCCCCGGCAGCGCAGGCGGCATGCAGATCCTGCAAGCGGGTGATGCCACAGATTTTTACGCGAACAGCCATCGATCGGAGCTTTCCGGCAGAGCAAAGTGCGCAGGATACCGGATGTGGGTGAGATACAGACCGGCGGCGTCGAAAGTGGGCGCGGCAAGCGTGCGGTCGCGGCTTTGCAGAATCTCGTGCATCCATTCGGGCGGCCGGGCGCCGGCACCGACGTGGATGAGACAGCCCATCAGATTGCGCACCATGTGATGCAGGAAGCCGTCGGCGCGGAAATCGCACAGCAGGTAATCGCCGCGCCGTTCGACATGCGCCTGCCGCAGTTCCTTGACCGGCGATTTCGCCTGGCATTCGGCGGCACGGAAGGCGGAAAAATCGTGCTGTCCGATCAGGTGCACCGCCGCCCGGCTCATCGCGTCGGCGTCGAGCGGACGATGGTGCCAGCCGATCAGGCCGTGATTGAGGCCGGGCCGCACCGGGTGATTCAGCAATACATAGCGGTAGCCTCGTTGCGTCGCGGCAAAACGCGCGTGGAAATCCTCGCCCACCTCGCGCGCCCACAATACGGCCACCCCGGCCGGCAGATGGCTGTTGACGCCGCGTACCCAAGCCGTGAGCGGACGCTGGGCCGCCGTATCGAAATGTGCGGCCTGGAACGCCGCATGCACGCCGGTATCGGTGCGCCCGGCCGCGGTAACGACCGTTCTCCCCCCGGCGATCGCCGACACCGCCGCTTCCAGCGCATCCTGCACGCCGCAGCCCTGCGGCTGCGACTGCCAGCCGCAGAAACCGACACCGCAATATTCCAGACCCAAGACGATTCTCATATCAACACGGCCCCATGCTCGCCCGGCCTCACGCCAGCACGATCCACACCCCAATCAGGCCCGCAAGTATGACGGCGCTGTCGCAGCCTTGCCAGCGTTCGGTGTACAGGGTGTAGGTGGCGGGCCCAGCGGCGTCCGGCAGCGGCGCGCGCAGCGCATCCAGCCAGCGGGCCGGTTTGGGCGCATGCTCGACATAGTCCAGGGTCAGTCCCAGCCGCACCGCGAAGGCGCGCCGGTCGAAGCCGAACCAGACCAGCGGCCGGGCCAATCCATACAGTCCGTAAATCAGGCGGGGGCGCGCGGTGGAGGCGAGCAACACCGCCAGCCCGGCGAGCATCAGCCCCAGCCGCACCACGCGCAACGCACCAAGCCGGAGTCCCTCCACGGTCGGGCTGGCCCATTCCAGCGAAGGCCACAGCGGCGTCCCCGGCAAAGTATAGGCGTAGGTAATGAGCAGCACCGCCATCAGCCAACGGGTACGGCGCAGCAAGCGCCAGGTTTCATGGCGAACCGGCGCAAACAGAAAGGCCGTCGCAAGGGCGACGGCCAGGAAAGGAAGCAGGGACGGGGCAGCGCGTTCCACCACCACTGCCCACCCACACCACACAAGGATGCGGGCAGCGGGGTGGGGGCAGTTAGCCAAGCGAACTCAACATGCCTTGCGCATCCGATTTCTGCTTTTCGCTGCCTTCGGCCAGGACTTCGTTGAGGATTTCGCGCGCGCCTTCCTTGTCGCCCATTTCCACATAGGCACGGGCGAGGTCGAGCTTGGTGCCGACTTCGTCGAGTTCGAGTTCGTTGCCGCCAGATTCGCCCAGATCGAGATCGAGACCACTGAAGTCGAACTTGCTGTCCGGACCGTTGTCGTCTTCCAGACCGAGATCCAGCTTCAACGTATCATCGTCCGCCGCAGGCAGGTCAAGCTCAGGCAGATCGAAGCTCAGGCCCTGGGTATCCATTTCCACATACTCGGCCTCGGCTGGTGACGCAGCCTGCTCGGACGGGGTGTCGAAATTGAGGACGTGTCCCGCGGACTCGAACTCCAGCGGCGCGCTGCTGGTCGCCGGTGCGGTCGGGGCTGCTTCGGGCTCGGCCTGGAAGACAGGTGCCGGTTCGGCCGCTGCCTGTTCGCCGGCAAACATCACCGCGCCGCCTGCCACCGCTGCGGTGGCCGCCACCGTTGCCGCAGCCGCGGCAGGGGAAGCGCTCGACTGTACGCCGCCATACAGCGGATTGGTCGGATCAATGCTGCGGCCCATTTCGCATGCCTTGTCCCACAGCGGGCTGTTCTTGCTGCCGAGCCCGGCGTAAAGCTCGCCGGCGACCGACTCGAATGCCGCGGTGTTGCGGCGCGCCGCATAGATTTCCAGCAGTTTGACGCGAATTTCGTGGCGATCGGGGTTCTTGCCGATGGCCTCCTTGAGGATTTCCTCGGCCTGCGCGTCGCGGCCATAGGCCATGTACACCTCGGCTTCGGCGATGGGGTCGACGTCGTGGGTATCGATGGTCCCCAGGCCTGCCTGGCTGAAATCGGTCAGGAAGGAGGTGTCCCCGGTATTGACGCTACCGCCCGAGGCAGCCCCGATGACCGTATTCGGACGCACGTCGCCGCCGCTCATGATGCTGTCTTCGAGGGCAGCGCCACCGGTTTTGCGGCGGCGACCGCCACCCGCCATCATCCACCACAGCACGCCACCCAGGCCCAGCGCGGCGAGGCCGCCCCCCCAATACAGCGGGTCGGCAAGCAGCGGGTCGTACCAGTTTTGAGCCGGCTCGGGGCTGGCAGGCGGAGCCTTGATGGCCGGCGCGGCCGGCGTCGGGACAGGGGTGGGCTTGGCAGCCTGCGGAGCAGGCGCGGGAGCGGGCGCAGCTGCCGCGGGTACGGGCGCCTCTTTTTGCGCTTTCTCCTTCATCGCGACCAGTTTCTGCATGTTCTGGACCTGTTTTTCCAGCGTGGCCACGCGCTGCTCGGATTCACCCAGCGCTTTTTCACGCGCAGTCGCATCCTCTTCCTGGGCACGCAGCTTTTCCTGCAGGGCGCGGGCCTGGTCAGGCTTGCCCGCAGTTGCTGCAGGCGGCGTAGCCTTGGACAGTTTCAGGACATCCTTCTGCTCTGCGGGGGCCGGCTTGGCCTTGTCTTCAACCTTGGGGGTGATCTTGCCGCTGCTGGCCTGCCCCGGCGCAGCCTTGGCCTCGGGGGCCGCACTCACGGCACCGGCCAGTTTCTGCCGATAGGCGCGCCAGTCATCCGCCTGCAACTTGAGTTCGCGCACCGCTTCCTTTTGCGGGATGGCAGCGACTTTTTCCGCGGACGGGACGTTGAGCGTTTTGCCCGCCTTCAGACGATTCATGTTGCCGTCGAACGCCTTGGTATTTTCCCGGTAGAGGCCCACCAGGGTCTGCTCCAGGCTCACGCCCTCTGGCCGCACCCGGCCGGCAATACCGACCAGGGTGTCGCCCCGCTTGACGGCGATGCGGTCCGCTGGCGCAGGCTTGGCCGCATGCGCGGGGGCAGCCGCTTTGGGGGCTGCCGGGGCTTGCGGAGCAGTCGTCGGTGCGGGTGCGGCCTTGGCCGCGGGGGCTTGCGACGGCGCCACGGCCGCCACCGGCGCGACAGTCTGTTTTGCCGTCGTGCCGGGGGGATCGAGCAGCATGGTGTATTCACGCACCAGCCGCCCCGAGCCCCAGTTCAGTTCGACCAGCATGTCGATGAAGGGATCGTTCACCGGACGGGCGGAGGTAACTTTCAGTACCGCCTTGCCGTTGGGTTTTTTCTCGACCGTGAAGCGCAGGGAGGACAGCACCGGGGCGAATTCGACATGCGCATCACGGAACGCCTGGTCCGAAGCCAGGCTGGCCGTCAGGCTGTCGAGCTCGGCCTTGTCTGCGGCGAACACCTCGATTTCGGCCGCAAGCGGCTGGCCCAGTGCCGAGGTGACCGATAGCTTGCCCAACCCGGCGGCGTTCGCCATCAGCGGCACGGCGATCAGACCGGCTGCTACCAGTTGGGTCGTGAAGCGCTTCAATTTCATCCCGTATCTCCCTGTTCACCCCGCAGGGCGGGGCTGTTGAATCCTTGACGCCACTATTGACGGCTCGTCAGGCACAATCTTTAGTGCAACAAGCGCACCAGCCCTGAATTTGCCGCCGCAACCCTTGTCGGGTCAGGCTTCCAGCAGGATACGCAACATGCGGCGCAGCGGTTCCGCCGCCCCCCACAGCAGCTGATCGCCCACCGTGAACGCGGTGAGGTACTGCGGCCCCATGTTGAGCTTGCGCATGCGGCCGATCGGCACGGTGAGGGTGCCGGTCACCGCTGCCGGGGTGAGCTCGCGCATGGTGATCTCGCGGTCGTTCGGCACCACCTTCACCCACTGGTTGTGGGCGGCGATCAGGCTGTGGAGGTCGGCGAGCGGCACGTCTTTCGTCAGCTTGATGGTGAGCGCCTGCGAATGGCAGCGCATCGCGCCGACGCGCACGCACAGGCCGTCGATCGGGATCGGATTGTCGCTGCGGCGCATGATCTTGTTGGCTTCGACCTGCGCCTTCCACTCCTCCTTCGACTGGCCGGACTCGAGCGCGACGTCGATCCACGGGATCAGATTGCCGGCCAGCGGCACCGGCCAAGCGTCGACCGGGTAGCGGTCGGAGCGGATGAAATCCGCGACCTTGCGGTCGATTTCGAGAATGGCGGACGCCGGGTCGGCAAGCAGGTCCATGACTTCCGTGTGCACCGCGCCCATCTGCTGGATCAGTTCGCGCATGTTGCGCGCGCCCGCGCCGGAGGCGGCCTGATAGGTCATGGGGGACACCCATTCGACCAGCCCGGCGTCGAACAGTCCGCCCATTGCCATCAGCATCAGCGACACCGTGCAGTTGCCGCCGACATAGGTCTTGACGCCGCTGGCGATGCCGTCCTGGATGACTTTCTTGTTGACCGGATCGAGGATGATGATGGCTTCGTCCTTCATCCTCAGCGTCGAAGCGGCATCGATCCAGTAGCCGTTCCAGCCCGCCGCGCGCAACTGCGGGTAGATCTCTTTCGTGTAGTCGCCGCCCTGGCAGGTGATGAGGGTGTCGCAGGCCTTCAGTTCGTCGATGCTGTTGGCATCCTTCAGCGGCGGCACGTCGCGGCCGATGTCGGGAGCCTTCCCCCCGGGATTGGAGGTAGTGAAGAACACCGGCTCGATGTGGTCGAAATCGCGTTCTTCCTTCATGCGCCCCATCAGCACGGAACCCACCATGCCGCGCCAGCCGATCAAGCCTACTTTCATCATGTTCGTCTCCAGAAAATCTATTCGTGAATGGCCCGCAGGGCACTCACGGAATCAATTACAGCGCCTTCACCACCGCGTCGCCCATCTCGCTGCACGACACCTTCTGCGTGCCCTCGGTCCAGATGTCGCCGGTACGCAGGCCCTGCGCGATCACTTTCTTCACCGCACCCTCGATGCGGTCGGCGGTCGCAAGATCGGCGAAGGTGTAGCGGTACATCATCGCTACCGACAGGATGGTCGCCAGCGGATTCGCCAGGTTCCTGCCGGCGATGTCGGGCGCGGAGCCGTGGATCGGCTCGTACATGCCCTTGTTGTGCTCGTCGAGCGAGGCCGACGGCAGCATGCCGATCGAGCCCGACAGCATCGAAGCCGCGTCGGACAGGATGTCGCCGAAGATGTTGCCGGTGACGATCGTGTCGAACTGCTTGGGCGCGCGGATCAGCTGCATCGCGGCGTTGTCGACGTACATGTGCGACAGCGCGACCTCGGGGTAGTCCTTGGACACCTCGATCATCACCTCCTTCCACAGCTCGGAGCATTCCAGCACGTTGGCCTTTTCCACCGAACACAGCTTCTTGCCGCGTTTCATCGCGATACCGAACGCCACATGCGCAACGCGGCGCACTTCGGATTCCGAATACAGCATGGTGTTGAAGCCGACGCGCTCGCTCCCCCCGGTTGGGCTCGGCCGCACCTCGATACCGCGCGGCTGGCCGAAGTACACGTCGCCGGTCAGTTCGCGCACGATCATGAGGTCGAGTCCGGACACCACGTCGGGCTTCAGCGAGGATGCCCCCGCCAGCTCCGGATACAGCAGCGCCGGACGCAGGTTGGCGAACAGGTTGAGCTCCTTGCGGATGCGCAAAAGGCCGCGCTCGGGGCGCAGCGGGCGGTCGAGCGTGTCGTACTGGGGGCCGCCGACCGCGCCGAGCAGCACCGCATCGGCCGCGCGCGCGAGTTTCAGCGTGGCTTCCGGCAGCGGATCGCCCGCCGCGTCATAGCCCGCACCGCCGATGGGCGCGGTCTCCATTTCGATTTTCGCGCCGTCGGCACGCAGGGCTTCCAGCACCTTCACCGCCTGCGCGACGATTTCCGGACCAATGCCGTCACCCGGCAAGACTGCAATCTTCATTGTTGGGATCCACTAAATAACCAGGGGGCTTCCTGCTTGCGCCGTTCTTCGTATGCCTTGATCTTGTCGGCCTGCAACAGCGTGAGGCCGATGTCGTCGAGCCCATTCAGCAGACGGTGCTTACGTCCCGCATCCACATCGAACCGGATGCTTTCACCCGTTGGCGTGGTCACCGTCTGCTTGTCCAGATCCACTGTCAGGGCATACCCCTCATTCGCTTCGCATTCACGGAACAAACGGTCTACCACTGCAACGTCAAGCACAATCGGCAAGATGCCGTTCTTGAAGCAATTGTTGTAGAAGATGTCGGCGAAGCTCGGCGCAATAATGGCCTGGATACCATAATCCTGCAGCGCCCACGGTGCATGTTCACGGCTCGAACCGCAGCCGAAGTTGTCGCGTGCCAGCAGCACCGATGCGTCCCGATAGCGCGGCTGATTCAGCACAAAATCCGGATTCAGCGGACGGTCGTGATTCGACTTGCCCGGTTCGCCGTGATCGAGATAGCGCCATTCGTCGAACAGATTGGGGCCGAAGCCGGCGCGCTTGATCGACTTCAGGAATTGTTTGGGGATGATCGCATCGGTATCCACGTTGGCACGATCCAATGGCACAACCAATCCATCCAACACCGAGAACTTACGCATCACTTGCTCACCTTCTCCAGTTTTTCGCCGCCTTTTTGCATCTTCTCGCCGACCCACTCGCCCGCCTTCTTGACGCCGTGCTCCGTCGCTTCAGCGCCTTTCTTGATGCCACGTTCCGTTGCTTGCGCACCTTTCTTGATGCCGCGCTCCGTCGCTTCCGCGCCCTTCTTCACGGCGTCGCCCGTCTTTTGGACGACGCTTTTCTCTTCAGCCCATGCGCCTTGCGCCATCGCCAGCAACACCAACAACCCGAAGATTTTCTTCATCATTCACTCCTTGCGGACATCGACGAAATGTCCGGCACACGCAGCAGCGGCCGCCATCGCCGGACTGACCAGATGCGTCCTGCCGCCCTGCCCCTGGCGCCCTTCGAAATTGCGGTTCGAGGTCGAGGCGCAGCGTTCGCCCTGCTCCAGCCGGTCGGCGTTCATCGCCAGGCACATCGAACAGCCGGGTTCGCGCCATTCGAAGCCGGCTTCGACAAAAATCCTGTCGAGGCCTTCGGTCTCGGCCTGCCGTTTGACCAGACCGGAACCCGGCACCACCATCGCCAGCTTGACGTTGGGCGAGACCTTGCGACCCTTCGCCACGCTGGCGGCCTCGCGCAGGTCCTCGATGCGGGAATTGGTGCACGAGCCGATGAAGACCTTGTCGACCGCAATCTCGGCGATCGGCGTGCCGGCCGCAAGGCCCATGTATTCCAGGGCACGCGTCCAGTCGTGGCGCTTGACCTCGCTCGGCGCGTCAGCCGGATCGGGTACGCGGCCGTTGATGGTCGTCACCATCTCGGGCGAGGTGCCCCACGTGACCTGCGGCTCGATCTGCGCGGCGTCAAGTTCGATCACGCGGTCGAATTTCGCGTCGCCGTCCGAGTGCAGCGTGTTCCACCACGCCACCGCCTGGTCCCATGCCGCCCCCTTAGGCGCGTAGGGACGGCCCTTCACGTAGTCGATCGTGATCTGGTCAACCGCCACCATGCCGGCGCGCGCGCCGGCCTCGATCGCCATGTTGCACAGCGTCATGCGGCCTTCCATGGAGAGGGCACGGATCGCCGAGCCGCCGAACTCCAGCGCATAGCCGGTGCCGCCGGCGGTGCCAATTTCCCCAATAATTGCGAGCGCGATGTCCTTTGCCGTCACACCCTTGCCGAGTTGCCCTTCGACCTTCACCAGCATGGTCTTCGAGGGCTTCTGCCACAGGCATTGCGTGGCCAGCACGTGCTCGACCTCGGAGGTGCCGATGCCGAAGGCCAGCGCGCCGAATGCGCCATGGGTCGAGGTGTGCGAATCGCCGCACACCACGGTCATGCCGGGCAGGGTCAGACCTTCCTCGGGACCGATGACGTGGACAATGCCCTGGCGGATGTCGTCCATCCTGAACTCGGTGATGCCGAATTCGGCGCAGTTGGCGTCGAGCGTCTCCACCTGCAGGCGCGACACCGGGTCGGCGATGCCCTGCGAGCGGTCGGTGGTCGGCACGTTGTGATCGGGCACGGCGATGGCTGCATCCGCGCGACGTGGCGTGCGGTGGGCGAGCTTCAGCCCCTCGAACGCCTGCGGGCTGGTGACTTCGTGCACCAGATGGCGGTCGATGTAGAGCAGCGTGGTGCCGTCGGACTCGACGTGGACGACGTGGGCGTCCCACAATTTCTGGAATAAGGTTTGACCGGACATGCGGAATGTGGCGATACGGCGCGTAAAACGCTGATTATTTCATAGCTTGGGGGCCGCTGGCACGGATTTTGTTCCCCCCCACGCCGCATACACCCCCCATGCCAGCGCCGCGCTCGCGGCGGCAAGGGTGAAAGTCCAGGCCGAGCCCAGCGTGTCCCAGGTCAGTCCGCTGGCCAGCCCGCCGATGGTGCCGCCGACACCATAGGACAGGCTGGTGTAGAGCGCCTGCCCGCGTGCCTGGTGGCGCCCGCGGAAATGCTGATGGATCAGCGCCACCGCTGCCGCGTGGTAGGTGCCGAAGGTGAAGGCGTGCAGCGTCTGCGCGCCCCACACTACCCAGGCCGACTCCACCCCCCAGGCGATCAGCAAAAAGCGCAGCACCGCCAGCGCGAAGCTCGCCAGAATCAGCTTGCGGGGGGTCACCCTGGCGAAGATGCGCGGAATGACCAGGAAAATCCCGATCTCGCACAGCACGCCGAGCGCCCACAGCCAGCCGACAGTGGATTTGTCGTAGCCGTGGTCGACCAGATAGATCGAGTAGAAAGTGTAGTAGGGCCCGTGCGTCACCGCCATCAGCAGGCAGGCGGCCAGCAGCGAGGCCACCTCGGGCCGCTTCAGCACCTCCCAAACCGGGATGTGATCGCTGGCGTGCGGCAGGATCTCGGCCTCGGGAATCACTCGCGCGAACGCCACGATGCCCAGCATCACCGCCAGCACCGCCCACGGCAGCCAGCCGATTGCCACATGGTCGAAGGCATAGCCCAGCCCCACCACCATCAGGATGAAGCCGATCGAGCCCCACAGGCGGATGCGGCCGTAGGCGTCGGTGCGCTCGCCCAGGTGCGACAAGGTCATCGCTTCGACCAGCGGCAGCGACGCGCTCCAGAAGAAGCTCAACGCAGCCATCACCGCGAACAGCCACCAGAAGCCGCTGCCGAAGAACACCCCGACGAATGCCAGCACGCTGCCAAGCGCCGCGATCTGCACAATGGGGGTGCGGCGGCCGCTGCGGTCGGCGATGTGCCCCCAGATGTTGGGCGCGAAGATCCGCATCACCTGCAGCAGCGACATCAGTACGCCGATTTCGAAGGCGTTGAACGCCAGCGAGCGCAGATACAGCCCCCAGAACGGCGACATCGCGCCGACGAAGGCGAAATAAAAGAAGTAAAAACCGGACAGACGCCAGTAGGGGAGATTGGGCATGAACTCGGATTGCCGCGCGCGGCCAAAACGCAGCGCGCATTATGGGGCCTGTGCCGCGCAGCCGAAAGCGACAGACACGCGCTATCACGGCATCGGCTGCAAGCAGCCCATGCACACGACAGCCGTGGTCCGATTTCCCGGAGAACGCCTGCGGAACGGCTTACTTCAGAATGAAGGTCAGCTTCATCCTGACTTCATATTCGGCAATCTTGCCTTTCTTCACCTTCACGCTCTGATCCATCACCCATGCGCCCGTGATGTTTTCCAGCGTCTCGGCCGCCTTCGCGATGCCCTGCCTGATCGCGTCGTCGAATCCCTTCGCGGAAGTCGCCGTGACTTCGATGGTTTTTGCGATGCTCATGACCACCCTCCCATTCAAAAAACCGACGGTGATCTCAGCCTATCAACTTGCGGCAGGATTCCAACTGCGAAATCAATCCTGCCCAGGCTATTTCATCGCCGAACGCAGCTTGACCGTCTCGCCGGCCACCGCGAACACGCCGTTGCCCCGATGATGCAGCGTCTGCGGTTTCCTGACCGCGGTGTCGACCCACGCCTGCACCACCTCGAGAACGAAGAAGTTGTAGCGGTTCACCAGCCGCGTATCGGCCACCCGGCACTCCAGGCTGGCATAGCACTCGGCGATCAGCGGGGCCTGCACCTGCGCGGCCTCGACCGGCGTCAGACCGAACTTCGCGAACTTGTCGACCGTGCGCCCGGAGCAGTTGCCTATGCCCACCACCTGCTTCGCCAGGTCCAGCGTCGGGACGTTGATCGCGCACTCCTTGGTTGCCCGCAGCGTGTCGAACGAGGCATTGCGTCCGCTGATCACGCAGCCGATCAGCGGCGGTTCGAATTCCATCATAGTGTGCCACGACATCGTCATGATGTTGGCGCGCCCCTTGCGGGCGGTCGTCACCAGCACCACCGGCCCCGGTTCCAGCAGGCCGTAGACATCGGAGAGGGGGTAGGACCGTTTTGCCATGGCAGAGCTCCTTGCAGAACATGAACACTTTCAGCTTAGTCGGTCCACCTCCCTGTCACAGACTGTCACAGTCTGGAACGGCCTCGACACAACCCGGCCACACGCCCTGCCTACCATGCACTCACCCCATGCAAGCGATCGACCTGCACGGGGGAATCTCAAACTGAATAGGAGTGACTCATGAAGCAAACCGCACACGCTCTGATCCTTGGTTCCCTGGCTGCCGTTTTCTCGGTATCCGCGCTGGCCGACCACAACAGCCCCATGGGCGCCGGCTGGGCCAACATGCCGAATGACATCCACAACCTCCAGATCGAGGACGATCTGAGTGGAACCGAGTTCAGCGATGTCGTGCGCCAAGGCGCCGGCGCCGACACGGTCAACCGCTATCTGGACAGCACCACCACCCTGCAATCGGGCTCGGGCAGCGCTGCCACCACAAGCGGCGGCAGTCGCCGCTGATCGGGCTGGGGCGCTGACGCCCCGCAGCCCGGCCACAAGACCGTCGCTCCCCGGGGCACGGTCTTTTTTATGCCCCTTGCGTTCGCCCTATCCACTCTGATTTCGCCCATGCCTGTGCCATCGCCATTGCGAAAGACGGCACGGACCCACCCTGCCCAACTGGCAAACGCGTCTTGTATACGGAAGAGACCTGGCCTAGTTTTAATAGAGTCCTTGCAAGAATCTGAAGGAGATCACCATGCTGCACGTTTCAACCGATATCAACCAGCTCATCCGTGAGCCCGTAGACGATCCCGACTTTCCCGATGCCCCGCCGGAGTGGACGCGTGACGACGCAATGAACATCGCGCGAGAAGAAGGCCTGACACTCACGGAAGGCCACTGGAGCGTGGTTCGCGCCCTGCAGCATTACTACGCCCAGCATGCGGACGACACCGTCATCAACCTGCGTGATCTGCACGACGCCCTGGACGAATGTTTCCACCAGCAAGGTGGTCTGAAATACCTGTACACCTTGTTTCCCGGCGGGCCCATCGCGCAAAGTTGCCGCATTGCCGGCCTCAAAGCGCCGTACATTGCCTCCGATCCCCACTTCGGCAGCGTGGCCTGACGGCTTTATGGCAGCAAGCGGTCACCGCGCCCGCTTGAGGAAACGGCCGGACACCCGGAAGGTCCTTCGTGAGCCTCCGGAACGCGTACCGCGCACCTGTGCAGGTGCCCCCTTATCCGAGGGTCAACGTTCTAACGATTTGCAGCCCGGCGACTGAAAATCTATCCGCCGTACCGCAGGAACCATGGCTTTCTCGCCAAAGTGCCACTCAGGCGCTCGATCAGCGACGCGGGGAGAGTGCGCCTGATCATCCCCAAGTGCTTGATCAAATATACAAATCGTCACATACTTGACCCTACAAGCGGCTGGGGTTCCCCCCGCCCTGCTCAACCCTTTGCCTGATATTTGACGCCAGGTATAAAAAACCACTCTGTGGCCTCCCTGTCCCCGCCTTCGCTGATCGACCTGCAGGATTTGCAGCTGGACGACGCGCGCGCGTTGCTGGAGCATGCGGGGCAGGACGGCAGCCAGGAAATGGGCGAGCCGCCGCTCGCCTACCTTCAGCGGGTCATCAATGGGCTGTGCGAGCTCTCGCTCAAGGACCCCCTGACCGGCCTGGGCAACCGCAGGCATTTCATTGCGACGCTCGAACGCGCGATCGAGGTGGTGGCGCGGTCCGGGGAGTCGATTCTGTTGCTGCTGCTCGACATCGATCACTTCAAGAACATCAACGACACCCATGGCCACCTGGCTGGCGACCAGGTGCTGCAAGCCGTCGCCGCCTGCCTGGCCAACTGCGTGCGTCCGATGGACACGGTCGTGCGCTATGGCGGCGAAGAGTTCGCGATGATCCTGCCCAACTGCCGGCCCAACTGCGGGCGTGTCGTGGCCGAACGCGTGCGCCGTGCGATCGAATCGCTGTCCATCGCCGTGACGCCGCTGGTCAACTTGCAGGTCACGATCAGCATCGGCGGTGCCTACGCGCCGGAATGGGTGCGCTCCACCACCGACCTGTGGATCGAGCGCGCCGACCTGCAGCTCTATCGCGCCAAATCCGACGGACGCAACCAGGTGTTTCTCGACCTGCCCCATGAAATCTCGGTCAGTGCCGAGGAAAAAGGGCTGCTGTTCGGACATTTCGTCGTGGACCCCACTGCAGCGCCCAACAATACGCCCGTTGAAGGCCCCGACCCCGGGAGCACTTCCACCCATCGAGTAAATGCATGAACGATCTGCTCACCCCCATCTCCGAGAAGCAGGACACGGCCCAGCTTCCCTTGAAGCCGCTGGGCAAGGTCATCGCCGTCACCAGCGGCAAGGGCGGCGTCGGCAAAACTTTCGTCTCGGCCAATCTCGCCGCAGCGCTGGCCAAGCGCGGCCACAAGGTACTGGTACTCGACGCCGATCTCGGACTCGCCAATCTCGACGTGGTGCTCAATCTCTACCCTAAGATCACGCTGCATGACGTATTCACCGGCAAGGCCAGGCTGGAGGAGGCCATCCTCCCGGCGCCGGGCGGCTTTTCCGTGCTGCTGGCGGGATCCGGCATGGTCGAGTATTCGCGGCTCACCCCCGAAGTGCGCAACGAATTCCTGCGCATCATGAGCGGCCTGGTGCCGCATTACGACATCGTGCTGCTGGACACCGGCGCCGGGATTTCAGATGTGGTGCTGTTTGCCGTCTCGCTCGCCTCCGAGGTCCTGATGGTCGCCACGCCCGAACCGACCTCGCTGACCGACGCCTATGCCACCATCAAGGTGCTGGTGGGGCAACAGCAGCGACAGACCGTGCGCATGGTCGTCAACCAGACCGCCCGCGCGGGTGCGGGACTGCCGATCACCCATCAGCTGCAGCATGTGCTCGACCGTTTCGTGGTGACCGAACCCGGCCATCCCATCCGCCTGGTCCACATGGGCGACATTCCGGTCGATTCCGAAGTGCGTCAGGCGGTGATGCGGCGCCAGTTGCTGATGCAAACCTCGCCCGGCTGTCCGGCCGGACAGGCCATTTCGCAGCTCGCCACTCGGCTGGAACAAACCGTCATGCCCAAGCTGGCCTAGCCTGACAAGAAAACGGGCGCCTGGCCTCAACCGATTGCAGGACCGGCCTTAACCAGCGCCATCACCTTGTTCGGATCCATGTGCAGCAGCGCGGCGATCTCGTGGAAATCGTCCGGCAGGGCCGCGTCATGCCAGCCATGTGCGGAATGCCGCGCCAGATTGACCGCCAGCATGACGGTGCGTACCCGGGTCGACTGCGCCAATGCCGGGTCCATCAGGTTTCTCAACAATTCTGGCAGACGCCACGCCACGGTCAGCTGGCGTTGCAGATCGAGGCCGGCAAAACCCAGCACGAGTTTCTGCGCCTCGGCACTGCGCAGGGTGTGGTCGGTCGCCTGCAAACGCTGGATTTCGAGCATCCGCTCGGGGCTGAAGCACCACATCAGCATTTCGGAGACATGGGTGAGCAGTGCGGACACCTGCACTTCCTCCGCGTGCATGTCGTGCAGGCGCAATGCCCAGTCGAATGCGTAGTACGCCGAACGCTGCGCACGCCGGACGGTGTGCAGCAGATACACCAGCGCGGCGCGATGCTCCTGCAGCATCTCTTCCGCAATCGGCGTCGCCGGTACTTCGCGAAAAAACGTATCCAGGCCCATCATGAGCAGCGCCTGCTTCACGTCGACCAGTTCGTAGGTCTGATTGCGATGCTTGTGCGTCTGCATGTAGCGCAGCAGCTTGACCGTCATCAGCGGATCGTCGGTCACCACGTCGGCAATACTGCGCGCGTTGAGCAGCGCCTCGTCATCGCGCAGGCGTGCCAGTTCGCGCGCCGTGTGCTTCAGCACGGGGATATCGGCCCGTCCCAAAAAAGCGAGCCAGTCAGTCAGGCTTCCGGGTTGCTGCGGCATCATCCCTCCCTGTGGTCCGGCATGCATCCATCGTAGCGAGGCCGCCGAAAACACCCTGATCGGCAGGCGGGAACGCGTCCGCTTCCCTCGCATCAACAATTCGAAGCGTCCTTTAGGGTGTATCGGTGCCGCTCGCCATCACTTGAGGCATCGACGCCTTCCGGGGCTACCTTTCACAGAAGCGGCCTGAAGTAATGCACGCCGAATGCCGCCGCCTGCTCCAGCGTGTACAGGCTGTGGTTCCGCCAATCGCCCTTGTGCCATGCGGCGGCGGCGTCATCGTCTTTCAGAAATACCATCTCCGTACACAGGCTATGCGCGGCACCTTTGTCCGACGGCGTCTGCCAGCGCACGCCCACCCGTGTCGTGGCCGGCCACGCCTCGAGGATGCGTTCCCCGCACTGCCTGATCACGATTGCATCGTCCGTCATCCGGCAATGCGAACGGACGTCCACCGCACAACCGAATAGGGGAGCGACCGCGAGCGCATCGAGTGCACACATGGCGTGAATCGAGTGCCCATTGACCGCGAGTGCATGCGGCGTGATCTCCGAGGTGACGGGATAGGCCCCGAGGATGTTCCGCCGGTCCACGGATAGCACGATGAGGTCGTCGTCTTCCAGCAGGGTGAGTGCCGCATCGACCTGCTGAGTCCCTACCCGAGCGGCAACTTCGGACCGATCAGGCGGCCGTCCGCGCGTGACCAGAAACGCGATCACCGCCCGGTGCAAGGCCTTGAGCGGCGGAGAATGCCGATCTTGCCGCGCCTTCAGCGGCAGCAGCCGATTCAGGCGCATAACGGATGAATCGACTGATTCGTTCCTGTCCATGGTGTGTATGAAACGTAAAAACGCGGCACGGCCCCACTGCCGGATGGTTCGCCAACGACCCGACCCCGCTTCAGGCCGGCGGGCTATTTCAGGTTGCTGGACGAGAACAAGAGCACCTGGCCCGCAACAAAGTTCACATGGATGGAGCGTTTTTCATCGCCCCACTGGCAACTGCGCACGCCCATCACATCGTCGCATCGATCGGGCGGCCCGATCAGGTGGGTGACCTCGTCGTACGGCATGCCCACGGTGATCTTGCTGTAGTTCTCCAGCGTGAGCTTGCTGCAGCCCAGCAGTGTCAACACCAGGCCCAGCAGCAAAACAGGCGTGATTTTCATGAAGACGCTCCAGGCAGGTTAAGGTTCCGGGTGCTTATGCAGCGGGCCGCACGCGCGCCAGATAGTTGGTCGCCAGGGCCTTGTACAGCGGCCTCGGACACACGACACGGGACACCGCGGTGGCCAGTAGCGTGGCCAGCATCAGCGGCACCACCATGGCATGGTTGTCGGTCATTTCCATCACGATGACAAAAGCGGTAATGGGCGCCTGGACCACGCCGGCAAAATAGGCCGCCATGCCGATCACGATCAGCGCGCCTGCATCCGCCTGATTGACTAGGCCCGCCACGAACTGGCCGATACCCGCGCCGGCCGACAGGCTGGGGGCGAACAGCCCCCCTGGAATGCCGCTGACGAACGACACCAGCGTCGCCAGTATTTTCCACACGCCGTACCCCGCCGAAACGCCTCCTGAACCTTCGATCAGATGCTTGGCCTCGACGTAGCCGCTGCCGAATACGGCGCCCCCGGAGGCGAGGCCGATCAGCGCCAGCGCCAGGCCGCACATGGCAGCGAACCCTACCGGATGCGTGCGCACGAATCCACCCGCCCGTCCAGGCAGGCCGTGTGTCGAGAAGGCCAGCACCAGGCGGCTGAATCCGCCGCCCAGCAGGCCGCCTGCCAAGCCGCACAGCAATACGCCGAACCAGCCGGACGCGTCATTGAGCGTGGCGCTGGTTGCGCCGAAATAGGTGTAGTTGCCCTGGACGTAGACAGCAGCCAGACCGGCAATGATGACTGCGGTGATGAGAATGCCGCTGGAGCGCTCCTCAAACGAGCGGGCCATCTCCTCGATGGCGAACACGACCCCCGCGAGCGGCGTGTTGAAGGCTGCCGCCACGCCTGCGCCGCCGCCGGCCACGATCAGGCCGCGCTCCATCAGGTGGCGCGGGAAACGGACCAGCCAGCGCAGGTTGTACAGCAGCGCAGCGCCTACCTGGACGGTGGGCCCCTCGCGGCCCACGCTGGCGCCGCCCGCCAGACCGACGCAGGTCAGCAGCATCTTGGCTGCGGCCAGGCGCAGGGACAGCACCGCATTACGATCACCGTCTTCGGTCATGCGGAGGGCGGCAATCGTCTGCGGAATGCCGCTGCCTTCGGCCCCCTTGAAGTAGCGCTGGGTCAATGCGGCCACGCCCGCCAGGGCCAGGGGTGTGACCAGCAGGGGCAGCCAGGAGGAAACAGCCGCCATCCGTCTGAATAGTTCATGGGCATAATCGGCGCTCAGGGCAAACGCCGTAGCCGCCAGCCCCACGCCGATCGCCCCGCCCCAGAACAGCATGTGGCGCAGCCACAGCCGCAGCGAGAGCAGGCCGACGCGGTGGCGTTTCTGAACGTAGGGAAAGCGGGGACGGGGCCAAGCCATAATGGCGTCATGTTAACCGCTCGGCCCCGCGCCTGTCTCGCTGAAACGCTTCAATCTGCTTGGATGACAGCGCGTTCGATGATTTTGGAAAAGTTCGGGACAGGGTATTACGGACTCGGCAGGCTCAAAACCCGCCGATATACGCGTAGCCGTCGTTCTCCAGCTTGATGAGGCGGGTATAGCCGTCGTGCACGATCGTCACGCCGGGCAGGACATCGCTGGCCGTCCACCCCATCGCCTTCATCGCGCTGTGGCAGATTTCGACATGTACGCCCAGGTCCAGCAAATCCTGGGTGACTCTGGCACTGAGATTGACGGCGAAAGGATCGTTGACGGCTGTCCGGTACGTCTCGTCGATCAGCAGAAATTTCGCGGCATCGCCATGCATCACCAGGTGAATATCGAGTTGCCCCGGCGCCACACCCTGTTTGCCGAAGGCCTCGATCAGGCCGCGTGCGAAGTACAGTCCCTTGCTGATCCCCGCCGCCGTATCCCCGGAGTGGATGTCGTAGACCGCGCGGTAACGGGCCTGCGGATCGACCTTTACCAGCGGCCGCTCCACGGCTGCAGCCCCTGCCTCAGCGGCCATTGCCGCGCCGGCCAGCCCCAGCGCGCAGCCCATCGCGCAGATGAATTTCGTATAGCGCATGATCGTCCTCCCGAACCCATTGAAATACGGGCCTCGCACCCGTCCGAAACGGGATTATCGCGCCCGATGCTTTCTGCATATTCCTTTGTACAGGGACGCGTCTTTCGATACGACGCCGTTCGCCATCCCGCGTCAGAACCAGAACGACGTGCCCTTCATCAGAAACTCGACATGCGGCATATAGTGCGAGCCGTCGCACGAAAAGGTCACGCTCACCATGTCGTTGAAAATGTTGATCGAGGCCATGCGCAGGTAGAAGGTCGGGTCGGAGAGGCGCAGGGCCTGCATGGTGTCGAGGATCCTGTCGATGTGTCCCTGCGGTATCGCGGCATCGGCGGGATAGTCGCGCGGCGGATAGACCAGGCAGATGTCCGGATCGCTCAGGGCCTCATGATCCAGGATGCGGTAGCGCAACGGATCATCCAGCGTCCAGATCGTCGCCTGGCTGCTGGAAAAATGGATCTGGCACTGGAACACGCCGCGCTGCGTCAGCAACTCCTCCAGGATCGACAGCGCCTGCTCCAGGTTGCCATCCATCGGGCTCTCCACCCGGCATTGCTGGAACACGCCGCTGCGAATCGCCGGATCGCCTTTCACCTGACGCCAGTAGCCCGGCTCTTCGTAGAGTTCCGACATCACCGGCAGATTGCGCAAGTCGAAGTCGGCGCCGAGATAGCCCAGGGCATTGGAATCCCGGTTCACCGCCTGCAGCGCCGTGAGTGAGGGCCGGTGCCTGTTGAGGCCAATGTAGGCATCCGACAGCAGAAACCCCCAGGCTGGAACCGGTTCCTTCATGTACGGGCGTTGCGAGCGGTCGCGTCCGAGGTATCCCGGCATGATCCCCATCTGGCCAATGTTGTTGCAGACTTGTATGCCGTCGGTTCCCACGCAGTACAGGAACGAGCAATGCGGAATGCTGGCGAAGTGCTCCGCGAGAACCGTCTCCAGCACTTCGCAATCCCCCCAGGCCGGCGCGCAGCGTTCGGCCAGTTGCGCCAGCGGCTCGCGCAGGATACGCGCCAGCTCCTCCCGTTGCAGGTAGATGCTGTCCTTCCATGAGTTCTTCATGCAGCCTCCATCATTCATGCATGAACGCGCAGCCTTCATTTCGCCATCCACCCAAGCGGGGCAGCCAATTGGATACGGATAGTTCGCGATTAGTTCAGGCGGTACGCCGGGCCTGTGCCTGCCGGCGGTCCGTTACGCCGGCTCAGATTCGGCGATGCGCCGGGCGATATGGGCCAGCGCCTCCTCCACCTGATCGATCAGGATCAGGCACAGATCGCCGGCCTTCAGGTGCGACAACGCGGTATCGATGGCAAGAAACTCGCCGGTGATCTTTTCGACGGCCCGCGTGCGCGATGCATTGCGTAGCCCCTCCTCGAGCAGGGCCAGCACTTCGCCCTCGGCACGGCCGCGCTGGCACTGGTCCTGATAAAGAATCGCCGCGTCGAACGCCGCGCCCAGAATCCGGGTCTGGTCACGGATGTCCTCGTCGCGCCGATCGCCCGCGCCGCTGATCACGACGATCCGGCGTTGCGCCGGCAAGGCTTCCACCGCCTTGACGAGGGCGAGAATGGCATCCGGATTGTGCCCGTAGTCGGCGATGAGCGTGGCACCACGGTAATCGAACAGATTGAAGCGGCCCGGGACGCTCTGTGCCGTGCTGTCGAAGCTGCGCAGGCCGGTGCGGATGATGTCCCAGTCCAGTTCCAGCGCCCAGGCGGCGGCGGTGGCCGCCATCGCATTCTCGATCTGGAAACGGATGGTGCCGCCGTGCGTGAGCGGGATGTCCGCCAAGGGCAGCCGCTGCTCGGCATCGCCCCATGCCGCCACGAGGCAGCCGCCGTCGAGGTAGATCACCCGATGTCCCTGGGCGCGATGGGCGGCGATGATGGGGTGGTGGGGCTCGCTGGCGAAGAAGGTCACCGACCCCGGGCAATGGATCGCCATCTCGGCGGTCCTGGGGTCGCAGGCGTTGAGGACCGCGACGCCGTCCGGGGCGACGTTCTGCACCACCACCTGCTTGAGCACGGCGAGATCTTCCACTGTGGTGATGAAATTGAGGCCGAGGTGGTCGCCCATGCCGATATTCGTCACCACCGCGACCTTGCAGCGGTCGAACGCCAGGCCTTCGCGCAACAGCCCGCCGCGGGCCGTCTCCAGTACCGCCGCGTCGACATCCGGATGCAGCAGGATGTTGCGTGCGCTTTTCGGGCCGCTGCAGTCGCCGGTGTCGATGCGCCGGCCCTGCACATACACGCCATCCGTCGCAGTCATGCCGACGCGCTTGCCGCTGAGGGTCAGGAAATGGGCGATCAGGCGCACGGTCGTGGTCTTGCCGTTGGTGCCGGTCACCGCCACCACAGGGATCCGTCCATCCTCGCCCGGCGGGAACAGGGTCGAAACAATGGCCTCGCCCACCGGCTGCCCCTTGCCATAGGAAGGCATGAGATGCATGCGCAGGCCCGGCGCCGCATTGACCTCGACCACGCCTCCGCCCTGCTCTTCCAGCGGCTTGTGCACGGTCTGGCAGACGACGTCGACGCCGCAGACATCCAGCCCGATCATCTGCGCCGCTTCCACCGCCCGGGCCGCCACCTCAGGATGGACATCGTCGGTGACGTCGGTCGCGGAGCCGCCCGTGCTCAGGTTGGCGTTGTTGCGCAGGACGACCCGCTCGCCCATGGCGGGGATCGTGTCGGCGTCGTAATTCTGTACGGCGAGACGGGCCATGGCGATGTCGTCCAGGCGTATCCGCGTCAGCGAAGTGGCATGCCCCTCGCCGCGGCGCGGGTCGCTGTTCACCTGTGCGACAAGTTCGCGCACCGTATGCACGCCATCGCCGATCACGTGCGGCGGCTCGCGGCGAGCCGCGGCGACCAGCCGATTGCCGGCCACGAGCAGGCGATAATCATGGCCCGGGATGAAGCGCTCCACCAGCACCTCCTCGCTGATCGCCGCCGCTGCGCCATACACCGCCATGAAGTGTTCCCGCGTGAGGATGTTGACCGTCACCCCCTTGCCCTGATTGCCGTCGCGCGGTTTGACCACCACCGGCAGTCCGACCTCGCAGGCGGCCGTCCAGCCTTCCTCGGCATCGGTCACGACCCGCCCGAGCGGCACCGGGACGCATGCGGCCTCCAGAAGCTTCTTGGTGAGATCCTTGTCCTGGGCGATCGCCTCGGAAATGGCGCGGGTACGGTCGGTCTCGGCCGCCTGGATGCGCCGCTGACGGCTGCCCCAGCCGAACTGCACGAGACTGCTCGTCGTCAGGCGCCGATAGGGAATGCCCCGCGCGACGGCAGCCTGGACGATGGCACCGGTGCTGGGGCCGAGGCGAACGTCTTCGTCCAGGTCCCGCAGCCGTGCCAGGGCATCCTCCAGATCGAAGGCAGTATCGTCGCGTGCGGCACGGCATAGCGACTCGGCCAGCTCGAGCGCCAGTCGCCCAACGGCTTCCTCGGTATATTCAAAGACCAGCTGATAGGTCCCCGTCTCGACCGTGGGCGAGGTGACGCAGAAACTGACCGGACAGCCGGCCTGCGCCTGCAGGCCGAGCGCGGCAAAGGCCAGCGCATGCGCCACGGAAATGTCGTCCTCGTCCCCGATCGGCCGCATCGGGCCAATTTCCGGAAAACGCGCCCGCAAGCGCGCCTCGAACCCGCTGATCGTGCCGATCATGATCTCTTCGGATGCACACCGCACCAACGCCTCGATGGCAGTGTGCCGGCTCCAGAGATTGGGTCCGCGCAGTGCCCGGATACGTGATATGTCCATGAACGCCTGTTCCTGTTGGGGTGTCCGACGGCCGATCGGGCCGGTCGAGTGTCTATCCTGAATGGCTGGCCTGGCCCGCAGGCGAGTGGAGCGAGACGCAGGTTTCGATCCCGGCCCGGATCAGGTCCGGCGGAATATCCAGCGCCAGCGCCACGCCGATTGCGGCGAGTATATGCAAGGGTTGCGGGAGGGGGTTCCCGTCCATGACCGACGGCAGGGTACCCAGGTCGAAGAACGGCCGCTCGTCGGTCCCGCCCGCGATGACCACCTGGTTGCCACGCAGGAACACCGCCCTGCCTCCCCGTGCGCGGTGTTCGGCGATCACCGGCAGATCGGGGGCGAGCGCGTAGAACAGGACACCGCCGTCGCACAGCGAAGCCAGTTCCGCCACCGCCGGGTCGGCGGCATGCAGGACCGCCATCCCCTCCGACAGGACCACATCCACCTGGGTACGCATCACCGTGTGCATGTGCCCGGGTTCGCGGATGTAATACTCGGCCAGCGATGCGTCCATCTGCAGGTCGGTCACCACGCCGACCTGGCAGCGGTCATAGGCATAGCCCTCGCCGAGGATCGATTTCGCATCGTGTTCGAAGATGGCGGTGTCCACGCCCCGGTTCATCAGCAGCTGCCGGCCCACGCGCCAGCTTGCGCAGTTCCCCGGCCTGACCTGGCGCGTGCCCAGATACAGGCCGTCGCGGCAGGCCAGGCCCGTGCGCTTGCCGGTACACGTAATCAGCTGGGCGACCAGGTGCGCGATGGCGGTGGTTCCCTGCGAGCCGCTGATGCCGACGATGGGGATGCGGCCGCTCTCCCCATCGGGAAACAGATGGTCGACGATGGCGCGGCCCACCGGACGCGGCGTGCCTTCGGCGGGTTTGAGGTGCATGAGCAGTCCCGGTCCCGCGTTCACTTCGACGATAGCCCCGCCCTGCGCCGCCAGCGGCCGAGAGATGTCTTCCGCCACCATGTCGATCCCCGCCACGTCGAGCCCGACCACCCGCGCGGCGAGGACGGCCGTTTCCACCACGTCGGGGTGGAGCGTGTCGGTCACGTCGAGGGCGACGTTGCCATTGCGCTGGATCAGGACCTTCTGCCCCGCCGCCGGAACAGTATCCTGCGTAACCCCCTGGCGCTCCAGCTCGAGACCGACTGCCGGGTCTTCGTCGATCAGGATCTTGTTGAGCGGGTAGTCTTCCGTCGTGCCGCGGCGCGGATCGGTATTGAGCTGGCTGTCGATCAGCCCGGCGATGGTCGAGCGGCCATCGCCCCGCACCCAGGCCGCCTCGCCGCGCGCCGCCGCGACGACACGCGAGCCGACCACCAGCAGGCGGTGTTCGTTGCCGGGCACATAGCGCTCGACGATGACCTCGCTGCCTTCCGGCAAGGCCAGTTGATAGGCACGCTCGACATCTTCGCGCGTGGTCAGATCGAGGGAGACGCCCCGGCCATGGTTGCCATCCACCGGTTTGATCGCGACCGGCAGGCCGATCTCCTCCGCCGCGTCCCAGGCATCTTCCGGGCCTTCTGCAATGCGGCCGTCCGGCACCGGCACCCCGCAGGATTTCAGGAGGCTCTTGGTCAGATCCTTGTCGCTCGCGATGCCTTCGGCGATCGCGCTGGTGAGGTCCGTTTCCGCCGTCCAGATGCGATGCTGGCGGGCGCCATAGCCGAGCTGCACCAGATTGCCCTCGGTCAGGCGAATGAACGGGATATGCCGGCTGGCCGCTCCGTCGACGATGCAGGCCGTACTCGGGCCCAGGCAGAGCCGGTCTGCCTGGTCGCGCAGGCGCGCCACCGTGCCCTGCACATCGAAGGGGCGGTCTTCGATGGCAGCCAGCAGCAGGTCGCGTCCGGCCTGCAGGCAGGCACGTCCGACCTGCTCGTTGCGCGTGCGCACCGCCACCTTGTAGATGCCGCGCTCGGGGGTCTCGCGCGCCTTGCCGAAGCCGACCTTCATGCCGGCCAGATTCTGCAGCTCGATCGTGAGGTGTTCGAGAATATGGGCCGGCCAGGTTCCCTCGCGCAGACGCAGCAGGAAGCCGCCGCGCTCGCCGACGCCGCAGCGATGCTCGATCAGGCCGGGCAGCCAGCCGGTCAGGCGCTCATACAGGCCGGGAATGGTGTTGGAAGGCGAATCCTCGAGGTCGCCGATATCGACCCAGGCTTCGAGCACGGGCCGGTAGGTCCAGATATTCGGACCGTCCAGATGGGTAACGCGCAGGAATTCGATGGTTTTTCTGTTCACGACGTGAAACGCCTGAAGCAGAGGGAGAAATGAAATGCGGCAGGCATGGAAGAGCAGATCTGGACGCTGGGGCTTCGCCGGGAAAAATTGTTCGCGCTACGATCAGGTTACACGAAACCAGGGCGCGCAGCATACAATAAACCCCGCTTTGCCGGGGAGTGGCTGGATGCTGCTGCACACGTTTCAATGAAAATCCACTGCCGCGCCTGATCGTCCCATATCTTCGGGCGATGCCATTCAGGCCCCTGCCTGGCTGCTCGCCAACTCATGACCCGAACACGCCATTCTCTCCCCAGCCCCTTCGCGAACGCCCCCGATGTCTGGCAGGCCGAACTGGCCCCGCTGCTCGCGCGCGACGAGCAGGTCGTTGCCACGCTGGAAACCGATCTCGACGTGCATCTGGCCTTCTCGCCGGGACAGGTGGTGCTGACCGACCGGCGCCTGCTGGCCCGGTCGCCCGGCGACGAAGACTGGGCTGTCTGGCCGTTGAGGCCGGGCCTGTCCCTGCAGCATCACGATCATGCCGGCGTGGGCACGCTGGAACTGCACGACGCCATCTCGCGTCTGGCCTGCTGGCGCTTTACCCTGGCCCACAATGTGGCGGCCCTGCGGCTGCACGATCGTTTTGCGGAACACTTGGCGGCCCGACTGACCGGCCAGCCGGTGGAACCACTGGATGAAGCGGCATGCCCCACCTGCAAGGCGCCGCTCCCGCCCGATCAGGAGGAATGCCCGATATGCAGCCGCGAACTGCATGAGGCGCCGTCCACCTGGACCCTGTTCCGACTCTGGCGCTTTGCCCGCCCCTACCGGAACCAGCTATTGGCCGGATTCCTGCTGACCCTGGCCTCCACCGGGGCCACCCTGGTGCCGCCCTACCTGACCATGCCCCTGATGGACAAGGTGCTGATCCCCTATCAGGAAGGCCACCCGATCGATACCGGCGTGGTGGCGCTCCTCCTCCTCGGCCTGCTGGCATCGGCCCTGCTGGCCTGGAGCCTCGGCTGGGCGCGCACTTATATCCTGGCCCTGGTCAGCGAGCGCATCGGCGCCGACCTGCGCACCACGACCTACGAGCATCTGTTGCAGCTGTCGCTGGAATACTTCGGCGGCAAACGCACCGGCGACCTGATGACGCGCATCGGGTCGGAGACCGACCGCATCTGCGTCTTCCTGTCGCTGCATCTGCTCGACTTCTTCACCGACGTGCTGATGATCGGCATGACCGCGCTGATCCTGTTTTCCATCAATCCCGCGCTCGCCCTGGTCACCCTGCTGCCGCTGCCCTTCATCGCCTGGATGATCCATCTGGTGCGCGACCGGCTGCGCACCGGCTTCGAGAAGATCGACCGCGTCTGGTCCGAGGTCACCAACGTGCTGGCCGACACCATTCCCGGCATCCGCGTAGTGAAGGCCTTCGCTCAGGAAAAACGCGAGGCGCAGCGCTTCCGCGAGGCCAACCGCCATAACCTGGCGGTCAACGACCGCATCAACAAGACGTGGTCGCTATTCTCGCCCTCGGTCACCCTGCTCACCGAGATCGGGCTGCTGGTGGTGTGGGCCTTCGGCATCTGGCAGGTCGCCCATGACCAGATCACGGTCGGCGTGCTCACCGCCTTCCTCGCCTACATCAGCCGCTTCTACAGCCGCCTCGACTCGATGAGCCGCATCGTCTCGGTGACGCAGAAGGCCGCCGCCGGCGCCAAGCGCATCTTCGACATCCTCGACCACGTCTCCAGCGTCCCCGAGCCGACCAAACCGCAGCACCTCGACAAGGTGCAGGGCCGCATCGAGATCCGCGACGCCGCCTTCCGCTACGGCAACCGCGGCGTCATCCGCGGCGTCAACCTCGCCATCCAGCCGGGCGAGATGATCGGCCTGGTCGGCCACAGCGGCTCGGGCAAGAGCACCCTGGTCAATCTCATCTGCCGCTTCTACGACGTCACCGAAGGCGCCATCCACGTCGACGGCATCGACATCCGCTCGCTGCCGGTGGCGGACTACCGGCGCCACATCGGCCTCGTGCTGCAGGAGCCTTTCCTGTTCTTCGGCACCATCGCCGAGAACATCGCCTACGGCAAACCCGACGCCAGCCGCGCGGAGATCGTCGCAGCGGCTCGTGCGGCGCATGCCCACGAATTCATCCTGCGCCTGCCGCAGGGCTACGACTCGCTGGTCGGCGAACGCGGCCAGGGGTTGTCCGGCGGCGAGCGCCAGCGCATCTCGATCGCCCGCGCGCTGCTGATCGACCCGCGCATCCTCATCCTCGACGAGGCGACCTCCTCGGTGGACACCGAGACGGAAAAGGAAATCCAGAAAGCGCTCGACAACCTGGTGCGCGGACGCACCACCCTCGCGATCGCCCACCGCCTTTCCACGCTGCGCCGCGCCGACCGCCTGGTCGTGATGGACCGCGGCCAGATCGTCGAGGTCGGCAATCACGACGACCTGATGGCGCGCGAAGGCCACTATTACCGCCTCTACCAGGCGCAGGCGCGCAATGTCGACACCGACCTCGACGAGCAGCTCGCGGCCAGTGCCGAGGCCAAACCCCCATTGAAAAACGCACCATGACGACTGCCCCGCCCCAGCTCACCCGTGACCCCCATGGCCGGCTCCAGCTGACCGCCGCCGATGGCTCCGTGCACGAAGGCGTGGTGCCGGTGCGCGCCTTTCCCATCGCCGCGCCGACCGAGGGCATTGCCCTGGTGGGCGAAGACGGGCACGAGCTGGCCTGGATCGACCGTCTGGACGTCCTGCCCGAGGCCACGCGTCAACTGGTCGAGGACGAACTGGCGAGCCGGGAATTCGTGCCGGAAATCCGCCGCCTGCGCCAGGTCTCCACCTTCGCCATCCCCAGCACCTGGGAGGTCGAAACCGACCGCGGCGAGACCCGCTTCGTCCTCAAGGGCGAAGAAGACATCCGCCGCCTCGGCGCCGCCACCCTGCTCATCGGCGACAGCCACGGCGTGCAGTACCTGATCCGCGACCTGTTCAGCCTGGACAAGACCAGCCGCCGGCTGCTTGACCGCTTCATGTAAAACCGACCAGACCGACTTTTCCCATGACCCGCGACAATACTTCCGCCAGCGGCGGCATCCTGATCCACGCGCAGGACGAGGCTGGCCTCGCCGCCGCCCGCCATGATTTCCTCGCGCTCCTCGCCTCGCTCGCGCTCGATCATCAGGTGGAGCGCCTCCAGGAAGGCCTCGCCCTCCGCTTCCGTCTAAAGCCGGATGTCGCGCAGGAATGGGCGCCCGACTTCGACACCACCCAGTTGAGCCAACGGCTCAAGCTCGATACCGGGGCCAAGGTCGCCGACCTGGAGCGGGAGATCCTGGTGGCCATGCTGGCGGGGCCGGTGGGCTTCGAGTTTCCCAGCTTCGCGGAGGCGCGCTCGGCCATCCACATCCGGCGCAACATCGTGCAGGCGGCACGGCGGACTGCCCTCGACTTTCACACCACCGAGGCTGAGCGCCCCGCGGACTACTGGACCTACGTCGAGGGCAAGGGCTTCACCCTCCTGCCGGGCCAGTCGCTGATCGAGGGCCTGGTGAAGGCCACCCAGCCCGAGGTGTCCGGCCAGCTCTACGCATTCTCCTGCTACCGGGCGACCGAATACGTCATCCTGCTCGGCCTTGCCCAGGAACTGGCGGTCAGCAACCCCGAACTGCTCGCTCGCCTGCAACGGCAATGGGAAAGCCGGCCCATCATGTCGGGCCAGTTCCATGACGTCTTCCTGCACGAATACGGCTCGATGGAGGCGCCGCTTCCGGCAAAGTACTACGTCCCCGGCGACCGCCTCTGGTTCCGCAATCCCGACGAACGCTCCGCCGACGTGACCGGCTACGAAGGCTCGTGGGTGTTCTATCTCGGCGGCGGCCTCTTCACCAACTTCTGGAAACGCGAGCAGCCCTTCAGCCTGACGGCGAAGTGCCTGGAGATCTACCACTGGCGGCACGGGGCCTACGTCGACGACCAGGGCGAGATGCAGATGAACGAGGCCATCGTCGAGGAACGGGTGCGCGCCACGCAGAACGATCCCGCAGAGGTGGCGCGCATCCTGCAGCGCATGCTGCGGCTGCGCGATCCCAAGGGCGTCTATCAGGAAGGGGGCTGCATCGACACCTCGCGGGAAGTTCCCCGCTGTGTCCATCCCGGCACCGCCGATATCCGCCTGCCCGAACAGCCCTTCGAGCGCTTGGGAAAACTTGTGCGCCTGCTGCGTGCCAAGACCCGTCTCCGACTCGCAGTCTGCGTCGGCCTGCCCCTCCTCCTGCCCACCCATCATGCTACGGCCGCCCACTCCATTGCCGAGGAGCTCCGTCATGCCAGCCCGTCCGAACAGATCGTCCGGCTCGAAGCCGGGATGGCGGACTGTCTCGACGCATTGGGCATCCGCCGCAAGTGATTCTGGGTACGGCTGCCTCTACTGATAGGTCTGCCCGCCGTGCCTGATCCAGCCGTCAGGGTGGCGGCCGTGCGGGTCGCGGTGGGTCCAGTGGATCACGCCGCCTTTCGGGTTCCATTCATACTCGCCGGAAAAGGCGACCGTGTCGCCTGCGCGTAGCGCGTCGATGCGCGGCGCCAGATCGATGTTGTGGGCCACCAGCACGGTGCGTCCGGAATCCAGCCGCACGATGAAACGCTGATGCCGGCTGCCGCTACCGTCGTCCCGCAACACCTTCACCACCGTCCCCTGCCCCGTTACCTGCAGCCTGCTGATGTGCTGCGCGAACGCGTTTTCAAGGAGGGCATCGCTGCCGTCGCGTGTTTCCAGCGGCACGCCGGGCCGGATTGACGCCGCCCGGCTGTCGGGTGTGCGCAGACCCGGTGCGAGGGCGAAATAGGCGGCCGCAGCGAGGGCGGCAATCAGCAGGAATCGGTTCATCAATCGGTCAGGGCGGAAGCTTGCGTCCCGGGTTGTAGCATCCGGAGCGGTCCAATGACAACGTCCGTCGCACGCGAAGCCGTCGCCGCGCGCGACTATTCCACCCGGTTGCGGCCGTTGCGCTTCGCGCGATAGAGCGCGTCGTCGGCACGACCGAGCAAGGCCGGGGTGGATTCGCCCGTCTGGTACATGGCGACGCCGAAACTGGCGGTCACGCACCCTACCCGCTCGAACACGTTTTCCGCCAGCGACCGGCATATCCTGTTCGCAACCAGGCGGGCCGCTTCAAGATCCGTCTGCGGCAGCAGCACGGCGAACTCCTCCCCGCCCCATCGCGCCAGCGTATCGATATGGCGCAGCTGGCCCTGGATGTGCTGCGCCACGCCCCGCAGCACGATATCGCCCTGGTTGTGTCCCCACGTGTCGTTGATCTGCTTGAAGCGGTCGATATCGATGATGAGCACCGAAAAAGGCACCTCGGGCAAACGGCAATGCCGTTCCTGCTCGTTACGCAGCAGTTCTTCGAAGCGCGCACGGTTGGCCATGCCGGTCAGCGGATCGGTCGAAGCGATCTTCTCCAGCCGTGCCGTCTTGGTTTCCAGGACATGGATGATTTCGCGCAACTCCAGCGCATGATGGTGCATCAGCTCGGCCCACCGGCTGTAGGCCACGCCGATCAAATCCCGCTGGGTAATGATGCCGATCAATTCCTTGCTGTGCGCGTCCTCCACCACCAGCCGCTTGAAATTCAGGTCGCGCATGGCCGCCACCGCCTCGCCCACCGTCAGGTCGCACGGTACGGTGCGGAGCGGCACCGACATGTGCACATGCACCGGGTCCGTCAGCGCCACCTCGTCCTGCAGCAGGCGGATGGCATCGCGGGTCGTCACGATGCCCACGCCCATGTCCTGGTCAGTCACGACCACTGCATCGTCCTGGTCAACCAGGCACGCCAGCACCTCGCCGACCGGCGTATCGCGCGGCATCTTCTTGACCTCGTGACGGCGCAACAGGTCGCGCAACTGCTGACGCTGCAGCATGGTCTGCGGGTCGAGGCTGGCGAGAATGTCGGTATTCGAGACGATGCCGAACAGCCGGTTCGATTCGTCGATCACCGCCGCATACCCATGCGCGTCATCGAACAGCTCGATCACATCCAGCAGGTTGCTTCCCTTGGCGATGTAGGGCAGGGCATGGTAGCCCGCCTCGCTGATAGCGACATCGAGCCCCCTCTGCGAAAACCGGAGCCGGACCACATCGGAGGCGGTCAGCAGCCCGTAGCAGCCCGCCCCCTCCTCCACCACCACATTGCGCACCTTGTGTTGCGACATCTGCTGCAACGCATGGCGCACCGCTACGCGTGGCAGCACGCTCACGATGTCTGTCGTGGCCAGTTCATCGATCAGGGGAAAACGCATGGTGTTTTGCTCCGGGCCGTCGTGTTCCGGGTGGCCTAAATGATCATCAAAAACCAATCCGCCGCTGCCTGGATTTCTTCGCTTCGGCGGGGGAATCGGACCCGGCTGTTCGTCAGGTCCGCGAGGGCGGCAGGCTGACAACGACAGCTCCGCCTTCTTTCTTGTCCACCATCAATGCGCCTTTCCTGTGTGCATCGTCGAGGATCTTTCCAAATGCGCCGTAGCCGTATTCCGATTCGCTGAACCCCGGGCGGATCCGCTTGATGGTGCTCTTGATCAGCGACGCCGAAATGGACCCTTCGCCACCCCGCTCCGCGACCAATTGCTCCACCGTGCTCACCACGAGTTCCACCGCCTGGTCCTTCTTCACTTCGGCGTTCGGTTCAGCCTTGCTCACGGCCTGGCCCGCGTCGGCCGCCACCGTTTTTTCCGTTGCCGGCCGTGCGCGCCGTCGGGTCGGGCTCGTCGCCGTGGGCGCAGCGACAGCCGCCTCCTTGACGGGCGGCGCTGCCGCTGCCGGCTTCTTGGCGGACATCTTGTGCGCCGCCTTGATCTGCACCAGGTCCTCATAAAAAATGAACTCGTCACAGTTGCCGATCAGCAGCGACGACGCCGAGCCGCGCACGCCGATGCCGATCACGCTCTTGCCGTTCTCCTTCAGCTTGGAGATCAGCGGCGAGAAGTCCGAATCCCCGCTGATGATCACGAAGGCGTCGATGTGCGACTTGGTGTAGCAGAGGTCGAGCGCATCCACCACCATGCGGATGTCCGCCGAGTTCTTGCCCGATTGCCGCACATGCGGAATCTCGATCAGCTCGAATGCCGCCTCGTGCATGTCGCGCTTGTATTCCTTGTAGCGGTCCCAGTCGCAGTAGGCCTTCTTCACCACGATGCTGCCCTTGAGCAGCAGCCGTTCCAGTACCGGACGGATCCGGAAATCGGGGTAACTGGCCTCCTTGATGCCAATGGCCACGTTCTCGAAATCACAAAACACGGCAATGTTGCGGATATCCGGTGTGGCCATCGTTCCCCTCCTCCAGGCAATTCAATCGTGACCCGACAAAGCAACGGACACTGTCCCCGTCACTTCGGATTGGCCGTTCTGTAATCGGGATCATCCAGCAATTTTCCCACCAGCATGTGATACAGGGCCGCATACTGGTTGACCCCGGTCGGAATAGCTTCCATACCGACAAACGACGACGGCCAGCTTGCGCTGGCTTTCAGTTCCTTGTCGTAAACCGTTTTCCCCAGGCGCACCACGACGAATCGGGCACCCAGGCTTGCATGGCCCGTATCGAGCGGCACGTCCAGCGTCGAATCTGTCAGGAATCCGCTCACACGGGTGGGTGAAGCAGGATCGTACAGTCCCGCTGCCTGGAGATCGGTGACCAGCGTCTGCCTCAGATACTGGGCGAACGAAGCGTCTATGGGCGATACGACCGTATTGGAGCGAACGCTCAGTCCCTTGTCGAGTGCGGGGCTGACACCCGGACTAGGCCGGAACGGTCCGACGGAAACCGGCGCCGTCCCCGACATGCCGGCCTTCCCGATATTCCCGAAACTGGCGGTCGGTTCACCCAGCGGCAGTTGGGCACAGCCCGCCAGCCAGACGAGCGCCATTCCTGCCAGGGCAGGCAGGCTCCGTCTGCGAAGAACCATCAGTGCGCGTGCGGTCATTTGAATTCGGGATCGCGGGACAATTCGTCAAGCGCGGTGCTCACGACCTGCCGCGTCATGGTTTTGACGGCCATGTCCAGGCTGTCCATCTTGGTCCCGTTGGCAGGCCCATCTTTTGCCCCCATGACGGTGTGGATGGCATGGCGCGCGGTGCTACTGATGGCAGGAGCCTGCGGCCGGGCGATGTATTTCATGGTGCAGACATAGCCATCGGAAACCTGCGAGCCCGCCAGCCCGAACGTCATTCCCGTGACAAACCCCTTGCTGAAGGCGTCGTCGGTCAAGGGCACATTGTTCAGCACGACACTGAGCAGGGCGCCCCCCTCGACCGGCGTCGTCTTCAATTCCGAAAACAGGCCGCTGCCCTTGATCTGCTCCATCACCAGCGGCGCCAGATATTGGGTTGCCCGGGCGTTCGCCACCCCCTTGGTCTGGAATTCGAAAACCACCTGGACGGGATGGGGCGAAGCCGGCTTCTTGTAGGCGTCTGCGGGAATCTCTTTCGTGGCCGTGTCCACATAGAAGCTGGCGCACCCTGTCAACGCCAGCAGCCCCAGCATGGGAATCGCCCGCGCCAGATTCAGAAGGGTTTGAAACCGGGAAATGGACCTGCTCATGAACGACTCCTGTTCGCGATAAAAGGTGAAAGAGGGGGGTATTGCATCACCGGGTTGTGGGGGAGGCCTTTCCGAGCCGGTACGCATCGACGATCCCGATCACCCAGCAGCCGGCCAGCACCAGCGAGGCAACCGTGACGACGAGGCTACCCGGACCGTTCGATGTCTGCGCGACCAGGTCTGCAAGCCGGCCCGGATCGACCATGTCGCCTTCGGATGCCAGTTTATCGAGCACGATCGACGCCTGCTGCACCGCCCGCTCCACCAGGACCCCGAGGCAGGCCAGGCTGGACACGATCAAGACGGCGCCGCGCGGATAATGTTTCAGGTAGAGATGCCCTGCGCCAGGCAATACGAGGGCGGATAGCAGGACAGCGTTCGTCGATCGGCTCATCGCCCCCTCACCCCGGGTTCGAGCGGCACGTCACGCACGCTGGTCGACCCGCACGGTCTCACCGATATCCCGCCCGGGTCGGCAGACCGAAACGTCATTGACGCCGCGCATGCGAATCAGCGAAACGAGACCAGACTGATGCCAGCCGTAGCACGGCCATGGCTGCG
Organism: Hydrogenophilales bacterium; assembly: GCA_016195805.1. Lineage (GTDB taxonomy): Bacteria > Pseudomonadota > Gammaproteobacteria > Burkholderiales > Thiobacillaceae > Thiobacillus. The sequence goes on from JACPYT010000011.1 coordinate 173,102, forward strand.
CTCAAGCATCCGGGTCCGACGCACGTCCGACATGGCCAGCATCCTGTCCAGACGCTGCGGCGTGTTCAGCTTTTCGAACTCGCCGCGCATGTCCTGCCTGTCCGCACCGGCCTGACGCATTCCAGGCTGAGTGGCGCTGGCAAAGGTATTCCATGCAGCCTCCTGGTCGGGGCGCAGCTTGAGTTTCTGCTTCAGCTCGGACAGGCGCTCGGCATGACGCGCTTCCCACTTGGCGCGGTCTGCCTGCCCATGGTGGGCTTCGCAGCCCTCCTTGCCGGCGGGGCCTCCGGCCGGCATCGCAAAGGACGATGCCGCCAGAATGCCGCTGCCGGCGATCAAACCCACCATCAGGGCACGTTTGGTAAAAGAACCGGGAATCCATTTCATTGCGATCTCCTTCAGAGACGTTGTCAAAATAGCCGGCCCAGGGCGGGCACGACATGAAACGTATTCTGGGGAGGGGATGTATCCCGTGGATGTCGGGCAGCCGCCATGATGTAACGGGTTGTAACCGAATGTAACCGGAGCCGCCCGCTAATCTCAGCGCTTGCGCCGGTTCCCGAGCAAAGTCCACAAGGCCTGCTCGCCCAGGGGCTTGTCGCCGTGTTCGATTTTCAGGCTGGCGCGCAGCTCCTCGCCGAAGGCCGGGTCGTAGCGCCAGTTGATCATGGCCACGCTCAGCAGGCTGAGCGCCGCCCCGACGGCGGCCACCGCCATGTCCTTCTGGGCGTCCCACACATCCCCCTGCGCGCCCAGGAATGCCAGACCCGCCGACGGATCGACCCGGGCGGCCACCAGCCATTCGATGATCTCGTAGGCGCCCGAAAAGGCCAGCACCAGTTCAAACGGAAACCAGTACGACCACAGCCCGCGCACCTTCGCCACGCGCATGAAGATCTCGCGCAGCGGATACGCCAGCAGCAGGCCGAAGCTGAAATGCACCAGCCGGTCGTACATGTTGCGCCCCGCCCCGACCCAGTGCTGAAGCGTGGTGCCGAACGGAACCTCGGCATAGGTGTAATGCGAGCCGACCACATGCATCAGCATGAAGACGGTAATCAGCGTGTAGGAGAAATTGGATAGTCTGAAATAACGCGCGGTCAGCAGGATGAGCGGCACGAAGACGAACACCAGATAATTTTCCAGCAGCCAGTCGTGCGGGTACTTCGGTTCGATCGCCGCCCAGGTCCAGACGGCTGCGAAAATGCCCAGCAACAGGGTGTGGTAGCGGGTCATGCGGCGAACCCGGGTCATGGACAGGAAATCCGGCTAGGCGGCGCCACTGACGCGCCGCTTCGTGCATTGAATCCGGAAGTCTTCCATGAAACCTGCCAGCTCTTCGACCGCGGACAGTTCGAGTCCATTATAGAGGGACGCCCGGATGCCGCCGGTGGAACGATGCCCGGCGAGACCGGAGAAGCCAGCCGCTTCGGCTTCTGCAAGAAAGCGTTTTTCCATGTCCGGGCTGGCCAGATTGAAGGTGGCATTCATCCGTGAACGGTCCCCGGCATCGGCGCGGCCACGATAGAAGCCATCGCTGGTGTCCAGCATGCGATACATCAACTCGGCCTTGTCGCGGTTGAGATCGGCCATCCTTGCCAGGCCGCCGATTTCATTGAGCAGCCAGCGCGTGATCAGCAGCACGACGTAGATCGCAAAGACGGGCGGCGTGTTGAAGACGGAGTGTGCCTCGATGTGGCTGCGGTAATCCAGGAAGCCGGGAAGATCGGTGCGTGCATTCTTGAGCAACGCGTCGCGGACCAGCACGACCGTCACGCCGGCCGGGCCGATGTTCTTCTGCGCATGGGCATAGATGAGGGAGAAGCGATCGGCTTTGCAGGGCTGCGACAGGAAATCCGACGACATGTCGCACACGCGCGGCACATCGTCCCGGCCCAGCACCCGATGAAACTGCAGGCCCTCGACGGTTTCATTGGAGACGTAATGAAGGTAGGCGGCATCCTGCGAGAAGGAAAGCTCATCATTGCCGGGAAGCCGCCGGAAGCCGCCGTCCTCGCCGCTCCAGATCACGCGGCTCGGTCCTTCGCGGCCGGCTTCTGCAAGTGCCTTGCCGCTCCAGTAGCCGCTGTGCAGGTATTCTGCCGGCGTCGTTTTTCCGTGCAGCAGGGTCATCGGGATCATCGAAAACTGCTGGGTGGCGCCGCCCTGCAGGAACAGGACGTGATAATCGTCGGGCAACCCCAGCAAGGTGCGGATATTGTCTTCCAGTTCGCTGACGACCGCGGCGAACCAGTCCGAACGATGGCTGATGCCCAGCACCGACAGGCCGACCCCGGGAACGGCCAGAATGGATTCCTGGATCTGCGACAGCACGTGCCCGGGCAGTGCGCCCGGACCGCCCGAGAAATTCAGTCGATTGTCGAGTGGAGTCATGTGTCGGTGCGTCATCCGGCCATGGTGAGTCGAAAAAGAAAATCCCTGAAGGCATTTTCCACTTTTTTCATATGGACCTGCTTGTAGGGAAAGAGGTGCTCCGGATCCATCGCATGCACGACCATTGTGTGGTCGATCTCGAATATCAGGAGTTCGCCTGCCTGCGTTTCGGCGCAATCGATACACAGGTAGTCGAGCTGCGTGCGCTGGCAGATCGCGTCCAGCGCGGCGCGGTGGCGTTCGGCAAAATCGCCGAAGCGTTCCATGAACGCCGCTTCCTCGCCCCGCTTCTGCGCATCCTCGTACATCCCGGCGTTCACGTAATGGATCATCCAGTTCGATGAAATCCCCATGTGGCAGGCATAGGGCTTGCCATCGATCAGGGCAACGCGGAATTTCCGGAACAGCCCATCCAGGCTACGGTAATCGATGAAACGCGACACGAAGAACTCCGCATCCCCGACCTTGCCAAGATAGGCGTCGAGTTCCTCGGGGTGTTCGATCTTTTCAAGATCGCGCCCGGCCTGCGAGCCGACCGGCCGCACGATGAAGGGAAAATCGCAGCCTGCAATCCGTTCGGCTGGCGCCACGCTGCCCGCAGCGACGTCGAGCAACGTCGAACGCGCGGCCTGCAGAGTGGGCGGGATGAGCAGGCCCGGAGCATTCTGCAACAGCCGGCTGGCTGTATCGCGCCCGGTGGATGGAATATGCCGCGGTTGGTTGATCACCGGCTTCGGCCAATGCGCCAGGGCGCTGTCGAGCGAGGCAAGCAGCGTGCGGTTCTCTTCCGATTCGCTGATCCCGACATAGACGGCATCGTGGTCCGGGATGGGCAAAGCCAGGGGATCATCGGGCGAGACGTAATAGAACACGAGATCGATATCGCTGTCTTCCAGCAGACAGTCCAGCGGCGTATTGACGGAGATGTCGCCCGGAACCGACAGCACCAGCAGACGCAGCCTGGCGGGCTGCAGGGCCGCGGCGAGCAGGAACACGCGCTTCTGCTGCAGGGCCAGCGACTGGATCGTCAGGCCAACATCGCGTTGTCCGAGGCATTGCATGACCACCGAGAGGTTCATCCACAGTTCCGCATCGGCGGGGTATTGCTCAGCCTGTTCCAGCATCGCCTTGCCGAAGGGCCGCAAATCGGCCCCCTCGACACTCGTGCGAAGAAAGGGCGCCAGTCCCAGAAACGGGGTCTCAAACTGATTCGGATTGCCAGGGCAGGATAGGGTCGTCAATTGGTTTCAGCGCCTGTGTTGAAAGTTGGCCGGGAGGCATCGAAGCACTCCCTCGCATGCATCCCCCCTTTCACGTGAACCCATCGGATGACCGTTGTTGTCGCGTTCAATCAGACGCACGTTAAGCGGGTGGTGAGGTAAAAGTAGCTCACCCGGACATTTTTGATCCCGCGAACAAAGGGGGAAATTGACGCCAACTATCGTTTTGCCGGCTGCTTGGCCCGGCTATCCGGATTCGTGGCTTGTCAGCCACCGTTGGGAGGGGCCAGGGCGTTGGACTTTCGTTTCATTGCAAAGGGTGTGGGCGTTTGCGTGTGAATCGGGGCGCCAGCCTCCCTCTACGCCTTTTGACACGCACGTCACCGTTCGAATACCAGACTTTCCGCGCGAACGCCCAGATCCGCCAAAGCGCCGTTGACCGCCTCCATGAAGGGCGGCGGGCCGCAGACATAAAAGCGCTGCGTGAAATCCGTGATTTTTTCTTCCAGGAAAGTGCGGTCGACACGCCGGTGTTCATACCCGGGCGCAGCGGCACCGGTACAGGTCAGCACGCAGCGCTCACCCAGCACATGGCGCAGTTCCTTCTCGCAGATCACGTCACGCGGGGTCTTGTTGGAAAAGATCAGGGTCTGGCCGTCCACCACCCCCTTGCGCGCCAGATCGCGCAGGATGGCTAGAAAAGGCGTGATGCCGGCGCCGCCGGCGATGAACACCCCCGGCCCCTGGTAGCGGATGGTGCCGAACGGCTCGGACATCAGCAGCTCGGCACCCGGCGCAAGCTGGTGGATCGCCTGGGTCACGCCGGCATGGTCGGGATACGCCTTGATGGTGAATTCCAGCACGCCGTCCTCGGTCAGCCCGGTAGGCGTGAAGGGTCGCCCCTGCTCGCGCAGGCCGGGGCGGTTGATCGCCAGTTCCACCCCCTGGCCGGGAACGATGGAAACCCCCGCCGGCTTGTCGACGATGAAATGTTTCACGTCGTGGGTAACGAACTGGCTCATCAACAGCTTGACGGTATGGTTCATCGCCCGCTTCCTCCCGTGAAATACATGTCCGATACCTCGCACATTCCGGCCGGATCATCGCGTGGCGACGCCACGCGAATCGACCCGGCTTCAATACTGATCGGCCAACCAGCCATCCAGAAGCGTGCAGGCTTCCTGCTTGGGGATGGAAGAATCCATGCCCTGCAGGGGCGTATAGCAAAGATACGGATTGCCCTCGCGATCCGTCAGGTTGCGTAGCGGCATGTCACCCACGGTTTCATAGCCGCGCGCATCCATCATGATGAACTGGTAGTCCTCGCCGACGCTGACTTCCAGTCTGCCGCCGTTGCCCTCGCCGAATTTTTCCCACCAGGTTTCGGGGTTGGCCCCGTCATAGAAGGGGGGCATCGCCCCCAACCTGCTGCTGCGATGCCAGGCGATGATGGTCGGATCCTTCATCTGATTTTCTTTCGCTGCGTCTTTCGCAAGCAGGCTGGCGGCCTGGAAGCCATGGTCCGGGCCGCGATAGTCGATGTGTACGTTTCTCATGGGAGCCTCCTGGATAACCGGGAATTGAGTATGCCGGCGCCGAATCCGGCGCACGAACCGAGTACTCTTTGTAGGCCAACACCCGGCAAAAACAATCGGACATTTCGGGCGCCGCACGAGCAACCGCGGATGCCAGGGCCAGGACGTCGAACCCTGTCCCGGATAAAGGACAGAAAATGTCTTTTCCTTACAAGGCATTGCGGAAAATGCCCGGTTTGGTGTCGCCGGAAGGCGACGAAACCGCAGCCCATCATTCGGGGATGGAAACTCAAGCCCATGAAAAACAACGGATATTCATGCCTGGCACGGCACATGCTGGAGAGGCTTTGGCTTGTCGGGATGAAAGCCGCGTAACCCAACCTCAATGTACTTATAAGGAGTATGCAATGAAGCAGTATGCCCAGCAGATCCGTACCCAATTTCTGACCCTGATCATGGCCGGGGTGGCCGGCGCAGGTTTTGCCACGGCCGCCACGGCTGCGGGACTCGGCGGCGTCCACGCCGATGTCGGCGCAGGCGCCAGCGTTCCGGCACCCGAGCCTGCCCAGGCCGGCGGCGCTGCGGATGCGCACATGAGCTCCTCCGGAAGCGCCAACAATAATGCGCAGTGGCAGAGCGGAGCGACCCGGGGCGCAGACCGTGCCGCGGAACGCATGAACGCCGACGGCGCCGAAATGAAGCAATCGGGGGGTGCCGACCTTGAGGCCGCCGGCACGACGACGGTAAAGGGCAAGCACAAACGCTGAGGCCACCGCGAACGCCCTGTCGCTGCGATGCGTTCAGGGCTGAAGGTGGGGCCGGCTTTCGAACCAGGATGCATGCCTGGTTCGGGATCGGCCCTTTCCGCAGCGGAGCACCGGCCCCGCTTCCCTCCTTTCATAATCGCTCCTGCCCTTCCGGGATTTCCGGAGCAACCAAATCCACCAGGAATCAGATCAGCCTCGCTCCCTGATTAACAGGAGACACGTCCTATGACGCGCAGCCCGCATTTTTTCAGCATCGTTCACACGATCCGACACATCTTCAGCCACATCGGGGTCACGCTCCTGGCGGTAGGCATCGCCTTCTCGCTTCCCGTGCTGGCGAAATTCATCCTGTTCACCTGGTGGCCCCGGGTGGAGGACAATTCACAACTGCTGCTGGCCAACGAAATCATTTTCGCCGCCGTGCTGGTGATGCTGTTCAACCTCTTCCTCAGCGCACGGCAGGGGCGCCTCAGCCACCGCCTGAACCGCCTGGTCTCGCTGGTGCATGTGCGCGGGGGAAACAACTGGCTCGCGCGCTGGTACGACCGCAAGCTGCTCAACCGGATCACCGGCACCCGCGACGTGTCGGTGATGTCGGTCACCGGATACGATACGTTCGTCTCGGAGCGGCGCAAGTTGAGCCAGGTGATCGACCACAGTTACGAATTGCGGGTCATGCTGATGAACCCTTACGGCACAGGCGCCATGCGGCGCGTGCAATCGCTGGGCGACCCCGCCCCGCTGCTCGAAACCTACCGCGAGGAGACCGCGGCCACGATCGAGCGGCTGGCTGCCCTGGCAGACGCAGGCAAGCAGGTCACGCTGAAGTTCTACGAGGATCCGCCCTTCTGGAACCTGATCATCACCGGGGAATACGTATGGGTGCAGTACTGCCACGACGGCCATGAACTGAAAGACCAGCCGGAATACGTCTTTGCCCTGCTCCGCGACAAGCCCACGCAGGGCCTGTTCTCGGCGTTCTACGTACACTTTCTCAATCAGTGGAGCGCTCCGCATCACCCGGAGTACGACTTTGCCACCCGCCAACTGATCTACCGCAATGAGCAGGGCAACGAAGTGAAACGGCTGCCCTTCCCGCCGCGGGCCGAGCGCAGCGAACGCCGGGCGCCCGTCATGCTGGCAGGCTGAATGCCGGCATATGAACCCCGCTGCGTTGCGTGGGCCAGCAGCGAACGGCGCATCCTCACGCCACTTGTCGAGCAAGCGGCGTGAACGAGGATTCGCGACTGCCCCAGGCAAAGCCGAGGCAGCCCCCGCCGCCATAGACGGCGCCGCAGAGTACGACGCCGCCGGAAGCGCGGCATGTTCCCCGGGGCCGTCCGCTTCCTCTGCAGTGTCCCTGATTCGGTGCCGCCTTCGCCCGTCCTGACGGTTTTGCTGGGTGAAGCGCGCGACACCGCGTATCGTCTACCCATTGCCACAGCAAGGAGCCCAGGCTTGAAACCCAACTATCAGTACGAAAAGCGGCAAAGGGAGCTGGAGAAGAAGAAAAAGAAAGCGGAAAAGGAACAGAAAAAAGCCTCGACCTCCGAGCCCCCCTCAGCGCCGGGAACGGTGGAAACGGTCGTTCCACCAGGCAAGGCACAAAACTGATCGGGCTCGGCCGGGTGTTCGACCAAGCTGCCCCGAAAGCCCGGGACCGCGCAACCTGACCCCATTCAGTCTCCGGGAGGATCGACCGGGCGACTTGTCGCCTGCAGGCCCAGTTTCTCGCCGAGGGATCGCCGCAGCGCCGCGTTCGCCCGCTCCCGCAGGGTTTCCAGCCGGTTATGAATGCGGTCCAGCTTGTTTGCGGTAATCCGTCTGATGTCTGCGACGGCCAGCATATGCCGGCCCGCAAAGACATCGGCGTAGAGTGTTTTGAACGCACGCGACAACTGCCTGAGCTGCGCCGCATCCTGTGCGTCGAACCTTTCGCAAAAGAATTCGTAACAGACCAGCGGCCGGCCATAGCCGAGCCGGCATCCCGAGCCCGGCACATGCCATCCGTCGTTGACCTCGTAGTCCTCAACCCGCGGACCCAGCACGAATCGCAGAAAATCGCTGTCCACGCTTTCGCGGCACATCACCTCCCTGCAGCAGACGCTCGTGCAGCGGGCACAGGGGACGTCGTCCTGCAACGCAGCCAGGCTTTGCAGAATGGCTTCCACTTCGATATGAATCTCCCGGATCCGGTACAGCTGTTCGCTGAACGCCTTGGTGTCCGCGGCTCCGATTAGCGTTCCTGGCTTCATGTATCCCCGTTATTTCAGTGGGCCATCGACGGCCTGAACGCGCCTTCCTGCGATGTACGCCGGTCGATTCTCGATCGGCGCTCACCCGCCATCGCGGGGGGAAGGTTTGTCCATTGCCCATAAGGATTGCGGCGATCGTCCTGCCTGCGATCATCGTGATGGATGTAGCTGCATGCGCATTGTTGCTCGGTGCAGCCGGGCACGGGTAGGCCGGGGGCCTCGCCGGAGAGGTAACGGGCATTTCCAAGCCGTTGGGCGGCTACGCATGCAGGGACGCCGGTGCACACCTCAACACAGTGATAACGGCTGGGTGCGTCCCGTCTTGCGGCGGGGGCTGACAGACAGGCTTTCTGCCTGGCGGCGTGGCGCAGCCAGAGCACGACTGCGGTCACCAGCAATAGAAAAGCAAACCCCTGCGCCATTTCACCGCCTCCCTTTCGGATACGCCCGAAAAACCAATATAGGAGATGGCGGCCACTTGCAAAGGCCCTGCGCTGCCAGAATCGGAACCGTGCGTCGCGTGCTGGGGAGGCTCCCGCCAGGAATTGTGCGGGCCATGCGGAAAGGATCGGGCTGACTGCCCTCTCATCACACCCAGTGGATTGGAGGCTGCCCCATTCTCCCCCTCCACTCCTCGCTACTTGTCGTGCTCACGCTGATCGGCCTGCCACTGGGCAAACCGGGCGCGAATTTCCGCCATTGTCTTGGCCTCATCAAGCAGCTGATGAATTGCCGACAATCCGCAGCGGGCGTCGATCAACGACTGCAGCATGTCCAGCAGTTCGGATTCCACGATATCGCTGTGTACAGCGGGCGGTGGCGTCTTTCTGGCCGTCATCATGGCGCAACTCCCAAGGGGACCGATACCCCGGGAAGTGCGATTTACATGCCAGGAAATTTGGTAAGTTCTAACCCCCGGGATGACAAGGGCCGGACACGCGCCGAATTGGCGCACCGCAAGCCGGGGATAGCGTGACCGAACGGGAGAAACGGCTATAAAGAATGGATCTCCCCCTGAAGGACGCGACATGGCCAACCCTTTCGTGCACATCGAACTGCAAACCAAGGACCTTGCCAAGGCCAAGGAGTTTTATTCCACGCTATTCGACTGGACGCTGGAAGACATTCCCGCACCCGACGGCGACCTGCCCTATACCCTGATCAAGGTCGGCGCAGGCACCGGCGGCGGCATGTTCGCGAACCCGGATCCCAAGGTGCCGCCACACTGGCTCGCCTACGTCGGGGTGGATGACATCGAGGCTTCCACCCTCAAGGCACGCACGCTGGGCGCCACGGTGCTGCAGGACGTGATGGAGGTCGGCGACTACGGCTGGCTGAGCGTGATCCGGGATCCCACCGGCGCGGTCATCGCCATGTGGAAGCCCAAAATGGGCACACAGGGCGGCGCAGATCAGGCCTGAGCCGGCGCAACCCGCATCCCTTCGGATGCCCAACCAGGAGAAAGACATGACCAGACACAGGATGATGTTGTACGGCCCGCTGTTCGCCGCGCTGCTGCTCCCCGGATGCGTCGTGTCACCCGCATACGGCCCGGATTACGTGGTGGCGCCGGCACTGCCGGTGACGGTGGAACTCGGCGTGGAACCCTATTACGTTCATGACGGTTTCTTCTACTACTACCACGAGCGCGACCATCGCTGGAGCTATTCTCGCGACAGGGCGGGCCCCTGGAAAGACCTGCCGCGGGATCGCTACCCCCGGGAGATCCGCTACAAGGACCGCGACTCGCACGGGGATCGTGACCGGGAGCGCGATCGCGACCACCGTGATTGAACGGGTGCGTTTTTCCCGCTGGTCGGTGCTCAAGGCGCCGGGTTGGGAAATTGCCGGTGAATGCGCTCGATGTCCGCCAGGACGTCGGCTGGAAGTCCGACCCGGACGGCGGCCAGGTTCTCCTGCAATTGCGCCATCGTGGTGGCGCCGATGATCGTGCTGCCGACGCACCAGCGGCCACAGGTGAAGCCCAGGGCCAGCTGGACGGGCGTGAGGCCGTGCCGGTCTGCGAGCGCCGCATAAGCCGCCACGGCCGGCACCGTATTGAGCGTGTTGTAACGGCTGGCAAACCCGCTGAACAGATTCACCCGGCCCGGCGTCCTGGCGTCGCGCAGGTATTTTCCGGACAGCACGCCGAATCCGAGCGGCGAATAGGCCAGCAGGCCGATCTTTTCGCGGAAGCCGATTTCGGCCAGGCCGTTTTCCCAGGTCCGGTTCAGCAGGCTGTAGGCGTTCTGGACCGACACCGGGCGCGGCAGCCCCAACTCGTCGGCCAGACGCAGGACCGTCATCAGCCCCCACGGCGTCTCGTTGGACAGTCCCCAGTGGCGAACCTTGCCCGCCTCGATGAAGCCGGCCATGGCGGCCAGGGTTTCACGCAGCGGCACCGTCTCGCGCTCCTGCTCCGGGTGGAAGTGATACTGGCCGAACATGGGTACATTGCGATCCGGCCAGTGCAGCTGGTAGAGGTCGACGTAGTCCGTCTGCAGCCGCTGCAGCGACCCGTCGAGCGCCTGCTGCAGGTTGGCCCGGCTGAAATTGAGCCGGCCTTCCCTGATCCAGTCCAGCGTACGCCCGGGGCCGGTCGCCTTGGTTGCCAGGACGATGCGGTCGCGGGACTGGCGCTTCAGCCAAGTGCCCACATGGCGTTCGGTCAGCCCGGTCGTCTCGGCCCGCGCCGGGACCGGATACATTTCGGCGGTATCGATGAAATTGACCCCCTGGGCCAGGGCATGGTCCAGCTGGGCATGGGCCTCGGCCTCGCTGTTCTGCTGGCCAAAGGTCATGGTGCCGAGGCAGACAGCCGGGACGGACAGATCGCTGTTTCCGAGAAGGATATGTTTCATCTGGATGAATGGGCCTCAAGTTTTGTGCGGATGCATCGTTAAGGTTTCGTGTCCGGGCCACGCCCCGCGCGGATGTGGCGCACCGTCTCCGACCCCTCTGTTCACGATAGGTTCAGACGACGCCAGCCTTCGCGCGTGCGGACCTTCAATCATAAACACACGTCTTACGAGGAGAGCGGATGGGCAAGGAAACCTTCCTGGCGCGGCAACCCATAGTCGACGCCGAGCATCGCCTGTTCGCCTATGAACTCCTGTTCCGGCAATCGATGGCCGCCGTCTCGGCCCAGATCAGCAGCCAGCTGCAGGCCGGCGTCGAGGTCATCGGCAACACCCTCTGTCTCGGTCCCGACTGGCTGCTGCAAGGCAGGCTCGCCTTCATCAACCTGGACGAAGCCACCCTGATGAGCGACTTCGTCTGCCTGCTGCCGCCCCACCACGTCGTCTACGAAATCCTCGAGACCGTGCCGGTCTCGCCGGTGCTGATCGCCCGCATCCGCGAACTCCGCCAGCTCGGCTACCGCTTCGCCCTGGACGATTTCGTCTGCCTCGACGAGTACCGTCCGCTGCTGCCGATGGTCGACTTCGTGAAGCTCGACGTGCTCGAACAGCATCCCGAAAAGACCGTGGAAATCATCGCCCACATCCAGCGCGACTTCAAAGGCCAGTTCATCGCCGAAAAGGTCGAAACCCGCGAGATGTTCGAACTCTGCCGCGCCAGCGGCATCCAGTATTTCCAGGGCTACTACTTCGCCCGCCCGGAGAACCTCGCCAGCAAGTCCATCCAGCCGGGTCAGCTGGCCGTGCTGGAACTGATGAACAAGGTGCGCACCTGCGAAGACCTGGGCGAGATCGAGGAGCCCCTGCGCCGCAATGCCGCGCTGACCCTGCGCCTGCTGCGCTACGCCAATTCCGCCGCCGCCGGCCTGCGCAAGCAGGTCCATACCGTGCGCCAGGCCCTGGCCCAGATCGGGCTGATGACGCTGTATCGCTGGCTGGCGCTGCTGCTGGTCACCGCCAACCCGACGCCCACCAACGCCCTGCTGGCGCGCACCGCCGTGACGCGCGGGCGCCTGTGCGAACTGCTCGGCCGCCCCCGGCTCGACCGCCAGGCCCAGGACGAACTGTTCATCACCGGGCTGTTTTCCCTGGCCGAACCGCTGATGGAAATCCCGCTCGCCCGCCTGCTCGAACAGCTTCCCATGCCCAACCCCGTCGTCCAGGCCCTGGTCCACCAGAGCGGCCCCTATGCGCCCTTCCTGAAACTCGCCGAAGCCTCGGAACGCAGCGACTTCGCACAGATCGCCCGCTACGCCGGCGAGATCGCGTCCAGCCCCGACGAGGTCAATGTCGCCCAGCTGCAATCGCTTGCCTGGACCGAGGAGCTGGCCAGCGAAGTGGCCCCGACGGCAGTCGGTCTCGCCACGCCTGAAGCAGGGCTGCGGTAGTCACTGCTTGAAACAAGCTGAGGCGCGACGGCGCGGCGCCGTCAACCCGCGTGACCGTCCGTCACCGGCAAATGACCCGTCTTGACATAGATCGTGCAGCCCAACCGGCTGAACGGTTGGTGGCGGCTCCCATGCGGGCTGCGGATCCAGGTGCCCGCCGGATAGCTGCCGTGTTCGTCTTCGAACACGCCGGAGACAACCAGGATCTCCTCGCCGCCAAAATGTCCATGCGGCTGAAAATGGGTTTCGGGCGCCCAGCGCACCAGCGCGGCATGCTCGTGCTGGTGCGCATGCAAGGGCATGACGCCGAGGCCGGGCACCCGTCCCGGGAGCCAGGGCGTGTTCGCCGTATCGATTCGCACGACAGCGGAATCGGTCGGCTCGAACGGGTAACGTTTGACGAACAGCATGCAGCCCTGATCGGTGCGTAGCGTGCGGTGCACGCCCGGCGGATTGCGCAGGTAAGTCCCCACCGAATACCTGGCCTCCCCATCCGCCAGTTCGCCCGTCAGAACCAGAATCTCCTCGCCCACCCCCTGAACGGGCGGATCGAACGAACACCCCGGCGCGCCCTTCACCAGGCCGGTCTCGCCGGCCGCCGCACCGTCATTGCGATCGAGCGGCTTGCGCCAGGCACCCGCCCCTGCCATGGCCAGCCACGCCATCGATTCCGTGTCCAGAACGACACGCGCACGCAAATCAGCATTGATCCCCACGCAACCTCTTTCATAAAACCCGGGGCCCTCGATTGAGGCGCCCGTTCGCACTGGAAAAAGCCGGCACCGGCCCATCTGACCAAAAACCCGGCCCGGTCCGTACAATGCCGGTGTACCGCCGCCCGCTGCACAAGGATATCCGGATTCCCGATCCGGCCCGACCACCTTCTCATGGAGACGAGGACGCTCATGCAAACCAATACCAGCAATCCTGCACTGAACAAGAACACTTTTGCGAATCTGGCACGCGAGGGCGAGCGCATGACTCTCGGCGGCACGGTCAACAAGACCGCCATCCTGCTGGCGCTCTCGCTGATCACCGCAATGTGGGTTTGGGGAAAATTTTTCGCGGACCCGTCGACCGCGTCGGTGGGCCCGCTCATGCTGGTCGGCGCCATCGGCGGCTTCATCGCGGCCCTGGTCACCATTTTCTTCAAGCGCGCGGCGCCCTATACGGCCCCGGTCTACGCGCTGCTGGAAGGGCTGGCCATCGGGGGGGCGTCCGCCGTGGCGGAAATGCGCTATCCCGGTATCGCGCTGCAGGCGGTGGGGCTGACCTTCGGCGTGCTGGTCTGCCTGTTGGCCGCCTACAAGATGGGCGTTGTCCGCGCCACCGACAACTTCAAGCGCGGCGTGATCGCGGCGACCGGCGCCATTGCCCTGCTCTATCTGGTCGACCTGGGCATGATGCTGTTTGGCCATCCCATCGGCTTCATCCACGAAGGTGGCCCCATGGGGATCGTTTTCAGCGTCGTGGTCGTGGGCATCGCGGCGATGAACCTGGTGCTCGACTTCGACTTCATCGAGTCCGGCGTCCAGCAGGGTGCGCCCCAATACATGGAATGGTACGGCGCGTTCGGCCTCATGGTGACCCTGGTCTGGCTGTATCTCGAGATCCTGCGTCTGCTTGGGAAGGCGCGCAAGTAACCACCTCCCCGGCGGCAGTCGGGCCTGCCACGCCCAAAGCCGGGCTACGGTAGCCACCACTCCAAACAAGCTTGCATCAACACAGGCCCCAATAAGAGAGGCGCAGTCCCCTGCGCCTCTCTTCATCCCGGCCGGCCCGGTCGATCCCGGCCCCACGCGCCGCTCGCCTGACACACCGTAAATCACAGTCGTTGCGCTGCTTCTTCTGATCGATCCTTGCGGCTGCGAAGCGAAATTTCCCCGCATTCATCCCTCGCAAAGGCTCACCCGGCCTGTTGTTTCAGGCAACCGGCGGACAGGAAACCGGGGGGATGAGACGTACGGGCCATGTTCTCGTCCTGACCGGTCGCATCTCCCTTCACATTCGGCCAATAAGCTCGTCCGACAGCCTGAATCTCAGGCTGCCGGATATGGACACCTTCTACTTTGATTCATTGCAGGCAAGCGCTGCCGCGTCCATGTGCCAACCTTTAAATTGTGAATGGGGAACATTGTGCTTATACGAATTTTGAAAAAGAACACGCTTGCGGTGATGGTTGCCACGGCTTTCGCCGCCCTGGATTCCGCCCCCTTGCTGGCGATGGGCGTCACGTACCAACCCTACATCCAGCCGGGGGACGCGAGCAGCTTCGCATCCCACGACCTCAAGGTGATTGCATGGCAGACGGATGAGCCGACACCGAACCCGGTAGCCTACACGGTCGAATACGGCCAGAGCCCCAAATACGGCGCCAGGGCAGTGGTAAATGGCCGCGTCGTGGACGACTATCTGAGCGCCGATCCGTCCCTTCCCAAGCCGCCTACCGCATCGGGCGCACACGCCAACTACCATGCCGTCTTCAAGGGTTTGCATTACGACACGACCTATTACTATCGCGTGACCGGGCCGGGCCTGCCTGCGGACGGCTTTTCCGCTTCCTTCCACACGCGCAAGCAGAACGGGCGCTTCTCCTTCCAGGTCATGGGGGATGAGGGCTTCTTCCCTGCCTTGCCGAATTCGAATCCCGCCCGTCGAGTCAACTACGAAGCACGCATCGTTCACCAGATGTACGAGGCGCACAAGCTCTCCATTCCCGGCGTTCCGCAACTGCCGAAGCCTGACCTGGCGTTGAATACCGGCGACAACGTGTACTTCGATGGCGCGGAAGGGAGCTACCGGGATTTCTGGATGCCCGTCTGGAACAACGACATCAGCTCGAACGAAACCGGCGCCCCGTTCATCCGCCACATTCCCTATTACATCGTCGCCGGAAACCATGATCTAGGCGGCACGGGAAGCAGCGCCAACCTGCTCGGCGCGGCCAACGCCGGTCCCTACAGCGGCGGCACCGGCGGCGGGGATGCGCTGCAATATTTCAACAACTATTACTTCCCGCTCAACGGCCCCAAAGGTGTCGATCTGCAAAACATTTTCAACGGCGACAGCAGCACGCCGACCGGCTTCTACTTCAAGTACAACGGCGTCACGTACGACTCACCCGCGGCCATCGAGGCGTTCCGCGCCAGCACCAGCGTGGATACCGGCAAGGGCAGAAAACGCCAGATCGACACCATGGGCAATTACTCGTTCGACCAGGGCAATGCCCATTTCGTCTTTCTGGACGGCAACCCGCATCTGTTCGACGCACTCCTGAGCTATACCCCGACCTACCAGAGTGCCCCGACAGGTTTCCCCGAGTATCCAAACATCCTGCGCCAGTGGCTGATCAATGACCTCGACTCGACCAGGCAAACCTGGAAGATCGTCGTGTTCCATCACCCCTCGTTCTCGTCCGGCAACCTGACCCTGCGCAATTTCCAGATGCGCCGCATCGCCAAACTCCTCGAGGATCACGGCGTCAACGTGGTGTTCAACGGACACGAGCATAACTACCAGCGCACCTATCCGCTGCGCGCGCTGGCGACCGTCGCCGACGCACCGACCACGGCGGGCGGTCCGGCCGTGGCCATCGACGCGTCCTTCGACGGGACGGGCAACACGGTCCCCGATGGGGTGATTTATCTGGTCGAGGGCGCCGGTGGAGAAGGAGGCCATGACAACGCCCTGGAAGCCACGCGCGGTTCAGGCAAGGGAGTCGATCAGGACGATGCGGCAACGGGCAGCTACACGTATGGACCGGGGCTGACCTTCCCCAACGGCCCGGCTTCCTGGCTGGACGATCATCTGACCGGCGCCGAGATGACGCCGTTCATGCCCAATGCGGGACAGGGCCCCAAGATCACGGCACGCTTCAAGGCCAAAGTGTTTTCCTTTGCCGATGTCGTGATCAACCACAACACGCTGTCGCTCTACCAGATCTCCGAACCGCTGTTGGCGACGTCATCGGCAACCCCTGACAATCCGGCGCCATTCGGCACGGACGTGAATGGCGTTCCGCTCAACGATCCGATTCCGGACACCCTGATCGATCCGGCAACCGGGCAGGTCGTGTCCGATCCGGCCGAAGGCAGCTCCGCCCTGCTCGACGCGTTCACCGTGACCAAACCCGACGTGGGCGAAACCCTCAAGGTGAAACTTTCGGCCCCGCGCACCGTGACGCCCGGAACCCTGCTGAGCTATACGTTGAGTGTCAGCAACCGTACCGGCTATGCGCTGAACGGGACGCAAGCCGTCGTGACGCTGCCGCAGGGGGCCGATTTTGCCGGCACGCCGGGCGACACCGTCACCCGGAACGGCCAGGAGGTCGTGGTCACGATCGGGCGGCTGGAACCGGACGAAACGCGTAGCGTTCAGGTCGAAGCCAAAGCTCCGGCCGCGAGCGACGACGATGCCGTCCTGGTCGCGTCGGCCAGGATCCGGTCCGCGACGGCCATGCCCGTGGAAACGAATGAAGTACGGACACGCATCGCGGATGACCGCAAGGCACGCAAGCAGGCGGTCTCGCTGCACAAGGAAGACTAGGTAGCGTGGTCTTTCAGCGCCTCGTCCGACCACGCTTGGCGGGCGAGGCGCAGCAGCCTGGTCCTGAATAAACGCCCCCGACCAGCGGAGCAAACATCACGGCGTGTTGATGCGCACGAACTCGGGGAAATAATCTGCCCGCACGATGTAGGTGCCGTCGCAGTTGTACGATGCCCGCACGATGCCTTCCGAGAGTGAAATCGCCGCGTTGCGCAGGTAGTAGGCCTCGATCCCGCGCAAGGTATTGAAGCTTTGCACGATGGCATCGATGCGGTCTTCCGCCATCGGTTGCCAGTTCGTGCGCTCCGCGTCCATCAGCTTGATCCAGTGCGGCGGCAGGTAATGCCGCAGCGGCCCGGTCTGGACCATGGCGCGCACCCAGGCGACGGCGCGCATTTTTTCCTCGTACGGCACCGCGACGAAATGCCGCACGGTGTAGCCCGGCTTCACCAGGTCCTCGGCGTCGTGCACCTCGTAGGCAAAAGGATTGAAGATCGACTCGGTGCGCACTTCCGAGCTGTTGAAACCGATATAGATCGCATACACCCCCGTGTTGTGCAGCAGTTCGGCGCAGGTTTCCAGCACCTCTCCTGCGATGCGGTCGAGCCGTGATTTCTGGCGCGGGCGCAGGGGCACGGTTTCGCGCAGGCTGGGATCGCCCTTGATGCTGACAAAGGGCGTATCGGCCGGCAGCCCGAACGCACCCACGATGGGTTCGTGCAGGATTCCGACAGCGGGCAGGTTCCGTGTCTCCGCGTTCAATGCGGCCTCGCCTGCGCGTCCGCCGCGTCGCGCTTATCCATAAAGAACGGACAGGTCGTCGTGCTGTCCGGCCGGTGGATCAGTTCCTCGCTGAAATCCGCATACGTACGGTTCAGCAGGTGCTTGCCGGCATCGTCCTCATACCGCGCACACGCTTCCGCCAGCGCGCAGTGAGAGGTCATGCAGTAAGTGTGCGTCATGGTTTGTCCTTTCAGGAGGATCTTGAGCGGAATATGAACATGAAAATTCGAACCTGTTCCCTGGGCGCTTGCAAAAACAAGGCGGTCCAGCCCCTTTGATCACAGGCGAGTGCGAAGGATAGGGTGTCCGGCCCTTTTATTCCATTTCTGCCTTGTGCGCCTGGCGCGGTTGGCCCTGAGCGCAATTCCATACGCCTTGTGCACACAGGTACGTCATGAACAGAGGGCGCCGAAATCCGCCCGCCCTCAACTTTTGCGTCCTCATCGCCGTAAACCGGTAAACCTGCCCTGTGTCTCGGCCTGGCGCAGGCAACCCACGCTATTTGTACGTACCGAGACATGCATATGCCCCGACTTCGTGTTCAGCAAGCGCGTACCGCAATCGCCATCCTCGTGCTGGCCGTCAGCACTGCCGGGTGCACCCCCATCACGCTCACCGCTGCCTCCCTCGGCGCAAGCATGGGCGTCTCGCACACCACCGCCCAGGAAATCGTGCATCAAACCGAACGGGTTCTTTCCAGGGGATAAGCGGGGCGCCGGGCCTGCAGGCCAAGGCCGACGCGCCCCCCGGCGCCCACTACCCCCGCAACCCGGCGATCCGCTGCATATCGGATTCGAGAATGGCCTCGACGTCCAGGGTGATCGCCACCTCGTCGCCGACGACCATGCCGCCCCGATCCAGCGGCGCGTTCCAGCTCACGCCGAAGTGATGGCGGTTGATCGCCGCGGTGGCGACGAAGCCGATGCGGGTCGTCGGCCCCAGGTCCTTGCCGCCTTCCCAGTAGGGACACTGCCAGCGGCCCAGATACTGGGTGGCGAGTTCGACCGGGCGGGTCACGCCGCACAGCGTGAGATCGCCCGCGACCCTGAAATCGGCTTCGCCCACGCAGCGGACCTCGGTGCTGCGGAACGCGATCTCCGGGTACGTCGCCACGTTAAGGAAGTCCGGGCCGCGCAAGTGCGCATCGCGCTCGTCATCGCCGGTCCAGATGCCTGCCGCGGGGATCATGGCTTCGACCGTGGCGGCAACCGCCGGATCGTCCGGGTCGAAGTCGATGCTGCCCTGCACATTCTTGAACAGGCCGCGCATGTGCGAAACCATCATGTGGCGCACCGCAAACTCCGCGGCGGAGTGTCCCGGTTCGAATATCCATCTGGCCATTTTCAAGCCCTCCAGCATTCCCCTGCTCCCTGGCTGAATACCAGTATAGGAATTGAGGGAAACAACGGAGAAAGGCGCGAAGACGGCCCGGCTTAGGCATAATTCGCATCCACCTAATTTCACCCCTCGGCCTCGCGACGCGGCGGCCGGCTCATTCAGTCAATCGAACCATGCTTCCTTCCATCGAACACCGACTCGCCGCCGAGATCGCGGCCAAACCGGCGCAGGTTGCCGCTGCCATCGCCCTGCTGGACGAGGGGGCGACCGTGCCGTTCATCGCGCGCTACCGCAAGGAGGCGACGGGTGGCCTCGACGACGCGCAGCTGCGCCTGCTGGAAGACCGGCTGCGCTACCTGCGCGAGCTGGAAGACCGCCGCGCGGCCATCCTCGCGTCGATCACCGAGCAGGGCAAGATGACGCCCGAGCTGCTGAAGGCCATCTCGCTGGCGCCGGACAAGACGCAGCTGGAAGACCTCTATCTGCCGTACAAGCCGAAGCGCCGCACCAAGGTGCAGATCGCGCAGGAAGCCGGGTTGGAGCCGCTGGCCGACGCCCTCTTGGCGAATCCGATGCTCAATCCCGAAGAGGAAGCGGCGCACTACCTGCGCGAACCCTTCACCACCGAGCAGGGCGACAACCCCGGCGTGGCGGACGCCAAGGCCGCGCTCGACGGCGCGCGGCAGATCCTGATGGAGCGCTTCGCCGAGGACGCTCCCCTGCTGCAAGCGCTGCGCGAATATGTACAGGAACACGGCGTCGTCGAATCGAAGGTGCGCGAAGGCAAGGAGGCCGCAGCGGAAAAGTACGCCGACTAC
The DNA here is from genome assembly GCA_016195805.1 of Hydrogenophilales bacterium. Classification (GTDB taxonomy): domain Bacteria; phylum Pseudomonadota; class Gammaproteobacteria; order Burkholderiales; family Thiobacillaceae; genus Thiobacillus. The sequence goes on from JACPYT010000011.1 coordinate 193,063, forward strand.
TTCGACTATTCCGAATCGCTCAGTACCGTTCCGTCGCACCGCGCGCTGGCGCTGTTCCGCGGGCGGCGCGAGGACCTGCTCGACGTGCGGCTGCGCCTCGACAGCGAGGAGGAGCGGCCGGCCTGGAGCGCGCCGCACAATCCCTGCGAGGCGCGCATCGCCGGCCGCTTCGGCATCCAGGACCAGAACCGCCCCGCTGACCGCTGGCTGATGGACACGGTGCGCTTCACCTGGCGCGCGAAGAGCTTCATGCATCTTGAACTGGAGCTGATGGGTGCGTTGCGTGCCCGCGCCGAGACCGAGGCCATCGACGTGTTCGCGCGCAACCTCAAGGACCTGCTGCTGGCCGCGCCCGCCGGGCCGCGCGCCACCATGGGACTGGACCCCGGCATCCGCACCGGCGTGAAGGTGGCAGTGGTGGACGAGACCGGCAAGGTGGTGGACACCGCCGTGATCTATCCGCACCAGCCGCGCAATGACTGGGACGGTTCGCTGCACACGCTGGCCAAACTGGCCGAGAAACACCGCGTGGCAGTGATCGCCATCGGCAACGGCACGGCATCAAGGGAAACGGACAAGCTGGCGCGCGACCTCATCAAGCTGCGTCCCGAACTGAAGCTGACCAGCGTGGTGGTGTCCGAGGCGGGGGCCTCGGTGTATTCCGCGTCCGAATTCGCCTCGCGCGAATTGCCCGACCTGGACGTCTCGCTGCGCGGCGCGGTGTCCATCGCGCGCCGCCTGCAGGACCCGCTCGCCGAACTGGTGAAGATCGATCCCAAGTCGATCGGCGTCGGCCAGTACCAGCACGACGTCAGCCAGTTCCAGCTGGCGCGTTCGCTCGATGCGGTGGTGGAGGATTGCGTCAACGCCGTGGGCGTCGACGTCAACACGGCGTCGGTGCCGCTGCTCGCGCGCGTGTCCGGCCTCTCCAGCAGCGTGGCGCAGGCCATCGTTGCTTTCCGCGATTCCCGGGGCAGGTTCGCCAGCCGTGCGCAGCTGCGCGAGGTGCCGCGCCTGGGCGAGAAGACCTTCGAGCAGGCGGCGGGCTTCCTGCGCATCATGGACGGCGCCGACCCGCTCGACGCCTCCGCCGTCCACCCCGAATCGTATCCGCTGGTGCAAGCGATCCTCGCCGACATCAGGCAGGACCTCAAGGCCGTGATCGGCAACGGCGGCCTGCTGAAGGCGCTCAATCCATCCAAATACGTCAACGCGCAATTCGGCCTCCCCACCATCAGCGACATCCTCAGGGAGCTCGAGAAACCCGGCCGCGACCCGCGCCCCGAATTCACCACCGCGAGCTTCCGGGACGGCGTGGAAACCCTGGCCGACCTCAAGCCCGACATGATCCTCGAAGGCGTCGTCACCAACGTCGCCGCGTTCGGCGCGTTCGTCGACATCGGCGTGCACCAGGATGGCCTGGTCCACATCTCCGCCCTCTCCAACACCTTCGTCAAGGATCCGCACGCCGTGGTCAAGGCCGGGCAGATCGTGAAGGTGAAAGTGCTGGAAGTCGACGAGAAGCGCAAGCGCATCGCGCTGACGATGCGGCTGAGCGACGCGGCGGAGAAGCCGGCCGCCAGGCCGCAAGCAGCGCAGAAGGAATACCGCGGTCAGGGCAAACCGAACCGTACGCCCGCTTCAGCGCCGACGGGTGGGGCCATGGCGGCAGCGTTCGCGAAATTGAAGGGGTGAGGCGGGTTTACCGGCGGAGTTCAGGTGCACGACGCGGCACGATGCAGAGGCGTCATGCGAGCCCGGCCGCTCGCGCGATCAGGAACAGGCCTGCCCCGACGATGACGGCGCCGGTGGCGCGCGCGATGCGCTCACCGGCCGGTGCGAGACGCTCGACGGTGATGGCTGCCGTTACGACAGCCATCGCGCGCAAGTCCATGACCCCGATGACGAGGAGAATCGCCATCAGGTTTGCACAGCAGTAGCAGCAATGGAGGCCGAGGCGCAGGCCGTGTCGCCAGGCCGTTCCGGCATCAGCCGGCAACCCGCGGCCGCGTCCCGGTGCTTCCCGGCAGCAAACAAGGTGACATGCCTTCCACGCGGTGAACTGGATGCCGCCTGCGATCAGGACGACCACACCGACCGCGACCGGAACGGCGCGCGCGAGCGTTGGCCACTGCATCGCGACCGCCGCGAGCGCGACGCCCAGCGGAAAGGCAGCCATTCCGGACGCGGTCCACACGAGGAAGTACCCCGTGCCCACCCGCGCGGTCAGCCGATCGAGCCGCGTCTCGCCCGCCCTGCCGACGGCCTGGCGGTAGCGCCACAGCATCGGGACCAGGGACGGCAGCATCATCGCCACCGTCATCGAGACCCACATGCCGAGGAACGACGCTGCGGCGCCGGGCCACGTCTGTCCGGGCATCCGCATCCACGCCATCGACATCGTCCAGCCGCCGGGCATCGGCATCCCGCCCATCGCCGACATCGACGCGCACCCGACGATCGTCAGCGCCGTACCGGCGGCGAAGAGCAGCACCGAGACGCCGAAGAAGGCCCGCTCCGAAGTGCGTGCGGAAACCATGCGTCGCGAGACGTCCCGTTCGCCGCTTGTGCCGACGACGCGCATGACATGGCTCAGCGCTTGCCGTACTCGTCGTGGCGGCGCCACCACATGCCGGTCTCGTTGCGTCCCCTGGGCGCGCGGTCGAGCCACTGATACATGCCCCAGAGGCCGTCCAGGCCGCGCGCATAGGTGGAATAGGTGTGGTAAACCACGCCATCCTCGAGCACGAACGCGCTCATGCCCGGCCTTTCGCGCAGGTAGGTGTCCACGTCGGTCCCGCTCATCAGGGCGTTCTGCACGGGAGGCGATGCGTTGCCGGCTTCTTTGCCCATCTGGAAAGGTATCGACGACGCCGGCGGCTCGCGCCGGTAGTTGTACTCGATGCCCCCTTCGCGCTGCTGTTGCTCGGTGAACGAGATGTTGAAATCGGCGTTGAAGTCGCCGTCGAACGAAGACGCCCACGGGAACGTCCACCCCATGCGCTGCCTGTATGCCTGTAACTGGGCAAGCGGCGCCCGCGAAACGGCACACAGCATCACGTCATGGTGGGCGAGATGAATCGCGAACCCGTTGAAGCCGTCCGCAATCGACGAACAGGTCGGGCAGCCCGCCGTGTAGTCGGGTCCGTACATGAAGTGATAGACGAGGAGCTGCGAGCGCCCCTGGAAAAGGTCCGCCAGCGCGGCGCCCCCCGCGTCGGTGTCGAATCGGTACGCCTTGTCGACCCGCACCCACGGCAGCGCCTGCCGTCGCCGCGCCAGCTCGTCGCTGCGCCGCGTCAGCTCCTTCTCCTCCTTGAGCAATCCGAGCCGGGCTGCCAGCCACTCTTCACGTGTTCCGATCGCGTGTTTTGTCATCGTGTCCATGGTTCTCTCCTTGTTCATGATTTATGTCCTTTCGGACGTCGCACGGCGCGGACCTTGCCGCTCTGTCCGCCGCCGCAATAAAAAAGGTCGGCCCCGTCGGACTCGAGCCCGCTGACGCCGGTACCGTTCGGCATCTCCAGCCGCTCGAGCACGGCGCCGCTGTCCGGATCGATGCGGCGGAGTTCGCTCTCATCGCCTTCCCAGGTGCCGTGCCACAGTTCGCCGTCAACCCAGGTCACGCCGGTGACGAAACGGTTGGATTCGATGGTGCGCCTCACCGCGCCGGTGGCGGGATCGATCTGGTGGATCTTGCGATCGCGGCACTGCCCCACCCACAGGCTGCCCTCGGCCCAGGCGAGTCCCGAGTCGCTCCCCTGGCCGGGCGCCGGGATCGACGCCACCACGTCGCCGGTGGCGGGATCGATCTTGTCGATGCGCGCCTCGGCGATCTGATAGAGGTACCTGCCGTCGAAGGCGGTGCCTGCGTCGCAGGCGCAGTCGAGCGTGCGCGCGGGCTCGCCGCTCCCGGGGTCGAAGGCGATCAGCCTCGCCCCGGTGGCGGCCCAGACGCGCTGGCCGTCGTGGGTGACGCCGGCGATGCTGTCGGCGCCGGCGAAGGGACCATACTCGCGCACGATTTCGGCCGCACGCGCCGGTGCCCGGGATGTGTCCTTGCTTGTCTTGCTGCTCATTGTCTGGCTCCTTGTGGCGCGCCTCGGATTGGCGCCGCAAGACAACTCTAGCCAATCGGGAGCGTAGGTGGGAGTAACAAGATCGTCGTGAATCCCGTCAGCGGCGGCGACAGCCATCGTTGCGCCCGCGCCCGCCCGATCGAGCGCACCCGTCCGGCGGCCTCGAGTTCGGCAAGCGCGCGTTGCACGGTGCGCTGACTGGCGCCCAGGGCCAGCGCCAGCGCCGAGGTCGACCAGGCTGCGCCGTCGGCGAGCAGCGCCACCAGCGACGCTTGGTCGCCGGCGATGGGCGGCGCCAGCACGACGGCGGCGCGCGTACCGCGCGGCCTGAGGGCAAAGCCTCGCGCGGTGGCCTCGATGCCCGCAAGCTCTCCGGCAAGCGCACGCAGACGACCGATCTCGACCCGCAGGCGCGCCCGATGCGTTTCATCGGGGCGGCGGGTGTTGAACGCACACGCGATCAAGGTTGATCGATCGACATCGCCAGGCCACGCCTCGGCGAGCGCGCGCGCCAACGCGAACAGCACCGGCCGCCGCGCCAGCGGCAGCCATGCGATGTCGGCGCGCAATCCGCGACGGCAGGCATCGACCACCAGTGCATCCGAGGCCAGCAGGGCAGCGACCTCGTCGAGGCACAGCGCCTGCTCGCCGGAAGCACCGAGGCGGCGGGCGGCGGGGCGATCGAGCGCCGCCCGCGCCTCGGCGACCTCGGCCAGCAGCGCCGGCACGCGTGCGCGTTCGGCCGCCGCATGCGCGCGGGCGAGCGCCGCCCGGGCCGGGCCGATGCGCAATGCGCGCAGCGCCAGTTCGGCCGCGGTCAGCTCGGCCACCGCCGCCAGCGAGGGGGGCGCGTTGCGCGTATCGAGGCATGCCAGTGCCGCTTCAGCTTCGTTGAGGCGGCCGAGCAGCAGGAGCCGGCGCACCGCAATCAAGCGCGCGTGCAGCGCGTTGGCGAGATCGGCATGCGCCTCCAGCGTGTCGGCTGCGGCCACGAGCGCACGCGGCGAACCGCCGAGTTCGCGCATGGCCAGCGCCACCTCGGCCTCGGCGACCACGCAGCGCGCACGCGCCAGCGCCTCACGGGCACCGAAGCCACGGGCGGCGCGCCGCAACAACTCGCGGGCACGCGGGTATTCGCCGAGCTGGGCCATGGCGATGCCGCGCATGGCCAGCGCCGGCGGGTCCTCGCGCAGGGCAACCCGTTTGAGGGCGCCGAGCGCGTCACCGGTAGCCAGGGCACGCGCGGAAGCGGCGATCAGGGCGTCCATGTCGAAAGACTACTCCGCTGCACCGATTTCGCATCGCACTGCCAAAAGGGGGGCATTCACCCTGTCCCCTCGATTGGCTTCAGGTGCCTGCCGCAGCGCCCAGCGCCCGCGCCCGCAACTGTCCGCAACCGCCCTCGACGTCCTGCCCCGCGGAGTGGCGCAGCTTGGTCAGCACGCCGCGCCGATGGAGTGTGCGCGCCATCTCGGCCGCCCGCTCCCAGCTCGGGCGGCGGAAGCCGTCGCCCTCAGTGGGGTTGTAGGGAATCAGGTTCATCACCGCATACTTGCCGGCCAGCAGGCGGGCAATCCCGTCCAGCTCGGCCTCGCTGTCGTTGATGCCTTCGAGCAGCGTCCACTGGACCTGGATCGGGTAGCCGGTGCGGCGCGCGTAGGCCTCGCCCAACTCGACCAGTTCGGCCGGCGCGATGTCAGGCGCCTTCGGCAACAGGCGGCGGCGCAGGTCGGCATCGGTGGTGTGCAGCGAGAGCGCCAGTGCAGGCTTCACCGTGGACAGCGGCAGGCGTTCGAACACGCGGCGGTCGCCGACGGTCGAGAACACCAGATTCTTGTGGCCGATGCCGCCCTCGATCCCCAGGAGCTCGATCGCCTCCAGCACGTTGTCCAGATTGTGGGCCGGCTCGCCCATGCCCATGAACACGACCTTCTTCACCGGGCGGCGGGCGCGCGCCAGCACCACCTGTGCGACGATCTCCGCGCCGGAGAGCTGGCGCAAGAGGCCCGCGCGGCCCGTCATGCAGAACACGCAGCCCACCGCACAGCCGACCTGGGTCGACACGCACAGGCCATCGCGCGGCAGCAGCACGCTTTCCACCGTCTGGCCATCGGCCAGCGCCACCAGCAGGCGGGCCGAGCCATCCTCGCCGGGGCTTTCGGAATGCACCCGCGCCAGGCCGCGCAGCTCATCGAAGAGGGCAGGCAGTTCATTGCGAACGGCAAGGGGAAGAAAGTCCACGGCGCGCCGCCGCTTGTTGTCGAGCGAGCGCCCCTGTACCCAGGCGCGCAATACGCGCCCCTCATGGCAGGGCGCGGCACCGAGATCGCGCAGACGTTGGCGGAGGTGGGGAAGTTGCATGGCGAGCGGATGGTAGCACGGGGGCTGCCAGGCGAATCAGGGGGAAATCCGTGGCTTTGTCGGGCGCCAAAACACCCGCCGCGCACAACCGCGGTCTATTCCCTGTTTGGTGTCACCGCGAGCGATGCGGCGGCGCTTTTACGCGCGCTACCGGACGCCAGGATGCGCCCTGACCGCGTTGCGGCCAGCCGCCTTGGCCTCGTACAGCGCGGCATCGGCCCGACGCACGATGTCGTCGATGCCCGTGTCATCGGGATGGCACCGGCACAGCCCGGCGCTCATGGACAGGGTGACGCTGCCGTTCGGCGCCTGCAGGCTCACCCGGTTCACTTCGCCGCGGATCTTCTCGGCCAGCACGATTGCCCCATCCTGCGGCGTGCCGGGTAGCAGCAGTCTGAATTCATCGCCGCCCGCTCTGGCAAAAATATCCTGCTCGCGAAGATTGGCCGTGACGATCTGGACGAACTTTCGCAGCGCGTCGTCGCCCCCTTCGTGGCCGAGCGTGTCGTTGATTGTCTTGAAACGATCGAGGTCCAGTACCAGCAGGGAGAACGCTTCGCCGGTGCGCTTGAAGCGCGCGAACTCCTGGTCGGCCAGTTCGTAGAAGGTGCGCAGATTCACCGCGCCGGTCAGGAAATCCTCCCGCGCCGCCTGGGCGAGTTCGTTTTCCATGTTCTTGCGCTCGGTGATGTCGAGGATCACCCCCGAGATGCCATCGGGCTGTCCGTCCGCCCGGCAGAACACCGACTTGTAGAAGATGACATCGTGGACGCTGCCGTCGGCATAGCGCACGTTGGTTTCATAGATTTGCGTCCCGCCGGCAGCCATCAGATCGCGATCGGCCTTCTCGTAGATGGCGGCCAGCTCGGCAGGGGCGACGTCATGAACGGTCGCACCGACGATCCGGGTGCGCGGCAGGCCGATATAGCTCTCGAACGCGCGATTGCAGGCGATGTAGCGGCAATCCGCATCCTTGATGAAGATCGGACTCGGCAGCATGTCGATCGCATTCTGGATCCGCCGGACCAGCTCCGGGTCAGTCTGCTCGTTTCTCAATTCCAGAAGTCTCCATTTTTCTCTGTTCGCTCACACCTCGATGCAGCGCTTTCCCGCGACCGGGAACGAAGAGGCAATCTGGCAGCCGCCGGCGATGGCCAGCACGCGCAAGACCCTATCATCTCATCGGATAATGCACGGCGTCCACGGCTAAACCGAGCGGGGAAAGGCCTCGCCCTGTGTCCCCTGTTGCCTGGTAAGGAAAACGTCATTCGGCGAACCTCCACCCCGGGTGGGTTGTCCCAAACCGGACATGCCATAACCGAGCGGCCAATGACTATCGCACAGTGGTTCATCTTCGTGGGCGGCCTGCTGCTTTTCATGGGCATGACGTTTACCGTCCTCAAACGCCTGCCGGTCACCTCCGCCATCATCTATCTGGCGGTGGGACTGATCATGGGGCCCACGGTCCTCAACCTGTTTCATTTCAATCCGCTCAAGGAATCGGCGCTGCTGGAAGTGCTGACCGAAGTCGCGGTGCTGATTTCCCTGTTCTCCGCGGGGGTCAAAATGCCGGTACCGTTCGGGTTTGCGCGCTGGCGCGCGCCTTTCTTGCTGGCGACGGTATCGATGGCGGCCAGCGTCGGCATGATCACGCTCTTCGCGTATTTCCTGCTCGGCCTGCCGCTGGGCGCGGGGGTCCTGCTGGGTGCGATCCTGGCGCCCACCGACCCGGTGCTGGCGACCGACGTCCAGAGCCGCCATCCCGGCGACCGCGACCAATTGCGCTTCACCCTGACTTCCGAAGCCGGCATGAACGACGGCACCGCCTTTCCGTTCGTGATGCTGGGAATGGGCTTGCTGGGCCTGCACGAAATCGGTGATTTCGGCCTGCAATGGGCCGTGGCCGACGTGCTGTGGGCGACGCTGGGCGGCATTGCCATCGGCGTGGCCGCGGGGACTGCGCTGGCTTATCTGGGGTGGACGCTGCGCGGCGAGCACCACAGGCACGAACTGCTGGATGACTTTCTCGGACTTGGCCTGATCGGGCTGGTGTACGGTCTGAGCGTGCAGGTCCAGGTGTGGGGATTCCTGGCGGTATTCTTCGCCGCCGTTGCATTGCGCCAGACCGAACTGAAGCTCGCCAACGCTTCCAGGCGCTCCGCGGACTCGCGCACCGCCCCGGACATCAGGCATGCCGATTCGATCAACCCCGACCCCGACGTGGCGCCCACCGTCAGCCAGGGCGCCCTCATCTTCAAGGAACATCTGGAACGCCTGTCGGAACTCCTGCTGGTGCTGCTGCTGGGCGGAACGCTTTACCCCGATTCGTGGAGCTGGCAGGCAGTGGGACTGGCCCTGTTCCTGTTCGTGGTGGCGCGTCCGCTCAGCGTCTTCATCGGCCTGCTCGGCACCCGCACCTCCCGGCGCATGCTGGGCATGACGGGCTGGTTCGGGGTACGCGGCATCGGTTCGCTTTACTACCTGATGTACGCCATCCAGCACGGGCTGCCCGAAGCCCTGGCGCTGGAACTGATGCAGCTGACGCTGATCGTGGTCGTGCTGTCGATCCTGATGCATGGCACCAGCGTCAAGCCGCTGCTGAATCTGTTCTGGCGGCGCGGCAGAGGATCGCAGTCAGCCTGAGCGGGCAGCCGCTGCGGACAACGCGCGGATCATTCCCCCTGCCCGCTTCGGCTTGGCGCGCCGCTGCGATGGGCCAATGCAAAACCCGACCCCATCGGAGGTCGGCGGCCTTTGCAGCCCTACGCGGCAGGGCGCACAATCCGAAGCGTGCCTTGAGCAATCCAGTCGTACTTAACCTTGTATCGCCATCTTTGATCCGGGAAAACGCATGATCCTTGCCGCAATCGTTCTGTTCTGTCTGGCGGTGTCGCTGGGCCTGTGGCTCGTCGTTCTGGGCGTGCGCCATCGACGCGGTTCGCGGGCCCTGGCGGCGGCGCATGCCGGCATCGCCCTGCTGGGCCTGGGCCTGTTGGGCAGGCAGATCTTCGGCGGTCCCGTTCACATGCTGTACAACGATGCGGCGCTGCTGTTCGTGCTGGCCCTGGCCGGCGGGCTGGTTCTGCTGGGCCTGCGCCTGGGCAATCGCGAACATCGCTCGCCCCCGCCGATGATGGGCGTCAGCCTCCACGCGGCCATGGCCCTGTCGGCGCTGCTGCTGCTGGTGTTGGGGTACGCGCATCGCTGACCCCGGTGGCATTCGGTCATGCAAAATCGGGGGCCGTCCCCTATTGTTCGCAGACCGCTCATCGGCACCGGTCTATAAATAACATCACGGTACCGAGAACGATCAACGCGCTTCGGCATCGCCGGTGCGAACTCGATCATGAGGATGCAGCGGGTCGTGGGCGACAGGTAGCTGTCGCTCGATCGTTTCTTCTTACCGCAGGGGACGCAGCTGCGCAGGGCCGCCGGCACGTCTATCCGCTCTCCAATCAGATAGAGAGGCACATGATGAAACACGTAAACCTGACCATTCCGGAAATCGGATTGATCGCCGGCACGCGGGCGGCGGCGGGCGCGGGCCTCGCACTGCTGCTTTGCGACCGGTTGAATCCGGACCAGCGCCGCACAGTCGGCTGGACGCTTCTTGCAGTGGGCATCGCCACCACGATACCGCTGGTCGCACACGTATTTGGGAAACCCGCTGCGCCCGCGGACCCTGAAGAGGCGTAAACCAAGGGCTATCGGAAGGGCAGGCCGTAAAAGCCCGCGAGCCGGTCAAACCGCCATTTCCGGGCTGAACGCATGTTGTGTGAATCGCGAAGGAGATCCAGATGATTGAACTTTTACCGGGTCTTCCCGACCCCATCGTCGGATTGCTTGCATCGGGACAGGTGACCGCACAGGACTACGAGTCTGTCGTGATTCCCGCCATCGAATCGAAACTGCACGCGCACGGAACCGTTCGCGTCCTGTACCAATTGGGACCGGCGTTTACCGGGTTCACCGCAGGCGCGATGTGGGATGACGCGAAACTGGGTCTCGCGCATCTGAAGGCGTGGGAAAAGATCGCCTTCGTCACGGATAGCGACTGGATGCGGGGCGCGATCGGCATCTTCCGATTTGCCGTCCCGTGTCCGCTCAAAGTCTTTTCCAATGCGCAGTTTGCCGAGGCGGCCGCGTGGATAACGGCCTGAGCATTGCCTGCTGCGCCGGAAGTTAATCGTGTCTGAACTGCCCCATTCATTTGACGGTTCAAGTCAAGGGCACACCGTGGCCTGGTCCAGGCCCTTTGCCGCGCTGCGCGCCTCCATGAACCCAGCCAGGATCGGGCCGCAAATCACGCCCAGGGCCAGGCGCAGGCTCTTGCTGGGAATCACCATGGTGGTCGGACGCGACATGTAGGCATCGGGAATGCGCTTGAGCAAATCGGGAAAGTCATGGCGCTCGCGGTCGCGGAAGTGGATGACGCAGAGCGATTCGTCGGCCAGCGGCACGTCGCGCGCAATGAACGGGTCGGAGGTATCCACCAGCGGGATGCGCTGGATGTTGATATCGGTCAGGCCGAATTGGGGGACGATGTAATGGATGTAGTCGTCCATGCGGCGCAGGATGGTTTCCACCGATTCCTCGGGCGAGCAGGTGCCCTTTTCGCAGTCGCGGTGGATCTTCTGTATCCACTCCAGGTTGATGGCAGGCGCCACGCCGATCAGCAGATCCACATGCTGGGCCACGTCGATGCCCTGGCGACCCGTGCGACGATCGATTTCCGGCGGAAAGTGGCGCGAGTCGACCTTGCGGCGCGTCCAGGTGTTGGCCATCAGGCCGCCATGCTGCCCCTCGTAGAACAGGAGATCGCTGCCCGGCTGCAGGGGCGACCAGGGCGTGAACTCGCCAGGCTGCACGCCCAATTCCTCGCCGTGCCCGGCCGTGTGCGCATACTGGCGAACCACGCCGCTGCCGCATTCGCCATAGGTCCTGAAAAACGATTCCAGCTCCTGGAAATGATTGCACTCCGGTCCGAACCAGGAAACGTTGCGGCCGCTGCCCCGCGCTTCCTCGAGCAGGGCGGCGAACTGCCGATCGGTATAGCGACGGAAACCGTCGCCATGAACGATCGCGGGTTTGATGTTCAGGCGCTGGAAAATGAACTTGAACGCGTGGCGTATCGTGGACAGGCCGGCACCGGACGAGCCGGTCACGGCGACGATGGGATGCTGCTGGGACATGATCGGTTACTCCCCCAGATTGGCCGGAAGGCCGCAGAGCGGAAAGTGTAACCCGGCGCCTGTCACGAAGAACAGAATCCGATCATCGTAACCCGGACCCGTCAAGCGCGTGGAATCCATACGATCCTGGCCCCCTTTTATCAAATCTTGCCTCGTGCTGCCGCATGTCAAAAGGCAAAACCTGACTCTGTGATGCTCTACAAGACCTGATCCTTAGGGTTGGGCTTCCGCCGACTCGCCACAACAACCAGTCCGAGCCCTGCCAGGAGCAGCACCGATTCGCTCGGTTCCGGCACGCTGCTGACCACCAGCTGCACAGCGCCGGTTGAGGTATACAAGTAGGCTGAGGCAAACAGGCTTTCCATGTTCACCAGATTATCGAGCGTGGTGATCGAACCGCCTATTGCGAATATGCCGCCGCTTGCGTTCAGGTCAGCAAGGCCCGACGCATTCAGGCTGATTTCGATGAAACGTCCGTTGTCCGCAAGGCTCGCGGTATGACTGCCATAGCTTTGCCCCGTGCCGAGATCATTGAAAATGGCCTGCCCCGTCGACGACCCAATCGCATACCCGGCCACATGATTGGTACCGCCGGTCGGCGCGCTATAGAAATCCGTGGACACATCGAACAGCGCATAGTTTTCTGTCGGATCGGAACTCGTGTAACCGAAGGGCGCTCCAGGCGACAACGGCATGTCGGGGTTGTAAACGCGGAGGGTTGCGGCGGTAATCTGATTGCCGAGCCCCGACACATCGAACAGAAAATAATTGTTTCGGGTGTAGCCATCCATTCCACCGCCCACGGCGTAGTTCGTATTGGATTCGACGTGCTCCCCCGCATTCGTGAACCAGCCGGCGCCGATTGCATCGAGCGTCGTGCTTGCCTGCGCCACGATGGAAAACACCAGCCCCGCAGCCCCGAGTAGCGGCCGCGCGGAAGAAATGGAAATGAAATGCATGGATCCCCCTGAGTGGACAACAAATTATTGCTGTCCGCGGCAGAAGCAAAACTTGTTCCCCCAATACCCGACCGCGTCGCAAGCCTTGCCAGGCAAGGAAATCCCCCCAGATGGCGTTCACCTGCCCGTTCAGGTGTAAAGAATGTCGACAAACGGATCGCAGCCGCCGGGCATCTCGCCTCGCTCACCCCACGGCTACCGGTGTCGCCCTGGTTCACGACGCTATGGATTGAGTCGTCAGTGGTAAGGTGCGCACTACCGCTTATCCCGGCATCCCATCGCATGACAGCTGAAGCCCTCCCTGTTCCGGCCCACCGCCGCCACCTGTTCAAAGGCTTTGCGGCTGCGGCGGCGGTCGTCGTGGTCTGGTCCGGGTTCAACATCGTCTCCCGGCTGGGGGGACGCAGCCCGCTTACGCCCTATGACATGGCGGCCATCCGTTTCGTCTTCTCGGGTATCGTGTGTCTGCCGTTCGTGCTGGCCCGATGGCGACGCCTCGCGTGGGCGCGACTGGCCGTGCTGGCCGCGTTCGGCGGCATGAGCTACGGCTTGCTGGTCTACTCGGGCTTTTCGCTGGCGCCGACCGCTCATGCGGGCATCCTGGTCAACGGCGGCATTCCGTTTGCAACGGCATTGATCGCCTGGCTCATACTCGGGCACCGCCCCGGCATCCGGTCCGAATTCGCCCTGCTGGTCGCGGGTCTGGGGATCGTGCTGATCGGCCTCCACAGCTTCGGTCAATTTTCCGGCGCACCCGCCCATCAATGGGTGGGGGACGTGTTCTTTCTCCTTGCCGCTATCTGCTATGCCTCATTTGGCCTGTTGCTCAAGCATTGGCACGTCTCGCCCCTCGACGCCACGATCGGCATCGCCGTGATCTCGATGGCCTGCTACACGCCGGTCTATCTCCTGTTCCTGCCCAAGGCCATCGCCACCGTTCCCCTTGCCTTCGTCCTGTGGCAAGGCGTCTATCAAGGCATCCTCGCTGCCTCGATTGCCGGCCTGCTCTTCGCCTACGCCATCCACAACATCGGACCGCAGCGCGCAACCCTCATGCTGGCCATGGTTCCCGGCATCTCGGCCGTCGCCGCCGTACCCTTGCTGAAGGAATCCCTCGATGCCGTGACCCTTGCCGGCGTCGTGCTGGTGACGATCGGCGCGGTGCTGGGCGCGATGCATCAAGCGGCAAAATGAGGATGAAGGGTGAGCGGCCTCTCGGGCAGGGTTTGAAAAGGTAGTTTTGCAAGACCTGCCCCCGCGGTTTCCGCGAGCACGCCCGGTCAACCCCGCATGCAATCCGCACCAGCGACCCGACGCGCGAATGTTCTTCATACCCCAATTCGCCTATGATCGATCTGCAGAATGCGCCAAGACCCTGACGCGTGGGCGGCCCGTTTGGACAGGGCGTCGTGGGCTGATTCAAGACCGTCGTTGATCGGCAAGCTGGAGAACACATGATTTCACATTCGATGCACTGGCCTCATTCCCTGAAGTGGTTCGCATGCATCCTGCTCCTGTTTTCCTGCCTTGCCGACGCGGCGGAAAAGAAAGAGGGCGCTTTCCATGGCGCGGTCCAGACCGAATACCCGAGCTGGTTCAAGGCGAGCTTCCTCAACCTCCGGGACGATATTGCAGAAGCCAAATCCAGGAACAAGCGCGTGATGATCCTGTTCACGCAGGACGGCTGCCCCTACTGCCATGCCCTGGTCGAACGCAATCTTTCGCAAAAGAACATCGAAACCTATCTGCGGAAGCACTTCGACGTGATCGCCATCAACATGTGGGGCGACCGCGAGGTCGTGGGGCTCGACAACCGATCCATGACCGAGAAGCAGTTTGCCGCCGGCCTCAAGGTGCAGTTCACCCCCACCATCCTGTTCTTCGACGAAGCCGGGCAAACCGTATTGCGGCTCAATGGCTACATCCCGCCCGCCCGATTCATGACTGCGCTGCAGTTTGCGGCGCAGGGCACGAAGGAATCCGACTACCTCGATTACGTCGCGGCGCACCAGCCGGCTGCCACGGGCGGCGAATTGATCGGCGAATCCTTCTTCAGGAAGCCGCCCTTCAATCTCGCGCGCAAAGGCGGCAAGGCCAGGCCGATTGCGGTGTTCTTCGAGCAACGCGATTGCCCCGCCTGCGCCGAATTGCACGACAGGATCCTGTCGGACACGCAGACGCGCAGCATCATCGCCGGGTTCGATGCGATCCAGCTCAACATGTGGTCGGACACGCCGCTGATCACCCCGCAGGGCAAAGCCACCACGGCGCGCGCATGGGCCAGAGCGCTGGACATCAACTATGCGCCCTCCATCGTGCTGTTCGATGCAAAGGGCAAGGAGATCATCCGCTCCGAGGCCTATTTCAAGCTGTTCCACACCCAGGGCATTTTTACCTACGTGCTGAGCGGCGCGTATGAAACAGAGCCGAGCTTTCAGCGCTACCTGTCCGCCAAGTCGGAACGCCTGCGCGAGCAGGGTCAGGACGTGGATATCTGGCGCATGGGCGATGAACCCGCAGGGAAAAAATAGGCGCGTGCGAATTCACGTGAACGGCCCATCCGGGCCGTTTTTTTGTGGGTTATGAAGCCAGGGATTTTATTTGTTGTCACGACGCAGCAGTGCCCACAGCCCCAGCACCGCACACGCCACAAAGGCGACCAGCGCCCATACCGCAAGCGAGTAGCCGAAAATCAACAGCGACGTGTCCTGGCACACGCCGGGCGCATCGAACAGAACAGGAACGTGCTGACCCAGCCAGTAAACAATGTCCTCGACGAAATTGGTATCAGCGCCACAGGAAAACATGTTCGCAGGCTGGTGCTGCAGCCATACCTGATAGCCCGCTACGGCCGCGCCCGACAGCGCCGTCAGCACAGTCAACCCGCCGGCAATGCGTCCGGCAAGATTTCGATGCGTAAAAAAGACGACCAGCGCCGCCACGCCCATCAGCATGAACAGCGTGCGCTGCGCGATGCACAGCGGGCAGGGTTGCAGCTTCAGCCACACCACCATGATGAAGCTGCCGGCGACGAGTGCCATGCCGATCAGTGCAACGGCGAGCCAGAGAGGACGGGTTGGAAAGCGTTTCATGGAGGGTTAATTCGAGCCTGGCCCCTTTGATTCAAGCGGCCGAAACATCTCGACCAGCAGCTGGTCCCCGTAAAAAGTCAGCCAGTAAATGGCATACAGCGTCACGCCCAGAGGCAGCAGGATGTCGATGCCCCGAATCAGGATTCTTCCGATTGTCTTCATGTCCCGAGTGATCCCTTGTTGCGCTCTGTTCCCTGAAATCGAACCTGGCCCCTTTTATTTTGCAGACGACCTGATTCAGCCTCATGTGTTAATGCAAGACCTGACCCCGGCGGTTTACTTCGGGGGAATACTTAGGGGTGGTCTTCTTGCCCTTCAGGGCTCCATCTTCTCAAGGAAAGGAGCCTCCTCAAAACCCGGGACGGTTCAGGTCAGTTGACGGTGGCCCCTTCGATTGTCAAACGAATAAGTTGTTGAAAAAAATGGAATAAGCACACTGTTGGTAGCGTCAACCCTATTGAGCTAGCTGCAGTGGCTGCCAGCTTACATAAACCATTTAGATACTTACACTTTCACCAAAGGATATCGAATATGAAGCCGTTCAATATTTACTCGACCATCTTGGCCAGTGCTTTTTTGATAATCACGACCAGCGCATTTAGTCAGAATGCCTTGGCTGTTGAGGGAAGCAAAGCGTCTGGCCAACATGTTGCTGTAAGCAAGGTTGTAATTCAGGTGAGCGATAATGACCCAAAGAAATGGAATCTCGCTCTTAATAATGCAAAGAATGTTCAGCAAGACTTAGGAAAGGAGAATGTAGCAGTTGAAATTGTCGCCTATGGTCCCGGCCTCCCTATGCTCAAAATGGATTCCGAAACAGGACCGAGAATTGCTGAAGCGATTGGTGCGGGTGTAAAGGTGGTGGCTTGTGAAAACACAATGAGAAACACGAACCTGACCAAAGAAGACATGCTACCGAATCTTAGTTATGTGAAATCCGGCGTTCCTTATTTGATGAAAAAGCAAGCGGAAGGTTATTCCTACATCCGTCCTTAACAGGACCAAAGGGGCCAGGATCGAATTAATTTCCAGCGGGGGCCGAGCGCAAAACAACTCGACCCTGGCGCCTTTGATTGTGGGTTAATTCGAGCCTGGCCCCTTTGATTTTCTCGGTGCTTCGATCAGGGCCGATCGGCTTGGGGGAGAAATGTGGTTTTGCAAGACCTGACCCCGAAGCATTCTGACTCAGACGCCCAATTAATCGTGTCTGACTCCATTTGTTTTCGGTAGATCATGCGCTGCGCCAAGCCACCATTGACGTCGCACTTCGAAACTTAGATACACGAATCCATAAACAAGGGGAGACAGCATGATTTATAACTATGACGCCAGCGGTTTGATTTTCAGCGGCACCACCAGCGGCGTCCCTTATGCCGTTCACGCCAGCGGCACGTACACGTGGGACACAGTTAGCAACACGGGAATCTGGAACATTTCCGTGCCGTATGATCCTAACAACCATGGCTTCGATCTGGGCGGCTGGTTCAATGGATTTAATGGAAGCGTCCAGATGAACATTTCGTTCTCTTCAACTTCCTTTGATACTTCCTATCCCACCAACAACGGCACGATAAACGGAGATATTTCCATCAAGTTTGCCTCACCGCTGGGTCAAGCCAGTGATGCCGCAACAGGGACATTTCAGGTGCAAAATGATTTCGCCCCCTACGACTACTCAGGAACCATCAGCGGCGCCCTGGCACCAGCCTCGCCCGTACCCGAGCCTTCGGTTTTCATACTTCTGCTGGTGGGGATGTTGACTACCACAGCGCTTCGCGCGATGAAGCGACGGTTATAGTCGCCCGCCCGAGTCGAAACAAATGGGGTCAGACTGAGCTAAGCCGGGTTTTCCGGACACTTTTAAATGGCGACAATAGCCAAGGGGGTGTCAGATGGAAAGACCCAAGAAGAACCCCCGGCGCGTTCGTACACGTTACACCAAGGAATTCAAGCTCCAAGCTCGGGGCCGTCAGGCTGCTCAAGCTTGGCCAGAAGCCGGCAACCGATCTTGCGTTGGAACTCGGCATCCGGCGCAACCAACTCTATAAATGGGCCGAAGTGCCAATAGACCAATAGACCAATAGACCAGGGTCAGGTCTTGTCTTTTGCTACAAAAGGCAAGACCTGACCCCGTCGTTCCGTTCTGACTCAGACGCCCAATTAATCGTGTCTGACCCCATTTGTTCCTTGTGACAATTAATTTTCATCACGGCGCAAGCTGTCGCCTCAAGCATGCTTGCGTATCCAGAACTGAAACCTGCCCTGTGACTCCTGCTGGTGAATTAGATCATGCGCGGTTTGTTTGCAATAGGCCGGTACGTCCTTGAGCATGGACGTCTTATCTGCGGTCACCATCAGCACCGCACCGGAGTCGATCCCCTTCAAGGCCTTGGTGATACGGATGATAGGCTCTGCGCAGCACAGTCCGCAGACATCCAGTGCGTGATCGAATTTCATGACATGCCTCCTCAGGCCAGCAAATATTCCCGCATCAGCTGTCGCGCCCGATGCAGTCGGCTCTTCACCGCCGCGGGGGTCAACACGAGACGTTGCGCCAGTTCACGAATGGACAGTTCTTCAAAGTCGCGCAACAAAACCATCTCGCGATAGTGCGGCGGCAGCGATTCGAGCGCACGCACCAGGTCATAGCGCAAGGCTTCGGTCGTGTGCGACAGCCAATGTTCAGCCTTTTCCTCGTCCAGGTGTTCGATCCCAAACACATGCCGTTCCAGGCGCCGACACTCGCGTTTGACGATCGTGAACAGCCAACCTGAAAACGCGGCAATGGCGCGTACCGAGCGCACGCGGCGCGACAGGATGACCAGCGTTTCCTGTACCGCGTCGTCGACATCGCTCATCAGACAATTGCGCCGCGCATAGCGCCGTATGTCCGGTTGGCATACATGCAACAGGCGCTCGAGCGCAACCGGATCGCCCAGTTGCGCCGCCGCGATCAGGGGGTAGTGCCTTTCCGCGAGCGCCATCAGCCTAGCCCCGCGCCCGTTTTGCCAGGCGCCGGCCCGCCAATGCGCACATCGGACAGAAGCCGAGAACACCCGACAACGCGGTTCCTATCCCGGCTGCAACGAGCAGTCCGCCCACGATTCCAGCGACGCTCATGAGCGCATACACGGCCATGACCACGCCGCCTCCCACACGCAACCAGCGTTCCCATCCAGGTAGATTCTTTACGTAAAACATGGCGCTTTCCTTTCGCATGTGCCGAGGATATCCCTCGGACGCTAAGAGGCGCGTAAACACGGATTGGATTCGGATGCAGCAGTAAAAAACATTCGGTGATGGCCATCCCCGAGCAGCCGGAACCAATAAACAGCAAAAATGAAGGCAGTGCAGGCTCGAATAATTTCCAACGAACCCCCGAGCGAAAGACAATTCGACCCTGGCCCCTTTGATCCCCACACAAGGGACTGTCCACTGCGGGCTTGATTATCCGAACCTGGCCCCTTTAGTTCGTGTTGGAGCTGGCTTATAACCAGCGGCGGACTGTCGATTTGTATTCCACGTACGCATCTCCAAACCTATCGGAGAGATAACGCTCTTCTCGTCGAATGACGCCCCAGTGCATAAGCAGGAGCAAAGGCCCGATCAGGGCCAAAGGCCAGGCAGCATTCGCAATAAAAGCCACGCCGATATAGAGCGCCGTCATTGCAACGTAAATCGGGTTTCGCGAAAACCGGAATGGGCCGCTGGTTGCCAGTTCTGTCGAAGGCTCTTTGGGGTCTGCTGTTGTGCCATGTTTCCGCATCGTCAAAAAGGACCAACGTGCAAAAGCCGCGCCAAGCGCTAGCAGCACGCCGCCAAGAACCACATGCAGAAAAGAAGCCGGAAAAATCCGGACAGGTGAAATTGCATGAATCACGAATCCAAGCAGTAAACTCCCCAGATACAAGACCGGTGGCGGCGCAATGAGCTTAAGTGGGGTTGACTCAACAGTGTGCATTTAGAATTGACTTGCAATTCGGCTGGCTACTTCACCGCCCCAGAAATTAATCGTGTCTGACCCCATTTATTTGGACCGGTTTAATACAAAGTGATCCTACCCACGTTCGGTGGACACGGTAATTAGGCGATCTGCATCGCCTCGAAGGCCAGCGGAGTCTCGTAGTTCAAGGTCGAGTGACGCCGCTGGCGGTTATAAAACACCTCCATGTAATCGAACAGGCTGGCTCG
>JACPYT010000012.1 GCA_016195805.1 Hydrogenophilales bacterium
GGCGCGCACCGCGTCCGTCACCCTGCCTTCGCGCAGCCACACCTCGCGGCCACGACGCAGATCGGTGGCGACGGCGCCGAATGGCCGTGCCAGTTCTCCGATGTCGCGGTCGACAAAATGGCTGCGGAAAAACTCGATCAGCCTGTCGCCCTTGATCAGCCCGCTGCCGAGCGAAAAATCCAGGAAGCTCACCACGGTTTGCAGGCGCAGGCCGCGTACCCATGTCTCCAGCGGGTCGAACTCGCCGCCGACATAGGCCGCACCGACCAGTGCGCCGATCGAGGTGCCGCAGACGATGTCAGGTTCGATGCCGGCGTCGGCCAGCGCGCGAATGACGCCGATATGCGCCCAGCCGCGTGCCGAGCCACTGCCCAGTGCAAGGCCGATGTGCGGGGTGGGCGGTTGGCTCATCTCAGTCCGCCTCGCGTTCGATGCCGCAGCACTGCACCCGCTCGTCGGCAGGCTCGCTCAGGATGGCACCGGTGACCGGGTTGGGACGGAACACGGTGCAGCCCTTGAGACCGAGCGCGTGGGCCTGCCGGTAGAGGTCCTCGAAGCGCTCGAACGGGATGTCGGCGGCGACGTTGATGGTCTTCGAAATGGCGTTGTCGACCAGCGGCTGGAGTGCCGCCTGCATGTGCAGGTGGGCGAGCGGGTCGATCTGCCGTGCCTCGATGAAAGCGGGCGGCACCCCGTCGTTCTGCCGCTGCTGCCATAGCTGGCAGGCGTAATCGACCACCCGGTGGGTGCGATAACGGCCATCCGTTTCCAGTACGCGGCGTTCCGCTTCGGCGGAAAAAACCGGCTCGATGCCGCTGGAAAGATTGTTGGCGAGCAGGCTGATGGTGCCGGCCGGGGCGATCGCCAGTAAATGGCTGTTGCGGATGCCGTGCGCGGCGATGGCGTCGCGAATGTCGCCCGGCAGGCGGGTGGCGAAGCCGCTCGCCAGGAAGGCCTCGCGCGCGAAGGCGGGAAACGCACCTTTCTCGCGCGCGAGTTCGACCGATGCGCGGTAGGCGGCGTCGCGTACCGTCCGCATCGCCTGCGCGGCCAGTTGCCGCGCGGCGTCGCTGTCGTAGTGCAGGCCCAGCAGCACCAGCGCGTCGGCCAGCCCGGTGAGGCCGAGGCCGATGCGCCGTTTGCGGTGTGCTTCCTGCGCCTGTGCCGGCAGCGGGTAGCGCGAGACGTCGATGACGTTGTCGAGAAAGCGCACCGCCAGCCCTGCCGCGTCGGCCAGTGCGGCAAGATCAAAGCGGGCATCGGCGGCGAACGGCGACGCCACGAAGGCGGTCAGGTTGAGCGAGCCGAGGTCGCAGGCGCCGTAGGGCGGCAGCGGAATCTCGCCGCAGGGATTGGTCGCGCTCAGGTTTTCCTGGCCGCCCAGCGTGTTGTCGCGGTTGATGGTGTCGACGAACAGCACGCCCGGTTCGGCAGTGTCGTAGGCAGCGCGCAGGATGCGCTGCCACAGTTCGCGTGCCTTCACCGTGCGTGCCTCGGCGAGGCCGGGAAACACCAGCGGCCAGTCGGCATCGCCGGCCACCGCGTCCATGAAGGCGTCGCTCACCAGCACCGACAGGTTGAAGTGCCGTAGCACCGCGGGGTCGCGCTTGGCGTCGACGAAGGTCTCGATGTCGGGATGGTCGCAGCGCAGCGTCGCCATCATGGCGCCGCGCCGCGCGCCGGTCGATAGCATGGTGGCGCACATCGCGTCCCAGATGTGCATGAACGACACCGGCCCGGAGGCGATGCTGCCGGTGGCGGCCGCCACCGTGCCGGCTGGGCGCAAGGTGGAAAAATCATAGCCCACGCCGCCGCCGTGCTGCATGGTGAGCGCGCCCTCCTTCAGCGCCTCGAAAATATGTTCGAGGTCATCGGCGATCTCGCCCATGACGAAGCAGTTGAACAGCGTCACCCGGTGTCCGGTGCCGGCGCCGGCGAGGATGCGGCCCCCGGGCAGGAAGCGGAAATCCTCCAGCAGCGCGGCGAAGCGTTCGGCCCATTGCGCGCATTCGCTCGCCTCGGCCAGTGCGATCGCCTGCGCCACCCGCCGCCAGCTGGCGCGGATGTCGGCCTCGTCCGCGGCGCGATAGCGGGTCTCCCAGATGTGGCGGGAGATATCCATGCTGAAGGGATCGTGCGTCTTCATGCGGGTGCGATGGAAGCGGCGGATTGAGGCATTATCTATCCCCTTGTGTTTTTTGAGCACGCGTACTCTTTGTATAGCTGCTTTGCTCTGCCCCCATGACGGATTCGCCCCACCCCTATTCCGCATTGACCCCCGACGTTGCCCTCGACGCGCTCGACAGCACCGGCCTCAGGGCGGACGGCCGCCTGCTGGCGCTGAACAGCTACGAGAATCGCGTCTACCAGATGGGCGTCGAAGACGCGCAGCCGGTGGTGGTCAAGTTCTATCGTCCCGAACGCTGGCGCGATGACGCCATTCTGGAGGAGCACGCCTTCACCGCCGAGCTGGCCGAGCGTGAAATTCCCGTTGTCGCGCCGCTGGCGCTGAACGACGCCACGCTTCACCCGCAAGGGGTGGGCCGTGGTTGTAAAGACGCTCAAGCGTCAACAACCACGCTCCATCGTCACGCCGGCTTCCGTTTTGCCGTCTATCCTAAACAGGGTGGCCGCATGCCCGAATTCGACCGTGCCGACACCCTCGAATGGATGGGCCGCTTTCTCGGGCGCATCCATGCGGTCGGCGCGACGGCGAGCTTTGCGCACCGGCCGACGCTGGATCTGGAAACCTTCGGCTATGCGTCGCGTGATTTCCTGAAACAGGGGCGCTGGCTGCCGGCCGACCTGGTCGCCGCGTGGGACAGCGTGGTCGAGCATGCGCTTGCCAGCGTGGCGCACTGCTATGCGCGCGCCGGTGCCGTGCATGCGATCCGCCTGCACGGCGACTGCCACGCCGGCAACGTGCTGTGGACCGAGGCCGGGCCGCACTTCGTCGACTTCGACGACAGCCGCATGGGGCCTGCGGTGCAGGACCTGTGGATGCTGCTGTCCGGCGAACGCGACGAGCAGCAGGCGCAGATGAACGCGATCCTGACCGGCTACGAGGACTTCATGGAATTCGATCCGCGCGAACTTCATCTGGTCGAAGCGCTCAGAACATTGAGGCTGATCCACTATGCGGCCTGGCTCGCGCGCCGCTGGGACGACCCGGCTTTTCCCGCTGCGTTTCCGTGGTTCAATACGCAGCAGTACTGGCAGGCGCGCATCCTCGAATTGCGCGAGCAGATCGCGCTGATGGACGAGCCGCCGCTGGTGGCGTGATGAGGACAAGGGCATGTGCGGCATAGCAGGTGAATTTCGCTTCGACAACACGGCGCCCGACGCGGCGGCGATGGCGCGCATGCTGGCCAGGCTGGCGCGGCGCGGACCCGACGCCGAGGGCCAGCACACCGACGGCCCGGTACGCCTGGGCCACCGGCGGCTGGCGATCATCGACCTGTCGCCGCGCTCGCGCCAGCCGATGGTCGACGTCGCCACCGGCACCGCGCTGGTGTTCAACGGAACCCTCTACAACTACCCCGAGCTGCGCGCCGAGCTCCTCGACCTGGGGCATGTCTTCCACTCCGACGGCGATACCGAAGTCATCCTGCGCGCGTACCTGCAATGGGGCGAGGCCTGCGTCGAGCGCCTGCACGGCATGTTCGCGTTCGCCATCTGGAATCGCGAGGAACTGTTCCTGGCGCGCGACCGCCTCGGCATCAAGCCGCTCTATTACAGCGAAAACCTCGGGCGCTTCCGCTTCGCCTCGACGCCGCAGGCGCTGATCGCCGCAGGCGGCGTCGACACCGGTATCGACGCGGTGGCGCTGCACCATCTGTTCACGCTGCATGCGGTGGTGCCGGCGCCGCGCACGGTTCTCAATGGCATCCGCAAGCTCGCCCCCGGCACCACGCTGACGGTCAACGCGCGCGGCGAACTTAGCCACCGCAAATACTGGTCGCTGCAGGCGCAGCGGCCGGCGCAACCGAGGACCGAGGCCGAATGGACCGATGCCATCCACGCCAGTCTGCGCCAGGCGGTGAAGAAGCGCATCGAGATCGCCGACGTCAAGGTCGGCGTGCTGCTTTCCGGCGGCCTCGATTCGAGCCTCCTGGTGGCGCTGCTCGCTGAGCAGGGGGTGTCCGACCTGATGACCTTCTCGGTCGGTTTCGAGGACCAGCCGGAAGAGCGCGGCAACGAGTTCGAATATTCCGACCCGGTGGCGGCGATGTACGGCACGCGCCACCACAAGTACCTGATCCCCAATTCGGAGGTGCTGCGTCGCCTGCCCGAAGCGGTCGACCAGATGTCCGAGCCGATGTTCGCGCAGGACGCGGTGGCCTTCTACCTGCTGTCCGAACAGGTCAGCAAGACGGTCAAGGTGGTGCAGAGCGGGCAGGGTGCGGACGAGGTGTTCGGTGGTTATTTTTGGTACCCGCGCATGGCGGCGGAAACGCAAGGCAGCGCGCTGGAACGCTTCCGCCGCCATTATTTCGACCGCGACCACGACGAATTCCTCGAACTGGCCGCGCCGGCCTATCACGGCCCGGACTACACGGCGCAGACCATCGCCGCGCACCTGGCGGAACCGTTCGCCGACGACTTCATCGACCAGGTCTTGCGCATGGACACGACCATGCTCATCACCGACGATCCGGTGAAGCGGGTCGACAACATGACCATGGCGTGGGGGCTGGAAGCGCGCGTGCCCTTCCTCGACCACCAGCTGGTGGAGCTGGCCGCGTCGATGCCGCCCGAACTGAAGCTGGCGTCTGAGGGCAAGCACGTGCTGAAGCGCATCGCGCGCGGCCTGATCCCCGACGCGGTGATCGACCGCAAGAAAGGCTACTTTCCCATGCCGGCGCTCAAATTCGTCCGTGGGGATTTTTTGCACTTCATGCAGGACATTCTGAATTCGCAGGCCTGCCGGGAGCGCGGCTTGTATCAGCGCGATTACGTGAACAGGCTGCTGGACGCCCCGGAACGGCATCACACCCGCATCCAGGGCAGCAAGCTGTGGCATCTGGCGCTGCTCGAATACTGGCTGCAGAAGCATGCGTAGTTTGCTGGTTGTGCTGGCCATGCTGGCGGCCAGCACGGTTCACGCCCAGGGCGATTTCGCCAGCTGGCTCGCGGGCTTCCGCCAGGACGCGCAAACGCAAGGCATTTCGGACGCCACCCTCGACGCCGCGCTCACCGGGGTCGTACCGGACGAACGCGTGATCGCGCTCGACCACCGTCAGCCCGAGTTCCTGCAGACCTTTGCCGACTATCTGCGGCGGCGCGTCACCGAATCCGCCGTGGCGAAAGGCCAGGCGCTGTTGGCCGAGCACGCGGCGCTGCTGGATGCGGTCGAGCAGAAATATGGCGTGCCGAAGGCGGTGCTGGTGGCGTTCTGGGGGCTGGAAACCCGCTATGGCACCATGCAGGGCGGACTCAACGTCCCCGTGAGCCTTGCCACGCTGGCGTGGGACGGCCGGCGCAGCGGATTCTTCCGCAGCCAGCTGCTCGACGCGTTGCGCATCATCGATGCCGGCCATGTCAGTGCGGCCGACATGACCGGTTCCTGGGCCGGCGCGATGGGCCACATGCAGTTCATGCCATCGACCTTCCGCGCCTATGCGGTGGATGGCGACGGCGATGGTCGCATCGACGTGTGGCAGTCGCTGCCCGACGCCATGTACTCGGCGGCCCACTATCTGCAGCAGGTCGGCTGGCGCGCCAATGAGCCGGTGGCGATCGAGGTACGGTTACCGGAGAACTTCGACTGGCGGCAGGCGCGGCTTTTCCATCGTCTGCCGGTGGCGGACTGGACGGCGATGGGTGTGCAGGCGGCGGACGGCGCCGCCTTGCCGGAGGACGCCGGGCGGGCCGCCATCGTGCTGCCGCAGGGCTGGCAGGGACCGGCCTTCATGGTGTTCGACAACTTCGACGTGGTGATGAAATGGAACCGCTCGCAGAATTACGCGCTGGCGGTGGCGCAGCTGTCGAACCAGCTGGCGGGCGGCCATGGCGTGTTCGCCGGCGAAGGCGAGGCGGGTGCGCTCAGCGTCGCCGACTTCAAGGCACTGCAGCAGGCGCTCGACGAGCTGGACATCGATGCCGGCAAGCCGGATGGCTTCCCCGGTCCGCGCACCCAGACCGCGATCCGCCTCTACCAGGCCCTGCATCAGCTGCCGGTGGACGGCTATGCCGGGCCGAGCCTGCTGGCCCACGTCCGGCAGTCGCATGCCGACGCGGCGGCGGCCGGCAAACTGGTCCTGGCGCCCGCCCCCACCTTTGCCGGCCCGGACGACACGCCCTGAGGCGGCTGCCGTGTTATTTTTTGCCTGTTTCATTTTCGATTGAGGAGGCGGGGTGAGCGACGCGCGCAACGTATTGGGCGGCCTGCTGCAGGTGTGCAGCGTATCGCCGATGACCGGCTTCGTGCGTGATGGCATTTGCCACACGGGACCGCAGGACCTCGGCAGCCATACCGTCTGCGTGCAGATGACCGATGCCTTCCTGGGGTATTCGCAAAGCCGCGGCAACGACCTCGTCACCCCGGTTCCCGAATACGGCTTTCCCGGCCTGAAAGCGGGCGACCGCTGGTGCGTGTGCGCCGCGCGCTGGCTGGAGGCGGCCGAGGACGGCGTGGCGCCGCCGGTGGTGCTCGACGCCACGCATGCGCGTGCGCTGCAGAAAATCGCGCTGGCCGATCTGCAGTACCATGCCCTGCGCTCTCCCGATAACCCGGTCCGGGATTTCCGCGAATCATGAGCCTGGTCTGCTGGAAATGCGGCGCCAGCCTCGCCGGCATGCTGTTGCCCCTGTCGCGCCGCGACACCTGCCCCAGTTGCCGTACCGACCTGCATGTGTGCAAGCTGTGCCGCCACTACGACGCGCACCGCGCCGGCCAGTGCCGCGAACTGGCGGCCGACCGCGTCGCCGACAAGACGCGCGCCAACGATTGCGGCTGGTTCGTGCCGCGTCCCGAGGCCTATCGCGGCGGCGGCGCGGTGATGGCGCAGGCGAGCCGCAGCGCGCTGGACGCGCTGTTCTCGAACCCACCCGCCGCCGATCAACCCGCTGACGGCGAATCCACCAAGCCGGCGAAGCCCAACCTGCTCGACGACCTGTTCAAGAAATAGCGGGCCGGCGCAGCTGCCGCAGCGCCTGCCATTCGTACAGCAGCAGGCCCGCGCCGATCAGCGCGATGCCGGCCCAGCCGATCGCCGGGATGCGCTCGTGGTTCAGCGTCTGCCCCAGCAGCAGCGCCGACACCGGCGTGACCAGCATGATCAGCGCGATGCGGCCGGCGTCGAGGTGCTTGATCATGTAGTAATACAACGTGAAGCCCACCACCGAGCCGAGGATGCCGAGATAGACGATGGCCGCGCTGGCGCGCAGCGTGGTGTCGGGCGGCAGCCGCGCGGCATCGGCAATGACCCAGGCCAGCACGAAGCAGGGTACGGCAACGCCGAGCGAGCCGGTGGTGATCGCGAGCGACGAGAGACGCACGTTCAGTCGCTTGATCCACACCAGGCCCAGCGCCTGCAGCGTCATGCCGGCCACCGTCGCCAGCGTGCCGAGCGTCGCGTGGCGGTCGCCCGGCCACGGCTGGCCGAAGATCAGCCACAGCCCGGCCAGCGCCAGCCCCAGCCCGGCGATGCGGATCGGCGTCAGCGTGCGCTCGGCGAGCCACAGCGCGGCGAACACGCCGGTGACCAGCGGCGACAGCCCGAAGATCACCGAAATCAGCCCGGACGGAATGTGCAGCGCGCCCCAGTAGGTGAGCAGCATCGACGCGAACAGCGACAGCCCGCTGACCGCATACAGCCGTCGCGCCGCCGGCGTGAAGGGGAAAGTGGTGCGGGTGGTGGCGAGCAGCACGAGGCAGACCGCCAGTCCGATCAGCATGCGCGCCATCACCGCGAAGCTGAAGCCCGCGCCCTGCGCGCTCCACTGGATGGCGAGCGGCGTGGTCGACCAGATGAGGATGACGCCGAGATAGGCGGCGGGGACGGACATGGTGGGTACTTGCTATCGGGTTGAAGTGGGGTGCAATCGGGATTGCACCGTAGAGATGGTGCAAGCGCTTCCTTGGTGCGCCCTACTCCGGCTGTGTAACCAGAAACTTTGCAACTTGATGTAGCGCATTAAGAATATTCTTTGGATTTTCCTTGGAGCGGTTGCAATACATCGGACTGGGATGCGGTGAGCGAAAAATCTTCAGATCAGGCCGTCTGCATTCTAGATCTTTGACTACGAATTCTGCTTTGCGTCCTACCAGAACGACTGCGCGGAGCTTAGGAAGTAGGCTAAGTAGCTCGAAGAAATGGCTAAGGCCGTTGTTAAGGTCCGCAGGTTTGGCGGTCCTGATTTTTGTGCCGGAGCCGATGTACCAAGGAACTGCGTTCCAGCAAATTGTGCGTTCCCGTGGGATGCCCGCCTTTTTATTCAGCAAGAAAAAGTTTTTTGCTGTTTCGTCGGGATTGTTGCGTGAAACAAATCCTGAATCCCTTGCCTTTGGTCCAGGTGCTTCAAGCAGGTAGAGAACCTCTGCGTCGATTCCACCGTCCCACGGATCAAACTCAGGAACTATCTTGCCTAGCGCTTTGGTGCGCAGCCGCTGTACGAAGTCCGAAAGTGGGGCAATATGCCGCGCTGCAAGGAGCAAGCGCAGGGCGTCACTTGCTGCTGGGTCGCTGAGTGATTTTGGCGTGTCGCGGAATTGGTTAGCTGACATAAAACGCTCCAACTCTCAATTCAAAATAGCCTGCAAACTCTCCGCCGCGATCTCGCGTACGTCGGCATCTTCATCGTCGATTCGCGCCTCCAGCCACGGCTTCGCTGCCGCATCGCCGGTGAGGCCGAGGTAATGGCAGGCATCCGCCCGTACCCGCGCGTCTTCATGCTGCGACAGCTCGCTTAGCCGCGGCAGCAGCGCGCGCAGCGTGTCGGTGCCGGCGAACTCCTCCAGCAGCACGCCGGCGCCCAGCCGCACGTTGAGGCTGGCCTCGACGTTACCGACGATGGGCAGCACCGCCGTCAGCAGCGCCGGGTCGGCCTCGATGGCTGATTGCACCCTGGCCAGCTGGCCTTCCTTCAGCAGCAGATGGAACCAGTCCGCCAGGCCGGCCTCGCTGTCGGCCTTGGCCGCCCACTCGGCGAGTTCGGCCTTGCTGTGCGTACCGGCGAGTTCGATGCGGCCGAGGCGCAGCCACGGCACCGAGCGCACGCCGAGTGCCTGCCCCACCTCAGGATGCTGTTCGAGGTTCACCGCTTCGAGACGGCCGACCGCGCCCTGCTTCAGCAGGTCGGCGAGCGAGGCCAGCATCGCCGGGCAGTGCGGGCAGTGGGTCGAAATCAGCAGCAGGGCGTCGGGTGCGTACATGGCGATTGGTCGAATGATCGGGCGGCGGGATAATGGCTCGCATGGAATTTACCATCCTCCCCGTCACCCCGTATCAACAAAACTGCTCGCTGGTGTGGGATGCCGACGGCCGCGCGGCGTTGATCGATCCCGGCGGCGAGGCCGAGCGCTTGCTGGCCGAAGTGGCGCAGCGCGACCTGACGCTGGAAAAGGTCCTGCTCACCCACGGCCACCTCGACCACGTCGGCGCGGCGGTGGACCTGCGCGAGGTGCTCGGCATTCCCATCGTCGGGCCACAGCGCGAAGAGCAGTTCTGGCTCGACCTGCTGCCGCAGCAGGCCGAGCTGTTCGGGTTCCCACCTGCGGTGGCCTTTACCCCCGACCAGTGGCTGGAGGATGGCGATACCGTCGACGTCGGCGCGATCCGTTTCGAAGTGCTGCACTGCCCCGGCCATACCCCCGGCCACGTGGTGTTCTTTCAGCCGCAGGCGCGCCTCGCCTTCGTCGGCGACGTGCTGTTCAAGGGTTCGATCGGCCGCACCGACTTTCCGCGCGGCAGCCACGCGGCCCTGGTCTCCGCCATTCGCGACAAGCTGTTCCCGCTCGGCGACGACGTGCGCTTCGTGCCGGGGCACGGCGCGATGTCGACCTTCGGCCACGAGCGCCTTGAGAACCCCTTCGTCGGCCTGGGGTCTGACTGATATCCCCCAGGGCGCCACGCCCGTCGAAAGGAGACAGCCATGAAATCCTTCTCTCTGGCACGTGCCCTGCTCCCCGCTGCCCTGCTGCTGGCGTTCACGGCGCAGGCGCAGGATTTCTCCGCGATCGTCGTGCCGCCGCCCGGCGCCCCCGTGCTCACGCAGGCCGCGCAGGCCCTGGTCGACGCCGCCAACGCGCGGGTGCCGCAGCTCGACACCGCGGGTCTGCTGGCGCAGCTGAAGGCGCAACCGGAAACGGTGGTGCTCGACGTGCGCACCCCGGCCGAAGTGGACGACTCGGGCCACATTGCGGCGGCGCATTTTCTCAACATCACGCGCGGCCTGCTGGAATTCAGGATCGAGGCCGCGGTGCCGGACAAGACCACGCCCATCGTCGTGTATTGCGGCGTCAGCCAGCGCAGCCCGCTCGCCGCCGACACGCTGACCAAGCTGGGCTATACGAAGGTCATGAATTACCGCGACGGCTTCGTCAACTGGCGGCGCGCCGGCCTGCCGGTCGAGTAGCCCGATCAGGCAAGCAGGCCAGCTGGGAGTTCGGGAGCGTTAAGGAAACGCTGAACGCGTTGATTCCATTCATGGTTCGACAAGCTCACCACGAACGGGATCAACAACTTGCCGTTCGTCCTGAGCTTGTCGAAGGATTTGTTCAGCGTTTCCTTAAAGCGGCGTGATGGCGCCGAGCAGCGCGCCGGCGGCGTCGGCCGTGGTGTGGCCGCGGTCGCGGCGGGGGTTGTATTCGACGATCTCCATCGCCACGAAACCCGGATCGCCGCGCAGGCGGGACAAGGCGTCGGCGAGCTCGGCGCGGGTGAGGCCGCCGGGCACCGGCGTGCCGACGCCCGGTTCCTCCGCGGGATCGAGCGCGTCGAGGTCCACGCTGACGCCGAAGCCGGCGGTCCCGCGTCGCACGAGGGCGAGTGCCTCGTTGAACACGTCGGCCAGGCCGCGCCGCCGCACTTCATCCATCTCGAACACCCGCACGCCCAGGCGGTGCAGCAGTGCCGCTTCGCCCGCCTCGTAGCTGCGCACGCCGATTAGGCACACGTGTTCGGAGCGTAGCTTGGCTTCGGGACCGTCAATCGTGGTGAGCGCCGCGTCGCCGTGGCCGAGCAGGCTGGCGAGCGGCATGCCGTGGATCTGTCCGCTCGGCGTGGTGGCGAAGGTGTGGCTGTCCATGTGGGCGTCGATCCAGATCAGGCCGATGGGGCCACGGTCGGCCAGCGCGCGATGTACCCCGCCCCAGGTTCCGATGGCGCAGGAATGGTCGCCGCCGACCACCAGCGGAAAATTCCCCGCCCGCAGCACGGCCTCCACTTCGGCGGCCAGCCGCTCGCCGAGCGCCGCCACCGCATGCAGCGGCGTGTCCTGCGCTTCGCGTGGCACCCGCAGGATCGCGTCCCATTCCACATGCTGCAGCGGTGTGTCGTGAAACACGCGGTATTGGCGCAGCGCATCCGGCCCTTCTGCGGTAGCCGCATCGGGCGCGCCGGCGCCGCTGGCGGCGCCGATGACGATGATCTTGCGGTGTGGAGCGGAGGCGGTTTTCATGGGGTCTGTCTCGCAGGTGCAGCGGCTTATCCCAGCCCGCCCAGATTCACGTATTTGCTTTCCAGGTATTCGTCGATGCCGGACCGCCCGCCTTCGCGCCCCAGCCCCGACTGCTTGACGCCGCCGAACGCCACCTCGGCGGTGGAGATCAGGCCGGCGTTGATGCCGACCATGCCGTAGTCGAGCCGCTCGGCGAGCCGCCAGGCGCGGCCGAGGTCGCGCGTCCAGGCATAGGCGGCGAGGCCGAACTCGGTGTCGTTCGCCATGCGGATGACCTCGGCCTCGTCGGCGAAGCGGATCAGCGGCGCCACCGGGCCGAAGGTCTCGTCGCGGCACACTTGCATGCCGGGCGTGCACTGGCTCAGCACGGTCGGCTGGAAGAACTGCCCGCCGAGCGTGTGGCGGGCGCCGCCGGCGAGCAGCGTCGCACCGTGCGCGAGCGCGTCGGCGATGTGGGCTTCGACTTTCTGCAGTGCGGCGGCGCTGATCAGCGGTCCGATTTCGACGTCCGGTGTGAAGCCCTCACCCACTTTCAGCTGCGCCACTGCCGCGCTGAACTTTTCGGCGAAAGCGTCATGGATCGTGTCCTGCACGAACACCCGGTTGGCGCACACGCAGGTCTGCCCGCTGTTGCGGTACTTGCTGGCGAGCGCGCCTGCCACCGCCGCGTCGAGGTCGGCGTCGGCGAACACGATGAAGGGCGCGTTGCCGCCGAGTTCAAGCGACACGTGCTTGAGCGTGCCGGCGCTCTGCGCGAGGAGTTGCTTGCCGACCGCGGTCGAGCCGGTGAACGACACCTTCCTTACCAGCGGGTGCGAGGTCAGCACATTGCCTATCGTCGCGGCGTCGCCGGTGACCACGTTCAGCACCCCCGGCGGCAGGCCCGCGCGTTGCGCCAGCTCGGCCAGCCCCAGTGCAGTGAACGGTGTCTGCGAGGCAGGTTTCGCCACCACCGTGCAGCCCGCGGCGAGCGCCGCACCGGCCTTGCGGGTGAGCATCGCGGCGGGAAAATTCCACGGTGTGATCAGCACCGCCACGCCGAGGGGCTGGCGCAAGGTGAACATGCGCCGGTCAGCCCACGGCGACGGCACCATGTCGCCGTAGACGCGCCGCGCCTCCTCGGCGAACCACTCGATGAAGCTCGCCGCGTAATCGATCTCGCCGCGCGCTTCGGCGAGTGGCTTGCCCTGCTCGCTCACCATGATCGCGGCGAGATCGTCGCGGTGATGCAGGATCAGGTCGAACCAGCGGCGCAACACCCGCGCACGGGATTTCGCAGTCTGGTCGCGCCAGGCGGGGAAGGCGGCGTGCGCGGCTTCGATCGCGCGCTCGACGTCGGCGGGGGTGCAGCGCGGTGCGTGGCCGACGGTTTCGGAATTGGCCGGGTTGTGGACAGCGTAGCGGGCGCCGTCAGAAGCCTCTTGCCAGCTGCCGCTGATCAGCACCTGCGTTTTGAATAGGGTGGGGTCGGTCAGCTTCATGGCGTGGGACTAAGGGGCGACCGATCAAGGGCGCCTAAGCCACTCATTCAAATCAGACAACCAATGCTTCGAGCAGTTCGATCAGCGCCCGCCCCGACAGATCATCCGGCGGCAAGTGCAGCACCGCGATTCCGTGCGTGCTGCACACATCCGCATCGACTGCCGCCGGCCCCGTCACCACGATCCGCTTCAGCTTGTGCAGCTGCGCGATCATGTCTGCATCGAGCGGACACGCATGGGTAATCGCGATGGTCGCCCAGAACAGCCGCGGCACGATGTCGGCCGCCTCGGTGTCCGGGTATTCGCTCCAGTTGTGATCGAAGCCGGGGATCGGCAGCTCGTCCGCGGTGAAGGCGGCGCGGTCGAGGAAGACGACGCGCTCCTTGCCGCTCACTTGCTGTTGCCGTGGTTCTCGCCCGTCAGCCGCTCGAGCGCGCGCATGAGGGCCGAGGAATCGAGTTCGCTGTCGCCGGCGCCCATCAGCGCGTTCATCTGCTGCGCGATCAGCGCGGCGCCCGGCAGCGGCGTGGCGGTTTCCTGCGCGTTGTCCATGACGATGGCCATGTCCTTGTGGTGCAGCTTGACCTTGAAGCCGGGCTTGTAGTTGGAGTCGAGCATGCGCTGGCCGTGGACTTCGAGGATGCGGCTGCCGGCGAAGCCGCCCAAGAGCGCCTCGCGCATCTTGACCGGGTCGACGCCGTTGCGGCGCGCCAGCAGGATGGCCTCGGCGACGCCCTCGAAGGTGAGACCGACGACGATCTGGTTGCAGCATTTGACGACCTGGCCGGCGCCGTGGCCGCCGACGTGGACGACGTTCTTGCCGAGCACCTCGAACAGCGGGCGCACCTTGTCGTAGATCGGCGCCTCGCCGCCAACCATGATGGAGAGCGTGCCTTCCTTGGCCCCGGTCTCGCCCCCCGATACCGGGGCGTCGAGCATGTGCACGCCGCGTTCGGCGAGCGCGGCGGCGATGCGGCGGGTGGCGGCGGGCGCCACGGTGCTCATGTCGACGACGATGTGGCCGGGCTTGGCGCCGTGCACCAGGCCGCGGTCGCCGAGGATGATCTGCTCGACGTCGGTGGTGTCGGAGACGACGGTGAAGGTGATGTCGGCCTCGGCGGCGACTTCGGCGGGCGTGCCCTTGCCGAGCGCGCCGGCGACCAGCATCGGTTCGAGGCGGTCGAAGCGGCGGCCGTAGACGAACAGCTGATGCCCGGCGCGCAGCAGGTTTTCCGCCATGGGGCGGCCCATGATGCCGCTGCCGATGAATCCGATTTTCATGATGCGAGCCCTTTCACCACGTAAAGCCAGAATGGCAGCGTAACCAATCCCGCCAGCGTTGACCAGCCCATGATCAGGCCCGCCAGACGGGTGTCCAGTCCGAAGCGGTCGGCCAGTGCGATCACCATCACCATGGTCGGCATGGCGGCTTCCAGCACGCCCGCTTCGCCGGGCTCGCTGAGCGTGCCGGGCCACGCCAGCGCGACGCCGAGCGCCAGCAGCGGCATCAGCGCCAGCTTGATGCCCATCGCCACGGCGACGGCTTTTTGCGGGCGCAGATCGTGCCAGGGAATGGTCAGACCCAGCACGAACAGCATCAGCGGAATGGTCGGGCTGCCGGCCCAGCGCGCAGCCTCCACCAGTGGGTCGAGCCGTGCGCCGGAAAGGTTGACGGCGATGCCGGCAGCAAAGCCCCATACCGGCGGTAGCCTCAGCCACATCCGCAGGAACGAGGTGTGCTCGGTGTGCCTGCCGCAGCGGAACGCGATCCACACGCCGAGCGACCACACCAGCGGCGTGGTGGCGAGCATGTCGGCGAAGAAGGGGTAGCGCGTGCCGCGCTCGCCGAACACCGTGGAGAGGAAGGGATAGCCGAAGAACAGCACGTTGCCGAAGCCGGACGCCAGCATGACCGCGCCGCGTTGCGGCCGCGACAGGCCGTGCCCGAGCGGGGTGGCGAACAGGGCCAGCGCGGCGAATCCGAGGCCGAACAGGGTGGCCGCGCCGAGAATCAGCGGGACCTGCAGCAGGCTGAGGTCGACCGTGGCGGCGGCACCGGCCGAAAAGAACAGCACCGGCGCGAAGAAATTCAGCACCAGCCGGTTGATCTCGCCGCGCAGGCCGACGATGGAAATGCCGCTTTGCCAGCGCGGCCAGATGCCGCCTGCAGCGATCAGCAGCGACAGGGGCAGCAGCGTTTTCAGCAGCAGTTGCTGTGCGAGATCGGCGGACATGAAACGGGCGTAGGACGGGCGGGGCGCCCATCATAACGCTGTCGCGGGGCGTCTGGCGGGATCGGGCGGCCCGCACGGGCCTGTCAAATGAAAAGGGCGTTCACGGGTTCAAACCCGTGAACGCCCTTTCCGCCGGTGCGGGACGCGTCAGGTGCGCGACGCGGCGGTGTAGCGGGTTTCGGTGCCGTGCTCAGGGCTGGATTCTTCCAGCCACGTCCTGATGCGTGCGGCGTCGTTGGCGCGGCTGGTGTTGCCGCTGGAGTCGAGCAGCACGATGATGACATCGCGCTGCGCCACCTCCGCCTGCATCACCAGGCAGTGTCCGGCTTCATTGATGAAGCCGGTTTTCGACAGGCCGATATGCCAGCCGTCCATGCGCGTCAGACGGTTGGTGTTGTTGAAGGCGACGGCGCGGTAGAACACCTTCGCATGGCGATGGTGCTTCAGCTTCAGCACCACGCGCTGGGTGCCCAGCGTGTATTGGCCGGTCGTGGTGATCTGGCGGATTTCGGGATAGTTCTGATAGGCGTAGTTGGCGAGCTTGGCGAGATCAAGTGCGGTCGAGCGGTTGCTGCTCGACAGGCCGGTGGGTTCGACGTACACGGTGTCGCGCATGCCGAGCGTGCGCGCCGTGCGGTTCATGGTGGCGACGAGGCGTTCCACGCCGCCCGGATAGGAGCGCGCCAGCGCGTGGGCGGCGCGGTTGTCGGAGGCGATCAGGGCCAAGTGCAGCAGCTGCTCGCGGGTGTAGCGCGCCCCGATCGCCAGACGCGAGCCGGTGCCCTTGATGGTGTCGCGGTCGTCGGACGTGATGGTGATGTGCTCGTCCAGGGGCTGTTTGGCGCCGATCACCAGCATCGCCGTCATCAGCTTGGTGATCGAGGCGATCGGCGTCTGCATGGTCGCGTTCTTTTCCAGCAGCGGTTGCCCGCTGGCCTGGTCGTATACCAGCACCGATTGCGAGCTCAGCGCGGGCATGGAGGCGAGCTCGGGGAGCGATTGCGGCGCAGCGAGCGGCTTGTCCACTTCGAGCGGGGTTCGGCCATCGAGTGCAGCGGCACCGGTATGCACGCACAACAAGATCAATCCGGTCAGAACGGCTTTCATAGGTATTCTGCTTCTAAAGAGGGTGACGAAAATGTATCGACTATGACGAATACGGATATGCAGACTAAAACTTGAAAACAACAGTTCATAGCCCCAGCCCAATTATTTTAAGCCCACGATTGACGGTGTAGCAAAATTTATTATATATAGCAATGACATGGGAGAACTTTCGAATAATTTACTAAAGAAATCGGAGCTAACAGCGTGTCGATGTGCCCCCGGCGTGGTGGCCGAGGCGTTGGAGCTTCTGATGCGGGGCGAAGCCGCGCAGGCGGAGTTCGCCGCCTGCGTGCGTTGCGACCCCGTATTGGCGCTGCGGCTGCGGCTGCTGCCCGCCGATTTCAACGCGCAGCCGGAACTGCTGCGGGCGCTGCTGCTGGCTGCGCCGATTGCGGCGGGGGCGACGCAGGCGACCTATATATCCCGCTGGCGGCAGTCGATCGCGGTGGCGCATCTGGCGCACGCCCTGGGCGTGCGGTCCGGCGCGGTGGATGCCGAAGCCGCATGGACGGCGGGCCTCGCCCACAACCTGGCGGACTATCTCGACATTGACCTCCTGGCGCCGGCGCATGCCGCCGACTGGTTGAGCATGCTCGATACCGATGGCTGGCTGGCCGATGCCGTGCGCTATCACGCCGAGCCGCTGGCGCGCGGACGCGCCGCTCATCCGCTGGTGCGCATTGTCCAACTGGCCTACCAGCTCGTGACGCGTGCCGACGCGGTGGACAGCGTGGATGTGCGGGCTGCGCTCGCCGCCTTGCAGATGGGCGCGGGCGAAGCCGCCCAGCTGCTGGCCGAAAGCCAGGGCCAGGCGCGTCAGCTGGCGCAGCGCTTCGGGCTGCTCGATCCCGTGGCGCAGTCGACCGGGGCAGGATTCGACCGTCTCGCCCGCCTGTATGCCGTAGAAGCGGCGCAATCGGCGCTGCACGGGCATTTCCGCCATGCGGACGGTTCCTCCAGTCACGCCTTTGAACTATTGCAGGACAGTCTGCGCGCCTTGTTCGGGATCGAACACGCCTGCCTGTTCGCGCCCGCGGTCGACGGCGCCCTGCGGTTGACCGCGCTGATCCCGGCCGATGCCGGCCTGCGGGCGCTGGCGATTCCGCCGGACGACGGCCATTCGGCGCTGCCCCGTGCGCTGGCGCGCAACGCACCCCAGCAGTTCGAGCGCGGCGAGGCGGATGCCGCGCTGGTCGACGAGCAGATCGCCCGTCTGCTGGGCGTGTCGCGTTTTCTCTGTCAACCGCTGGCGTTGCGCGACGGCCAGCTGGGCGTGCTGGTGGTGGGCGATGCCGTGTCCGATCTGGCCGTGTCGCCGCTGTGGCGGTTTGCCCTGGCCGAATGCAGCGAGGCGCTGCACCCCGGCCCCGCTGTGGTATCCGCGTCCGTGCAGGCTGCACCCGCTGCGCCGCTGCAGGCGGCAGTCGTGGCGCAGGGCGACGATATCCCGCGCGACCGGGTGCGGCGCGCCGTGCATGAAGTGGCCAACCCGCTCACCATCATGCGCAATTACGTCAACCTGCTGTCGGACAAGCTGGGTGCGGATTCGGCGGTGCAACGCGACCTCGGCATCATCGGCGACGAAATCGAACGGGTGGCGCGCATCGTGCGCGGCATTACGCTGGCCGAAGAAGCCGCAGTGCCGGCCGCATCGCTCGAACTGGTGTCGGTCAACAGCGTGGTTTCCGAACTGGTACGGATGGCGCTCGGTACCCTGTTCACGCCCAACAAGGTCAACGTTCAGATCGACCTCAATCCCGACGTGCCGCCGATGCCGTTGCAGAAGGACCTGTTGAAGCAGGTGCTGTTCAATCTCGCCAAGAATGCGGTCGAGGCCATGCATGCGGGCGGCCATCTCAAATTCATCACGCGGCTGGTCACGGCAGACGGCCAGCGCCAGGTCGAAATCGAAGTGTCCGATACCGGCCCCGGCCTGCCGGCCGCAGTGGCGTCGCATCTGTTCGAGCCGGTGATCAGCGAGAAGGGCGGCGACCATGCCGGCCTCGGGCTGACCATCAGCCGCAGCCTGGTCGAGCGCCTGAACGGCCAGCTCAGCTGCACCAGCACACCGCAGGGAACCCGTTTCCTGATCCGCCTCCCGACCGTGCAGAACGGTCAGGCCCCGCTCACGACAACACGCTACGGGTCCATGTAACCCGCGCCCAAGGAGAACATCCGTGTCCGACGATCCCATCGCATCCTCCCCGCAACGCAGTACGGTCAGCGCCTTCCCGGTTCGCCCGCGCCTTCTGGTGGTGGACGACGAGCCGCTGATTCTGGAAGGGCTGACGCGACTGCTGGCCACGCGCGATTACGACGTGGTGACGGCAGGCGGCGGATGCGATGCCCTGATCGCCATCGGCAAGCAGCAGTTCGACGCCATTCTGCTCGACCTCGGCATGCCGGATCTCAACGGCAACGAGGTGCTGCGCTTCGTTGCCGACCGCAGCGCCGATACGCCGGTCATCGTGGTGTCCGGCGACAGCACCATCGACGCGGCGATCCGCGCGCTGCGCGGCGGCGCCGCCGACTTCGTGCGCAAGCCGTATGAACCCGAGGAACTGCTGCGCCGCATCGACAACACGCTGACGCGGCGGCGCCTGGAAAAGGAAAACAACCACATCCTGCAGCGCCTGCAGCAGTCGGAGAAATGGCACCGCTTCCTGGTCAACAGCTCGCCCGACTTCATCTACACGCTCGATTGCGAAGGCCGCTTCACCTTCGTCAACGACCGCGTCGAAAGCCTGCTCGGCTACCGCAGCGAAGAACTGCTGGGGCAGCATTACAGCCTGCTGATCCACGAGGACGACATCGCGCGGGCCGAGCACGTGTTCAACGAGCGCCGCGCCGGCGACCGCAGCGCGCGCAACACCGAAATCCGCCTCAAGTGCAATCCCGGGATGCGCCGCCCGCGCCTGATGAACGGCCGCTGCAAGTCGGTCGAGCTGACCGCCACCGGCATGTACGACGAGGAAGCCAGCCCGTTCGACAAGCGCTTCATCGGCAGCTACGGCGTCGCCAAAGATGTCACCGAACGCAAGCAGGCCGAGGAAACCGTGCACTACCAGGCCTACCATGACCTGCTCACCGGCCTGCCCAACCGCGCGCTGTTCCGCGACCAC
Organism: Hydrogenophilales bacterium; assembly: GCA_016195805.1. GTDB lineage: Bacteria > Pseudomonadota > Gammaproteobacteria > Burkholderiales > Thiobacillaceae > Thiobacillus. Next base: position 19,567 of record JACPYT010000012.1, read on the forward strand.
CTCGGCCTCATGCTGGCGCAGGCCAAGCGCAACCAGAAACCGCTGGCGGTGCTGAGCCTCGACCTCGACCACTTCAAGGTCATCAACGACTCGCTCGGCCATACCATCGGCGACGAACTGCTGCTCGTGGTAGGCGCCCGGCTGCGCCAGTGCCTGCGCGAAGGCGACACGCTGGCGCGCCTGGGGGGCGACGAATTCGCCGTGCTGCTGCCGACCCTGGTGTCGCGCAGCGACGTCGAACACATCTGCCGCAAGATCATCCAGGTGCTGTCCAAGCCGGTCTATGTCAAGGGCCACGAGATCTACATCTCGGTCAGCATCGGCGCCTGCGTCGCGCCGGAGGACGGCGACATGATCGACAGCCTCATCCGCCAAGCGGAAATCGCCATGTACCAGGCCAAGTCGCAGGGGCGCAGCCGGCTGCAGTTCTGGGAGTCGGGCATGCAGGCGCCTTATTCCGAGCGCATGCAGGTCGAAGCCGACCTGCGCCGCGCGCTGGCGCGCAACGAATTCGTGCTGTTCTACCAGCCGCAGGTCGATACCATTACCGGCGAGGTGCGCGGATTCGAGGCGCTGCTGCGCTGGTGGCATCCGCAGCGCGGCCTGCTGACCCCTGCCGATTTCATTCCGGTGGCCGAGGAGTCCGGCGTCATCGTCCCGATCGGCGACTGGGTATTGCGCCAGGCGAGTGCGCAGATGGCCGACTGGCGCAAGGCCGGACTGCCGTCGGTGCGCCTGTCGGTGAACATTTCCGCGCGCCAGCTCGAAAATCCCGATTTCGTCGACAGCGTCATGCGCGCGATCCAGGTGTATTCGCTCGACGGCCACCAGCTCGAACTGGAAATCACCGAGAGCCTGTTGATGCGCGATTTCGAAGCCAACGCGATCAAGCTCGGGCGGCTCTCCGCGTCCGGCATCCGGCTCGCCATCGACGACTTCGGCACCGGCTACAGCTCGTTCAAATACCTGTCGCGCTTCCCCATCCACACGCTGAAGATCGACCAGTCCTTCGTGCAGGACCTCGACCGCGACGAGAACATGTCCATCGTCAACGCCATGATCGCCATGGGGCGCGGCATGAACCTCAACGTCGTCGCCGAGGGCGTCGAAACCGAATCCCAGCGTGCGCGCCTGCAGCAGATGCAGTGCCACGAAGTGCAGGGACACTTCTACAGCGTCGCGATGTCCAGCCACGAAGCCACCACCCTGCTGGGCCGGCATGCGCGGGGCTTCGCTCAGGCAGAACATCAGGTGGCGGGCTGAACGCGCGGAGGCGGGCTTAATCCGGGTATCCGGATCCAGGGCTGAAAAAGGATGCCGACAGGCTTGTCCGTCACGATGGAAGAATGGGATCCGGCGTTGGATCTGAAACCGGTAGCAATCGGCCAGGAGCAGTCGTTCGGGTTGTTCACTGTGACCGTCGTGTTCTAGGTACCATAGTGGTCGTTCGCAGTGGGTAGTCGCTGATACGATGCCGTCGGCGCAGACGAAGTTCCAGTTCTCTGCCTTTTAAAGCCGCCGCGAAATGTGCAGACTGCGCTATACCGACGAGCATATGGAACAGCCCTGTTTCCCTAAAATAGACGCCAAGGCTTTAGATCGCGTTATGGAGAGCGACTTGCGGAATCTACTACCTGTTTGGCTCGCCGTGCTTGCACATATTGCCCCAGCATATGCGGACTACGCTGACTATTCGTTTGATATGAAGTGTGACGCTATTCACAATCAAGCGGAAATAGTGCCTTACGGAGTATCGGACGAGGAGGTTTACGACGCTGCGCCGAAAGACTGTAAGCTCAAGAGCGGAAGGATGATCCGAGCCAAGATGGGTCTCGGACCGGTCTATCCATACGGGATGGGTGGAGCGGATCCTGACAAGTGGCTATCCGTTTGGGTAGATTATGCAAGAGTATTAAGCCACGTTTCCCTTGATTGCGACGTCGATGGCCCATGCGATCTTCGTGTAATCGTGACATCAAAGGGACTGAACGTCTGTCGCCGAGACAGCGTAAGCATTCCCACCAACCCAGAGTTTTTGATAGCTCCGAAAGACCACTGCGCATTTACTCCGAATAGTAAATTGGTCAAGCAGCGGGATTCACTCGAATTCCCGCGACCAGGAGATCCGGTACGCCCACCAGCTGGGTCCCTCGCCGTTCTCTATGCCAAGGACAAAAATCTATGCAAACAATTTGAAATTCTGGGCGAACCGAAAGGTAGGCCTGGGGACAACATATGGCCAAAAATAGGTCTTCCCGCCAACGCAGAACCTATAGAGTCAAATGCGTTTGGAGAAGAGCAATACACTTTTGACATCAATAACGATGGCAAAACGGAATCCGTTATTGCGTTGCACTCACGCTCCCACATGCAGGATGGGGATTCCTATTTTGTTTTCGAGGACGGTAAATTTCCTTTGGCTGACGCCGACCAAGCATCACAGCTTCCAATTGAAAAGGCTGCAGTGAGAATTCCGGATTATTGGGCAGACGCTAAGCACGATGGGAACAACCAGCCTGGTAAGGGCCGCGATCCGACCTACACGGTGAGGAGTGTCGGTGCGCCATGGTGGGATACGGGCGATTTGCCGGTTTTTGTCCTGCGCTATTGGTACCTTTGGCCGTTTCGTTATAGGCAGTCGACGTATTTTCTGACTTGGTCGCAGGAGGCCGACAAGCAACACTGGTACACCGTAGTTCGCACAGAGCCAGACTATAGCGTCACTGAGATGTGCGTTTTTCAGATTGTTCAGGTCCGGTATTGATATAGTGTAATTGTCTCGCGCGCGCCGTCGTCTAACAGATCATTTCGGGGAAATTTGAACGGCCGCAAAGGCCCGCAAATGAGCCGTTCGTCGCCCCCCTGCCGAGCGTCCACTTAGGGTCGATTCTGTTGAAAAACTCCCCTGGATAATGCTGCTGACTTGGCTATGATTTCTACCATCTGATACGCGGGGAGCCGGGTGATGATGGGATGTCAGACAGGTGGCCAGGATCGACTGTTCTACTCATTTAACCTCGACGAAC
>JACPYT010000013.1 GCA_016195805.1 Hydrogenophilales bacterium
CATTCCACGGATGTCACCGAGCTTGTGGCACGCATCTACGAAGTAATCCGAGAACCTTTTATGTGCCTCGGCCATCAACTTTCCGTCGATGCCAGTATCGGCATCGCCCTTTATCCCGAAGATGGGCGGGACGTGGAAACGCTGCTCAAGAACAGCGATACGGCGATGTATTCCGCAAAGGAGTCAGGCCGCAACCTCTATCAGTTTTTTGCCCGCGAAATGAATGCGAGCGCTGCCGAGCGGCTGTTGCTGGAATCCCGGCTGCGGCAGGCGGTTGCCGGTGGCGCGCTGCAGCTCCATTACCAGCCGCTGGTAAGTCTGGCCGATGGGCGCATTGTCGCAACCGAGGCACTCGTACGCTGGAGCGACGCCGAACTGGGCGACGTCCCGCCCGCAAAGTTCATCCCCGTCGCGGAAGCGTCCGGGCTCATCGTCGCGCTCGGCGAATGGGTGCTCCGGCAGGCCTGTCATCAACTCAGGCAATGGCAGGCGCAGGGCATTGCGCTGCCGCATATGGTGGTCAACCTTTCGCACCTGCAGTTCCGCCAGAAAAACCTGGCGCAAACGTTCGCCGCCATCATCGCGGAAAGCGGGATCGATCCCCGTTGCCTGGGACTGGAAATCACCGAGAGTGCGATCATGGAAAATCCGGAGATCACCATCGGCACGCTCAATGAGCTGAAAGCGCTGGGTATCGAACTGTCGCTCGACGACTTCGGAACCGGCTATTCGAGCCTCAGTTATCTCAAGCGCTTCCCCATCGACAAACTCAAGATCGACCAGTCTTTCATTCATGACATTTCCACCGATGCGAGCGACGAAGCCATGGTCACGGCCATCATCGCCATGGCGCATTATCTGGGAATACGTGTGGTGGCAGAAGGCGTGGAAACCGACGCGCAACTGGCTTACCTGCGCGAACACGCCTGCGACGAATACCAGGGTTACCTGTTCAGCCGGCCGCTGCCCGCCGACGCGCTGCAGCGCCTGTTCGAGAGCCCGCTGGCAGCGCATGAATCAAAATAACCCGATCGAAGCGCTCCTTGCATCCAACCCGGTTATTTGAAGCAGACAGGCCGCACCCGGAGGCGCGGCCTGTCTGCTTGCGGCAGCGATGCGCGCTTACTTGACGACCAGCTCGACGCGGCGGTTCTTGGCACGGCCCTCGCGCGTGGCGTTGCTGTAGGCCGGCCGGGTCTCGCCGTAGCCCTTGGCGGTCAGCCGGTCGGCGGCGATGCCCTTGTTGACGAAATAGTCGTACACGGACTTGGCGCGACGTTCGGAGAGGCCCTGGTTGTATTGTTTGGTGCCCGTGCTGTCGGTGTGGCCGACCACGTCCACGCTGATGTCCTTGCGACGGTTCAGCACCGTCACGGCCTCGTCCAGGATGGTGATGGCATCCGGACGCAGGCGGGCGGAATCGAACTCGAAGTTCACGCCTTCGAGGATGACCACCGTATCGCCGGACTTGGCTTGCTCGAGCTGCTTCGCCTGCGGGGTCGTGAGCGCCGGCACGGCCGGTTCCGGCTGCGCAACAGGCGCAGGGGCGGGCTCCGGCATGGGGGCGGGCTGCGCGGTAGGCTCCGGCTTGGGTGCAGGTTGGGCCTTCTGACCGAGAGCGATGTTCAGGCCGACGCTGACGATCGCGTCTCCGAAGTGATTCGCATTGAAGGCATTGCTGGCATTGCCGTCCATACGGTAGCGAGCGTCGGCGCGCAGGGAGATATTGTCGGTCAGGCGCTTCATGATGCCCAGGCCGACATTGCCCATCAGGCCGGTATCGTTCCTGCCCGGGATGTCGGTATACAAGGCGCCGATCCCCAGCACACCGTAGGGCGTGAAGCCGGCATCGCGGTTGAGCAGGTAGAGCGCGTCGACACCCAGACCCCACAGGTCATAACTTCCGCTTCCGGTCTTGAAGTCGAGTGAGCTGCCGGTCAGCGCCAGCTCCAGGTTCAGGTGCTCGGTGACGGGCTTGCCAAGCGCCACGCCGCCGCCCCAGCCGTCGTCGGCGCGACGGTCGCTATCGGAGAAAGTGTAGTTCACCGAAGGCGCGACATAGAGGCGGTCGTCCGCAGCCTGCGCCTGTAAGGCGGTGAAGGCGAGGACGATGAGAACCGGCAGGGTCTGGATGCGCATAGATTGACTCCTTGGGTTAACGTGGGTCTATTCAAGCTCACGAAGCTTACCTAGGGATCGCTGCGTCCCATCTGATCTGTATAGCATCAATCAGTTTATGGGGAATGCCATCTCGCGTCTTTTCTCATCTCAACACCACCCGCTCCACCACAAACAACAAGGCCGCGACGAAGCCGAAAACAATCGCGAAGCGCAGCACGCGGCCGATATATCCGAGATATTTACGGTCGCCGGTAAATAGCCACGCCAGCCCGAACGCCGCCACCGCAATGAGCAGGGCGACGATCAGCAGGCGGACGACGATCATGCAGCGAGGGGATGCAGGCGCAGGAAGGCCGGGGGAACGTCTTCGTCGTGCTGGAAGCTGACGAATTCCCACGACTCCCGGTGCTGCAGCAATTCGCGCAGCAGCGCATTGTTGAGCGCATGGCCGGATTTGTAGGCCTCGAACGCGCCGATGATGGGATGACCCAGCAGGTACAGGTCGCCGATGGCGTCGAGCACCTTGTGCTTGACGAACTCGTCGTCGTAGCGCAGGCCGTCCTGATTCAGCACGCGATATTCGTCCATGACGATGGCATTGTCGAGCGAGCCGCCCAGGGCCAGCCCATTGTTGCGCAATGCCTCGACCTCATGCATGAAACCGAAGGTGCGGGCGCGCGCAACCTCCTTCGTGTAGGCGGTGTCGGCGAAGTCGATGCTGACGGCCTTTCCGCTCTTGTCGAACACGGGATGATTGAAGTCGATGGTGAACTCGATCTTGAAGCCGTTGTGCGGGACGAAGCGCGCCCATTTGTCGCCGTCGCGCACCTCGATCGGCTGCTTGATGCGCACATACTGCTTCGCCGCATCCTGTTCGACGATGCCGGCGGACTGCAGCAGAAACACGAAGGGTGCCGAGGAGCCGTCCATGATGGGAATCTCGGGGCCGGTGAGATCGACCAGCAGATTGTCGATGCCGAGGCCGGCGAGCGCCGACATGAGATGCTCGACGGTCGCCACCTTGGCGGAGCCGGATTCGAGCATCGAACACAGCCTGGTGTCGGTGACGAGATAAGGATCGGCCTTGAGTTCGGCCGGCGGGTCGAGATCCATCCGCCGGAACACGATGCCGGTGTCGGGTCCGGCCGGGCGCAGGGTCATCTCGACCTTGACGCCGGAATGCAGACCGACACCGGTCGCCTTGACCGGCGTTTTTAGGGTGCGTTGCTTGATCATCCTGTCATTTTAACCGCTCGCGGGAGCGACAGGCACGCTGCGGATTCCGGATAAGACCGGAACCCGCACGCAGAGTTTCCTGCGCATGCCCTGCCGCGGCCGCTCAGTCCGCCTGGCGACGCAGGAAAGCCGGGATATCCAGGGTGTCGATGCCGGAATCGGTCATCGCCTGGATGGTGCGGCTGCGGCGGCTGGTCATCACGCTGGGCAGTTCCTCGCTGGCGCCATTCACCATCATCGGCGCATCGTCGGTGCCGGTGCGGATGATCTGCATCGGCTTCTGGTTCTGCCGCGCAACGGGGTTGCCCAGGCCGGTGGCGACCATGGTGACGCGCAGGGCGTCTTCCATGGTGTCGTCGAGCACCTGGCCGACGATGACAGTGGCTTCTTCCGCGGTGAACCCCTTGATGGTGTTCATCACCTCATGGATTTCCTTCATCTTGACGGTGGACGAGGCGGTGATGTTGACCAGCACACCACGCGCGCCGGCGAGATTGACGTCTTCCAGCAGCGGGCTGGCGACGGCCTGTTCGGCGGCGATACGCGCGCGGTTCTCGCCGCTGGCTTGCGCCGAGCCCATCATCGCCATGCCCATTTCGCTCATCACGGTGCGCACGTCGGCAAAGTCGACGTTGACCAGGCCGGGACAGTTGATGACCTCGGCGATACCGCCGACGGCGCCATGCAGCACGTTGTTGGCGGCCTTGAAGGCGTCGAGCATCGAGACGTCGTCACCCAGCACCTGCATCAGCTTTTCGTTGGGGATGATGATCAGCGAGTCGACGTGGCGGGAGAGCGCTTCGATGCCGGCGTTGGCGGCGCGCACGCGCTTGCCTTCGAACATGAAGGGCTTGGTGACGACGGCCACCGTGAGGATGCCGAGCTCCTTGGCGACTTCGGCCACCACCGGGGCGGCGCCGGTGCCGGTGCCGCCGCCCATGCCGGCGGTGATGAACAGCATGTCGGCGCCGTCGATCAGCTCGGCGATGCGCTCGCGGTCTTCCAGCGCGGCCTCACGGCCGACCTCCGGGTTGGCGCCCGCGCCCAGGCCCTTGGTCACGCCGTTGCCAAGCTGCAGCTGCATCTTGGCCTGGTTGCGCTTCAGCGCCTGCGCGTCGGTGTTGATGGCGATGAACTCCACGCCATTCAATCCGGAGCTGATCATGTGATCGACCGCATTGCCGCCGCAGCCGCCCACACCGATCACCTTGATCACTGCATCCTGGGTGTCTACATCCATCAGTTCAAACATCTTGCTCTCCTCTTTTTGCCCAAAACAAAACCACACTCGAAAATCCTTTGGCGTGTCTGCCGCGATGTTTTTCATGCATCCGGCACCACCGCCAAATTCCGTTTCGACGTCGCACTGCTGCGATGTCAGAAATTCCCCTTGAACCAGCTCTTCATGCGTTCGAAGATGTCCTTGAAATTGCCGCTGGACAGCTTCGGCGCATCGCGCCCGCGTGCTTCCAGCCCAGCCATCAGCAGGCCCATGCAGGTGGCGTAGCGCGGATTGCGCATGACATCCGACAGCCCGCCTTCGTAGCGCGGCCAGCCTATGCGCACCGGCATGTGGAAGACTTCCTCGCCGAGTTCGACCATGCCCTGCATCGCCGCCGAGCCGCCGGTAATGACGACGCCGGACGACAGCAGTTCCTCGAACCCGCTGCGCCGCAGCTCGGCCTGCACCAGCGAATACAGTTCTTCCATGCGCGGCTCGATGAACTCGGCCAACGTCTGCCGGGACAGCGTGCGCGGCGGACGGTCGCCAATGCCGGGCACCTCAATCATGTCGCGCGCGTCGGCCAGCTGGCGTAGCGCGCAGCCGTACTGCACCTTGATGTCCTCGGCCTCCTTCGGCGGCGTGCGCAGCGCCACCGCGATGTCGTTGTTGACCTGGTCGCCCGCCACCGGGATCACCGCGGTGTGGCGGATCGCGCCGTTGGTGAACACGGCGATGTCGGTGGTGCCGCCGCCGATGTCGACCAGGCACACGCCGAGCTCCTTCTCGTCCTCGGTCAGCACCGCCATCGCCGAGGCGAGCGGCTGCAGCACCAGGTCGGCGACTTCGAGTCCGCAGCGGCGCACGCACTTGATGATGTTCTGCGCCGCCGACACCGCGCCGGTGACGATATGCACCTTCACTTCGAGGCGCACTGCGCTCATGCCGAGCGGGTCGCGCACGTCTTCCTGGCCGTCGACGATGAATTCCTGCGGGATGGTGTGCAGGATCTGCTGGTCGGTCGGGATGTTCACCGCACGCGCGGTTTCCACCACGCGGTCGACGTCCATCTGGCTGATTTCCTTGTCCTTGATGGCGAACATGCCATGCGAGTTGAAGCTCTTGATATGGCTGCCGGCGATGCCGGTATAGACCTCGCGAATCTTGCAGTCGGCCATCAGCTCGGCTTCCTCGAGCGCGCGCTGGATGGCGTTGACGGTAGCCTCGATGTTGACCACCACGCCGCGGCGCAGGCCGCGCGACGGATGCGTGCCCATGCCGATGACCTCGAGCATGCCTTCGTCGTTGATTTCGGCGACGATGCAGACGATCTTGGAGGTGCCGATGTCGAGGCCGACGACGAGGTTCTTGGGATCTCTTGGCTTACTCATGTTGCGTGGTACTCATGTTGTACTCGGTTTGAAAGGGGTCACGCCTTTCGGCATGCGCAGGGCAAAGCCGTCGCTGTAGCGCAGGTCGACCATCAGGGGCGCGGGCGGGGTGGCAGCAGCCTGCCCGTCCTTGCCCAGCTGCGGGCCGAACAGCCGCGGATACAGGGCGACGAAACGCGCCAGCCGTTTGTCGGTCTGCGTTCGGCCAAGCGCCAGCTGCATGCCGGTGTCGAGGCGTATGCGCCAAGCGCGGCGCGGCGACAGCCGCAATTCGTCAATCGTCATGCCGAGCGGAGCAAGGGCAGCCTGATAGCGCCGATAGGTGGCCACCACTTCGGCGCTGCTGCCATCGGGACCGGCCAGGCGTGGCAATGGCTGGTCCAGGGCCGCATCAAACACTTCGCCCACCGCGCTCACCAGCGCGTTGTCGTTCCAGCGCGCCAGCGGAACATGTTCGGTGAGCGATACCACCAGCGTGTCGGGCCAGCGGCGTTCCACCCGTGCTTCGCGCACCCAGGGCAGTTTTTCCAGGCTGCTGCGCACGTTCTCGAGATCGACCGTAAAGAAGGTGCCGCGCACCCGGCGTTCGGCCACCAGCCGGATCTGCGCCTCGGTAACGTGCGCCACCGGGGTTCTCACATCGATGTTGTGGAGGGCGAACCAGGGCTGCGCCGCGACCCAGCTGACTGCGCCATAGGCCAGCAGGCCGAGCGCGCCCCAGGTCAGCGCACGGGCGACCTGCGACAGGGGATGGGCAGCGAGTTCCGGAGACGTCACAGCGTCTGCTCCAGGATCTTCAGGCACAAGGTGTCGAAATCCAGCCCGGCGACGCGCGCAGCCATCGGCACCAGGCTGTGGTCGGTCATGCCGGGCGCGGTGTTCACTTCCAGCAGGTAGGGATTGCCGAGACTGTCCAGCATCACATCCACCCGTCCCCAGCCGCGCCCGCCGATCAGGCGGAACGCTTCCAGCGCCAGTTGCCGCAGTGCCATTTCCTGCGCCTCCGGCAGGCCGGCTGGACAGTGATACTGGGTGTCGTTGCGCAGGTATTTGGCCTCGAAATCGTAAAACGCCTTGTCCTTTGCGGGTTCCAGGCGAATCAGCGGCAGTGCGGTGTCGCCGAGGATGCCGACGGTGAACTCGGCGCCGTCGATGAATTTTTCCGCCAGCACCAGCGCGTCGTGTTCGGCGGCCGTTTCATAGGCAGCCTTCAGCGTGCCCGGCGCGGTCACCTTGCTCATGCCGATGCTCGATCCCTCACGCGCCGGTTTCACGAAAATCGGCAGGCCCAGCTTCGTCTCTGCCGCGGCAAAATCGCTGGCGGCGGTGAGGATGTCCCAGTCGGCCGTCGGCAATCCCGCCGCACGCCACAAAAGCTTGGTACGCCACTTGTCCATCCCGAGGGCCGAGGCCATCACGCCGCTTCCGGTATAGGGAATGCCCAGCAGCTCCAGGGCGCCCTGCATGCAGCCGTCTTCGCCGTAGCGTCCGTGCAGGGCGATGAAGACGCGGTCGAACTCGCCGGTGATGAGATCGCCGAGATTGCGGTTCGCCGGGTCGAACGCGTGCGCATCGATCCCCTGCCGCGTCAGGGCAGCCAGCACCGCCGCACCGCTGTTGAGCGACACCGGCCGTTCGGCCGAGGTGCCGCCCAGCATCACGGCGACTTTCCCGAATTTCTTCGCCGATTCGATCGCACTCACTGACGTTCTCCAATAATTCTGACTTCGCGGATCAGGCGCACATTGGTGCGCGCCTCCACGGTGTCTTCCACCTGTTCGATCAGACGCTCGATGTCGGTCGCCGTGGCATGGTCCACGTTGACGATGAAGTTGGCATGCCTGGTCGACACCTGCGCGCCGCCGATCCTGAAACCCTTGAGGCCGCAGGCCTCGATCAGGCGCGCCGCGTAATCCCCAGGCGGGTTGCGGAACACCGATCCAGCGTTGGGCTGGGCCAGCGGTTGCGAGGCAATGCGCTTTTTCAGCAGCGCCTTGATCGTTTCGCGCGAGGCCGTTCCATCGCCGCGCGCCAGGCGGAACCAGCCGCCGATAAACCATTCCTGGTGCGGCAGCTTCAATGCGACATGACGGTAGCCGGTCACATACTCATCCGGCAGCCGTTCGTTCAGCTGGCCGTCGCGATCCAGCGTCTGCACCTGGACCAGCTTGTCCCAGGTTTCGCTGCCGTAGCAGCCTGCGTTCATGGCGATGGCGCCGCCGACGGTGCCGGGAATGCCGGCCCAGAACTCGCCGCCGACGAGATCGTGATTGGCGGCAAACCGTGCCAGCTTGGGCGAGGCGACACCTGCCTGGGCATAGACGAGCGCGGTGTCGATGCCCTCCGGCGCTGGCGGGAAACCGTGCGTGCGACTCTCGATCGCCAGTTTTCTCAGCACGCCATGCAGCAGGATCACCACCCCCTTCACGCCGCCGTCGCGCACCAGCAGATTGCTGCCCAGCCCGATCATGTGAATGTCGTCGTGCGCCGCCACCGAACGCACCAGCCAGGTCAGGTCCTCCAGATCGGCCGGAATATAGACGCGCTGCGCGGTGCCGCCCGCACGCCACGACACGTGCTTTTTCATCGGCTCGTTGTAGAGGAAATGTCCGCGCAGCACGGGGGCGCCACCGCCCGCCATGTCGACCTCGCTCATACGATAGTCATGCCGCATGCTGGCCCCCCAGTGCCGGCGCCACCTGGCCGATGCTGCCGGCGCCCATCACCAGCACGACGTCGCCCGCCCGCACGAGATCGCGCACGGCAGCCGGCACATCGGTGACGTTTTCGACGAACACCGGTTCGACCTTGCCGGCCACCCGTACCGCGCGGGCGAGCGCGCGGCCATCCGCCGCCACGATGGGGGCCTCGCCTGCCGGATACACCTCGGTCAGAACCAATACGTCGGTTTCCGACAGCACTTTCACGAAATCCTCGAAGCAGTCGCGGGTGCGTGTAAAACGGTGCGGCTGGAACACCAGGACCAATCGCCGCCCGGGGAAGGCACCGCGGGCAGCAGCGAGCGTGGCCGCCATTTCAACCGGGTGATGGCCGTAGTCATCGACCAGGGTGTAATGCCCGCCATCCCCGGCAGGCAGTTCGCCATAGCGCTGGAAACGCCGCCCGACACCATGGAATTCGGCGAGCGCCTTGACGATGGCGGCATCGCTGGCGTCGACCTCGGTCGCCACCGCAATCGCCGCCAGCGCGTTCAGCACGTTGTGCATGCCAGGATGGTTCAACACCACGTCGAGGTCGGCCACGCCTTCGCGCTTGACGGTGAAATGCATCCGCCCATGCTCGAAACGCGGGTTCACCGCACGCACCTGTGCCGCCTCGTCAAAGCCGTAGGTGATGATCGGTTTGGTGATGCGCGGCAGGATCTCGCGCACGTGCGGATCGTCGATGCACAGCACCGCCATGCCGTAGAAGGGCAGGCGCTGGCAGAAGTCGACGAAAGCGGTTTTCAGGCGCTCGAAATCATGGCCGTAGGTATCCATGTGATCGGCGTCGATGTTGGTGACGATTGCGATCACCGGCGTCAGATAGAGGAAGGAGGCATCGGACTCGTCGGCTTCGGCCACCAGGAAGTCGCCCTTGCCGAGCCGCGCGTTGGTGCCGGCCGCGGTGAGCTTGCCGCCGATCACGTAGGTCGGATCCATACCCGCTTCGCCGAGGATGCTGGCGACCAGGCTGGTCGTGGTGGTCTTGCCGTGGGTGCCGGCGATCGCAATGCCGCGCTGCAACCGCATCAGCTCGGCCAGCATCAGTGCACGCGGCACGATGGGGATTTTCTTCTCGCGCGCGGCGATCACTTCGGGGTTGGATTCCTGCACCGCAGTCGAGGTGACGACCGCATCGGCACCGGCGACGTTCTCCGCTGCATGGCCACGCTGGATACGCGCGCCCAGTCGGGCCAGCCGCTGCGTCACCGCGTTGTCGGCGAGATCGGAGCCGGATACCGCATAGCCCAGATTCAGCAGCACTTCGGCGATGCCGCTCATGCCGACGCCGCCGATGCCGACAAAGTGGATGTGTTTGACCGCGTGTTTCATTTCGCAAGGGCCTCGCAAATATCCGCAACGCGGGCTGCCGCCTCGGGCTTGGCCAACGCGCGTGCCTTGTCCGCCATGGCCGACAGCGTAGGGCGGTCGAGATCACCCATCAGTGCCGCCAGCCTTTCCGCGCTGAGATCCTGCTGCTGGATCAGCCACGCCGCGCCGGCGTCGGAGAGAAACTCGGCGTTGCCGGTCTGGTGGTCGTCCACTGCGAACGGGAAGGGCACCAGCACCGCCGGCACGCCGGCACAGGCCAATTCGGCTACCGTCATCGCGCCGGCGCGGCAGATGGCGAAGTCGCAGGCGCGGTAGGCGGCAGCCATGTCCTCGATGTAGTCGCGCACGTCGGCCTCGACGCCGGCAGCGGCATAGTTCGCGCGTAGGGCCTCGATGTGCTGGCGGCCCGACTGGTGGACGACCTGCGGACGCTTGTCCGCGGGCAGCAGGGCGAGCGCCTGCGGCACCCGCTCGTTCAGGGCCTGCGCGCCGAGGCTGCCGCCGACCACCAGCAGACGCAGCGGCCCGCTGTGCGCCACTGGAGTCGCGGCGGCGATGTCGCTCCGTACCGGGTTGCCCACCCACTCGGTCGCCACCCGGCGGCACGGAATCGGCTTGTCATGCGGGTGGGTGAACACCTTGGGGAAAGCAGTCAGCACGCGATCGGCCAGGCAGGCCAGCACGCGGTTGGTGAGGCCGCCGATCGAATTCTGTTCGTGGATGACCAGCGGCTTGTTCAAGAGGCTCGCCATCATGCCGCCGGGAAAAGCGGTATAGCCGCCCATGCCCAACACGACGTCCGGCCGCCGCTGCAGGATCGCCCGCAGGCTTTGCCAGAAGGCGACCAGCAGCGTGACCGGCAACAGCAGCTTCTTCAGCACGCCCTTGCCGCGCACGCCGCCCATGCTCACCCACACCATGTCGATTCCGGCCGCGGGCACTACGCGTGCCTCCAGCCCGGCACGCGTACCCAGCCAGAACACGTCCCAGCCGCGCGCGCGCAGCGCGTCGGCCACCGCCAGCGCCGGATAGACGTGGCCGCCGGTGCCGCCGGCCATCACCATGAGGGTGCGGTTGAGTGCGGCCATCAGAAGGTTTTCCCCCGCATCATCTGCCGGTGTTCCCAATCGATGCGCAGCAGCAGGGCGATCGCCAGACAGTTGGCGATGATGCCGCTGCCGCCGAACGACAGGAAGGGCAGGGTGAGGCCCTTGGTCGGCAGCAGGCCGACGTTCACGCCCATGTTGATGAGCGCCTGCACGCCAATCCAGATGCCAATGCCCTGCGCCACCAGGGCGCAGAAGTTGCGCTCCAGTTGGGCGGCACGATGGCCGATCAGGAAGGCCTTGACGATCAGCCAGGCGAACAGGCCGATCACTACGACCACGCCGACGAACCCGAACTCTTCCGCGATCACCGCCATCAGGAAATCGGTGTGCGCCTCAGGCAGATAGAACAGCTTTTCGATGCTGCCCCCCAATCCCAGGCCGAGCCACTCGCCGCGTCCGAAGGCGATCAGCGCGTGCGACAGTTGATAGCCCTTGCCATAGGGGTCGGCGAACGGATCCATGAAGCCGAGCACGCGCTGCAGCCGGTAGGGGGAGGTCAGGATCAGCAGCACGAAGCCGACTAAAAGGACCCCCACCAAACCGATGAACACCTTCCCGTTCAGCCCGCCGAGAAACAGGACGCCCATGGCGATGGAGATGATGACGACGAAGGCGCCGAAATCCGGCTCGCGCAGCAGCAGCGCGCCGACCACCAGCATCACCGCAGCCATCGGCAGGAAACCCTTCTTGAAATCGTGCATGAAGGCGGCCTTGCGCGTGGTGTAGTCGGCGGCATACAGCACGGCAAGGAACTTCATCAGCTCGGACGGCTGCAGGTTGGCGAAGCCGAGCGGAATCCAGCGGCGGCTGCCGTTGACCTCGCGCCCGATATGGGGAATCAGCACCACCACCAGCAGCAGCAGGCCGACGAGAAAGAGATAGGGCGCGGCCTGTTGCCACACCCGCATCGGCACGCGGAACGCAGCCATGCCGACGGCGACGCCCATGGCGATGAAAATGCCCTGCCGTATCAGGTAGTACTCGCCATTGTGATGGGTATAGCGGGCAGCCTCGGCAATCGCGATCGACGCGGAATAAACCATCACCAGGCCAATCGCCAGCAGCCCCATGGCCAGCCACAACAAGCTGAAATCGAGCTCGGCACTCGGTTTGGGCGCGCGCGCAGCGTAGAGCATCAGTCCGCCGACCTTTCTGCCGCCAGCTTTTTCACCGCTTCGATGAACACTTCGGCACGGTGCACATAGTTGCGGAACATGTCGAAGCTGGCGCAGGCGGGCGACAGCAGCACGGCATCGCCGGGATGGGCCAGACGCTGTGCCTGGACGACCGCATCCGGCAGGCTGGCAGCCGGATAGGCATCGATCCCGCTGTCTGCGATGGCAGCGCCGATCAGCGACGCGTCGCGCCCGATCAGCACCACGGCCCGGGCATTGGCTGCCACCGCCGCCATGAGCGGACCGAAATCCTGGCCCTTGCCGTCGCCGCCCAAGATCACCACCGCCTTGCGATCACCCATGCCATACAGCGCGGCCTCGGTGGCACCGACGTTGGTGCCCTTGGAGTCGTCGTAGTAGGTCACGCCCTCGATTTCGGCAACTTTCTCCACCCGGTGCGGCAGCCCCTTGAAATGCGCCAGGCTACGTAGCAGGGGCTCCAGCGGCAGGCCCAGCGCACGGGTCAGGGCCAGCGCCGCCAACGCGTTGGCGGCGTTATGCAGCCCGGCCACCGGCAGCGCAGATAGCGGCATCAGCATGTCGCCGCCCAGGCAGAGCTCGTCCTCGCAGAGGCCGAAATTCTCGCCTTGCGGGCAGCGATCCAGGCCAAAGCTGACCACGCGCCGGCTCGGCAATGCCATGGCGAGACTGCGCGCATCGTCGCGGTTCAGCACCTGCACGCCGTCGCCGCCGAAAATCCTCGCCTTGGCCGCGGCGTAGGCGTCCATGTCGGGATAGCGGTCCATGTGATCTTCGGTCACATTGAGCACCGTGGCGGCATCGGCATTGAGGCTGGAAGTCGTTTCGAGCTGGAAGCTGGACAGCTCCAGCACCCATACCTGCGGCGCAGGCGCGCGGCCCTGTTCGATCTCGACCAGCGCATCCAGCACCGGCAGGCCGATGTTGCCAGCCACGCAGGTGGACAGGCCTGCCATGCGGCACATGTCGCCGCACATCGCGGTGACGGTGCTCTTGCCATTGCTGCCGGTGATCGCGATCACCCGCATCGGATGCTCTCGCTGCGTATTGAGCGCATGGATGGCGCGGGCGAACAACTCGACGTCGCCCACTGCCTCGACGCCTGCCGCCATGGCACGTGCGACGGCCGGCTCGGCCAGCGGTACGCCGGGGCTCACCACCAGCATGTCGGCCGCCTGCAGATGCGCGTCGTCGAACGGACCGGTGAAAACGGGGACCTGCGGCAGCCATTCGGCCAGGCGCGCAGCATGCGGCGGCGCGGCACGGCTGTCGGCCACGCTCACCTGCGCACCGCGCGCCGCCAGCCAGCGGGCACACGACAGGCCGGTGTCGCCGAGACCGAGCACCAGGACTTGCTTGCCGGAAAGGTTCAGGCTGTCGTAGTTCATCTCAGTTTCAGGCTCGACAGGCCGATCAGCACCAGCATCATGCTGATGATCCAGAAACGCACGGGCAGGTTCTGGTGTCGCCCTAACGTGCCGGCTACGCCCGCACGTGAGTCTCCCCCGAACCTTCCCGTAGTGCGTTTCACCCTGGTTGCGCTCATCTCAGTTTCAGGCTCGACAGGCCGATCAGCACCAGCATCATGCTGATGATCCAGAAACGCACCACCACCTGGTTCTCCTTCCAGCCCTTGAGTTCGAAGTGGTGATGGATCGGCGCCATGCGGAACACGCGCTTGCCGGTGAGCTTGAACGAGGCGACCTGCACCATCACCGACAGGGTCTCGACCACGAACACACCGCACATGATGAAAAGGATGATCTCCTGCCGCACGATGACGGCGACCACGCCGAGCGCGGCACCCAGCGCCAGCGCACCGACGTCGCCCATGAACACTTCCGCCGGGTAGGCGTTGAACCACAGGAAGGCCAGCCCGGCGCCCGCCATCGCGGAGCAGAACACTGCCAGTTCGCCCGCGCCGGGAATGTGCGGCAGGCCGAGGTATTTGGAGAACACCGCATTGCCGGCGACGTAGGCAAAGATTGCCAAGGCGGATGCGACCATCACGGTCGGCAGGATCGCCAGCCCGTCGAGGCCGTCGGTGAGGTTGACCGCATTGCTGGAGCCGACGATGACGAAGTAGGTCAGCGCGATGAAACCCACCGCCGACAGCGGGACCGTGGCGTGCTTGAGGAAGGGGATGATGAGCCCGGTGTGGGCGGGCAGGCTGGCGCTGTGCCATAGATAGGCCGCAACCGCAAGGCCGATCACCGACTGCCAGAAATACTTCCAGCGCGAAGGCAGACCGCGCGAGTTCTTCTCGACTACCTTGCGCCAATCGTCGATCCAGCCGATGACGCCGAAGCCAAGCAGGGTGACCAGCGCCACCCAGACGTAATCGTTGGACAGGTCCGCCCACAGCAGAGTGGTCACGGTGACCGACACCAGGATCAGCGCGCCGCCCATGGTCGGCGTGCCGGCCTTGACCAGATGGGTCTGCGGGCCGTCGCTGCGGACCGACTGGCCGATTTTCAGCGCCGTGAGTTTGCGGATCACGGCCGGTCCGACGATGAAGGAAATCGTCAGTGCGGTCAGCGTCGCCAGCACCGCGCGCAGCGTCAGGTAGTTGAAGACGTAGAAGGTGCGTACGTCCTGACCCAGATGTTGAAATAGCCAAAGCAGCATGTCAGTGTCCTCGTCCACCGGCCGCAGGGCCGGCGGGTACTTGTGCCCCGGCCGCCCGGCCAGTGGGTGCTTCCAGAAAGCTTTGCACCACACGCTCCATCTGCATGAAGCGCGAGCCTTTCACCAGCACGACGGTGTTGGCAGTGAGTTCGTTTTCGAGTTCGGCAAGCAGCTCCTGGATGCGTTCGAAATGCATCGCGCCGGCTCCGAAGGCAGCGACGGTTTCCTGCGTCAGCTCGCCCAGCGCCAGCAGCCGGTCCACCCCCGCTGCGCGGGCCGCCAGACCGATCTGCGCATGCATCGCCGCGGCATCGGTGCCCAGTTCGCCCATGTCGCCCAGCACCAGGATTTTCCGGCCGGGCTGCTGCGCCAGTACCGCCAGCGCCGCTTTCACCGAATCGGGGTTGGCGTTGTAGGTGTCGTCGATGAAAGTGCTGCCATGCAGTGCGGTCTTTCTTTGCAGACGGCCCTTGATGCCGCTGAAGCCGGACAGGCCGGCGACGATGCTGCGGTGGCTGACGTCGAGCGCAAAGGCAGCCGCCGCCGCGGCGAGGGCATTCATCGCGTTGTGCTCGCCCGGCACCTGCAGGGCGATGTCGAGGGTCGCATTGGGCAGCGTGAGCGCGAGCGCCGAACCGAAATCGCCGGGCTGGCAGTGTCCGCGCACCGCCGCCGGCTGCCGGATGCCGAAATCGATCACGCAGCGCTGCGCATTGGCCTCGCGCCACAGCCAGGCGTGCGGGTCGTCGGCGTTGAACACTGCAATGCCGGCATCCGACAGGCCGTTGAAGATTTCGCCCTTGGCGCGCGCGATATTTTCGATCGACCCGAGAAAACCGATATGCGCAGACAGCGCATTGTTGACCACCGCTATATCGGGCTCGGCCAGACGCGTCAGATAGTCGATTTCGCCGGCGTGGTTCATGCCCATTTCCAGCACGGCGTATTGATGCGTCTCGCGCAGGCGCAGCAGCATCAACGGCAGGCCGATGTCGTTGTTGAGGTTGCCTTCGGTATGGAGCACGGCAGCATCCGCACCGGCTTCCACCCGCAGGATCGCCGCCAGCATCTCCTTGACGGTGGTCTTGCCGTTGCTGCCAGTGATGGCCACGACCGGAATGGCGAAGCGCCGGCGCCAGGCGGCGGCCAGTCTGCCCAGTGCCAGACGGGTATCGTCGACGCGAATGGCGGCCACGATGTCGGGCGCCTGCGTGTGATCGAGCACCACCCCGGCCGCGCCCTGCTGCAAGGCCTGCGCTGCGAATGCGCCGCCATCGAATTTCGCGCCGCGCAGCGCGATGAAGAGATCGCCCGGCTGGATGCTGCGGCTGTCGGTGGAGACCCGCACCACGTCGGCGTCGGGGCCGAGGAAGGGGGCGCCCAGCATGGCGGCTGCCTCGGAAAGACGCATCATCGGCGCGCTCATGCCCACGCCTCCAGCGCCTTCTTCGCCACCGCCACGTCGGAGAATGGCGAGCGCTCGCCGGCGGTCTCCTGGTAGTCCTCGTGACCCTTGCCGGCAATCAGCACCACGTCGCCCTGATGGGCGCCGCCGATCGCTTCGAAAATCGCGCGCGCGCGATCCGGCTCGACATGCGCCTGCTTATCCGACTTGGCGCCGCTGATGCCAACGAGGATGTCGTCGATGATGTGACGCGGGTCTTCGTTGCGCGGGTTGTCGCTGGTGACCCAGACCTCGTCCGCGCCGTCGGCGACGGCACGTCCCATCAGCGGACGCTTGCCCTTGTCGCGGTTGCCGCCGCAGCCGAAGACGCAGATCAGGCGCCCGCCGCTGACGATTTCACGCAAGGTGGCGAGCACTTTTTCAAGCGCATCCGGCGTATGCGCGTAATCCACCACGACCAGCGGGCGGGCATCGCCGCCCAGCGTCTGCATCCGTCCCGGCGGCGGCGTGATGTACGCAAGGGCCTGGCAGGCATCCTCCAGCGTCACGCCCGAGACCAGCAAGGTGGTGAGCACGGCGAGCAGATTGGCGGCATTGAAGCGCCCCAGCAGCGGCGCATCGAACTCGGCATTGCCCCAATCGGTGTGGACCTGCAGATGCAGGCCCGCTTGCGACAGGCGCAGTCTTTCCCCCACCACAGCTCCCCGCTGGAACCCATAGCCGGCAATACGCGCGGGCCGGGCCTCCCCACCAGGGGACGCCGACTTTCTACGGGCTGAAGCCCGTGAAAGATCGTATGCGCTTTCCAGCCGCCGCCCGAAATCATCGTCGACGTTGACCACCGCCCACTCCAACCCGGGCCAGCTGAATAGCCGGGCCTTGGCATCGGCATAATTCTCCATGCTGCCGTGGTAATCGAGATGGTCGCGCGACAGATTGGTCAGCACCGCGACATTGAATCGGGTGCCGTTGACGCGTCCCTGCGCGAGCCCGTGCGACGACACTTCCATCGCGCAGGCGACTGCGCCCTGTTGCCGGTAGAACGCAAGACGCTGCTGCAACTCGATGGCGTCGGGCGTGGTGTTGAGCGCGGGAGTCAGCGCCCCGGACTTGTCCCCGACAGGGGGAAAACCGTTGCCGACAGTACCGATGACGGCCGTTCTGCGTCCCAACTGGGAGAGGGCCTGCGCCACCCAGTGCGCCACCGAGGTCTTGCCGTTGGTACCGGTGACGCCGACCATGTGCAGCGCGTGCGAGGGTTCGCCATAGACGTGTGCGGCGATTTCGCCGATGCGGGTCTTCAGGCCGACCACCCCGGCGTTGGGAATGGCGAGCGCCGGATCCCACTGATAATGATCTGCTTCCCACAACACGCCGTCGACGCGCTGCGCCACGGCCTGCGCGATGAAGTCCCGCCCGTCGCGCACCTCGCCGGGATAGGCGGCAAATATGTTGCCCGGCATGGCCTTGCGGCTGTCGCTGACGAGTTCGCCGGGCACAATGCCGAGTCGTTCCAGAATGTGCGGCACCGACTCGCGGACGGCCTGGGATGCAACTGGCGCAGAAACGCGAGACGAACCTGCCTTCGCCATCACGCACCCCCCTTGGCCGACGAAGCATTCTCGGTCATCTTCGTTTCGGTTTCCGGCGCGTCGGGCGGCAGGCCGAGCATGCGCAGGCTGGCGGCCATCACCTGTGCGAAGACGGGGCCGGCCACGCTGCCGCCGTAATACACGCCATCCGAGGGCTCGTCGATCGCCACGCCGATGATGAGACGCGGATTCGAGGCCGGCGCCATGCCGACGAAGGAGGCCAGATAACGGTCGGGCGCGTAATGGCCGTTGACCAGTTTGTGGGCGGTTCCGGTTTTGCCTGCCACGCGGTAGCCCGGCACCCGCGTCAGCGTCCCGGTGCCGCCCTCCTGGGTCACCGTCTCCATCATGGCACGCACTTCCCGCGCCACGTTCGCGGAGAACACGCGCTCGCCGACGATTTCCTGCGGCTCGCGTTTGAGGAACGACAGCGGCATGACTTCGCCGTCGTTGGCAAACGCCATGTAGGCGCGGGCCAGCTGCAGCAGGCTGACCGACAGGCCGTAGCCGTAGGCCATGGTGGCCTGTTCGACCGGTTTCCAGGTGCCGGGATCGCGCAGCCGGCCCGCGGTTTCGCCCGGAAACCCCGAACCCGGCAACTGGCCGAACCCGGCGCGGTGCAACACTTCCCAGTGCTGCTGCGGCGTCAGCGTCATCGCCATCTTGGCGGCACCGATGTTGCTCGATATCTGGATGATCTGGGTCACCGTCAGATGGTCGTGGTGGTGTTCGTCGCGAATCAGCTTGGGTCCGACACGGAAGTCGTCGGGCGTCTCGATCACGCTGTCGGGCCGGAACGTACCCCGCTCCAGCACCGCCGCGGCAACGAAGGGCTTGACCGTCGACCCCGGTTCGAAGGTGTCGATCACCGCGCGGTTGCGCATCAGGTCCGGCTTGTAATTCTGGCGGTTGTTGGGGTTGAAAACCGGCTGGTTCGCCAGCGCGAGAATCTCGCCGGTCTTGGCATCGAGCACCACGATGCTGCCGCCCTTGGCCTTGTGCTTCTCGACCGCCGCCGCCAGTTCGCGATACGCCAGGTACTGGATCCTGAGATCGAGCGACAGGGTCAGGTTGCCGCCCATCTGGGCCATCTTGATCGGCGCCAGATCGCGGATGGTGTTGCCGTGACGATCGCGCAGGATCTGTCGTTCGCCCGCCCGTCCGGCCAGCCAGTCCTGATAGGCGCGTTCGACGCCCTCCTGGCCCTTGTCGTCCACATTGGTGAAACCCACCACCTGGGCGGTCACTTCGCCGGCCGGATAGTAGCGGCGGAATTCGCGCCGCAGGGACAGGCCCGGCAGCCCCATGGCGGCAACCTTGACCGCCTGCTCCGGCGTGACGGGACGGCGCACGGCGAATTCGCCGCGCGTCTTGTGCGCCAGCATTTCCGAAAGCTCCGCTGGCGAGACGTCCAGCACCCCGGCCAGGTGCGTACGCTGGTCGGCCGACAGGTTGAGGTCGGCCGCGCGCGCCCACAGGGACTCGACGGGCGTGCTGATCGCCAGCAGCTGTCCATAGCGATCCGTCACCTGTCCGCGATGCGCCGGCAGTGTGAGGTTGCGATTGGACACCGCGTCGCCCTTGCCCTGCAGGTAGTCGGTATTGAGGCCCTGCAGATAGAACGCCCGCCCGCCCACTACCACCATTCCGGCAAGCAGCAGGCCGCCCACCGTCGCCATGCGCCAGGGAGCAAGATTCAGCTTGAGCAGCTTGCGCGAATGGTAATTCATGGTGCGCTCGTCAGCGTTTCGGTGCGCACACGGTCATGCGGCGGCGCGATCAGGCCCAGCCGGGTTCTTGCAAGCGTATCGACCCGCGCCGGGTTGGCCCAGGTCCCTTGTTCCAGCTGCAATTGCCCCCATTGCTCGTCCAGCCCACGCGCCTCTTTTTTCAGGCGTTCCAGTTCAACAAAATAGGTACGCGCACGGTGCTGCGCCTGCACCACTGCCAGCGCACACACCACCAGCACCAACGCCAGGATGACGTTGAGACGGCTCATGCCGCCTCGTCCACACGTTCTGCCACCCGCAGCACTGCACTGCGCGCCCGCGGGTTGGCGGCCACTTCGGCATCGGTCGCATGCTGGGCACGCCCCACCAGCTTCAGACGCCCCGGTTTCAGCATGGCGGCCCGGATCGGCAAACGGCGCGGCGCCTGTTCACCCTGCGCCTCTTCGCGCATGAAGCGTTTGACGATGCGGTCTTCCAGCGAATGAAAACTGATGACTGCGAGCCGTCCGCCGGGTTGCAATCTGTCCACGCATTGCGGCAGCACGGCGCTCAGTTCTTCCAGTTCGCGGTTGAGATAAATCCGTATAGCCTGGAAGCTGCGGGTCGCCGGGTGCTGCCCCGGCTCGCGCTTCTTGACCGCTGCGGCGATGAGGTTCGCCAGCTTCCCGGTGCTGCGGATGGCCTCTTCTTGCCGTGCCGCAACAAGCGCGCGCGCAATCGATTTAGCAAACCGCTCTTCCCCGTAGGTACGGATGACTTCACTGATCTCCCCCTCTGCCGCCGTCGCCAGCCAGTCTGCCGCGGACATTCCGCTGCCCGGATCCATGCGCATGTCGAGCGGCGCATCGAAGCGGAAGCTGAATCCGCGCGTCGCGTCATCCAGTTGCGGCGACGACACCCCGATATCCAGCAAAATCCCGTTCACCCGCGTCACGCCCAATTCATCCAGCACCGCGCCCAGGCGGGAAAACGCACGCTGCACCAGCGTCAGCCGCGCATCCTTCAGCGCATTGCCGGCGCGGATGGCATCGGGGTCGCGATCCAGCGCGATCAAACGCCCCCGCGCACCCAACCGAGCAAGAATCAACCGACTATGCCCGCCACGCCCGAAGGTGGCATCGACATACACGCCATCGGGCTTGATCGCCAGCGCCGCCACCGCCTCCTGTGCCAGCACCGGCACATGGGCGGGCTCCATCACAACGTAAATCCCTCCAGCTCGGGCGGCAGCGCGTCGTCGCTGAAACTCAGCGCCTGCGACACCTGCGCTTCCCAGCGCGCCTCGTTCCACAGCTCGATCTTGCTGCCCTGGCCCACCAGCACAACGTTCTTGTCCAGCTCGGCAAACTTGCGCAGCATGGGCGGCAGCAGCACGCGACCGGCGCCGTCCATGTCCATGTCGTGCGCATAGCCGACGAGCAATTGTTTGAGGCTGCGGGTGCGGGGATTGAAGTCGGAAAGGCCGTTGAGCTTTTTCTCGATCGGCTCCCACTCGGGCAGGGGGTAGAGCAGCAGGCACTGGCTGGGGTCGGCGGTGATCACCACGCGACCGCCTCCATTTACCAGGAGGGCATCGCGATAGCGCGCCGGCACCACGAGCCGGCTCTTGCTATCCAGACTGACTGTTGCAACCCCCCGAAACATGCCCCCCCCGTATTGAAATTGATTGTGATCGGATGGGCGCATTCTCCCACAACTTCCCACCAATCACCACTTGCACCCACTATAGGGGATAGTTTTGGGGGGGTCAAGCCGGCAGACGCAAAAAAACCCCTACGTCTCAATGACTTAGGGGTGGTTTCGGGCTGTGGATAAGTTTCTGGAAAAACCGATGCTTAGCCGCTGTTTTTACCCTATTTTTTAGGAAAAAAAGCTAAGTATTTGAATTAAATGGAAAGTGGAAAAGCAGGTCGATAAGCCGGGTTCTGTCGTGGGCAACCATTCCTCTAGGCCGGCCATTGCTGACCGGCTCCAGCCACCTACCCGCAGACTCAGCGAGCCGCTTCATCGCCTGCCTATTTGGTGTTGCTCCGGATGGAGGTTACCGCGTTTCACCGTAACTTAATACGCTCGTCTCTGTGGCCCTGTTCCTCGCCTCGCGGCGTCCGGCCGTTAGCCGGCATCCTGCTCTTTGGAGCCCGGACTTTCCTCTCCCGTTATGCCCCCCGAAGGGCGCTTGCGCGGCAGCGGTTGCCTGACCTGCTTTTCCATTGCGGATTATAGAACTTTCGCTTGACTGCATCCGCAGATTTGCTAATCCAAGGTATCCGGGGCGGATTTGACCCCACCAGGAGAGCCATCATGAGAAGACGACTGTATTTCATGGTGCCGGACGTGGCAAGCGCCCGACAGATCCGCGACGAACTGCTGCTGGCCCGCATCGAGGACGGCCATATCCATGTCCTGGCACGGGATGGCATACCGCTCCCCGGCTTGCACGAAGCCTCGATCCTGCAGAAAACCGATTTTGTCCACGGCGCCGAAACGGGGCTGGCGGTCGGCGGTGGCATCGGCATTATTGCCGGCCTCGTGGCCGTGGTTTTCCCACCTGTGGGGGTGGATCTGCAACTGGTCACCATCCTGCTCACCGCCCTGATCGGCGCGGCGTTCGGCGCCTGGGTCGCCAGCATGGTCGCCAGCGCCATTCCCAATTCACGGCTGAAAACCTTCGAGTCGGCGATCGCCGCCGGACGTATCCTGATGATGGTGGATGCCCCCTCTGGTCGGGTCGACGAAATCAAGAAGCTGATTGCCGCCTACCACCCCGAGGCGATGAATTCGGGAATCGAGCCCACCATCCCGGCGTTTCCGTGACCCCCTCCTCCCGCGCAGCGCAACACTGCGCGACGTCTGGAAGCACCCGGCGGGTATAAACGCTGGTTACTAGCTTCCACCGCGGCAGACCCCCCCTGGTCTGCCGTTTTTCTGTCAGTCCACGCGCCAGCGGATCGTCTCGCCAGCACGCAGCGGCACCAGCGTACCGCTTCCCAGCCCGAGGCTGGCCGGGGCCGTCCAGCTTTCGCGGCGCAGCGTGATGGTATCGGTGTGGCGCAGCAGACCATAGAAATCGGCGCCATGGAAACTGGCAAAGGCTTCCAGCCTGTCCAGCGCGCCGGCGTCCTCGAACGCTTCGGCATACAGTTCGATCGCAGCATGCGCCGAATAGATGCCGGCGCAGCCGCACGCGGCTTCCTTGGCGCCCACCGCATGCGGCGCGGAATCGGTGCCGAGGAAGAACTTGGGATTGCCGGAAATGGCTGCCGCCACCAGCGCTTGACGATGTGCCTCGCGTTTCAGCACCGGCAGGCAATATAGATGTGGGCGGATACCGCCCTTGAACATGGCGTTGCGGTTGTACAGCAGGTGATGCACGGTGATCGTGGCGCCGACATTGGTCGGCGCAGCTGCGACGAATTCGGCGGCCTGGCGCGTGGTAATGTGTTCGAGCACGATTCTCAGTCGCGGAAAATCCTTCAGCAACTGCACCAGGTAACGCTCGATGAACACCGCTTCGCGGTCGAACACGTCGACCTCGGGATCAGTCACTTCGCCGTGCAGCAACAGCGGCATGCCGACTTCTTCCATCGCGGCAATCGCCGGGTAGGCCTTGCTGAGTTCGGTGACACCGGAATCGGAATTGGTGGTCGCACCGGCCGGGTAATACTTCACCGCGTGCACGAAGCCGCTTGCCCGCGCGCGGCGGATTTCCTCGGGCTGCGTGTTGTCGGTGAGATAGAGCGTCATCAAGGGTTCGAAGGCGGTACCGCCTGCCGCCGCCAGCAGACGCTCGCGATAGGCCGTAGCATCGGCCACGCTCACCACCGGCGGTTTCAGGTTGGGCATGGCAATGGCGCGGCCGAACACGCGCGCGGTGTCGGGCAGCACGCTCTGCATGGCGGCGCCGTCGCGGAAATGGATGTGCCAGTCGTCGGGGCGGGTGATCGTAAGAATGTCGGTCATTCGGGGTCCTGCTCGGCCGGCTTCAGTGCCAGCGACATTTTATAGAGTTCGGCCTTGCTGCGTCCGGTGATCTGCGATGCCAGCTTGGCGGCGAGCGTCGGCGGCAGCGCGCCCTGCAGGATGTCGAGCACGCGCATCGCTTCCGTATCGATCGCCACTTCGGTCGCAGGCGCGTGCACGATGACGACGAACTCGCCGCGCACGTTGTTGGGGTCTGCGGCGAGCCAGGCCGGCGCCTCGCTTAAAGGCAGCGTGACGATGGTCTCGAACTTCTTGGTGAGCTCGCGCGCCAGCGTCACCCGCCGCGTGTTATCGAACACCGCCGCCATGTCGGCGAGCGTCTCCTCGATACGATGCGGCGCCTCATAGAACACCAGCGCACAGGGCAGCGTCGCAAGCGCCTGCAACTGGGATTTACGCGCGCCCGACTTGGGCGGCAGGAAGCCGTGGAACAGCCATTCACCCGATTCCACGCCGGCCGCCGACAATGCCGTCGTCACCGCCGAGGCACCGGGAATCGGCACCACCCTGAGCCCCGCCGCGCGCACCGCCGCTACCAGCCGCGCGCCGGGATCCGACACCGCCGGCGTGCCCGCATCCGACACGTAGGCCACCGCATCGCCCGCGGCGATCCGCGCAATCACGCCGTCGGCGGCGGCGCGTTCATTGTGCTCGCGGATCGACATCAGCGGCTTGGAGATATTGAAATGCGCCAGCAATTGCCCGGACACGCGGGTGTCTTCCGCTGCCACGCGATCCACGCGCTGCAGGATGTCGAGCGCGCGCAGCGTGATGTCGCCGAGGTTGCCGATCGGCGTGGCGACGACGTAGAGCGCCGGAAACAGCGGAGTATGATGCTGGCTTTCATTCATCCCGGCATTGTCGCAGATGTTGAGATCCCTGCTCGGACAGACCGCTGAGGCGCGCGCCGAGACGTTTCTGCTGTCGCACGGGCTGAAGCGGGTGGCGCGCAACTGGCGCTGCCGCTTCGGCGAGATCGACCTCATCATGCAGGACGGCGCCACCCTGGTATTCGTCGAAGTGCGCCTGCGCAACCGCAGCGATTTCGGCGGCGCCGCCGCCAGCGTCACACTGGCCAAGCAGAAGAAGCTGCTCGCCGCCGCGCGCCAGTACCTGACCACGCTGAAGTCGCTGCCGCCGTGCCGTTTCGACGTGGTGGCGCTGTCCGGCGATGCTGCGCCGGAATGGATCAGGAACGCGTTTGACGATATGGGATAATCGCCCTCATGCCTTTACACGACAGAATTCTCGGCCACTTCAAGGCCTCGGCGCAGACCAAGCTGGACGCCGCCGAGGCGCTTGCCCCGGCAATCGAAGGCGCAGCACGCCTGATGGTGCACAGCCTCGCGCAGGGCGGCAGGATCCTTGCCTGCGGCAATGGCGGCTCGGCGGCGGATGCCCAGCATTTCGCGTCCGAAATGATCAACCGATTCGAGCAGGAACGTCCGGGACTCGCAGCGATCGCGCTCACCACCGACACGTCGACATTGACCTCGATCGCCAACGACTATGCCTACGACCAGGTGTTTGCGCGGCAGGTGAAGGCACTCGGTCATCCGGGCGACATCCTGCTGGCGATTTCGACCAGCGGCAATTCGTCCAGCGTGCTGCAGGCCGTGGCGGCTGCCCATGCGCGCAGCATGCCTGTCATCGCACTCACCGGACGCAGCGGCGGCGGACTGGCGGAACAAATGCAGGAAGACGACGTCTTCCTGTGCGTGCCCGCCGAATCCACGGCGCGCATTCAGGAAGTCCATCTGCTGGCCATCCATTGCCTGTGCGATGCGGTGGACAGCGTTTTATTAGGAGTCGAGGAATGAACAAACTGATCCATGTCGCGCTGATCGGCGCGGTGCTGTCGCAATTGGGCGGCTGCGCCGCCGTGGTGGTGGGCGGAGCCGCCACCGGTACGGCGGTCGCGCTGGACCGCCGCACCGCGGGTGTCTATCTGAGCGACCAGGAGATCGAGTTGCGCGCCATGAACCGCCTGCGCGAGGCTTTCCCGCAAAAAACCGACAGCATTTCCGCCACCAGCTATAACCGCCAGGTGCTGCTCACCGGACAGGTGGGGGACGAAGCCGCCCGCGCGAAGGCAGCCGAGGTGGTCAAGGGCATTCCCGACGTGCGCACGGTCTTCAACGAGCTGACCGTCGGCAGCGTCAACTCGCTGGCCACGGATGCCAGCGACGTCGCCGTCACCAGCCAGGTGAAGGCGCGCATGCTGCGCAACGAGGAGGTGCCCGCGTCCAAGATCAAGGTCGTGACCGAATCCGGCGTCGTCTACCTGATGGGCCTGGTGACGCAGGCGGAGGCCGCGACCGCCACGAACATCGCCCGCACCACGGCCGGCGTCGCCAAGGTCGTCACCCTGTTCGAATACATCGACTGAAGACGTCCCGGCCGATGCCTTCGCCCGCCTTCGAGCGCAAGCTGTGCGCCCCCGCCGACCTGTCCGTCCGGCTTGCGCAGCTGCCGCGTCCGTGGGTATTCACCAACGGCTGCTTCGACATCCTTCACCGCGGCCACGTGACCTATCTGGCCGAGGCGCGTGCGTTGGGCGCCTCGCTCATCGTCGCAGTGAATTCGGATGCCTCGGTGAAGCGTCAGGGCAAGGGGGACGACCGCCCGGTCAACGCGCTGGAAGACCGCATGGCCCTGCTGGCGGCGCTGGAGTCGGTGTCGCTGGTGACCTGGTTCGATGCCGACACGCCGCTCGAACTCATTCTAACCATCCGCCCCGACGTACTGGTGAAGGGCGGCGACTGGACGATCGACAACATCGTCGGCGCGCAGGAAGTCATGGGATGGGGCGGCAGCGTGCACTCGATCCCGTTCCGCCATCACACCTCGACCACCGCACTTCTCGAACGCATCCGCTCATGATCTACCGCGACCTGCGCGACTTCATCGTGCAACTCGAAAAAATGGGCGAACTGAAACGCATCGCCGTGGAAGTCGACCCCAGACTGGAGATGACCGAAATCGCCGACCGCGTGCTGCGTGCCAGTGGCCCGGCGCTGCTGTTCGAACGCCCCAAAGGGCATGGCATGCCGGTGCTGGCCAACCTGTTCGGCACGGTCAAGCGCGTGGCGCTGGGGATGGGGGAAGACGACCCGGCCCGGCTGCGCGAAGTCGGCAAGCTGCTGGCCTACCTGAAGGAGCCCGAGCCGCCGAAGGGGCTGCGCGACGCCTGGGACAAATGGCCGGTCCTCAAACAGGTATTGAACATGGCGCCGAAGGAAGTGAAAAGCGCGCCCTGCCAGGAGGTCGTATGGGAAGGCGCCGACGTCGATCTCGCCCGCCTGCCGATCCAGCACTGCTGGCCGGGCGACGTCGCGCCGCTGATCACCTGGGGACTGACGGTCACCCGCGGCCCGCACAAGAAACGGCAGAACCTCGGCATCTATCGCCAGCAGGTGATCGCACCGAACAAAGTCATCATGCGCTGGCTGGCCCATCGCGGCGGCGCGCTGGATTTCCGCGAGCACACGCTGGCGCATCCGGGCGAGCCGTTTCCGGTTGCCGTCGCGCTCGGCGCCGACCCGGCGACCATCCTTGGCGCGGTCACCCCGGTGCCGGACACGCTCTCGGAATATCAGTTCGCGGGGCTCCTGCGCGGCGCCAAGACCGAGGTGGTGAAGTGCCTCGGCAGCGAGCTACAGGTGCCCGCCTCCGCGGAGATCGTGCTTGAAGGCGTGATCCACCCCGGCGAGACCGCGCTGGAGGGCCCGTATGGCGACCACACCGGCTACTACAACGAGCAGGAAACCTTCCCGGTGTTCACCGTCGAGCGCATCACGCTGCGGCGCGACCCGATCTACCACAGCACTTACACCGGCAAGCCGCCGGACGAGCCCGCCATCCTCGGCGTGGCGTTGAACGAGGTGTTCGTGCCGCTGCTGCAGAAGCAGTTTCCCGAGATCACCGACTTCTACCTGCCGCCCGAGGGCTGCTCCTACCGCATGGCGGTGGTGTCGATGAAAAAGCAGTATCCCGGCCATGCCAAGCGCGTGATGTTCGGCGTGTGGTCCTTCCTGCGCCAGTTCATGTACACCAAGTTCATCCTGGTCACCGACGACGACGTCGACGTGCGCGACTGGAAGGAAGTGATGTGGGCGCTCACCACCCGCGTCGACCCGGCGCGCGACACGCTGCTGGTGGAGAACACGCCCATCGATTACCTCGATTTCGCCAGCCCGGTGTCGGGACTCGGCAGCAAGATGGGCATCGACGCCACCAACAAGTGGCCCGGCGAGACGACGCGCGAATGGGGCACGCCGATCGTGATGGATGCGGCAGTGAAGGCAAGAATCGACACCCTGTGGCCGGATCTCGGCTTGTAAGGCAACGGGCATGACGGACAAGCCCCAGGGCAGGCGGACCTGCCTCTACACGCCCGAACAGCTCGATGCCATCGTCAGCGACATGGCCCGCCAGGCGGCGGGGCTGCTGACCGGCCGCACCCGGGTCGCGATCGTCGGCATCCTGCGGCGCGGCGCCCCCCTGGCCGACAGGCTGCATGCGCGCCTGCGGCAAGCCTGGGGCCTGACAGACTGCGTGCGGCTTGATCTGCAGATCAAGCGCTACGCCGACGACCTCACGCTGCTCTACCCCGAGACGCAGTTGACCGAGAATCCGACACACGCCAATCTCGATCTCGGCGGCTACGCCGTGCTGGTGGTGGACGACGTGATGTACCGGGGGTATTCCATGCTGCGCGCAGTGGAGTATCTCGCCGGCAAGCAGCCGGATGAGATCCGCACCGTGGTGCTGGTGGATCGCGGCGCGGCCAAATTGCCGGTGCGCACCAACATCGTCGGCGTCCGCCTCGACGTCGCCCCCTCGGACGTCATCGAATGCAACGTGCCGCCTTACGAGGACAGCTTCAGGATCGACCTGCTGCAGCCCGACTAGGGGAACTCCCGGCGCCACAACCTATCATTCGATTAGCAGTTCACGCCGTCCTTTCTCAACTTTCTGGAGACCTATCATGAACAAATCCATGTTGACGGGTGTGATCACGGGAGCCGTTGCCGTGACGGCGATCGGCGGCATCGCAGGCTACAAGGTCCTGAATCCGAAGCCTGAGTTTGCCGAGGTGCTGGCCGTCAAACCCGTGACCGAAACCAGCAAAACGCCCAGGCAGGTATGCCACGACGTGGTCGTCAGAGAACAGGCACCGGTCAAGGACACCAACCGCATCGCCGGCACCGCGATCGGTGCGCTTGCAGGCGGCCTGCTCGGCCACCAGATCGGCGGCGGCACCGGGCGCACCCTGGCCACCGTCGGCGGCGCAGCGGCGGGCGGCTATGCCGGCAACCAGGTGCAGAAGAACATGCAGGAAAAGGATACCGTCAGCCGCACCGAAACGCGCTGCAAGACGGTCCAGGAATCGCACAGCAGAACGATCGGCTATGACGTGCGCTACCGCCTTGGCGAGAAAGAAGGCCACGTGCGCATGGACCACCAGCCCGGATCGCGCATCCCGGTGAAAGACGGAAAACTGCAGCTCGACGCGCCTGCGGCGCCCTGAACGCGTCGGTCAGGACCGCGGCCAGGCGGTGAGCGTGGCCTGCCAGTCGTCCGGCGGGGCGGTTTGCCCCAGCCGCAGGATGCGGCCGACTTCGTTCTCGTACCAGCCTCGATCCTGCTGGTTGGGCTCGGCCTCGTAAGCCCACCAGGTGCCGTCTTCATCCTGCGCCAGCCACCTCGCCCACGCGGGCACCTTATCGAACGTCATCCCGCTGCTCCCCGCGATCCGGATATTTCCCTGCCGCGACCCACTCCAGCAAGGCGCGCTGCGCCGCCTCGCTACGGCTGGCGTTGGCGTGGTTCACCAGCATGACGAAACTGACGCGCTGCCCGCTGGCGGTGTCCACATAGCCCGCCAGCGCGCTGACGTCGCGCAAGGTGCCCGTCTTGAGGTGCGCATGGCCGGCGAGCACGCTGCCGTTGAAGCGGCGCTTCAGGGTGCCGTCGCCGGCGACGATGGGCAGGGCCGACTCGAATTCTGCAAACAGCGGACTGCGGTAGGCCGCGCGCAACAGCTGAGTCAGCGCGCCCGCGCTGATGCGCTCGATGCGCGACAGGCCGGCGCCGTTTTCCAGCACCAGCTTGCGGGTTGCAATTCCGCGCTGCGTCAGCACCTCGCGCACCGCGCGAGCCCCCTTGTCCAGCGTCGCCGGCGCGCCATACGCTTCCGCGCCCAGCGTCAGGAACAGGTTGCGCGCCATCAGGTTGTTGGAATATTTGTTGAGGCGGACGAGCGCAGCGGCCAGCGGTTCCGAGGAAAACCTCAACAGCGGTTCGGAAGCCGGCGCCGTCCCCGCCACGGTCGTGCCCGTCAGGGTGCCGCCGGCTTCCGCCCACAGCCCGCGAAAAATGAGATCGAAGGTGGCGGCGGGCTCGAACAGGTTGAGCGACACGGCCTGTTCGCCGCAGCCGCGCGGGTAGCGTCCGCTCAACACCACCGCATTGCGATCCGCCTCCGGCACGGCGGGCGTGATCGCGTCCTTCCAGTCGTTGCATGCCGTGCCGTCGTCCAGCACCAGTTGCGAAGTCAGCGCCACGCCCGGCAACGCGATGTCAGGCACGATCATCACCTGCTGCCCGTCCGGCTTCAGGTGCAGCGTCGTCGCGTTGAAATTGGCGACCAGCGCGCCCGGCGTCGCGTTATACAAGGCCAGCGGCTCGCCATCGAACGCACCGGGGTCGGTCGGCGGCACATCGAAATAGCTGGCGTCGAGCACCAGATTGCCATGGATATGGCGAATCCCGCGTGCGCGCAATTCGCGCTGCAGCAGCCACATCTGTTCCAGCGTCAGGCCGGGGTCCCCATGTCCCTTGATGACGAGATTGCCGTTCAGCACGCCGTCCGCGATCGTGCCGTCTGCCCAGACATCGGTCGTCCACACATAGCCCGGCCCCAGCTGGTTCAGCGCCGCATAACTCGTCACCAGCTTCATCACCGATGCCGGGTTGAGTGCCGCCCCGGCGTTGCAGCTGAGCAGGGGTGCATCCGCATCGAGCGGCTGCACCACCACGGCCACATGGTCGAGCGGGATTCCGGCCTGCTTCAGCGCGTTCGTGAACGCCTCGGGGAGCGGCACGGCATGGGCGGACGCGACGCAGCCTGCGATCAGCAGACTGCTCAGGAAACGGAAGACGGCTCGCGCGCACAGCATGCCGCCATTATGCCGAATTCTGTCGGGCGCTTTGCGCGGAACAGGGTCCGGTTGCGTTACAGCGACTGCCTGATGGCCAGCACCGCCTGATTGCGCAGGGACTTGAGCAGGGAAAGCTCTTTCTCGGGAATCGTGATGTCGCCGGCATGCGGCCGGTCGGCATAGATCAGGCCGACCGGCTTGCCCTTCACGATGATGGGGAACAGCACGAAGGTGCGCGCCGCGACATGCTGGCGATACCACGCCGGAATCCGCGTCGCGATCTTGGGGTCGTCGATGTCGGAGATCAGAATGTCGGCATTGTTCTGCAAAGCGACGAGGAATACGTCCGGCTGAGCCGCCAGGGAGAAATCGAAGGTCTTGACCAGACCCTGCGCGCCGTCGCCGAAACCGAACTTGCCGCACATCGCGTTGCGGCGTCCATCCTTGATGCACAGCAGCACATGTCCGAACCCCATGCCGGTATACATGGCTTCGAGGATCATGCGCAGGATATCGTTGATGGAAATGCTGTCGTCGATCAGCGAGTTGCCGACATCCTGCAGGCCCGAGGCCAGGATGGATTGAACCTCCTCGGGTGTGCGCTGCACCTTGCCGCCGGCGTCGGCGGCGGTCGGTTCGATCGTCGGCGCGTGTTCGTGCAGGACACTGGCATCGAGTGCCGCCATGGCGTCGGCCGCGCCGCCCGACGGCGCACCTGCGTTCGCATCCTGCTCGGACGTCGCCGCACCGGGTGGAACCGCCATGCCCACCCATTTCGACGCCTGCCTGGCGAAATCGCTGTGCTTCAGGTTTACGTTCACCACCAGCGCAAACTGCGCGATGTCCTGCATCGATTTTTCCATCACCCCGGACAACTGTTCCACCGTCACCGGCACGGTGTCACTGAAGCGCGCCGTGAGCCCGGCCAGGGCCTTGCTGCGATCCGCATCCGGCGTATCCAGGATGATCTCGCACAACTCGTTGGAAAATCCTGCCAGTGCACGCAACCGCTCGACGTTGCTCGCAGCTTTCCTGATCCTCCCGTCCGGCAGCTTTTTCATGCTCTGCACCAGCTGGTCCGGAAAGCCCCAGCTGCGTGCGATGCCGATGCCCAGGTTCTCGAACGACACGCCCAGCACTTCGGTCGAAACCCGGGCATCGCTCAGACCTTCGGCCTCGATGCGCTGCCGGATGAGCGCCGATTCCTCGGGGAAATAGAACATCGCCAGCATGCGCCCCAGGTTGTGCAGCATGGCGCCGATGAACGCCTCCTCCACATCCTTCACCTGCACCCTGCCCGCCATCTCGCGCGCCAGCATACCGGCATACAGCACCTTGACGAACTCCTCCTTCAGCTGCTGCGCATGCACCTTGTTTTCCAGATTGTCGAACAGGATCAGGCTCAGCGCGATCGACCGCACCGCATCGAAGCCGAGGACCACCACCGCGCGCGAAATGGTACTGATCGAGCCGCCGCCGACCTGGTTGTAGAACGCGACGTTGGCCAGCTTCAACAGCTTGTTGGTGAGCGCGAAGTCCTTGAGGATGTGGTTGGAGAGTTCGTTGACCCCTTCGCGGTCGGACGAGGCGATACGGTTGATGTCGCCGATGGCTTCCGAGAGGGCCGGGAAATCGCTCTCGGCCTGCATACGCCGCAGCAGGATATCCAGCGCGCTCTGCCTGGCCTCGCTACCCGGCTCGATCTGTTCGTCAGACGACGTCATGGTTGAACCGCATCATTCCTGGCGGCCTGTTCTAGTCGTGGTGCAGGGTGGGCGCCAGCGGAGACAGCAGGGTTCGTCAACCCAGATCCTCCACATACCAGTCCATCGCCTCGGCCAGGCCTTCGCCGATGTGGTGCGTCGGCTCGTATCCCAGCCGCGTGCGCGCCTTGGAAATATCGGCAAGCGAATGGCGCACGTCGCCGGCACGGAAGTCGCGGTAAACCGGCTTGAAGTCGGCCAGATGGGGGAACTTCGGTTCGAGCAACCCCCGAATGGCCTCGAACAGCTGATTGAGCGTGGTACGGTCGCCGACGGCGACGTTGTAGACCTGGTTCGCCGCGTCGGCATGCTGGCTGGTGGCGGCGAGCAGGTTGGCCTGGATGACGTTGTCGATGTAGCAGAAGTCGCGGCTGGTTTCGCCGTCGCCGTTGATGTAGACCGGCTCGTTGCGGATCATGCTGGCGACCCATTTCGGCACCACGGCCGCGTAGGCGCCCAGCGGATCCTGGCGGCGGCCGAAGATGTTGAAGTAGCGCAGGCCGATCGATTCCATGCCGTAGCAGCGGCCGAACACGTCGGCGTACAGTTCGTTCACCAGCTTGGTCACGGCATACGGCGAGAGCGGCTTGCCGATCACGTCCTCGACCTTGGGCAGGCCGGGGTGGTCGCCGTAGGTCGAGCTCGACGCCGCGTAGACGAAGCGCTTCACCCCGGCGTCGCGCGCCGCCACCAGCATGTTGAGGAAGCCGGTGTTGTTGGCGGCGTGGGTGGTGAGCGGATCCTCGATCGAGCGCGGCACCGAACCCAGCGCGGCCTGGTGCAGGACGAAGTCGACGCCCTTGCATGCGGTCTGGCAGGTAACGAGATCGCGGATGTCGCCGCGCTTGAAGCTGAAGTTCGCCCAGCGCTCGGGGCCGACGCTGGCCTGCACCTGCGCCAGGTTTTTCTCGTGGCCGGTGGCGAAATTGTCCAGACCGACGACACGCTGATCGAGCAGCAGCAGGGCTTCCACCAGATTGCAGCCGATGAAGCCGGCGGCACCGGTGACGAGCCAGGTTCTGGTCTCGGCCCTGAGCGTTTTTTTCAGCGCATCGAACGCGGACATCACAGCCTCCAGAGCGTGAAGCCGGCGGCCTGCACGGCGGCCGGGTCGTAGGCCGCCTTGACGTCGGTGAAGGCGCCGCCCTTCTTCAGTCTGGCGGTAAGCTCGGCAAACGGTTTTTCCAGATACTCGGCGTGCGATACCGCAGCGACGATGGCATCGCACTCAGGCAACGCGTCCCAGGCGGTGAGCGTGATGCCGTATTCGTGTTCGGCTTCCTTCGCCTCGCCGAGCGGGTCGTGCACGTGCACGTCGCAGCCGAAAGACTGCAGTTCGTGGATGACGTCGACCACCTTGGAGTTGCGCAGGTCGGGGCAGTTCTCCTTGAAGGTGAGGCCGAGCACGTTGACCTTGGCGCCCTTCACCTGCACGCCGTTGGCAATCATGTTCTTCACCGTTTCCT
Source organism: Hydrogenophilales bacterium (assembly GCA_016195805.1). Classification (GTDB taxonomy): domain Bacteria; phylum Pseudomonadota; class Gammaproteobacteria; order Burkholderiales; family Thiobacillaceae; genus Thiobacillus. The sequence goes on from JACPYT010000013.1 coordinate 34,020, forward strand.
GCGCCACGTAGGCGCCCATGCCGTCGTTGATGCGGCGGCCGGCGAGGATCACCTGCGGGTGGTAGCCGAGCATGCCGGCCTTGTGGGTGAGGTAGTAGGGATCGACGCCGATGCAGTGGCCACCGACCAGGCCCGGACGGAACGGCAGGAAGTTCCATTTGGTGCCGGCGGCCTTCAGCACTTCGCTGGTGTCGATGCCGATGCGGTGGAAGATCAGCGAGAGTTCGTTCATCAGCGCGATGTTGAGGTCGCGCTGGGTGTTCTCGATCACCTTGGCGGCTTCGGCCACTTTGATCGAGCTGGCGCGGTGCACGCCGGCGGTGATGACCGAACCGTACAGCGCGGCCACCTTGTCCAGCGTGGCCGCGTCGTCGCCCGACACCACTTTCATGATCTTGGTGATCGTGCGTTCCTTGTCGCCGGGATTGACGCGCTCAGGCGAGTAGCCGACATGGAAATCCTGCAGCCACTTCAGGCCCGAGTTCTTTTCCAGGATCGGAATGCAGACCTCTTCGGTGGCGCCGGGGTAGACTGTGGATTCGTAGATGACCGTAGCGCCTTTCTTCATATATTTGCCGACGGTGGTGGAGGACCCCACCAGCGGCGAGAAATCGGGGATGTGTGCGGCGTCGACCGGCGTCGGCACTGCGATGATGATGAAGTCGGCCTGCGCCAGTGCAGCGGGATCGGTGCTCACCGTCAGGTGCGTCGCGGCCTTGAGGTCGTCCGTTGATACTTCGCCGGTGGGGTCGCAGAATCGACGGTAATGCTCGATTTTTTCAACCGAGAGGTCATAGCCGATGGTGGTCATCTTCTTGCCGAATTCCACCGCCAACGGCAGGCCCACGTAGCCCAGCCCGACAACCGCAACAACGCTCATGCTTGAATTCCCCTATGAATAGAAAGTCTTTGCTGCCGCCCGGATTGTATCGAATTTGGGTGTTACTGCCCGCTTGTATCCGACGGCTGCGCGTTTCAGGGGCGAGCAAACGGCATACCAGTTCGGCGCTGCGGGCGCTTCTGCTGCTGCTCGCGTGCGGGCTGGGCCTGCCTGCGCTGGCCGACGTCGCCGACACCGTGGAGCGGGTGAAGCCTGGCGTGGTCGGCGTCGGCACCTTCCTCCCCACCGGCCGCCCGCCCGCCAATCTGATGGGGACCGGCTTTGCGGTACTGGACGGCCACTACGTCGTGTCGTGCGCACATATTTTCAGCAAGCCACTGGACACCGAGAAAAGGGAAATGTACGCGGTATTCGTCGGCCGCAGCCGGCAGCAGATATCGGTACGTGCCGCCGAACTGGTCGCCAGCGACAAGGTCCGCGACCTGGCCTTGCTGAAAATCGCCGGCGATCCCTTGCCTCCCTTGAAGCTGGGCGATTCCGACCAGGTGCGTGAAGGCTGGCAGCTTTATTTCACAGGCTATCCGATCGGTTCGATCCTGGGGCTCAACCCCTCCACGCATCGCGCCGGGCTGGCGGCCATCATTCCTGTTTTCACGCCGGTCGTCGCTGCTGCCCTGCTGAATTCACACGCGTTCAAACAGGCGGCATCGCCCTACGAAGTGTTCGAACTCGATGCCGTGGCCTATCCCGGCAACAGCGGCAGCCCGGTATGGCATCCCGATACCGGCGAGGTGCTGGGCGTGGTCAACTCGGTGTACGTGAGAGGCACGCGGGAAGCCGCACTCTCGGCGCCGAGCGGAATCAGCTACGCCATCCCGGCCAAGTATGTGCGCCATCTGCTTGAACAGGCACTGCCGCACGCACCCTGAGGACTACATGCCCTCGGCCAGGCTGAACCCGAAGCCGAGAGACTGCTGCCTGTGGTTGTAATCGATCAGCGATTCGCCGTAGCCATTGAAATACTGCACGTAGCCTTTCAGGCGCCCGATCAGCGGGAAGCTCCAGTTCAGCTTCAGCGCACCCCGGTTGTCCGGGGACTTGAAGTTGTTGCGCAGCAGGAGCGAATAGGCATTGCGTCCCGTACTGTAGACCACCAGCAGGTCACCGTGGCCCATGTATTTCCCGATGTCGGGGTTGTCGTCGGCCTTGGTGCTTTCGGGAATGCGGTACCAGGGCCGGATCAGCAGCGCCAGATTGCCGCGTTCGAAACCGAACTGCGTATAAATCCGGTTCCAGCTGCGCGACAGACCTTCGCCACGGCCATTCGACTGATGCGAAAACCCGAGGTTGACGAAGCGCCCACGGAAACCGGCAATCTCGTAATTCGTGCGGAATACCAGCATCGCTTCCGGTTCGTAGTTGGTCTCGCGAAACGGCGACGAGATGCTGCGGTTGTAGGCCTGCCAGAACGAAGTCGCCGTATAGCCGAACCACAGGTCGGCATTGTCATGACCGAACACGCCCTGCATGGCTTTGATCTTGAAACTCAGCTGCAATTCGGTCTCGACGTTTTCGAGACCGAGGCCGGGGGTGAAAGCATTCTGGAACGGCGTGTCGTTGGGTGCGTTGCTGTATTTGACGGGCAGGAAATAGTTGGGCCGGTGAGGCTGGAACAGAAAAGCGCCTTGCTTGGCTTCGTCGTCCAGTTCCCAGTGGCGCGACAGCGCAGAAAGCAGCTTCGGTTCAGGCGGCACGGCTTGCGCCAGCGCGGGTTTGATCTCGACCTGCGGAACCGTCTCAAGTTGCGAACGCCCGGACACGCGGTCGTAGCACGCCAGCCGCTCGGCGTCCGCCGGGATCGCGCTGCAGCCTTCCCAGTCGGCCATCGAGGCGGCCCGCGCATGACCCGTTAGGCTGATGCCCGACAACGCAAGCAGAATGATGCCGGGTACGTGTCGGGTGAAGAGCATCTGCGCGGGCTCAGTCGAGGATGACGCTCAGACCCGGGGTCGGCGCCGTCGCGTCCCAGCCGAACCGCGTCTGCAGATCGGTTGCGAATCCACTCGCCACGGCGTCCTCGCCATGCACCACGAACACTTTGCGCGGCTTGCTGCGGAAATGGCCGAGCCAGGCAAGCAGCGCGGTGCGGTCGGCGTGCGCCGACAGCCCGCCCAGGGTATAGAGATCGGCGCGCACCGGGATGTCCTCGCCCAGCAGGCGCACGCGTTTGGCGCCGTCGACCAGGCGGCGGCCGAACGTGCCGGCGGCCTGGAAGCCGGTGATCAGCACGGTCGATTCGCGACGCGGCAAGTTGGTGCGCAGGTGGAACTTGATGCGCCCGGCCTCGCACATGCCGCTGGCCGAGATGATGACGGCACCGCCCTTGATGCGATCGAGTGCCTTCGATTCCTCGACGTCCTCGACGAATTCGAGCTTGCGGAAATATTGCGCGCCGCCCTGCCGGCCCATCAGGGCATGGGTTTCGGCGTCGAGCAGTTCCATGTGCCGGTAGGTGATCTCGGTGGCGGCGGTCGCCATCGGCGAATCGACGAACACGCTGAGCTTGGGAATGCGCGCCTGTCGGGTCAGATCGGCCAGCAGGTAGAGCATGTCCTGGGTGCGGCCCACCGCAAAGGCGGGAATGATGACGTTGCCGCCTTTCCTTTCGATCGTGTCGGTGATCGCCGCCACCAGTTCGTCCTGCGTCGCGTCCATGCTCTTGTGGTCGCGGTCACCGTAAGTCGACTCGACCAGCAGGTAGTCGGCGTCGTGGATGTGCGTGGGGTCGCGCAGCAGCGGACGCGCGGGCTGGCCGAGGTCGCCGGAAAACACGATCTTGCGGTGGCGCGACCCTTCGCCCACCCATACCTCGACGATCGCCGAACCGAGGATGTGGCCGGCGTCGCGGAAGGTGCAGCGCACCTGCGGGTGCGGCGCGATTTCCAGATCGTAGTCGACCGGGTTCAGGCGCTTCAACGAGGCCTGTGCCTGCGCAACCGTATATAGCGGCGCCGTGTCGCGTTGCCCCGATGTGGGGTCCGGACACGCCCTGCGCCGCGCCATGTCCTGGCGAAAACGGTTGAGGTTGGCGTATTCGGCTTCTTTTTCCTGGATGTGCGCGGAATCGGGCAGCATCACCGCCAGCAGGTCGCAGGTGGCGCGGGTCGTGTAGATCGTGCCCTTGAAACCGAGCGCGACCAGTCGCGGCAGCAGGCCGGAGTGGTCGATATGGGCATGGGTGAGGATGACGAAATCGATGCTGCGCGGATCGAACGCAAAGGCCCGGCAGTTCTTAGCGCGCGTCTCGCGCCCCCCCTGGAACATGCCGCAATCGACCAGGAAACGTACGCCGTCCGCTTCCACCAGATAGCTGGAGCCGGTCACTTCGCGTGCCGCGCCGAGAAAGGTCAGTTTCATAGAAGTCTTCCTTCGCCTGCTTCTTCGTAGGCTCTGCCGTCGCGGATATGGTAAATGCGTTTGAAGGTGGGAATGATCTTTTCGTCGTGGGTGACGACGATGATCGCGGTCTGGAATTCCTGCGCCAGACGATTGAGGATCTTCACCACGGTGAGCGCACGTTCACTGTCGAGCGGCGCGGTCGGCTCGTCGGCAAGGATGATCGGCGGCTTGTTGGCGAGCGCCCGCGCGAGCGCCACGCGCTGCTGTTCGCCGCCGGACAGCTCGGGGATGCGCGCCTGCGCGCGGTGCTGCACGTCGAGCGCGGTCAGCATCTCGAGCGCAATCCTGCGTGCGTCGGGATTCGACACGCCGGCCAGCATCGGCAGCAGGGCGACGTTGTCGGTGGCGTCGAGGAACGGGATCAGATAGGGCGCCTGGAACACAAACCCGATTCGATCACGGCGCAGCACGCGCAGGTCGGCAGCCTTCCAGCCATTATCGTAGATCACCTCACCGCCGAGTATGAACCTGCCGGCTGTGGGTTCAATCACTGCACCCAGGCATTTCAGCAGCGTGGTTTTCCCCGAACCCGACGGCCCGATCAGCCCGACGACTTCACCAGGCCAGACGGTCATGTCGACGCCTTTCAGCGCATCGACCGCCGCGCTGCCGCTGCCGTAGCGCTTGGTGATGCCCTCGATCAGGATGGCGGGCCGGATTGAAGCAGCTTCAGCCACCAATCGCCTCCGCCGGGTCGATTTTGAGCGCCGCGCGGATCGCCAGCACCGAAGCCAGCGCGCACACCACCAGGGTCAGCGCGAAGGCGCGCGCCGCGTCGCCGGTTTCGAGCAGGACGTATTTGGGAAAGGCCGGCGCCCACAAGGTGGCGGCGAACTTGCCGACGAAGAAACCGATCACCCCCAGCCCCAGCGCTTCCTGCACGATCATCGCGGCGATGGTGCGGTTTTTGGTGCCGATCAGCTTCAGCACGGCGATTTCCTTGATCTTGCCGAGCGTCATCGTATAGATGATGAAAGCGACGATGGCCGCGCTCACCACGGCCAGGATCATCAGGAACAGACCGATCTGCTTGGCGGCGGTGGCGATCAGCTTGGCCACCAGGATCTCTTCCATGTCGGCGCGCGTGTAGGCCGTGTAGCGCTGCCAGTGTGCAATCGTGCTGGCCACGGCGCGTGCATCGATGCCCGGCCGCAGCCGCAGCAGCACGGCGTTGACCTTGTGGCTGGACGTCTGGATCGCCTGCACCGCGTCGAGCACGCCGGTCTGGCCGGGGCGGTTGAGCGCCGGGTTGGCGGCAAGCCGCTTGCGGTCCTCGACGATGGCGTCGTTGTCCTTGAGGAACTGTGTTTCCTGCGCGTCCTTCAGCGGGATGAACAGCATGGGATCGCCGTTGGAGGACACCATGCGCCGGGTCAGGCCGACCACGGTGTAGTCATTGCGGCGGATGTGCACCACGTCGCCCACCTTGAATCCGGTTTTGGCGTCGGCCATCGCTTCGTAATGTGAGTGGGCGATGGGCCGGCCGGCGATCAGAAACGCAGGCCCGCCGGGTTTGCCCGGCTCGAAGCCGGCCACCATCACGCGCTGCGATTGGCCTGCCTGCGACACCTGCATGGTGAGATAGGCGACATTGCCCGTCTGTGCCACGCCATCCAGCCCCAGCAGCGTGCGGTAGAGATCATCCGGCACGCTTGATGGCTCGGCAAACGGCCCGAGGGTATCTTGCTGCACCACCCAGATGTCGGCGTCGACCGCGCGCAGCAGCACCTTGGCGTCGTCGACCATGCCGCGGTACACCCCGGCCATGGTCAGTGTCACCCCGATCAGCAGGCCCAGCCCCAGTCCGGTCAGCAGGTAGCTTTTCAGGTGGTGGGCGATGTCGCGCCGGGCGAGGTTGATCATGACCGGAGGCTCAGCGCGGCGTCAGGCGTTGTTCGCGTACCCGCATCCCGTCGTCGAGCTGTTTCGCGCTGTAGGCGATGAGGCGGTCGCCTGCGGCCAGGCCCGACAGGATCTGCACCCGCTCCGCCGTCTGCACGCCGGGCTGCACCGACTGGAAGCGTGCACGACCTTGCTGAATCCGCCACACCCCGATGCGGCCCTGGTACTGCGCGAGTGCAGCGCGCGGTACCGCTAGCACATTGCGCGCGCCGGGCTGACGGATGCTCACTTCCGCCAGTTCCCCCAGATACAGCTGCGCGGGCGGCGGATCGAACGCCACGTTGACGATGCGTTCCTCGGTTACCGCATCGCTCTGCAGGTCGACCCGCACCACTTTCCCCGGCAGAACGACGCCCGGCGCAGAGCGCAGCACGATATCGGCGGCTTGCCCCACCTGCACGCCTTCGGCGCGCGCCTGGTCGACGCGGGCGCGCACCCACAGGCGAGCGGGGTCGACTAGGCGCAGCACGGCCTGTCCGGCAACAACGGTGGTGCCGGGCTCTGCTTCGCGCGCGGTCACCACGCCATCGATCGGACTGACCAGCCTGAGGCTGTTGCGCAGCTGATCGATACCCTGCAATTCGGCCTGGGCGCGGCCGATCTCGCGTTGTGCGCCGGCAGCATTGGCGCGCGCCGCCGTCAGCGCCGCCTCGGCAGCTGCAGCTTCATGACGACGGCTATCGGCCATTTCCCTGGCAACAAAATTCTGCTGGTAGAGCGCCTGGTAACGCGTGCTGTTCGCCTGTGCCAGTTGCACACGGCTGTCTGCCTCGGCCACCTGCGCCTGCGCCGCCTGGGCGGCCTGACGCGCCCGCGCTGTGGCGCTGGCCGCGGCTTCGGCACGCTGGCGCATATCCACCGGGTCGATCTCGGCCAGCTGTTGACCGGCTTGCACCCGGTCGCCCTGGTCGACCAGCACCCGCAACACCCGCCCCGCCTGGATCGGGCCGACGGCATAAGCATGCTGTGCCTCCACCGTACCGATGCCGTACACGCCAGGGCTGAGGTCGGCACGCGCCACCGCGGCGGTCTCCACGCCTACCGGCGCCAGCGGCCCGCGCGTGGCCAGCAGCCAGACGAAAGCGGCGAGAAACGCCAGGATGGCGAGAGACAGCCCCAGGCTGCGCTTGCTGAGTTTCATGGGCTGCGGATCAGCGTTTTGCGTTGAACACGGGGGGCCGGATCTGGTAGCTGGCGTGGCATGCCACGCATTTTTGCAGCGTGGCCGACAACTGGTTGAGACTGTAGCTTACGTCTTTCATGCTTTCGGCATCGAGCGCGATCTGGTCGAAGTCCCGATGCACCGAAAAGCCCAGTTGCCTGAATTCCGGCGGCAATTTGGCGCGTAGCGCGGGCGGCACCTCGTGCACCATTTTCTGGCCCAGGTTGCGGGCGGTTTCCGCGACGGCCGGCATGTCCTGGCGTCCCAATGCGCCGGTCATTTTCTCCACACCGTCGAGAAACATCCGCATCTCGTCCAGGATCATGGCACGCTCGTCGGGGCTCAGTTCCAGCACGGCGCGGCCATCGTGGAGGGGCACATGATGCTGCGCGTGCGGATCGTCTGCGTAGGCGGCGGCCAGATTCAGGCTCAGCAGGACTGCAAGGAGGGCTGGATTGGGTTTCATGGCGTGGTTTCTCGTGAGGGTGGTTGGCGAACAGCTTGTAGAAATACCGGAAACGTCCGCGCGGCCTCCGCCGCGAGGGTGCGCTTGCCGTGCAGAATGGAGGTTTGCAGCACCAGGCCTTGAATCATGCCGATGTAGAGCGTGGCAGCGGCGTGGGCGTCGAGATCGACGCGCGCCATGCCCTGGGTCTGGGCGTCCTGCAACAGGCCGGCGATTTTCGCCTCGTAGCCCAGCATGATTTCGGTCACCAGTTGGCGCAGGACGGCATTGCGACCGTGCAGGTGCTCGGACATCAGTACGCGCGGGATAGCCGGATGATTGGCGATGAAGTCGATGTGCGCGAAGAACATGCGCTGCAGCGCATCCAGCGGATCGCGCCCCTGCGCGGCGGCGCGCCCCAGTACACCCATCAATTGCTCGCGGACCCACTGCATCACCGCCAGCCAGATTGCGTCCTTGCTGGCGAAATGGCGGAACACCGCACCCTGCGTCACGCCCATCGCCTGCGCCATGTCCTGGGTGGTGACGTCGTCGACGCCCTGTTTGGCAGCAAGATCGAGCGTGACGCGGATGATTTCCTCGCGCCTTTCATCGGCCCCCAGCCGTTTGCGTGCAGATTCGGCGGACATGGTTTAACGCCATTTAGATAGTTACTGATTACTACCTTAATGGGGCGGCGACCGGCCGTCAAGCCTCAAACCGGTTGGACAAAGTTCAGATTTTCGGGTTATCGAGACAGGCCAGCACCGCCTCCGCCAGCGCACGCATGTCGTCGGCGCTCGTCACATAGGGCGGCATGACATACACCGTGTGGCCGATCGGACGAATGAACACACCTCGCGCCAGCGCTGACTGATGGAAACGGGCAGAAAATCCGGCGGTGGCGTCCGCCACATCGAATGCCCAGACCATCCCCAGATGGCGGAAGTGCCGCACCCGCGAATGCGCGGCCACGTCCGCCAGCAGCTTGGTGAATTCGAGCGCCTTGATGCGATTGGTGGCGATGACCCGATCCGTCTCGAAGATGTCCAGCACCGCCAGCGCCGCGCGACAGGCGAGCGGATTGCCGGTGTAGGAGTGCGAATGCAGGAAGCCGCGGGCCGTGGCGTCGCCGTAGAACGCGACATAGACGGCGTCTGTCGTCAGCACCGCCGACAGCGGCAGGTAACCGCCGGTGATGCCCTTGGACAGGCAGATGAAGTCGGGGCGGACTGTTTTGATGCCCGCTCCCGCAAGCGGGAGCGGCGGTGCCTGCTCGAACGCAAACATCGTCCCGGTGCGACCGAAACCCACGGCGATTTCGTCGGCGATCAGGTGTACCTGATAGCGATCGCACAGCTCGCGCGCCCGGGTCAGGTACACCGGGTGGTACATCGCCATGCCGGTTGCACCCTGCACCAGCGGCTCGACGATGAGGGCGGCCGTCGTGGCGGCGTGCCCGGCAAGGTGCGCCTCCAGCGCGTCGGCGCAGCGCAGGGCATAGGCCTCGGCCGTTTCACCGGGCGCGGCCAGCCGCGCGTCCGGTGTGGGCATTTGCACCGTGTACCGCAGCAGGGGTTCATAGGTTGCCTTGAACAAGGGGATATCGGTCACCGACAGCGCGCCGACGGTTTCGCCGTGGTAACCATTCTTCAGGCTGATGAAACCGTTTTTCTCCGGCTGGCCTGCGTTGCGCCAGAAGTGAGCGCTCATCTTCAGCGCGATCTCGGTGGCCGAGGCGCCGTCCGAGCCGTAGAACGCATGGCCCAGTCCGGTCAGCTGCGCCAGCCGTTCCGACAATTCGACGACGGGTTCGTGGGTGGCGCCGGCCAGCATCACGTGCTCGATCTTGCCGAGCTGGTCAATGATGGCGGCGTTGATGCGCGGGTTGCAGTGGCCGAACAGGTTGACCCACCAGCTGGAGATCGCGTCGAGGTAGCGCCGCCCGTCCGGGTCGATCAGCCACGGCCCCTCGCCGCGCGCGATCGCCAGCGGCGGGTCGGCTTCCAGCTGCTTCATCTGGGTACAGGGGTGCCAGACCGCGGCGCGGCTACGGCTTAATAAATCATCCATGCTCTTGAAATTGTCATCTTGCGCCCCTACTATTAGCACTCTACGGCGATGAGTGCTAACAACACGGTCGCCGCTTCTATTTTCACTGGCTTCAAAAGCCGCTTATTCCGCAACGCAATGGAGACTTTGCAATGAAAATCCGTCCTCTGCACGACCGAGTGATTGTCAAACGCATGGAAGAAGAGCGCAAGACCGCTTCCGGCATCGTGATCCCCGACACCGCGACCGAGAAGCCCGACCAGGGTGAAGTGATCGCCGTCGGCGCCGGCAAGAAAGACGACCAGGGCAAGCTGATTCCGCTGGACGTCAAAGTGGGCGATCGCGTGCTGTTCGGCAAATACGCCGGCCAGACCGTCAAGGTCGAGGGCGACGAGCTGCTGGTGATGCGCGAAGAAGACATCATGGGCGTGGTCGAACAGTAAGCTTCCCCCGCACCCAATCCAACCGAATTCAATTTAGGAGTTAAGCAATGGCTGCAAAAGACGTACGTTTTGGCGATTCCGCGCGTCACCGCATGGTGGCAGGCGTCAACATCCTGGCTGACGCCGTCAAGGTGACCCTGGGCCCGAAAGGCCGCAACGTGGTGCTCGACCGTTCCTTCGGCGCCCCTACCGTGACCAAGGACGGTGTGTCGGTCGCCAAGGAAATCGAACTCAAGGACAAGCTGGAGAACATGGGCGCGCAGATGGTCAAGGAAGTCGCTTCCAAGACCTCCGACGTCGCCGGTGACGGCACCACCACCGCCACCGTGCTGGCGCAGTCCATCGTCAACGAAGGCATGAAGTTCGTCGCCGCCGGCATGAACCCGATGGACCTCAAGCGTGGCATCGACAAGGCCGTGATCGCCATCACCGCCGAACTGAAGAAGATTTCGCAGCCCTGCAAAACCTCCAAGGAAATCGCCCAGGTCGGTTCCATTTCCGCCAACTCCGATTCCTCGATCGGCGACATCATCGCCGCCGCGATGGACAAGGTCGGCAAGGAAGGCGTGATCACGGTTGAAGACAGCTCGGGCCTGGAAAACGAACTCGACGTCGTCGAAGGCATGCAGTTCGACCGCGGCTACCTGTCGCCCTACTTCATCAACAACCCCGACAAGCAGATGGCGATCATGGAAGATCCCTTCATCCTGCTGTTCGACAAGAAGATCTCCAACATCCGCGACCTGCTGCCCGTGCTCGAGCAGGTAGCCAAGGCCGGCAAGCCGCTGATGATCGTCGCCGAAGACGTCGACGGCGAAGCGCTCGCCACTCTGGTGGTCAACAACATCCGCGGCATCCTCAAAACCTGCGCCGTCAAGGCTCCGGGCTTCGGCGACCGTCGCAAGGCGATGCTGGAAGACATGGCCATCCTCACCGGCGGCACCGTGATCGCCGAGGAAGTCGGTTTGAGCCTGGAAAAGGCCACCCTGCAGGATCTCGGCCGCGCCAAGCGCATCGAGATCGGCAAGGAAAACACCACGATCATCGACGGCGCCGGCGACGCCAACGCGATCAAGGGCCGCATCGCCCAGATCAACAAGCAGATCGACGAAGTCACCAGCGACTACGACCGCGAGAAGCTGCAGGAGCGCAAGGCCAAGCTGGCCGGCGGCGTGGCGGTGATCAAGGTCGGTGCCGCCACCGAAGTCGAGATGAAGGAGAAGAAGGCCCGTGTCGAAGACGCGCTGCACGCCACCCGTGCCGCCGTTGAAGAAGGCATCGTCCCCGGCGGCGGCGTCGCGCTGCTGCGCGCCAAGGCCGTCGCCGCTGCGGTCAAGGGCGACAACCACGACCAGGACGCCGGCGTGAAGATCGTGCTGCGCGCGATCGAAGAGCCGCTGCGCCAGATCGTCAAGAACTGTGGCGAAGAGCCCTCAGTCGTCGTCAACAAGGTGCTGGAAGGCACCGGCAACTTCGGCTACAACGCCGGCACCGGCGAGTACGGCGACATGGTGGCGATGGGCGTGCTCGACCCCACCAAGGTCACCCGCACCGCGCTGCAGAACGCCGCGTCGATCGCCGGCCTGATGCTAACCACCGACTGCATGGTCGCCGACCTGCCGGAAGACAAGCCGGCCATGCCGATGGGCGGCGGCGACATGGGCGGTATGGGTGGCATGGGCATGATGTAATCAGTCCTACAATCCACGCAGCATGAAAAAGCCCCGCTTCGGCGGGGCTTTTTCATGGGCGCCTGCCGTGACAACTGGCCGGCGCGGATGATCGGTGCCATCATCGCAGCTCTCCCCGAGCCGCCGCCGATGTCCGCCGCCCTGCCCCATCCACTGCGAGCCCTGCACTCGCGCGACTTCCGCATTTATTTTGGCGGCCAACTCGTCTCCGTCGCCGGCACCTGGATGCAGCAGATCGCCATGGCCTGGCTGGCCTACCGGCTGACGAACTCCGCGCTGGTGCTGGGCCTGCTCGGCTTCGCCAGCCAGATCCCCATCCTGCTGTTCGCGCCGCTCGGCGGCGTGTGGTCGGACCGCGTCGATCGCCGCCGCCTCATGATGGCCACGCAGGCGCTGGCCATGCTGCAGGCGCTGGCACTGGCCGTGCTGGCCTGGCAGGGCTGGGCCACGCCGGCCCTGCTGATCGGGCTGGCCTTCGTCCTTGGCTGCATCAACGCGGTGGACGTCCCGGTGCGCCAATCTCTGGTCGTTCACCTGGTCAGCGACCGGGCCCTGCTGCCCAATGCCATCGCGCTCAATTCCTTCATGATGAACGCCACCCGTTTCATCGGCCCTGCGCTCGCGGGGTTCATCGTCGCCCGCGCGGGGGAGGCGGTGTGCTTCCTGCTCAACGCCGTGTCCTACCTGGCCGTGCTGGTCGCGCTGGCCGCGCTGCACACACGCCCCGGCAGCGGCACGTCCAAGCCCGCGCTGCACGCCCTGCGGGAAGGCCTGGCCTACGCATTCAGCCACCGCGACATCCGGCTGTTCCTGCTGCGGGTCGCCAGCGTCAGCTTCCTGGTGGCGCCTTATATGGTGATGATGCCGCTCTATGCCAGGACGGTGCTCGCCGGCGACGCCCGCACCTTCGGGCTGCTGGTCAGCAGTGCCGGCGCCGGTGCCCTGCTGGCCAGCCTGTTTCTCGCCTCGCACGTTTCCATCGAAGGGCTGGCGCGGCGAGTGACGCTGGCCGTCATCCTGGCCGGCGTCGCACTCGCGCTGTTCGCCCTCAACAGCGTGCCGCTCCTCGCCTACCCAATCCTGATGACGCTGGGATTTTCCGTGATCCTGGTCGCCGCCGGCAGCAACACCCTGCTGCAAAGCTGGGTCCGCGACGACATGCGCGGCCGTGTCATGGCCATCTTTTCCGTGGCCTTCCTCGGCATTGCGCCGCTCGGCAGCCTGGCGATGGGCAGCCTCGCTCACGTCCTCGGCATCCGCCCCACGCTCTTCGTCTTTGGCATCCTCACCGTCGCCGCCGGGCTCGCGCACCGTTCCCGGCAGGACCCTGCTGCGGGCAACGCCTGAGCTTGCCCGGGTCACGCCCGCACGCTAAGGTTGCCGCATGCCTCAGGACCGCCCATCGTGATCTGGCCCTTCCGCTCGCGTCCCGCGCTACAACCCTCACTCGCGGCACGCGTGCAGGCTCTTGCGCTGAGCCCGGTCAGGGAGCAGACATTGGACGATGGCTGGATCGTGGTCGACGTCGAAACCGGTGGGCTCAACCCGCGCGCCGATCCGCTGCTCGCCATCGGCGCGGTCACGGTCAGGGGCAGCGCCATCGTCATGGCGCCGACGTGCGAAGTGCGGCTGCGCCAGCTTGAGGCCACGGCAACCGACAACATCCTGGTGCATGGCATCACCACCGGGCAGCAGCTCAACGGCCTCGCGCCTGCCGAGGCGCTGCTGGACTGGCTGGCGTTTGCCGGCGGCAGCCCGCGGCTGGCCTATCACGCGGAATTCGACCGGGTGGCGCTGCAACGCGCCAGCCGGAGCCTGCTGGGCCTGAAGGATCGCGCCGTCTGGCTCGACCTGGCCGTGCTGGCGCCGCTGCTGCTGCCCGCCGGGCCGGGCTTCAACCGTCCGCTGGACGACTGGCTCGCCCACTTCCACATCCCGGTCTACCAGCGCCACGGCGCGCTGGCCGATGCTTATGCCACGGCCCAGCTGTGGCTTGCGCTGCTGCCCGCTGCACGGGCACGCAAGCTCACCCAGCTCCGGCAACTCCTCCGCTTGGGCCGCCAGGTCCGCTGGCTCAATCCGGGCCAAAGCTAGCCAACTCGCGCGTCGCCCGTGCATAAAAAAGCCCCCGGCTTTTACCCCGGGGGCGGGTCCAGATACCTGAGCAGGCGTCAGTGGGCGACTGCACCCTCTGCCTGGATGCCGGTGTTCTGGCGCACGTAGAGTTCATCCCACATCGCTTCCGCGCGCTTGTCGCGGAACAGCAGAGAACCGAGGATGACCATCAGGAAACCCAGCGGGATCGAGATGATGCCGGGGTTCTTGAGGCGGAAGAAGGGCTTCTCCAGACCCACCAGGTTGGTGGTCTGGCCTTCGAACTTCTTCAGATCGTCCTGCGCCTTCTTGATGTCCTTCTCCAGCTTGCCGGCGTCCTTCTTCGCCTTGTCCAGTTCGGCCGGGTCGGTGAGAGCGGCCATTTTCTCGTTCAGCTTGGCCAGCTTCTCCAACGCGCCGGGTTTCGCCTCGGCAGCCGGTTTGGCTGCCTCGGCGTTCTGGCACACCGCGAACAGTTCGCAGACGAAGCCTTCGCTCGCCTTGGCCGGCACCGCATCCTTGGCCGGGGTGCCGTCCAGCACGGCGGTGGCATCCTTGATCACGGCCTTGGGATAGGTCAGGTTGGGCGACATCATCACCAAGGCGATCGCGGAGAACGAGCCGACCAGCATGCCGAGCACGATGCCCCAGGTGTTGCAGCGCTTCCAGTACAAGGTCAGCAGGACGGCGGGCAGGTTGCCCGACGCCGCCACCGCGAAGGCCATGCCGACCAGGTGGGCGACGTTCTGCCCCTTGGCCGCAATGCCGATGACGATGGCGACGATGCCTACGATGACCGAGGCGACGCGCGCTGCCGTCACCTGCTCATTCGGCGTGGCATGGTTGCCGCGGATCACGCCGACGTAGATGTCGTGCGCCATGGCCGAGGCGGAGGCCAGCACCAGGCCGGCGACCACCGCGACGATGGTAGCGAAGGCCACGGCGGCGACGAAGGCGAGGAAGAAGTTGCCCATCATGGAATCGGCACCGCCGCCCAGATACTGGGCCAGGATCGGTGCAGCCATGTTGCCGCCCTTGTCCAGCGCGATGATGTTGGCAGGGCCGACATTGAGCGCAGCGCCCAGTCCCAGGAACAGGGTCAGCACGTAGAAGCCGCCGATGATGACCATCGCCCACACCACCGACTTGCGCGCCTCCTGTGCGTTCGGCACGGTGAAGAAGCGCATCAGGATGTGCGGCAGGCCGGCGGTGCCCAGCACCAGAGCCATGCCCAGCGAGATCTGGTCGATCGGGTTCTTCAGGAACAGGCCCGGCTCGAGGAAGCGCTGGCCGAGTTCCTCGGGCGTCATGTTGGCCGAGGCCGTGCCGAGCAGCTTGGCGACCTGCTTCTGGATGCCGTCGTCGTGGATCACATGGTCGAGGATGCCGGGCAGCGAGAAGCCGTAGGGCGCCCACACCAGCGCCACCATCACCAGCGAGGCCACCACCAGCAGGATCGCCTTGACGATCTGCACCCAGGTGGTCGCCACCATGCCGCCGAACACCACGTAGGCCAGCATCAGCACGCCGACGCCGATCACCGACACTTCGTAGTCGATGCCGATGAGCGTCTTGATCAGCACGCCGCCGCCCACCATCTGCGCGGTCAGGTAGAAGATCGACACGGTGATGGTCGAGATGGCGGCGATGGTCTTGGTCTTCTTGGGATCGTTGCGGAAGGCCAGGATGTCGCCCAGGGTGTACTTGCCGATGTTGCGGCAGGGTTCGGCGATGACCAGCAGCACCGTGATGTAGGCCACCAGGAAACCGACCGAGTACATGAAGCCGTCGTAGCCATACAGGGAAATGAGGCCGGCGATGCCCAGGAAGGACGCGGCGGACAGATAGTCGCCCGCGATGGCCCAGCCGTTCTGGAAGCCCGAAACGGAACGCCCGGCGGCGTAGAACTCACTGGTCGAGTGCACCCGCTTGGAGGCCCGCCAGGTGATGTACATGGTCAGGGCGATGATGCCGCCGAAGACCGCGAAGGTCAGCCATTTCCACTGGTCGGCAACGGCACCTTCGCCGGCGAAGGCGAGTCCGGAGGCCAGCAAGGCGGCTGCGCCCGTGAAATAGGGGGTCAAGCGTCCCATTATTTGCTCCCTCCGATTTGGTGTGCGTCACGCGCGATTTCTGCTGCCATGGCATCGAACTCGCGGTTGGCGCGCTTGGCGTAAATCGCGGCGACTACCCAGGCCACGATAAATTCGGACAGCGCGAACAGCAGACCCACATTGAGCGGACCCCAGACCTTGGCCTTGAACAGATCCTGGAAATAGGCAGCGCCAACGGGGAGGAGGAAGTAATAAACGATGGAAAACACCATCAAGCCCCACAGAAAGGATGATTTCTTCTTGTGGAGCGCCTGGAATCGCGGATCACGGTCGATCGCGGCCCAATCTGGTTGCGGACTTGCCATGGAAGCCTCCTTGTACATGGTCGAGATTTTTATCGAGCCCGCATCCGCTATCCCCTTGGATGCGAAGCTGGTGCAACCTTAACGTAAAAGACACATGAAATGAAGGTTGCTGGTAGAAACGGCTCGGCACAACGCGATTTTTTCAATACTCGAAATAACGCGTCATGACGGCCTGCAGTTTGCGGGCCTGGCGGAACGCCTCTTTGAGGATGCGCCGGTCGAGCGCATTGAGTTGTTCCGGATCGATGCGGTTGCCCGGGATCTCGCCCTGGGTCAGCGCAAAATGCTGGCGGCGCAGGCGCAGAAGCTGGATGAAATGGAACGCCGCCACCCACGCCTCGACTTCAGCGGGCGCCAGGTCCCACGCCCGGGCCGCGGCACGCAGGCGCGTCACCGTGCTGGACGCGTTCACCCCGGCGTACAGCGCGAAGATGCGGGCAGCATCGACAAAGGGTGTGACCCCGTTGAGCTTGAGATCCAGCGTATGCGCCTGCGCGCCGCCCGACGCCACCACAAAATCCCGCACCAGTCCGAGCGGTGGGCGGTTGGCAAGCGCGTTCTCCGCCATATGCTTGAGAAACAGCCGGTTTTCCCGGGCCGCGGCATTCAGCCAGTCCCGCAATTCGTCGCTCAGTTCCTGTGCGCCAAACAAGGGACGAAAGTCGAAGAACACGGTGGCGTGGAGCAGCGCCGGCGCGTCGCCCCGGTGGATCCAGTTGGCGAAGGTGGCCCGCCATTCGTCCAGGCTCTGGCACCACTTGGGATTGCCGGCCATGATTTCGCCCTTGCAGAGCGGAAAGCCGCACGCCGCCAGCCGATGGTTCACCCGTTCGGCAAACGCCAGCAGGGCTGCACGCTCATCCGCCGTGGCGGCCCGATAGATCAGCGCATTGTCCTGGTCGGTCGCCAGGGTCTGCTCCATCCGCCCCTCCGAGCCCAGCGCCAGCCAGCACCACTGTACATCGGGCAGACTGGCGGCGCGGATTTCGAGTTCGATCACTCGCTGCGCCAGCTTGTCGTTCAGGCTGGAGAGGATGGCGGTCAGGTTTTCCGCGTTCATGCCCTGCGCCAGCAGGTTGTGCGCGAACGCGCCGATGGCGTGCGCCAGCGCCGGCAGCGCGGCCGGGTCTTCGGCGCGCGCAATGGCCCCGGTGATGCCTTCCATGGACAGACGGCGCAGCGCGAACACGTCCTTTTCCGAGACCACCCCGACGAGCCGCCCATCCTCCACCAGCGGCAGATGGTGAACGCCCTGCCGCGCCATCATCAGCAGCGCATCCGCCACGGTCGCCCCACCCTCCAGCGTAGCCAAGCCGGGCGTCATCACGGTGGAAATCGCCGCAGTGAGGGGAATCCCCGCCAGCGTCACGCGCGTCAGCACATCCTTCAGCGTCAGGATGCCCACCGGGTGGCCCTGTGGATCGCAGATCACCACCGACCCCACGCGCGCCGCATCGATGGCGGTCAGTGCCTCCGCCAGCGGCGTTTCGGGTCGGACCGCCACCGGTGCCTGCTGGATCAGGCTGCGAACCGGACGCGAGAAACGGTTTTCGTCATCCAGCGCCAGCGCATATTCGGACTGCACCGCACGCTGGGACTGCTCCAGCAGGCTGGCGATGCGACGCGTGCAAAAATCGCTGAATGTCCGGCTGCGGCCGAGCAGGGCATGAAAATCCGCGGCCGGCAGGCGATAGCAGAAAGTATCCGCCGCCGCGACATAGCGGTTCGCCACGGCGCGTCCCGCCAGCAGCGCGCCCAGCGGAAACATCTCGCCATCGGTGAGCTGCAGCAACCGCACGCCTTGCGCATCGGGCGCCTCGCCTTCGACCACACCTTGCTTCACGATGAACAGGCAGGTTGGCGGCTGGCCGTCGGCCTCGATCAGCGCCGCCTCCTGCGGGAAATACGCCACCGACAGGCGCTCCGCCATCCACATCAGATCCCTCTCCGCCATATCCGAGAAAGGCGCCTGCCGGCGCAGCGTTTCGAGGGTGGCCTGCAGCAGGCTGCTGGCAATGGGAAGGGGTGAGGCCATGGGGCAATCTTAATTTATCTCCGCGCCATCCATCCAAAGCCATGAAGGGATCGCATCCCGCGGAGGCTCATCCGGCCACGCTCACGTTACCGCACCTCGCCCCAGGAATCCTCGACCTGTGTAGCCCCAGCCCGCCCGCATGCCGCCATGGGCCGTGCCTATTGACTTGCGGCCCCGCTCAGGGTTTAATTGCGCGCTTTGCTGGCCGCGACAGGCAGGCAAAATCTAAGAAATTCAAAATGGCCAGTTAGCTCAGTTGGTAGAGCAGCGGATTGAAAATCCGCGTGTCCTTGGTTCGATTCCGAGACTGGCCACCACTTCCAACGGTTCGCGTTTTTCGCGGGCCGTTTTCGCTTCCGCCTCCCAATACGCCCGTTTTTCTACATCTTTCTCTCGCTCGGCGTTCGCCTGGGCGATCAATTCCAGTTTGTCGATCTGCAGCAAATCCGCCACCCGTGCTGCGATGTAGTCATCCAGGCGAAAAACGGGGAAGAGCCCGCAAGATCGATGATGTGATCGGCGACCTCAAGGGCATGTTTTGAAATCTTGTATGTCGACCGCATATTCTCGCCGCCGGAATTTTCACTCAAAGGATTCCGTGAACAGCTTCTGTAGATTGTCGAAGGCCGTTCAGTTCACTTGATTCTGATCCATTGGCGACCCCCAGAGACACACGCGGTTACGGCCGGCGGCTTTTGCGGCATACATCGCCTTGTCAGCACGATCGATCGACTCCTCGACCGAGATACCGGATTCGAGTGAGGATAATCCGAAAGACGCCGTGATGAGGATCGGTTTGCCGTTGCCAATATCAATAGGCAGTTCGGCAATCCCCTCCCGCAGACGCTCCATCATTTCCTGGCCTGCATTCAGGTTGGTGTTTAGCATGCAAATCAGGAACTCTTCACCACCAAAGCGGTATATCTGGTCATAGGGACGCAAGTGCTCGATGATGTAGCGGACAGTCGTGGCGAGAACCAGGTCTCCGGCAATATGCCCGTGCGTGTCATTGATGACCTTGAAATGATCCAGATCCATCATCGCGAGGCAACAGCGATGAACACCGCGCTTAATCAGTTCCTGCTGCTCACGCAGCTTGGGCAACATGTATGCCCGACTGGAAGCGCCGGTCAGCGGATCAGCACTGCGCTGCAAATCCTCCAGTTCCCGCGAGAGCGTGAGGATTTGCAAACGGACGCGCTGGAGCGAATTGGCGAAGTTGTCATAGTCGGGGGCGGTGATCCTCATTCCGGCACGTGCTAAATTCAGGAGGTGCGCAGCCTGCTGGTGCATGTGTTCGTGCTCTTCGCCCAAGGCGACGAAACCGGGATGCGAGCGGATTTCAGCGGGCGAGCTGCCGTAGTACCACTGACCCAGCAGGCACTTGCGATGCGCGTCCGAACTCAAATCATCCTCATTGGCCTGATGCTGACAAATCAGCGTTCGACTGATCGCGTCAAACCATTGCGTGTGGTTGTAGATCGCCTGATCCAACTGCGACAGGATCGCCGGCAACTCCTCAGGGCTGATGGTGCTCAACGACATGGACTGTGGCTTTCCGGGCTTAGCTTGCTGCGCAGCCCCTCCTTGGGATGATCGCATTGTAGCAATCACCTCCAAATGAAAACCCTAGAAGTTTGGGATTGCCGGGCCCTGTTGTGTGGTTCGATCTGGATCACACTTAGGCCATTCGGTTGATATAGCAAGGTTTCCCGCTCGATTCAGTGCAGGAAACGGGTGGCTGGAAAACGCACAAGCTGGTGCGTCGGCAAGCGAGTTTTCTGCCAAGCATCAATCTCGAAAACATCTGCAATATCGACAGCGATGTCGTCAATATCAAAGACGATCTTGAAAATCCGCGTGTCCTGGGTTCGATCCCGAGACTGGCCACAACATCCGACGGCTCGCGCTTTTCGCGGGCCGTTTTTCCTTGTGTGCCCGGTGCGATCGTTACAGATAAAGTTTCAGCAAACCATCCGTTGGGAATGTTCTGACTGGAAGACGGTAGACGCGCAGGCCATGCTGCTTGCTGACGGTATGGAGCCGCCGGGCAGCGCACTTTGCGGACCGGACCAGGAAAAAGCCGGTCCGTAATGATAGGCGGGCGTGGCACCGCGATTGCGGCACCCCGCCCGCTATGTACTACATCACTTCTTCTTTGCTGCCTTCTTGCCTGCGACTGCGGTCTTGAAGCCAGCACCGGCCGTGAAACGCGGCACGGTCGACGCTGCGATCTTGATCTCGGCGCCGGTCTGCGGGTTGCGGCCGGTACGTGCGGCGCGCTTGGATGACTTGAAGGTGCCGAACCCGACGAGGGTCACGGAATCACCTTTCGCCACGGCTTTGACGACAGCGTCGAGGATGGCATCGAGCGCTCTTCCAGCGGCGGCCTTGCTGATGTCTGCTTCGGTTGCTGCGACTTCGATCAATTCGGATTTGTTCATGAATATCCCTTGGGTTGGTTGAGTGAACGTGATACTACAAAACGCCCAAGTACCCATGGCCTGTCCGCAAACAAACCACAAGCGCCTGAAGCGCTGCGGGGGTTAACGCCCTATGCACACCTTATCTTGAATCGATTTACATTTTCAAGATGTATCCATGCACAAACAAGCTCTGGGTGGTGCCCCCCGTTTTCGGTCGCCGCCAGGGTCGCCTGGCAAGATCATACGCTTGCCAGGTCGCCTCGTGCACACGGTGCCGACACTATTCATCCATGCGCTGAACCATGCGGGCAGGGATGGAAATCCTTGCCCGAGCGCTGGCGCCGGTACTCAGGGATATAAGCCCGCCAATTCCGGCACGGTCCGCGAAAGGCCTTTCGCGTCCCCCGCCAGCGCCTTGAGTTCATCGGCCAGCAATTTGCCGTCCCACGCCCCGCCTGCGTAGCAGACACGGTCGAGCTGTTTCAGCAAGGGTTGCAGCCGGGCATCGTCGAGACGGTCCGTCAGGACCCGAAGGCCCAGCGGCGGATCGTCGGGCCAGGCGGCGCGCGCCCACTCGAGCAGGCATCGGCGCGCCGTGTGCGGGTCGTTGGCCTGGCAGGCCTGGTGGAAAGCCTTGCGTGCGCCGGCAGCCGTGAGCGTGTTCGCCGTCCTGGCGACGTCCGGGGGGACGGGCCGGTGGCCGCGACTGCGCCGCCGACCCATCCACCAGGCCGACAGCGTGGCCAGCCAGAGAATCCCCAGCCCCAGGCTGAGCCAGCGCCAGCGGTCGCTTTCCCGCGCCGTTGCCTCGCTGGCCACGGGTCCGGTCGGCTCAGCCGGCAACAGCGGCGTGCCGCCCGCCTGCCCCGGCGGCGCGGTCGCGGCGGCGACTCCCCCGGAACTGGGCAGGACAAACAGAGTGCGCGTCGGCAATTCGACTTCGCGCTGCAGGTTGCGGGTGGTATCCCACCAGTACAGGTGGAGCGCAGGAATCTGATAGCGGCCGGAGCGGCTGGCGATCAGCGCGATGTCCTGGTCGCGGATGCCGACGACGCCGTCGCCCTGCACGCCCGTATTCAGCTTGGCCTGGTCGGGATAGGCGCGCAGCCCGTCCGGCAGCGGCATGAGCACGCTCAGGTCGGGCAGCTGGGAGGCGGTCAGGCCGAGCGCACTGAGGTGGAGGTGCCGCGTGATGGGGTCGCCGACGTGGAGCGGCCCGCTGTCCGGCTGCCAGGTTTCCGCCAGCGTCACCTTTTGCGCGGGCAGCCAGTCGTGGCCGGTACCGCTGGCGGGACGCGGACGCACGTTGAGCACCAGCGGATCGGCCCGCACCCGCAGCGGCCGGGTGGCATTCATCATGCCGCCGAACGGATTGCGGCCGAACACGTTGCCGAAGAAGGCATTCGCGCCGAACGGGTCGTTTCCGCCGCGGTCGTCCTGCACTTCGGCATTCAGCACCGGGCCGTCCAGGTGAAGCTGGCCGCTGCGCTGCGGGAACAGCAGGTATTTGCGTTCGATCACCCGATAGCTGCGGCCGTCGCGGGTAGCGCTGGTCTGGCTGTCCTGTCCCAGCTGCTGCACCAGGACATCGTTGCTCGGCTGCAGTTCGAGGCTGGCCTGATAGAGCGGCTCGTCGGTATACAGGCGCACCGTGAGGGTGGCTGCGGCCTGGACATAGGGTTGCTTCTGGTCGAGCGTCGTGGTGAGGAAAACGTGCGCGCTGCCGCTGGCGGGGACGTTCCCGGACGGGGCGCCTGCACTGTTTCCATTCACGGTCAGGGCGAGGGCAGGGGTGGTCTGGCCGTCCCATTGCAGGGCCGGCACTTGCAGCGTGCCGCCGTGTTTCGGCATCAGGGTCAGGTTGATTTCGGTCTGCGCCGACATCCTGCCGTTGATGATCTGGATGCTGGAACCGGTGCTGCGCCCGAGCACGTCGAAATCCTGCTTGAGCGGGCCGAGGTCGGGCTGGCTACTGGTCTCGCCGTCATGCTGGAGGATGAGTTGCACGGCTTCGCCCGGGCCGACCTGGGGTGGGTCCAGGCGGGCGCTCACTGCCGCAGAAGCGCTCAGGCTCAGGCTCCACAGCGCGACGAGAAGGAGAAGGCGGCATGGGGTGTTTTTCATGGTTGCGTCCCTTGCTGTCGGATGAGATGTTCGATCAGGAATTTGCGCCGCAACAGGCCGCCCGGGTCGTCCGGAATGCGGCGCAGCCACTGTTCCTCCGCGAGCTGGCGCTCGCTGGGAACGGCGTCGGTCGGGGCAGCCTGCTGACCCGGTTGCGGTGGGACCAGCGCAGCGGCGACGTCGCTACGGGCCTGCGCCGCGTCGTTCGCAGGCTGCTGCCGGCCATTCGCGCTTGCGTTACCACGAGCGGGCGCAGGCCTTGGGGTGGCCTGAGCGGATGGCGGCGGGCCGGACTGGCCTGGCCCGGCCGGATTGGCCTGGGCGCCGCCGTTCTTGTCCTGACCCGGCTTGCCTGCTTGGGCGGCACTGCCGGAAGGCGATTTCGATGCATTGCCGTCCTGCGTGCCGGCCCCCCCGCCATCTTTTTTCTGGCCGGCCTGTCCGGACTGGCCCGGCTTGCCTTGCTGCCCCTTGCCCGAGGCTGGTTGCGGCTTGGGCGGCGGTTGCTGCAAGGCCTTCGCCACCAGCTCGCGGTTGTGCCGCGCATCGCGATTGGCCGGGTCGCGCGCCAGCGCCGTGTCGTACGCCTGGATCGCCTCCTGCAAGCGACCCGCGCGCGCCAGCGCATTGCCGCGGTTGTACTGGCTGTCGCTGTCGCCGAAGGCGGCGAAATCCTGTGCCGCCTGCGCGAAGTTGCCGGCCTGCAGTTCGGCATAGGCCTTGCGGCGCGGATCCTTGAAGAGGCGCGCCGCTTCGGCCGGTCTGCCCTGGCGCAGGCGCTGCTGGGCGCGCTGGTCGGGCGTGCGCCACAGGCTGTCCCAAATCGGGTTCGCCTGCGCAGCGGCGGCCCACAGCAGCAGCCCGGTCAGCATCAGGCCGCGCATCACAGCCACCCCCGCCGCGCCAGCACGGCAGCAAGCAGCAGCAGGAACGGCAACAGCCAGATGCCGCCGTCCAGCCAGTGTGCGACGCGGATGTCCTGCTTCACCTTGGCCATGCCGGCGTGGCCGGCCTGGGTCTGGAGATCGCCGATCAAAGCGGGCAGGCCGGCCAGGTCGACGTAGCGGCCGCCCCCCGAAGCGGCCAGTTGCCGCAGCCGGTCGACGTCGAGCGGCTGCGGATTCGCCGCGCCGCGGGCAGGCGTGCCGACCCCCACGACGCTCACGGCAACGCCGCGCGCCCTGAGCTTGCCGGCTGCATCGAACGCGGCGGCCGGATCGGCGAAGCCGTCGGTCAACACCACCACCTGGCCGGATCGGCCGCCGCCGTGTTCGAGCAGCGTGCCGGCCTGCCCGAGCGCGGGCGCCAGATTGTCGCCGGCGGTGGGCAGGATGTCCGGGGCGAGCGGCGGCAGCAGGGCGCGCACCGTGGCGACGTCGTCGGTGAGCGGGGTGACGGTATAGGGCTCGTCGCCGAACACCACCAGGCCGACGCGGGCATCGCGGGCGGCGTTGAGCAAATCGTCCAGCGCATAGCGGGCGCGGGTGACCCGGTTCGGCGGCAGGTCGGTCGCGCTCATCGAGGGCGACAGGTCGAGCACCAGGACCCAGGCCGCGTTGCCCCGGTAGGCGGGAGAGGGCGCGCGTTGCCAGCTGGGTCCGGCCAGCGCCAGCGCCGCCAGGGTCCAGGCCAGCGCCAGCCAGGGCCACGGCGAGCGGCCGGGCTGGCCGCCACCGTCAAGGCGCAGCGCCGGCAGCAGGTCGGGGTCGATGAACGATGCCCAGTCGCCGTCGCGGCCCCGGCGCCGGGCGAGCCAGAAGCTCAAGCCCCAGAGCAGGGGCAAGGCCAGCAGCCAGGCCGGCCGCAGGAAATGAACGTCCTGCGTCAGCGCCATGACCGTCCGCTCCAGAGCACTGCCGGCAAGCTCAGCAGCAGGGCGAGCCCCAGCGGCCACGCGAACCACTCGTCGCGCGGGCGATACCACTGCTGGCGGGCGGCGCTCGGCTCCAGCTGGTCGATACGGTCGTATACCTGTTCGAGGGCGGCGGCATCGGTGGCGCGGAAGTATTCACCGCCAGTTGTCTTGGCGATGCTTTTCAGCGTGTCCTCGTCGAGGTCGCTGTTGCCGACGAGTCCGAAGAAGCCGTCCTGCGCAGCGGCGCCGACGCCGATGGTGTAGATGCGCAGCCCGGCCTGGGCGGCCATTTTGGCGGCTTCCTCGGGCGGCATCTCGCCGGCGTTGCTGCTGCCGTCGGTGAGCAGGATCAGCACCGTGTCCCCTTTGTGCCCCGGCTTGCCCGGATCCTGCTGCAGCCGCTTGATGGCGAGGCCGATGGCGTCGCCGATCGCCGTCTGCGTGCCGGCCACGCCGATCATGGCCTCGTTGAGGAACTGGCCCACGGTGTCGAGGTCGGGCGTGAGCGGCGCCTGCAGATAGGGTCGGGTGCCGAACAGGATGAGGCCCACCTGGTCGCCGTGGCGGCGGCGGATGAAATCGCCGGCCACCTGCTGCACCACCTGCAGGCGGGTCGCGCCGCCCGCCATGTCCTGGCTGGCCATCGAGCCGGACACGTCCACTGCCAGCAACAGGCGCCGTCCGGTGGACGCGACCGGCTCGGGATCCCCCAGCCATTGCGGGCGGATGGCGGCGAGGACCAGCAGCAGCCAGACCAGGGCGAACAGCAGCCTGCGCGACCGCGACAGGGAGCGTCCAGCCGGCAGCGCCGCGTCGGCCACCAGGGCAGCGAACGGCAGGAACAGCGCCGCGCCCTGCGGCTGCGCAGGCGGCAGCCGGCGTGCCAGCAGCCATGGCAGCGGCAAACACAGCAGCATCCAGGGCCAGGCGACATGGATCATCGGCGCGCCTTCAGAAAGCCGCGGGCGCCCTTGAGCCAGCGTGCGCGGTCGGCAAAAACCGGGCTGCCGTAGGCCGCGCGCAGCAGCGCGTGCCCGGTCTCGCCCGCCAGTTCCGTGCCGCCGTGCGCGACGACGAACTCCAACCAGGCCGCCCCGCTCAAACGGGCCGCGACCTCGCGGCCATGGACGGCGATCGCATAGCGGCGCATCAGCCGTTCCAGTTCGCCGGCAAGGCGGACGTCGTCGTTCGGTCCGGTCTCCAGCCGCTTGAGCTCGCGCAGGGCGGCCCGGCGCAGGCGGACGGCCGGCCGGCGCAACCGGTAGACCAGGGCGGCGGCGAGCAGCCCCAGCCCCAGCGCCAGCCCCCACCAGCCGGGTGCGGGCGGCCACCAGCCGGGCGGCGGCGGTGCATGGGCCGGCGCCAGCTGGGTAAGCCAGTCGGTATTCAGGCCGCCCATGCCGTTTCCCTCAGCAGCGGCGGCAGCGTTTCGGCCACGGCGTCCGCGGTATCCAGGCGGGTCAGGGGCAGGCCGAGATGGCGCGCCAGCGCGTCGAGCCGCTGTTGCCGCGCCGCCCATTTTTCCAGCCAGGCGTCCCGGCTGCGTTCGCCATCCAGCCATCCGAGCCGCCCGGGCAGGCCGGCGCGATAGAGGCCGGCAGGCAATCCGCTGCGTTCCAGGGGATCGGTCAGCGCCAGCAGGCGGCAGTCGCTGTGCGCAGTCAGCGTGGCCAGCGCGACCTCGGTGCGCGCGTCCAGCGCGCTGAAATCGCTCAGCACCAGCACCAGGCTGCCGGGCTGGAGCAGCGGACGCAGCGTGGTCAGGGCGGTGTGCAGGCTATCGGCAGCGGGCACTCCGGGCGCCTGCGGCTGCGTCTCGACCAGCGCTTCGAGCACCGGCAGCACGCCCGCCTCGCGCCCGCGCGGCGGGAAGATGCGCGGCTGATCTTGAGCGGCGGCGATCAGCGCGCCGAGGCGGTCGCCGCCCAGCACCGCAACCCAGGCCAGCAGGGCCGCCGAGCGCAGCAGCAGGGCGGACTTGAGCTGGCGGCGGCTGCCGAAATAGAGGCCGGGATGCAGGTCCGCCAGCAGCCAGACCGGCCGCTCGCGTTCCTCGCGGAAGAGTTTGGTGTGCGGCCGGCCGCGGCGGGCGGTGACGCGCCAGTCGATGGTGCGGGCATCGTCGCCGGGGGCGTAGGGCCGCACTTCCTCGAACTCCAGGCCGCGGCCGCGCAGGGCGCTGCGGTGCGCGCCATGCAGTTGCGCCAGCGCGGGCCGATGCGCGTGCAGGCTGAGGCCGTGGGCCGGGCCGCGCAGGGCGACCAGTTCCGCCAGGTCGGGCAGGATCACGGCGCCGGCACCTGCTGCAGCAGTTCGGTCACGCACTGCTGGGCGGTGACGCCGCGCGCCTGCGCGGTGTAGTCGAGCAGCAGCCTATGACGCAGCGCATCCGGAGCGATGGCCTGGACGTCGTCGGGGCTGACGTAGTCGCGTCCGTCCAGCCACGCCAGCGCGCGGGCGCCGCGCTCGATGGCGATCGCCGCCCGCGGGCTGGCGCCCCAGCGCAGCCATTCCGCCAGGCCGGCGCTGTACTTCTGCGGACTGCGCGTGGCCTCGACCAGGGCGGCGATGTATTCCGCCACCGAATCGGCGAGCGCGAGATCGAGCACTTCACTGCGCGCGGCGAGGATCGTTTCCTGGCCCACCCGCTTGGACGGCGGCGGCAGTTCGCGCGCCTCGCGCGCCTCGCGCCGGGCGAGTTCCATGATGCGCAGGGTGGTGGCGCGGTCCGGGTAGTCGACCTGCGCGTGCAGCATGAAGCGGTCGAGCTGCGCCTCGGGCAGCGGATAGGTGCCTTCGTGCTCGATCGGATTCTGGGTGGCCATCACCAGGAACAGGCGCGGCAGCGGATAGGTGGCGGCGCCGACGCTGATCTGGCGCTCGGCCATCGCCTCGAGCAGGGCGGACTGCACCTTGGCCGGCGCGCGGTTGACCTCGTCCGCCAGAATCAGGTTGTGGAACAGCGGACCGCGCTGGAAGTGGAAGCCGCCCTCTTCGGGCCGGTAGATGTCGGAGCCGGTGAGGTCGGCCGGCAGCATGTCGGGGGTGAACTGCAGACGCTGGAAGTCGCCTTCGAGACCGTGCGCCAGCGCCTTGATGGCGCGGGTCTTGGCGAGGCCGGGCGGGCCTTCGACCAGCAGGTGGCCGTCCGCCAGCAAGGCTACCAGCAGGCGTTCCACCAAGCCTTCCTGGCCCAGGATCTGGTCGTTGAGATAGGTGCGCAGGCCGTTTATCGCGGCGAGCGCGGGCGTGCGGGGTATAGCGGTTCCGGCATCCACGTGTGTCCTTCCGATCAAGCGCGTTGAGTGCTGATAGAGAAACATGACGCGCCCACGAAGTTCCCGAACTTAAGCCGGACCGATCTGCCCTATCATGGCCGGGCGAATCAGAAAACCAGACGCCTGCCCGAAGGATGTGACATGAAAAAAAAACTCATTCCGATCGTCGTCGCCGTTGTTGTGGTGCTGGCTGGCATCGCCTCGTTCTGCCATAACGAGGCGCCGCCGCCGAACAAACTGACCCTGCATGGCAACGTGGATATCCGCCAGGTGGAACTGGCCTTCAACGCCAGCGGCCGCATCGCGCAGATCCAAGTGCAGGAGGGCGATCGCGTCAAGGCAGGGCAATTGCTGGCCCGCCTGGACACCGAGCGTCTGCGTCTCTCCCGCCAGCAGGCCGAAGAGCAGACGGCCATCCAGCGTCATGTCGTAGCGCGTTACCTGGCCGGCTCCCGCCCTGAGGAAATCCGGCTGGCGCGCGCCCAGCGCGATGCCGCCCGGGTGGCGGTGCAGGACGCCGAGGCCTATTACCAACGCCAGGTGGATCTGGTGGCCCGTCATTTCATTTCGCAACAGCAGGCGGACAGCGCCCGCTTCGCCCTGGACAAGGCCCGCGACCAGCTGAAGGCGGCGGAAGAATCGCTGCGCCTGGCCGAATTGGGCCCGCGCAAGGAGGATGTCGCGGCGGCCCAGGCGACCCTGGCCGCCAACGAGGCGGCGGTGGCCGTGATCCAGCGCGATCTGCAGGAAGGCGAACTGCATGCGCCCTCGGACGGCGTGATCGAGAACCGCATCCTGCAACCGGGCGACATGGCCTCGCCGCAGAAACCGGTGTTCACCCTGGCGCTCACCGATCCGGTCTGGGTGCGCACCTGGCTGGCCGAGCCGCAGCTGGGCCGCGTTCCGCTGGGCGCGCGCGCCTGGGTGCAGACCGACAGCCATCCCGGCAAGCGCTACCGCGCCTGGGTCGGCTACGTCTCGCCCGCCGCCGAGTTCACCCCCAAATCGGTCGAGACGGCGGAGGTGCGTTCCAGTTTGGTGTACCAGGCGCGGGTGTTCGTGTGCGCGGGGCAGAACGAACTGCGCCAGGGCATGCCGGCCACGGTGACCATTCCGCTCGATCAGGCGCCGCCGGCGCAGAGCGCGGACCCCTGTCGGGACGGCAAGTAACGGACGGGCCATGGACGACGCCCCGATCCTGGAGGCCGTGGACCTGGCCAAGGCCTTCGCCGCCGGCGGCCGGCACACGCAGGCGCTGGATGGCGTGAGCTTCACGATCCGTCCCGGCGCAGTGACCGGCCTGATCGGTCCGGACGGCGCGGGCAAGACCACCCTGATGCGGCTGGCGGCCGGATTGCTGGTGCCCGACGCCGGCCGCATCCGCGCCCTCGGCCTGGATTCCACCCGCGAGTCCCTCGCGGTGCAGGCTGCGCTGGGCTACATGCCGCAGCGCTTCGGCCTGTACGAGGATCTCAGCGTGCAGGAGAACCTCGACCTCTACGCCGACCTGCAGAGCGTGCCGAAGACGGCGCGCGCCGAACGCTACGGCGAGCTGATGCACATGACCGGACTCGGTCCCTTCACCCGCCGCCTGGCCGGGCGGCTGTCCGGCGGCATGAAACAGAAACTCGGCCTCGCCTGCACCCTGGTGCGGGCGCCGCGGCTGCTGCTGCTGGACGAACCCACCGTGGGGGTCGACCCGGTATCGCGCCGCGAACTGTGGGCCATCGTCGACCGCCTGGTGCGCGACGAAGGCATGAGCGTGCTGTTGTCCACCGCCTATCTGGACGAGGCGGAACGCTGCCAGGCGGTGATCCTGCTCGACCAGGGCCGGATCCTCGACCAGGGCCCGCCGGCCACGATCAGCGCGCGCATGGGGGGACGCACCTGGGCCGTCAGCGTCACCGGGAAACGTCCACGTGATCTGCAGGCCGGCCTGAGCGGCCAGCCCGGCGTGGTGGATGCCCTGGTCCAGGGCGATCACGTGCGGCTGGTGACGCAGGCGGGGAGCGATCCGGCGCAGCTGGCCCGGCTGCCCGCTCTGCAGGATGCCCGCATCGATGCCGTACCGCCGCGTTTCGAGGACGGCTTCATCGACCTGCTGCGCGCCCGCAGCAGCGCGGCGGCACCCGTTCATGGCACATCTCTCGTCGACGGCCGCGCACAACGCGCAGGCGAGGGCGACGCGCCGGTGATCCAGGTGGAAGGCCTGCGTCGCCGCTTCGGCAAGTTCTGGGCGGTCGACGGAGTGAGCTTCGCGGTGCGGCGGGGCGAGATTTTCGGCCTGCTGGGCGCCAACGGCGCCGGCAAGTCCACCACCTTCCGCATGCTCTGCGGTCTGCTGCCGGCCAGCGCCGGCACCCTGCAGGTCGCCGGACTGGACCTGCGCCATGCGGCATCGACGGCGCGCGGACGCATCGGCTACATGTCGCAGAAATTCTCGCTCTACGGCAATCTGAGCGTGGCGCAGAATCTCGACTTCTTCGCCAGCGCCTACGGCCTCGCGGGCCAGACGCGCGAGCAACGGCGGGACTGGGCGTTGGCGGAATTCGAGCTGGCGCCCTACGCCGGACAGCTGTCCGCCGACCTCTCGCTCGGCTACAAGCAGCGGCTGGCCATGGCTTGCGCGCTGATGCACCAGCCGGAGATCCTGTTCCTCGACGAGCCCACGTCGGGCGTCGATCCGCTGGCCCGGCGCGAGTTCTGGCAGCGCATCAACGCCCTGGCCCGCGCCGGGGTGACGGTGCTGGTCACCACCCATTTCATGGAAGAGGCGGAATACTGCGACCGCCTCGCCATCATGGCCGCCGGGCGCATCCTGGCGATGGACGAACCGGCCGCCATCAAGGCTGGCGCCCGGTCGCCCAAACACCCCGAACCCAGCATGGAGGACGCCTTCATCCGGCTGGTGGAGGCCGCCGACGCGGCGCAGGAAGCGGCATGAGCGCCCCTGAAAAACAGCCCCTGCGCGGCGGCGGCCTGATGCGGCTGCGCGGCCTGGTACGCAAGGAATTCCTGCAGATCGTGCGCGACCCGAGCAGCATCGCCATCGCCTTCGTCATGCCGATTTTCCTGCTGGTGCTGTTCGGCTATGGGGTGTCGCTCGACGCCGACCATGTGCCGGTGGCCCTGGTGGCGGAAGCCCCCTCGGCGGACACCGCGGATTTCTTCGCCAGTCTGGAGAGCAGCCACTATTTCGCGCCTCTGCATGCCCGCACCTTGGCCGCAGCGGAACAGGCCCTGCGCGAAGGCCAGGTGCACGCCATCGTGCGCCTGCGCGCCGACTTCGCCGAGCAACTGCGGTGGCCCGATGGCGCCCCCATCCAGGTCATCGTCAACGGCGTGGACGCCAATACCGCGCGGCTCACCCAGGGCTACGTCGAAGGCGCCTGGGGCAACTGGCTGGCCCGCCATGCCGAGAGCCAGGGGCAGACGCTGGCCACGCCGGTGGAACTGCAACAGCGCGTGTGGTTCAACAGCGAACTGCGCAGCCGCGACTACCTGGTGCCGGGGCTGGTGGCCATCATCATGACCCTGATCGGCACCCTGCTGACCGCGCTGGTGATGGCACGGGAATGGGAGCGCGGCACCCTGGAGGCACTGCTGGTGACGCCGGCCAGCATGAGCGAAGTGCTGCTGGGCAAGATCATCGCCTACTTCGTCCTCGGCACCGGCGGCATGCTGCTGACCGTGGGCCTCGCGGTGGGGTTGTTCGACGTGCCGCTGCGGGGTTCGTTCTGGCTGTTGTGGGCGTGCGCCTCGCTGTTCCTGCTGG
Organism: Hydrogenophilales bacterium; assembly: GCA_016195805.1. Classification (GTDB taxonomy): domain Bacteria; phylum Pseudomonadota; class Gammaproteobacteria; order Burkholderiales; family Thiobacillaceae; genus Thiobacillus. Next base: position 66,021 of record JACPYT010000013.1, read on the forward strand.
CGGCCCTGGGCATGGGCCTGGCGATCTCCGCGGTGGCGCGCAACCAGTTCGTGGCGGGCCAGGTCGCCATCATCGGCACCTTCCTGCCCGCCTTCCTGCTGTCCGGCTTCATCTTCGACATCGACAGCATGCCGGCGGTGGTGCAGGGCATCACCCACGTCATCGTCGCGCGCTACTTCGTTTCCATCGTGCAGACCCTGTTTCTCGCCGGCGACGTGTGGTCGGTGGTGCTGCCCAACGCGCTGGCCCTGCTGCTGATGGCGGCGATCTTCCTCGGCGTCACCTGGCGCAAGTCGCGGAAGCGGCTCGAATGACGGAGCAGGCCCCATGCTGATCCGCCTGCTGGCGCTCATCCACAAGGAGTTCCTGGCGCTGCTCAAGGATCCCCGCAGCCGCCTGGTGCTCATCGTGCCGCCGATGATCCAGCTGCTGGTGTTCGGCTACGCCGCCACCTTCGACCTGAAGGCCATTCCCTATGCCCTCTACAACGAGGACCGCGGCGCGATTTCGCGCGACCTGGCGGCGGCATTCGACGGCGCGCCCGCCTTCCAGCGGGTAGCCACCCTGCACGCCGAAGAGGAGATCGCCCCGCTCGTCGACCGGCGCGGCGCGCTGGTGGTGGTCCACCTCGGCCCGCGTTTCAGCGCCGATCTGGCTTCGCGCGGCAGCGCGCCGCTGCAGGTCATCGTCGACGGCCGCAACTCCAATACCGCCCTGATCGCGCTGAACTACGTGCGGTCCATCGTGGAGCAGTTCAACCGGGAATGGATCGCGTCGCATGGCCTGCAAACGCCGCCGGCCCGCCTGGAGACGCGCGCCTGGTTCAACCCCAACCTGGAAAGCCGCTGGTTCTTCATCCCCGGCATCATCGGCATGCTCACCCTGGTGACCACCATGCTGGTGACGGCGCTCACGGTGGCACGCGAACGCGAGCAGGGCACCTTCGACCAGCTGCTGGTCACGCCGCTGCGGCCCGGCGAGATCCTGCTGGGCAAGGCGCTGCCGGGCTTCCTCATCGGCATGGTGCAGGGCACGGTCATCCTGCTGATCGCCACGCTGTGGTTCAAGGTTCCGCTGCTGGGCAGTCTGCCCGCGCTCTACGCCGGGCTCGCGCTGTTCCTGCTCTCGGGGGTGGGGGCCGGGCTGCTCATTTCCTCGCTGGCGGTGACGCAGCAGCAGGGCCTCCTGGGGGCCTTCCTGTTCATGGTGCCGGCGGTGATCCTGTCCGGCTTCGCCACGCCCATCGCCAACATGCCTTCCGTGGTGCAGACGATCACCCTGATCGATCCGCTACGCTACTTCCTGGTGATCCTGCGCAAGGTGTTCCTGGAAGGCGCCGGGTTCGACGTGCTGATGAGCCAGTTCTGGCCCATGGCCGTGATCGGCGCGGTGTCCCTGGGTCTGGCCAGCTGGCTGTTCCGGCACCGGCTGTATTAAGAGATTAAGAGGTACACCCCTGCCTGATGCTTGAGGCCTGCAACGTTGAAAACGGACCGGCCGCAAACGACCGATTCTGTTGAAAAACTCGATGTCGCAGCAGGGTTTAGCTTTCACCAAGGCTGGAATTTCGGAGCATTGTTATTTTTCAGGCTTCAACCGGGTCCAGATGCCCGGTTTTCTTGTTGATCCTGCTGCTTTTGCGTCATGCA
>JACPYT010000015.1 GCA_016195805.1 Hydrogenophilales bacterium
GCCAGGATGTTGGTCTGGAAGGCGATGCCGTCGATGACGCCGATGATGTCGGCGATCTTCCGCGAGCTGTCCTTGATGGAGGCCATGGTGTCGACGACCTGGCCGACGACCTGCCCGCCTTTGGCGGCAACGTCGGCGGTGGAAACAACCAGCTGGTTGGCCTGACGGGCGTTCTCGGCGTTCTGCTTGACGGTGCTGGTGAGTTCTTCCATCGAGCTGGCGGTCTCTTCCAGGGACGAGGCCTGTTCTTCGGTACGCGAGGACAGATCGAGGTTGCCCGCCGCAATCTGCGTCGAGGCTGTCGCTATGGTGTCGGTGCCGGTGCGCACCTGGCCGACGATGCTCACCAGGCTGGCGTTCATGTTCTTCAAGGCCCGCAGCAGCTGGCCGATTTCATCGTGCGAATGCACTTCGACGGTCTGCGTCAGGTCGCCGGCGGCGACGCTTTCGGCCAGGCGCAAGGCCTGGTTGACCGGTGTGATGATGGAGCGCGTGATGCGCCAGGCGATCAGGCTGCCCAGAACCAGCGACAGGGCGGCCATGGACAGCATGAACGTACGTGCGCTTGCATAAGCCGCCTCGGCATCCGCCACCGCCTGGGCGCTGCTCTTTTCCTGGTACGTGGCCATGTCTTCCAGCGCCTTGACCCACTGGCTCTGCACCGGGCGGACTTCATTGATCAGAACCTGGGTCGCCGCGATGGGATTACCGAGCGCAAAACCCATCGCCTTGTCGAGCAGGGGGTCCGTCTGCGCGCGCGCCGCCTCGATTCTGGCAAGCAGGGATCTCTCGGTCGCGCCCGTTACCATTTCAGCCAGTTTTCCGTTCGCCTCGGCGTACCGCTTCCGCTGTGCCTGGATGCGCTTTGTCTCTGCGTCCATGGCGCTGTCGTCCGTCAGCAGGACGAGCGTGCGGACCGAGATGGCGGCGTTCTGCAGGGCGTCGCGCAGTTCGCCGACCCGCTTGAGCTTGACCATGTGGTCGCCGGTGACCTCGTCAAGATGACCCTGGATCTGCGACATGCGTATCAGGCCGAGCGTCGCCACCAGCAGCGTCAAGGCCAGAACCAGGCCGAATCCCACACCCATCCGGGCGCCAATTTTCATATTTGCGAGCGACATTTCCTACCCATGCATGACCAACATTGAAGTGTCCGAAGCCCCTGATTTCGAATTCAGGCAGTTCCGGGTTTGCGGCGTATCCGGCGTGCAACGCCAGAACAGACCAGCGTAAGGGGAGGAATCTATCTGCGCTGCATGACAGACGTGTTACCGCGCCGGGGAAGCGACGGAGGCGAAAACCGAGTGGGAGGCTGATGCAGCGCAATGAATGCACAGCGCGGCATCTCGCCCGATCAAACAGTTCATCAGAACGGCGCCAGACGCTCGAACGCCTGCGCCTCGCCGGTCACCGGATGGATGAAATCCAGCGAACAGGCATGCAGCAACAGCCGCCCGGCCTGGGCCTGGATGTCGGGCGGTGCATAGAGGGCGTCGCCCAGAATCGGATATCCCAGTTCGCGCAGGTGGACGCGCAACTGGTGCGAGCGGCCGGTGACGGGCTCCAGTTCAACGCGGGTCGTTCGGGCGCTCTCGTCATGCGCCAGCACACGCCAGCGGGTCAGGCTGGGCTTGCCCAGCTGGCGATCGACCATCCGCCGCGGCCGGTTCGGCCAGTCGACGATGATGGGCAGGTCGATGACGCCCCAGCCCTCCGACGGCGCGTCCAGCCGGCCGGCCACCACGGCGATGTAGCGCTTGTGCACCTCGCGCGCCGCGAAGGCCTTGCTCAGTGCGCGCTGCGCTGCCGGCCCGCGTGCCATCACCATCAGCCCGGAGGTGGCCATGTCGAGGCGGTGCACGATCAGGGCATCGGGATAGCGGGCCTGCACCCGCGCGGCGAGACAATCCTGCTTGTCGGGGCCGCGCCCCGGCACCGCCAGCAGGCCGCTGGGCTTGTCGAGAACGAGCACGGCATCGTCGGCATAGAGGGGCTCGATGGCGTGTCTGTCGGAACATTGCGTCATGGATGGATTATTCCGTCTTCAAAACACATCCGGCCAAAACATCTCCCGCATTTCATGCCTTTTCCCGCCCGCTTGCGAATATCCCGTACGCAGGCGGCGGCCGGTAGAATGCCGCTTTCCGTCAGGGCCTGACGAAATGGGACACCCGTGTTTCTTCCCGAACTGCCGGCTTCGCATACAATTCAAGCGCTTATCCACCCGGCACTGATCTTGCAGCGCCCACGGGATTTCAGTTCACATGAAAGGATCGACATGACACGCAAGCAAACACTCGTACTCATCGCTCTGGCCGCCCTCGCGGCGCCCGCATTCGCCGGCGGCATCGACGGCAACGCCGTCATCGGCGGTGCCCTCGGCGGCGGCGCCGGGGCGGCCGTGGGGTCGGCCATCGGCGGACGGGACGGCGCCATCATCGGGGGCGCCATCGGCGGCGCCACAGGCGCGGCGATCGGCTCCAAAGGCTCCAAGCGCACCGTCGTCGAACGAGATGTCGTTTATGAGGATGAGCACGGCCACCACGACAACGGCCTGCACCGCGGCCATCACAAGGGGCGGCATGGCCACGACGACGATTGATGCATCGCGTTCACAGGCCAGCCTGTGAACCGGTCGATCAGCACACTCGGGCTCGCACGGTAAACCCTGGGGAGATGGCGGTCAACGCGACATGCGTCGCCAGCCGCTTTCCCGGGACTTGAATCCATTCCGCCCACGTCACGGCTGACGGGCGATTACCCCCTCAGGCCATCCAGCAACGCCATCCCCCACGCCACGCCGAAGCCGTTGGCGTCGCTCATCACCGCGCCCAGTCCCCCCTTGCAGCTATGGCCCGACAGGTCCATGTGCAGCCACGGCGTGTCACCGACGAAGCGCGACAGGAAGCGGGTGGCGAGGATGTGATCGGCTTCGCCTTCCATGCTGCACTGCTTGACGTCGGCGACGGTCGAATCGAGGCTGCTGTCGTAGTCCTCCGGATACGGGAAGACGACGATGCGCTCGCCGCTGGCGGTGGCGGCGCGCGAGGCCTGGTGGGCGAGCGCGCTGGAGCTGGCGAACACGCCCGACATGCGGCTGCCGAGCGCGTAATGCATGGAACCGGTGAGGGTGGCGAAATCGGCGATGAGGGCGGGCTTGCCCTTGGCCGCCAGCGTCAGCGTGTCGGCCAGCACCATGCGGCCTTCGGCGTCGGTATGGACGACTTCGATGGTGGTGCCGTTGAGCGCCGTGACCACTTCGTTCTGCCGGTAGGCCTGCGGGCTGATGTGGTTCTCGGCGAGCGCAACCCAGCCTTCCAGCGCAACCGGCAGCTTCAGTTTCGACGCCGCGGCGAGGATGCCGAGCACCACCGCCGAGCCGTTCATGTCCTCGTGCATGCCCTGCATGTATTTGGCCGGCTTGAGGTTGTGGCCGCCGGTGTCGAAGCAGATGCCCTTGCCGACGAACGCGACCGGCCTGGCCTTGCCGGCCTTGCCCTTGTAGCTGATCCTCACGATCGCCGCGTCCCTGGCTGGCGAGCCCTGTGCCACGGCACAGAAGGCACCGGCGCCCATCTTCTTCAGTTTGTCGAAAGCGAATTCTTCCACGCTCCAGCCATACTGCTTGGCCAATGCCTTGATGCGCTTGCGGTAGACGCCGGGGGTCAGCTCGTCCGGTCCCTGCACGGTGAGGCTGCGGGTGAGGAGATTGCCTTCGGCCAGCGCCTGCACGCGCGCGAAGCCGTCGGCGGACTTGTGGCCGAACAACTGCACGGTCTTGAGCACCGCGTCGGCCTTGGATTTGCGCGACGGCAGCGGCACGGCGTTGACCAGCGCGGTGTACACCGCGGCTTCCGCTGCGCGCGCCTTGAACTCGGTCTCACCGAACACGGCCAGCGTCAACGCCTTGGGATGCTCGGCCATCAACAGGGCCAATGCCTTGCGCACCAATTCGTGGGTCTCGAAGGTACTGGCGCCGCCCTTGAGCATCGCGACAACCGCAAGCGGGCCGCCGGGCAGCTGTATAGCCACCGGCGACTTCGCCAGCGCGTCGACCTTGAGATCGCGTCGCTTCATCACGGCCTTGAGTTCGGCGCTGCCCGGTACATCGGGCAGGGTTTTCGACAGCGGCAGCAGCAATAGCGCATGGGTCGCGGTTTCCAGCAATTTTGCGGTGATTTCCTGTTTGTTCTCAGCAAGTTTAGGCAGCATGTCGGTTCCTTGGGGGTGGCGTTTTTCTTGATGGCTGGCGGGGTTTCCCGGATAATTGCGCGTTTGCTTTTCCAGAACCCATCCAACAAGGGTAACCGAATGAAGATTGAAGACAAGAAACGCGTGCTGCGCGAAATGGTGCTGCATCGCCGTTTTGAAGAACGCTGCTATCAGGCCTACATCGAGCGCAAGATCGGCGGTTTCCTCCACCTTTATCCCGGTCAGGAAGCCTGCTGCAACGGCGTGATGGAAGCGGCCCGCCCCGGCCATGATTACGTCATCACCGGCTACCGCGACCACGTCCACGCGATCAAGTGCGGCGCTGATCCCAAGGCCGTGATGGCCGAGCTGTACGGCAAGGAAACCGGTTCCTCCAAGGGTCGCGGCGGCTCGATGCACATCTTCGACGGCGACAAGCGCTTCATGGGCGGCTACGCGCTGGTGGGCGGCCCCTTCCCGCTGGCCGCCGGCATCGCCAAGGCGATCCAGCTGAAGGGCGGCGACGAAATCGCCATCTGCTTCCTCGGCGACGCCGCCAACAACCAGGGCGTGTTCCACGAGACGCTGAACATGGCCGCTCTGTGGAAATTGCCGGTGCTGTTCGTGTGCGAAAACAACCTGTACGGCATCGGCACCTCGATCGAGCGTTCCACCGCCGTGATCCACCAGCACAAGCGCGTCGCCGCCTACAACATCCCGGCCGACGAATGCGACGGCCAGGACATCGAGGTGGTGTACGAGGCCGCACGCAAGGCGGTCGACCACGTGCGTTCGGGCAACGGCCCCTACTTCCTCGAGTTGATGACCTACCGCTATCGCGGCCACTCGATGTCCGACTCGCGCGGCTACCGCTCGCGCGAGGAAGAGGAACTGTGGAAGCAGCGCGACCCCATCTTCATCCTGCGCGACCGCCTGATCAAGGAAGGCGCCCTGACCATGGCCGACTACGAGGCACTGGAAAAGGAAACCGACGCCTACATCGAGAACGAAGTGATCAAGTTCTCCGAAGAGTCCCCCGAACCGCGCGTCGAGGACCTCGAAAAATACGTTTTCGCCGATCGCGAAACCCAGCTCCCGTGGCTCACGGGCAAGGCCGCTTAAGGTTTAAGGAAAAGACAGCATGGCAAACATCATGTACTGGGAAGCGATTCAGCGCGCCCACGACGAAGAAATGGCGCGCGACCCGCTCGTCATCTGCATGGGCGAGGACATCGGCGTAGCCGGCGGCACCTACAAGGCGACCAAGGGCCTGTACGAGAAATACGGTCCGCTGCGCGTGATGGACACCCCTATTTCCGAAGGCGGCTTCACCGGTCTCGGCATTGGCGCTTCGTTCCTCGGCGTGCGTCCCATCATCGAACTCATGTCGGTCAACTTCGCCTGGCTGGCGATGGACCAGATGTTCAACTCCGCCGCCAAGGTGCGCTACATGTCGGGCGGCCAGCTGACCGCGCCGTGCGTGTTCCGCTCCGCCGGCGGCGCTGCGCACCAACTCGGCGCGCAGCATTCGGCGCGCATGGAAAAGGTGTTCATGGGCATCGCCGGCCTGCGCGTGGTGACGCCGTCCAATCCCAAGCAGGCCTATGGCCTGCTGAAATCGGCGATCCGTTGCGACGATCCGGTGTTCATCAACGAACACGAACTCATGTACAACATGAAGGGCGAAGTCCCGGACGGCGAATACTTCCACCCGCTGGAAGGCTCCGACATCGCACGTGCCGGCACCGACGTGACGCTGTTCGGCTACAACATCTCGGTGCACTGGTGCCTGAAGGCCGCCGAAATCCTCGACAAGCAGTACGGCATCTCGGCCGAAGTCGTCGATCTCTATTCGCTGTCGCCGCTGGATCGCGCAGGCATCAAGGCTTCGGTCAGCAAGACCCACCGCGCCGTCATCGCCGAAGAGGACGAAGCGCCGGTCGGCGTCGGCTCCGAAGTCATCGCCATCATCAACGAGGAATGCTTCTTCGAACTGGATGCCGCGCCGGTGCGCGTCCACTCGGCGCTGGTGCCACAGCCCTACAACCACACGCTGGAAAAGGCGGCGATTCCCGACCACGAGGATGTGGTGAAGGCCGTTCTGAAGCTGTTCGGAAAGGCGTGATTGAGTAAGGCGTAAGGGGTAAGGCGTCAGGAACATTCGCTGGCGTCATTACCTGCCCTCACCCTTCACCCCTAACCCCTCAGGAAATAAATATGTCCCAACATTACGCCATCACGATGCCGCAGCTCTCCGACACCATGACCGAGGGCGTGGTCGTCACCTGGGAAAAGCAGGCCGGCGACCGCGTCGAGCGCGGCGACATCGTCGCCACGGTCGAGACCGACAAGGCCATCATGGACGTCGAGGTGTTCAAGGCTGGTTATCTGGCCGGTCCGCTGGCCGAGGTCGGCGCGACCATCGCGGTCGGCGCGGCACTCGGCTACATCACCGACACCGCGGGCGACGTGGCGATCGCCGCCGACGAAGTGGTAGAAGAAAAAGCGCAGACCGAAATGATCCCGCACCACGCCGGTACGCCGGTCGTGATGCCGCAGCTGTCGGACACCATGACCGAAGGCGTGGTCGTCACCTGGGAAAAACAGCCCGGCGACGCGATCAAGCGCGGCGACATCGTCGCCACGGTGGAAACCGACAAGGCCATCATGGACGTCGAAGTGTTCCAGGAAGGGTGGCTCTCCGGTCCAATTGCCGACGTCGGCAGCGTGGTCGAGGTCGGCCACCCGATGGCCTTCATCGTCGACGATGCCGCCAAGGCCAACGATACCGGCGTCACCCTCAGTGCCGACCACAAGGTCAAGAACACCCACAAGGTCGCGCCGCCGTCCGCCGACAAGCCGGCGCACATCCCCACGCCCAAGGCCACGCCCGCGCAGATTTCCGCTGCCGGCAATGTGCCGCCGGTGGCGCGCCCGCAGGGCCGCCAGGCAAGCCCCTACGCGCGCAAGGTCGCCGCACAGCTGGGCGTGAACCTTACCGGCCTGGCCGGCACCGGGCCATCTGGCGTGATCGTCGCCGCCGACGTGGCGCGTGCACGTCCGTCGATGCAGGAAGTCGCACACTCGCTGCCGCAGGTCGACGTTCCCGGCCAGGGCCGCGCGATGACCTCGATGGAAAAGGCAGTGAGCCACGCGATGACCGCCTCGCTCACGCTACCGACCTTCAACGCGACCATGAATATCAGCACCGCCGCGCTGACCGCCGCCGCCAAGGCGAACAAGGTCTCCGTCACGGTGGCGATCGCCAAGGCCTGTTCGGTGGCGATGGCGAAATTCCCGCGCATGAACTGGGCCTACCAGCCGGTCGACAAGCTAGTCGAGCGCGCGAACCATGACTTCGGCATTGCCGTCACGTCGAACGACGGCGGCCTGGTGGTACCGATCCTGCACGGTGTCGAGAAGAAATCCCTGGCTGCGCTGCAAGGCGATTGGGCAGGCCTGGTCGAGCGCGCCCGCGTGCGCAAGCTGGCCCCTGCCGAATACGCCAATCCCACCTTCACCATTTCCAATATGGGCATGATGGGTGTGTCGCATTTCACCGCCATCCCCACGCCGGGCATTGCGGCGATCCTGGCGATTGCCGCGAATGGCCCGCAAGGCACGCCGTTCACCCTGACCTGCGATCACCGCGTACTCAACGGTGCCGAAGTGGCGCTGTATCTGGCCACACTGAAGCAGACCATCGAGGCGCCGGACGCCTGGATGGCCGGCGGCGCTGCGGCAGCTGAAGCTGCGCCGGTCTCGCCCATCCCCGAAGGCAACTGGGACTTCCCGGTCGTCGTCGTCGGTGGCGGCCCCGGCGGCGAGGACTGCGCGCGCGACCTGGCCGACCATGGCGTCCGTGTCATGATGGTCAACAACGAGCCCTTCCCCGGCGGCGAATGCCTGTGGCGCGGCTGCATCCCGTCCAAGGCCTGGCGCGCTGCGGCGGACGTTATCCGCAACCGCGCGCACGATGCCGAAATGGGCGTCGACGGCACCAACACGCCGAAGCTCAACTGGGCGCAGGTGGAAAAACACCGTCGCTGGGTGCAGACCAGCCGCGGCGACATGGCGCTGAAGGCCGACAAGGGCATGAAGATCGACGTGCGCGAAGGCTACGGCGAATTCGTCGATGCGCACACGCTGAAGATCACTCCGGCCGAAGGCGAGGCGTACACGGTCAGCTTCGGCGCCGCGGTCATCGCCACCGGCGCGCCCGCCTTCGTGCCCCCCATCCCCGGCGCACGCGAGAACCTGGCGACCGGCGGTGTGGTCACCTCCGATACCATCTGGAACCTCGCCACCCCGCCGAAGAAACTCGGCATCGTCGGCGGCGGCGTGATCGGCGTCGAGATGGCGCAGATCTTCCGCGACTTCGGCGCCGAGGTGCTGATGCTGGAGCGCAACGATCGCATCCTCGCCGAAGTCGAGGAGGAAATCGCCAAGACGCTGATCACCTCGCTGGAGAAGGAAATCACCGTCGTCACCAGCGCCGACATCAAGGAAGCGAGCGGCAAGCCGGGCGCGATGAAGCTGCGCTATGTAAATAAAGAGGGCATCGAATCGGTCTTCGACTGCGACGTCGTCCTGATGGCCACCGGCAAGCGTCCCGACACCAGCAAACTCAACCTCGGCAAGGTCGGCGTCGAGCTCGACGGCGCGGCGATCAAGGTCAACGCGCGCTGCCAGACCAGCGCCCCGCACATCTACGCGGTCGGCGACGTCATCGGCGGCTACATGCTCGCCCACACCGCCGCGACGCAAGGCCGCGTCGCCGCCGGCAACCTGCTCGGCCACGCCAGCGAGTATGACCAGGACAAGGATTGCGGCGTCACCTTCTCGCGTCCGCAGGCCGGCTTCGTCGGCTTGTCGGTGACGCAGGCCAAGGCCAAGGGCATCGAAGCGGTGGAGGCCAAGATGCCGATGAGTATCGACGCCAAGGCGATGATCACCGGCGAAACCGAAGGCATGATCAAGCTGGTGGCCGACAAGGCCACGGGCCGCATCATTGGCGTGCACTACCTCGCCGACCACACCGATACCCTGATCGGCATCGGTGTGATGATGGTGGCCGGCGAGATGACGCTGACCCAGGTCGCCAAGGCGATCTTCCCGCACCCGACGCAGACCGAGCTGTTCGGCGAACTGGCGCGGCGGCTGCTGAACCGCCTGCGGCGTACTGCCAAGAAGTAAGCTTCGGAAATCCTGACAACAAGGGCCGCATTTGCGGCCCTTGTTGTTTTTGCCGGGCATTGCGTCGACAAGAGGTGCTCGCCAGCCTGGCAGCCCGGAATCGTGCAAATGGCTGCCACCCGGTCCAGCCAGCGATTCCATTTTTGATCTTCATGCCCCCTCTTGCTCGAACCTCATAGGGGGTAATATTCAATAAACGATACTTATTGGTTATTCATATCGAAATGTTGAATGTATTGGAAGCATTTCATGGACATTGAATACGCCCGCACCTTCCTGGCGGTTGCGGCTGCCGGCAATTTCGTCGGTGCCGCGGAACGCCTGCACATCACCCAATCCACGGTCAGCGCCCGCATCCAGACCCTCGAAGCACGGATGGGCGCGCGGCTGTTCCGGCGCGGGCGCGGCGGCGCAGAACTGACCGCCGCCGGGCAGCGTTTCCTGCGCCACGCCAAAATCATGGTTAGAGCGCTGGAACAGGCCCGTCAAGAAGTGAGCCTACCCAGCGGCTTCAGCGGCGGCCTGACTCTGAGCGGACGCAGCGCCTTGTGGGAGGACTTCCTGCCGCGCTGGGAGGACTGGATGCGCGACGCCATTCCCGATGTATCACTGCGCCTGGAACTCGGTTTCGAGGAGGGCATCATGCAGGGGCTGGTCCAGGGCATCGTCGACATCGGCGTCATGTACACCCCCGAGAGCCGCCCCGGTCTGGCCGTGGAGCACCTGTTCGACGAATCCCTGGTACTGGTCAGCAGCAATCCGGGCCGCCCCTGGCCCGACCCGGACTACATCCACGTGGATTGGGGCCCTGAGTTCCATGCCCAGTTCGGCGCCCGCTTTCCGGACGTGGAAGTGCCGGCGCGGATCGCCAATATTGGCTGGATCGGACACCAGTTGATAGAGTCTCGCGGCGGTTCGGCCTATCTACCGCAACGCACCGTGTACGCTGCGATCGAACAAGGGCGCTTGTGGCGGGTGCACGAAAGTCCTCTGATCACGCTGCCTGTTTATATGGTGTTCCCGGTGGACCGGGATGAGGCGCACCTGGCGCGCGCGGTACAGAAACTGCGGTCACTCGGCGCGGAGGAACGAGCGAAGTAGGTACGAAGGGTGTGATTTGTAGACACTCAGCCTTTGCCGGGAAGCAAAGGCGACCGCCCCCCACCCGACACAAGCCGGACTGTTCGGCAAACTGGCGCGGCTGCACAATCAACGGTGGCGAATGTCTGCTTGAGCAGGCCGCACATGGGCCTTCCAGATGTTGCGGCCCGGGCTAAACGGCGCCAGAATCTCCCGGCCATCGACGGCGAACAAGCCTGCCCAGGTCGAAAATTGTGGTGGCAGGAAATCGCGCCGCAGACCCGTCTGTCAGAACCGGAGGAGAGAAGCATGAGCAATCTTGGCGGAAAGATCGAGCACGTCGTGGTGCTGATGCTGGAGAACCGCTCCTTCGACAGCATGCTGGGGTGGCTCTATCCGGACAATCCGGAATTCGACGGACTCCAGGGCACGGAAAGCAACCCGCTGCAGGGCGGAGGCACGATCGCGGTGTGGAACAGCGGCAAGTTCGATCGGGATTCCCTGTCGATTCCCGATCCGGATCCGGGCGAACTCTGGAACGACATCAACATGCAGCTCTTTGGCCTCGACGGAAAGCCGGGGAACGCGCCGCCGGCGATGAACGGCTTCGTCAACAACTATGTGCGGCAACGGGATCAGCCGGCTGAGAAATACCGGCCCGAATCCATCATGCATTACTACACGCCGGAACAGATCCCCGTCCTCGGCACGCTGGCGAAGGAGTTCGCGGTGTGCGACAACTGGTTCGCCTCCGCGCCCTGCCAGACCTGGCCGAACCGTTTCTTTCTGCACTGTGCGACCGCAGCGGGGTACGAAAACAATTCACCGATCCATCCTCCCTATCTGATGGAGACGGTCTTCAATCGGTTCAGCGACCCCACCGCCTGGAAAATCTATTTCCATGATTTTCCCCAGACGCTTACGCTGAGTCGCCTGTGGCCGCACCTGGATCGGTTCAGGCTTTTCGAGCAGGAATTCGCGCAGGACGCTGCCGCCGGGAAATTGCCTTCCTATGCATTCATCGAGCCCCGCTATTTCCCGGACGTCAAACTGCCCAACGACCAGCATCCGCCGCACCACGTCGGAATGGGCGAGGATCTGATCGCAGATGTCTACAACGCGCTGAGAAAAAACGAAACGGCCTGGAAGAAAACCCTGCTCATCATCCTCTACGATGAGCACGGCGGGATTTATGACCATGTTCCGCCGCCCGAGGCCGTCACGCCCGACAATACCCGTCCGCAGCCGTTCGCTTTCGACCGCTACGGGGTAAGGGTTCCAGCGGTGCTGGTGTCCCCCTACATCAAGGCCGGCTCCATCCTCAAGCAGCCGCAAGGATCATCCGCCCCCTTCGACCATACATCGGTCATCGCCACCCTCAGGAAGTGCTTTTCCCTCGGCACGCCCATCAGCCATCGGGACGCCGTCGCACCGGATCTCGAATGCGCGCTCACCCTCGACACCCCGAACAATCCGGGACCGGAGACGGTCGAGCCCAGGCCCTATACGATCAGCCCAGGCGAAGTCCAGGACGCATTGCAGGCGCCGCTCAACGACTTCCAGAAAGCCCTGCACGCGGCGGCCGCTCATCTCCCCGCTCCCGACCAGGGAAACCTGCTCGAAAGCATCGAGAACCATATCGAAAACCTGGTCAGAGGCATCCTGCCCGAGGTTCCCGATCACAGGACTGCTGCCGACGCGATCCCTTTCATCAAGGAAAAACTGCAGTCCTTTCTGAAGCATGCCCAACCCTAGGCAAGCCCGCCCGGATCGGCCGAAGACGCACTTCCCGGCGACCCTGTCTGCCCGGCTACACCCCACAAGAAAATCGCCGTTATCAGAGCACGCGGCTGCAAACGTATTCGCCCCTGTCATCACTCCGCGGCCAGCAAGGGCGAATATACCCGCGTGTGACCCATTGATAAGCCTGATTGACCCATGCGCCTGATTGCACGCCTCTGCCTGAGCCTATTCCCCCTCCTGCCGGGACTGATCACGCCAGCCCATGCCCGGGACTTAGACGGCGTGCAGGTAGCGGACCGCGCCAGCCAGGGCAGCGCAAGCCTGGTGCTCAACGGCGCCGGCTTGCGCAGCTTTCTGCTGTTCGACATTTATGTGCTGGCGCTCTACCTTCCCGAACCTGTGCACGATGCGCCATCCGTGCTGGAGCGGGACACGCCGCGGCAGGTGTGCATCACCCTGCTGCATGACGTGTCCGCCGACCACAACGTGGAACTGCTCAAGAAAGGACTGGATGCCAACAACAGCCCGCAAACCCTGGCGGCCATCCAGGGACAAGTGGGGCAGTTTCTCGACCTCATCCGCCACATGGGCGCCTTCCCCAAGGGTAGCGTCATCCAGCTGGATTACCAGCCGGGCACAGGAACCCAGGTCTGGCTGAACCATCGCCTGGCCGGCAGTTTTCCCGGGGAAGCCTTCAACCGCGCCATCCTCAGGATCTGGCTGGGCGATCACCCGGTTCAGCCCAGCCTCAAGGCAGCCTTGCTCGGGGGTACGGGGTGAGTCTGGTTTGCCCAAGGGACGCGCGGTTCCGTCCCGGATTCCTCGCCTGAGATCGCGTTTTGCCTTGTGCCTGCGTTGATGTGCAGGGCACGGTCAACCGGCCAGAAAAAACGGCCACCCTTGCGGGTGGCCGTCTGCGACGTGCATCGTCTAACCCACCGGATCAGCCGAACAGCCCCCTGAAGAACAGACGGATGCTGTCCCACATGCGGCGGAAGAAGCCACCCTGTTCGACGTTTTCCAGCGCGACGACGTCGGCCTGCTTGATCACCTTGTCGCCCTGGCGGACTTCGACCTTGCCGATGACGTCGCCCTGCTTCACCGGGGCAACCAGGGTCGGCTTCAGCATGATCTGGGCAACGAGTTTGTCGGCCTCGCCTGCGGCCACGCTGACCGCCACGTCGTCCTTCACGCCTGCCTTGACCTCGCGCGCCGCGCCTTTCCATACCGGCGCCTGCGTCAGCACGGCGCCCTTCTTGTAGAAGGTCTTGCTATCGAAGAAGCGGAAGCCGTAGCCGAGCAGCTTGGCGGTTTCCGAGGCGCGCGCCGCTTCGCTATCGGTGCCGAACACGGCGGCGATCAGGCGCTCGCTGCCGCGCTTGGCGGAGGCCACCAGGCAGTAGCCGGCTTCTTCGGTATGGCCGGTTTTCAGGCCGTCGACACCGTCGTCGCGCCACAGCAGGAGATTGCGGTTGGGCTGATTGATGCCGTTCCACAGGAAATATTTTTGCGCATAGATCGCATAGTGCGCCGGATCCGCATTGATGATGGCGCGCGCCAGGATGGCCATGTCGTGCGCGCTCGAATAATGGCCCGGGTTGGGCAGGCCGGTGGCGTCCTGGAAGTGGGTGTTGCGCATCCCCAGGCGCTGCGCCTCGGCATTCATCAAGGGAACGAAGGCATCCTCGCTGCCGGCGATGTGCTCGGCCATCGCGATACTGGCGTCGTTGCCCGACTGGATGATGATGCCGTGGAACAGGTCGTCGACCGAGATCTGCTTGCCCACCTCGACGAACATCTTCGAGCCGCCGGTGCGCCAGGCCTTCTCGCTGATGGTGACCATGTCGTTGGGGTGGATCCGCCCGCGCTGCATTTCAAGCGTGGCGATGTAGGCCGTCATCATCTTGGTCAGGCTCGCCGGTGGCAGGCGCGTATCGCCGTCATGCTCGGCCAGGATATCGCCACTGGCGGCATCCATCAGCACGTAGGATTTGGCGAAGATCTCCGGGGGCGGTGGAACGAAGGGGGCGCTCCAGACGGCTGGTGCGATCAGCACACTGAAAAACAAAACGAGTCGTTGCAGGAAGTGCGGAGTAGTCATGGGTTTGTCGGTTGGAGTGGGGAAACAGTATCGGGTCTGAAGCTGACTGACATGCGCTGCACGCGATAGTTCAGGATACCACTGACCGGCCGCCAAACGGCAGCCGCGCGTCGTTCCCCTGTTAAACTCGCAGGCGGCCTCCTCCTCCCTGCACACCATGCTTTATTCCGTTCTGCGACCTGCCCTGTTCAGTCTCGACCCCGAGGATGCGCATCGGCTGACCCTGTCCAGCCTCGACCTCGCGCAACGACTCGGCCTGCTGGCACTGCTGCCGCGCGCGACCGGCAAGCCCGTGCAGGTCATGGGCATCGACTTTCCCAACGCCGTGGGCCTGGCCGCCGGCCTCGACAAGGACGGCGCGCACATCAAGGCGCTGACGGCACTGGGCTTCGGCTTCATCGAGATCGGCACGGTCACCCCGCGTCCGCAGCCCGGCAACCCGCAGCCACGCCTGTTCCGCCTGCCGCAGGCCGAGGCCCTCATCAACCGCATGGGCTTCAACAACCTCGGCGTCGACAACCTTGTGAAGAACGTCGCAACGAGCGGATTCAAAGGCGTGCTCGGCATCAACATCGGCAAGAACAAGGACACGCCGAACGAACACGCAGTCGACGATTACCTGGCGTGCCTCGACAAGGTCTATGCGCACGCCCGCTACGTGACGGTGAACATCTCCTCGCCCAACACGCAGAATCTGCGCGAACTGCAGAAGGACGAGGCGCTCGACGCGCTGCTCTCCGCGATCAAGCTGCGGCAGTCCGGACTCGCGCAGCAGCACGGGAAATACGTACCGGTCGCGCTGAAGATCGCGCCCGACCTCGACGACGCGCAGATCGCCGCGATCGCCGCGCTGCTGATGATGCACCGCATCGACGCGGTGATCGCCACCAACACCACCATCGCGCGCGACGCCGTCGCCGGCCTGCCCAATGCCGGGGAGGCCGGTGGGTTGTCAGGTGCGCCGGTGCGCGCGGCGTCCACCCGGGTGGTGCGCGAACTGGCGCGCCACCTGAAGAACGAAGTGCCGATCATCGGCGCCGGCGGCATCCTGTCGGGCGCCGACGCTCGGGAGAAGATAGCGGCGGGCGCTTCGCTGGTGCAACTGTATTCCGGCCTGATCTACCGCGGGCCGGCCCTGGTGCGCGAATGCGTACGGTCCCTCGCCTGATGTCCAGGCGCCTGATGCGGGGCATCGTCGCGGCATGGCTGTTCCACGCAGCCGCGTACGCTGCGTCGCCTGAGCAGCCTGTCCTGACCGATTTTCCGCAACCCGGCCTCAGCGCCGACCAGCTGGGCGTGATCGTCAACGACGACGATCCCGACAGCGTGGCCATCGCCGCGTATTACCGGGAAAAACGCGGCATTCCTGCCGCCAACCTGATCCATGTGCGTTTCAAGCCCGGCAGCAGCACGCTCTCCCGCGAGACATTCATCAATCTCAAGCGCCGGGTCGACCGCGTCACGCCCAAAAACGTTCAGGCGTTTGCGCTGACCTGGGCACAGCCGTACCGGGTCGACTGCATGTCGATCACGTCCGCCTTTGCCTTCGGCTTCGACCCCGCCTGGTGCGCCAGCAGCTGCAAGCCGACGCAGCCCAGCCCGTATTTCAACAGCAGCGTGGCGCGTCCCTGGACCACCTATCGCATCCGCCCGACCATGAGCCTGGCCGCCGCCAGCGTGGCTGACGCCAGGAAGCTGATCGACCGCGGCGTGGCCTCCGACGGCAGCAATCCGGCCGGCACCGCCTATCTCGTCAGCACGACCGACAAAAACCGCAACGTGCGCGCCGCCGGATACGACGCCGTGCGTAGGCTGATGCAGCGCATCCTGCCGACCGAGATCGTCGAAGCCAACGCACTCGAGAACAAACCCGACGTGATGTTCTACTTTACCGGCCTCGCCCAGGTAGCCGCGCTCGACAGCAACCACTTCCTGCCCGGCGCCATCGCCGACCACCTCACGTCGGCCGGCGGCGAGCTGTTCGGCGGCGGCCAGATGAGTAGCCTGCGCTGGCTGGAAGCGGGCGCCACCGGCAGCTACGGCGCGGTGGTCGAGCCCTGCAACTTCCCGGCCAAGTTTCCGGCGCCCGGCGTCGTCATGGCGCACTACCTGCAGGGCGAAACCCTGATCGAAGCCTACTGGAAAAGCGTGCAGATGCCGGGCCAGGGCATCTTCATCGGCGAGCCGCTGGCGCGGCCGTTCGCGGGTATCAGCCATGACGCCCGCGACGGCGGCCTGACCCTTTCGGCGCGTCTGCTCGCACCCGGCCTCTACGACGTAGAGGCCGCGCCGTCGATGATCGGCCCCTATCGCAGCGTCGGCCGCCTGGCCATCGCCTGGGGAACGCGCCAGATCAGGCTCGACCACGTTCCGCCTGCGTACTACCGCTTCGAACGCCGCGCCGATTCCGCCCCGGCGCAATAAGTCGCTGCCCTTCTAGCACGCAGCGGCTTTGGTTATGCTGCGGGGTATCCATTCGCGCGAGGCTCGCCATGCACATCGGCATTCCCAAGGAAATCAAGAATCACGAATACCGGGTGGCGCTCACCCCGGAGGGCGCGCGCGTCCTCACCGGAGCCGGCCACACCGTCAGCGTCGAAGCCGGCGCCGGTGTGGCGGCAGGCTTCGCCGACGACGCCTATCGTGCTGCCGGTGCGGCGATCGTCGGCACCTCGGCCGAGGCCTACGCGGCCGAGCTGGTGGTGAAGGTGAAGGAACCGCAGCCAGACGAAGTGAAGCGACTGCGCGAGGGACAACTGCTGTTCTGCTACCTGCATCTGGCCGCCGCGCCGGCCCTGGCGCGCGAGCTGATGGCGCGCGGCGTGACGGCGATCGCCTACGAAACCGTGAGCAATCCCACCGGCGGCCTGCCGCTGCTGCAGCCGATGTCCGACATCGCCGGCCGGCTGGCGCCGCAGATGGGCGCGCTGGGGCTGCACACCTCGCACGGCGGCAGCGGCAAGCTGATCACCGGCCTGCCCGGCGTACCGCCTGCACGCGTGCTCATCATCGGCGCCGGCGGGGTGGGCATGAGCGCGGCGCGCACGGCAGTCGGACTGGGTGCACGCATCACCCTGATCGACCGCCAGACCGACAAGCTCGCCCACGCCGAAGCCCAGTTCGGTGCGCGGGTGGAAACGCGCTTCTCCTCGCCCGATGCGATCGACGACAGCCTCGAACACGCCGACATCGTCATCGGCGCAGCGCAGATTCCGGGCCGCCATGCGCCGCGCCTGATCAGCCTCGCGTCGCTGAAACGGATGCCGCCGGGTTCGGTGCTGGTGGACGTCGCCATCGACCAGGGCGGCATCGCCGAGACCTCGCGTCCCACCACCCACAGCAACCCTTTCTTCGTCGCCGAAGGCATCGTCCATTACTGCGTCACCAACATGCCCGGCGCCGTCGCCCGCACCTCAACCAAGGCGCTCACCCATGCCACCCTGCCCTATGTCCAGGCACTGGCTGCCGAAGGCCTGGCCGCGCTGGCTGTCGATGCTGGACTGCAGGCGGGGCTGCACGTACACGCCGGGAAAATCACCCACGCCGGGCTGGCGCAGGATCTGGCAACTCGCTGATTCAGACGGCGGGGGCAGCGGCCGGGATGTCCAGCCACTCGTGCCCTGTCACGGAGAGATCGGGCGCCAGGCGAACCACCATCGGTATTCCTGACGGGATCTCCACCCGCTCCATCGCCTCGGCGCTCAAGTTGTCCAGATGCATCACCAGCCCGCGCAGGGTATTGCCGTGGCTCACCACCAGCAGCCGCCGCCCCGCACGCAGCCGCGGCAGCAGCACCTCGTGCCAGTACGGCAGCATGCGCTGCTGGCAGTCGCGCAGGCTCTCGCTGGCCGGCAGATCGCCGGGCGCCAGCGCCGCGTACAGCGGATCGAAGCGCGGATGGCGCGGGTCATCGGGATCGAGCGGCGGCGGCGGTTCGAAATAGCCGCGCCACCAGCGGCGTGAAGCCGCCTCGCCCCAGGTTGCAAAGATCTCGCGTTTGTTCATGCCCTGCAGCGCGCCGTAATGCCGCTCGTTGAGGCGCCATGTCGTGAACAGCGGCACCTCGGGCGTGCCCATCGCGGCCAGCAGCGCCTCGGCCGTCTGGCGGGTTCGTTGCAGCACCGAACCATGCACCTCGTCGAAGGCATAACCCGCTTGCGCCAGCCGCCGCCCTGCAGTGGCCGCCTCGGCCAGGCCGGTTGCGGTCAGCGGGATGTCGGTCCAGCCGGTGAAGCGATCGGAGAGATTCCACTCGCTGTGACCATGGCGAAACAGCACCATCCATTCCGCCGGCGCGTTCATTCCGGCGCCTCCGTCAGCACTTCGTGCAGATGGTGGCGGTCGGCCCAGACTTCCAGATGCCAGTCCTGGCTGTCGCAATGAAACCAGTTGAGCGCGCAGTTGGGAATCGCGAAATCACGCGGCGTATGCAGCGGACGGCCGGTAGCCTGACGGTAGATCACGTCCAGCACCCCGCTGTGGCTCACCGCCGCAATCGTCTGGCCGCGGTGGTGCCGCACCAGCCAGTCGATGGCCTCGCTCACCCGCTCGGCAAACCGGCGTAGCGACTCACCCGTTTCGAAATCGTAATCGAGATCGCGCGCCAGATAGTGCGCATAGGCCTCGGGATAGCGCTCGGCGCCCTGTGCGGCGGTGATGCCCTGAAACCGCCCGAAATGCCGTTCGCGCAGTTGCGGCAGGCATTTCACCTCCAGGTCCTCGCGCTGCGCCAGCACCCGTGCCGTTTCCAGCGCCCGCATCAGGTCGCTGCTGTAGATCGCGCTGAATCGATGGTGCGCCGCATTGAACGCCATCGCCAGCGCCTGTGCCCGCCCGGTCGCATTGAGCGGAATGTCGGTATGCCCCTGGATGCGTTTCTCCACGTTCCAGTCGGTTTCGCCATGGCGGATGATGCAGATACGGGTGCCGAGAGGCCTGGAAACTTGATGCATATCAATTGCATGCGAACTGAGCTATACCAAATCAGAATCTGACACAAAAACAGGGATGCGTCTTTTTTTGCAAGCAAACAACACTTGGCCGCCGTACCCGTCCACCGCCTGGTGCGACAACTTGACACACCCTTATAAATAGATATATTTATCTTCATATGCGAATAACATCACAAAATTCGCATGTACTGATTTAGTCATCAATCACGGGAGACGTGTATGGAAGCGACAACCTACAACTATAAGGTCGTCCGCCAGTTCGCCATCATGACGGTGGTGTGGGGGATCGTCGGGATGCTGGTCGGGGTGATCCTGGCCTCGCAACTGATCTGGCCGGATCTGACATTTGGCATCGAGTGGCTTTCATACGGGCGCCTGCGGCCGCTGCACACCAATGCAGTGATCTTCGCCTTCGGCGGCTCGGCGATGTTCGCGGTGTCGTACTACATCGTGCAGCGCACCTGCCAGGTACGGTTGTGGGCCGAAAAACTCGCCGCCTTCACCTTCTGGGGCTGGACGGCCGTGATCGTGCTGGCCGCAATCACGCTGCCGATGGGCATCACCAGTTCCAAGGAATACGCCGAGCTGGAATGGCCGATCGACCTGCTGATCGCCGTGGTGTGGGTGTCCTACGCACTGGTGTTCTTCGGCACCATCATCAAGCGCAAGACCAAGCACATCTATGTGTCGAACTGGTTCTTCGGCGCCTACATCCTGGTGATCGCGCTGCTGCACATCGTCAACAGCGCCGAACTGCCTTGGATCCTCGGCGGCAGCACCAGCGCCTGGTACAAGTCCTACTCCGCCTACGCCGGCGTGCAGGACGCGATGGTGCAGTGGTGGTACGGCCACAACGCGGTGGGCTTCTTCCTCACCACCGCCTTCCTCGGCATGATGTACTACTTCATTCCCAAGCAGGCCGGTCGCCCGATCTATTCGTATCGCCTGTCGGTCGTCCACTTCTGGTCGCTCAACTTCATCTACATGTGGGCCGGCCCGCACCACCTACAGTACACCGCGCTGCCCGACTGGGCGCAGTCGCTCGGCATGGTGTTCTCGCTGATGCTGCTGGCGCCGTCCTGGGGCGGCATGATGAACGGCATCATGACGCTGTCGGGCGCCTGGCACAAACTGCGCACCGACCCCATCCTCAAGTTCATGGTGACCGCGCTATCGTTCTACGGTATGTCGACCTTCGAAGGCCCGATGATGTCGATCAAGACGGTCAACGCATTGAGCCACTACACCGAATGGACCATCGGCCACGTGCATTCCGGTGCGCTGGGCTGGGTGGCGATGATCACCATCGGCTCCATGTACTACCTGATCCCACGCCTGTTCGGCCGCGAATCGATGTGGAGCACCAAGCTGATCGAATGGCACTTCTGGCTTTCCACCATCGGCGTGGTGCTGTACATCGCCTCGATGTGGATCGCCGGCGTGGCGCAGGGCCTGATGTGGCGCGCAGCGAACCCCGACGGCACGCTGACCTACAGCTTCGCCCAGGTGGTCGCCACCATGCACCCGTTCTATGGCATCAGGCTGATGGGAGGCTCGCTGTTCCTCTCCGGCATGCTGATGATGGCCTTCAACGTCTGGCAGACCGTACGCGCCGGCCGTGTCGTGAATGACGCCCCCATCCCGCAAGCTGTCCACGCCTAATAGGAGACCGAACATGATTTCGCATGAAAGCATTGAAAAGAACCTCGGTCTGCTGATCGTGCTGACCATACTCATCGTCAGCGTCGGCGGCTTGGTGCAGATCGTGCCGCTGTTCTTCCAGACCTCCACCACCACCCCGGTGGTGGGGCTCAAGCCCTACACGGCGCTGCAGCTGGCTGGTCGCGACATCTACATCCGCGAGGGCTGCGTCGGCTGCCACTCGCAGATGATTCGCCCGTTCCGTGCCGAAACCGAGCGCTATGGCCACTATTCGGTGGCCGGCGAGTATGTCTACGATCGTCCCTTCCTGTGGGGATCCAAGCGCACCGGCCCCGATCTGGCGCGCGTCGGGGGCCGCTATTCGAACGACTGGCACGTGGCGCACCTGATGAATCCACGCGACGTGGTGCCGGAGTCCATCATGCCCGCCTACCCGTGGCTGGATCGTCCGCTGCATGACCCGGGCATCCAGGCCAAGATGCGCACGCTGGACATCGTTGGCCACGGCTACACCGAGCAGGAAATCGCCGAAGCGCCTGCCGCCCTGCAAGGCAAGACCGAGATGGATGCCGTCATCGCCTATCTGCAGGTGCTGGGCACCCACGCCCCGAAGAACTGAACCGGTATGGACAGCGGAACCCTCAGCGGCCTCATCACAGCCGCCTTCATCGTAGTGTTCATCGGCATCGTCTGGTGGGCCTACAGCAAGGGCAACAAGCAGCGTTTCGAAGAGGACGCCCGGCTGCCCTTCGAGGATGACGACGACAGGCCCGCCAAACAAGGAGACAAGCAATGAGCGATTTCACAAGCGGCTTCTGGCCCATCTACATCAGCGTCCTCACCCTGGTGAGCATCGTCGGCACCTGGGTGTTTCTCAAGTCGCAGACCACCCGCAGGTTCGCGCCCGGCGAGAAGGCCGAACTCATGGAACACACCTGGGACGGCGACCTGCAGGATCTCAACAACCCCTTGCCGCGCTGGTGGCTGGGGCTGTTCTACGGCACCATGATTTTCGGGCTGGGCTATCTTGCGCTGTGGCCGGGTCTGGGCAATTTCGCCGGACTGCTGGGCTGGACCTCCCGAGGAGAATACGAGGCCGAGGTGAAAGCCGCCGAGGCCAAGTTCCAGCCGCTGTATGCCGGCTTCATGAAGCAGGACATCGCCACCGTGGCCGCCGACCCAAACGCCCGTGCCATCGGCAAGCACCTGTTCCTGACCTACTGTTCGCAATGCCATGGCTCCGACGCCACGGGCGCCAAGGGCTTCCCCAACCTGACCGACAACGACTGGCTCTACGGCGGCGACCCCGACACCATCCAGGCCACCATCGCCAACGGCCGCAACGCCGCAATGCCGGCATGGGGCCCGATCCTCGGCGCGGAGAAGGTCAAGCAAGTGGCGAACTACGTGCTGTCGCTGTCGGGCCGCAAGCATGACGCGACCTTGGCCGCCGCAGGCAAGGCCGTCTTCGCCGAGAACTGCGCCGCCTGCCACATGCCCGACGGCACCGGCATGAAGGCGCTGGGCGCGCCCAACCTCACCGACAAGGTGTGGCTGTATGGCGGCAGCGAGGCGACGATCATCGAGACCATCAGCAAAGGTCGCAACGGTGTCATGCCTGCCCTGACCCAGACGCTCGGCACCACCTCCAACAAGGAAGCCAAGCTGCATCTGCTGGCGGCTTACGTGTATGGGCTGTCGCAAAAGCAGTAAGTTGTAGGCAGTGCGCGGTACTCGCCGGGCGGGACCCGGCGAGCCGCTTGAGCGTATTGTTCCAGTACGTTGAAGCGGCTCAGACTTTCACGGACCAATGCAGTGACCAACGACAAGCAGCCCGCCTCCGCAGACGCCGCAACCGAGCAGCAGCTCTACGCAATCCGGCAGAAAATCCAGCCGCGCGCGGTGCACGGCGTATTCGCCAACTGGCGCATCGCGCTGGTGCTGCTGACCCAGACGCTCTACTACGGTATGCCCTGGCTGCATTGGGACAACCGCCAGGCAGTGCTGTTCGATCTGGCCGCACGCAAATTCTATATTTTCGGCCTGGTGTTCTGGCCGCAGGATTTCGTCTACCTGACCGGCCTCTTGATCCTGTCGGCGCTCTCGCTGTTCCTGTTCACCGCGGTGGCCGGGCGCCTGTGGTGCGGCTATGCCTGCCCGCAGACCGTTTACACCGAAATCTTCATGTGGGTGGAAAACTGGCTGGAGGGCGACCATGTCGCCCGCAGAAAACTCGACCAGTCGCCGTGGAACGCGAACAAGCTGAGAAAGCGCGGGCTCAAGCACGTCGTGTGGTTCGCGATCGCGCTGTGGACGGGTTTCACCTTCGTCGGCTATTTCACCCCGATCGAGACGCTGGCGGCGGAAACGCTCCGTGCCAGCCTCGGCCCATGGGAAACCTTCTGGGTGCTGTTCTATGCCTTCGCCACCTGGGGCAATGCCGGCTTCATGCGCGAGCAGGTGTGCAAGTACATGTGTCCCTACGCGCGCTTCCAGAGCGTGATGTTCGACTCCGACACGCTGACCGTGACCTACGACAGCTCGATCGGCGAGCCACGCGGCCCGCGCAGCAAGAAAACCGATTACAAGGCCGCCGGCCTCGGCACCTGCGTCGACTGCAACGTCTGCGTGCAGGTCTGCCCCACCGGCATCGATATCCGCAACGGCCTGCAGTACGAATGCATCGGCTGCGCCGCCTGCATCGACGGCTGCGACCAGATCATGGACAAGATGGGCTACCCGCGCGGACTGATCCGCTACACCACGGAAAACGTGGTGAAAGGGAAATACCCGGACACCGGCATCGTCAAGCACGTCCTGCGTCCACGCACCATCATCTACGTCGTGCTGCTGACGCTGATCGCAGGCGCATTCGTCTACAGCCTCGCCACCCGGGTGCCGCTCAATGTCGGCGTGGTGCGCGACCGCGTGGCGCTGTCGAAGGAAACCGACGAGGGCATGATCGAAAACGTCTATCGCCTGCAGATCATCAACAAGGACGCCCAGCCGCATCACTACATCATCAAGGCGGAAGGGATCGAAGATCTGAAGATCGTAACCGCCACAGACGGGATCGCAGCGGATCCCTTGCAGACCATCGACCTTCCGGTGAGCCTGATCGCCGATCCGGAAGAACTGAAAGGCCGCTCGATCGACGTGACGTTCACGGTACAGGCCACCGACGACCCGCGCATCAGGCAGGACGTCGCCACCAAATTCTTCAACCGCTAGCTTGAATGGGACACCGCGACATGACGAATTCCACCCTGCACGCCAAGCCCTGGTATCGCGAACCCTGGCCGTGGTTCCTCATGAGCCTGCCAGCCACCGCGGTCGTCGCCGGGCTCACCACCGCATGGATCGCCTTCAAGACTGCCGATGGTCTGGTGGTCGGCGACTATTACAAGGAAGGGCTCGCCATCAACCAGACGCTGGAGCGTGACGACGCCGCGCGCGCCCTGGGACTCGCGGCCACGCTGAAGAGCGCGGACGGCACGCTCATGCTGACGCTGGCCGGGCATTTGAAAACCTACCCTGGCATATTGATCCTCACCCTGGCGCACCCGACCCACCAGGGCCTGGATCATGTCCTCACCCTCCACCTGACCGGCGCCGGCCACTATCTCGCCGCGCTTCCCGCCATGCCTGACGGCAAGTGGCATGCCCAACTGGTCGATGCCGCGTCCACCTGGCGACTCGCCGGCGTGCTGCATTCCCCGTTCAGACAGCCTGCCACGCTGTCGCCCGACCCCATCGTTCAACAACCACAGGGAGACTGAAATGGACGTCGTACTCAATCTGCTGTTCAGCAGCCCGATCGGGCTCTTGAGCCTGTTCACCATCCTGTTCATCATCGGCATGGCGATCGCCCTGATGGTCTGGTACAAGCGCAAGATGAACAGCCCCGAAGAATGATTGCCATCGACGCGAGGACCACGCCATGATGCAGCGCCTGATCCACATCCTGTGGCCGTCTTTCCTCGTTGCCGGAGTGGCGGACATCGTCTTCACTACGCTGTTCGACCCCTTGCAGATCATGTACCGCGGCGAGGCGTTGATCGAACAACGTATCGCCGCCTACACCATCGGCTTCTTCGTGTTCTGGCTGCTGGGCATCGCGTCAAGCGCCATGACCTGTTACTTCCAGCGCAGTGCAGACGAGATCAACCGCTGCCCGCTGCCGCCGCGCAAACGGCCCGAAGGCTGCCCCAAGCGCGACGACGGCAACGGCTGCTGCTGATCTTTCCGGCCCCGGGGCCTAGGCATCGGATAATGGACCCTGCCCTTGGCAGACCTGGTTGCGGCCCTGGTTTTTGGCCCGATAGAGCCCTTGGTCGGCGCGCCGCAGCAGGTCGGCAATTTCGTCCGACTCGTTTTCCAGGCCGGCAAGGCCGGCACTCACGGTGATATGGGTCGGGCAGTCCGGCACCTCGTTTTGCGCAATCAGCAGACGCAGGCGCTCGGCCATCTGGAAGGTCTCTGAAAGCCCCTGGCCGGGCAGCATGACAATGAATTCCTCGCCGCCCATACGGGCGAAGATGTCGCCACCGCGCAACGTAGCGTGGATAATGGCAGCAAGCGCCACCAGCACCTCGTCGCCGGCTTCGTGGCCAAAGCTGTCGTTGACCGATTTGAAGAAATCGATGTCCAGCATGATCACCGATAGCGGCAGTCCTTGACGCTTGGCGCGGCTGATCTCGACCTTGGCCAGCTCCATGAAATGGCGCCGGTTGCTGGCACCGGTCAGGGGGTCGATCGAGGCCAATTCCTCCAGGCGCCGGTTGGCCTCCTGCAATTCATGGGTACGGGCCTCCACCCGCACTTCGAGTTCGCGGTTGAGATGGTCGAGCTCGTCGTGGGTCGCGCGCAGGTCCCGTAGTAGCGCAGCCAGCGCGAGGGACGAGAATGCCAGCACGGCCAGATATTCCTGCAGCAGCAGAACCGTGTCCGCCGGCGTAGCTGCAAGCAGGGGGCCCACGTCGTTGAGCGTGGCCGTGATGGCAATGGCGGCGATCAGCAGCACGACGGTCGCCGCGCCCCGCAGCCCGAAGCGGACGGCCGCCCAGATGGGCAGCGGAAACAGCAGGAAAGGCCTTCTGGGGAAACTGTCGGTGGCGCCCTGCACAAAAATCCAGATCGTGAACAGCAGAGTCAGAGCCAATAGCGCTGCGGCTTCCAGGGTACGGCGTTGTTCGATCGGTCTGGACGGGCCCTGCATCCAGCCCAGCACGAGCGGTGTAACCAGCAGCACGCCCATGCCATCGCCCAGCCACCAGATTGTCCAGAAGTCCCAGAACGACGAGGTGGTCGGGACGCTCAGCGAATAGATCGATGCGCCCAGGAAGGCCGCCAGCCCGCTGGCGAACACCAGGACCAGCCCGAACAGGGCGACATGGCGCAGCCGGTCGAGCGTAAACGGGCGGGCGACGCGCTGCAGCAGCAAGGCGGCCAGCAGGCATTCGAACAGATTGATGGAGGCAAAGCCGAGCGCCTGCAGGAGCGTGAAGGTGGGCAGGTCGGCGGCCACTTCCGCCGCCACGGCCGCCAGCAGGTAGAGCGGCCAGTCGCGTCGGGGCGCCAGCAGCAGGGCCGCCAGCAGGATGCCGTTCGGCAGCCAGAAGATGGCGATGCCCTCGGACATGGACGAGGCCGCCACGCCAAGCACGGCGCCCAGATAGTAGCCAAGCCCGGTAGCCAGCGGAAGCAGCAGGCGATGCCGTACCCGCTGCAAGGGTTGCCCTCGCGCGTCAGAGCGCCCGTTCAGCGCCATGCCTATCGGGCACGCGGCCTGGATTGATCGACATGCATCTTCTGCTTGTTCTCCGCTCGTTATGAAGTGGACTATCGCGAAGACGCGGTTGATCTGTCAACAGAATCCGTGCTGAACCGCACGGGGCACGGATGTTTCGCCAGCCCTGCCCCGGCACTCAGGCAGTACGCGAATAGCGCGGCTGTTCGCTGGCGGCTTCCTTGAGGTAGCGGTCGAAGCACATGCCAATGTTGCGCAGGAACAGGCGGCCACTGGGGGTGACACTGATCCGGTCCGCCGCGATGGTCACCAGGCCGTCGTCCGCCAGCGGGCGCAGGTCGGCCAGCGCATCGGCGAAATAGTCGGCGAAGGCGATGTTCCACTCCTGACCGAAGGCCTTGAAGTCGAGTTCGAGATCGCACATCACGCGGGTGATCGCATCGCGCCGGATCTGGTCATCGCGCGTGAGCTTGAGGCCACGCTCGACGGCGAACCCCGTCGCGGCAACCCGTTCCTGGTAACGCTTGAGGTTCTTCTCGTTCTGCATATAGACGTCGGCCGTCTGGCTGATGCTGGAGACGCCGAACGCCAGGATGTCGCAGTCCTTGTGCGTGGTGTAGCCCTGGAAATTCCGCCAAAGCGTCTTGTTCTGCTGCGCACGCACCAATTCGTCGTCGGGGCGGGCGAAGTGGTCGAGGCCGATGTTGACGTAACCCGTCGCACCCAGCATCTCGTTCACCGCCTGCTGCAGTCCGAGACGGGTCGCCGAGTCGGGCAGGTCCGCCTCGGGGATCAGGTTCTGGTGTTTTTTCAGCCAAGGCACGTGCGCATAGGCAAACACTGCCAGACGGTCGGGCGACCATTCGGTGACCCGCTCCAGCGTGCGGCGGAAACTTGCGATCGTCTGCTTCGGCAGCCCCACGATCAGATCCAGGTTGATGCTGGAAAACCCCAGTTCGCGCGACCAGTCGAGCACCTGCTGGATCAGGAACTCCGACTGGATGCGGTTGACCGCCTGCTGCACGTCCGGGTCCATGTCCTGCACGCCGAACGACAGGCGGTTGAAGCCCACTTCGCGCAGCGCTTCCAGGTGCGCACGCGTCAATTCGCGCGGATCGACCTCGCAGCTGATTTCGGCGTCATCCGCCAAGGTGAAATGCTGCCGCATCATCGCCATCAGGCGACGGATGTCGTCGGGGTTCAGGTAGGTGGGCGTGCCGCCCCCCCAGTGCAGCTGGCGCACCACCCGAGCCGGATCGATCCGCTGCGCGGTGTGCGCCATTTCCCGCTCGAGTGTCTTCAGATAGGGCTGCGTCTTGCTGTAATCGCGCGTCGCCACCATGTTGCAGCCGCAGTAGTAGCAAAGCGAGTCGCAGAATGGGATGTGGGCATACAGCGAGAGTCCGCGATCCGGCGCCGACGCCGCCAGCGCCTCGGCCCAGTCTGCTTCGCCAAACCCGGTGTGAAAATACGGCGCAGTGGGATATGAGGTGTAACGCGGGCCGGGCACGCTGTATTTCTGGAGCAGTTCCAGGGTGGTCGATGTCATCGTGGCGCCCTCTCATCAGACAACAATGTCCTTTTATTATAGTACAGACCTGAAAGCCGATACGACACCGGCTGGGGCGCCTGTCCGGTTTTGCGGTAAAGTCTGGGGGGCTCCAGCCGTCGCTCAAGGCCAGCGTCGGCGACCTGCTGCTGGAGGGTGGCAGCCTTACCCGATGCGCCCGAGGCCGATACCTAGTCCACCCTGTGCACGAGCGCCTAAGGATCCTTTCTTATTTGATTGCCCACGATGCTTGAGAAGGCCAGACATCTATTGAACGCAGGCAAAGTGGATTTCCACCTTGCCTTGCGTAATGTTCTCCGTCAGCGACGGCGCAGCTTGTTTGCACTGGCGGCCATCGGATTCGGCGTGACGGCCATGATGCTCGCGACGGGCTATATTGAATGGATATTCTGGGCAAACCGGGAAGAGATCGCCATCCCGCAGTATGGTCACATTCAAGTGTCTCAGCCGGGTTACCAGGCGAACGGCAAGTCCGATCCCCTCGCGTACCTCCTGCCCAATGATCAGGCGGCACTCGCTGCCATTGAACATTTTCCTGGCGTAAAGACCGTGGCACAAAGACTCGACTTCAGCGGCCTCGTCAGTCATGGCGATAGCACCTTGTCGTTCCTGGGTTTGGGAATCGATCCGACCCAAGACCCATCCATGCACAATGTCATTATCAGAGAGGGACAGACACTTGATGCCCATGATCCAAAAGGCGTCCTGATGGGCGCGGGTCTCGCCGCCAACCTGGGGGTCAAGACAGGTGACACGATCGTACTGTTGACCAATGCACCCAGCGGCGGCTTGCGGGCCATCGAGGGGCATGTGCGCGGATTGGCCGCCATCACAGTCAAGGCCTACAACGATTCCATGCTGTATCTGCCCATCGATACGGCGCGCGAACTCCTGCGTGTTCAAGGCTCCCATCTTTGGGTCGTCATGCTGCGGCAGACGGAGATGACCGCGGCGACCGTGGCCCGTCTCGGCAAGGCAAAACCGCTCAACAAACTGGAGATCGTCCCCTGGTACCAGCTGGCGGATTTTTATAATAAAACCGTCGCGCTTTTTTCCCGCCAGATCGGGGTCGTGAAGCTGATTATTGCCTGCATCATCGTGCTCAGCATCAGCAACACCATGACCATGAGCGTCATGGAACGAACAATAGAAATTGGGACCGCCATGGCCCTCGGCATCCGGCGCAAACGTATTCTTTCCCTCTTTCTGATGGAAGGAGGGTTGCTGGGTGTCCTGGGCGGCACGATTGGTTTTCTGGTCGGCTACCTGCTTGCCACCGTCATCTCGTACGTGGGGATACCCATACCCGCCGGGCCCGGCATGGCTCATGACTTTACCGGCCGGGTCATCATCACGCCCGGCATTACGCTCGATGCTTTCGTGATTGCCATATCAACGACCCTGCTTGCCAGCATCTACCCTGCATGGCGCGCTTCACGCCTGGTCATTGTCGACGCATTGCGTCACAGCCGGTAAGGGCACGCCGATGTGGAAACTCGCATTTCGCAATGTACTGCGCCACAAGGCACGAACTGGCATGACCTTGATGGCCATTACTGCCGGCGTGGTCGGACTCATCCTGAGCGGTGGATTCGTCTACGACATATTCGCCCAACTGGGGGAGGTCTTGATCCATTCCCAAACGGGTCACCTGCAGATCACCCGGGCGGGCTACTTCGAGCGGGGCGCGCGCACTCCTGAAAAGTTTCTCATTAATAATGCCGAGCAAATCAAGGCCAAGGTGGCGAGCATGGCCGGCGTAGAGGATGTCATGGGCAGGCTTTATTTTTCCGGCCTCATTAATAATGGCCATTCCGATCTGCCCATCGTCGGCGAAGGGATCGAGCCTGTTCGCGAAGCAAAACTTGGCAGCGGCCTTATCATCACGGCCGGTCGCAAGCTGGAAAAAAAGGACCTCAACGGCATGCTGCTTGGACAAGACCTGGCTCGGGCGCTCAAACTCAAGCCCGGGGATTGGGCCAATCTGGTGATCAACACTCCGGAGGGTGCACTCAACAGCCTGGAGTTCCAGGTAGTCGGCACCTTCCAGACGTTTTCAAAGGATTACGACGCCCGCGCGCTCCGCATTCCCCTTGCCGCAGCACAGGATCTGCTCGCCACCCCTGGAATCAACACGCTGGTTGTTGCCTTGAAGCACACGAGCGACACCGAAAGCGTCTCCGCCTTACTGAAGGCGGACTTTCGCGGCTCCAATCTGGATGTCAAGAACTGGATCGAATTGAATGACTTCTACGCCAAAACGGTCGAAATGTACGATGCTCAATTCGGCGTGTTGCGCATGATCATTCTGCTCATGGTGTTGTTGAGTGTGGCCAATAGCGTGAACATGAGCATTTTCGAACGCGTCGGAGAATTCGGCACCATGATGGCCCTGGGAAATCGCAAACGCCGGATCTTTGCCCTCATCATGGCTGAAAACACCCTGATCGCTGTGGCCGGAGCGGGATCCGGTGTGATTCTAGGCATGATCCTGGCGTTGATTATCTCGGCCATCGGCATTCCCATGCCGCCCCCGCCCAATGCGGATCTAAGTTATATCGCCCATATCCGTATCGTGCCTTCGGTGATTGCCAGCGCTTTCCTCGTAGGGCTCATCGCCACCATCGCTGCCGCGATCCTGCCCGCGGCACGGGTGCAAAGGATTCCGGTGGTTGATGCACTGCGCGAGAATGTTTGAACCGTATTGTGATTCCCCGCTTTTTTAGCATTCATCCAAGTCAGTCTTTTCCAGGAAGGCCTTGACTACCGGCACCTCACCGATGAGCCGCTCACCCAGTATTTAGAAATCGTGCCGAAGCTCCGAGTAAACCCGGTCCTGATGATCGTATTGGCCAAACAAACCGGTAGGCGGGCCGCCAAACACGTCAACCCCCATATCCAGCTTCCAGTTGGGCTGAAATTTCCAGGTCAGCTTGGGGCGCAACATCCAGTCGTTCCGGTTCAGGCTGTGGATCAGGAGCGCTTCGGCTTCCCAGTTATGCGGCAGTTTGTGATTCACCAGTAACGAAACCCCACTTTCGTATTGATCAAACAGCGTGTTGGGGGCGTGGTCAAAGAAGATGCGCTGAAACAGCTGGGTATTCACCCGGGTGTCGGTGCTTGGGTTGAAATCCAGACCGACCACCCAGTCCAGCGTATTCTGCTGAACCAGACCGTCACCGGCCGAAAGATTCGTCACATTGAACTGACGTCCATCCGTATAAACGGCCTCCGCCTTAAAGACAAAAGATTGAAAGTCCTTGGCCACGGTGCCGCCGGCCTGCCAGATGCGATCATGGCGCGGGTAGAACACCTGCGGGTTGCTTGCATCCCGATAAAAGGTAGGCTGACTGTCCATGCTGCTGTACCAGAAGCCGGAAACATCCCAGCCGTGGCTCAATTGGGAAAGCCGCACACCATAATTGGTATGATCGAGTCCATAGCCTGGCTTTTTCTCGCCCATGATCAATGGCGTGCCGGCCGGAGACACGGGATAGGGGTAGAAATCAGACCCTGAACCCGCCTGACCCACCTGGAACGGCTGTCCGATTTCATCGTAACTGGGGACAGGGATCCATATCAATTCGGCATGAAAATCATCCTTGAAATACTCGGTCCGTGCCGCCCACTGGGGCACTCGAAGCGTCTGGAAGTCGGGCAGAATGAATTCCCTCAGATCCTTGGCCGACACTACATCAGCAAAGAACAGGCCTACCATTTCCCCCCAGACGATCTGTTGCCGCCCGACCCGCCAATCCAGGCTGCCGGTCGAGAAGTCGAGGTAAGTCTCCCCAAACCGGAATCTCGTCCGCTGATCATGGCGCACGGAATCGGAGTAAAAATCAGTCAGGTCGTAAACCGCGTTGTATTCGGCACGGCCCGTAAGCTTCCATTTGATACCATTCCCCAACCGGCCCTGCGTACCCAGTTCGAGTCGCCCCAACACATCGGACCAATGATCAGGATCAGAATAGGCATAAGCCAGCCGGGTCTGAAAGAACCCCCGTATCGGTCCATCTTGAGTCTTGACGGGCGGAGACGCTTGTTCCGGGTTGAACAGCGCGTCTTTTGATGGCGGCGTCGTTTTTTCTGTAAGGCCTGAATCGGTTCCCGTTCCAAACAAATCATCCTTCGACGTTGGTGTCGCGGATTCGGTATTGACGGGCGCTGCATCGGCACCACTTACCGGCCCCGTGCCGAAAAGATCATCCTTCGAAAGGGGCGCGTCGCCATTGTTGGCGGCCAGCACATCATGCGCTCCCCCGTTTGCCGGATAGGGGGCATTACCTGCCCCCGCTGTGGCCTCCACCATCATTCCGGCCAGCATGATTACCCATATCGTCCGGTCCCACTTTGCTCTCATGTTTCTCTCCCTGGAATCCATTGTCTCTATTATTTGGCTTCACGGTCTTCCACTTCTCGTTCACCTTCAGACCGAGCGAGGAAACCTGGCCATCCTCGATGCGGACGAGCCGGTCAGCCATCGCCATAACACGGCGGTCATGTGTAGAGAAAATGAAGGTCGTACCATAATGCCGATTGATGTCTTTCATCAGGCTCAAAATGCTCTCGCCTGTTTTTCTATCCAGGTTGGCGGTAGGCTCGTCCGCCAGGACTATGCGTGGCTTGATTGCCAGGGCACGCGCGATAGCCACCCTTTGTCGCTGTCCGCCGCTCAATTGATTCGGCTTGTGATCGGCAAATCGCTCCAGACCCACTACGCCAAGAAATTTTTTCACCCTTTGCTGCCGTTCCTCACGGCTGATCTCGGGAAGGTTCAGGAGGGGATACTCAACGTTCTCAGCAGCGGTCAGTACTGGAAAGAGGTTGAAGCTCTGGAATATAAATCCGGTTGTGCGCGCACGCAGATCGGCGAGTGCGTCTGCCGATCGGCCTGTGACATCGGCATCGTCAATGAATATCTTTCCGGTTGTCGGCGTGTCAATACAGCCAATGATATTAAGCAGGGTGGTTTTTCCGCTGCCTGATGGCCCTGCGATGGCAAGGAACACACCCTCATCGAAAGACAGGGTAATATCGTGGAGCGCCACCACTGTCTGATTGCCCAACTGATATTGCTTGGTTACGCCTTCAACACGCACAAGACTCACGACCCAACTCCCTCGAGGAGGTCAGACAACGGAAGGATCAGCGACATGTTTTCCCTTTCTTTTTTGCGTAGCAGACTGGCAGTGGGGCCAATTGTCCTGGCCCTTACACTTCCACCCGCTTTGGCGTGTGCTCAAACGCCGCCACAAGACGATGAAATCGCACGTAGCATCCTTGAAAAATCGGATGAAATTCGCTTTCCGAAAGAAGGCTTCCAAGTCGATATCAATATTGCCAGTTCGGCACCCGGGCGCGAGCCCGAACTCAGAAAGTACCGTGTCCTGTCCAAGGGCAATGAAAATACCTTGGTCATGATACTTGAACCCGCTTCCGAGCGGGGCCAGATCATGCTCATGAAAGGGCGTGACCTGTGGGTATTCATGCCCGACATTTCGCAACCCATTCGCTTGGGGCTGGCGCAACGATTGACCGGAGAAGTGGCTAATGGCGACCTGGCACGCTCTAATTTCTCGGGTGATTACACGCCATCACGATTGCGCACCGATAAAATCAACGGTGAGGATTACCTGGTGCTTGAATTGATCGCTGTCGATCGTAGTGTGACCTATCATCGCGTGCTGTTGTGGGTCAACCCGTCCAATTTCCGTCCCCTTAAGGCCGAGTTCTATTCCTTGTCCAATCGTCTGATGAAAACATGCAGCTACGAGAATTTTGCAGACATGGCTGGCAAGCGGCGTCCCACCCGACTGGTCATGGAAGACGCTCTAAGGCCCGGAGAAAAATCGGTACTCGAATACGGGCAGATAAAACTACGCGATCTGCCTGACAAGGTATTCTCCAAGGACTACTTGAAGAAACTTCAGTGAACTGGCCTGCTGCGCGGGTTTCCATTGGGTTCGATTGTGCGTCCCATTTTCAGCCATCACATTGCCGGCATTCGCAGCCACAGGTCTCTACCCATACAGCGCGTTTAATGTCTTTCCAGACGGCATAGCGCTTAGCCATAAAAAGCCGCGCGCCTTGCCGCGCATCCCATCGCCGGCGTGCGCCACGACATTGCCGGATTCGGCCAGCTGTTCGCC
This sequence comes from Hydrogenophilales bacterium, assembly GCA_016195805.1. Lineage (GTDB taxonomy): Bacteria > Pseudomonadota > Gammaproteobacteria > Burkholderiales > Thiobacillaceae > Thiobacillus. Next base: position 34,397 of record JACPYT010000015.1, read on the forward strand.
GACCGGACGGGCCGCATCGTCAATGGCCAGGTCAATCGCTTCGCCTCGCCCTTCCTGCAGATCCTGCTGCCGATGGCGCTGTTGTTCCGCTCGCTCAAAGCCGGCCTGATCTGCCTGATCCCCAACCTGGCGCCGCTGTTCTCCATTTTCGTGGTGAGGGGCGTCACCGGCATTGCGCTCGATATCGCCAACGTGCTGTTTGCCGGCCAGGTATTCGAACTGCTGTTGATGCCCGCGCTGCTCGGCCTGCAATTGCGCAAGCTGCGGCAAGCCGTCACGGCACCGTGATTTTCAGCGCGCCGAAGTCGTCGTTGAACAGCCCGACTTCGTCGCCCGAGGCAAACTGCCAGCCTTCCAGGTGGCCGAAATCGGTGCGGGATTTGGGCTCCAGGTCGAGCTTGAAACGGCGCGCCGTCGAGAGCGTGGGGTTACGCACGGCAAGGATCACGGTGAGATAGCGGTCGCTGGTGTTCTCGATTTCCGCCACCAGCCCCTTGCCCAGCAAGGACGAACGGAAGCCGACGACCACTGGCAAGGCCGGCTTGGCGACGGTGGTCTTCTGGACGTCGGACTCCTTGTAGGTCAGCTGCGCTTTCAACTGCTCGATTTCGCGCAGGCTTTCGGTCAACTGGTTGCGCGTCTCGATCAGATAGCCTTCGGTCTTCTGGCGCGTCTCGGCTTCCCTGGACAGGCGTCGCTTCACGTCGCCCAGGTCGACGTTGATCATGAAGGCATACAGCGTCAGGCCACATACCAGCAAAATCAGCACGACATTCAGGCCGATCGACACGAACAGCCCGCGCCGCTTCGGCTGAACCGGGGAGGACGTGCCCTGGCCCGTGTCCATGTTCAACCGGTGTTGCGCATCCCGGAGGCGATGGCGTTGATCGAGCGCATCAGCGGCGCTAGCCAGGATTCCTGCTCGGCATCCCACACGCTCTCGGAACGGTAACGCTTCAGCATGCGGACCTGGATATGGTTGATCGGGTCCATGTAGGGACGACGGCGCGAAAGCGACAAGGCCAGGGACTGGTTGTCTTCCAGCAGGGTCTCGATCTGCGCGATCTGTTTGACCCCGGCCACCGTGAGCGCGAACTCGTCCGCGATCGCGCGATAGATCGTCATGGTGTTGGCGTGGTCGCACAGGCGCGCGTATTCCTCGGCAATCTCCATGTCGGCCTTGACCAGCGACATCTGCACGTTGGACAGCAGGCCGCGGAAGAACGGCCACTCGCGGTGCATCGTCTGCAGGTGCGCCAGCCCATCCGGCTGCCTGTCGATGAAGTCCTTCAGCGCGCTGCCGATGCCATACCAGGCGGGCAGCGTGTGGCGCGATTGCGCCCAGCCGAATACCCATGGGATGGCGCGGATCGAGCCCAGCGAGCGGTCGGCCTTCTTGCGATGGGACGGCCGGCTGCCGATGTTGAGCAGGCCGATCTCGGTGACCGGCGTGCTTTCATAGAAGTAGTCGATGAAGCCCGGCATGCCGATCAGCGCGCGGTAGGTCGTCTCGCCGGCCGCCGCGATGTCGCGCATCCAGTCGAGGTACTCCTGCGGGTAGCGCACTTCGCTGTGCGCCAGCGCCGTCGCGCTGGCCTTCAAGAGGCCGGTGACCCCCATGCCGATTTCGTAGTTGGCGGTCTCCGGATTGCCGTACTTGTAGTACAGCATCTCGCCCTGCTCGGTGAACTTGATCTCGCCGTTCACCGTACCGGGCGGCTGCGACAGGATCGCATCGTAGGTGGGGCCGCCGCCGCGCCCCACGGTGCCGCCGCGTCCATGGAACAGGCGGCATTCGACGCCGTACTGCTGGGTCAACGCGATGATGGAAAGCTGCGCCTGATAGAGGTTCCAGTTCGACGCCAGGATGCCGCCGTCCTTGCACGAATCCGAATAGCCGAGCATGACTTCCTGGTGGTTTCCGTTGGCTGACACCAGCGCACGATACGCCTTGTTTGACAGCAGCTGGTCGAGGATGGCCTGGCTGCGCTGCAGGTCGTCCACCGTTTCGAACAGCGGGGCGACCAGGATGCGGCAGAACCAGTCGCGCCCGCTGTGACCGCACAGGCCGACCAGCCGCGCCAGCAGCATGACCTCCATCACGTGCGAAGCGCTGTGCGTCATCGAGATCACATAGGTGCCGAACACTTCGTCGCCCACTTCGGCCTGCAGCTTGGCCATGCGCCGGAATACCGCAAGCGCCTCGCGCGCCTCGTCGTCGAGCGCGGCATCGTTCACCTCGATCGGGTCGATGTGGCCGATCCAGGCCGCCAGCCGCTGCAGGCGCTCGGCTTCGGCCGCGGCCATGTAGTCGAAATCGGGATCGATCTGCTGCAGCAGCGCGGCGACCGTGCGCGTGTGTACGGTCGATTCCTGGCGGATGTCGAGCTGCAGCAAGTGGAAGCCGAAGCTTTCAACCAGCCGAATTAGCGCCTGCAGATCCTGCATGGCGATGATGCGGTCGCCGTGGCTGATCAGCGAGTCGCGCACCAGGTACAGATCGTCGAGGAAGGCCGCGGCATTCTCGTACGCCAGGTTCGAGGTGAAGCTCGGCACGTCGGCCAGGCACTGATGGACGTAGGACAGGTTGGCATCCAGCCGTGCCAGCATCATCGCCGCCATGCGGCGGTATGGCTCGCGGCTGTAGATCTGCACCGCGGTGCCGCGGAACACCTGTTCGCCGAAGGCTTCTTCGTATTCCGCCAGACGCTCCAGGAAGGGGCCGGAAGGCGTGCACCAGTCGCTACTGTGGGTGAGCGTCTGCCGCAGATCGCGGACGCGCGCCCGGTATTCCAGCAGCGCTTCCTGCATCTGGGTACGGACGGTCCACTCGGTCACGTCGGCCGTCACGAAAGGATTGCCGTCGCGGTCGCCGCCGATCCACGAACCGAAGCGGATGAAGCTCGGCACGCTGACCGGGGCGGCGCCGTCGGCATTGACGCCGTAATGCTTGCGCAGCCCCTTTTCGAAGTAGTAATACGCTTTCGGCACCGCCTCGAACAGGCTTTCCCGCACGTAATACAAGCCGTTACGCACTTCGTCGCGCACTTCCAGCTTGGCGCTGCGCAGTTCGTCGGTGCGCCACATCACCTGGATTTCGGCAGCCAGCTGCGCTTCCAGCTCGCGCTGATCGTTCACCCCGAGGGTGGGGCTGTACAACTGATCGCAGATCAGGAATACCCGGCGCATGCCTTCCATCACCGCGCGGCGGCGCGCTTCTGTGGGATGCGCGGTGAACACCGGCGCGTAGTGCAGGCGGTTGACCATCTCCTGCAGGGTGCCGACCGACATGCCCTGCGCCTTGAGATCGGCCAAGGTACGGTCGAACGAGCCCTCCCACAACGCCAGGCCATGCGACAGCATGCGGCGGCGGTTACGGTGGGCAAAGCTCTCCTCCGCCACGTTGACCAGCTTGAAATAGCTGGAGAATCCGCGCACCACCAGTTCCACCTTGGCGGCGGGCATGGCGTCGATCATCGCCATCAATTCGGTGCGGCGCTGCTGGTCTTCCTGCTGCTGGAGCTCGGCAAAGCCGCGGCGCAGGGTTTCCACTGCATCGAACACGTCTTCGCCGGCGAACTGCAGCAGCACCTGGCCGAGCAGGGTGCCCAGCAGCTTGACCTGCGCACGCAGGTGGTCATCCGTCAGGAGGGTTTCGGGTGCATTCATGGGCGGAAAACGGTGTTATTGCGGCAAAGCCGGCTATTTTCTCATATTGGCGCGCATCACCCAACCGCGCGCCGCGCATTGCGGAACATCCGCAGCCACGGGCTCGCGCCGGTCATCCCGTCAGGCCGCCACGACAGCTGCGCCGCGCGGTAGACGCGCTCCGGATGCGGCATCAGGATGCTGAAGCGGCCGTCGGCCGTGGTGAAGCCGGTGAGCCCCCCGGCCGAGCCGTTGGGATTGAGCGGATAGGTCTCGGTCGGCGCGCCACGGTGGTCGACGTAGCGCAGCGTCGACAGGGCCTGCGCGGCGTGCGCCGGGTCGCGGAACTGTACCCTGCCTTCGCCGTGCGACACCACGATCGGCATCGTCGAACCCGCCATGCCGGCGAAGAAGAGCGACGGCGAAGCCAGCACCTCGACCTGCGCAAAGCGCGCCTCGAACTGTTCCGACAGGTTGCGCTCGAAACGCGGCCAGGCGGCCGCGCCGGGAATCATGTCGTGCAGCTGGCTCATCATCTGGCAACCGTTGCACACGCCCAGCGCGAAGGTATCTGCACGCCCGAAAAAAGCAGAAAACTCATCCCGGGCGCGCGGGTTGAACAGGATCGACTTGGCCCAGCCGCCGCCCGCGCCGAGCACATCGCCGTAGCTGAAGCCGCCGCAGGCCGCCAATCCGGTGAAATCGCCGAGACTCACCCGGCCGGAAAGGATGTCGCTCATGTGCACGTCGACCGCGGCAAAGCCGGCGGCGTCGAACGCGGCGGCCATCTCGACCTGGCCATTGACGCCCTGCTCGCGCAGCACGGCCACCCGCGGACGCTTGCCGCTGGCAATGAAGGGGGCGGCGATATCGTCGTTCACGTCGAAGCTCGCCGCATAGCGCAGGCCGGGGTCGGCCGCGTCGGCGTGGGTGGCGAACTCCTGCCCGGCGCACGCCGGGTTGTCGCGCAGCTTCGCCATCTCGTAGCTGGTGCGCGCCCAAGCGCTTTGCAGCTCGGTGCGCGCCTCGTCCACGATCACGCGCTCCTTGCGCAGCACGCGCACGCGGTCGTTCGCGCCGGGCTGGCCGATGATGTAGAACTCGCCGCGCAAGCCCGCATCGAAGAAGGCCTGCATCACTGCCTGGGTATCGACGCGGCGCACCTGCAGCACGGCGCCGGCCTCCTCGCTGAACAAGACATTGAAGATGCGCTCGGAATAGCCGCGCGGGTCGCGCATGTCCGGCTCGGGCACGCCTTCGTCCTCGGCATCGTGGCGGATCTTCTCCGAGCACAGTTCGTCGACGTCGACCTCCACCCCGCAGTGGCCGGCGAACGCCATTTCGCACAGCGTGGCGAAGAGGCCGCCGTCGGAACGGTCGTGATAGGCGAGTAGCTTGCCTGCGGCGTTGAGCGCTTGCACGGTGTCGAAGAAGGCTTTCAGAGCTTCCGCGGCCGGCGCGTCGGGGCAACGATCACCGACCTGCTTGAACGCCTGGGCGAAGCTCGAGCCGCCGAGGCGGTTCTTGCCCCGGCCGAGATCGATCAGCACGAGGTCGGTGTCGCCGGCGTCGGTGCGCAACTGCGGCGTCAGATGGGCCGTTGCATCGGGGGTCGTGGCGAACGCCGAGATCACCAGCGAAATCGGCGAGGTCACCGCCTTCTTCTCGCCGTCGGCCTGCCACACGGTCTTCATGCTCATCGAATCCTTGCCGACCGGGATGGATACGCCCAGCGCCTGGCAGTACTCCGAGACCGCCGCCACCGTATCGAACAGCGCCGCGTCCTCGCCGGGGTGGCCGGCCGGCGCCATCCAGTTGGCCGACAGCTTGACGCTGCCCAGGCCATCGACGCGCGCCGCGGCCAGATTGGTGACCGCCTCGACGATCGCCATGCGCCCCGACGTCGGCGCATCGATCAAGGCCAGCGGGGCCTTCTCGCCGATGGAAAACGCCTCGCCCTGCGTGGTCTGGTAGCCGGCCAGGGTGATCGCGCAGTCGGCGACCGGTACCTGCCACGGCCCCACGCACTGGTCGCGCGCGGTGAGGCCGCCGACGCTGCGGTCGCCGATGGAAATCAGGAACATCTTCGACGCCACGCCCGGCAACGCCAGCACGCGGTAGACCGCGTCCTTGAGGTCGATGCCGTCGAGCGCCAGCGGCGCAGGCACGGCAGCCTGGTGCACGACGTCGCGCGTCATCTTGGGCGGCTTGCCGAGGATCACGTCCAGGCCCACGTCCACCGGTGCATTGCCGAAATGGCTGTCGCTCACCAGCAGGTGATTCTCCTCGGTGGCCTCGCCCAGCACCGCAAACGGACAGCGCTCGCGCGCGCAGATGGCGCGAAATTCGTCCAGACGCGCCGGCGGGATCGCCAGCACGTAGCGCTCCTGCGCCTCGTTGCACCAGATCTCGCGCGGCGACATGCCGGACTCTTCCGACGGCGCGGCGCGCAGCTCGAAACGCCCGCCGCGGCCGCCGCCGTGCACCAGCTCGGGCAGCGCGTTCGACAGGCCGCCGGCACCGACGTCGTGGATCGACAGAATGGGATTGGCCTCGCCCAGCTGCCAGCAGCGGTCGATGACCTCCTGCGCGCGCCGCTCCATTTCCGGGTTGCCGCGCTGCACCGAGTCGAAGTCGAGGTCGGCCGCGTTGGCGCCGGTGTCCATCGACGAGGCCGCGCCGCCGCCCAGGCCGATCAGCATGCCGGGGCCGCCCAGCTGGATCAGCAGCGTGCCGGTGGGCAGCATTTTCTTGTCGACGTGATCGGCGCGGATGCTGCCGACGCCGCCCGCCAGCATGATGGGCTTGTGGTAGCCGCGGCGCTGTCCCGCCACCGTCTCTTCGAAGGTGCGGAAGTACCCCGCCAGGTTGGGACGGCCGAATTCGTTGTTGAACGCCGCCGCACCGATCGGGCCTTCGAGCATGATCGCCAGCGGGGTGACGATGCGCTCGGGCTTGCCGCAGGCGCCGGTTTCCCATGGCTGTTCGTAGCCCGGAATGTTGAGATTGGATACCGAGAACCCGCACAGGCCCGCCTTGGGCTTGGAGCCGATGCCGGTCGCGCCCTCGTCGCGGATTTCCCCGCCGCTGCCGGTGGCGGCGCCCGGGAAGGGCGAGATCGCGGTCGGGTGGTTGTGCGTTTCCACCTTCATCAGCACATGGGTCAGCTCGCTGCTGTAGGCGTAGCTGCCGTCGGCGCGCGGATAGAAGCGGTCGATCTGCGCGCCCTCGATCACCGAGGAATTGTCCGAATACGCCACCACCGTGCCCCCGGGATGGGCGGCGTGGGTATCGCGGATCATGCCGAACAGCGACTTCGCTTGCGCTGCGCCGTCGATCACCCAGGCGGCGTTGAATATCTTGTGGCGGCAGTGCTCGGAATTGGCCTGTGCGAACATCATCAGTTCGACATCGGTGGGATTGCGTCCGATGCGGCTGAAGTTGTCGACCAGGTACTCGACCTCGTCGTCCGACAGCGCGAGGCCGAGCTCGCGGTTGGCCGCTTCCAGCGCCGTGCGGCCGCCGGCGATGACATCGACCGTAGTCAGTTCGCGCGGCGGCACATGCTGGAACAGCGCCTGCGCGGCATCGAGCGAGCGCATCACGGCTTCCGTCATGCGGTCGTACAGCAGCGGTAGCAGCGCTGTCAGCGCCTGCCCCGACAGCGCGGCGCCCTGAGGATCGCGCAGGCGATAGGCCACGCCGCGCTCGATGCGGCGCAGTTGGGCGAGGCCGCTGTTTCTGAGGATATCCGTCGCCTTCGATGACCACGGCGAAATCGTTCCCGGGCGCGGCGTGACCAGAACCTGCACGTCGCCGGCCGAAGGGCTGTCGGCCGGGGTGCCGTAATCCAGCGTCTTGGCCAGCTGTTGCGCAGCCGCCGCATCCAGATCGGCCTCCAGTTCCAGGAAATGCCAGTAGCGCGCGTTCAGTTCGCCCAGCGCAATCCCGAGGCGGGCCGCCTCCTGGCGAATTTTGTCGAGTCGGAAGGCGGACAGTGCGGCACTGCCGGGAAGCGATACGATGGAAGACATGTGCGTCTTTGCAAACAGGGCAAAGACGCTATTTTAGCCGATTGGAGCGCCTCGCCGGGCGGGCCGGTTGGCGATCGCCGGCCTGCTTCTGCCAGATTTCGAGGCATTCGAGGCCACAGAAATGATGGACATAATCCTGCGCGTCCGCGACGTTGACCGTATCGGCAGGGATTTCCTTCAAACAGACTTCGCAGCTGAAAACCGTGCAGGTATCTTCGTCGGTGCAATGTGCCACCAGCGCGCCCCCAGGGTTGCGATGACGGGTATCCATAAGGCCTTCCTGCAAACTTCAGGATAATCTGAAGTTTAGGCGGCCCACGTACGCTTGCAAGCACGACCCGCAGGCACCGGCCGGGATTCATGCCCTTCAGGGTATTAAGATGCACCCAGCCCATTCTGAGGTTTCTGCCGTATGCCGATCGCCCCACTCTCCCTTACCTCGCCGCCGCTGTTCACCACCGCCGATATCCGGGAGATCGACCGGCACTGGGCGATCTCCCATCCCGACACCTCGTTGATGGAGAAAGCGGGTGCGGCCGCGGCCGAGCTGGCCGGCACATTGGCCAGCGAGTCGGGCGACCCGGTCCTGATCCTCGCCGGCCGGGGCAACAACGGCGGCGATGCGCTGGTCGCCGCGCGGCACCTCTCGGCACAAGGATGCCGCGTCGCCGTGGTCAGCCGCGCCGATCCGGCCCGGCTGCCGCCCGATGCCGCACGCGCCTGGACCGCCTGGCGCGAAAGCGGGGGGACGATGCTGACGGACATCCCGCCTGCGCAGCGATTCAGTCTGGTCATCGACGGTCTGTTCGGGGTGGGGCTGGCGCGCGACGTCACCGGCGACGAAGCCCGCTGGATTGCGCAAGCCAATGCCATGGCCTGCCCCAGGCTGGCGCTCGACGTGCCCAGCGGCCTCGATAGCGACAGCGGACGAATCCATGGCTGCGCCATGCGCGCCGATCACACGCTGACCTTTATCGGGCTCAAGCCCGGCCTCCTCACCGCCGACGGGCCGGATTATGCCGGCGAACTGCATCTCGACACGCTCGGCGTCGATCCGGCGGCGCTGCCCCGCACCCCGGGCAGCGCGCTGACGCAACTGGAGGGCCGCCATTGCCTGCCGGCACGCGCCCGGAACAGCCACAAGGGCCTGTACGGCCACGTCGGCATCATCGGCGGCGACGCCGGCATGGTGGGCGCCAGCCTGATCGCCGGGCGCGCAGCGCTGCAATTCGGCGCAGGAAGCGTCACCCTGGGCGTGCTGGACACGCGCATCGCCGTCGATTTTGGCGAGCCGCGGCTGATGTTTGCTGTGCCGGAAAAACTGGTGGAGATGAAACTGGATGGGCTGGCGATCGGCCCCGGACTGGGGCAGCGCCCGCCCGCGCGCGCACTGGTGGAAGCGGCGCTGGCGGCGGCCTGTCCGCTGTTGCTGGATGCCGATGCGCTGAACCTGCTGGCTGGCGATCCCGAACTGGCCAAACGGGCTGCCCGCCGCCCCCATCCCACCCTGCTCACCCCCCACCCCGGCGAAGCTGCGCGCCTGCTCGGCATATCCCCTGCCGGCGTCCAGGCGAACCGGATCGAGGCCGCACAGCGGCTGAGCGCGCAGTATCACGCACACGTTGCCCTCAAGGGCGCGGGCACAGTCGTCGCCCACCCCGATGGCCGCTACGCCATCAACACTACGGGCGGCCCCTGGCTCGCGCAGGCCGGTTCGGGCGACCGCCTCACCGGCATGGCGACCGCGCTGCTGGGCCAGGGGATGGCTGCAGGCGATGCGCTGGAAGCCGCCGTCTGGCTACACGGCAAAGAAGTACCGGGTCAGCAGATACGCGACTTGAGATAGGCGCCGAAGTCTTCGCTGACTTCGCTGTGCTTCAGCGCGTATTCGACCGTAGCCTGCAGATAGCCCAACTTGCTGCCGCAGTCGTAACGGATGCCATCGAAGGCGTAAGCCAGCACCTGTTGTTCCTTCAGCAGCGCTGCGATGGCATCGGTGAGCTGCAGTTCGCCGCCGGCGCCGGGCTCCAGCTGCTGGATATGATGGAAGATGCGCGGCGTGAGGATGTAGCGGCCGACCACGCCGAGGGTGGACGGGGCGTCCGCGGGCTTGGGTTTCTCGACGATGGCGTTCACCCGCGACACGCGCTCGGCCATCGGGGTGGCATCGACGATGCCGTAGGACGCGGTTTCCTCGGGCGCGACCTGCTGCACGCCGAGCACCGAGCACTGGTAATAGTCGTACTGGTCGACCATCTGCTTCATCACCGCCGGGCTGCCGTCGATGAGGTCGTCTGCGAGGATGACGGCGAACGGCTCGTTGCCCACCACCGGCTGCGCGCACAGCACCGCATGGCCCAAACCGAGCGCCTCGGCCTGGCGGATATAGATGAAGTTCACACCGGCCGGGCGGATCGACTGCACCAGGTCCAGCACGCGGTTCTTGCCGCGCGCCGCCAGTTCGGTTTCCAGTTCGTAGGCCTTGTCGAAATGATCTTCGACGGTGCGCTTGGTGCGGCTGCTGATGAAGATGATGTCGGTGATGCCGGCATCCATCGCCTCCTCAACCGCGTACTGGATCAGCGGCTTGTCGACGATGGGCAGCATTTCCTTGGGACTGGCCTTGGTGGCCGGCAGAAAACGGGTGCCGAGGCCGGCAACCGGAAAAACCGCCTTCTTCACTTTTTGCATGTCTCTTCCCTGCTTGTTATTGGTTCAAAAATCAAAACGGTGCTGCGCGTTCCCGTCATCCGGCTCCAGCAGGGCCAGCAGCCCCGCCTCGTCGAGGATGGTCACGCCGAGTTCCTGCGCCTTCGCCAGCTTGCTGCCGGCCTCCTCGCCAGCCACCACGTAGTCGGTTTTCTTCGACACCGATCCGGCCACCTTGCCGCCTGCCGCCTCGATCATTTCCTTCGCGGCATCGCGCGTCAGCGTCGGCAAAGTCCCCGTCAGCACCAGCGTCTTGCCTGCAAGGATACCGGCCGATTGTTGCACGCCGGTGGACTCCAGCCAGCGCACGCCCGCGTCACGCAGCCGCTTGACCACCTCGATGTTGTGCGGCTCGGCAAAGAACTGCACGATGGACTGGGCCACGATGGGCCCGACGTCACGCACGGCCAGCAGATCAGTTTCGGTTGCTGCAAGCAGCTTGTCCAGCGAACCGAAATACAGCGCCAGGTCGCGGGCAGTGGCTTCTCCGACATTACGGATGCCGAGCGCGAAAATGAAGCGCGCCAGCGTGGTGGCCTTGCTGGCCTCGATCGCCGCCCGCAGATTGGCCGCCGATTTCTCGGCCATGCGTTCCAGGCTGGCGAGCGTTTCCTGGCTCAGGCCATAAACGTCGGCAGGGGTATGCACGAGGCCGAGATCGACCAGTTGATCGACCAGCTTGTCGCCCAGTCCCTCGATGTCCATCGCACGCCGGCCGGCGAAATGCAATAGCGCCTGCTTGCGCTGCGCCGGGCAATACAGCCCGCCGGTGCAGCGCGCCGCCGCCTCGCCCTCCAGGCGCACCACGTGCGAGCCGCACTCGGGGCAGACGGGATAGCGCTGCAGGATGTTGAAGCGCGACGGTTCGGAGGTGGGGCGCCGGTCGAGCATGACCGCAACGACTTCGGGAATGACATCACCGGCGCGCCGCACGATGACGGTGTCGCCGACGCGCACATCCTTGCGGTCGATTTCGTCCTGGTTGTGCAGGGTGGCATTGGTGACGGTGACGCCGCCGACGAACACCGGCGCCAGGCGCGCCACTGGCGTCAGCGCGCCGGTGCGGCCCACCTGCACCTCGATGCCGAGCACCGTGGTCATTTGCTCCTGCGCCGGGTATTTGTGCGCCACCGCCCAGCGCGGCTCGCGTGTGACGAAGCCGAGCTCGCGCTGCAGGTCGAAGCGGTTGACCTTGTACACCACGCCGTCGATGTCGAACGGCAATTGATCGCGGCGCGCGGCGATGTCGTCATGAAAAGCAATCAGCGCCGCTGCGCCCTGACCGGTGACGCGCTCGCCGCATACCGGTATCTCCATTTTCTCCAGGGCGTCGAGCGTCGCGCTATGGGTAAGCGGTGCCTGCTTCCAACCCTGCACCTCGCCCAGGCCATAGGCAAAGAACGACAGCGGGCGTTGCGCAGCAAGCTTGGGATCGAGCTGGCGGATGCTGCCCGCCGCGCCGTTGCGCGGGTTGACCAGGGTGGGTTTGCCGGCTTCGCGTTGCTTCGCGTTGTAGCGTTCGAAATCGTCGCGCCGCATGAATACCTCGCCGCGCACTTCCAGCACCGCGGGCGGCGACCCAGTCTTGAGATGCAGCGGAATGGCGTGGATGGTGCGAACGTTCTGGGTGACGTCCTCGCCGGTTTCGCCGTCGCCCCGGGTGGCGGCCTGCACCAGCACGCCCTGTTCGTAGCGCAGGTTGATCGCCAGGCCGTCGAACTTCAGTTCGGCGGCATAGTCGACCGGCGGATCGCTGTCGGCCAGCCCCAGCTCCTTGCGCACCCGTGCGTCGAAAGCCTGCGCGCCGCTGGCTTCGGTATCGGTTTCGGTGCGGATCGACAGCATCGGCACCGCATGGCGTACCGACGCAAAGCCGCCGAGCGGCTTGCCGCCTACGCGGCGAGTCGGAGAATCGGGTGTGGCGAGTTCGGGATGCTCGGCCTCGAGCGCTTGCAGCTCACGGAACAGCCGGTCGTATTCCGCATCCGGAATGGTGGGCGCGTCGAGGACGTAGTAGGCGTAGTTGTGACGCTCGATCTCCCGGCGCAGCGCGGCCGCGCGCGCCAGAAAACCGGACGGCATCAGGAGAACAGACGCAGCGACCGCCGGGATCCGGATGGCACGCCGCGCGCTTCCATGCGCTCGTAGATGTGCACGAGCTGGCTGCGGATTTTTTCGATCCCGGTATCGGTCAGCGGACGCAGGTTGTCGTCCACCAGGATGCCGCCGGTCTCATTGGCGAGCTTGCGGCCGAACGCCACCATGCCGTCGAACACCTTGAGACCATCCGGCACACGCGGCACGTCGAACTGCAGGGTGACGCCCTGCGAGGTCTGGCCCTCCATCGCTTCGACGGCAAACGGCTCGGCATCGTGGTTGCACAGGGCATAGAGCGGCTCGCCGCGGCTGTCGAGCAGCTGGAACACGCCATCCCCGCCCAGCACCATGCCGCAGCTTTCCGCCTCCCGCACGATGCGCGTCAGGTTCACCGCGCCCTCGCCGCGCGCCACCACGTTGAGGCCGATGAGAACGTCGACATCGACACAGAAGCGATCGATGGCCTGCGCACGCTCAAGCGCATCGACCATGTCGTCGCAGGCGAGACGCAGGCCATGTGTCTGCGCCGTCGTCTGCAGCACGTCGCACAGGGCGGCGAGCTGTTCTTCCTGCACCGCCCCGTTGCGATCGGCCAGTTGAATGGTGACCGCCACCTGCTGGTAGCGTGCATCACGCCACGGCTGGATGTCCTCCCATGCCGTCGCCCCGACCGGCAGGCCGAGCCAGCGTACCGCCTTGCCCAGCGTGCGTGTCTGATTGAAGGCCTCGGCGAATACACTGGCCACCACGCCGTCGCTGCCGATGCGGGCGCGGTATTCGATCAGTTCGTCGTAGGGTGCCGGCGGCACGGCCGGCGGTGGGCCGGCAGGACGGCGCTCGGCGGACGGCACAGCGGCAGGGCGCGCGACGGGAGCGACGTCCCCATGAGGCGGCTCCCCCATCGGCCGCTCGATGTCGATAGGCACATCGGGCCCCTCGTCGCCGATCTCCGCCTCGGCGTCGAAAGCCGGTGCATGCAGGGAAGGCTCCAGCCGCTCGTGCGTCTCGCGTGGTACTGCGGCGTCCTGCATCAACACGTCGGCCACCGGCACCTGAAAGGCCGCATTCGCCTGTTTCCGGAAGCGGCGCTCCTGGATCCAGTTGAACACCAGCACTGCCGCCACGACGGTCGCACCGACGACCAACAAGCCGATTTGCAAATCACTCATTCGTTTTTCCCGACTGAACGGATTGGGCAGGCACCACCCGGATGAACCATTCATCCGGCGCCACCATGCCCAGATCATTGCGCGCACGCTCCTCGATGGCGTCGCGCCCCTGCTTGAGGTCGTTGATCTCGGCCAGCAGGCTTGCATTGCGGGTTTCCAGGCGCTGATTCAACGCCTGCTGGGTGTAGATCTTCTGCATACCCTCGCGCACCCGCAGCCAGCCGCCCTCACCCAGCCAGAGCGGATATTGCAGCAGAGCGATCGCGATGGCCAGCACCCAGGTCAGTCCCTGGGTACGGATGCGCGCGAACAGCCAGCCGAGATCAGCCGCGCTGGCGGAACGCATCGCGTCCGGGGTAGCTTGCCGTGTCGCCGAGTTCTTCCTCGATGCGCAACAGCTGGTTGTACTTGGCCATGCGGTCGGAACGCGACAGCGAGCCGGTCTTGATCTGGCGCGCGTTGGTGGCGACCGCCAGGTCGGCGATGGTGGTGTCCTCGGTCTCGCCCGAGCGGTGCGAGATCACCGACGTGTAACCGGCCTGCTTCGCCATCTCGATCGCCTGGAAGGTTTCCGACAACGTACCGATCTGGTTGACCTTGATCAGGATGGAGTTGGTGATGCCCTTCTCGATGCCTTCCTTGAGGATTTTCGTGTTGGTCACGAACAGGTCGTCGCCCACCAACTGCACGCGCTTGCCGAGCTTGTCGGTCAGCAGCTTCCAGCCATCCCAGTCGCCCTCGGCCATGCCGTCCTCGATGCTGATGACCGGGTACTTGTCGCACCACGCCGCCAGGTAATCGGTGAACTCGGCGGAGGTCAGCTTCAGGCCTTCGGATTCGAGGTGGTAGCGGCCGTCCTTGTAGAACTCGGATGCCGCGCAATCGACGCCGATGGCGACGTCGATGCCGGGCTGCAGGCCGGCTTTTTCGATGGCCTGCACGATCAGCTTCAGTGCCGCCTCGTGCGACTCCAGGTTGGGCGCGAAGCCGCCCTCGTCGCCAACGGTCGTGGCCATGCCCGCATCGTCCAGCAGCTTCTTCAGCGCGTGGAAGACTTCGGCGCCATAGCGCAAGGCCTCGCGGAAGCTCGGCGCGCCCACCGGAATGATCATGAATTCCTGCATGTCGATGTTGTTGTTGGCGTGCGCACCGCCGTTGATGATGTTCATCATCGGCACCGGCAGCGCCATCGGCGCGGCGCCGCCAAGATAGCGGTAGAGCGGCAGCCCGGCCTGCTCGGCGGCTGCACGGGCGCACGCCATCGACACGGCCAGCAGCGCGTTGGCGCCGAGACGCGATTTGTTCTCGGTACCGTCCAGATCGATCATGGTCTGGTCGATGAAGGCCTGGTCTTCGACATCCAGGCCGATGATGGCTTCGCAGATTTCGGTGTTGACGTTCTCGACGGCCTTCAGCACGCCCTTGCCGAGGTAACGCGACTTGTCGCCGTCGCGCAGTTCGATCGCCTCGCGGCTACCGGTCGAGGCGCCGGACGGCACCGCGGCACGGCCCAGCACGCCGGACTCCAGCAGCACATCGACTTCAACAGTGGGATTGCCGCGGGAGTCGAGAATTTCCCGGGCGATGACATCGATAATTGCACTCAATTTGTTTCCTTCGTTTCCAGTTTCTATCCGCGAAAAACGCGAAGTTCACTGAACTTCGCGTTTTTCGCGGCTCAGGTTTTCATCAACTTGTGTTCAATAAACCCGCGCTGCTTCACCAGCGCGTCGATTTCCTTCAGAGTTTCCAGCAGTTCCTTCATCATGCCGAGCGGCCACGCGTTGGGGCCGTCGGACAGCGCCTTTTCCGGATTCGGATGCGTCTCCGCAAACACCCCGGCAACACCGGTGGCCACTGCAGCCCGCGCCAGCACCGGCACGAACTCGCGCTGGCCGCCGCTCGACGTGCCCTGCCCGCCCGGCTGCTGCACCGAATGGGTGGCGTCGAACACCACCGGGCAGCCGGTACCACGCATGATCGCCAGACCGCGCATGTCGGACACCAGCGTGTTGTAGCCGAAACTGACGCCGCGCTCGCACACCATGATCTGCTCGTTACCGACCGCGCGTGCCTTGTCGACCACGTTCTGCATGTCCCACGGCGCCAGGAACTGGCCCTTCTTGATGTTGACCGGGCGCCCGGTGCGCGCGACGTTCTGGATGAAGTTGGTCTGGCGGCACAGGAAGGCCGGCGTCTGCAGCACATCGACCACCGCCGCCACTTCGTCGAGCGGCGTGTCTTCGTGCACGTCGGTCAGCACCGGCACGCCGATCTTTGCCTTCACTTCCGACAGGATGCGCAGGCCCTCTTCCAGACCGAGCCCACGGAAGGACTGGGTCGACGAGCGGTTGGCCTTGTCGAACGAAGACTTGTAGATGAAGGGGATGTCGAGCGACGCGCACATTTCCTTGAGCTGGCCGGCCGTGTCCATCGCCAGCTGCTCGGATTCGATCACGCAGGGGCCGGAGATCAGGAACAGCGGATGGTCCAAACCGGCTTCGAAATGACACAGCTTCATTTGGCGTGCTCCTGCTGATGCGCCAGCGCAGCCTTGACGAACGCGATGAACAGCGGATGGCCGTTGCGCGGATTGCTGGTGAATTCGGGGTGGAACTGGCAGCCGACGAACCAGGGATGCACCGAAGCCGGCAGTTCGACCATTTCGCACAGGTCGGTACCCGGCGCGCGTCCAGCGACGACAAGGCCCTTCGCCTCGAGTTCGGCCAGCAGCGTGTTGTTGACTTCGTAACGATGGCGGTGACGTTCGACGATGCTGGCCGCGCCGTAGACTTCGCGCGCCAGCGTGCCGTCCTTGAGTTCGCACGGCTGGCCACCCAGGCGCATGGTGCCACCGAGGTCCGACTGCTCGCTACGCTTCTCGACCTGGCCGCCGCGGTCAAGCCACTCGGTGATGAGGCCGATCACCGGGTGCGTGGTGGCCGGCTCGAACTCGGTCGATTGCGCGTCCGCCATGCCGGCGACGTCGCGCGCGAACTCGACCACCGCGAGCTGCATGCCCAGACAGATGCCGAGATACGGCACCTTGTTTTCACGCGCATAGCGGATGGCGGCGATCTTGCCTTCGACGCCGCGCTTGCCGAAACCGCCGGGCACCAGAATGGCATCCATGGCCTTCAGGCAATCGATGCCGCTCTTTTCGATCTGCTCGGAATCGATGTAATGGATCTTGACTTTGCTGCGGGTATGCATGCCGGCGTGGATCATCGCTTCCGACAGCGACTTGTAGGATTCGGTGAGATCGACGTACTTGCCGACGAAGGCGATGTTGACGGTATGCTGCGGATGTTCCAGCGCATGCACTAGGTTCTTCCACACGCTCAAATCGGCGGCGCGTGCCAGGATGTTGAGCTTGTGGCAGACGATCTCGTCGAGCATCTGGTCGTGCAGCATCGCCGGGATCTTGTAGATCGAGTCGGCATCCAGCACCTGGATCACCGCTTCGGGTCGCACGTTGGTGAAGAGCGCAATTTTCCGGCGTTCGTCGACCGGAATTTCACGGTCGGCGCGGCACAGCAGGATGTCGGGCTGAATGCCGATTTCGCGCAGCTCCTTCACCGAGTGCTGGGTCGGCTTGGTTTTCAGTTCGCCCGCGGTGGGGATATAGGGCAACAGCGTCAGGTGGATGAAGCAGGTATTTTCCGGGCCGTCCTCGAAACCCATCTGGCGGATCGCTTCGAGGAAGGGCAACGACTCGATGTCGCCCACCGTGCCGCCGATCTCGACCATCGCCACGTCCGCGCCCTTGGCGCCTTCGCGGATCGACAGCTTGATCTCGTCGGTGATGTGGGGAATGACCTGTACCGTGCCGCCCAGGTAGTCGCCGCGCCGCTCCTTGTCGATCACCGACTTGTAGATCTGGCCGGTGGTGAAGTTGTTGCGCTTGCTCATGCGCGCGCTGGAAAAGCGCTCGTAATGGCCGAGGTCGAGGTCGGTTTCCGCGCCGTCGTCGGTGACGAACACCTCGCCGTGCTGGAACGGGCTCATGGTGCCAGGATCGACGTTGATGTACGGATCGAGCTTTAACAGGGTGACACGGATACCGCGCGATTCGAGCAGCGCAGCAAGTGATGCGGAGGCGATCCCTTTCCCGAGGGAAGAAACCACCCCACCAGTGACAAACACATACTTCGTCATTTTATGAGCAGGGGCGGGTGATGACGGATTCTACTCCATCGCCCGTGATGGCTCAATGACACGGTCACTCAATGGCCCGCCAGCCGCCGCCACGTCGCCGCCACCGTGTCGGGATTGAGCGAAATCGAGCCGATTCCCTGTTCCACCAGCCAGTCGGCCAGATCGGGATGGTCGCTCGGCCCCTGGCCGCAGATGCCGACGTATTTTCCCTGCCGCCTGCACACGGCAATGGCTTCGGCCAGCAGCTTCTTCACGGCCGGGTTGCGCTCGTCGAAGCCTTCGGCCACCAGGCCGGAATCGCGGTCGATGCCAAGCGTCAACTGAGTGAGATCGTTGCTGCCGATGGAAAAACCGTCGACGTATTGCAGGAAATCCTCGGCCAGCAACACGTTGGACGGAATCTCGCACATCATGATCAGCCGCAGGCCGTTCTCGCCGCGCGTGAGGCCGTTGGCCGCCAGCAGCCCGGCCACCGCCGCGCATTCCTCCACCGTACGCACGAAGGGAATCATCACTTCGACATTGGCAAAGCCCAGCGTCTCGCGCACCTTTTTCAGGGCCCGGCATTCCAGCTCGAACGCCGGGCGGAACATGGCCGACACGTAGCGCGCCGCGCCGCGCAGCCCCAGCATGGGATTTTCCTCCTTCGGCTCGTAGCGCTCGCCGCCGACGAGGTTGGCGTATTCGTTGGACTTGAAGTCGGACAGCCGCACGATCACCGGTTGCGGCCAGAACGCGGCGGCCAGCGTGGCGATACCCTCGGCCAGTTTGTCGACGTAGAACGACACCGGATCGGCATAGCCGGCCGCACGCCGGTCAATCTCGTCGCGCAGTTCCGGCGGCTGGCCGGCGTAGTCGAGCAGCGCCAGCGGGTGGGCGCCGATCATGCGTGCGATGATGAATTCCAGCCGCGCGAGGCCGATTCCGTGATTGGGAATCTGCGCGAATTCGAAGGCGCGCTCGGGATTGCCGACGTTCATCATCAGCTTGACCGGCGGTTCGGGCAGCGTTTCGCTCGCCAGCGTTTCCACCTCGAACGCCAGTTTCCCCGCATAGACCAGGCCGGTGTCGCCCTCGGCGCACGACACCGTCACCGCCTCGCCGTCCTTCAGTACCGTGGTCGCGTTGCCCGCGCCGACCACAGCGGGGATGCCCAGTTCGCGCGCGACGATCGCGGCGTGGCAGGTGCGCCCGCCGCGGTTGGTGACGATGGCCGCCGCGCGTTTCATCACCGGCTCCCAGTCGGGGTCGGTCATGTCGGTGACCAGGATGTCGCCCGGCTGTACGCGGCTCATTTCCGCCGGGCTGGCGATCACCCGCACCTCGCCGGCGCCGATCTTCTGGCCGATGGCACGACCGCTGATGCGCACCTCGCCCGTCGCCTTCAGCACGTAGCGCTCGATGCCGCTGGCGCTGCGCGCCTTCACGGTTTCCGGCCGCGCCTGCACGATGAACAGTTCGCCGGTTTCGCCGTCCTTCGCCCATTCCACATCCATCGGCCGGCCATAATGCCGCTCGATCTGCATGGCCTGACGGGCGAGCTCCAGCACCTCGGCGTCGTTCAAGGCGAACCGCCGCTGCAGCTCGGGTGGCGTGTCCTCGATCACGGTCGCGCCGTCGCGCCACACCATGCGGATGGCTTTTTCGCCGAGTTCGCGCCGCACCACCGCCGGGAAGCCCTGCGCCAGCATCGGCTTGTGCACGTAGTACTCGTCCGGATTGACCGAGCCCTGCACCACCGTCTCGCCCAGACCGTAGGCCGCGGTGATGAACACCACGTCGCGGAAGCCGGATTCGGTGTCGAGCGTGAACAGCACGCCGGAGCAGGCGATGTCGGAACGCACCATGCGCTGGATGCCGGCGGACAGCGCCACGCCGGCGTGGGCAAAGCCATGGTGCACGCGGTAGGCAATGGCGCGGTCGTTGTAGAGCGAGGCGAACACCTTTCTCACATACGTGAGCAAGGCATCCGCACCGCGCACGTGCAGATAGGTTTCCTGCTGGCCGGCGAACGAGGCGTCGGGCAGATCTTCGGCCGTGGCCGACGAGCGCACCGCCACCGACACCGTGTCGCCGAGCGCCGCATAGGCGCTGCGCAGGCCGGTTTCCAACGCAGGCGGCAGGCGGGCCGCCTCCACCCAGGCACGGATCTCGGCGCCGGCCTGCGCCAGTGCCGTCACGTCGGCGACGTCGAGCGCCGCCAACCGTGCGTCGATGCGCGCGCGCAGATCGTTATGATCGAGGAAGTCCCAGAATGCCTGCGCCGTGGTGGCAAAGCCGCCCGGCACCTTGACGCCTGCGCCGGACAGATGGCGGATCATCTCGCCTAGCGAGGCATTCTTGCCGCCCACCCGAGGCACGTCCGCCATCGACAGGGCATCCAGCGGCACAATATAGTTTGCAGACATAGGTGAACTCCATGAACGGTTACAGCGTATTTTGCGTGTCCGACCACACCGGGGTGACGGTCGAGTCCGTCGCCAAAAGCGTGCTGGCGCAGTTTCCTCATCTCGAGTTTAGCCTGATTACACTGCCCTTCGTCGACAGCGCGGAGAAAGTGCGGGAAGCCGCCGCACGCATCCTGGACACACCCCGACCGCTGGTGTTCTCCAGCCTGACCGACCCGCAACTGCGCGCCATTCTTGGCGAGGCGGGCATCCAGCCCTTCGACATCTTCGATCTGGTCGCGCCTGCAGTCGGCGCGGCGCTCGGCCAGACTGCCACCCCCAGCGGCGGCCGCACCCACGGCATGGCGCCCGACTATGAAGCCCGCATGGATGCCGTCAACTTTGCGCTCAATCTGGATGACGGCCTCAACCCCGAGCGGCTCGGCCAGGCCGACCTGATCCTGGTCGGCGTCTCGCGCGTCGGCAAAACCCCCACCGCACTTTATCTGGCCCTGCAGTATGGCCTGCGCGTGGCCAACTATCCGCTCACCCCGGACGACCTCGAACAGGACGACCTGCCCGCCTGCCTGCAGGCCCATCTGTCCCGGTTGCGCGGCCTCACGCTGGCGGCCGAGCGCCTGGCCGCCATCCGCCAGGCACGCTACCCGGACAGCCGCTACGCCAGCCTGGAACAGTGCCGCATGGAGCTTGGCGCCGCCGAGACGTTCTTCAAGCGCCATGCGCTCCCCGTGGTCGACACCACCCGCATGTCAGTGGAAGAAATTGCCGCGCGCCTGCGGCAATCCTGAATGCCCACCACCCGGTCTGACTGCCCTCCCTCAAGTTTTCCGCCATTTACCCGATTGAACAGGGGGCCAGAAGTCGGTTTACCACAATCCGGCTCCGCCCATTGTTCAATACCAGGAGAGGTTCCCCGATGTCTTGTCTCTGCCCATGCCCCCTCTTGCACACTGCAATGGCACCGGCCTGCCCGGCGTAATTGTCTGTGCTGTGGAAGGGAGGCTGGACCGGCCTGCCCGTCACCTCTACTGGACACATGCAACGGCATGATGCGCAGACGCTTTCAGCCTGAAAAACTCAGGCCATCCACGGACGCCGGGTGTTCCCGTTGCGTCCAGGGAAATATTGCAGCGTGAGCGCCTTTGCCCTTGACCCGGACACCGCCTCGGCGTCGGCGGTGAGCCATTACGCCCCCCCGTCGACCTGGCGGCGCGCGCTGCTGGCAGGGTTTGTCGCCCAATTGCTGCTGATCCTGTTCGTCACCGCCATCGGCCTGCAGCAGCTTCGGATGACCGCCGACGACCTCAGCACGGTTGTCGATATCCACATGCGCAAGCTGAGTCTTACCAAGACCATGATGACCGCCGCACGCGAGCGCACGCTCAGCATGTTCAGGCTGTCGATGAGTCGCGATCCGTTCGAGCGCGACGAGCTGTTCATGGCGTTCAACCAGCAGGGTGCGGAATTTGCCGACGCCCGGATGGCACTGTTGAAGCTGCCGCTGAGCGCGCGCGAGCGCGACCTCATCGCCCAGCAGGGGCGGCTGACCGGCATCGCCAAGCCGATGCAGAACCGGGTCGTCGAGGCGTTGCGCAACGACTTCAACCAGGAAGCCGAAGCACAGGTTCTCAGCAGCGCCATCCCGGCCCAGAACAATGTGCTGGCCGTGCTCTCGCAGCTCGATGCCGAAACCCAGCAACGCGCGCAGGAGGCCAGCCACAAGGCGCACCAGACGCAGGAAGTGGCGCGTTTCTGGATGTACCTCCTGTCGGGCATCGCCCTGCTGCTGGGCGCCCTCGTCGCTGCGGCGGTCATGTATTACACCAGCCGGGCCAGCCGCGAGCGTCAGCATCTCGTCACCCACGACGCCCTGACCGGCCTGCCCAACCGCATGCTGTTCCTTGATCGTCTGGGGCAGTCGCTGGTGCGCGCACAACGCCGCAATACACTGGTGGGCGTCCTGTTCATCGACCTGGACCGCTTCAAGCGCGTCAACGACACCCTGGGACACGCCCATGGCGACACGCTCATTTGCGAAGTCGCCCAGCGCCTGAGGTCGGCCACGCGCGCCGAGGACATCGTGGCCCGGCTGGGGGGCGACGAATTCGGCGTGGTCATCGATGTCGCCAGGATCGGTCATGTCCTGCAGGTCGTGGAAAAAATCCTCGGCGTCGTCAGCGAGCCTTACCGAATCGCCGAGCGCGAGCTTTTCACCAGCTGCAGCATCGGCGTCAGCGTCTATCCGAATGACGGCAACGACGGCAACAGCCTGCTGAAGAACGCCGACGCGGCGACGTTCACCGCCAAGAACGGCGGCAGAAACCGCTTCCAGCTCTACGACGCGGCCATGAATGCCATGGCGGAAGAGCGGCTGCAACTGGAAACGGAACTGCACTACGCCCTGGAACGGGACGAATTCGTATTCCATTATCAGCCCAAGCTCAACCTGGGAACCGGGCGCATCCAGGGCGTCGAAGCGCTGATCCGCTGGAACCATCCGAACAAAGGCCTGCTCAGCCCGGCCGTGTTTCTGGAGCTGCTGGAAGAAAACGGCGGCATCGTCAGGGTCGGGCGCGCGCTCCTGGGATCGGCCTGCCGCCAGACGGCACGCTGGCATGCCGCCGGATTCACCGATCTGGATGTGGCCGTGAACGTTTCCAGCAAGGAATTCTGGCACGACAGCCTGGTCGCCGATGTCCATGACGCCCTGCAACAGTCCGGCTTGCCGCCGGGATACCTGCAGCTCGAACTGACCGAAGGCATTTTCATGCAGGACGTCGACGCCGCCGTGTCCCGGATCCTGGCCTTGAAGGCGCTGGGCGTGGCCGTGGCGATCGACGACTTCGGCACCGGCTATTCGTCACTGGCCCACCTCAAGCGCTTTCCGCTCGACGTCCTCAAGATCGACCGTTACTTCGTCAAGGACATCCAGCACTCGCCGGTCAACGAAGCGCTCACCAGCTCGATTCTCGCCCTGTGCCAGGGACTGAATCTCGGCACCGTCGCCGAAGGCGTGGAGAACCGGGCGCAGCTCGACGTGCTGCGCAAACTCGGCTGCCAGATCGTGCAGGGCTATTTCATCAGCCGGCCGGTGCCGGCAGACCAGATTGCCGCGCTGCTGGAGCGCAACTGGCTGCAGGAATTCGAACCGGCCTGAATGCATCGGCAGGAGGGTGAACCCCGTTCCCGTCCGATTCCCGCTAAAGAAAAACCAGGCCGCGCCGAATCAGCAGGAGCGAACACCTTACAAAGGGGAGTTGGATCATGTCCGAGGGGTATCTGGTAATCACCGGTGTCCAGGAAAACGGGAAAAAATTCCGCCCGTCGGACTGGATCGAACGCCTGTCGTCGACACTGGCCAGTTTTCAGGTCGACCACCGTCTGCGCTATTCATCCGGTGTTCAGCCCTGCATGATCGAAGGCGAAAACTGCCTGGTCGTCGCACGCTGGCTGGAAACCGCCGATCCGGCTGCGTATGACTATGTCATGGGGTTTGCCCAGGCAAACCGGCTACGCATCCAGATGGACCGCCGCACCGGCAAGCGCACCTTATCGCGCGAAGGCTGACACGCTAGACCGCCCGCTGCCGGGCCGCCTCGAACACGGCCACCGCCAAGGCCGCGGCGGCATTCAGGGATTCGACCTTGCCCGGCATCGGAATGCGGACCGTCGCGCTCGCGGCTTCGCATACTTCCTGCGACAGTCCCGCCCCTTCGTTCCCCACGATCAGGGCCAGCGATCCGGTGAGCCTGCGCGCATACAGGCTGGCGTCGTCGGCCAGTGCAAGCGCAAGGCTCTCCCCTTCGAAGCCCGCCAGCCATTCCACGATATCGGCCCCGCCGACGAGCGGCAGCACGAACTGCGCGCCCTGCCCGCCGCGCAGCGCCTTCGGCGACCACGGGTCGTGGCAGCCTTTCGACAGCACCGCCAGGGTGGCGCCCGCCGCCGCGCCGGTGCGCAGCATGGACCCGAGATTGCCGGGATCCTGGATGTCCTCCAGCACGATGACGAGCGGCGTGGCGCCGGGAGCCGGCGGGGTCAGCCAGGCAGCCTCGGCAAGCATGCCGGTCGGGGTGGCAACCGGCGAGAGTTCTGCGAACAGCGCATCGGACAGCTCGATGGCCTTGGCCTGCGGGCACTGCACGGCAAACCGTTCGAACCGGCCGGCATCGAATGAAGCCGTCCGCACCAGCGTATGCGGCTGGCCGCCGGCGTCGAGATAGGCCGCCAGCAGATGCTCGCCGTCGAGCAGCGTCATCCTGGCCTCGCGGCGCGCGCGGGCGGACTCGGCAAGTTTCTTCAGCCGCTTGAACAGGGGATTGTCGCGCGAGGAAATGGCGGTTGCGGTCATGCCGGGATTATCCGTGACACGGCCCCGGGCGTACACTCACGCCATGCGTATCGCCCTCATCACCCCTTACGGCCGCGAGCATCGCAATGGCAACTGGCACACCGCCGCGCGCTGGGCGCGCTTCCTGCGCGAGGCCGGTCACACGGTGCGGACGCAGGTCGAATGGGATGGCCGCGGCGCCGACCTGATGCTGGCGCTGCACGCCCGGCGCAGCTTCGCCTCGATCCGCGCGTTTGCCGAGCGGTTTCCGAGCCGCCCGCTGATCGTCACCCTCACCGGCACCGACCTGTATCGCGACATCCACGAGGATGCCGACGCCCAGCAGGCGCTCGAACTCGCGCACCGGCTCATCGTGCTGCAGGAGCGCGGGGTCGACGAACTGGCCGCGCATCTGGTCGCCAAGACACGGGTGATCTACCAGTCGGCGCCCGACATCGGGCGCCAGCCGTCGCCCGCCCGCACCTTCGAAGTGCTGGTGATCGGCCACCTGCGCACGGAAAAGGATCCCTTCCGGGCGGCCCTGGCCACCGCCTACCTGCCGGAACATTCGAGCATCCGGATCACCCACCTGGGCGGCGCCCTCTCCGAGGAGATGGCCGAAACGGCGGAGATGGCGCAGGCCAAGCTGCCGCGCTGGATCTGGGCCGGTGACGTGCCGCACAGAACCGTGCTGAAGCGCCTGGCGCGTGCCCACCTGCTGGTCATCAGCTCGGTGATGGAAGGCGGCGCCAACGTGATCTGCGAGGCGCTGGCGGCCGACGTGCCGGTGCTGGCCTCCCGCATGCCGGGCAATATCGGCATGCTGGGGGAGGACTATCCGGGCTATTTCCCGGTGGGCGACGAACGCCAGCTCGCCGAATTGCTGGCCATGGCCGAGAACGACCCCGATTTCTACGCCGCGCTGGCCAGCCATGCCCGCCAGCGCCGTGCACTGATGCGGCCGGAACAGGAAGCCAGCCGGCTGCGGCAGGCGGTGGCAGAGTTCGAACAAATCCCGGCCTGAACGGCCTCGTCCGTGCCACAATGGCCGGCATTTCCCCTGCCCGGCCTCGCACGCATCGCACAGGCCGTCACCCTCCCCAGGTTTCCCCCATGCAAGCCACCGAACATTTCATCCCCGGCAAGGACGCCTCGCTCGAAGCGTCGATCGCCACCCTGCAGTCCAAGCTGGAAGCGATCGGCTTCCATATCGAGGAGCGCTCCTGGCTCAACCCGGTGGAAGGCGTGTGGTCGGTGCACATCCGCGACCGCGACTGTCCGCTCTTGTTCACCAACGGCAAGGGCGCCTCGGAACTGGCTGCGCGGGCGAGCGCGCTGGGCGAATATTTCGAGCGGCTGTCGACCAATTATTTCTGGACCCATTTCTATCTGGGCGACACGATCGCCAATCGTGCCTACGTCCACCATCCCGACGAGCGCTGGTTCATTCCGGAAAGCGACGCCTGGCCGCAAGCCCTGCTCACGTCCGACCTGCATGGCCTCTACAACCCGGACGACGGCGTGCGCGCCGACCAGCTGATCGACCTCAACTCCGGCAACGCCGCACGCGGCATCTGCGCCATCCCCTACCAGCGCCTGCGCGACGACGAAACCGTGTACTTCCCGGTCAACCTGATCGGCAATCTCTACGTCAGCAACGGCATGTCGGCCGGCAACACGCTGATGGAAGCGCGCACCCAGGCGCTGTCCGAAATCTTCGAGCGCCACATCAAGTTCCGCATCATCGAGGAAGGCCTGTGCCTGCCCGACGTGCCCGAAGACGTCATCGAGCGCTACCCGCACATCGCCGCCGGCATCCGCGGCCTGCGCGAAGCCGGCTTCGGCATCCTGGTGAAGGACGCCTCGCTGGGCGGCCAGTACCCGGTGATGAACGTCACGCTCTTGCACCCGCAGGACCAGGGCTGCTTCGCCAGCTTCGGTGCGCATCCGCGCTTCGAGGTCGCGCTGGAACGCGCATTGACTGAATTATTGCAAGGCCGCGCGCTCGATTCGCTCGCAGGCTTCCCCGCGCCCGGCTTCGATCAAACGGAAATCGCCGATCCGCAGAACCTGGAAATCCACTTCGTCGATTCCAGCGGCGTGATCTCCTGGCAGTTCCTGCGCGACACCCCCGACTACGACTTCGTCGACTGGAATTTCGGCACCACCACCGACGAGGATTACCACTGGTCGGTCGACGCGCTGCACGCCGACGGGCATGAAATCTACATCGCCGACTTCGAGCACCTCGGCGTCTACGCCTGCCGCATCCTGGTGCCAGGCGTCTCCGAGATTTATCCAATTGAAGAACTCGAATTCGAGAACAACAGCGTGGGCAACCTGCTCCGCCCGGCACTCGCACGCCTGCCGGAGCTCGTCGAAGCGGAATGCGCCGCGCTGTTCGATCTGATGATCGAACTCGAACTGGCGGACGACCGCCTGGTATCGGTCCTGATCGGCCTTGCGCCTGATGCCGACTCGCCCTGGACCGACCTGCGCATCGGCGAGCTGAAACTGCTGCTCGCGCTGGCCATCGGCGACGACGACGCCATCCTCGAAGGCTGCACCTGGATCGCCCAGTACGGCCAGCGCAGCGAAGCGCGCCTCAAGGTCTACCGCTGCATCGCCGACCTCATCCAGCTCGCCGACCCCAGCCCCTTCGAACCTGCGCTGGCCCTGATGTACGGCCGCGAGACGCTGGAACGGGCGTTCGCACTGTTCAACCAGGACGAACGCTTCTTCGGGCTGACGAAACTGGGCAAAGACTTCGAGGGCAGCGCGATCCACCAGCGCCTGCTGGACGCGTATCGCAAGGTGCGCGGCTAGAACCGCAGCCGATGAAAATCCCCAAACGCCTCGAACCTCTGCTCGAAGACGGCCTCATCGACGGCGTCGTGCGCCAGCTCATGAGCGGCAAGGAAGCCATGGTCTTCGTCGTCGTGTGCGGCGACGAGATCCGCTGCGCCAAGGTCTACAAGGAAGCGAACAAGCGCAGCTTCCGCCAGGCCGTCGACTACACCGAGAACCGCAAGACCAAGAATAGCCGCCAGGCACGCGCCATGGCCAAGGGCAGCAAGTTTGGCCGCGAGATGCAGGAAGCCGCCTGGCAAAGCGCCGAGGTCGATGCGCTGTATCGGCTGGCCGCTGCCGGCGTGCGGGTCCCCACGCCGTACAACTTCCATGAGGGCGTCCTGCTGATGGAATTAGTAGCCGACTCGGAGGGAAACGCCGCACCCCGGCTCAACGACGTGTCACTGAGCGAGGAAGAAGCGCTTGCACATCACCGCACCCTGATCGGGGAAGTGGTGCGCATGCTGTGCGCCGGCGTCGTCCACGGCGACCTGTCCGAGTTCAACATCCTCATCGACGCCGACGGCCCGGTGATCATCGACCTGCCGCAAGCGGTCGACGCCGCCGGCAACAACCACGCCCAGGCCATGCTGGCGCGCGACGTAAACAACCTGCGGGCTTACTTTGGACAGTTCGCGCCGGCATTGTTGGCCACGCAATATGCGCAGGAAATCTGGGCGCTGTACGAGCACGGCAAGCTGCACCCCGAGACCGAACTCACCGGCCGGTATGAATGCACGCTGCCGGAGGTCAATCTGGAAGGCGTGATGCGGGAAATTAATGACACGCTCAAGGAAGAGGAAGCACGCCTGTTGCGTCTACACGAGTTGGGGTGATTCACTACTGAGACTCAAAGGACGAGCGGTCAAACGAAAATAAATCGAGCACGGCCCCTTTGATTCCCTCGATGGAAGGGTTAGCCGTCACGGCCCACACTGAGGGTATTGAGTAGTTTCATGTAGCTCTCCCTTTTGGCTAACTCCGCGACGCGGCCATGCGTAACTGCTTCGACCGTGGAGAACAGTTCCAATCGATTTCTTGCAGCAGTGAGTGCTTCAGATGCAAGTTTCTCGGTGATGGCTGCATTCGGCTTGTAGATGCTGTCTTGGTAGACGCCGGTGTAGAGGCTGACATTCTTCAGTTCGTTGAAGAGTTCGATGCGCGACAGCGCTTGCTCGTGGACCTGGATGTCTCTTGTGGTCGGATCAGTGTTCGTACCGAGAAGATCGACGAACAGCGAACCCTTCAACTTCGCGCTGTGGGACCGAAGCCGTGCATCAAGCTGGCTCCAGTTGATGGTGTCGCCGTTGACGAGGTTGACACCGACCGCCGCCAGCAGTGGAAGTTTGGCAAGCTCTTCCGAGGACAAGTGCGCCAAGGTATAGGTACGCGCGAACTTCTTGTGCTTGAAGAGCAACTCGGCCTCTTCGGCAAGCTCGGACGCGTTTTCGAGAACTAGCGCACGCAGGTTCTCAACTTCCGGTAGGGAGAGTGCGTTCATCTGACGGCTAACGTTGGAGTGCACCCGATGGCGGAAAGCAGCGAAGCTGCTTGTAGCCGGTCGGGTGGAACGCAGTGTTGGGCGTCAATCTCATGGAGATAAATCAAAGGAAATCAAAGGGCCAGGATCAGATTAAATCTTATCCCGCCTATTCAGGCCGCCAGCTTCAACTCGCAATGCAAGCCCGCACGGGCAGCCAGCGTCACCAGCATATCCAGGCTGAATTTGTCCCATTTTCCGCGCATCAGGTCGGACACGCGAGATTGGCTGATGCCCAGAACTTGTGCCGCTTCAACTTGTGTCCAATTGCGCTTTTCCACGGCCAGGCGCAATTGCGCCATCAAGTCCGCACGCATCGACAACACGGCGGCCTCCTCCGGCGGGAAGCCCAGGTCGGCAAACACATTGCCGCCAGACTGGATGATTTTTTCTTTCATGCCTCAGCTCCTATCTGCTTGTATCGCCGCGCCGCGAATTCGACGAAACCATCAGGGATCACGGCTACCCCGCCCCGCCCTTAATGATGGCGATCAACGCGCTGCGCACTTCGTCCAGACGGACTTGTGAGACTGTTCCTGCCGCTGAGGTAAACAGTGAAGTATTGGCTGTGAACAGTTTTCCTGGGCGAGCATAGCTTGCACGTTGCAGCCCACCCGATGTGAAATCGTCCTGATTGAGCAGAACGGCGTGCGAGTCGGCATAGGGGTTGCTGGTGATCTGGCAGGCGATCCAGTCGTCGCGCCCGGCGTCGGCCAGAAGCAGCGCCGGCCGCAATTTGCTGTGGGTGAGGTCTGAAAACGGGAACGGCAGAAGGACTACTTGGCCGGCTGCAAATGCGCCCATGCTTCCTCTTCCTCTGGTTTCAGCCAGTCTTCGGCGAGCGCGGCTTCAGCCAGTTGCAGCGCCTCGTCAACTGGCGGCTTCAGGAGCGTGAGCAATGCGCGCCCAACAGGAATCGTCTGCACGGGCTCCAGCGGATGGATGTGTCCCGACGCGTCAATTTCAACTTCGATGGTCTGCAGCATGGCGGGGCCTCCTTCGGGCAATGTGCCTATTCTATGCCTGTGGGTAATTCCGGTCGATGCACAAGGCCGAAGGCGCTTCAGTCCGGTCACGCCCCGCGCTGCCGCACCGTCTCATACAAACACAGCGCCGCCGACACCGACACGTTGAGGCTTTCCACCGTCCCACCAATCGGGATGCGCGCGACCTGATCGCAGCTCTGCTTGACCAGGCGGCGGATACCCGCGCCTTCGGCGCCGAGCACCCAGGCGATGCCGGTCCTGGCGTCGATACCGGACAGGGGTTGCTCGCCGTCCATGTCGGCGGCGATGACCCAGATGTTGTGTTCCTTCAAATCCTCGATCGTGCGCGCGAGGTTGGTGACCATGATGTAGGGCACGGTTTCGGCGGCACCGGAGGCAACCTTTTCCACCGTGGCGTTGACGCCGACGGCGTTGTCCTTGGGGGCGATGACGGCGTGGGCGCCGAAGGCGTCCGCGGATCGGAGTATCGCGCCGAGGTTGTGCGGGTCGGTGACGCCGTCGAGGATGACCAGCAGCGGTGGACCCTGGATGTTTTCCAGCACCTCATCCAGAGAATGGCTCAGCGCAACCGGCTTGACGCGGGCGACCACGCCCTGGTGCTTGGCGGCCTTGCCGACCAGGCGCGTCAAACGATCGGCTTCGACCTGCGCAAGCTTGACCCCGTTGTCCCTGGCCTGATGCACCAGGTCGCGCGCACGCGCGTCGCGGCGGGTCAGGTCGAGGTAGATTTCGAATATGCCCGCGGGGTCCTGGCGCAGACGGGCCAGGACGGGATGAAAGCCGTAGATGAGTTTTTCTGCGGCGTGCTTGTCGGCGGACTTCTCACTCATTTCCGCTTGCCACCGCTTTTGCCGGCCTTCTTCTTCGGCGCGGCGGTTTCTTCCTGCACCGACTCAATTTCCGTGACCAAGCTGAAATCGATCTTGCTGGTCTCGATGTCGGCGCGCATCACCTTGATGCGCACGCGGTCACCCAGGCGATATTTTTTCCCGGTGCGTTCGCCGAGCATCATGTGCTTGGCCTGGTCGTAGTGGAAGTAGTCCTGGCCGAGTTCGGAGACGTGGACCAGACCTTCGATGAAGATCTCGTCGATCGCGACGAACATGCCGAAGCTGGTGACCGCGCTCACGGTGCCGTTGTATTCGTCGCCGATGCGGTCCTGCATGAAGTAAGTCTTCAGCCAGGCGTCGACGTCGCGGGTGGCGTCGTCGGCGCGGCGCTCGGTCATCGAGCAGTGGGTACCGATTTCCGCCAGGCCCTTGGCGGGCAATTTCTCGCCCAGCAGCACGGCCTTGATGCCGCGGTGCACCAGCAGGTCCGGATAGCGGCGGATCGGCGAGGTGAAGTGGGTGTAGGCCTCGTACGCCAGGCCGAAGTGACCCTTGTTGTCAGGGCTGTAGATCGCCTGCCGGAGCGAGCGCAGCATCACGGTCTGCAAGAGGCCGTGGTCAGGACGATCCTTGATCTTCTCCAGCAGCGCGGCGTAATCCTTGGCGTGCGGCTTGTCGCCGCCGCCGAGATCGAGGCCGAATTCGGCGAGGAAACCGCGCAGCGCAGCGAGCTTCTCCGGCGTCGGGCCTTCGTGCACGCGGAACAGCGCGGGCTGCTTGTTCTCGTGCAGGTAATCCGAGGCGCAGACGTTGGCCGCCAGCATGCATTCCTCGATGATGCGGTGCGCGTCGTTGCGGATCACCGGCACGATCTCCTTGATCTTGCCGTTGTCGTCGAAAATGATCTGCGTCTCGGTCGAGCCGAAGTCGATGGCGCCGCGCTTGGCGCGCGCCTTCAGCAGCGTGCGGAACAATTTATCCAGCGCTTCCAGGTGCGGCATCAGCGCGGCTCGCTTTTTTTCAAGCTCAGCCTTCTCCGGCTTGGACGCGCCCGAGAGCCAGTCCCACACCTGGTTGTAGGTAAGGCGCGCGTGCGAGTAGATCACCGCTGGGTAGAAGCGGTATTCCTTGATGCTGCCTGCGGTGGTGATGCGCATGTCGCACACCATCGACAGGCGGTCGACTTCGGGATTGAGCGAGCAGAGACCGTTGGAAAGCGCTTCCGGCAGCATGGGGATGACGCGGCGCGGGAAATACACCGAGTTGCCGCGGTTGTAACCCTCCGTGTCGAGCGCATCCCTGGGCTGCACGTAATGACTGACGTCGGCGATCGCCACCACCAGCCTGAAACCGCTGCGGCCGAGCGGCTCGCAGTACACGGCGTCGTCGAAGTCGCGTGCGGTCTCGCCGTCGATGGTGACGAGCGGCAGATGGCGGATGTCCTCGCGCCCGGCCATGTCCTTCTTCTGCACCTTGTTCGGCAGTTTCGACGCCTGCGCCTCGACGTCCGGCGGGAACACGTAGGGCAGGTCGTGCTTGCGCAACGCGATCTCGATTTCCATGCCGGGTCCGGTAAAGCTGCCCAGGATTTCGGTGACGCGACCGACCGCCTCGTTGTGCGCGCCGGGCTGGGTGACGATTTCCACCGTCACCACCTGGCCGGATTTCGCGGCGCCGGCATTCTCGGCCGGCACCAGAATGTCCTGGTTGATGCGGCGGTTCTCCGCGATCAGGAAGCCGACGCCGCCTTCTAGGTAGTAGCGGCCGACGATGAACTGGTTGACGTGCTCCAGCACCTCGACGATCTTGGCCTCGCGCCGGCCGCGCTTGTCGAAGCCGGCCACCCGCACCAGCACCTTGTCGCCGTGCAGCACGCGGTGCATTTCCTTGGGCGACAGAAACAGGTCGTCGCCGCCTTCTTCCGGCACCACGAAGCCGAAGCCGTCGGGGTGGCCCTCGACGCGGCCCTTGATCAGGTCCAGCTTGTCCGGCAGGCACAGCTGGCGCTTGCGGTTGAGCATCAGCTGGCCGTCGCGCTGCATCGCGCCGAGACGGCGCTGGAACAGGTCGCGCTCGGCCTCGGTGATGTGCAGCTGCTCGGCAAAGGCGTCGACATCGACCGGGCAGCCGGCCTCGGTGATCAATTGCAGGATGTATTCGCGGCTCGGCAGCGGCGATTCGTAGCGCTCGGTTTCACGCTCGTAGAACGGATCGGCCAGGCGGATCGCCGGGATTTTGTGTTTGCCTGCACGGCTGCGGGATTTCTTCGTTGACAATTTATTCTCTGCTCTCTAAAATGCGCGCCTTCATTGCCCAGATGGCGGAATTGGTAGACGCACTAGGTTCAGGTCCTAGCGGTGGCAACACTGTGGAGGTTCGAGTCCTCTTCTGGGCACCAAACGCTGCAAGTAAAAAGCCGACCTCGTGTCGGCTTTTTACTTTTTCAGACTTGATTTTAACCATCAAGCCTCGTAAGGGTGGCGACGCACGATCGTCTCCACCCGGTCCGGTCCGGTCGACACGACGTCCACCGGTACTTCGCACAAGGCCTCCATGCGCTTCAGGTAGGTCTGCGCCTTCTGCGGCAGCTTGTCGAATTCCTGCACGCCCACGGTCGAATCGCTCCAGCCCGGCAGGTCTTCGTAGATCGGCTCGACGTGGGCGATGGATTCGGCCCCAACCGGCAGGATGTCGCAAGTCTCGCCGTCGATCTTGTAGCCCACGCACACGCGCACGGTTTCCAGCCCGTCCAGCACGTCGAGCTTGGTCACGCACAGGCCCGTCACGCCGTTGATCTGGATCGAACGCTTGAGCGCTGCGGCGTCGAACCAGCCGCAGCGGCGCGCGCGGCCGGTGGTGGCGCCGAATTCGTGGCCCTTCTCGCCGAGATACTGGCCGACATCGTCGAACAGTTCGGTCGGGAACGGCCCCGAGCCGACGCGCGTGGTGTAGGCCTTGGTGATGCCGAGCACGTAGTGCAGCGTGTTCGGGCCCACGCCGGCGCCGGTGGCGGCGCCGCCGGCGGTGCAGTTGGACGAGGTCACGAACGGATAGGTGCCGTGATCGATATCCAGCAAGGTGCCCTGCGCGCCCTCGAACAGCAGGTTCTCGCCCGCCTTGTTGGCTTCGTACAGGCTGCGCGGCACGTCGGCCACCATCGGCTTCAGACGCTCGGCCAGCGCCATCATCTCGTCGAGCGACTGGTTGAAGTCGACGGTGTCGGTCTTGTAGTAGTTCTTCAGCATGAAGTTGTGGTGGTCGAGCACTTCGCCCAGCTTGGCGGCGAACCGCTCACGGTGGAACAGGTCCTGCAGCCGCAGCGCGCGGCGCGCCACCTTGTCTTCGTAGGCCGGTCCGATGCCGCGCCCGGTGGTACCGATCTTGCCGGCGCCCTTGGCGATTTCGCGCGCGCGGTCGAGCGCCACGTGGTGCGGCATGATGAGCGGGCAGGCCTCGCTGAGCTTGAGGCGGCTGGCGACGTCGACGCCGGCGGCCTGCAGCATGTCCATTTCCTCGATCAGCGCCGTCGGCGACAGCACCACGCCGTTGCCGACGTAGCAGGTGACGTTGTCGCGCAGGATGCCCGAGGGAATCAGATGCAGCACGGTTTTCTTGCCCGCCACCACCAGCGTGTGGCCGGCGTTGTGGCCGCCCTGGAAGCGCACCACGCCCTGTGCGCGGTCGGTCAGCCAGTCGACGATCTTGCCCTTGCCCTCATCGCCCCACTGGGTGCCGATGACGACGACGTTTTTTGCTGCCATGGTGCAATCTCCCGTTTATTTCGAGCCGGCAACGACCAGCTCGCGCAAATCCAGACTGAAACCGGTGGCCGGACGCGCCCGGCCGAATACCCGCCCCACTTCGTCGTAGCGGCCGCCCTGCGCAATCGCATGGCTGCGGCCGCCGGTGTAGGCGGCAAACACGACGCCGCTGTGGTAGCCGTAGCCGCGCAGTTCGGCCAGATCGTAGGCCGCCTCGGCGCCGGCGAGGCCGCGGTCGAGCACCTCCAGGGTATCCAGTGCGGCTGCGATTGCCGCCAGTTGCGGCAGGCGCGCACGCGCTTCGGCCAGCACGTTGCGGTCGCCGTACAGCTGCGGCAGCGCGGCAAAGGCATCGCGCAACGCGACGGGCAGACCCGCAGTCAACACCGCCACGGCGCTGCTGTCCTTGGCCTGTAGCGCACCGAACAGCTGGTGCTCGACCTCACCGGAGAGGCCGGCTTCCTGCGCCAGCGCACGGTAGACGCCGACGTGGCCGATGTCGAGCTGCAGCGTTTTCACGCCGCAAGCGGCGAGCCCCTGCAGCATCAGCGTGAGGATTTCGAGGTCCGCCTCGGCGCCGGCTTCGCCATACAGTTCCGCGCCGATCTGGATCGGTTCGCGCGAGCGATGGAAGCCGTCGGACTGGGTGTGCAGCACGCTGCCCGCATAGCACAGGCGGTTGACCGCGTTGGCGGCCAGCAGATGCGCGTCGATGCGCGCCACCTGCGGCGTGGTATCGGCGCGCACGCCCATCAGCCGGCCGGTCAGCTGATCGACCAGCTTGAAGGTCTTGAGGTCGAGATCGGCGCCGACGCCGGTCAGCAGCGAGTCGACGTATTCCATCAGCGGCGGGACCACCAGTTGGTAGCCGCGGCTGCGGAACAGGTCGAGCAGCGCGCGGCGCATGTCTTCCATGCGCCAGGCCTGCGGCGGCAATACATCCTCGACGTTTTCGGGCAATAGCCAGGCAGTCATTTCAATTCAGCATCGTCAACACAAAAAGGCCACCCAGCATCGAGGTGGCTCCGATAAAACGCAATTGGCCGTCGCGCAATTCCAGCATGCGGCGCAATGCATTACGCCACACACCTGGCAGGACAAACGGCAGAATGCCCTCGATCACCAGCACCGAACCGATTGCCGCCAGCCAGTCAGATCTTGTCATTTACCGCCAGCGGCACGCGGGTTCTTCATGTATTTGAAGAAGTCGGCACTGGGATCCAGCACCATCACGTCGCTCTTGTTCTTGAAGCTCTCGCGGTAGGCCTGCATGCTGCGGTAGAAGGCATAGAACTCCGGGTTCTTGTCGTAGGCAGCAGCGTAGATCGCCGCGGCCTTGGCGTCGCCCTCGCCCTTGACGCGCTGCGCGTCGCGATAGGCGTTGGCGACGATCACCTGCTTCTGCCTGTCGGCATCCGCCTTGATCTTTTCCGCTTCCGCCGCGCCGGTCGAGCGCAGTTCGTTAGCCACCTGCTTGCGCTCGGCTTCCATGCGGCGGAAGACGTTTTCCGACACGCTTTCCGGAAGATCGACCCGCTTGATGCGCACGTCGACCACCTGCACGCCGATCTTGCGCGCATCCTGGTCGGCCTTGGTGCGAATCAGATTCATAATTTCGTCACGCTGGCCCGAAACAACGTCATGAATGGTGCGTTTGCCGAACTCGGCCCGCAGGCCGTCGTTGACGGTCTGATTCAGGCGGATCTGCGCGCGCGTTTCATCGCCGCCGACCGAAACGTAAAATTGCCGTGCATCGATGACGCGCCACTTGATGTACGAGTCGACCAGCACGTTTTTCTTCTCCGAGGTGATGAAACGCTCCGGATCCGCGGCATCCAGCGTCAGGATGCGCGTATCGAAATAGCGGACGTTCTGCACCAGCGGCAGCTTGAAGTAGAGGCCTGGCGCCTTCTTGACCGAGACCACCTCACCCAGCTGGAACACGAGTGCGTTCTGGCGCTGATCGACGGTAAACATGCTGCCGCTCAGGACCACCAGCAACACAACCAGGCCGATCAGAATGGGACCGATATGCTTGTTCATGGCCGATCCTCCCGGTCACGGCTGCGCAAGGCATCGCGCGAGCGCATATCCACGGGTGCAGGGGGCGTCGCCGTCGCTGCAACGGGCGGTTGCAACAGCACATCCGGCGTACTCGTGCTGCTGCCGGGCTGGCTGGCAATCTGCTGCAATTTGTCGAGCGGCAGATACAGGAGACTGTTGCCGCCTTTCTGGTCCACCACCACTTTGCTGGTGTTGTTCATCACGGTCTGCATGGTGTCGAGGTACATACGCTCGCGTGTCACCTGCGGCGCTTTCTGATATTCGGTGACGATTTGCGCAAAGCGGCTGGCATCGCCTTCGGCATTGGCAATCACCGCCTGCTTGTAACCGTCGGCCTCTTCCTTGAGGCGGGATGCCAGGCCGCTGGCACGCGGCACCACGTCGTTGGAATAGGCTTCCGCTTCGTTCTTCAGACGTTCGCGATCCTGGCTTGCCTTCACCGCGTCGTCGAACGCGGCCTGCACCTGCTCGGGCGGCTGGATATTCTGCAGGGTGACCTGGCTGATGCTGATGCCGGTCTTGTAGCGATCGAGTATCTGCTGCATCAGCACCTTCGCCTGCGAGGCGATGTCGGCGCGCCCTTCGTATAGCACAAAATCCATCTTGTTCTTGCCGACGATTTCGCGCATCGCGGTTTCGGCGACCTGCAGCACCGTGTCTTCGGGC
Organism: Hydrogenophilales bacterium; assembly: GCA_016195805.1. Lineage (GTDB taxonomy): Bacteria > Pseudomonadota > Gammaproteobacteria > Burkholderiales > Thiobacillaceae > Thiobacillus. The sequence continues at coordinate 71,668 of JACPYT010000015.1, forward strand.
GTGCGGTTGACGAACAGGTATTCCTCGGGGTCTTTCAGGATGTACTGGACGGCGAACTGCAGGTCGATGATGTTCTCGTCATCCGTCAGCATCAGCGACTCTCTCAGCACCTGGCTCTTGACGTTGTTGCGGTAGCCGATTTCTACGGTGCGCACCTGATCGATGTTGACGATTTCGCGCGACTCGATCGGCCACGGCAGATGCCAGCGCGGGCCCGGCTCGGTGGTCTCGATATATTTGCCGAAGCGCAGCACCACGCCGCGTTGGCCGGTGTCCACGATATAAAACCCGCTCGCCACCCAGATCAGCACCAGCGCGCCGATCAGCAGGCCGAGCAAGTTACCGCCACCCGCCATGCCGCCGGTGGGAAAACCCTCTCCGCCACCGCCACCCCCGGCATTCTTGTTGCCGAACAGACCATTGAGGCGCTGGTTGAGGCGCCGCCAAAGCTCGTCCAGGTCGGGCGGCCCGCTATTCTTGCGGTTGTCTTTATTGCCCCATTGCGGGTCGTTCCAGGCCATATCGTTAGCTTATGCAGAGAGAACAGTGGGTTGGGGGGTGTTTTCGTCCGCTGCGCCAGCTTCGTCCTGAATGCGCTCGGCAAGCAGGATTTCTGACAGGGCATCGCGTAAAAGTTCAAGCCCCGCGCCGGTTTGCGCGGACACATACACGCTTTGAAGTTTACCATATTCGTCGCGCCCCACTCCCGGCGCAACGCCCGTCAGATCGAGCTTGTTGTACACCCGGAGCTGCGGCACGGCATCCGCCCCGATTTCCGCCAGCACCTTGTCGACCGCCTCGATCTGGCGCTCGCGACCGGGGCTGGCGGAATCGATCACATGCAGCAGCAGATCAGCCTCGGCGGTGGCTTCCAGCGTGGCCCGGAAGGCGGCCACCAGGTCGTGCGGCAGGCGGGTGATGAACCCGACGGTATCCGACAGCACCGCCTCGCCACTCGCCGGCTCGCCGCCGGCCAATTCAGCCAGGCGGGGCAGATAGATCTTGCGCGTGGTGGTGTCCAGCGTGGCGAACAACTGGTCGGCCGCGTAGGCGCCGGCACGCGTCAGCGCATTGAACAAGGTCGATTTTCCGGCGTTGGTGTAGCCGACCAGCGCCACCGCCAGCACATGCTGGCGCGCGCGCGAACGCCGCTGGGTGCGGCGCTGCTTGCCCAGCTTCGCGAGCCGGTCGCGCAGCGCCTTGACCCGCACCCCGATCAGGCGGCGGTCGGTTTCCAATTGCTTTTCGCCCGGGCCGCGCATGCCCACCCCGCCGCGCTGGCGTTCCAGGTGGGTCCAGCCGCGCACCAGTCGGGTCGACAGATGCTGCAGCTGCGCCAGTTCGACCTGCAGCTTGCCCTCGGCGCTGTGCGCCCGGCGCGCAAAGATATCCAGGATCAGGGTGGTGCGGTCGATCACCCGGCAGTGCAGGCGACGTTCCAGATTGCGCTCCTGCGCGGGCGACAATTCGTGGTTGAAGATGACGACATCGGCTTCGGTGGCCGCAACCAGCGCGGCGACCTCGTCGGCCTTGCCGCTCCCCACGAACAGGGCTGCATCGGGACGACTGCGCTTGCCTTGCACCTCGCCGAGGATATCGAGCCCCGCGCCCGCCGCCAGCAAACGCAGTTCGGCCACGCTTTCGGCAAAGTCGGGGGTTCCGAAATCGATCGCCACCAGAATGACGCGCTCGCCGCCCTTGTGCCGGTCAAACAACCGTCATTCTCCAAACGCCGGGAAAATGCCGCATATTCACGGCGAATTCCCGTCCGTAACGGCATTCAAAAGGGGGCAGCATGAGGGGGGCTCGATCTGCATGGTGAGCCTCTGTTCTGGTTCGATTCGGGCTCTCATTCTAGTTCATGATCCAGCCAGTTGCGGCCTTCCAAAATGCCATCCCTGCCCGTAATCCACGCCCATGTCGGCCAGCATGCGCGCGGTTTCTGCGTCCTCGACATGCTCGGCCACGGTCAGCACGCCTTCCTTGCGGGCAAAGCTCGCCAGGCTTTCGACGATGCCCGCCACCTTGCGGTCCTGGCGCATGTTCGACACCAGCCAGCCTTCGATCTTGAGGAAGCTGACCGGCAGGTGCGCCAGATAGAGATAGGACGAATAGCCGCTGCCAAAATCGTCCAGCGCCAAGCGAAAGCCGAAGTCGATGAAGGGCTGCAGATCGGCACGCAACTTGGCCAGGCTGACGATGCGCTGGCGTTCGGTCAGCTCCAGCACGATGGGCTTGACCGGCCCCAGCATCACGCTGCAGGTCTGGCAATAGCCCATCGCGTTGGCAAGCATTTCCTCGACCAGGTCGCGCCGCGCCAGGAACTGCGGCGACACGTTCACGAAATGGGCAAAGTCAGTCGCCCCTCCCTGATCCATGCGGTTCACGCAGCGCTGCATCACGTCACGGATCACCTGGCGGTCGATTTCGGCCATCAGGCCCAGGCCTTCTGCCATGTCGACGAAATCCTTGGCCTCGACGATGTCGCCGGTGGCCGTCTGGATGCGCGCCAGCGCTTCGTCGGCGACGGCCTGCCCGCTTTGCAGATCGACGATGACCTGCGAGGCCTGGCGAATCCTCTTTTCCGCCAGCGCCTGCCGCAGCAGCGCGCTGTTCCACTGGACATGCGCAGGCACCGCCACCTGGACCTGGTCGCGTCCCTCCGCCTTGGCCCGATACAAAGCCGTGTCGATATCCTCCAGCATGGGCAGGATCTCGCTGTCGTTCGTGCCAAAGGCTGCCACGCCTGCCGAGAAACTCAGCGAAATGGCGCCCACGCTGGTCTGGACGGGCGTCGCACGGGCCTGGCCAGCCAGCCTCTCCATAATGCCGGCGGCCTCGTCCACGGTGCTTCCATGCAGGACAAACAGGAACTCCTCGCCGCCCCAGCGCGCCACCCAGTCGCCCTCACGCAGTCCGGATTCGAAACGGCGTGCCACGGCCTTGAGCACCTCGTCGCCGACGGCATGGCCGTAACGATCGTTCACCGTCTTGAAATGGTCGAGGTCGACCAGCGCCAGCGCAAAGCCCAGTCCGTCCCGCTGCGTGCGCGCCTTTTCCTTTTGCAGGCGCTCCTCGGCCGCACGCCGGTTGGGCAGGCCGGTCAGCAGGTCGGTCAAGGCGATGCGTTGCAGCAGGTCTTTTTGTGCGGATTGATGCAGGGCATTGCCGAGCCAGTCGGCGATGAGGTCCATGTAAGCGATGTCGACCGCATCGGGCGGCGATTCGCTGCGCGTGCGAAAAAAAGCCAGCACCCAGCGGGCCTCGTCACCAACCGCGACCGGGATGCCGGAATAGGTGCGCAATCCCAGCTTGTTCACCAGCGCGTGGTTGGCGTAGAGCGGATGCTCACGCAAGTCGGCAATATGGCTGGCCTCGCGGGCAAGAAAGACGGCATGGCATAACACCGTTTCCACCATCAGCACCGTGCCTTCGGGAAACAGCCCCAGGCGATCGCTGACATAGTGCGCAGTGTAATTCTCGCCAAATTCGCCGAGCACCACCAGATCCATGTCCAGCACCTCAGCCGCCATCGCCAGCATGGCACGGATGCGCTCGGGATCGGAAAGCCCGCCCTGCACCGACAGTTTCCACAGCGCGTTCAGGCGATCGACATGCGAACCGCCCTGGCTGGCTGGCGACGCGCGCTGGTCGGATTCGTTGACTGGCACCATGGATTGGCCGGGTTCGTTAAAAACCAGTCATTTTAACCTATTGCATTTCCTGCAATTCAACCGCACGCAGGCGCTCGGCCGCCTGTTCCGGGTTGATCGTGTTGACGAACAGCCCGGAGCCCAGTTCGAACCCGGTCGGAATCGACGTACGCGGACAGATTTCAAGATGCCAGTGGTAGCTTGGCGCGTGCGCGCCCCGCTGGGCGTCGTGCGGAACCGAGTGCAGGAAGAAGTTGTACTGTGCGCCGCCGATGACGGCATCCAGCCGCGCCATGGTGCGCTTCATCACCCGTGCCAGGTCGGCCAGATCCTCGCCGCGCACGTCGAGGAAATCGGCCTGGTGCGCCAGCGGCAGGATGTGCACCTCCCATTCGTAGCGGCTGGCGAACGGCTTGATGGCGATGAATTTCTCGCCGCGCTCAACCACATACTGGCCGACGTTGATCTTGCGCCGCACCGCCCCCGAGTTGCGGTCGTAAATCGTCGCCTCGAAGGTCAGCGCTTCGTCGATCAGCGCGCAGAAGATGCAGTGGTGATGCTTGGCGTAGTGCGCGGCGCTGTTCCTCACCTCGGCGTCGACGTTTTCCGGCACCACCGGCATCGCGATCACCTGGCTGTGCGTATGCGGGATCGACGCGCCGGCCGCCGGGCCGAAGTTCTTGAACACCAGCACGTATTTCAGCCGCTCGTCGGACTCGAACAGCTGCCGCATGCGCGTCTGGTAGACGCCGAACAGCGCCGCCAGATGCGATTCGGCCATCTCGTGCACCGCGATGCCGTGTTCATGGTGGTCGATGATGACCTCGTGCCGGCCGTAACCGTCGATGGTCTGCTGCAGGCCGAAGTTGAAGCCGGCCTGCTCGCGGTCGTCGCCCAGCACCGGATAGAGGTTCTCGACCATGCGGATCTGCCAGTCGCCGTCCGGTGGCCAACTCAGAATCACCGGCGGCGTCTTGTGTTCGTTGCCGCGGCAGAACGGACAGGTTTCGACGTGCTTGCGGGTGTCGCGCGGCGCCAGCTCCTCGGCCTTTTTCGGACGCATGCTGCGCGCCGTGGCGACCAGCACCGATTCGCTCGGCACGACGGGATTGATACGGATTTCGCGAACTTCGCTGGGTTCGGATGTTTTCGGGTCTGACATGCGGCTTCTCCTCTGACGGCTAGCTTAAAGCAGCCGGGTGGCGCCGTCGGTTCATAATTCTTATGCACCCCGTCACGCTTTTTATCCCTGCCGCCGCCAAGGCCTTGCGTTGACGAAGCCCCGGGCGGCGCCGACAATGTGGGATCTTTGCTGGTTTCCGGAGTATCCCCATGGACGAAAAAGCCCTGCACAACGAGCAGCGTCTCATGCGCATGATGCGCAAGACCCTCACTTCCATCGTGCGCGACACCGCGCCGCGTGACGGCAACCCCAGCCCCCTGACCGAAGCCACCATCCTCGGCATCAAGGACTGCCTGGTGGTGATTTCCAGCCGCGAAGCCGAACTCGCCCAGCTGACCGGGCGCACCCTGGAAGAGCGTCCGCGCTTCACCGACGAAACGCCGACCAGCCACGCCGTCAAGATCAGCAGCATCCCGAAGAAAACGCATTGATGCATCGCGTTCAGCGATGCATCACTTAGAGACAGCCAAATGCCGCAAGCCACCAGCCTGTTCACCGATGTCGAATCGAAGGTCGTCGGCACCTCGGCGGTGGTGATCTATTCGCCGTCGGGCAAAAAACGCACGCGCTTTCCCGAAGGCGTGGTCGAGGTCTACGCCAGCGAGGACGAGGCGCTGGCGCACGCGGATTCAGCGAAGAGCCGCCACGCGGCAATCGCCAGCGGGCCGTCGCGCTCGTCGGAAGGCTTCAGACTGTTTTATCTGGTGCGCTGGCTCGACTGACGGCTGAGCCAGCGCATGCCTGGCTCAGGTTGAGCCGTAGACCTTGCGGCGTATCCGCTTCTCGCGCCGCCGCCGTGTTTCGTCGCCCTGCGTGGGCGGCGCACGCTTCTTGCCCTCGAAGGGATTCTTGCCTTCGTCTTCCTTCACCTGGATGCGCAGCGGCGTGCCCTGCAGCTTGAACGCCTTGCGGAAACTGCTTTCCAGATAGCGCTTGTAGTCGTCGCGCAGGCCTTCCAGCGCGTTGCCGTGCAGGATGATGACCGGCGGGTTCTTGCCGCCCTGATGGGCGTAGCGCGGCTTCGGGCGGAACAGCCCGTTCTTCGGCGGCGCGTGCTGCTCCACCGCCATCTCCAGTACCCGCGTCAGTTTGGGCGTCGACATCTTGATGAAGGCGGCGGCATGCGCGGCTTCGACATCCTTCAGCAGGGCTTCCAGGCCCTTGCCCTTGAGCGCCGAGATGTAGTTGAAGCGGGCGAAATCGAGGAAAGCCAGCTTGCGCCCGATGTCGCGCTTGATGTCGTCGCGCTGCTCGGCGGACAGGCCATCCCACTTGTTGATTGCCACCACCAGCGCACGCCCGGTTTCCAGCACGAAGCCGGCGAGATGCGCATCCTGCTCGGAGATGTTCTCGCGCGCATCGAGCACCAGCACCACCACGTTGGCATCCTCGATCGCCTGCAGGGTCTTGATGACGGAGAATTTCTCGACCGTTTCGAATACCTTGCCCTTGCGCCGTACGCCGGCGGTATCGATCAGGATGTAGGGCTTGCCGTCGCGCTCGAACTCGACGTAGATCGAGTCGCGCGTAGTGCCCGGCTGGTCGAACGCGATGACGCGCTCTTCGCCCACCAGCGCGTTGACCAGGGTCGACTTGCCGACATTGGGACGCCCCACCAGCGCAATCTTGGGAATGCCGAATTCGTCGGTCCTTTCTTCCTCTTCGGGAAACGGTGCCAGTGCCTCGTCCACCAGGTCTGAAATGCCGTCGCCATGGGCTCCGGAAATCGCCAGCGGCTCGCCGAGTCCCAACTCGTGGAACTCGGCCGTCACCACGGCACGGTTCATCCCCTCGGCCTTGTTCACCGCCAGCAGCACCGGGCACGTCGCCCGCCGCAGGCGGTCGGCGATCACCTTGTCCTGTGGCGTGAGGCCGCTACGCGCATCGACCATGAAGATGATGGCATCGGCCTCGTCGATGGCCTGCAGGGTCTGGCGTGCCATTTCAGCCATGATCCCCTCCTTGGCCACCGGTTCGAGACCGCCGGTATCCACCACCAGATAAGGCTTGCCGCCGATACGCCCGCGCCCGTAGTGACGGTCGCGCGTCATGCCCGGCATATCGTGCACCAGGGCGTCACGCGTGCCGGTGAGGCGGTTGAATAAGGTGGACTTGCCGACGTTGGGACGCCCGACAAGAACCAGAGTGGGAAGCATGGCTATCCTTGCTGACGCGCCGGCGCAACCGGCGCGTCGTATTGTTTACTTGAGCCGGAACGCGACGACGCTGCCTTTGGCCGTCTGTACCGCGAAGCCCGGTCCGATGTCGACCGGCGCCGTGCGGACGGCACTGTCGACCCTGGCACGCGCCACAAAGCGGCCGTCCTCGGCCGACAGCACGTGCACGTAGCCCTCGCCGTCGGCCACCACTACCCAGGCACCCAGTGCCAGCGGCGCGGTCACTTCGCGGCGCGCCAGTTTGTCCTGCCGCCAGACAGCACGGCCGCTCGTTTTGTCGTAGGCGGTCACGGCATCCTTGTCGTCGGTGACGTAGACATTGCGCTCGTCCATGGCCAGGCCGCTGTTGCTGGAGGTGTCGCGTGCCCACAGCAACTCGCCGTTGCTGCGGGCGAAACAGGCCACCCGTCCCTGATAGGTGACGGCGCATACCTGACGCTCATCCAGGACCGGATTGCCCATCACGTCGGCCACCCGCTCGAGTTCGGTCGCGCCGTGCGGCTGCGCCACCGTGGCTTCCCACAACTGCGCGCCGTTGGCCGCGTTGAGCGCAACCAGCTTGCCGCCGGGAAACCCGGCGTAGAGCACGTCGTCACGCACCGCCATGCCGCCGGAACCGCGCAGGCTCAATACCGGCAGCGTGCGGGTGTACAGCCATTTGCGGCTGCCGTCGGCCACCGCCAGACCCTGCACGCGGCCATCGCCGGTGCGTGCCATGACGCTGTCGCCCACAACCAGCATCTGTCCGGTCACCTCGCTCGACAAGGCCGCTTTCCAGCGTTCTTTGCCGCTGGCCCGATCCAGCGCCAACAATTCGCCCTTGCTGCTGCCCACCAGCACCAGCCCCCCCCCCGCGCCGGTGCCAGCTGAAAGCTTTGCGCCGGTATCGGTTTTCCATACGGTGTTGCCATTGGCCACCGCGATACGCACGACCCGGCTGCCGCCTGCCGCAAACACATCGTCGCCTTCAACCTGGGGGTGGAACAGATAACCCCCGGTGTCGCCCGTCTCGCCTTTCCAGGCTTCGGCAAGGCTGGCAGTGGGCTTGAATTCGACCAGCTCAGCGGGTTTGGCCTTGGCCGGACCGTGGCCGAACCATCCCCCCACCGTGCTGGTCATCGAACCGACCGTACTGCATCCCGACACAGCCAGAGCCAGGCCTGCCACCATCAAGCGCATCTTCACTTGGTTTCTCCTCCCAGTGCATCGAGCTTCAGTTCGACGATGCTGCGATAGGGATTGTCTTTTTCCATCTTGCCGAACGCCGCCTGATACGCCACGCGCGCCTCGGCTTTCTTGCCCTGTGCCATCAGCACATCCCCCCGCATGTCTTCGAACCGGAAGGCGAACGCATCGCTGTGCGAGCCGGCCAGGGTTTTCAATGCAGCGTCATATTGCTTCTGATCGAGTTGCACACCCGCCAGATGCAGCCGCGCCAGATCCTTGACAGCCGGCTCCTTGCTGTTGGCCACCGCCCATTCCAGCTGACTCTGCGCGCTTTTCAGATCCTTGCTCACCGCATTGAGCTTGGCCAGCAGCAGCGCGGCACGCGGGGCATACGCCGTGTCCTTGTACTGGTCGATCAGCATCGCGCCAGCCTCGCGCGCACCCTTGGCATCGTTCGCCGCCAGCGCCTGCGTGAGCTTTTCGTATACGGTGGCCGCTTCCAGATTTTGCGTCACCGTGTGATTCTGCCAGTAGCGCCAGCCTGCCGCGGCCGCAATCACCACGGCCAGACCCATCATCACCAGGCTGCCCCAGCGTTTCCACCAGGCCTTCAGTTCGTCCAGCCGTTCCTGCTCGTCAAGATCGTAGGTTGCCATTGCGCTCTATGCCTTTTTTAAATTGTTGCCTGTTTCAGATATTCGATTGCCAGCGCCACCTCGACGCGGGTCTGCTCGCCGGTGCCGCGCAGGGGTTTCAGCGTCACCTGCTGCGCCGCGGCCTCGTCGTCGCCGATGATCACCGCATAGCGTGCGCGACTGGCATCGGCTTTCTTCATCTGCGACTTGAAACTGCCGCCGCCGCAATGCAGCACGGCGGCGAGCCCTGCGCTCCGCAGCACGGAGGCAACCTGCCAGGCATAGGCCTGCGCGGCCTCGCCGGCATGGACGACGTAAGCGTCCGCAACCGGCGTCACAATGGCACGCCCGCCGGCATCGACCAGCGCCAGCAGACGCTCGATGCCCATGGCGAAACCGGCAGCCGGCGCCGGCTTGCCGCCCAGCTGTTCGATCAGGCCATCGTAGCGCCCGCCGGCGCACACCGTGCCCTGCGCGCCGAGCTGGTCGGTCACCCATTCGAACACGGTGCGATTGTAGTAGTCCAGCCCGCGCACCAGTCGCGGGTTGATCGCGAACGCGATGCCATTCGCGCGCAACAGCGCCTGCACGGCGTCGAAATGCGCCAACGCCTCGTCTTCCAGCTCGTCCATCAGCCTGGGAGCGGCATCGTTCAGCGCCTGCATCGCCGGGTTCTTGCTGTCGAGGATACGCAGCGGATTGCTGTGCAGACGGCGCTTCGCATCCTCGTCGAGCGCGTCCTGGTGCGCTTCGTAATACGCGATCAGCTTCTTCCGATGGCGCAGCCGCGATTCGTGGTCGCCCAGGGTATTGAGTTGCAGCGTCGGCGCGATGCCCAATTCCCTCCACAGATCGGCACACATCACGATCAGCTCGGCGTCGACATCGGGCCCGGCAAAGCCGAGCGCCTCGACGCCGACCTGATGGAACTGCCGGTAGCGGCCCTTCTGCGGGCGCTCGTGGCGGAACATCGGGCCGGTGTACCACAGCCGCTTGCCGCCGTCGTACAGCAGGTTGTGCTGGATCACCGCACGCACCGACGAGGCCGTGCCCTCCGGGCGCAGCGTCAGCGATTCGCCGTTGAGCTCATCGACGAAGGTATACATCTCCTTCTCGACGATGTCGGTCACTTCGCCGATGGCGCGCTTGAACAGGCCGGTGTGCTCGAGGATCGGCGTGCGCATCTCGCGGTAGCCGTAGCGCCGCAGCCAGTCGCGCACGATCGCCTCGAAGCCCTGCCAGGTGTCGCTGACATCGGGCAGGCAGTCGTTCATGCCGCGCACGGATTGAATGTTGTTGCTCATAATTTAATCAACAGAAACACGTGTCACGCAGCCCCGTAATGGCTGCGTACGTAGTCCTCGACGATCGCCTGGAAATCCGCGGCGATCCGCTCGCCTTTCAGCGTCACGGTCTTTTCGCCGTCGACGTACACCGGCGCGACCGGCACTTCGCCGGTGCCGGGCAGCGAGATGCCGATGTTGGCGTGCTTGGATTCGCCGGGCCCGTTGACCACGCAGCCCATCACTGCCACCTGCATGGCTTCGACGCCGGGATGCTGGCTGCGCCACAGCGGCATCTGGGTACGCAGATAGGTCTCGATGTCCTGCGCCAGCTCCTGGAACACGGTCGAGGTGGTGCGGCCGCAACCCGGGCAGGCGGTGACCTGCGGGGTGAAGGCGCGCAGCCCGAGCGCCTGCAGGATCTCCTGGCCGACACGGACTTCCTGGGTACGCTCGCCGCCCGGTTCGGGTGTCAACGAGATTCGAATGGTGTCGCCGATGCCTTCCTGCAGCAGCACCGACAAAGCGGCGGTCGAGGCGACGATGCCCTTGCTGCCCATGCCGGCCTCGGTCAGACCCAGGTGCAGCGGGTAATCGCACTGCGACGCCAGATCACGGTATACGGAAATCAGGTCCTGCACCCGGCTCATCTTGCACGACAGGATGATCCTGTCGCCGCCGAGACCGAGTTCCTCGGCCTTCTTCGCCGACTCCAGCGCGGAGGCGACCATCGCACGGCGCATCACCACCTCGGCGTCTTCCGGCTGCGGCAGACGCGCGTTGTCGTCCATCATGCGCGCCGCCAGCGCCTGGTCGAGGCTGCCCCAGTTGACGCCGATGCGCACCGGCTTGTCGTAGCGGCACGCCACCTCGATCAGGGTGGCGAACTGCTCGTCGCGCTTGTTGCCGCGCCCGATGTTGCCGGGGTTGATGCGCAGCTTGGCCAGGGCCGCGGCACACTCGGGCACCTGGGTCAGCAGCTTGTGGCCGTTGAAATGGAAGTCGCCGATCAAGGGTACCCGGCAACCCAGCACATCGAGGCGTTCGCGGATGCGCGGCACCGCGGCGGCGGCCTCCAGCGTGTTGACGGTCAACCGCACCAGTTCGGAGCCGGCCTCGGCGAGCGCCTGCACCTGGCGCACGGTAGCGGTGACATCGACGGTATCGGTGTTGGTCATCGACTGCACCACCACGGGCGCATCACCGCCGACCAGCACGGAACCGACCCGTACCTGGCGGGTGGGACGACGGACAATCTGAGGCATCATTCTTCCAGCGTGGCTATTTTTCAATGGGCGCTATTCTTCAAGCGTGAAGCGGGCGACCGTTCCGTCGATGAATGGCTGCAAGTCGATGGGACGGCCGTTGTAGGTCATCTGCACGTGCGAGGCGTTGCCGACCACTACATCGAATGGCGGCTGGCCGTGGACATCCACGCGGCTGTCCGCGGGGTTGAGCTGACGAAGCAGCATGCGCCCGCTGGCATCCTTGATTTCGGTCCATGACTGGTCGCCGAACTCGAGATGCAGCACGCTGCCAGCCGCGGTAGGTTCGGCTGCCACAGGCGCTCCAGCCGGAGCCTGCTCGGTGCCTGCTGCGGCCGGAGCAACGGGCGGCGTCGGCGCAACCTGGACAGCGGGCACGGCGGCTTCTGCCGGCGCCGCAACAGGCGCCGTTGCCGCAACCGGGGGCGGAGCCGGATGTAATTGCGACACGGCTGGGACCTGCTTGATCGGGCCGTCGCTCACCTCGCTGTTGAGCCACAGATACAGTGCGACCGGCACGGCCACCACCAGCAGCAGACCGAGCAGCGACAGAATCAGCCACGGCGACGTCAGCCAGGAACGCTGCGAGGGCGGTTCGACCGGGCTGACCGCAGCCGGCTCAGCCGGGGCACCGTCCATGCGTGCCAGCAGGGGTTCGGGGGCGAGCCCCAGCAGACGTGCATAGTTGCGCACGAACCCGCGTGCAAACACGGGCTGGCCAAGACTTTCGAAATCATCCCGCTCCATCGCCTCGATCTGGCGATGCATCAGACGCAAGCGCACGGCGGCATCTTCCAGCGTGACGCCCTGCGCTTCGCGTGCGTCCCGCAAAAGCCGACCGACCGAGGCTTGCCCGCTCTCGCTCATTCGAAATGTCCCGTCAGCATGAGCTGCGCCTCATTCGAATCGGGAAAACGCTTGCGCAGCTGCAGAGCATAGGACGCTTCCTGCGCATGGTCGCCCAGCTTGCGTTCCAGCCGCAGACCCAGCCACAGACTTTCCGCGGTCGGCGGCGCCAGTTCGTCGTGACGCCCCAGCAGTCGCTGCGCCTCCATCAGGCGTCCCTGACGGAAACTCAGGCCGGCCAGCTTGAGTACCGTGTTGGGACTGTCGGGTTGCAGCTTGAGTGCCTTGGCCAGATTGGCTTCGGCCAGCGCAATATCACCCTTCTTTTCGGCGCACAGCCCGGCATTGGTCATGGCCAGCTCAGGCTGCGTGTACAACGGGTTGCGAATGGCCGTACTGAACTGCGCGAGTCCTTCGTCGTAACGGCCGCGGGTACAGAGAAACCAGCCGTAGTTGTTGCGCGCATCCGAGTCTTTACTGTCCAGCTCGATTGCGCGGCGGAAATTTTCCTCGGCCAGCTTGTCCTCGGCCAGGTCCATGTAGATCATGCCGTAGATGTTGTAGGCCGGGCCGTAGCGACTGTCGGCCGTGATCGCCTTGCGCAGTTCATCGAGCGCGACCTTGTACTGGGTTCGCGTGAAATAGGCGCCGGCCAGATCCGTGAATGCCTTCGCACGCTCACGGCTCTGGCTGTCCGCTTCGCTGGCAGCGACACCGCTCCCGTCCATCGGCTGCGCCGCGCAACCTGCCAGCAATGCTGCCGCAATCAGTACACCCAGCCATTTCTTCACGCTGCCTCCTTGTGCATTCTTTTCAGGACACGTCCGCTCTTGTCTGCAACTTTCCCGGCCAGCTGTCCGCAGGCCGCATCGATGTCGTCGCCGCGCGTCTTGCGCGTGGTCACCACATGGCCCGCATCCTGCAGGATCTGGCGGAATACCCGCATCGATTCTGCCCGGGGTTTCTCGTATCCGGAATCCGGGAACGGATTGAAGGGAATGAGATTGAATTTGCAGGGCACATCGCGCGTCAGCTCGATCAGCTGGCGCGCATGCTCGGGCTGGTCGTTCACGCCAGCCAGCATCACATACTCGAAGGTGATGAAATCGCGCGGTGCATGCACCAGATAGCGCCGGCAAGCCGCCATCAGTTCGCGTAGCGGATATTTCCTGTTGATCGGCACGATCTGGTCGCGCAAGGCATCGCTAGGTGCGTGCAGGCTCACTGCCAGCGCCACCGGGCAACGTTCGGCGAGGCGGTCCATCGCCGGCACCAGACCGGAGGTCGACACCGTGACGCGGCGGCGCGACAGGCCGTAGGCATGGTCATCGAGCATGATGCCGAGCGCGGTCACCACGTTCTCGAAGTTGGCCAGCGGCTCGCCCATGCCCATCATCACCACGTTGCTCACCGGCCGGTCGGCAATCTCGCCGGTGGTGCGGTTGGGCTCGGTTTTCAGGCTGTGATGCGCGACCCACAACTGGCCGATGATCTCGGCCACCGTCAGGTTGCGGTTGAAGCCCTGCCGCCCGGTCGAGCAGAAGGTGCATTCCAGCGCGCAGCCGACCTGCGACGACACGCACAGGGTGCCGCGATCGTCTTCCGGGATAAACACCGTCTCGATGCCATTGGCGACACCGACGTCGAACAGCCACTTGCGCGTGCCGTCGGCCGAGGTGTGGGCGTAGCTGATCGCCGGCGCCTGCACCACCGCCTGCTGCTGCAGCTTCTCGCGCAGGCTCTTGGCGATATCGGTCATCTGCGCAAAATCGGCCACCCCGGACTGGTGAATCCAGTGGAACACCTGGCGGGCGCGAAACGGCTTTTCGCCGAGTTCGCCGAACCAGGCGGTCAATCCTTGGAGGTCGAGATCGAGCAGGTTTTGCGGCATCAGGATGCGATTAGCGGCCGGCGTAGACTTCGCAGGCGGGGAAGAAATAGGCAATCTCGATCGCCGCGGTTTCCGGCGCGTCGGAGCCATGCACGGCGTTGGCGTCGATGCTCTCGGCAAAGTCGGCGCGAATGGTGCCGGCTTCGGCCTTCTTCGGGTCGGTCGCGCCCATCAGCGCACGGTTCTTGGCGATTGCGTCTTCACCTTCCAGCACCTGCAACACGACGGGGCCCGACACCATGAAATCGACCAGATCCTTGAAGAAGGGGCGCTCGCGGTGCACGGCGTAAAAGCCTTCGGCTTCCTGGCGCGACAGATGCTTCATTTTCGACGCCACCACCTTGAGGCCATTGCTCTCGAAGCGGCTGACGATCTTGCCGATCACGTTTTTGGCGACGGCATCGGGCTTGATGATGGAAAAAGTGCGCTGAACGGCCATGTATATGCTCCAGACAAATGAGAAAAAACGAGGGAAAAGGTTCAAAAAACCATGAAAATCAGCCCGCTAGGATAGCATGGGCCACCCCTGACTGTCTTGTCCTGCCGGCAGATGGCGGTTTTGCAAGGCCTGTCGCCGCACCTTGCGACCCGCCACGGCGAATCAGGGTTCCACCTGCGGCAGAATCCCTGCCTCGCCGGGCCCGGCGCACAATTCGGTCTCGAAACCGATCCCGGCCGCCCACACCAGCCGCCCGTCGCACCACATGAGTGGCAGACGCTCGCGCTGCCAGGGTGGAATGGCATGTTCCTGCAGCAGGTTCTTCAGGCTGCGCCGGGGGCCGCCTGCGTGCACCCGCAGACGTTCGCCGCCCGCCCTCACTCCGAGCGTGACCTCGCCTGCTTCCAGCGCCGTTTGCCTGAGACCCGCTCCGATCACCCTGTCCATGCGCACACTGACCCCGGCGGCCGGCACCCGGATCGTCGCCTCGCCGTGCCAGTCGACCGCCCCCGCCCGAGGTTGTTTCCCCGGCACCAGATAGGCACCGCAGCGATAGCGCCACAGCTCCATCAGCCCCAGATTGACGCGCACCCGCGCATCCGCGTGCGCATCCCGCAGCTGATGCAGGGCCTCGTCGAGCCGCCGCAGGCTGGGCAGGGTCTGGCCATGCTGTTCGATAAAATGGCGCAGCAGGTTTCGCGCACGGGGTATCGACAGGCGCGCCAGCACGCCACAGTCGAGGCGGTCGCCGGAAATGGCCTCCCGCGCATCCTGCCGCGCCAGATCATCCAGCAATTCGGCGGCATCGGCCTGCAGCGCGGCTGCGCGCGCCAGGGTGCGGCCCGCACCAGGGAAATGCTGCGCCAGCAGGGGTATCACCTGCTGGCGCAGCGCGTTGCGGCGATAGCGGGTGTCCTGATTGCTTTCGTCGTCGACCCACTCGAGTCCCACCGCCTGCGCCGCGCACAGCAGATCGGCCCGGGCCACGTTCAGCAGCGGCCGCAACTGGACTGCTCGCCAGCCGGGCTGTTTTTGCGCCTCGGACATGGCCGCCAGACCTTTCGGCCCGGCGCCGCGCAGCAATTGCAGCAACAGCGTCTCGCCCTGATCGTCCTGCTGGTGTGCCGTGAGGAGGAAGTCCGCGTCCAGCGCGGCAAAGACACATTGACGCGCGCGCCGTGCGGCCGCCTCGATGCCGGCGGGATCGTCGCGCGCGATCTGCACGCGATGCACGGTCAATTCGACCGCATGCGCTGCGCACAGGCGCCCGCAGAACCCGGCCCAGTCGTCGGCATGCGGCGACAGTCCGTGATGGACATGCACGGCCCGCAACTCGAACGGATGGACATCGCGCAGCGCCAGCAGGACATGCAGCAGGGCGACAGAATCGAGTCCCCCCGAGAGCGCCAGCGTCAAGCGCGCGTGCGGCGGAACATGGCGGGCCAGAACGTCCGCCACCTCTGCGACAAGCGCCTTATTTGGCGGGGATTTCCTTGAAGCTGCCATACGCCCGCAGACGCTGGTAACGCGTATCCAACAGGGCGTCGAGCGGCTGTTTGCGCAATTCGGCGAGGGTATCGGTCAGTGCGCGGCGCATGGCCTGGAACATGGTGTCCCAGTCGCGCTGCGCGCCGCCCAGCGGTTCTTCGACGATGCGGTCGACCAGCCCGTTGGCTTTCAGACGGTCGGCGGTGATGCCCAGCGTTTCGGCCGCGACCGAGGCCTTGTCGGCGCTCTTCCACAGAATCGAGGCACAGCCTTCCGGCGAGATCACCGAATAGGTGGAATATTGCAGGATCATCATGCGGTCGCCGACACCGATCGCCAGCGCGCCGCCCGAGCCGCCTTCGCCGACGATGGTGCAGACGATCGGCGTCTTCAGTTCGGCCATCACGTAGAGGTTGCGTGCGATCGCTTCCGACTGCCCGCGCTCCTCGGCGCCGATGCCGGGATAGGCTCCCGGCGTATCGATGAAGGTGAAGATCGGCAAACCGAATTTCTCGGCCAGACGCATCAGCCGTAACGCCTTGCGATAGCCCTCGGGACGCGGCATGCCGAAATTGCGGTAGATCTTTTCCTTGGTGTCGCGGCCCTTCTGGTGGCCGATCACCATCACCGGCTCGCCGTTGAAACGGGCCATGCCGCCGACGATCGCGGCGTCGTCGGCATAGGCGCGGTCGCCATGCAGTTCGACAAAATCGGTGAACAGCCCCTGCACGTAATCGAGCGTATACGGACGCTGCGGATGGCGCGCCACCTGCGACACCTGCCAGGCGTTGAGCTTGGCGTAGATGTCCTTGGTCAGCGTCTGGCTCTTCTTCTGCAGGCGGCGGATTTCCTCCGAGATGTCCAGGGCGGAGTCGTCCTGGACAAAGCGCAGTTCTTCGATCTTGGCTTCGAGCTCCGCGATCGGCTGCTCGAAATCGAGGAAAGTGATTTTCATCAAACAGTCTTAAAAAAACAGGTTAGCCGGGCATTTTAGCAGCCTGATGCCTTTTACCGCCCGATTGAGCACACGCGGCTCAATGATGGTGATGGCCATGCGCGCCATGCGCGTGACGATGGGCCACCTCGTCCGGCGTCGCCGCACGCACGTCGGCCACGGCACACTGGAAATGCACCGCCTGGCCGGCATAGGGATGGTTGCCATCGACCACCACCTTGTCTTCGGCGACGTCGGTCACGGTGTAGAGCATCTCCTCGCTGCCGTCGACCGGCGAGCCGACGAACTGCATGCCGATCTCGATGTCGGCGGGAAACGACTCGCGCGGTTCCAGCCGCACCAGGTCCTCCTCGAACTCGCCGAAGGCGTCGGCCGGCTGCAGCTTGAGCTCGATGGCGTCGCCGACGGCCTTGCCTTCCAGCGCCTGTTCCACCAGCGGGAAAATGTTGTCGTAGCCGCCATGCAGGTAGCTGACTGGTTCGTCGCTTTCCTCCAGCAGCTTGCCGTCCATATCCTTGACGATATAGGTGATGGTGACCACGGTATCCTTGCCAATATTCACTTGAGTTCCCCTTTGCCCATTAAGGCAACCAGTTGAAGCACTTCCGCCGCATGGCCGCGGCTGGAAACGCCGTACAGGGCGTGACGGATGACGCCCTGTTTGTCGATGATGAAGGTGGAGCGCACCACGCTCTTGCGCATGACGCCGTCCACTTCCTTGTCCTGCAGCACGCCATACGCCGTACTGGTGGCCTGTTCCTTGTCGGCCAGCAGCCGCACGCTGATGCCGTGCTTGTCGCGAAACTCGCCATGCTTGATGCAGTCGTCGCGCGACACCCCGAGCACAACAGCGCCCGATTTGGCAAAGTCGTTTTCCAGTTCGGAAAACTCGATCGCTTCGGTCGTGCAGCCCGGCGTGTCGTCGCGCACATAGAAATACAGCACGAGCGTCTTGCCCCGGAACTGGGACAACTCGACGACATTCATGTCCGCGTCAGGATTGGAAAAATCCGGCGCCCGATCTCCTGCTTTCAGCATGCGTGACTCCGCCACGTGTCTTTCCGGCAGCATTCTAACAGCCCCTCCCGGGCTGCATCGTTATAATCGTTTTCATGACGAAAACCCTGCTCGGCGGCCTGAGCCCCACCCGTTTCCTGCGCGATGTCTGGCACAAGCGCCCGCTCCTGATCCGCAATGCCGTGCCCGGCTTCACCGGGCTCCTGTCGCCCGCCGAAATGCAGCAGCTGGCCTGCCGCGACGATGTCGAATCGCGCCTGATCCAGGGCAGCGGCACGCGCTGGCAGCTCGACCACGGCCCGTTCGGCAAAAGCGATTTCAGGCGCCTGCCAAAAACCGAATGGACACTGCTGGTGCAGTCGCTCAACCATGTCCTGCCCGAAGCCGACGCGCTGCTGGCGCGCTTCGATTTCGTCCCGCACGCCCGCCTCGACGACCTGATGGTGAGCTATGCCGTGCCCGGCGGCAGCGTGGGCCCGCATTTCGATTCGTACGACGTCTTCCTGCTGCAGGGCCAGGGGCACCGCCGCTGGCAGATCAGCACGCAAACCGACCTGGCGCTGCTGGACGATGCGCCGCTGAAAATCCTGCGCCACTTCGAGGCGGAGGACGAATGGGTGCTCGGCCCCGGCGACATGCTCTATCTGCCGCCACACGTCGCGCATTACGGCGTCGCCGAAGACGCCTGCACGACCTATTCGATCGGCTTCCGCGCGCCCACCACCGAGGAACTGGCGCAGGGCTTCCTAATGCATCTGCAGGACAGCGTCAAACTGGAAGGTCGCTACGCCGATCCCGACCTGCGTCTGCAGGCGCATCCCGGCGAGATCGGCCGCGCGATGCTGGCACAGATCGAAGGGATGATCGCCAGAATCAAATGGAGCAAGCGCGACATCGCCGAGTTTGCCGGACGCTATTTGTCCGAGCCCAAGCCGAATGTGTTTTTCGACGCTCCGGAAGTACCGCTCAGCCGTGCCGCGTTCAACAGGCAGGCAAACAAGACCGGCGTGGCACTCAATCCAAAATCGCGCTTGCTGTTCAGCGGCAAGCGCTTTTTCATCAACGGCGAGGCGTTCACCCCTGCAGTCGGCGAGATCGCCGCGCTGCAGCAACTGGCCGACCGGCGCCATCTCGCACCGCCCTGGTCTGCCGCGCTGCGCGAGCGCCTGTACGACTGGTATGAAGCCGGCTGGCTGGAGATCGAGACCCCATGAATGCCTTTGAGACCCCATCTGAATTCCGTGCCGCCTTCGACGCACTGCTGGCCGGCACGCATCGCCAGTTGCGCGTGTACGATCACGACCTGAGCCTGCTGGACATCGACGACACGCCACGCCTCGCGGCCCTGCGCGCGCTGTGCGTGGCCGGTGGCGGACGCCGCATCGAGATTCTGCTCGACGACATCAGCCGCGTCGCACGCGACCATCCCCGCCTGATGCTGTTGCTGCGGGACTTCGGCCATGCCTTCGAAATCCGCCAGGCCGACCCCGACGCGCCTCGCCCCGATGAGGCGTTCGTGCTGGCCGACCGCCACGGCGTCCTGCTGCGCGCCGACAAGTCGGCGGTGCACGGCACCCTGCACCCGGACGATCCCGGCACTGCAACGGCACTGCACCAGAGCTTCGAGGGCATGTGGCAACGTGCACCCGCCAGCGTATCGGCCACGACGCTGGGTTTGTGAAACCTAGAGCCCGCTCAGCCAGTCCAGTTCGGGCTCGCTGAAGCCAGCCTGGCGGCGCGCCGCCAGATTGAACGGCGGCTTCAGCGGCGGCGCGTCGTAATCGACCAGCAACTGCCGAAACGTCGCTTCGGGCTGCACGCCGCGCGCCGCGCACAACCAGCCAAACCAACGGCTACCGATGGCGACGTGGCCGATCTCGTCGCGTTCGATGATGGCAAGGATCTCGACCATGCGCGTGTCCTTCGCGGCCTTCAACTTGTCGACGATCAGCGGCGTGGCGTCGAGCCCGCGCGCTTCCAGCACGCGCGGCACCAGCGCCATGCGCACCAGCGGATCGTGCGCGGTTTTCAGCGCCATGTTCCACAGGCCGTTATGCGCGGGGAAATCGCCGTAGGCAAACCCCAGCGTCGCCAGATGCGTGTTCAGCAGTTCGAAGTGCTGCGCTTCCTCGTCCGCAACCGAGAGCCAGTCGGCGTAATACGCCGGCGGCATGCCGGCAAAGCGGTGGGCGGCATCGAGCGCCAGGTTGATCGCGTTGAATTCGATATGCGCCAGCGCATGGACCAGCGCCGCCCGCCCGGCCAGCGTATCAGTCCGGCGACGCGGCACCTGCTGCGGCATGATCAGCTCGGGCTTTTCAGGCCGCCCGGGCTGGTCGATCGGGACGCGCGACGCTGCAGTCGCAAGGTCGATCCTGTCTGCCAGCCAGTCCGCCTGCAATGCATGCACGCAGGCCGTCTTGTCGGCCGGCAGACAGGCGCGCAGGCAAACAGCCAGTCGTTGCGGCAACCGCTCTAGCGCCGGTCCACCCACCGGATGCCCATCAACGCGATGGCCAGGAAGATCAGCAACGGCAGAATCGACACCGCCACCACCGGCCAGTCATTGAGCAAGCCGAGGTGGCCGAACAGCCGACTCAGCAGATGGAAACCCAGCCCCGCCAGGATGCCGATGAAAATCTTGCCGCTGGTGCCGCCCTCGCGCGGGCCCTGGATCGCAAACGGCATGGCGATCAGCATCATGATCGGGATGACGAAGGGGCTGATGAACTTCGACCACAGGGCAAGCTCGTAACGCGTGGCTTTCTGGCCGTTCTCCTTGAGATGGGCGACGTAGCGCCACAGGGTACGCGCCGACATCTGTTCCGGCGCGACCAGCAGCACGCTGAGGATGTCGGGGGTGAGCACCGATTGCCAGTCCTGGTGTGCCTGTCGGGTCGCGCGAATGCCGTCCGCGCCGAAACGGGTTTCCACCACCTGCTGCAGATCCCAGGTCGAGCCGCCGCGCCAATCCGCCTCTTGGGCCGCCCGGATCCAGTCGAGGCGGCCGCCGGCGTCGAAACCGTAAATCTCGATGTCGCGCAGGGTGTTGTCGGGCATCACTTCGCGCACATTGATGAACGCGCTGCGATCCTTGACCCACAGGCCGGAGCGGAACTGCTGCGCCACGACCGAATGGGTGGCCAGTAATTTGTAGCGTTGCGCCGCCTGCTCCGACCACGGCGCGACGTATTCGCCGATGACCAGCACCAGCAGCGACAGCAGCACGCCGATCACGCTGAAATAGCCGGCCACGCGCCAGTTCGACAACCCTGACACACGCATCACTGCATATTCGGAATTGCCCACCAGGCGCGACAATGCGAACAGCGTCCCGATCAGCGCGGCCACCGGCAGGATCTCGTACAGATGTCCGGGAATATTGAGCATCACCACCACGGCAGCCTGGCCGAGACCATAATGGTTGCGGCCCAGGGCGCCCAACTCCTGGATCACATCAAAAAACGCAAACAGCACTAGCAGCGCCAACAGCACGAAGCCCGACGCAACCAGGACCTGCCCGCTCAGATAACGCGCAAGCAGCCTCATGCACGTTTCCCGCGTAGCGCAAATTGACGGGTCCGCAGGGTGAACAGTGCAATCAGGGCAACCAGCATCACCAGGTGCGACGCCACCATCCCGACCCAGGGATTGAGGGTGTCCTGGGCCACCCAGGCCTGCATCAGCGACAGCAGGTTGTTGTAGACGAAGTACAGCAGCAGCGCGATCATCAGTCCGTATGAGCGGCGTGCCCGCGTGTTGACGAAACTGAGCGGAATGGCCATGACGGCGAGGACGAGTGCGGAGAGGGGCACCCCCACCCGCCACAGCAGTTCGGCCCGTGCCGGCGGCGTGGAATCGGCCAGCAGTTCTTTCAATGGCGCCTGACGGATGCCGGTTTCCTTGGCGCCCACAGGGGTCGGATCGAGCCGCATCCAGTAACGCTCGAATTGCACGATGCGGTAATCGAGCTGGCCTGGCGTGCCTTCATACCTGCGCCCCTCCTTGAACACCAGATAGCGCGAACCGTCAGGCATCTCGATGTGATTGCCCTCGCGCGCCACCACCAGGCCGAGCCGGCCGTCGATGCGCGACTGCATGAAGACGTTTCGCACGATGCCGGTCAGCGGATTCAGCGATTCCACGTAATAGACGCGCTGGCCTCCGCTGGCTTCGGCGAACATGCCGGGAGCGATCAGCGAACTTTCGCTGCGGCTGCGCAGGTCCTGGCGATATTCAAATTTTTTGGTCTGCGCCCACGGATTGAGCGTCAGCGTGATCAGCAGGATGACCAGCGAAAACGGCACGGCGAACGCCAGCACCGGCCGCATCCATTGCGTGAGCGACAGGCCGGCATTGAACCAGATCACCATTTCGCTGTCGCGCCACATACGCGACAAGGGCAGCAGCACGCCGGCAAACAACGCAATTGTCATCAACACCGGCAGAAAAAACAGCAGCGAGAAGCCGAGAAAGGAAAAAACCGCCTCGTTGGCGAGTTCGCCGCGCGCCACGTCGCCGAGCAGGCGGATGAACAGCACCACCAGCGCGATCGCGACCAGCACCGTCAACACGGCCCCGGTGGTGAGCGTCATCTCGCGGGTCAACGCGCGGCGGTAGAGCATGGAGAGTTCCGTAAATCGCCCATGGCACGAACGGGCTTTTGACATTCCGCTGCACCCGCGCCAATAATCGCCAAATCGGCAACGCTGATCGTCGGCGCAGATATCCAACCAGCTACGCCTGATGGCGGCGCAGGGGCAAATTGTATTTTTTTGAGCACAGACATGGAAAACAAGGAAATCGAACTCGAATTTAGCATAAAAAGCGGCGCGCCCGAAAAGCAGCGCACCGCCTGCGTCGTCGTCGGCGTATTCGAGAGCCGCAAGCTGTCGGGGCCGGCAATCGACATCGACCGCGCGAGCGACGGCTATCTGTCGGACATCCTGCGCGGCGGCGACATGGAAGGCAAGTCCGGCAGCACGCTGCTGCTGCACAAGGTTCCCAACATCCTGGCCGACCGTGTCCTGCTGGTCGGCCTCGGCAAGGAGCGGGATTTCCACGAAAAGGGCTACCGCGACGCCATTGCCTGTGCCGTGAAAACCCTGCGCGACACTGGCTCCATGGAGGCGGTCATCACGCTCAGCGAAATCCCGGTGAAAAAACGCGATGTCACCTGGAACATCGAACAGGCGGTGATCAGCGCCCACGATGCGCTGTACCGTTTCGATCGCATGAAGAGCAAATCCAGCGAGGCGCGCCGCCCACTCAAGCGCGTAATCTTCGCCGTGTCGCGGCGCGGCGAACTGAAGTACGGCGAGATCGGCCTGGCGCGCGGGCTGGCCATTGCCCATGGCATCGGTCTGGCCAAGGACTTGGGCAACACGCCGTCCAACATCTGCACGCCCGAATACCTGGCTGCCGAGGCGAAGAAAGTAGCCAAAGCGCATGGCTTCGGCTGCGAGATTCTCGACTACGCCGCCTGCGACAAACTCGGCATGGGCTCCTTCCTGTCGGTCGGCAAGGGCAGCGACAAACCGCCGCGCTTCATCGTGCTGAGGCACGAAGGCGGCAGCAAGGGCGACAAACCCGTGGTGCTGGTCGGCAAGGCCGTCACTTTCGACGCCGGCGGCATTTCGCTCAAGCCGCCGGCCGAAATGGACGAGATGAACTACGACATGAGCGGCGGCGGCGCCGTCATCGGCACCTTCCGCGCCATCGGCGAACTCGGGCTGCCGCTCAACGTCGTCGGCCTCATCCCGGCCTGCGAAAACATGCCCGACGCGAACGCCAACAAGCCGGGCGACATCGTCAAATCGATGTCCGGCCAGACCATCGAGATCCTCAACACCGATGCCGAAGGCCGCCTGATCCTGTGCGACGCGCTGACCTACGCCGAGCGCTTCGAACCCGATGCCGTGGTCGATCTGGCAACGCTCACCGGCGCCTGCGTGATCGCGCTGGGCGCCCATCCCAGCGCGCTCTACAGCAACCACGACCCGCTGGCGCGCGAAATCGAGCACGCCGCCGACCATGCCTGGGACCGCGTCTGGCGCATGCCGCTGTGGGACGACTACCAGGAGCAGCTGAAGAGCAGCCTCGCCGACATGGCCAACATCGGCGGCCGGCCGGCCGGTTCGGTCACCGCCGCCTGCTTCCTGTCGCGCTTTGCCAAGAAATACCACTGGGCACACCTCGACATCGCCGGCACCGCCTGGAAGGGCGGCCGCGAAAAAGGCTCGACCGGACGGCCGGTGTCGCTGCTGGTGCACTTCCTGTTGAACCGCACCCAGAAGTAAGCCGGCAGTCGTGACTGAAATCACCTTCTACACTTTTGCCAACAGTCCGCTCGACGTCGCGCGTCGCGTCGCCGCCAAAGCGCACGGCCAGGGCAAGCAGGTGATGATCTACGCCCCGGATGCGGCGGTGGCAGACGCCATCGACCGCCTGCTGTGGACGACGCCGGCACTGGGTTTCGTGCCGCATTGTCGCGACAGCGACGCGCTGGCGGGCGAGACCCCGGTGCTGATCGGCGCCAATGCCGACGCCCTGCGCCAGGCCGACGTGATGATCAACCTGCACACCGAACAGCCCCCCACGTTTGCACGCTTCGAACGCCTGGTCGAAATCGTCGGTCAGGACGACGCCGGGCGCGAGCAGGGGCGATCGCGCTACCGCTTCTACCAGACGCGCGGCTACGCCCTGAAGACGCACGACCTGCGCCAGCAGGCGGGATAGGAGGCCTCGATGAGCGACAGCCCCCTGTTGAGCAAGATGGATGCGCTGCTGAAGAAGCACCGCGGCGGCAGCGAGAGCGCCCACGACGCACCGCCCGAGCAGGCTGCGGCGGGCTCCGAGCCTGCCGCGCCGAGCGATGCTTGGCTGCCGGTGCTGACCCAGGTGATCGAACGCGGCACGCCCCCTGCCGTGCCCGTGCATGCTGCTGCGCCTAACGTCGCGCCGCCGACTCCCGCCACCGAACCCGAAGTACCCACAGCCGAAGCGCCGCCTGCCGCCGTGAACGACACCCTGGCCGAGCAGCTGATGAGCGAACTGGCGCCGCGTTTGTCCGAAGTCATGGAAAAGCAGGTCGCCGCCGAACTGCGCAAGAACCTCGACCAGACCGTGGCCAGCCTGCTCAGCCAGCTCGACGTCAACGTACGCGAAATCGTGCGCGACGCGGTCGCCGAGAAACTCAAAAAGCCGCGCGATCCGTCGACCTGAACCGCGCCCGACGGCATGTCGGTCGCCTGCTCCCTGATTTTTTGGGACGTGTCCCTGGCTTTTTTGGGATAATCACGGCTTTGCCCGCACGCCATGGAACTCGCCAAATCCTTCGAACCGGCCGATATTGAGAAACGCTGGTATGCCCAGTGGGAAAGCGCCGGCTATTTCAAGGCGGGCGACCAGCCCGACACCCCCGCCTACTGCATCATGCTGCCGCCGCCCAACGTCACCGGCACGCTGCACATGGGCCACGCCTTCCAGCACACGCTGATGGACGCGCTGACCCGCTACCACCGCATGGCGGGCGACAACACCCTGTGGCAACCGGGCACCGACCACGCCGGCATCGCCACCCAGATCGTGGTGGAACGCCAACTCGACGCCCAGGGCGTCTCGCGCCACGACCTCGGCCGCGAAAAATTCCTCGAAAAAGTCTGGGACTGGAAGGAGCACTCCGGCTCCACCATCACCCGCCAGATGCGCCGGCTCGGCACCAGTCCCGACTGGAGCCGCGAGCGCTTCACCATGGACGCGGGGCTGTCGAAGGCCGTCACCGAAGTGTTCGTACGGCTCTATCGTGAAGGGCTCATCTACCGCGGCAAGCGGCTGGTGAACTGGGACCCGGTCCTCGGCACCGCAGTGTCCGACCTCGAAGTCGTCAGCACCGAGGAAGACGGCTTCATCTGGGAGATCAACTACCCGCTGGAGCACCCTGAAGGGCACAAGGACGGTCCCGAATATTTGACAGTGGCCACCACCCGGCCGGAGACGCTGCTCGGCGATACGGCAGTCGCCGTGAATCCCGCTGACGAGCGCTACGCGCATTTGATCGGCAAGCACGTGCGCCTGCCGATCGCTGAGCGCAGCATTCCCGTCATCGCCGACGACTATGTCGACCGCGAATTCGGCACCGGCGTGGTCAAGATCACCCCGGCGCACGACTTCAACGACTGGCAGGTGGGCCAGCGGCACAAGCTGGTGGCGATCAGCGTACTCACGCTCGACGCCAAAATGAACGATCTCTGCCCGACCGAATACCAGGGCCTCGACCGCTACGACGCGCGCCAGAAGCTGCTCGACGAACTGCAGGCGAAGGGCCTGCTGGTCTCGGCCAAGCCGCACAAGCTGATGATCCCGCGCGGCGACCGCACCCACGCAGTGATCGAGCCGATGCTCACCGACCAGTGGTTCATGAGCATGGAAGGCCTCGCCAAACAGGGCCTCGCCGCGGTCGATTCCGGCGACCTGAAGTTCGTGCCGGAAAACTGGACCACCACTTACCGCCAGTGGCTGGAGAATATCCAGGACTGGTGCGTGTCGCGCCAGCTGTGGTGGGGCCATCGCATCCCCGCGTGGTACGACGCCGACGGCAATTTCTACGTCGCACACAGCGAAGAAGAGGCGAAGAAACAAGCCGGCGGCCGCGAACTGACGCAGGACAACGATGTGCTCGACACCTGGTTCTCGTCCGCGCTGTGGCCCTTCTCGACCCTGGGCTGGCCGGAACAGACGCCGGAACTGGAACGCTACCTGCCCACTTCGGTGCTGGTCACCGGCTTCGACATCATCTTCTTCTGGGTCGCCCGCATGGTGATGATGTCGCTGCACTTCACCGGCAAGGTGCCGTTCCGCGAAGTGTACGTAACCGGCCTGGTGCGCGACTCCGAAGGCCAGAAGATGAGCAAGTCGAAGGGCAACGTGCTCGATCCGATCGACCTCATCGACGGCATCGCGGTGAACGACCTGGTCATCAAGCGCACCCAGGGCCTGATGAACCCCAAGCAGGCCGCCGGCATCGAGAAACGTACCCGCAAGGAATTCCCCGAGGGCATCGCCGCCTACGGCACCGATGCGCTGCGTTTCACGTTCGCCAGCCTCGCCACCCACGGCCGCGACATCAAGTTCGACCTGCAGCGCGCCGAGGGCTACCGCAACTTCTGCAACAAGCTGTGGAACGCCACCCGCTTCGCGCTGATGAACCTGGAAGGCCACGACTGCGGCCAGGATGCCCGCCAGCCGATGGAGTTCTCGGACGCCGACCGCTGGATCGCCGCGCGCCTGCAGCAGGCTGTCGGCGAAGTGCGCGAAGCCTTCGCCGCCTACCGCTTCGACCAGGCCGCGCGCGCAGTCTACGAATTCGTGTGGGACGAATACTGCGACTGGTACCTGGAACTGGCCAAGGTGCAGCTGAACAACGGCGCTCCGGAACAGCAGCGCGCCACCCGCCGCACCCTGGCTACGGTGCTCGAAACCACGCTGCGCCTCGCCCACCCCATCATCCCCTTCATCACCGAGGAGCTGTGGCAAAAGGTCGCCCCGCTCGCCGGGGTGACGGGCGACAGCATCATGCTGGCAGCCTATCCGCAGGTCGATGAGGCGCAACGTTATCCCGACAGCGTCGCGCGGATTCAACTGCTGAAGGAACTGGTCAACGCCTGCCGCACCCTGCGCGGCGAGATGAACCTGTCGCCGGCGCAACGCGTGCCGCTGGTGATCGAGGGCGATGCTGGCGTGATCAATACGCTGACGCCCTACATCAGCGCACTCGGCAAGCTCTCCGACGTCAGCGCCGTGGCCACCCTGACAGACGCCGACGCCCCGGTCGCGCTGGTCGGCGATATGCGTCTGATGCTGGTGGTGGAAATCGACAAGGACGAAGAGCGCGCCCGCTTGGCCAAGGAGATTGCGCGCATCCAGAGCGAGATCAAGAAAGCCGAGGGCAAGCTAGCCAACTCCAGCTTTGTTGACAAAGCGCCGGCTGCAGTGGTGCAGCAGGAGCAGGCGCGACTGGCCGATTTTGCTGCCATGCTGCAGAAGCTCGAAGCGCAGCATGCTCGACTGGGCTGATTCCCCGCAGCCAAGGCAACAGCAAGCGTGGATCCAACCGCGCTTGCTGTTGCCTTGAGGCCATTCAGGGGAAGCGCCCCCTTTCAAGCCGTAAAAAAAGCCGGGGGCTTTCGACCCCGGCTCAATCTGCTCACTTAGCTGAGAATTACATCTTCCAACTGTACTGGACGCCCAACGAGTCCTGATACATCTGGATCTTGTCCGTTCCACCGGCGCCCAATCCGTCAGGCCCCGTCACGTCGTTCTTGAACGCATGCATGTAGGCCATGGTCAGTTCGTTGCCCGACGCCAGTGCGTAGGTAAAGCCCAGGGTGGCGTGATCCTTAACCACGCCCGGTGCCAAGATGTTGAACATTGCGTCACGCGACTGGATGGGGTTGTCCGTATGGTTGTAGCCGGCGCGTAGCGTCAGTTGCTGGCTGTACTTATACTCCACGCCCAACTTCCAAACATCCACATCCTGCCAGCCAAAGCCTGGGCCATTATTGCTGCCGAGCAGAGCTTGGTTAGTGCTGGGGTTGCCGATCGACTTCACGTCAGAATAGTTGATGCGCTGGTAGTCGAGTGCCAGCAGGAAGGCCGAGGTCGCCTGCCAGGCCACACCGAGGTTGTAGTTCTCGGGAATGTCGAAGCCGCCCTGCTCAGCGAACAAGCCTCGATACTTGGAGAACTCGTTGAAGCTCATCTTCGACGCGTAGGCCGCGCCAATGCTCACGCTTGGGGTGATCTTGCCCATATAGCCGATCCGCACGCCGTAACCCCAGGAATCATCGTTACCGCGGTTGGTAACGCTGGTCGGGTCACTAGACTTCTGCTGCGCACTTCCGACCGGAGCCGTGAAGGCTTGCAAGCCATCTGCCTTGAACTGTTGATAACCGATCAGCGGCGAAATGCCGATGGAATGGTTAGGTGCGATCTTGTAGGCAGCGGTCGGTGCGAAAATTAATTGCATGAGGTTCACACCCAGCTTGCCCTGACCGCAGAGCATATTGCTTGCGGGTGCACCTGCTCCGCATGAACCTGCTGCAATCTGACCACCCGGATAGTTCGTGTTCATGCCGCCATTGCCATATACGGTCACCCCTAGCGCCAAGTCAGTGTTGACCATTTGGTTGTAGCCAAACTCGGGAATCAGAAAGTAGTTTGAATCGCTTTTAACACTTCCATTGAAGGCGCCACCAGCACTTCCGGTCCTGCTGGCTTCACGGCGCGGGCTGAACAGATCGACGCCCAGATCGAGACGATTGCCTACAAACGCCGCGGCCGCGGGGTTGTTCGCGCCAAAGAAGGCGTCATTGGACGTGGCAGTGGCTGCTCCGCCCATGCCCTTGGCCTTCATGCCGTAGCCATGCGAAAAATAACCGTCGGTGGCGAAGGCGCTGCCGGCCAGACCGGCCAGCGCCATGAATGCGAATACGCGTGTGAATTTCATTAGATGTCTCCTTATGGGCAAAATTACTACACATCAGCCTATTGAATGGCCTGTCCCGAAGGCTACGCGCGCACTGGGGCGTAGACAAGCAGGCTGCCCCATCTGGGCAAATAATCCGGATCAGGTGTGGTACAAAAGACACATAAAAAAAGAGCCGAATACATTCGGCTCTTTTTCGTCATGCGGCATGCCGCTTCAGCTGCTGTTTCTTAGATGAACAGGCAGATGTCGGTTTCGCCGGCAAATTCGAAGAAGGTGGCAGCGCCGCCGTACTCGAGGCCGTCGATGAAGTCGGAATGGTCGAAGCCGAACAGCTCGACGGTCATCTGGCAGGCAATGAACTTGACTTCGGCTTCCTGGCACAGCTCGCGCAGGTCAGGGATGGTGGCCACGCCGTTGTTGGCAATGGTCTGCTTCATCAGGGCCGTTGCCACGCTTTCGTAGCCGGGGATGAGCGACTGGATGGCGTTGGGCATGTTCCAGTTGATGCTCTTGAACCACTTGGGGCCAAAAGGCATCTTCATCGGCATGCCCGGGTTGCCCAGCGGGCTCACTTTCAGGACAGACAGGTCCTTGCGGACGAGCTGGAGGCCATAGAAGGTGAAGAAAATCTGGGTCTCGTATCCCAGTGCAGCCGCCGTCGAGGCCAGGATGAACGGGGGGTAAGCCCAGTCCAGCGTGCCCTTGGTGGCGATGATGGCCATTTTTTTGGTATCCATGCTCTGTCTCTCCTGTTTGTTCCAGTTAAAAAAACAGCGCCGTGTGTTCTTTGGAACAGACGGCGCCGGTTTGGTTTCGTATTATTTTTTCTTCATGAAGAAGGTGAACTCGCCGCCCGCTTCTGCGGTGGACAGCAGTTCATTGCCGGTCTGCTTGGCAAAGGCTGCGAAGTCCTTGACCGAACCCGGGTCGGTCGAGAGGATTTTCAGCACCTGGCCGCTGGCGACTTCAGCCAGGGCTTTCTTGGCACGCAGGATGGGCAGGGGACAGTTCAGACCACGTGCGTCGAGTTCTTTATCGAAATTCATGTTGTTCTCCTTACATTAAATCCATTAAATCGGCATGTACTAAAAAACGCTGCGGTACCTTAAACCAGAAGTTCCCCTATTGCAACCGAAATTGCTGCGCAATAGGAAAATCCGGCCATGGCCTCAATGTTTGCTTCAACGCGGCAAGCTCAGCGCGTTGCCGGAGCGCGCCCAGGCCATGATGCCGCCAGCCAGGTTGTGCATGTTGTCGTAGCCCTTGGAGGCCATGAACGCACACGCCTGGGCCGAGCGGGCGCCCGAGCGGCAATAGATCACCACCGGCTTGTCCTGGGGAATATCGGCCGCCCGCAGCGGCAGCAGATGCAACGGGATATGGATGGCGCCATCGATCACGCCCTGCGCGACTTCGGCCTCGGTCCGCACGTCGATCAGATGCGCGCCCTTGGCTGCGATTTCCGCCACGTAACCGGGATCGACTTCCTTGAATCCTGACAGTCCGAACATAGATGTCATACTCCTGCAATGGAGAAATTAGAATTTTCTAATATACCCCAAAGCGGGAGACGCGCCAAGCATGTCCCCACTCTCCAAGCGGATTAGCAGCGCTGCGCACCGTGATACAGGTTCACGACATGGCGAGCTTCTGCGAAGAACAGCCAACGCTCAACGGCCGCACCGGTAATGCCGGCCAGCGCCGCGACGATGGCGGCAGCCTGTCCGCCCTGCTGGTTGAACACCCACACCAGCATCAGGCCGGGCAGCGCGAAGCCCAGTACGAACACCACCACCTTGAGCAGCCCGGCCTTCTGGCGCGCAATCTGGAAGCCGAACTCCTGGGTGAGGAAGGTGCCGTGGGTGTGGCCGGTGTCCAGCAGCTTGACCTTGGCACGGGTCAGGCCGGTGGCGGTATTGATGGTCGGGGTAAGGCCCGGGCTGCGTATCCAGAAGTAGTAGATCGCTTTCAGCACCGCGGCGATCGAGACGATCAGCGCCGCCATCGCGATGTAGGGCGTGGTATCGAGGCCAACGATGACAGCGCCCAGCAGCAGCAGCAAACTGCCGCTGGCGTAGCCCAGCGCGAGGTAATTGGCGGGTACCAGCGGGGTGTTCCACTGGCGGATGGTTTTCAGACAGGCGTAGATCATGCCGGTGGAAAACACCGTGATCCAGGCCAGCACGGCCGCCATGAAGCCAAAGGTTTCGCGCAGCCACTGCGGCGCATCGAACCAGATGCTGGCCAGGTAGACCAGCGCCAGCGGCATGAACACCACGGCAAACACGCCTTCGCGCGACAGCCACGAGGTGCGGAAGCGGCTGAAGGCGCGCCAGGCGTTCTTCGGGTTGGCGAGGTGGAAGGTGGACGACAACAGGCCGAACATGATCAGGCCCAGCGCGACGATGCCGCCGATGATCAGCTGGGTGGGCGTGAAACCGCCGCCCAGCTTGAAGGTGTCGGCGATGAACAGCAGCGAGAACAGGCCGAAACCGGCGCCCGACGCCACGGTGAAGAAGATGACTGAAAATGCTGGATGCATGATGATTTCCTAATTAATCAGTATCCAGCATTTCGGCGGAGACTAACCTTCAGGTCATGTCGGAACCAAAAAGCGGGATGCATGGATTCTCCTGGCTCTATATTATTGGGCAGCGCGGTTCAACGGCGCACCAGCTTGTTGGCGAACTGCTTGATGCTTTCCTTGAGTCCGCCCTTGGGCTGGGTCTCGACCGGGATCACCGGCTTGCGGCGCGGCGGCAGGTAAGTGTTGGTTGGGTTGTAGTTGAGCTCAGGCATCAACGGGAAGCCGCCGCGCTCACGCACAGTGCGCGACACCGCCGAATCGGGATCGTCGAAGTCGCCGAACATGCGCGCGTGCGCCGGGCAGGTCAGCACGCAGGAAGGCTGGCGCTCCTCGACCGGCAGTTCCTGGTCGTAGATGCGGTCGACGCACAGGGTGCACTTCTTCATCGTGCCGCT
Organism: Hydrogenophilales bacterium; assembly: GCA_016195805.1. Lineage (GTDB taxonomy): Bacteria > Pseudomonadota > Gammaproteobacteria > Burkholderiales > Thiobacillaceae > Thiobacillus. The sequence continues at coordinate 104,137 of JACPYT010000015.1, forward strand.
GGAGCGGTCGAGTTCGCGCGCGCCGTAGGGACAGGCCCACGAGCAGTAGTTACAGCCCATGCACTTGTCCTGGTCGATCAGCACGATGCCGTCCTCGGCGCGCTTGTACGAAGCGCCGGTCGGGCACACGGTGACGCAGTCGGCGTCCTCGCAATGCATGCACGACATCGGGAAGTTGACTGTCTTGTTGTTCGGATACTCGTCCATCTCGTAATGGCGGATCCGGTTGAACCACACGCCCGACGGCTCGGCGCCGTAGGGCTGATAGTCGGACAACGGGCCGATGGTGCCGGAGGCGTTCCATTCCTTGCAGGCGATGGCGCAGGCATGACAGCCCACGCACACGTCGAGGTCGATGACCAATCCAAGTCTCATGTTGTGCTCGCTTTATTTATTCGGGTACTACTCAGTTCTTTTCGTGGCTGCGCGCGTCGTAGCGCAACACGTCGGGGCGCTCGTAGCGCTCGTCGCCCGGCAGCGGCTTCAGTTCGTCGAACTGCGGCCACGAGCCGGTTTCGCCCGACGCGGCCTTCCAGATCTTGACGCGCAGATCGAACCACGCGGCCTGGCCGGTCACCGGATCGGAGTTGGTGACGCGGCGCTCGCCCGCCTTTTCCGGCAGCAGCTCGGAAATCAGGTGGTTGAGCAGGAAGCCCTTGGTGGCTTCGGAGGCATCTTCCTTCAGGCCCCAGGCGCCCTTCTGCTTGCCGATGGCGTTCCAGGTCCAGATGGTGTCTTCCTGGGTGCCTTCCATGGTCTTGACCTGGCAGCGGATCTTGCCGTTGTGCGACTCGACCCAGATCCAGTCGAAGTCCTTGATGTCCATTTCGGCGGCCTTGCGCGCGTTCATGTACATGTAGTTCTGCGCCATGATCTGACGCAGCCACACGTTCTGCGAATCCCACGAGTGGTACATGAACATCGGGCGCTGGGTCAGCGCGAAGAAGGGGTATTCCTCCTTGTCGACGCGCTGCTGCTCGAGCGGCTCGTACCACATCGGCAGCGGGTCGAAGTACTTCACCAGACGCTCGCGGTCGACCTGGTTGTTCGGCTGCGGACCGTCGTACAGGCCCTGCCCCGCCAGGCGGAACTTCTGCAGCGGCTCGGAATAGAACTGCATGATGATGGGCTCGACCTTGCCGACGAAGCCGACGTCGGCCGCCACTTCAAGGTAGTCCTTGTTGGCGTAGCGCATGTACTTCTGGTTGTCGGGCCAGTGGTGGGCGAAGAAGCTCTGGTTCTCGATGTACTTGTCCCACTGCTTGGGGTTCGGTTCGCCCTTGAGCGACTTGCTGCCGTCCGCGCCGCGCCAGCCGGCGAGGAAGCCCACGCCCGGCGAACGCTCGAAATTGACGATGAAGTCAGGGTAGTCCTTGAACTTGCGGGTGCCGTCCGGCTTGGTGAAGGCCGGGAATTTCAGGCGCGAGGCGAGCTCGACCATCACTTCCTGCCACGGGCGCACGTCGCGGTCGAGTTTGACCAGCGGGTAGCGGATCGCGTCGGCCGCGGCATCCGGCTCCGAAATCGGACGGTCGAGCAGCGAGATGCAGTCGTGCCGTTCGAGATAGGTGGTATCCGGCAGGATCAGGTCGGCGAAGTTGGTCATCTCCGAATGGAAGGCATCGATCACCACCAGGAACGGGATCTTGTACTGGCCGGGCTCTTCCGGATCCTTGGCGCGCAGCATGTCCTGGATGTTGGCCGTGTTCATGGTCGAGTTCCACGCCATGTTGGCCATGAACAGGATCAGCGTGTCGAGCGCATAGGGATCGTGGTTGGTCGCGTTGGTGATGACCATGTGCATCAGGCCGTGCGAGGCGATCGGCACCTCCCACGAATAGGCCTTGTCGATGCGCAGCGGGTTGCCGAACTCGTCGATCACCAGGTCTTCCGGACGCGTCGGGAAACCGAGCGGCGGACGCGACAGCGGCGTGTTCGGCGCGTTGATGATGTCGATGTTGTTTTCCGGCAGCTGGTGCGGCGGGATCGGCTTCGGGTACGGCGCACGGGCGCGGAAGTTGCCCGGCGCGTCGAGCGCGCCCAGCAGCATCTGGATCATGTGGATCGCGCGGCAGGAATGGAAGCCGTTGGAGTGCGCCGAGATGCCGCGCATCGCGTACATCGCCACCGGGCGGCCCACCACCTTGTCGTGCTTGCGGCCCCACACGTCGGTCCATTCGATCGGCAGTTCGACCGTCTCCTTGAACGCCACATGCGCCATTTCCAGCGCGATGCGCTCGATGCTCTCGGCCGGCAAGCCGCATTCCAGCGCGACGTTCTCCGGCGCATAGCGCGCGTCGAGATAGCGCTCGGTCATCAGCGACATCACGGTCTTGACGCGGCGGCCGTCGGGCGCGACATATTCGCCGAACAGCGCGGGGGCGATGTCGCCGTCCATGCCGTTGCGGAACGCTTCCTTGTCGATGTCCCAGATCAGCGGATGATCGTTTTCGTCGCGCAGGAACAGGCCGTCGCCCTTCTGCCCGGGAGTCTGCACCACCAGCCAGGAGGCGTTGGTGTAGCGCACCAGGAATTCGTAGTCGAATTTTTCATGCTTCAGCAGCACATGGACCATCGACATGGCGAGCAGGCCGTCCATGCCGGGCTTGATCGGCAGCCATTCGTCGGCGATCGCCGAGTAGCCGGTACGCACCGGGTTGACGGTGACGAACTTGCCGCCCTTGCGCTTGAGCTTTTCCAGGCCGATCTTGATCGGGTTGGACGAATGGTCTTCCGCCACGCCCCACATCAGGAAGTACTTGGCGTAATCCCAGTCGGGCGCGCCGAATTCCCAGAACGAGAAGCCGATCGAATAGAGGCCGGCCGCCGCCATGTTGACCGAACAGAAGCCGCCGTGGGCCGACCAGTTGGGGGTGCCGAACTGCTGCGCCCACAGACCGGTCAAGGCCTGCATCTGGTCGCGGCCGGTGAAGAAACCGAGCTTGGACGGATCGGTCGAGCGGATTTCCTCCAGCCGGTCGGTCAGGAGGTCGAGCGCCTGATCCCAGGAAATCGCCTCGTAAATGCCTTCGCCGCGCTCGGTGCCCGGCTTGCGCATCAGGGGCTGGGTCAGCTTGGCGGTGGAGTACTGCTTCATGATCCCGGCCGAGCCCTTGGCACACAGCACGCCCTGGTTGGTCGGATGATTGCGGTTGCCCTGGATGAAGCGGACCTTGTTGTCCTCCAGCGTCACCTTGATGCCGCAGCGGCAGGCGCACATGTAACAGGTGGTGTACTTGATTTCCTGTGCGTCGTGATTTTCGAGTTTGATCTTGGCGTTCATGCGGTCTCTGGATTCAAAATTATCCCCGGCGGCTCCTGTAATAGGAGCCGCATGTTCCCTACCCGGATATAACACTAGGTGACTGCTGGAAGCAGCGCCAGCGCATCGGCACTGGATGCTGCGGGGACGGCTATATATTAAACATTCCGAATATATTGTTATTTTGCACTTCAAGCCCGTCGCATGGCAAGCAAAATGGCTGATAGGCCCATAAGGTCAAGCAATGAAAAGCCCTTATTTATTACGGACTTAAACATCTTTATTTCCCTATTTTTGCGGGCGTCGGCAACGCTGCCAAGGTGGACTCGACCACAGCCAGGGCCTCGCCCTCGTCCCATTCGGCCGGACCGGTCAGCACGTGGCGCACCCGTCCCTCGGCATCCAGCACGAACGTGGTGGGCAGCGCGAACACCTTCCAGCGCCGCGTGTTGCTGCTGTCGGCGTCGAGTAAGACGGGGAAGCCCAGCTTCATTTTCGACAGATAGGCGCTCACCTCCTCCGGCGTTTCCGCGCTGGAAATCGCGACGATTGCCAAAGGCCGCCCCGCCATCTTCATCCGCAGACGTTCCAGCGACGGCATTTCGCGCTGGCAGGGCGGGCACCAGGTGGCCCAGAAGTTGAGCAGCACCACCTTGCCGCGGTAATCGGCCAAGGTTTTGGGCGCGCCCGTCAGATCGTGCGCCTTCAGTTCCGGCGCCGGTAAGCCGGCACGCGTCTCGAAGCCGGCCGCCGACGTACCGGCGATCCACAACAGGCCGACGGCCAGACCAGTCAATATTCTTCTCACTTGCATCCCCAGGTATCGAGCTGGTGCAGCAGCATGGCGCCCATGCGGCGGCTCTCGGCGATTTCAAAATCGGTCGGCGTTTCGCGCGCCCAGTAAGCTTCACGCAGATTCTCCAGCATCGCATCGCTCACGCTCGCGCCATGCCGCGCCAGATGGTCCAGCAGACGCGGCAGCCACGGCGTGGCGGCCGAGCGGCGCGGCTGCAGCACACGCACGCGCAAACCGGAGAGGTCGCCCAGGTCGAGATAAGCCGGCTCGTCCAAAGGCTCCGCTGTCGTATAGAGATTCGGGTGCATCAGCATCACGCACAGCTTTTGCCGCTGCGCCGGTTCAAGCAGGGCCGCCGCCCGCAGCACCGGTACCGCCGCGCGCGCCACGGCGACAACCGCTACCCGCTTGCCGCTCGCCTGCGCAGCGCGCAGCCAGACCGCCAGATCCGGCACCGGCAGCGCGTCCATGCTGCTCGGCACCTGGGGCAGGAAATAGGCGTTGGCGGGATCGAGCGACCAGACCTCCATGCCCTGTGCGGCCAGTTGCCGCGCCGCGGCAAGCTCGGGTTCGCTCCGTCCGCGCTCGGAAGCCACCCAGAGCAGCAGGTGCGGGCCCGTGGCGGGGAAGTCCTGATAGTCCGGCATGCTGGCATGCGCAGCGAACGCACACAGCCACAGCCCCGACAGAAACATTCTGAAAAAACGCATACGATCACTCAAGCGGCCACAACCGCTCATCTTGCCGCAGTGCGCGCACCGTACAAGATGACGATAGGACTACTCGGTGCCCCCGGAAGAGGTCGCCAGCCAATGGCCGGAGCGCCCGCCCTGCTTTTCCAGCAGCCGGATGTCCTCCATGCGCATGCCGCGATCGACCGCCTTGCACATGTCGTAGATGGTCAGCAGCGCGACGCTGACGCCGGTCAGGGCCTCCATTTCGACCCCGGTCTTGCCGACGGTTTCGGCGGTGACCGTGCAGGCGACCCACGATCCGCCCACGTCATGGCTGAACTCGACGCCCACCCGGGTCAACGCAATCGGGTGACAGAGCGGGATCAGTTCGGCGGTGCGCTTGGTCGCCTGGATCGCCGCAATGCGCGCGATGCCGAGCACGTCGCCCTTGGCCGCCTGCCCGCCCAGTATGCGTGCCAGGGTATCGGGTAACATGTGGATGCGCCCGCTCGCCACGGCAACACGGCGGGTGTCGTCCTTGTCCGCCACGTCGACCATGACGGCGCGGCCACGTTCATCAAAGTGGGTGAATTCGCTCATGCTCAGGAACCTAGTAGACAATCCGCTCATCCTAATCGAAATGCTGTCGACCACCGTCATTCCCCTTCGCTGATGCTGCGCATCCTGCTCGCATTCATCCTGGCCGTTCAGCCGGTTCTTGCTGCCGACCTGCCCGATCTGGGCGAAGTGTCGCGGCAGTACTTTTCCGACCAGGAAGAGCAGGCCCTGGGACGCACCATCATGCGCGACGTCTATACCGACCCGCGCTACCTGGACGACCCGGAAACCGAGACCTATCTCAACCAGCTCGGCTACAGGCTGGTCTCGGTCAGTTCACGCAACCAGCGGACCTTCACGTTCTTCGTGCTCGACGACCCCACCATCAACGCCTTTGCCCTGCCGGGCGGCAACATCGGCGTCCACACCGGCCTGCTGCTCGCCGCTCAAAGCGAATCCGAACTGGCGGGCGTGATCGCGCACGAAATTTCCCACGTCACCCAGAATCACATGGCGCGCATGGTCGCCGCACAAAGCCAGAGCTACTGGCCCACCATGGCGGCATTGGCGCTGGCGCTGCTGGCATCGCGCTCCAATCCCAACGTGGCGAGTGCGGCGATCGCCTCGACCCAGGCCTACTCGATCCAGAACCAGCTCAGTTACAGCCGTGACTACGAGCGCGAAGCCGATCGGCTGGGTTATGAACTCATGACCCGCGCCGGCTTCGACCCACGTGCCATGAGCACGTTCTTCGAGCGCCTGCAGCGCGCCAGCCGGTTCTATGACAGCAGTGCGCCGGCCTATCTGCGCACCCACCCGCTCACCAGCGAACGCATCGCCGACATGGAAGCGCGCAGCGAATCGGCACCGTATCGCCAGGTACCGGACAGCCTCGAGTTCCAGCTGGTGCGCGCCCGTCTGCGCGCGCAGGAAAACACGCCCGACGACGCCGTGCTCGCCGCACGCAGCGTCCTGAAGGAAAAACGCTACAGCAACGAAACCGCCGCCCGCTACGGCCTGGTCAGCGCGCTGCTGCGCGCACGCCGGTTCAGGGAGGCCGAAGCCGAAGTGCAAAAACTGCCGGAGGGCAAAAACAGCGATCCAATGATCCTGCAACTGGCCGCCTACACGGCGTTCACGGCGGGCAACCTGCCGCTTGCCCTGCAGCGCTACCAAGCCGCCAGCGAGGCCAACCCCGGCTATCGGCCCTTGCAGTATGGCTACATCAATGCCTTGCTGACCACGGGACACAACGGCGACGCGCTGGCACGGGTCGACAGGCAACTGGCGCTCTATCCGGCCGACCGCCGCCTGTGGCGGCTGGCAGCCCAGACCCACGCCCAGCTCGGACACCGACTGCTGAGTCATAGCGCCCAGGCCGAGGCGGACGCATTGAGCGGCAATCTGGTCGCCGCCATCGAACAAATCAACCTCGGCCTCAAGGCAGGCGACGGCAGTTTTCAGGACATGTCGGCCGCCGAAGCGCGGCGACGCGAATGGCAGGAGGCCGAAAAATCGCAGCGCAAGAAATAGCCGCGCACGGCAAATCCCCATATCTGGCGCCGCTGGTAGAAATTTACCCCGCAGGCAGGCCGTAAAAATGCCCGCTTGGCCTTGCATGGCAAAAAGCAATTCCACTATGCTTCGTCTCATCCATCACTGGATAGCGTTCACTGCACGACACTTCCACACGGCAGACGCTTTCACCATCAAGTCAAAAACGAGGAGGATGACCATGCGAAAGTTGCATCAGCTAATCACGGCATGTGCTTTGGGCGCCATCACGCTGACGGGCAGTGCGTTCGCTGCCGACGCCGCCAATGAAATGACCGGCAAGCAGATTGCGTTCACCAATACCAAGGGCAACTGCCTGGCCTGCCATGCCATGCCGACCGTTCCCGACGCGGTATCCGCAGGCCTGATCGGCCCGCCCCTGATCGCCATGAGCGCGCGCTATCCCGACAAGGCCAAGCTGCGCGCCCAGATCTGGGACGCGACCGTGGCCAACCCGTCCACCAGCATGATTCCGTTCGGCAGGAACGGGGTGTTGACGGAATCCGAAATCGATAAAGTGACCGACTTCATATACGGTCTGTAATTACCCGCTGCATTGTTCAATCAGGAGATATGCCCAAATGAATGCACTTCGTAGAAACGTACTGAAAGGCGCCGCTGGCGCAGGCACCGTGGCCGTGGCCGTGGCTGCCGGCCTGCTGAAGCCCACTCAGGCCCTGGCGGACGTCCCGCGCAGCGCCTTTGAGGCCAAGAATGTCGGTGACGCGCTGAAAGGCATGGGCGCAACCGCCCCCGCCGATTCCAAGGACATCACCATCAAGGCCCCGGACATCGCTGAAAACGGCGCCGTGGTGCCGGTGGAAGTGACCAGCGGCATCGCCGGCACCTCCGCCATCGCCATCCTGGCCGAAAAGAACGCCACCCCGCTGGTTGCGGACTTCGGCCTGATGGGCGGCGCCGAAGGCTATATCTCGACCCGCATCAAAATGGGCCAGACCTCGCTGGTTCGTGCCGTGGTGACTGCCGGTGGCAAATCCTACACGGCCGCCAAGGAAGTCAAGGTCACCATCGGCGGCTGCGGCGGTTAATCCCTCTGCCACCAAGTTTGTCGAATTGAATACCCCGTTGGGGACGTACATTTTTAGGAAAGGAAAGCCAAATGGCTGAACCGATGCGTATCCGTGCCACGATGGCTGGCGATGTTGCCGATGTCAAAGTGCTGATGAACCACCCGATGGAAACCGGCCTGCGTAAAGATGCCAAGACCGGTCAACTGGTACCGGCCCACTACATCACCGACGTGACCGCCACGGTCAACGGCGCGAAAGTGCTGGATGCCGGTCTCTCCGGCGGCATCTCCAAGAACCCCTACCTGGGATTCCGGGTCAAGGGACCGAAAAAAGGCGACAAGGTCGTTGTCAGCTGGGCCGACAACAAAGGCGACAAGAACAGCGCCGAAGCCATCATCGGCTGAGCCGGGTAACACATGAGCGGGGCGTAAAGCCCCGCTTCCGCTTCAATCAACAGGTTTCTGGAGGACGGCATGAAACAACAAATCATCATGAAACTGCTGACAGGGATGGCAGGCCTGGGCATTGCCTTGGGCGTCGCCACGGCACACGCTTCGCCCGAACAGGACAAGCAGGACCTCATCAAGTACTTCACATCCAAGTACCCCAACGTCAAGATCGACGACTATGTCTACGGCGCGCTGGCATTCGATCCTGACAGCAAGGCGCAATACGACGCCATCATGGAATTCCCGCCTTTCGACTCGCAGATCGATGCCGGCCGCAAGATGTGGGAAACCCCCTTCAAAAACGGCAAGACCTATGCCGATTGTCTGCCCAACGGCGGCAAGATGATCGCCGGCAACTACCCCATGTTCGACGAGGCCAAGGGCAAGGTCGTGACGCTGGAAGACGTCGTCAACGACTGTCGCGTAGCGAATGGCGAAACCCCCTTCAAGCTCAGCGACCCGAAGACCATCGGCACGCTGAGCGCCTACATGCGGACCCTGTCAGACGGCATGATCATGAACATCCGGGTTCAGGGTCCCAAGGCCATGGCCGCGTATGAAGAGGGCAAGAAAACCTTCTTCCGGCGCACGGGCCAGCTCAACTTTGCCTGCGCCACCTGCCATATTCAGAACGCCGGCACCCGCCTGCGCTCCGAACTGCTCTCGCCGGTTGTCGGCCAGGCCGTGCACTGGCCGGTGTTCCGCGGCGGCGACAATCTGGTGACGTTGCAGATGCGCTACTCGGGCTGCTACAAGATGATCCGTGCCGTACCACCCGCAGAGGACGGCACCGTCATGAACGACCTGGAGTATTTCCACTCCGCGATGTCGAACGGCATGCCGATGAAGGCCTCGGTGTTCCGCAAGTAAGGCGGCATCCGCGCATGAAAAAGCCCGGGCAACCGGGCTTTTTCATTTTTGGCCGGTCCTTTATGAGCGGGAGCTACTATTTACGGAAGGCATTCGCAAACCGACAATATCGACAACATCCCCTTTTCATCCTTGAGGAAAATCCCATGCACATGAACCGTCGCGAGTTTTTGCAACTACTCGCTGTCGCCGCAGCGTCCGGCATGGCACTGGACAGCAAATCCGCACTGGCGGGCAATGTACCGGCCAATTTCTACGACGTACCGCGCCACGGCAACGTCTCGCTCCTGCACTTCACCGACTGCCATGCCCAGCTGTTGCCGATATGGTTCCGCGAGCCCAATGTCAACATCGGTGTCGGCAGCGCACTCGGCAAGGCGCCGCACCTGGTCGGCCAGAACCTGCTGAAGCAATACGGCATCAAGCCCGGCAGCGCTGAAGCCCACGCATTCACCTATCTCGACTTCACCGAAGCCGCCAAGGTCTACGGCAAGGTCGGCGGCTTCGCCCACCTGAAAACCCTGGTCGACAAGCTGCGCGCACAGCGCCCCGGCGCCTTGCTGCTCGACGGCGGCGATACCTGGCAGGGTTCGGCCACCTCGCTGTGGACCGACGCACAGGACATGGTGGACGCCTGTATCGCGCTCGGCGTCAACGTCATGACCCCGCACTGGGAAGCGACCTTCGGCGCCGACCGGGTGCAGGAAATCGTCAACAAGGACTTCAAGAAAGCGAATATCGATTTCGTCGCGCAGAACATCGTCACCAACGATTTCGGCGACCAGGTGTTCAAGCCCTACGTCATGAAGGTGATGAACGGCGTCAAGGTCGCCGTCATCGGCCAGGCCTTCCCCTATACGCCCATTGCCAACCCGCGCTACATGGTGCCGGACTGGAGCTTCGGCATCCGCGATGACAGCATGCAGAAATGGGTGGACGAGGCGCGCGCCAAGGGCGCCCAGGTGGTCGTGGTGCTGTCGCACAACGGCATGGACGTCGACCTCAAGATGGCCAGCCGCGTCACCGGCATCGACGCCATCTTCGGCGGCCATACCCACGACGGCGTGCCGCAGCCGGTCCAGGTCAAGAACGCCAAAGGCATCACGCTGGTGACCAATGCCGGCTCCAACGGCAAATTCCTCGGCGTGATGGACTTCGACGTCAAGGGCAAGCGCGTGGTGAGCTACAAGTACCGCCTGCTGCCGGTGTTCTCCAACCTGCTGCCGGCCGACCGGGGAATGGATGCGTACATCAAGAAAGTGCGCGCACCCTACGAGAAGAAGCTGAACGAGAAGCTCGCCGTTTCCGACGACTTCCTGTATCGCCGCGGCAACTTCAACGGTACCTGGGACCAGCTCATCGTCGACGCTCTGATGGAGGTCAAGGGCGCGGACGCTGCCTTCTCGCCCGGCTTCCGCTGGGGCACCACCCTGCTGCCGGGCGAAGACATCACCATGGAACGCCTGATGGACCAGACCGCGATCACCTATCCGGAGACCACGCTGACCAACATGACGGGCGAAACGATCAAATCGATCATGGAAGACGTCTGCGACAACCTGTTCAACGCCGATCCCTATTACCAGCAGGGCGGCGACATGGTGCGCGTGGGCGGCATCGAATACACCATCAATCCGAACCAGACCATCGGCAAACGCATCACCGACATGCGCATCAAGGGCAAGCCGGTCGATGCCCACAAGACCTACAAGGTCGCCGGTTGGGCGCCGGTCGGCGAAGGCGTCAGCGGCGAGCCGATCTGGGACGTCGTCGCCGGCTACCTGCGCGACAAGAAGGTGATCAAGGGCCTGAAGCTGAACGAGCCCAAGATCGTCGGTATCGGCAAATCCAACCCGGGCATCGCCGACTACGACGGCGTGCTGGCCTGAGATTGACGCAGCATGAAAAAAGGGGCGCAAGCCCCTTTTTTCATGCCTGTGGCAAATGCTTCCGCATGGTGAGCGATGCGCGGAGCCGGGGCAGCCGCTTCGGCCGGGTCTGCGCCAATGCCTGCACGAATGCCTGCTGCAATGTCGCCAGCGTGGGCGAAGCCCGCCCGAAGCGCTGGTGTTCCAGTTGTCGTACGGCTTCGGCCACATCACCCGCCTCCGTTTCCTGGACCAGGCGGCGCTGCCATTCGCCGAGACTCGATGCGGCAGGCTGATCCGTCAGCGAAAACTGCCGCACCGCCCGGTCCAGCCCCGCGACATCGCGTGCTTCACGGATCGCCCGCAGGCCGCGCCGGCGCGCCCGCCGCCAGCGCACCATGCGCCGTACCTGCCCGATCAGCCCAGCCAGCAGCAGCGCGCCTGCAAGGCCGCCCATCCCCTGCTTGACGCGTTGCCAGCGCGGATCGAATACCGTCAGTGTCTTTCCTGCCACCGGCATGCTGGCCAACCGGCCGTGCGCCGCGTCATACCATGGCAGCCGCAGTGCCGGCAGGCTCAGCTGGCCGCGTGCACGCGGCTCCAGAAACAGCGTGACGACATAACGCGACAGCGGCGAGGCGGGATCGTCCGGCGCCACGGCCTCGATCAGCGGCGGATAGATGCCGAGCGCGGGCGTTTCGCGCAGCTGCAAATCGAGCAAGGCTTTCAGGCCTTCCGCGCTGTATCCGCCCACCACCTCGAAGCGCCAGCTCAACGGCCGCTGCACGGGCCAGCGCGCAGGCAGGGGATCGGCGCGGATGACGGGCGCGACCGGCGGAACATGCTCGGGCAGCCAGGCGGGCAAGGCGGTCGCCTGGAATGCCAGGGACGGCCCCGGGAAGCGCAGGCGTTGCCCGAACCGGCTGGCATCGAGCATGGGCACGGCGAGCGTGGCCGCGCCACCCTGGGTCGCAAGCAGTGCCCAGTAGTAGCGGTGCATCGTGCAAGTTTCGCCGCCCCCGCGCACGCGGGTGCCCTCGTCTTCGCCCAAGACGCGCACGACGCGTCCGGCGCGCGTCGGCAATTCCGGGCGCTGCCATTGCAGGCTGCCGTCGTCGCAGATCGCCAGACTCAGGCGCGTCGGCTGGTTGACCCGCGGCATGGCGGGATCCAGCGTCCAGTCCACCGTCACGCGCGGCACGGTTGCGCTGCCGTCGCTCACGCTCAGGGACAGCGCAGGCGTGCGTTGGGTCTCGAGATGCAGCGCGGGGATCTGCAAGGTGCCGGCTGCGCGCGGGTAAAGCGTCAGCACGAGAGCTTCGCTGTCCGCCTCGCCGCTCAGCGTGCGCGCAAACACGTCGAAGGCGGCGCCAAGCGGCGCCAGATCCAGCGCATCGAGGTTCAGGCCGCGCGCCTGAACCGTCAGGCTGACGGGCTCACCCAGCGCCACGGCCGTTCTGTCCAGCCGTGCGGTCAGCGAGGCCGCATGGGCGGCACTCGCCGCCAGCAGCAGTATCAGGGCCCTTACCATGGCGGCCGCTCCGTGTCGTCGTACCGGGCATCCTGCTTCAGCAGGTTTTTCAGCATGGTTGCCGGACGGTCTTCCAGGCGTTCGAGTTTTTTCACCCCCGACTGCGCCAGCCGGGGATCGACCGTCAGCGCTTGATTCGATGCAGTCACGCCCGGCGCACGCGTGCCGGTGGTGCCCGGTGCACTGCGGTCAAGCTGCACGCCAGGGGGAGCAGGCTCAGGCTCATCCGGCAGGTTGGCGGGCTGGCCGTCCAGCTGGATCCGCCCTTCGGCCAGAAAACCGCGGTGCCCGCCGAGATCGCTTTGCATCGGTGTTTCGGGACGCTGACGGCGCAGATGCTGCCAGGCATAGTCCAGATTGGCGCGCGCCCGGACATCGCCCGGCCGCATGCGCAACACCGTTTCGAATGCCTCGAACGCGGCCTGCCACTGCGCGCGCGCATACAGCGCGTTGCCCAGGTTGTAGAGCGCATCGGCCCGCTGGCGCTCGTTTTCCGCCAGCAGCAGCGCGGCACCGAAGTGGCGCGCCGCCGCCGCGTAGTCCGCCTGCCGCCAAGCGGCCGCGCCCGCCCCCATCCGGCCTGTGTAACCGCCGACCTGCGCATACAGCGTTTGCGCGCTGGCGTAGTGTTTCTGTTGCCAGGCCTGCCAGGCTGCGGCTTCGTCGGCCAATGCGTCAGGCGGCGCAGCCGTCGTCCCCCAGACTGCCAGAGCGATGAGTGCCACCACCCGGCGCGGCAGGGACACCGCCATCAGCAGCACCAGCGCAGGTGCCAGGCACCAGGCATACAGTTCGCGCCACGCGGTGGCGTGTTCCGGCGCAACGGCATCGCCAGGCAAGCGGGCGATGCCGCGGTCATGCAAGGCCGACCAGTCCGCATCGCCATCGCTGACCACCGCAAAGCGCCCTCCGGTAGTTTGTGCCAGCTCACGATAAGGCGACGCATCCATCCGGCTCAGCACCTGCACGCCATCCCGCTCGGCGAAGCCGCCGTCTGACAGCGGCACCGGCGCGCCAGCCTCGCTGCCCATGCCCAGCACAAACACCGGCACATGGGTCTTGCGCAAGGCCGACGCGGCCGCCTGTGCGGCCGCGTCGAAACTGCCGGCTTCGGCGTCGGTCACCAGCAGGATGGCCTTGGCCTGTCCCGGCGCGGCGGCCAGTTGCGCGCGCGCCAGATCGAGCGCGCCCGCCAAGTTGGTGCCCTGTGCGTCGATCAGACGCGGATCCGCCTGATCGATCGCGCGCCGCAGCAGTGCCATGTCGTCGGTAGGCGGCAGCAGCACGCCTGCTTCGCCTGCAAAGACGATCAGGCCGACGCGCTCGCCCTGAAGTTTGGGCAGCCAGTCGAGCAGTTCGATACGCGCGCGCGTCAGCCGATCAGGCGCGATGTCGGTGGCACGCATCGAAGCAGATACATCGAGCACCACCATCATCGTCAGCAGGTGGCGCGGCATGGGCTGGCCGTCATGCAGTTCGAGCGGCAGACGCGGCCCGGCAGCGGCCAGCGCCAAAAGAATCCAGGCCAATGCCTGCGCCAGTGCACGCAGGCGGCCTGCCTTTTCCACCTCTGACCGAGCCACCGCCCACGGCAACAACTCGGCGTCGGCGTAGTGCAGCAGCCGCGCGCGACGCCGGCGGCGCCACCCGCCGAACAGCAGCGGCACTGCCGCCAGCCCCAGCCACAACGGTTCGCGCCAGTGCAGATGCAACAGTGGATCGATCATGCGGCACGCCTGAATGCGAGCCAGCGCGCCCAGACCAGCGCAGCGGCGGCCAGCGCCAGCGCCGCCCAGTACCACTCACGGACCTGCCGGTGCTGCGCCGGCCGCGACAGCGTCGGCTCGAGCGTGTCGATCGCGCGGATCACGCGGGTGGCGTCGTCGGCGTTGCGGATCGAGAAATACTGTCCCTGCGTAAGCCGCGCCAGGTCGGCCAGATCGGGCTGCGGGTCGGGATCGATGCGCGCGGCGCGCCCTGCCGCGTAAGGATCGCTGCCGAATTGCAGGGCATGGATCGCCACGCCGGCCTGATGCGCCGCCGCCAGCGCTTCGGCCGGCGTCAGCGTGCCGGCATTGTTGTCCGCGCCGTCGCTCACCAAGAGGATGGCCGGACGCAATCGGCGCGTGCGCACCTGCTTCAGCGCCATGCCGAGCGCGTCGCCCAGCGCGGTATCGCCGCCCACCATGCCGACCTGGATACGCTGGAGCTGCGCGATGGCATGGGCGCGGTCGAAGGTCGGCGGCGTCAGCGTCGCCACCTCGCTGCCGAACACGATCACGCCGAAGCGGTCGCCGGGACGGCCCTTGATGAACCGGCTCAGCGTGTCCTTCAGCACGCTCATGCGTTCGACTTCGCGGTCGCCCTGCCGGAAATCGCGGATGCTCATGGTGAGCGAGGTGTCGATCAGCAGCACGATGTCGCGCCCCTCGGGCGGTGGTTTGATCCAGTCGCCAACCTGGCGCGGCTGCGCCAGCGCCAGCACCAGCAAGGCAAACGCCAGCCCGCGCAAGGCGACCGGCCAACGCAGGCTGGGCGCAGACAGGCGCCCCACTGCCGCCAGCGGCAGCGCCGGGTGGTTGAGGACCACGCCCGCTGCCTCTCCTTGCGCGCGCCGCCAGGCCAGCCGGCTCCAGTCCGCGACCGGCAGCAGCAGCAACAGCCAAAGGGGGTGCGCCAGTTCGAGCCCGCGCGGCAGCACCCAGTCAAACATGGCGTCTCCACGAGCGGGCGCTTTCGCACAGCCCCTGCAGCACCGCGTAGCCATCGGGCTGCGTGGGCCCGAACCGCACCTGCTCCAGCCTCTTCGCCCAGTCGGACCACACGCCAGGATCGAGGCCCGGCGGGCAGCATGCCGCATCCACCCGTGCCAGTCGGAAACGCGTGCGCACCCAGGCATCGAGCCTGGCAGCCAGCGCCGACGGCGTGTCCTGTTGCTGCGCCGCCGCTGCAGCAATCGCGTTCAGGGTGCGCGCCGGGCGGCGGCGATGCCACAGCCAGGCGAGGAGCAAGACCCCAGCCACACCTACCAGCCCCACAACTGCCCACAGCAACAGGCTGCTGCCAGCGGACGCCGCCATGGCAGGCGCAGCCGGCACGATGATGTCGGCCAGTTCGTTGCGCGGATCAGCCATGTGCGAGCAAGGCGACCAGATCATCGGCGTCGCTGTCCACCTTCTGATGGCGCACCCCGGCGCGGGCCAGGCGCGCCGCCTGCGCCGCCAGACGGTCGGCGAATGCCGTACGGGCCGCGCTTCGCACCGCCGTCTCGCCGGTGTCGAGCCACACCCGCTGGCCGCTCGCCATGTCGTGGAAACACGCTGCGCCCATCTCCGGCAGGGCGCGCTCGGCGGCGTCGACGATCTGGATTGCCCACACGTCGAAACGCTCGGCCAGCCGTGCCAGTTGTGTCTCGTGGGCGTCGGCGAGCCAGGCGAAGTCGCTGATCAGCACCAGCCGCGTGCCGCGCGGCAAGCTCGCTTCGAGCGCGGCGAGACGGTCCGAGAAATGGAGGGAGTCGGTCGACGCGGGATCGCTGAGCGGCGGGCACGGCGCCGCTGCCGCCTCGATCAGGCCGAGCGCCGCCAAGCGGCCATGGCGCGCCGGCAGGGTTTCATCCTGTGTGTTCCACAGCGTGGCGCCGATCACGCCGTTGTGACCGGCGGTGGCGAATGCCAGCAACGCGGCGACCCGCGCCGCCTGCGCGGCCTTGAGCCGGCGGCGCGTACCGAAGCGCATGGTGGCGCCGCGGTCGACCACCAGATGCACCAGCGGCTGACGCTCCTCGCGGTAGATTTTGAGATGGGCGCGGCCAGTGCGCGCGGTGGTGCGCCAGTCCATGTCGCGGATGTCGTCGCCCGGGCTGTACAGGCGCGATTCCTCGAAATCCAGCCCGCGCCCGAGCCAGCGCGATGCCCAGTCGCCGGCATGGTGGTCGTGCACTTCGCGCAGCGGCAGCGTCGCCAGCAGGCTGGCCTGCGCGGCGAGGCCGGCGATGTCGGCCGCCGCGATCAGCGGCGCATGGACTGATGCCTGCCTGTCGGGCTGCGCACGCAAGCGCACCAACTGTTTGATGCGGGCCAGCATCACGGCGCAGGAACGGCCTCCAGCAAACCCGCGATGAAGGCATCGCGGCCGAGTTTCTGCAGGCGCGCGTCGAGGCTCAGCGTGATGCGGTGGCGCAGGCAATCTGCAGCCAGTTCGCGCACGTCGTCCGGCGTCACGTAGTCGCGGCCATGCAGATAGGCCGCAGCCGCCGACGCGTGCAAGAGCGCGAGCGAGGCGCGCGGGCTGGCGCCTACCTCCACCGCGTTGGACCAGTCGGCGCGCCAGTCGCCGGGCGCGCGGCTGGCGCGCACCAGCGCGACGATGTAGCGCTCGACCTCGTCTGACACGTGCACCTGCCGCACCTCCGCGCGCGCCGCCAGCACGGTGGCAGTATCGATCACCGCCGCCAGCGGCGCATGGCCGACGCTCGCCGCCTGCGCGCGGTCGCGGCGCAGGATGTCGAGCTCCTCCGCGTCGCTCGGGTAATCCAGCGAAACGTGCAACAGGAAACGATCCAGCTGCGCCTCCGGCAGCGGATAGGTGCCCGCCTGCTCCAGCGGATTCTGCGTCGCCATCACCATGAACAGCGGCGGCAGCGGGCGCGTCACGCCGCCCACCGTGATCTGGTGCTCCTGCATCGCTTCGAGCAATGCGGCCTGCACCTTGGCGGGCGCGCGGTTGATCTCGTCGGCGAGGATGATCTCGTGGAACAGCGGCCCCTCAATGAACTCGAACTGGCCTTCGTGATAGATGTCGGTGCCGGTCAGGTCGCCCGGCAGCAGGTCGGGCGTGAACTGGATGCGGCGGAAGCTGCCGTGAAGGGCGGCGGCAAGCGTTTTTACCGCCGTCGTCTTGGCGAGCCCCGGCAGGCCTTCCACCAGCACGTGACCGTCGGCCAAGAGGCCGATCACCAGCCGGTCGAGCAGGACGCCCTGGCCGACGATGACGCGCGACAGCGCCTGGCGCAGTTCAAGGATACGGGCTTGATTCGACATGGGGATTCCTGCCGTTGAAAGGAGCTCACCTTAGCGGGGCGCCCCGGCGGGTGCAATGGGTGCTAATGCCTAATCGATGGGCGCTGGGTTCGGACCGGCAGCAAGACGGATCACGCCGCCTGACGGTCTCGATACGGGCCAGGAAAAGACGGTCGAGGAAGAACGTTGGCATGCCGATTCTCGGCCTGAACGGTAATCATCCCGTCCAAAAAGCGGACGCTCACGAATGGCTGCTTCAATGCTTCTTGACAGTGCGCGCTCGCCTCTTTGCGCACGGTCGCCGCCAGAATCAGCCTAGGGCCTGCGGGACCTCAGAACTCGGCATGCACGCGCAACCCGAAAATCGGGATCGGGCCGCGATCCCGGTTGTAGGCGGGATTGGCCACGTACTGGACATCGGCCGTCAGCGCGATTTGCTTGACCACCTTGAGCGAGTAGTACGCCTCGACGATCTTTTCCAGGCGATAGTTCAGGCGGCCGTCGCCGATCAGGATGCCCATGCCACCGGCGGCGAAATAGTCGCGGGCCGCGCCAGACAGGCCGTTGACGACGGCAGCAAAGCCGACGGTGTCGTCGTGGCGGCCCCAGCGGTCGCCGCGCAACGATAGCCCCGCGGATACCGAGCGGTTGATTTCCGTGAACTCGAAGGCTTCCTTGCTGCCATCGTTGGTGCTGGCGCGGGCGAAGAAGCCAAGGTCCGGTGCGATTTCCTGCTCCACGTTGATGGCGATGCCCGGACGGTTCTGGAAGCGGCGCACGGCGCCTGCGTCAGGCTGTGTGCCGGTTTGCTGGGCCAGGCTTAGTGCATCCCTGTAACTGCCCATGCGGCCGCGATTCATGAAGCCTAGCAGCTTCACCTTGCCGGGGTGCCCCAACCACTGGTGGCGAATCTCGAACTCGCCCACTACGGAATGCTGGCGGAAATGCGTGTCCGGAACGGTGCCGTTGGGTTCGGTGGATAGAGCGAACACCCCGCCGCGAAGGGTCCACCAGGACTGCGTCCATTCCGCGGCTACCCCGTCGGTGAAACCCCAGGAGTCGGCCGCGTAGTCGAAGGCACCCGCGTCCACTACTGCCCAGTTGAAGAAGTCGCTACGCGGGTCGTGCGCGTAGGCGTTGGTGTCGAAAATGTCGACGACAGAGAACTTCCCCAGCGTGAGAATAAGGTTGTTGGCCGCTCGCGTACCAGTGAACTGATTGGCAGCGGCCTCGGCCGTTTCCTCGCTGCCACCGATATTGATGACCTGGCGCACGAAGGCGCGCGGGAGCCGCAGGTAGGGCTTGTTCGCGCCGACCTTGTAGGCCTCGCCGCTGGGAAAGCCGGCGATGCCGAGCGTATCGCTGAGTCCGAAACCCTGGTCCAGTTCAGGGTTGAGCCACAGTTCCGCTCCCTGCCACAGACGCGCGCCCGCAAAGAGCGTCACGTCGGTGGTCTCGGCATTCCGCGCGTGCGGGTCCATGCTGTTGCTGCCGCTGTAGGGCGCCGTGAACGCCGGGTGCCACTGGGTGAGGTTTGTGAACTGACCGTATACAGCCCATTGCTCTGGTGTGGCATCTGGGGACGCATCCGCCTGGGCGCGCTGCGATTCGACCGCCGCGGTTGCCAACAGAGGGGCCGCACATGCAAGTGCGGCCAAAGCAAGCATGAGCGGCAGCAATGCGGATGCCGAACCGCGCAGGTAAGACTCAAGGCGTTTGCGCGGCGTCATCTGGTCCAGTACCTCAAAAGGACGACGGTATGTGCTATCCGGAACATATCTAGTTCCTTTACGGGGATTTCTATTGATGTTCATAGCGTATAAAGGTCGTGTTACGGGGGTCGCCTCAAACACCCCTGATTCCCGAAGTGGCCCCGACCTACGGCTTGCGGCCCCACAAAGCCTGCCATCCCGCGTGGCCCAGCGCCTTCAGCGTTTCGATGTTGCGTTCGTAGATCGTCTCGGCTTCGGGGAACGCCGCCACCGCGCGCGCGATGCTCGCCTCGCGCAGCAGGTGCAGGGTGGGAAACGGCGCCCGGTTGGTGAAGTTGCCGATGTCGTCGGGCTCGGTGCCTTCGAACTGGAAGGCCGGGTGGAAACTGGCGATCTGGATCACGCCTTCGAGCCCATGCTCGCCCACTGCCGCTTCGGCCAGCTGCATGAAATCGTTGAAATCGAGGAAATCCGGCAGCAGCGTGGGGTGGATCAGCAGCGTGGTGTCGATTTCCTCGGGGTCGGCCGCGGCCAGAAAATCCAGCTCGCGGTCGAGGTCTTCCAGCAGGCCATCCAGGTGCGGCGCCCGGCTCACCACGTAGCGCACCTGGTTTTTCACGTAGACCGCCTTGGCGAACGGGCACAGGTTGAGCCCGATGACCGCCTTTTCGATCCACTGTCGCATTGCCGCGATGACTTCCGCCTCGTCCATGTTCCCTGTCCTTGCTGCCTGTAAGGCCGGAACTTTAACGGATACAATGCTTTATTGTCCGACGTTCATGCATGAACCCAACCCAATACCATGAAAAGCAGCGCCATCCGCCAGAGCTTCCTCGACTTCTTCGCCTCCAAAGGCCACACCGTCGTCCCCTCCAGCCCGCTGGTGCCGGGCAACGATCCCACCCTGCTGTTCACCAACGCCGGCATGGTGCAGTTCAAGGACGTGTTCACCGGCCAGGACACGCGCGCCTACACCCGCGCAGTGTCGTCGCAGCGCTGCGTGCGCGCCGGCGGCAAGCACAACGACCTGGAAAACGTCGGCTACACCGCGCGCCACCACACCTTCTTCGAGATGCTGGGCAATTTCAGCTTCGGCGACTATTTCAAGCAGGACGCGATCAAGTACGCCTGGGAATACCTCACCACGGTGCTCAAGCTGCCGACCGAGAAGCTGTGGGTCACGGTCTACGCCGAGGATGACGAGGCCTACGACATCTGGCATAACGACATCGGCGTGCCGAAGGAACGCATCGTCCGAATTGGCGATAACAAGGGCGCGCGCTACGCCTCCGACAACTTCTGGGCGATGGGCGACACCGGCCCCTGCGGCCCCTGCACCGAGATCTTCTACGACCACGGCGAAGGCATCTACGGCGGGCCTCCGGGAAGCCCCGAAGAAGACGGCGACCGCTACATCGAGATCTGGAACAACGTGTTCATGCAGTTCAACCGCGACGAATCCGGCACCATGCATCCGCTGCCCAAGCCCAGCGTCGACACCGGCATGGGGCTGGAGCGCATTTCGGCGGTGATGCAGCACGTGCATTCCAACTACGAGATCGACCTGTTCCAGGCGCTGATCGCCGCCGCCGCACGCGAGACGCAAACAAACGACCTCTCCAACAACTCGCTCAAGGTCATCGCCGACCACATCCGCGCCTGTTCCTTCCTAATCGTCGACGGCGTCATCCCCGGCAACGAGGGTCGTGGCTACGTGCTGCGCCGCATCATCCGCCGCGCCATCCGTCATGGTTATAAATTGGGCGCGCGTGCTGCCTTCTTCAACCGCATCGTGCCCGATCTCGCCGCCGCGATGGGCGAGGCCTATCCGGAACTGGTCAAGGCGCAGCCCCGCGTCATCGACATCCTGCGGCAGGAGGAGGAACGCTTCTTCGAGACCATCGAGCACGGCATGGGCATCCTCGAAGCCACGCTGAAGACGCTGCCCGCCGGCGGCACCTTCGACGGCGAACTCGCGTTCAAGCTGCACGACACCTATGGATTTCCTCTGGACCTCACCGCCGACATCTGCCGCGAGGCCAACGTAAGCGTCGACACCGCCGCATTCGATGCCGCCATGGCGAGGCAAAAGGCGCAGGCGCGCGCCGCCGGCAAGTTCAAGCTCGGCGCCGGCCTGGAATACTCGGGCGAAGCGACCACCTTCCACGGCTACGACACGCTGACGCACGACGGCACTGTGCTTGCGCTGTATCGCGACGGCAGCGCCGTCAACGAACTGAAGGAAGGCGAGCTCGGCGTGGTGGTGCTCGACCACACGCCCTTCTACGCCGAATCCGGCGGCCAGGCCGGCGACCGCGGCGTGCTGCAGAGCACGAACGGGGCATTCGAAGTCGAGGACACGCAGAAAATCCAGGCGCAGGTATTCGGCCATCACGGCGTGGTGAAGACCGGCTCGCTGGTGGTCGGCGACGCCGTGCTCGCGCGCGTCGACGAGGACAACCGCGCGCGCACCATGCGCAACCACTCGGTCACCCACCTGATGCACAAGGCGCTGCGCGAGGTGCTGGGCGAGCACGTGCAGCAGAAGGGTTCGCTGGTGGATGCCGACAAGACCCGCTTCGACTTCGTGCAGCCCGCTCCGATGACCGACGCGCAGATCCGCGAGGTGGAGGCGCGCGTCAACGCCGAAATCCTCGCCAACACCGCCACCCAGGCGCGCGTGATGGGCATCGAGGACGCGCAGAAGACCGGCGCGATGATGCTGTTCGGCGAGAAATACGGCGACGAGGTGCGGGTGCTCGACATCGGCAGTTCGCGCGAACTGTGCGGCGGCACCCACGTGGCGCGCACCGGCGACATCGGCGCCTTCAAGATCCTGCTGGAGACCGGCGTTGCGGCCGGCATCCGCCGCGTCGAGGCGACCACCGGCACCGGCGTGCTCGCCTACCTCGGCGAAACCGAGAAGAACCTCGGCGCCATCGCGCAACTGGTCAAGGCCACCCCGTTTGACGCTGCCGAACGCGTGATGCAGCTGATGGAACACAGCCGCGCGCTGGAAAAGGAACTCGACCGCCTGAAATCCAAGCTCGCCTCCAGCCAGGGCGACGACCTGGCGCAGCAGGCCGCCGACGTCAACGGTGTGCGGGTGCTGGCGGCGCAGCTTGACGGCGTCGATGCCAAGGCGCTGCGCGAGACCGCCGACAAGTTGCGCGACAAGCTGAAGTCCTGCGCGCTGGTGCTGGGCACGGTGGCGGACGGCAAGGTCAGCCTGATCGCCGCGGTGACGCCCGACGTCACCGGCCGCATCAAGGCGGGCGAACTGGTGAATTTCGTCGCCACCCAGGTCGGCGGCAAGGGCGGTGGCAAACCGGACATGGCGATGGCGGGCGGCAGCGAACCGGGCCAGTTGCCGGCTGCCCTGGCTTCGGTGCAATCCTGGGTGCAAGCCCGGCTGGCCTGACAGCAGGTACAGATTTTGCTCAAATACCCGTTAAGTGCCTGAAAGCACGTTTCGTCACCTTGGGATCGTTTTCACACCATGACATCACTGGCAGATAAATTCGCTTCGCGCCTGGCCCAACTGACGCCTTTTGGCAAACGCACCGACGACCCGCTGTCCAACCTCAAGACAGCCACCCGCTGGATCGAGAATCTGCCCATCGGCGATGCGTTCAAATGCCAGGAAGCCATTCTCGCTGCGCTCAAGCGCTTCAACGAGAACTCGACGCAATATACGAAAGATCGCCTGGCCATCTTCATGCTGCTGGACGAAAAGTCCCGCGATCTGCAGGACACGCTGGTGCACCAGTACCTGCGCAATCCGCGCATGTCGCGCCCGGTCGAAAGCCAGCTCTGGCATGCCGTGTACGGCCTCTACTGGGAAATCGCGCGCGGCTACCACACCTTCGTGCTGCACCTCAGCCGCGATGCGGGCAAAGCCCAGACTGAAGATGCGATCCCGATGATCACGCTGCGCTCCATCCGCACCTTTGGCCAATTGCTGAAATGGCGCGCCATCCGCTATCTGCCGGCGGGCGAGAAACTCTGGCAGCGGCTCCACAACCTGTATCGCATCGCCGAAACCGAGGGCTTTCATCGACAGACTCAGCGCGCTTACGCCGAGGATGCGGCCGACTGCAGCTGCGAGACCGCCTACCTGCATATCCTGATGCTGAATCTGGCCAGCTCCGGCACGCTCTACCCCAGGCAGCTCGACCTGGTCGACCGCTGGCTGTGCAACTGGCACGGCATGCTCCAACTGGACAGCCGGATCGACACCAATGTGCATAATTTCGTCGTCGATCTGTCGGCCGACCACGGTCCGCGCCGCGTGCGTAAACCCGATATCGACAAACCCCTGCGATTCTGGGCGACCGCAGACCTGCTGCAAAAACTGCAGGAACTGCATACGGCCCTGCAGGAAGGCAGCCCGCCGGCACAGCTTGGCCTGACGGAAACCGCACGCACGGCCGAAAGCCTCGAACTGCTCGAACATCTGCAGCACCAGTGGGCTTCGCTGGCCACGCGCGAACAGCGGCGTGCGCCGCGCGAGTCGGTCAAGCGGCTGGTCGACGTGACCCATGGCCTGAATGCCATCATCGGCCAGATCAAGGCTGCCGACGCGCCCACCAGCGTCTCGCCCTACGGCACCGGGATCAATTACAACGAAGTCGACGATGTTCAGGTATACGGGTTCATCACCGACCGCACGCGCGAACGCGTCTCGCAAATGACCTTGCCGGCCATCCAGCATTCGCCCGATGTCGAACGCTGGGTCATGCACGATGAAAGCGAATTCGGGTATGGCGCCATCGTCGAATCGCGCGACAAGGACTGGTTGCGGGTCGGCGCGCTGATCGGCATCAAGTCGCATGACGCCCGCGAATGGCAAATCGGCATCGTGCGCCGCCTGTCCCGCCTCAACGACGACACCAGCTCGGTCGGCATCGAAACCCTGGCCGAAAAACCTACCCTGGCCATGCTGCACGATACCGTCACGCCGGGTTATACCGTCAACGGATTCGACAACAGCGGCGCCAGTCTGCCGCACCCCAGTCTGTGGCTGGATGGTGCGCAGAAGACCCTCATCATCGATCCGATCCATTTCACGCTGGGCAAGGTATTTCAGGTCCACAGTGGCGGGCAGGAACGGAAATTCATTGCCTTGGGCAACCCGATTGAACGCAGCGAAGGCTGGACACGCGTCATTGCCGAACCGGTGAACAGCTGACCGTTCAGGGGTCCGCGGTCTCCCGCGCTGCAATCTTTCTTCGTTTGCGGCCAGAATCCACGCTCCGAATGTGCGTCCCGGTTTAACTTTCACCGGGTCTCTGGCACAATCGTCGAAAATCCGACACACGCGCGCAATAATTTCCCCTGTACGCAGATGCAGGCGCGCTTTCGGTACCAATCGACCTGGAGGATATGTGGTCCAAACCAACAAGCCTAGCCTGCTGATCGTCGATGACGATCCGCTGATCTCCGATACGCTCACCTATGTCCTGAGCAAGGACTTCGACATCTCCGCCGCCGAATCGCGCGCGCAGGTGAAAAGCCTGATGATGCAACTGGACGAGCCGCCGCAACTGGCCCTGGTCGACCTGGGCCTGCCGCCGCAGCCGCACAAGCCCGACGAAGGCTTCGCCCTGATCGCCGATCTGTTGAGCGTCTCGCCCAGCATCAAGATCCTGGTCCTCTCGGGCCAGAGCGACGAGGCCAATGCGCGCCACGCGCGCGCGCTGGGTGCGATCGATTTCGTCGCCAAGCCGTGCGAGCCCGAGCGGCTGAAATCGCTGCTGTTCAACGCGCTGCTGGTGCAGGACGCCGAGCGCAGCGCCGACAAGGCCCCGGCCCCGGCCAAGGACTCCGGCATCGTCGGCGACAGCCCGGCGATGGACAAGCTGCGCGAGCAGATCAAGCAGTATGCGGCGGCGCCGTTCCCGGTGCTGATCGAGGGCGAATCCGGCAGCGGCAAGGAACGCGTCGCCTCCAGCCTGCACCAGCTGTCGCCGCGCTCGCACAAGCCCTATCTGGCGCTCAACTGCGCGGCGATCTCGCCGACGCTGGTCGAGCCCACCCTGTTCGGTTATGCCAAGGGCGCCTTCACCGGCGCCACCAGCGCGCGCGCCGGCTACTTCGAGGAGGCCGAAAACGGTACCCTGTTCCTCGACGAGATCGGCGAACTGCCGCTGGAACTGCAGGCCAAGCTGCTGCGCGTGCTGGAAAACGGCGAATACCAGCGCGTCGGCGAAACCCAGCCGCGCTTTTCCAACGCCCGCGTGGTCACCGCGACCAACCGCGACCTGCGCGCCGAGATCAAGGCCGGACGCTTCCGCGCCGACCTCTATCACCGGCTGTCGGTGTTCTCCATCGCGGTGCCACCGCTGCGCGAAATGGGGCGGGACAAGCTCACGCTGCTCAATCATTTCCGCGATTTCTACGCCCGCGAAGCCAAGAGCCAGCCGTTTTCGCTCGACCCTCGCGCGCAGCAGATGTGGGAGGACTACCACTTCCCCGGCAACGTGCGCGAATTGCGCAACATCGCCATCCGGCTGACCACCAAGTACCCCGGCATGGCGGTCAATGCGCAGCAGCTGGAAGCCGAACTCGATACCGATCAGGCCTATCCGCAGGAAATTCCCCTTGCCAACGACAGCAAGGCGCTGATCGAACTGGCGCGCAAGCAGTTGCAGACCCTGGCCAACTTCAACCTCGACGTCACCTTGCGCCAGTGGGAAAAAGCCTACGTCGAGGCCGCGCTCAACATGACCCACGGCAACCTGTCGCAGGCCGCCAAGCTGCTCGGCATCAACCGCACCACGCTGTACAGCCGCATGCAAACGTACGGAACCGAGTAGGGCGTGCTAATGCTCATTTCACGCCTGCGACGAGTTCAATTTGGGTGCAGTCCGCGAAGCGTGACGCGCCGCAGTGCGATCACTGCAAGCGGCTCGCGACAAAGGAATGCGCCCAAATTGAATTCGTCCCTCCGGGTTTCCGCGAGAAAGCGCGTCTGCGGCGTTGCGCCGCTTGGCAAGGGATGGCCCTTGCCTGCGCGACACGCCTTGCATCCATCGCTTTCTCGCGGAAACGCAGACGCGAAATGAGCATTAGCACGCCCTCCCGTGTATTTTGACTATTTCGGTCTGAAAGAAGCGCCCTTCCGCATCACGCCGAATACCGAATACTGGTATGCCGGCGGCCAGCGCGGGGAAATGCTCATGGCCCTGCTGTATGCCATCGGTCAGGGCGAAGGCATCATCAAGGTGGTCGGCGAAGTCGGCAGCGGCAAGACCATGCTGTGCCGCAAACTGGTCGCCCAGCTGCCCGACCGGGTCGACAGCGTCTACCTGGGCAATCCCACCTTGTCGCCCGACGACATGCTGGCGGCGATTCTGGCCGATCTGGGTATCGACACGCCCGAAAACGGCCGCCAGGCGCGACTGACCCAGCTCAATGCCACCCTGCTGGCGCGCCACGAAGCGGGCCGTCGCGTGGTGGTGTTCGTCGAGGAAGCGCAGGGCATCGCACTGGACAACCTGGAGTTCCTGCGGCTGCTGACCAACCTGGAAACGGCCACCGACAAGCTGCTGCAGATCGTGCTGTTCGGTCAGCCCGAACTCGACGTGCAACTGGCCGATCCGCGCATACGCCAGTTGAAGGACCGCATCACGCTGAGCCTGAACCTGTCCCCGCTGACCGAATCCGAGGTCGCCGAGTACCTGCGCGCGCGTCTCGCGGTCGCCGGCTACCGCGGTCCCGATCTGTTTTCGCCCGCGCTGATCGCGCGCCTGGCGCATCTCTCGGGCGGCCTGTCACGCCGCATCAACGTGCTGGCGGACAAAACCCTGCTCGCCGCCTATGCCGGGCAGACCCACACGCTCGCCCCGGAACATCTGGACGCCGCGGCGGGCGACGCCGAAATCCAGTCGCCCGGGCAGGCCGGCCGTCGCCCCCGATTGCCGCGCTGGGCCTGGCTGAGTGCCGGCGTGGCGGCCGGACTCGGCCTGCTGGCGTTCGTTGTCTGGCAGGCCATGTCGCTGGCTGCCCGACCGCCCGCCAGGCAGCCGCAGGCAGCCAATGCGCTCCGCTCGCCCGCTGCCGCACCGGTTGCTCGCGTGACCGAACTCGCGCGGCAAACCCAGCGCTGGCTTGCCGCCGCCGCCCCCGAAACCCACGTGATCCAGATCGCCTCGGCTAAAGAAGCCGCGCAGGCAGCCGTATTATTGGGTGGTTTGAACGCCGCCACGCCGCAGCCGGTGCGGGTGCTGCATGGTCTGAGCCGGGGCGCGCCCGCCTGGATGATCCTGGCAGGCGAGTTCCCCAACCGTGACGCAGCCGAGGCGGCATTGCGCACATTGCCCGCCGCGCCAGCAAGTACGCCGTTTCTGCGCACGGTCGGCAAAATGCGCAGCGTAGTCTTGCCAACGGAATGAAGATGGAAACTGCTGTGTTGAAACGCTCCGTATTGACGGGCCTGGCGCTGTCCAGCCTCGTGCTGGCGAGCGGCTGCGTTCCCCCGCGGGCGTTTGACACCTCGCCCGACCATATCACCCGGCCCAGCCCCGCAGCCGTTCCTGCCAGCCCGCCGCCCGCGCCGGTCAAGGCCGTGCCCGCGCTGTCTCCGCCCAAACCGGGTGTGCCGGTGCCGACTTATACCGTCGTGGTCAACGACGTGCCGGTGAAGGACCTGCTGTTTTCCATCGCACGCGACACCCAGTACAACATCGATCTGTATCCCGGCATCTCCGGGAACGTTTCGCTCAATGCCGTACAGGAGCCGTTGCCCGCCATTCTCGACCGCATTGCGCGGCAGGCCGACCTGCGCTACGAAATGAACGGCCGCACGGTGTCGATCATGCCCGACACCCCCTACGCCAAGACCTATACCGTCAATTACGTCAACGTCGCCCGCAACACGACCTCCAGCGTCGGCGTAGCGGCGCAGATCGCCAGCACCGGAGGCGGCATCGGCACGGGAACGGGGGCCGGCGGCGTCTCCGCCTCAGCCAGCGCGGGGAACTCCTCCACCACCACCGTCGCCAGCCAGTCGAACAGCGATCTGTGGACGGTACTGGCCGACAACATCCGCACTCTCCTCGCCGGCACGCGCGCGGTCACCCAGAGCACCGCGGAACGCGCCGCCCAACTGGACGCAGAAAAGGCCGAACGCGCCGAGCGGGTCTCGCAGGCCGAGGCCGCCAGCAAGGCCGGCCCGGGCGCGGCCAACCTGTTCACTGCCGCGTTTGCCAACCAGCCGACGGGCGACGGCAAATACGACGTGGCGATCAACCCGGTCGCCGGCACCGTGACCGTTCTGGGCACCTCCAGGCAGCAGGAACTGGTGCAGCAGTACCTCGACCGCGTCATGCAGTCCGCCCAACGCCAGGTGCTGATCGAGGCAACCATCGTCGAGGTCACGCTCAAGGATCAGTACCGCGCCGGCATCGACTGGTCGAAAGCCCTGCAGGGCGCCACCGGCTGGAAGATCACCACCTCCGCAGGCGGCGGCGCCAGCGCGCTGGCCGGAACGCTCTCGCCCTTCATCCAGGCCACCTACACCAATAGCGGCAACAACGGCTTCACAGCTGCCATCGACCTGCTGGAATCGTTCGGCAAGACCCGGGTGCTCTCCAGCCCCAAGCTCATGGCGCTGAACAACCAGACCGCCCTGCTCAAGGTCGTCGACAATCTGGTTTACTTTTCCGTCCAGGCGCAGCAGGGAACGCTGTCTTCCTCCGGTTCGGTTCTGCAGCCCGCCACCTTCACGACCACGGCCCATACCGTGCCGGTAGGCGTCGTCATGTCGGTCTTGCCGCAAATCAACGAAAACGGCATGGTGTCGCTCACCGTACGTCCCACCATTTCGCGCAAGGTGGGCGATGCGACCGATCCGAATCCCAGCATTCCAGCCACCGTCCCCAACAAGATTCCCATCATCCAGGTGCGCGAAATGGAATCGCTGCTGCAGGTGCGCAGCGGCCAGACCGTGGTCCTCGGCGGCCTGATCCAGGACGACAGTGACAATGCCCGCGACGGTCTGCCGGTCCTGTCGCGCCCCGAGGGCATCGGCGCCCTGTTCGGCCAGCATGAACGCAAGAACAACCAGACCGAACTGGTGATCTTTCTGCGGCCCACCGTGGTGTCCAATCCCACGCTGGACAGCGATGAGTTGCGCCAATTCCAGCGCCTGCTTCCTGCGGCGCGGAGTACCCAGTGAGCCTGCTACTGAAAGCGCTGAAACAGGCCGAAACCGCACACCCGGGGCGACTTGGCGCGGACAGGCCTGATTCCGACCGAATCGAGGGTGACCTCGAACTGGAACCGGCCCTCCCCGGCACCGCGAAGGCGCGCGAATGGGTCGAACCGCCCGGCCTGCTGTTCGGCAACGGCGAATCCGTGCCCGGCGCGCACGCGGCGCCCCGACTGCGCTGGCCGCGGCTTTCGCTGGTGCCGCTCACCGCCTTGCTGGCGGTCCTGATCGCACTGGGCTACGGGGTGTACCTCTACTTCGCCCTGCAACCGCCGGCTGCCCTGCCACCGCCGCCGGCCATGGCCCATGTCGCTGCACCCGCCGCCGCGGCCCCAGCGCCACCTCAGCCTGCGCCGATCGCATTGCCCGCCACGCCCGTGCGCCATCCCGAACCTGCCGCCATAGCCGCCCGCGCAGCAGCCCGGCCCGTCACGCCGCCGGCCGACGACACGCGCCATGCGGCGGCGCCAGCACGCCACGCGCTGACGGCCACCCTACCCGTGTTCCAGCCCGACCTGCAGACGAATCTGCTCACCCAGGCCTACGCCGCCTACCAGCGCGGCGCCTTGGCCGAAGCGCAACGGCTTTACACCCAGGCTGCCGCCCACAGGCCCAGTGTGGATGCGCTGCTGGGATTGGCAGCGATTGCGAGTGCGCAAAATCGCGACGCGGACGCCCAGCGCTTCTATCGCCAGGTGCTCGATCTCGACCCCCGCAATGCAGCCGCCCAGGGCGCCCTGCTCGACCTGCTGGGCAACACCGACAGCCAGGCCACCGAAAGCCGCCTGAAAACGCTGATCGAACGCGCCCCCAGCCCTGAGCTCTACCAGACACTTGGCAATCTCTACGCCGGGCAAGGACGCTGGAACGACGCCCAGTCTGCCTACTTCGAGGCGTATCGGGGTGCGCCCGACAACGCCGATTACGCCTTCAACCTGGCCGTCAGCCTCGACCAGTTGCAGCAGTATCCGAGCGCGCTGACGTATTACGAGAAAGCCCTCGCAGATAGCGGCGCACACCGCTACGACCGCGCCCAGGCCGAAGCGCGCGTGCGGCAGCTGAAGTCGGTTCGATAAGAGCCCCGCATGGAGCGCCGCAAGAAACTCCGCATGGGTGAGACCCTGGTCACGCAGGGACTGATCACCCTCGACCAGTTGCGCATCGGGCTGAAGGAGCAGAAAGCCACCGGACTGCCGATCGGCCGCCAGCTGGTTGCGCTCGGTTTCATCACCGAGGCCGTGCTGCGCGACCAGCTCGCCAATGCCCTCGGCAGCCAGGGCATCGACCTCACCCAGGTGGTAGCCGATCCCGAAGCGCTGCACCTGGTGCCCGAGGAATTCGCCCGCCGCCACCATCTGCTGCCGATCGCCCACGATGCCGCGCGCAACGTATTAACCCTCGCGACCACCGACATGTTCAACGTCGTCGCGCTCGACCAGCTCAAGGCCGCGCTCGGCAGCCAGATCGAGATCGACACCCTGCTGGCGGCCGAGGCGCAACTGCTGGAATGCATCGACAAGTTCTACGGCTTCGACCTCTCGCTCGACGGCATCCTGCGCGAAATCGAGACCGGCGAGGTCGATTACGCCAGCCTCAACCCCGACACCGAGGAATACACCCAGCCGGTGGTGCGGCTGGTCGGCGCGCTGCTGACCGACGCGGTGAAGCGCGAATCGAGCGACATCCACTTCGAGCCCGAGCACGCCTTCCTGCGCATCCGCTACCGCATCGACGGCGTGCTGGAGCAGATCCGCAGCCTGCACAAGACCTACTGGCCGGGCATCCTGGTGCGGCTGAAGGTGCTGTCGGGGATGAACATCGCCGAGACGCGCGCACCGCAGGACGGCCGCATGTCGCTCACCCTGAACGGCCGCCCGATCGATTTCCGCGTATCCAGCCAGCCCGGCATCCACGGCGAAAACCTGGTGCTGCGCATCCTCGACCGCGAGAAATCCATCATGCCGCTGGAGCAGATGGGCTTCACCGCCGACGCCCTGCGCGAACTGCAGCTGATGATGGCGCGCCCCGAAGGCATCCTGGTCGTCACGGGGCCGACCGGCTCGGGCAAGACCACCACGCTGTACTCGATGCTGTCGCACCTCAACAACGAAACCGTCAACATCATGACGCTGGAAGACCCGGTCGAATACCCGGTCACGCTGATGCGCCAGAGCTCGGTCAACGAAACGTTGAAGCTCGACTTCGCCAACGGCATCCGCTCGATCATGCGGCAGGACCCGGACATCATCCTGGTCGGCGAGATCCGCGACAAGGACACCGCCGAGATGGCGTTCCGCGCCGCCATGACCGGCCACCAGGTGTTCACCACCCTGCATACCAACTCGGCGCTCGGCGTGTTCCCGCGCCTGATGGACATCGGCATCCAGCCCGGCATCCTGTCCGGCAACATCATCGGCGTCATCGCGCAGCGCCTGGTGCGCAAGCTGTGCCCGCACTGCAAGGAAGCCTATACGCCGGATGAAGACGAAGCGCGCATCCTCGGCGCCGACCCGACTCAACCGCCGCAGATCTATCGCGCCACCGGCTGCCCGGCCTGCAGCAACAAGGGTTACAAGGGGCGGCTGGCGCTGATCGAACTGCTGCGGATGGACCCGACCCTGGACGAACTGGTGGCCAACCACGCGCCGCTGCACGAAATCCGCCGCGCCGCATTCGAACACGGCTATCACCCGCTGGCCGAGGATGGCGTCAAGCGCGTGCTGGATGGCGTGACCTCGCTGTCGGAAGTATCGCGGGTAGTGGATTTGACGGGGCGGGTGTGAGGACGGAGATGAGGGCACTGTCCGCATGGCCTCGCAGGCTTCGCTTTTCGCCTGCGGGCGAGTCACTTTCTTTTGCTTCGCCAAAAGAAAGTGACCAAAGAAAAGGCGGCGCCAAATCGGCAGCGCTGAAGGGGAGCAACCCCGGGTACCGTCCACGCGTAATGCCAACTGCTCGCCCAACGCTGGCGCTCGCATGGGTGCCCCTTGTGTGTCGCCGAGAAGCGCAGCCGCCCGAGGAAAAAAGGGGCTGGGTGTCTGAGCTCCGCAGCAGAGCACGTTTTGTGTGCCCTGCCAGGGCGGGTTCCAGCCCCGCCTCGGGTGGCGAGCATCGCAGGGGAGCCGAAGGCCGACACACCAGAGGTGGCCTTTTCTTTGGTCACTTTCTTTTGGCCACGCAAAAGAAAGTAACTCGCCCGCAGGCGAAAAGCGAAGCCACCGCGAGGCCAGCCTAACCATGCCCTTCTTCGACTACCGCGCCATCGACCAGACCGGCCGCAGCGTCCACGGCACCCTGTCGGCCGTCAACGACGTCGACCTCGAACTGCGCCTGAAGCGCATGGGACTCGACCTCGTCACGCTGTCGGAGCTATCGCGCCAATACGCCCCCACCGGCCGCGAGCGGGTGACGCGGCGCGATCTGGTGACCTTCTGCATCCACATGCGCTACATCACCCGCGCAGGAATTCCGCTGCTCGAAGGCCTACGCGACCTGCGCGACAGCATGGAAAAACGCGGCTTCCGCGATGTGCTGACTGCGTTGCTGGAAGACCTGGAAGGCGGCAAGGTGCTGTCGCAGG
Source organism: Hydrogenophilales bacterium (assembly GCA_016195805.1). Taxonomy (GTDB): domain Bacteria; phylum Pseudomonadota; class Gammaproteobacteria; order Burkholderiales; family Thiobacillaceae; genus Thiobacillus. The sequence continues at coordinate 137,256 of JACPYT010000015.1, forward strand.
CACTGGCGGCGCACCCCGCGGTATTCGGCGCCGTGTTCGTCCACAGCGTTCGCGCGGGCGAGCAGACCGGCCTGCTGGACACGGTGTTCGAGCGACTGGCCGAGTCGCTCAAATGGCAGGAGGAAGTCGCCGCCAAGGCCAAACGGCTGATGATTTATCCCGCGATGGTGCTGGCCGTCGTCGGCGCAGCCATCCTGTTCCTGCTGGTGTATCTGGTGCCGCAGGTGCTGGGCCTGGTCAAGACCATGAACGTGGCACTGCCATTGCCGACGCTGATCCTGATGGCAATCTCGAATGCCCTGCGCTCGTACTGGCTGATCGGTCTTGCACTGGCGCTGGCATTGGGCATCGGGCTGCCGCTCTGGGTGAACAAGAGCGAAGCCGGGCACGAATGGTGGGACCGCACCCAGTTGCGACTGCCCGTCATCGGACCCATCGTGCAAAAGATCGTGCTGTCGCGCTTCACCAATACGCTGGCGATGATGTACCGCTCGGGCGTCACCGTACTGGAGGCCCTGCGCGCTTGTGAGATGGTCGCAGGCAACCGGGTGATCGCCAGCGGCATCCGCCGTGCCGCGCAACAGATTGCGGACGGGCGCGGGCTGTCGGAAAGCTTCCAGTCGCTGGCGCTGTTTCCGCCGCTGGTGATCCGCATGCTGCGCGTGGGCGAAAGCACGGGCGCGCTCGACGAAGCGCTGGACAACGTGACGTTTTTCTACAACCGCGAAGTGCTCGACTCGATCGAAAACGGCCTCAGGGTTCTGGAACCGTTGCTCACGGCCATTCTGGGTCTGCTGCTCGGCGGCATCCTGGTGTCGGTGCTGTTGCCGATTTACGACCTGATCGGGAATCTGCCGCTGTGATGTTCGACCACCGCCTGCTTCTATTTGCCACACCCCGCCAGATCGGCATCCTCGACTGGCGTCCGGGACATATGCACTGGCTGGGCGAATTTCCGGCCAACACTGAAGGACTGGCTGCGTTCCGCAAAATCGTGGTCAGGCATGCGCAACTGCCCGTGCTGCTGGTGGCCGACACAGTCGACGAGGATTACCGCAGCGAAATCCTGCCGCATGTGCAGGGACGCGCGCGCGACGAACTGCTGACGCGCAAGCTCAAGCAGGTATTCCGCAATACGCGCTTCACCGGCGCGTGGCGGCAGACGCGCGAAGCAGCCGGGCGCCGCGACGACCGCTATCTGCTGGCGGCCCTGCCCGACGCCGAATGGCTGACCCCCTGGCTTAGCGTGCTGCACAACGAGCGCGTGCCGCTGGCTGGCGTCACGCCGCTGGCGCTGGCCTATCAGCATCTGCTGGAAAAATTGCGGGAACAGTCGTCGCACACCTTGCTGGCCTGCCGCCTCAACAACGGCTTGCGGCTGTCCTACTACCACAATGGTCTGCTGAGGTTTTCGCGCCTGATCGGCGGCGACGCCCCCACCCAGCTGCCAGGCAACGCGGCAGACGAAATTGCGAAAACGCAGCTCTATCTCAGCGGACAGCGTATCCTGCCGCGCGAAGCCCGGCTGCACGTGCTGCTGCTCGACCCCACCGGCCAACTGGACAGCGCGCAGGCCCAGCTGAATGCCGACCCGGCATTCAGCACGCGCGTGATCGACATGCCCAGCCTCGCACGCGCATTGCGCATTCCCGACGACTTCCTCGCCGCCACGCCGGAAGTCGCGCCGCTGGCGGCCATCGCCGGGGAAACGCTACAACTCAATCTGGCACCGCCCGAATTGTTGCAGCCCCACACCGAATTCCGCTGGCGGCGCGGCCTGCATGCGGCCGCCGGCATCGTCACAGTGCTGGGCCTGGGTCTCGCGGCCGCCTACTGGCTGCATGCCAGGGATCTGGACGACCAGACGCATCAGCTGGCCCAGCAGTACCAGCAGCTCGATGCCCGCTATCAAGCCATTGCCCGGACGTTTCCCACCCAGGCCATGGCGCCCGAGCAGATCGTCCAGACGGTGGGCCTGGCACGCCAGCTCAACAGCGCACAGACCGATGTGGCCGCACTCCTCGCGACCATCGGGCAGACCTTGCTTGCCACCCCCGACATCACGCTGGACAGCCTGAACTGGACCGATGAATCGCCGGTGCCGACCGGCGCAGTACGGGTCAGCCTCGATGCCGGACTGACCCCGTTCGATGGCAATTACCGGGCTGCCATGCAGCGCATCGAAGGATTCATGCACACTCTGCAGGCCATGCCCGGCGTGCAGGACGTGAGCCTGCGCAGCAGTCCCGTGAACGCCGACTCCAACAGCACGCTATCCGGTAAAACGCTCAATGTCGATGCGGCCGACGCGCCGACCGCACGTTTCAGCCTCAGCCTGCTTTTCCGTGAGGCCCGGCCATGACCCACCCGCCCTTCGCCGTCCTCAAACTGCCGCTGCTGCTGCTGCTGGCGGCGCTGCTGCTGGCTGCCGGCGGCCTCCTGTGGGGCCAGCGCGAGGCAAAAGAAGCCGGAACGGCTTTGCAACGCCAGCAAACCGCACTCAACCAGGCACGCCAGCAACTCGACCGCAGCCGCCAGCAGCAGCAACTCATCGCCACCCATCTGGGCGATTACCGGACACTCGTGGCGCGCGGATTCGTTGGCGCGGAAGACCGCCTGGCGTGGATCGAAGCGGTGCAACTGGCCAACCGCGATGCCGGGCTCTATGGCCTGAACTATCGCCTGATGCCCCGCACACCCTCGCCTTCCGCCTTGGCACAGAATCTGCCGTTGGGACAGACCCGTATGGTGCTCACCCTGCCGCTGCTGGTGGAAACCGATCTCACCCGTTTTCTCGATGCGCTCAAGACGCGCGCGCCCGGGGTGGTTCGCATCCAGGGCTGCCGCCTGTCGCGCCCGGACAATGCGCCGTTCGAGGCTGCCAACCGCCCGCATCTGCAGGCCGAATGCGACCTGCTCTGGTTTACCGTGGCGACGGCGACAGGGGGGCGTCATGAATAGACGACCACCCGGATTCGGCGGCAACACGCTGGGCACGCGCGCAGCTTCCTGCGTCTGTGTGCTGGTGCTGTGCCTGGGCAGCATCGGGACGGGCATAGCCGCGCCGGCCGATCCAGGTCGCCTGTTCTTCACCCCGGCGCAGCGAGCCCAGCTGGAAGACGCGCGCGCGCGCGACGTCACCCAACCCGGTCCAGGCCAGCAGACTTCATCCGCCAGCGCCCCGGCGCCGTTGCGCTACGACGGCGTGGTCATCCGCTCCGACGGCAGGACCACACGCTGGATCGATGGCAGGGTACGGCGTGACGGGGCTGCCGTGTCAGGTCTGAAACCCGGCCAAATCCGCGCCGACGGCAAAGTGTATGAGCCCTATCAGGTGTTGCGGCCAACTCCCAGCAATCCGGCCAAATCCGACATCAAGGAAACTGCCCCATGACCATCCAGCGCGGTTTCACCTTGATCGAGATGGCCATTGTGCTGGTCATCGTCACCATACTGATCGGCGGACTGGCGATGCCGCTATCGGCGCAGATCCAGGCGCGGCGGATTGCCGAGACCCGGCAGACCCTGCAGGAGGCGCGCGAGGCGCTCCTGGGGTATGCGATGACCCATCACGTCACAGCAGGAACGAACCACTACCTGCCCTGCCCCGACACCACCGGCGATGGCCACGAAGACCGGGTGGGCACGGGCTGCGCGGGGCAGAGCGGCCTGCTGCCGTGGGTTGACCTGGGCATTGCACCGCAGGACGCGTGGGGCAACCGCCTGCACTATGCGGTCATTACGCAATTTGCCGACTCTGGCAGCGGGTTCTCTGCCAGTTCCACACTAGTGCCCCCCGACCCGATCGTCATCTGCAGCACGCACACCTGCGACAAATTAAACCCGGATGTCGCAGGGAAGGTCGTGTTTGTGCTGGTGTCCCACGGTCCCAACGGCTGGGGAGCGAACAACATCAACGGCACCACGCTGGCCGCGCCAACGGGCCTGGACGAAGTGGAGAACCTCAACGGGAACCTGATCTACATCAGCCGCTCGCCCACCAAACCCGATGCCGCAAGCGGCGAGTTCGACGACCTCACCAGCTGGGTGGCGCTTGACTACCTGATTCCCCGTGTCTGCCCTACGGGGTCGGACTGCTCGCCGTAGCCTGCAAGCGGAACGTCACCCGTCCTGCCTGATTGTCGGACAGTTCCAGCCGGAACCCCGAGCGCGCGGCCTGGCGCGCGGCCTGATACAGCCCCACACCGAGCCCGAAATCCGACGCCACCGGGCTGAGGAACAGGTTGCGGGCCACATGTTCAGGTGCCGGTGCACCGCTGTCGGTCACCGTCAGGCTCACCAGCGGATGCAGCGTCAGGCGCACCTCCACCGCGACGCCCGGCTGGCCCTGCCGTTTGCGCAGCGCATTGGTCAGCAGATTGTCGACCACGCTGTCGAACAGGTCCTGCGGCAGCGGCGTGTCGTCGACCGCCTCGGCGAAGAACTGCACGTCGTCGTGTTCGTAGCGCGTCTGCAGCGCTGCCCACCACGCTTGCGCAGCACTATGCGCGACATCCATTTCAGCCGGCTGCTTGAGCTTGTCGACGGTCTGCGACAGGCGCGCCGCGAGTTGCGGCAGTTGGCGTTTCATCAGTGCCCGCAGGCGTTCGCTGTCTTCGGGGGTCGAGGTATCCGCAGCGGCGAGCAGGGTTTTAAGCGATTGCAGAATGTTCTTCACGTCATGCGTCAGGCGCGCGCCAGTGTCGTGGATGGCCTGGCTGTAGGCCTGTTCGCGCAGCGTCTGTTCGCGTACCTTGGCGGCGTAGAAATAACCGAGCAGTTGCGACAGCAAGCGCACGTGCAGCGCCAGCGCGGGAGTGAGCGGACGCGTCGACTGCCAGGTCAGGTTGAGGCCGTGGAAGGCGTGGCTCACGGCATGTTCGGCGGGCTCGCCGAAACTGCCTTCGCCGCGCGCCGCCTGCCAGCGCCCCCCGCGGATCCAGGTCAACTCGTGCAGATCGGACAGCGCGTCGCGCACGAAGGATTCCGGATCACGCTCGCGTTCGGCCAGTGTCGCCAACCGCTGCGCCCAGCCTTCGAACGGCAGGCCCACCGACAGCAGATAGCGCGACGTCACCTGTCCCAGCCCGGCGAACCCGGCGCGCGGATTCCATAGCCACGACAAGGCCACCAACAGCGCCGCCATCCCCAGCAGGGTCTGCACCAGCGCCCACGCATAACTCACCTTAGCCACCGCCACTACGGCGAATACGCCCAGCGCCATCACCATGATGAGCAGCGACAGCATGAGACCGTAAATGAAATCGAGCGTCGACGAGGCACTGCGCTGCCGGCTGGCGGGCAGAAACAGGACCGCCAGCGGCAGCAGCGGCAGGCCGTAACGCACAGCTGTGCGCAGCTCATCGGGCAGCGAAGTACCGCCGAGGCTTTGCGGCAACACCCAGGCCAGCAGCAGGGCAAGCAGGTAGGCCAGCGCCAGCAGATACGCAAGGCGCTGGCCGCGCTCGTTTTGCGACGCCGCCACCGCCCCCACCAGCCCCGCCAAGATCGCCAGCCACAGGGCCATCACCCAGGTGCTGTCCACCAACACCAGCAGCGCGGCCATGGCAAACACCGGCAGCGCCAGCCGCGGCTCGATGCGGGCTTCGCTGCGCACCAGCGGCTGCCACAACAGAAACAGGCCGTAATGCGCCAGCAGGAAAGCACGCGTCACCGTCGTATCGGCATCGAACACCACCGCAGCATGCAGGGCCAGCAGCATCAGGCCCAGCCAGCGCCCGGGCGCCACGCGCGTGAAATACGTAGCCAGCGAGGTCAGCCAGGCCAGGGGCGGGGCGGTTGCGGCGCGTTCGGTCATGTGCGGGGAATCGGGAAGGAATGCAGGAAGCTCAGCATGCCACTGCTAACGGCATTCCGCCCCGGAAATGGAGGACACACATACGCCCGGTCTGACGGAAACCCGGCACGGGCGTCGTATTTTCGTCAAAACAGTGCTGCTTCCGATGCATTTGATCGTGGTTTTTCATTAACAATCAAAATATTACACCAGGTCGATAGGTGGCACATATTTTGCATATTGGCCCAACAGGCAATAACAACCGGAGAGCCCCACCATGCCGCACCCCCATTTCGCGCGACGCCAGTCGGGCTTCACCCTGATCGAGATCGCCATCGTGCTGGTCATCATTGGCCTGCTGCTGGGCGGCATCCTCAAGGGGCAGGAACTGATCAACAGCGCCCGGGTGAAGAATCTCGCCACTGATTTTCGCAACATCCCCGTGTTCATCTACGGCTACCAGGACAAATTCAAGGCGCTGCCCGGAGATGATCCCGCTGCTCAAGCACATCTTGGCACCTCGGCATCACAAGGCGCCACGCCCCCCGCTGGTGATGGCGTCATCGCTGGCATCTGGGACAGCACGACCCAGACGGACGAATCCTACCTGTTCTGGCAACACGTCCGCTTGGCTGGCCTCGCCCCCGGTTCCACCACGCTCGGGGCCACCGATTATCAACAACACAATGCCGTCGGCGGCGTTGTCGGCGTCCAGAGCGCCGCACCGTTCACGGGCATGACCGGGACCTACTTCATCTGCTCCGGCAGCATACCCGGCAAATATGCCAAGCAACTCGACAGCCAACTGGATGACGGCAACACCGCGACGGGCTCGCTGATGGTCGGCACTGTCACGAGCCCAGCGGGTGCACCGACGGCAACCGCGAGCATTGTCGACTCTACAACCTACACCGTCTGCATAGGCGTCTGATCTCCACGCCCGGCCCGCTTCGGCGGGCTTTTTTGTTGCCGCCTATCCCTGCAGCACCCTGAACTCCGCTGCCGCCAAGCCATCGGCGGCACCGCGCAGCACCAGCACGTCGCCCACCTGGATGCGGGCCTCGGGCTGGGGGTCGACGCCGGTGATCCCCTGGCGGCGGATCGCCACCACCTCGACCAGCAGCTCGTCCAGTTTCAACTCTTCCAGGGTGTGCCCGGGTGCGGCCGCCCCCTGCGTGACCAGCACGGTATGCAGCCGCGGCTGCGCTTCCTGATCGAGCTCATCGTCGACGTCGCTGGCGCCGCGGAAAAAACCGCGCATCATAGCGTAGCGCGTTTCGCGCACCTCGCGGATCCGTTTCAGCACCTGGCTTAATGGCACGCCCAGCAGCATCAGCGCGTGCGAGGCCAGCATCAGCGAGCCTTCCATCACTTCGGACACCACTTCGGCCGCGCCCGCCGCTTTCAGCGCGTCGATATGGGTGTCGTCGATGGTGCGCACCACCACCGGCAGTTCCGGCCGCAGGTCACGGACATGGCGCAGGATGGCCATGCTGGAGGGCAGATCCGAATACGTCACCACGATGGCCTGAGCACGGCTCAAGCCCGCGGCGACCAGCACTTCGCGGCGGCTGGCGTCGCCATAGATGACGCTGACGCCGGACGCGGCCACCGCGCGGATGCGCTCGGGGTCGGCGTCGAGCGCGATGAAGGTGATGCCCTCGGCCTCCAGCAGGCGCGCCAGATTCTGGCCGCTGCGGCCGTAGCCGCAGACGATCACGTGCTTTGACTTGCCGAAAGTCTTGACCGCGATGTCGTGCACCTCCTTGGCGCGGCCAGCCCATTCACTGCCCGCGATCAGCCGGGTCAGCACGTCCATGCGGTGGATCAGGAATGGGGCGACCAGCATCGACAGCACCATGGCCGCCAGCACCGGCTGGGTGATAGGGGCACCCAGCAGATTGAGGTCGGCCGCCTGGGCCAGCAGCACGAAGCCGAATTCGCCCGCCTGCGCCAGCCCCAGCGCAGTGCGCACCGCAGTGGGGCGGGCGCTGCCAAAGGCCATGGCCAGGCCGGCGACCAGCACGCCCTTGCCGACGACGATCGCGGCGACCAGCAGCACGACGTCGACCCAATTCAGCATGACCTGTACCAGGTCGAGCCGCATCCCGATGGTGACGAAGAACAGCCCCAGCAGGACGTCGCGGAAAGGCTTGATGTCGTCTTCCACCTGATAGCGGTATTCGGTTTCGGAAATCAGCATGCCGGCCAGGAACGCACCGAGCGCCAGCGACAGGCCGGCTCTCTCGGTGAGGAACGCCAGGCCCAGCGTGAACAGCAAAAGATTGAGCGTGAAGAGTTCGGGTGACTTGCGTCCCGCCACCCACTGAAACCACGGACGCATGATGCGCTGTCCGACGAACAGCAGAAAACCCAGCACCACCACCGCCTTCAACATGGCCAGCGCCAGTTCGGTCGCCATGGCGTCCGATTGCTTGGCAAACGCCGGCACCAGGATCAGCAGCGGCACCACGGCCAGATCCTGGAACAGCAGCGCGCCGAAGATCTGGCGCCCGTGCGGCGTCTGGATCTCCAGCCGTTCGGCCAGCAGCTTGGACACGATGGCCGTGGACGACATCGACATGATGCCGCCCAGCGCCAGCGCCGCGAGCAGAGGCAAATGCAGCAGCCAGGCGATCGCCGTGGTGAGCGCGACGGTCAGCACGACCTGCGCGCCGCCGAAACCGAACACCGTCATGCGCATGGCCATCAGGCGCGCCAGACTGAATTCCAGGCCGATCGAAAACATCAGGAACACCACGCCGAATTCGGCCAGGTAGCGCGCCTCTTCGCTATCCGGAATCCAGCCCAGCGCGAAGGGACCGATGGCAATGCCGGTCACCAGATAGCCGAGCATGGTCGGCAGGCGCAGAGCGCGTGCCGCAGCAGCCACCAGCACGGCGACCGCAAGCAGAATCAGAACGAGCTGGAGGCTGCTATGCATACGATCTTTCATGGGCTTTAGCCCATATCAAAGTCGGAGTCCTCTTGTAGGACATATATCTATTCATGGGCCTCAGCCCTTGTTTTCAGTTGGAGTCGCCCTTCCGGAATCCCGGCGAAACGCGGCTGGAAAGGCAGGCTTTAGTATACTTGCCGACCATGCGACCCCAACCCATCTCCAACGAACATTTGCTCGCGCTCGCGCGTCAGGTGCTCGATATCGAAGCCGACGCCTTGCGCGCCCTATCCACCCGGCTCGACGCCGGTTTTGCAGAAGCCGTGCAGCTGATCCTGGCGTGCCGCGGCCGCGTGGTAGTGTCGGGGATGGGCAAGTCCGGCCATGTCGGCGGCAAGATCGCTGCCACCCTGGCCTCCACCGGGACCCCCGCTTTTTTCATGCATCCGGGCGAAGCCAGCCACGGCGACCTCGGCATGATCGCGCACGACGACGTGGTGCTGGCGCTGTCGAACTCGGGCGAAAGCAACGAGATCGTCAGCATCGTGCCGCTCATCAAGCGGCGCGGCGCCAGGCTCATCGCGATGACCGGCAACCCCGGCTCGACCATGGCGCGGGAAGCCGACGTGCATCTCAATGCCGCAGTCGACAAGGAAGCCTGCCCGCTCAACCTGGCGCCCACCGCGAGCACCACCGCGGCGCTCGCGCTGGGCGACGCATTGGCCGTGGCGCTGCTGGATGCGCGCGGCTTTTCGGCCGACGACTTTGCCCGCACCCATCCGGGCGGCAGCCTGGGCCGACGGCTGCTCATTCATGTGCGCGACGTCATGCATACCGGCGATGAGCTGCCGAAGATCGATCGCGACGCCTCGCTCAAGGATGCCCTGCTCGAAATGACCCGCAAGGGACTCGGCATGACTGCCGTGGTCGACGCGACCGGTAAAGTGGTGGGCGTATTCACCGACGGCGACCTGCGGCGCGCGCTCGAGCATGCACTCGACCTGCAGCAGGCGCGGGTGACCGACCTGATGACCAAAAACCCGAAGACGATCCGCGCGGACGAACTCGCCGTCGCGGCAGTGGAAAAAATGGACACGCTGAAAATCAATGGCCTGCTGGTGGTCGATGCCGACAACATTCTGATGGGCGCGCTCAATATGCACGACCTGCTGAAAGCGGGGGTGGTGTGATGACGGCCGAGGTAATTGATGCAGCCCTGATCACACGCGCGCAAAAAATCCGGCTGATCGCGTTCGACGTCGACGGCGTGATGACCGACGGCACGCTGTTCCTGGCCGACGACGGACAGGAATACAAGGGCTTCAACTCGCTCGACGGCCATGGCCTGAAAATGCTCAAGGGCAGCGGCGTGCAACTCGCCATCATCACCGGGCGCAGCTCGCGCGTGGTGGAACACCGTGCCAGGAATCTCGGCATCGAGATCATCCACCAGGGCGCGCACGACAAGCTGGTGGTGTACGAAGCACTCTGCCGCGAGTTGAACATCGACTGCGAAGCCACTGCCTACATGGGCGACGACGTGGTCGATCTGCCGGTGATGCGGCGTGCCGGTCTGGCGATCACCGTGCCGGCCGCGCCCGAACTGGTCAAGTCATACAGCCATTACACCACCACGCGCGAAGCCGGGCACGGTGCGGTGCGCGAGGCCTGTGAGTTCCTGATGCGCGCGCAGGGCACGCTGGACGCGGCATTGGCGCCGTACCTGAAATGACCGCTCACGCACGGCGCGCTTTGAACGCCGCCCATCCGGGAACGGCATGATCTCACGCGGGCCACTGTGGCTGCCGCTGGCCATCTTGCTGCTACTGGCCGCACTCAGCTTCTGGATCGAGCGTTTGGTGGAAAGCCCGGCCAACGGCAGTGCGTCGCCCACCCGGACCGATCCCGAAGGCATCATGGAAAACTTCAATGCGATGCGCACGGACATGACAGGCAAACCGCAGTACCGTCTGACTGCAAAAAAACTGCGGCATTATTCGAACAGCAAATTCACCGAACTGGAATCGCCCCGCTTCACGCAGCTGGACGCGCAATCTGGCGACGTGAGCGCCGTGGCCAGCCAGGCGACCGTGTCCCCCGATGGCAACGAAGTGGATCTGCGTGGCAACGTTCTGGTGGAGCGTGCCGCCCACGCGGGACAGTCGCTCATGACCGTGCGTTCGGCGCGGCTGCTGGTTTACCCCGAACGCGACCAGTTGCGTTCGCCGGGGCCGGTGGAAATTCACGATGCCACCCTGAATGCGAGCGCGGATACGATGGCGTACGACGCCAAGCTGCGCATCCTCAAACTGACAGGACGGGTACACGCCCGCTATATTTCCGGAAAAGGCTGACGCCATGAAAAGATTGAACATGAGGGTTTATGCGGTGCTGTGCGCCGCCCTGCTGGCCACCTCCGCGCATGCGGAAAAGGCCGACCGCGACAAACCGGTCAACCTTGAAGCGGACACGGTCACGCTCGACGACATCAAGAAAATCAGCGTCTACCAGGGCAATGTGGTGCTGAGCCAGGGCACGCTGATGCTGCGCGCCGATCGCGTGCAGGTGACCCAGAACGCAGACGGCCTCGACAAGGTCAGCGCCACCGGCCGCCCCGTGGCGTTTCGCCAGAAGGTCGATGGCCGCGACGAGTTCATCGAAGGCTACGCCGACCGCATCGAATACGACGGCGTCACCAGCCAGCTCGACCTGATCGGCCAGGCGCAGCTGCGTCGCGGCAGCGACGAACTGCACGGCGCACAGATCTCCTACAACGCCAATACCGGATTCTATAAAGTCGTCGGCCAGCCCAACGCAAAAACCCCGAGCGGCCGCGTGCGCGCCGTGATCCGTCCGAAACCGCGTACCCCCGAACAGCCCGCAGCCAAACCATGAGCCAGATTACCGTCCAGGGCCTGCGCAAGACGTACGGCAAGCGCACCGTGGTGCACGACGTTTCCTTCGACGTCAGAAGCGGCGAAGTCGTCGGCCTGCTCGGGCCCAACGGCGCCGGCAAGACTACCTGTTTTTACATGGTGGTCGGACTGGTCGCCGCCGACGGCGGCAGCGTGCAAATGGATACGCACGACCTCACCCACATGGCGATCCACCAGCGCGCGCGGCTGGGCCTGTCCTACCTGCCGCAGGAACCCTCGATCTTCCGCAAGATGACGGTGGAAGAAAACATCCGCGCCATTCTGGAGCTCAAGCCCTACAGCAAGTCCGAGCGCGAGGAGCACCTCGACAATCTGCTGGAAGACCTGCACATCGCCCACCTGCGCGAGGCATCGGCGGTCAGCCTGTCCGGCGGCGAACGGCGGCGCGTGGAAATCGCCCGCGCGCTGGCGATCAACCCGCGCTTCATCCTGCTCGACGAACCGTTTGCCGGGGTCGACCCCATTGCAGTGCTCGACATCCAGAAGCTGGTGCATTTCCTCATCGAGCGCGACATCGGCGTGCTGATCACCGACCACAACGTGCGCGAAACCCTGGGCATCTGCGATCGCGCCTACATCATCAACGAAGGCCGTGTGCTGATTGCGGGCACGCCCGACCTCATCATCCAGGACGACAACGCCCGCAAGGTCTATCTGGGCGAAAATTTCCGCCTGTAAGGATCGCCCCCTCTTGCGAATCGCGTTAAACTGGCCTCAAGCCGGCACGCTTTTTGCCGTAGTCAAGATTCATGAAACACAGCCTTCAACTCAAGCTTGGTCAACATCTCACGCTGACACCCCAACTGCAGCAGTCGATCCGACTGCTGCAGTTGTCGACGCTGGAACTGAACCAGGAACTGGAGCAGATGCTGCAGGACAACCCCCTGCTGGAGCGCGAGGACGAGGACGAAGCCAGTTACGCGACGGCCGAGGCGCCGGCGCATACGGCCGAGGCCGAAGCGCAAAGCACGGAAACGGCGCTGCCCGAGCATACCGAGTCGGAGCCTGTCACCGCGCTGGATGACTCCGACTGGAACGATTACAGCGTGGCCAGCGGCGATGACGAAGACAACGATTACACCCAGGGCTCGATATCGGGCGCCACCCTGCGCGAGCACCTGTTGAACCAGTTGATCGTCAGCCCGCTCACGCTGCGCGACCGCACCCTGGTTGCCGCGCTGATCGACGACCTGGACGATGCGGGTTTCCTGACCCAGCCGCTGGAAGACATTACCGCCAGCCTACAAGCCGAACTCGAGGAGCTCGAGCCCGAAGAACTCGAAACCGCCCTCAAGCACCTGCAGAACATGGATCCGACCGGGGTCGGCGCACGCAACCTGGCCGAGTGCCTGACCCTGCAACTGCGCGCGCTGCCCCCGGACACGCCCGCGCGCGACGCGGCCATGCGGCTGACCGCGCATTACCTGGATCTGCTCGCCGCGCGCGATGTCGGCAAGCTGAAGAAGATGCTTGGCATCGACGATGCCACGCTGCGCGCCGCGCGCGCCCTGATCCTGTCCCTGAACCCGCGTCCGGGCGCAGCCTTCGGCGCGGACGACACGCACTACGTGATCCCCGACGTCTACGTGCGCAAGGTCAAGGGCATGTGGATCGCCAGCCTCAATGCCGATGCCATGCCCAAGCTGCGCGTCAATCGCGTCTATGCCGACATCCTGTCGCGCCACCGCGAAAGCGGCGGCAGCCAGCTCGCCAGCCAGCTGCAGGAAGCACGCTGGCTGATCAAGAACGTGCAGCAGCGCTTCGATACCATCCTGCGCGTCTCGCAAGCCATCGTCGATCGCCAGAAGCAATTCTTCGAGCACGGCGAAGTGGCGATGCGCCCGTTGGTGCTGCGCGAGATCGCCGATGCGGTGGAACTGCACGAATCGACCATTTCGCGCGTCACCACGCAAAAGTACATGATGACGCCGCGCGGCCTGTACGAACTGAAATACTTTTTCGGCAGCCATGTTTCCACCGACAGCGGCGGCGCCTGTTCCTCGACCGCCATTCGCGCCCTCATCAAGCAGCTGGTGGCCGCCGAAAGCGCCAAGAAACCGCTGTCCGATGGCCAGTTGGCCGAGGTGCTGGGTCAGCAGGGCATCGTGGTGGCCCGCCGCACGGTCGCCAAATATCGCGAATCGCTGCAGATTCCGCCCGCCAACATGCGTCGCGCACTTTGATCGCAAAGGTTTTTCCGGTCCCATCACCTGAAAGCCTGCGCCACGCTTGAATGTGCCGGGCTTTCGTCCCACAATGAAATCGAGCACAGGCAATCGCTCCTGGAAGTGCGGCAGCAAGGCGACTTCCGGTTATTTCAGCAGACTGAGGAGGTTCTATGAATTTGACGATTTCCGGCCACCACCTGGAGGTGACCCCAGCCATCCGCGACTACGTTTCCGAGAAACTCGACCGCGTCAAACGCCATTTCGACCATGTCATCAACATGACGGTCATCTTGCAGGTGGAAAAACTGGTGCACAAGGTGGAAGCCACGCTGCACGTCAAGGGCCATGACTTTCACGCCCACAGCGAGGATGGCAACATGTACGCCGCGATCGATCTTCTGGCCGACAAACTGGATCGCCAGATCGTCAGGCACAAGGAAAAAACCTCGAACGTCCACCAGGGGGGTGGCGCACTGAAACACCAACCGTCGGAAAGCCCCGCCTGACGTCGCATTCCGGAAGCAAGCCCCCTGCGCCCGAAGGTCTCAGACAGCCCTTCGGGCGTATAATCTGCAGTGCCGGACCCCTCTTCCCCGGCTGTGCACAGGCATGAACCTAATCGCCCCCCTCGTCACCCCTGACACCACCTTGCTGGATATCAGCCTCACCAGCAAGAAGAAACTGTTCGAACACGCAGCCGACCTGTTCGCCCGGACCTACGGCCTCAAAGCCTCCGACATCTTCACCAGTCTGTTCGAACGCGAACGCCTGGGATCGACTGCACTCGGCCATGGGATTGCCATCCCGCACGGACGCATCAAGGGCCTGAAGGATGCATGCGGCGCATTTTATCGACTGGGGAACCCGCTCGAGTTCGACGCCCCCGACAATCAGCCGGTGAGCTTGTGCTTCATCCTGCTGGTCCCCAAGGATGCCAACGAGCGGCACCTGCAGATTCTGGGCGAACTGGCACAGTTGTTCGGCGACGAGGCCATGCGCGCAAGAATGCTGGGCGCCGCGACCCCGCCCGATCTGATCGCACTGCTCAAGTCATGGTCAAGCTGAGTGCACAGGCCGCCGCATGGATGGCCAGTTAAACCACGTTTCGGTCGAAACCCTGTTCCGCGATCTGGCGGATCAGCTCGGCCTGCAATGGGTGGCCGGACGCAACGGAGGGGAGCGTACCTTGTCATCCGAAACCATCCAGAAACCGACGCTGGCGCTCATCGGGCATCTGAATTTCGTTCACCCCAACCGGGTTCAGGTACTGGGCTGTGCCGAAATGGACTATCTGCGCGACCTGTCCGAGCCCAGCCTGCAGGAAGCCATCAACCACCTGTTTTCGAATGAGCTCGCGGCCATCGTCATTTCCAATGGCGAGGCCGTCCCGCCGGTCCTGAGCGAGACGGCCGAGCGCACCGGGACGCCCCTGTTCACCTCGACGCTGTCCAGTCCGGTCCTGATGTCCTATCTGGGCCATTACCTGACGCAAAGCCTGGCCGAGACGAGCTCGCTGCATGGCGTGTTTCTCGAAGTGCTGGGAATGGGCGTCATGATCAAGGGCGATGCCGGCGTCGGCAAGAGCGAGCTGGCGCTGGAACTCGTCACGCGCGGCCACCGCCTGGTGGCCGACGACGTCGTCGAACTCAAGCATGTCGCGCCGGAAACGCTCGAAGGCACCTGCCCGGCGCTGCTGCGCGATTTTCTGGAAGTACGCGGCCTCGGCATTCTCAACATCCGCTTCCTGTTCGGCGAAACAGCGGTCAAACTGCAAAAGAACCTCAGGCTGATCGTCGAACTGGTGCATCCGGAGGAAGTCGGCGAGGTCGGGCTCAACCGCCTCGACATGGTGGCCTCGGCCGAAACCATTCTCGGCGTCGCCATCCCCAAGGTGCGCATTCCGGTTGCGGCAGGCCGCAACCTTGCGGTGCTGGTCGAGGTAGCCGTACGCAACCACATCCTCAAGAGCCGCGGCATCAACCCGGTCGAACAGTTCATCAAGCGCCAGCAGGCCGCCATCGACGGAGACAGTTAGGGCATCAAGAATGAATAAGTTGAATATTCGTTGCTTCGAATTCGCGATGGATGCAAGGCGCCGCCCAATGTCGTTCATTGGGCAAGGCTTGCAACGCCGCAGACGCGCGAATTCGAGGCAACCCTCCGGGCCGGTGCGTCTGTGCGCACATCTCTTTGTCGCAAGCCGCTTGTTGTGAATGACACAACGGCGCGCCTTGCTTCGCGGCCTGCACGCAAAGACGTGCCGGCGAATGTCCAACTTATTTATTCTTGACGCCTAATGCAGATCGTTCTGGTATCGGGCTTGTCGGGTTCGGGCAAAAGCATCGCCATCGCGGTGCTGGAAGACGTCGGCTACTACTGCGTCGACAACCTGCCGCTGGCCATGCTGCAGCCCCTGGTCGATTACCTGCAGCGCGAGGGGCATGAACGCATCGCCATTGCCATCGACGCCCGCAGCAGCGCGAGCTTTTCGCAGCTGCCGCAGATCGCGGAAGCCCTGCGCAATCAGGGCGCGGACCTGCGGGTCATTTTCCTCGAAGCCAAGACGCTGACCCTGGTCCAGCGCTTTTCCGAAACGCGGCGCCGGCATCCGCTCTCCAGCGACACGGTTTCGCTGCAGGAAGCCATCCAGCTCGAACGCGAGATGCTCGCCGACATCGCGCCGCTGGCGCACCGCATCGACACCAGCGACCTCTCTGCCGCGGCGCTGCGCCTCTGGATCAAGGACCTGATCGGGCAGGACCGCTCGCGCATCACGCTGCTGTTCGAGTCCTTCGGCTTCAAGCACGGCATCCCGCTCGACGCCGACCTGGTGTTCGACGTACGCTGCCTGCCCAACCCGCACTATGTCGCCGAGCTGCGTCCGCTCACCGGGCGCGACCAGCCGGTCAAGGACTTTCTCGAAGACAGCCCCAACGCCATGGCGCTGCTGGCGGACATCCGCGGCTTCGTCGAGAACTGGCTGCCGTGCTTCATTCGCGACCACCGCGCCTATCTGACGGTCGCCATCGGCTGCACCGGCGGCCAGCACCGCAGCGTGTATTTTGCGGAGACGCTGGCCGCCGCCTTCCGCGAACGCGAGCAGGTGCTGGTGCGGCACCGCGAATTGTCCTGATGCTGCTGCGCGCGGGCGATGCGGCAGTCCTCCTCGCAGGAACGGGACTCGTCGTCGCGCTGACCCTGTATGCCTGGGGCGGTGTGCAAGGCGACACCGCCGTCATCCGCGCAGCCGGCCGGGTGATTGAAACCACCTCGCTCGCCCACGCCCGACTGTTTTCCGTCAATGGCCCGCTCGGCACGACGCAGATCGAAATCCAGCCCGGCCGCGCCCGCATCGCGCGCGACCCGTCGCCGCGCCAGTTGTGCGTCAAGCAAGGCTGGCTGACGCAGTCCGGCCAGGCGGCGTTGTGCCTGCCCAATCAGGTCAGCCTCGAAATCCGCGGCCGCACCTCTGCCTATGACACGCTCGGTTATTGATGGGAAACTTGAGCTTCCCATCAATAACCGGCCGCTTTAATGCTCATTGACCCGAAACGCCGTGCAGCTTGTGAACGGCCAGTCCATGCAAGGCGTAGCTGCGCTCGTCAAGACGATTCGTTTCGGATCAATATCGAGTTGCCGGTCAGCGACGCCGACCGCCGCATCGCGCGGCTGGCGGCGCTGGCGATCGGCCTCACGCTGGCGGAAGCCGCGCTGCCGAGTCCGGTACCGGGGGTGAAGCCGGGGCTCGCCAACATCGTCATCCTGCTGGTGCTGCTGCAGCACGGGTGGCGCACGGCCGCCTGGGTGTCGGGCCTGCGCGTGCTGGCCGGCGGCCTGCTGCTGGGCAGCCTGTTTGCACCGGGTTTCTGGCTGTCATGCGCCGGTGCGCTGGTCAGCCTGACCGTACTGGCGCTGGCACGTCACCTGCCCAGCCGACATTTCGGCCCGGTCAGCCTGTCGGTGCTGGCGGCGTTCGGGCACATCGGCGGGCAGCTTGCCCTGGTGGGCGTGTGGCTGCTGCCAGGTGCCGCACTGATCAAGCTGCTACCGATATTTGCCGCAGCCGCGCTGGTTTTTGGCACGGTCAACGGCGTGATCGTGACGCGCATGCTTGCCGCCCCTGCACCAGCCGGGCGACAATCCGCGCCATGCACCCTCCCTTGAATACCGTTACCCTTGCGCTGTCCGGCGCATCCGGCATGGCCTATGGCCTGCGTCTGCTCGAATGCCTGCTGGCGGCCGACCTGCAGGTCACCCTACTGGTGTCGCAGGCGGCGCACATCGTCGCCAAGCAGGAACTCGGCGTGGCACTGCCCGCGCGCGCCGGCGACCTAGAAAAGCAGCTGTCCGAAGGCCTCAATGTACGCGACGGCCAACTCCGCGTATTCGGCCGCGAGGACTGGAATGCGCCGGTCGCGTCCGGTTCCAATCCGGCCGATGCGATGGTGGTCTGCCCGTGTTCGATGGGCACGCTTGCCGCCATCGCCCACGGCCTGTCCGACAACCTGATCGAGCGCGCGGCCGACGTGATGCTGAAGGAGCAGAAGAAGCTGATCCTCGTTCCGCGCGAAGCGCCGTTTTCTACGCTGCACCTGGAGAACATGCTGGCGCTGTCGCGGATGAATGCGGTGATTCTGCCCGCCAATCCCGGTTTCTATCATCGTCCGCAGTCGGTCGAGGACATCGTCGACTTCATCGTCGCGCGCATTCTCGACCAGCTGGGCATCCAGCACGCATTGATGGCGCGCTGGGGCGAGGACCGGTGAGCGCCATGCCCAAGCAATCCAGGCCCGAGCAATCCAGACTCCCGCTGTTCCCGCTCAATACCGTGGTGTTCCCCGGGGGGCGGATGCCGCTGCGGATCTTCGAACAGCGCTATCTGGACATGATCAAGCAGGCCATCGCCGACAACACGCCGTTCGGCATCTGCGCCATCCGCGAAGGCACGGAAACCGGCACCCCGGCGGTTCCCTACCCGATCGGCACCCGCGTACACGTCACCGGATGGGACATGCCGGAAACCGGCATCCTGCATATCGATACCCAGGCGCAGGAACGCTTCGTCATTCGCAGCCTCCACACCGAACCCAATGGCCTGCTGATCGGCACGGTGGACGAGGTCAGCGCCGAACCCGCGACGGCCGTGCCGCGCGAGCTTGAACTTGCCATCGAAATCCTGCGCCATATCATCGACGAATACGGCGCCGACCGTTTTCCCGCCCCGCACGACTTCGATAATGCCGCGTGGGTGGGCTACCGGCTGTCCGAAGTCCTGCCGCTCAAACTCTCCATCAAGCAAAACCTGCTGGAAATGAACGACAGCGTGACGCGCCTGCGCATCCTCGCCGGCTTCATCAAGAAGCAGATCAACTGATGGCGCGCTTCTATCCTGCGCTCGAAGAAAAACATCGCGCCTTCATCGCCGCGCAGAAGATTTTCTTCACTGCCACCGGCACCGCCGAAAGCCACCTCAACCTGTCGCCCAAGGGCATGGACAGCCTGCGCGTGCTGTCCGACCGGCGCGTCGCCTACCTCGACCTCACCGGCAGCGGCAACGAAACCGCCGCGCATCTGGCGCACGATGGCCGCATGACGATGATGTGGTGCAGCTTCGACGCCGACCCGCTGATCCTGCGCCTGTACGGTCGCGGCCGCGCCGTGCGCCGGCAGGATCCCGAATGGGGCGGACTCCGCCGCCACTTTTCCGCGCTGCCCGGCGAGCGCCAGCTCATCGTGCTCGACGTCGAATCGGTGCAAACCTCCTGCGGCTACGCCGTGCCCCAGTACACCTATCGCGGCGAGCGCGACACCCTGGCGCGCTGGGCCGAGAAAAAGGGCGCGGTGGGTTTGCTGGATTACTGGCGCGAGAAAAACCGGGTCAGCATCGACGGCCTGCCGACGGGCCTGCTGGAGGACTGAGGCGAGCCCGTTCCGCAGGCAGGCCGCAGTGCTTCTCAGAAGCCGAACATGTGATCCAGGGAGAAGGCCGTATCGCCGTCGAGGGCGCCGTGATAGCCGAACAGCCGGCACGTCGCGTCGCGGATGATGACGTAGGCGCCGGCCCCGGCGCGCCCCCTGGCTTCGGCATCGAACATTTCCCGATAGCGCCAAAGCAGGGAGCCGCCGCACGGAATCTGCACCTGCCGAAGCGCGACTTCGCGGCCCAGCGCATCGTACAGGGCGAGCGTTGTGGTGGACATGGCGTGCCAAGGCGTCGACGCCGAATAGATCAGGTGGCAGAAGGTATCCAGCGGGTCGTCAGCCAGGCGCAGGAACAGGCGGGTGCTGAGTCCGGGCGGGGCGCTCGCATAGGACTGCGGCTCGTTCCTGTAGGTCAGCACGGTATTGAACATATGCGCACCGAAGCTGGTTTCGGCGATATGTCCGCTGGCCTTCTGCGTGTAGCGGAACAGGCTGTGGAGCCAGCCATCGGCCGAGCCGCCCTGGCTGAATTCATACACCAGCTCCACGTGGCCGTAGCCGCTCGGCAAGGTCAGTCCCTGCTCGCGCAGGAAACCGCCGAGATCGAACTCGGTCTCGGCGCTGCGCGGCAGGCAGCCCAGCGCATGGCGCGCCACCTCGGCGCCAGTCGCGTCGTAGAGGATGACCATGAGGGGCAGGTCCTGCTGCGCGGTGGACATCGGCGTGGGCTGCAGGAGGCTGTCCCATTGTGCGGTCGGCAGGATCGGCGCGGGCAGGATGTAGCCCTTGCCCATCAGCGCGCCCAACTTGGGGATCACCGGGTCGGCGACCAGGTCGTTGCGTTCCACATTGGCATGCGCAATGCGGCTGCGTCCGTTCTTCGCATGCACTTCGTAGCGCGGCCGCACGAAATACCGGCCCGCCTGGACCTCGATCTGCTGCGGCCAGCGCGCCTGCGGCAGCAGCGTGGCAACCTCCAGCGGGTAGCTGGCGAAAGGCGGGATTTCCTCGTCCAGCCAGGCGATTTCCTCGCTTCCCATCAGGTTCACCCCGATGCCCCGCTTCGGGATCGTCACCGGATGGCTGTTCTGGATCCACAGCACGACGGTCTCATCGGACTTCGGCGCGGGCAAACCGGCATACAGATCCGAGGGCCAGGCATTCGCATCGTGGGTGCAGGAAAGCTTCGTGGGATCGTCGCCGTAGGTGTCGAGCGCATATTTGACGACGTCATGTCCCGCCACGCCCAGCACGTGCATGAACAGCGAGCCGGTGAATTCACCGAGGTTGAAGCGTCGGCGCACCGCCTGGCTGTCCACCACAAGACTGGCACCCGGTGCGGGAATCGCATCCTGCCACTGGGCCAGCACCCCGCCCGCCTGGTCGAACAGGCAAAACCACACCGCAGGCGGCTTGGGTGCACCCCAGCCTGTCCAGTAGTCGGACGTCACGATGCGCGTGTGCCAGCCCTGGGCGTCGCGCAGCAGCGCGAAGTTGGTGGCGAAGTTGAGTGGATCGAGATAGCGCCGGCGATTCGTGAGCATCTCGTCGGGGATCCGGATCTCGTCCAGGCTGACGATGTCCGTCCCCGCCGGGACTAGATGACCCATCTGCGCAATCAGGCGCTTCGCATCAAACGCAACGACGAACAGGATGGAAGCCTGTGTTCCCTGCAAGCGGGTCACCGGCTGGGTCTCGTGTCCCAGCACGGTCCTGCCCAGGTCTTCCAGCCGCTGAACGAACACGCCCCGCAGATCCAGCGCGGACGGATCCTGGAACTCGAAAAAACCTTCCGCCATGCCAAGGGGATCGTAGACGGCCACCGGCCCGCGTCCCAGTTTGGCCATCAGGGCGGCCGCCTTGTCGACCGTCAGGGGATGGCCCAGTGCCTTGAAGAAACTGCTCCCACCCTTGGCATTGCTGAATGTTTCGATTTTGATCGGCATGAAGATTTCCGGTTGGATTCGCTTCGCGGAGCCCCATGGCGCCAGAGGGAATCCGCGAATGAAAGGACATGAACCCTCGAATCTTAAAGGGCTTGCCAGCTTGGCACAAATCGCGCCCGCGTCTGATCCGACGCAATGCGTGCAGGAACCTGCAACCAGATGAAGCCGGGCGACGCCGGAAGATTACGGCTCAGGAATTCCCAAGACGATTGCGTATTTCCCGAGCAACCCTGCCGACATCGTCAAGCGCAGGGTAGCTCCAGCTTTCCAGCGTCCCGGTAAAAGGCCGCGTATACCCCCCCGCACGCATGGCCTCGTGAAACAGCCGAAACTTCCGGTTGCCGCCTTCCAGTTCCACCACAAAGACGGGCTTGCCGGTGGTGCAGGCTTCCGAAACCATGTTGACCGAATCCGCCGTCACCACGATGGTGTCCGCCAGCGCGAGGTAGGCGAGATAGGGATTTTCGCCCGTACCGTCCCAGATGTAGGCGGGGGTGTGCGCCAGCGCGTCACGCAATGCGGCTTCCACTTCGGCCCCGGTGCGGCGCGACGGGGTGAGGAGAATCCCCGCGCCGGTCGATGCCGACAGGGCGGCGAGCTGCTCGCCCAATGCCCGGCCAATCTCGGGCGTCAGGCGATAGCATTTGTTGGTGCCGCCAACCAGAACCGCCACGCGCGGCCGCGGCAGGTAGGCGAACTTTTCTGCGAAACGCGCCCCGGCCTCGTGGATGCGCGTCGGCGTGATCGTATGCAGGCCACCCAGCGTAGGGATGACATTCGGACGATTGCAGCGGTCATGCTGCGGCGTGACGATGACGTCGAATTCGTCGTAGGCGGTGTGCGGATCCTGGATGCGGATATTGAACGTGCGCCCGCCGCTGGCGCGCTTGATGGCCAGCGCCACCGCGACGGTCAGCCGCCCGGTGCCGATCACCACGTCCGGCCAGGGCGGTTCGATGGCATCGCTGCCCGGGCCCAGAAAACGCAGGGGCGCCAGCCACAGCTGCGGCGGCAGGTGCTTCCAGGGCGCGACCGGCTCGAGGCGTTTCTGCACCACGTCCAGCCCCAATGCCTGGGCCAGGCCGAGGGATTGATTGTCCATGCCCGGCACGCCAACGGTCAGAACCCAACAGGTCTTGGCTTGCATCGCGTGTTATCCGTATGAGTATCCAGTCGATTTCGCACGCGACATGGTACGTGAAGCCAGACCCTGCGGTGTCGTCACTGTGCAGAAGATTTCTGTGTAGCCTGCAACAGAATGGCACCGAGCGCTACGACCTTGGGGGTCCGGGGTAAACTTGGCACACACCCCGGCACCACCCCGCCGGATACAGGAGACTGCATGATGAAATGGACCCTGATTCCGCTTGCACTGAGCCTGGCCGCCTGCGACGCCACGCCACCGCCGCAGCCCAAAACCGCCCCCACGCCGAACCCAGTATTCCAGACGCAGATTCAGGAGATGAAGAAAGCGCGGGCAGTTGAAGGTCAGGTGATGGATGCGGCGCAGGCGCAACGCAAGCAGATCGACGACGCCACACAGCAATAGCGCACATGCGCGCGGCGGCCGAAGCAGCCTAGGGTTGCGCAATCAGCCGCTGCACCACGGCCCCCGCCAGCATCAGCCCGAACAGCGGCGGCATGTAGCTGATGGTGCCGTTGACCGCGCGGGCGCGCCCGCGCCCCTCGACCGGCTGCGGCGGCAAGGGCGCGCGCCCGGGCTCGTCGGAAAACACGGTGAGCACGCCTTTGGGAATGCCACGCTTCCTGAGCCGCTTGCGCATCACCGAGGCGAGCGGGCACATTTCGGTCTTCGAAATGTCGGCGATCCGGATGCGGGTGGGGTCGAGCTTGTTGCCGGCCCCCATGCTGGAGGCGACCTTGAGGCCGCGCTCGACGCTGCTGGCGACCAGCGCGACCTTGCAGTTGAGCGAGTCGATGCAGTCGATGACGAAATCGACGTCGGCCGGCACGATGTCGGCCACGGTTTCCGGAATCAGGAATTCCCGGATCACGCTGAGTTCGCACTCAGGGTTGATGTCACGGATGCGCGCCGCCATCAGTTCCGCTTTCGGCTGCCCCACGGTGGAGAGCAGCGCAGGCAACTGGCGGTTGATGTTCGACACGGCGACCACATCGTGGTCGATCAAGGTCAGCCGTCCCACCCCGGCACGCGCCAGCGCCTCGGCGCAATACGATCCGACCCCGCCCAGCCCCGCCACCAGCACGTGCGCACGGGCAAGCCGCGCCTGCTCGCCGGCATCGAGCAGAATCCGGGTGCGTTCAAATTGCGGCAGCAGTGCTGCGTCTATACGATCTTTCACGGGATTTATCCCATCGAAAGTCGGAGTCTCCTTGTGAGGCATCGGCTAAAATCTCCCCATGATGAAATGGCTGGTGACACTCGTTCTGGCGTTATTGGTATTGGGCCTGCTCACGCCCTGGCTCAACCGCCTGGGGCTGGGCCGGCTGCCTGGCGATATTCAGGTCCGACATAAACGAGGCGTATTCTACTTCCCCTTCGCCAGCGTCATTCTCACGTCGCTGGCGCTCTCGCTGCTCGTCCATCTGTTCGGCCGATGAACAAGGCGCCTGCCCAAAGGATGCCTTATCCCAAATGAATAAAGCCTTCGTCAAGGAAACCGACGCTGCGGACGCCGACGAGGACGACCTCGCCGCGCCGGCGCTGCCTGCCGGGTCGAAGAATTACATGACGCCCGCGGGCTACGCGCAGCTTGATGCCGAATTCAACCAGCTGTGGAAGGTCGAGCGCCCCAGGCTGGTGGAAACCATCTCCTGGGCGGCAAGCAACGGCGACCGCTCGGAAAACGGCGACTACATCTACGGCAAGAAGCGGCTGCGCGAGGTCGATCGCCGCATCCGTTTTTTATCCAAGCGACTGGAACACGCCGAGGTCGTCGACCCCGCCCGGCGCGAAGCCACCGACCAGGTGTTCTTCGGCGCCACCGTCACGGTCGCCGATCAGGACGGCATCGAGGCCACCTACGCCATCGTCGGCATCGACGAGGCCGACGCCGGGCGCGGCCGCATCGCGTGGATCTCGCCGATGGCGCGCGCGCTGCTGAAGGCGCGCGAAGGCGACACCGTCAGCGTGCAGACGCCGGAAGGACGACGCGAGGTGGAAATCGTCGAAGTGCGCTACCAGGCGATCGATTGAGCGGAGTGCGCGCGTTGTCGTGTCCCCTGCTCGGTCAATACCGAGGGGGATGTCAACAGAAAAAAGGAAGTTCATTCCATTACAGGGAAGGGCTTTCCTTCGGCCTAAGCAGCCGTGTAAGGGCAGATCGGTCGCCCTGTTCACGATTCATATTTGTGCAATGCGGTGTGTCTAAGCTGGCCTACAAGACAAACCACATTCCTTGCCACCATGAATATGCTGCGCGCCCTGCGGCACCGGAATTTCCGCCTGTTCTTTTTTGGGCAAGGCACATCCCTGATCGGAACCTGGATACAGCAAGCCGCGATGAGTTGGCTGGTATATCGTCTCACGGGTTCAACCCTGCTGCTTGGATTCACTGCCTTCGCAGGGCAGATTCCCATCTTGCTGCTGGCGCCCGTTGCGGGTGTTTGGTCTGACCGGTTCGATCGCCGGAAACTATGGTTGGGCACGCAGGTGCTATCCTTGCTGCAGGCATTGGCGTTGGCAGGACTGGCCTTCAGCGGTTTCGTGGCGGTCTGGCACATTGTGGTCATGGCGGTCCTGCTGGGCATCATCACAGCCTTTGAAACACCCATTCGCCAGTCCATGATGACTCACATGGTGGATGACCAGAGCGACCTTACCAATGCGATCGCCCTCAACTCTTTCACGGTCAACGTCGCGAGGCTCCTCGGTCCGACCATCGCTGGGCTTGTAATCGCGCTTGTAGGCGAGGCTACCTGTTTTCTATTGAACGGTCTGTCTTACGTGGCCGTTATCGTCGCACTGCTCAGCATGCGCGTATCGCAGGAGCGCAGCTCAAAACATGGGGTCGCCTGCACCCTGAAGGACGGATTGGCGTACGCCTTCAACGCTGTGGAAATACGCGGCTCATTGCTTTTCCTCGCCTTGGTGAGCTTCATGGCAACGCCCTATCTCGTCTTGCTCCCTGTTTACGCGAAAGACGTGTTCCATGGGAGCGCGCAGACACTGGGCTTCCTCATGAGCTCTGCGGGCCTGGGCGCGATTGTTGGAACCGTCTTCTTGGCGTCGCGCAAGAATGTCGGAAAGCTGCGGAGTGTCACCCTGCTGGCGGGAACGTGTGCGGGCATTGCCCTCATGGGTTTCGCCTTGTCGACAACTCTCTGGGTATCGTTACTGCTGATGGGGCTCGTGGGGTTTGGGGTCGTAGTCACCGCAGCGTCTACCAATATGTCGTTGCAGACGGCCGTCGAAGGACGCTTCCGCGGGCGCGTGATGGCAATGTATACGATTGCCTATCTCGGCGTGTCGCCCCTTGGCGGCCTCGCCGCGGGCGTGCTGGCCGATCACATTGGCACGCCCGATGCGCTGTTTACGGGTGGTCTGCTCTGCGCGCTGGGCGGCCTTGCCTTTTCGCGCAACCTTCTACGTGACCTCGTGCGTGCACCATTCCGGCAAGGTCAACGAAACGGGGCACGTCGCCTCGATCTGGGTGCCCCGACCACGGTGATGCCCGCGTAATCTGCTTAAATGGCGCCGTCCTTGCGCGTGCAGAGTTCCGAGCCGCGTTCGTACGCGATGAGCGAGGGGTCCAGCTGATGGATCAAACCGCCCCGGCTTGGTGGGCGAGCGTAAGCCACAGGATTCGCGTCCACTTTGGCCGAGGTGCGGCCGATCCGAACGGTTGAGAAGAAGGCCTGCTCAGAGACTGATCACGGACATCAATCAAACGATGTGATTGAAACATCCCGATGCAGTTCTGCCCATCAATTGACCCATCCATTCACGCATTACGCCTGAACCCAGCCTGGCTCAATGCAACGCGCTGGCCAACAAGCGCCGATAGCGGCTCACCAGTTCGCCGCCGCCCAGCAGGTTGAATACCGACAGCAGGGTCTTGCGGCCGATGTCATCCTCGAAGTCGCGGTCGCGGCGCACGATTTCCAGCAGTTGGTCCATGCCCGCTTCGTACTGCCCGGCGGCAACCAGAAGGTTGGCGAGCTTCAGCCGCGCGTCCAGGTCGTTTTCATTCGCCGCCACCCGCGCAAGCAGTGCGGCCTGGTCTTCGCCGGCCGCCCCCATGAACTGCAGGCGGGCCTTCAGGGCAGGCACACGCGGATCGACGTCCTCCGGCACGCTGCCGATCAGGCGACGGGCTTCCTCGGCCTCGTTCAGGTCGAGCATGATTTCCGCCGCGTCGAGCCGCACGCCGAGGTGGCCGGGATCGATTTTCGAGGCCTCGGCCAGCAACTTCAGCGCGCCGGAAATATCGCCGGTCATGCGTGCAGTCGCTGCCTGCTGGCGCAGTTCGTCGGCCGGGCTGGGAATGAGGCGATCGAGGAAAGCCCGCACCTCGCCTTCCGGCAGCGCGCCGGAAAACTCGTCGACCGGCTCGCCGTTGACGAAGGCCTTGACGCTTGGAATGCCGCGCACGCCGTAGCGCGCGGCGAGTTCCTGGTTGTCGTCTGAATTGATCTTGGCAAGCAGGAACTTGCCGCCGTATTCGGCCGCAAGTTTCTCCAGGATGGGCTTGAGTGATTTGCACGGGCCGCACCAGGGCGCCCAGAAATCGACCACCACCGGGCGGTGCTTCGATTCCTCGAGAACGTGTTGCGTGAAATCGGCAAGGCCAACGTCGAGTGCATGTTCAGACATGTGAACTCCGCTTCAATCTTTCGGGCCGCATCAATCCCCGCTTAAATCTGTCTGGCCAGCTCCGCCGCCATGCCGGTATAGGACCCCGGCGTCATCGATTTCAGGCGGGTCTTTTCGGCGTCGGGAATCGCCAGGCCGTCGATGAAGACATGCAGCGTCTCGCGCGTCATGCCGGCCTTGCCGCGCGTCAGTTCCTTCAACTGCTCGTAGGGATTCGCCACGCCATAGCGCCGCATCACGGTCTGGATCGGCTCGGCGAGCACTTCCCAGTTGGCGTCGAGGTCGGCTGCCAGCGCGGCGGGGTTGGACTCGAGCTTGCCGAGACCGCGCAGGCAGGATTCGTAGGCCAGCAGGCTGTAGCCGAAACCGACGCCCATGTTTCTGAGCACGGTGGAATCTGTGAGGTCGCGCTGCCAGCGCGAGATCGGCAGTTTTTCCGCCAGATGCCGCAGCATGGCGTTGGCCAGCCCCAGATTGCCTTCGCTGTTCTCAAAGTCAATGGGATTGACCTTGTGCGGCATGGTGGAAGACCCCACCTCACCCGCCTTCACTTTCTGCTTGAAGTAGCCGACCGAGATATAACCCCACACGTCGCGGTTGAGGTCGATGAGAATGGTGTTGGTGCGCGCGATGGCGTCGTACAGTTCGGCCATGGCGTCGTGCGGTTCGATCTGGATGGTGTAGGGATTGAAGCTCAGCCCGAGATGCGTCACGAATTCACGTGCGAAGCCTTCCCAGTCGAGTTCGGGATACGCCGACAGGTGCGCGTTGTAGTTGCCGACCGCGCCGTTGATCTTGCCCATGAGCTCGACCGCGCCGATGGCATCCCAGGTACGGCGCAGGCGGTAGACGACGTTGGCGAGTTCTTTGCCGACCGTGGTGGGCGACGCCGGCTGGCCATGGGTGCGCGACAGCATCGGCAATTCGGCCAGTTCGTGCGCCAGATCGGTCAGGCGCGCAATCACTTTTTCCAGCGCGGGCAACAATACGGCATCGCGTGCGCCCTTCAGCATCAGCGCATGCGACAGGTTGTTGATGTCTTCCGAGGTGCAGGCGAAGTGGATGAACTCCGAGACGGCAGCGATTTCGGCATTGACCTTGGTCTTTTCCTTGAGGAAGTACTCCACCGCCTTGACGTCGTGGTTGGTGGTCGCCTCGATGGCCTTGACGCGCTCGGCGTCGGCCACCGAAAAGTTATCGGCGATGCCGTCGAGCAGCGCGATGGCCGCGGCCGAAAACGCCGGCACCTCGACGATGGCGGGTGCGGCGGCCAGCGCCTTCAGCCACTCGATCTCGACGATGACACGGTATTTGATCAGCGCATATTCGCTGAAGAAGTCGCGCAGCGGCGCGGTTTTCGAGCCATAACGGCCATCCAGCGGCGAAAGCGCCGTAAGGGCGTTGAGTTCCATCTTGTCTTCTCCGTTCAAACAGGGGGCCACATGGGGCGCACACCCCGAATTATCCACGAGAACGGGTGCCACGCGGATGCTGCGCAGATACCGCTTCCGAAGGGCCTGAAGGCAGGCAAAGACCGGGCGGGTCGGAACGGCTCAGTGTCCTGCGTTGCTTGCCGCGCGCTGCGGGAAAACCAGGAGGCAGGCGAAGATGAACACGATGATCGCCGCCGATGCCGAGTAGCGGCTCAACGCCTCGCCGCCGGCGCTGGCCGGCTTGTCGAGAAAATCGCCCACCACCGCGCCCAGAGGGCGGCTCAGGATGAACGCGGCCCAGAACAGCAGGGTTCTCGAGATCTTCGTCCAGAAGTAGGCCGCGACCACCAGCGCCAGAAGCATGCTGAAAACAAGGGCGCCCCCGGCATAGCCCAGCCCCGCCGTATCAGCGGTCCAGTCGCCCAGCGCGGTGCCCAGCGTCTGCGAGAACATGATCGTGATCCAGTAAAACACCTCCGCCCTGGGCGAACGGATGCTGTCGACGGCAATCGAGCCGAGGGTCCGGTACCAGATCGCCAGCGACGCCATCAACAAGGCAAACAGCAGCGATGCGCCGCCTGCATAGCCGATTCCGAGCGAACGATCGGCAAAGTCGGCCAGCGTCGTGCCGACGGTCGTCGTCGCAAGGATGGTCGTCCAGTAAAGCCAGGGACTGAACCGGTCGGCCTTGATCTGTGCGGCCACCATCACGATAAAAATCGCCGCGAATATCAGGGTGCCGCGCAGGTAGCCCAGGTTCATCGACATCGACACCGCGTCGCCGCCCGTCTCGCCCAGCGTCGTCGCGGCGATCTTGATGATCCAGAACATCAGCGTGACTTCGGGCACCTTGCTCAAGGCGTGTTCAACGGTCTGATTCATGGCTCATCTCTCCGGATTTGCGACAGGTTCAGCGGCAGCTGCGATCGTGCGACAAGCACTTGTGCGGAGAGTTCGCTCCCATGCAACCGGCATCGTTGCTGACGCCCCTTTCGCCCGTATGGCCGGTCCGGCCAGTCAGCGACACCGCCCCTCGATCGTTCCCGACAACCCGAATACGCATGGATGCATGGGCAGCGGCTTCATCGCCACCGCGCCATGACCGTTCGGCCGTGGCACCCCGCGCGGCACGCTCTACAATCCACGCATGGATATTGTCGCCCTCATCGCGCAGTACGGCTACGTCGCCGTATTTCTCGGCGCCCTGTTCGAAGGCGAATCCGTGCTGTTGCTGGCCGGCTATGCGGCCCATCGCGGCTATCTCGATTTTGCCGTGCTGACGGGCGTGGCGGGGATGGGCGCGATGACGGGCGACCAGTTCTTTTTCTGGCTCGGTCGCCGCCACGGTCAGACACTGCTGCTGCGCCGACCGGCCCTGCGTGGCAAGGTCGACCATGCGCTCGATCTCATCCAGCGACACCCGGCGGGCGTCATTCTGGCGATGCGCTTCATGTGGGGCTTGCGCATCGCGCTGCCGGTCGCAGTCGGGCTGAGCGGCGTGACCCGCTGGCGCTTTTTCTGGCTCGATCTTGCCTCCGCCGCGTTGTGGGCCCCCTTGGTGGGCGGTGTCGGCTACCTGTTCGGGGCCCTGCTGAGCACCCATCTGGCCGTGCTGCATCGGATCGAACACTGGGTTATGCTCGGCTTCGTGGTCGCCGTGCTGGCCTTGCGCGGTTTTCTGCATTCACGTCATACCCGATCATGAAACTGCTGCTGCCCTATCCGCACCGTGAGCTTCACCCCGTTGCCCGCCTGCGGGCATGGCACCGCTTGACGCTTGCGCTGACGCTCGGCGTTGCGGGTGCGGCATCGACGCAGGCCGCAGGCTGGGAAACCCGGCTGCTGGTCGGCTGGCTGGCCGGCAGCATGGCGTATCTGCTGCTGGTATGGTGGGGCGTGGGGCGGCTCGACATCGCCCATACCCGGCTGCGTGCGTCCAGCGAGGACCCCGGCGCCACCGCGCTGTATGTCGCGCTGGTCGCGGCGTCGTGGGTCAGCCTGATTGGCGTGCTGCTGGTCACCGATGCGGCCAAGACTTCGACGGGCATGGTGCGCGGATTGCACATCGGCCTCGCGCTCGGCGCGCTGGCATCGACCTGGCTCCTGATCCAGACCCTGTTCGCGCTACGTTATGCGCGCCACTACTACCGGTCGCATGCGGGCAAGGACACGGGCGGCCTGGCGTTTCCCGGTGCGGCGCCGCGCTACGCCGATTTTGCGTATTTCGCGGCGGTCATCGGCATGACCTCGCAGGTAGCCGACGTCGCGATCACCACGACGGCGATGCGCCGGCTGGTGCTGGTGCACGGCCTGGTGTCGTTCGGCTTCAATCTGCTGGTGCTGGCGCTGACGATCAACCTCGTCGCCAGCGCGCTGGGGTAGGCGCGGTCAAACGCTGCGCCTATCGCGCTGAGTCAAACGGTTCGTCGATCTCGAACGGCCTGCGCCAGCGTGCCGCTGTCGACGTACTCAAGCTCGCCGCCGACCGGCACCCCGCGCGCCAGCCGGCTCACTTTCAAACCGCGCGCCTTCAGCAATTCGCCGATGGTGTGTGCGGTGGCCTCGCCTTCCGGGGTGAAGTTAGTCGCCAGGATCACTTCCTCGACCACGCCGTCGAGCGCACGGCTGATCAGCCGGTCGAGATGGATCTCGCGCGGACCGATGCCGTCGAGCGGCGAGAGCCGCCCCATCAGCACGAAATACAGGCCGCCGTAGCTTTGCGTGGCTTCCATCATGTTGAAGTCGGCCGGCATCTCGACCACCGCCAGCTGCCGCTTGTCGCGGTTCGGACTGGCGCACACCTCGCATACTTCAGCCTCGGAAAAGTTGTTGCACAGGCGGCAATGATGCAGGTGCGTCAGCGCATGGTTGAGCGCGCCCGCCAGCGCCTCCGCGCCGCGCCGGTCGCGCTGCAGCAGGTGATAGGCCATGCGCGCCGCCGACTTCGGGCCGACCCCGGGCAGCACGCGCAGGGCGGTGATCAGGTTTTCCAGCGCGGCAGGCTGCACGACGATGCCTTAAGCGTTCAGAACGGCAGCTTCATCCCTGGCGGAATCGGCAGGCCGGCGGTCACGCTGCCCATCTTTTCCTGTACCGTGGATTCGACCTTGCGCACCGCGTCGTTCACCGCCGCGGCCACCAGGTCTTCGAGCATTTCCTTGTCGTCGCCCATCAGGCTGGGATCGATGGTGACGCGGCGCACGTCGTACTTGCAGGTCATCACCACCTTGACCATGCCGGCGCCGCTCTGTCCCTCGATTTCGATTTCGGCCAGCTTGGCCTGCATCTTGGCCATGTTTTCCTGCACCTGCTGGACCTGCTTCATCATGTTGCCGATGCCGCCCTTCATCATGTTGATTCTCCTAGTGCCCTGAGTCGGGAATATGTTGATCGAGTGCCCGCATGGCACGCTGGCCGGATCGATGGAAATGTCGAAATCTTTCGCAGGCCAGGCGCAAACCGCAGCCAGGTTGGATACCTGGCGAGGATTTGCAACGCCGCATGCGGAAGATTCTCGACATTTCCATTCGACATATTCCCGGCTCAGGGCACTAGCGGCTGTATGGTCGATGCGTCGATCTGGCCGCCAAACTGGTCGACCAGCTCACGCACGAATGGATCCGATTCGATGGCCGCCACGGCTTCCGCCTGGCGCGCTTCCTTGATGCGCGTGCGCACCTGCTGTGGGGTCTGCTCGGCCGCCGCGCCGATCTCGAACGTCACCTGGAGCGTCGCGCCGTACTTGTCGCGCAGCGCGCCCACCAGCTTGTCCTGATAGGTACGATCGAGCAGGTGTTTATGCGCCTCGCCCACACGCAGCGTCACCGCAGCGCCGGTCTGCGACACCAGTTCGCAATGGTCGGCCAGCATCTTGGCCATGCCGCCGAGGCGCAGTTCGGCCACCACGGCGAGCCAGTCCCAGGCACCCCGCGGGCTCGGTTCGTTCGCAACCAGCGTGGCAACAGATGGCGGATTCGGCTCCGGCGCAGTTGCCAGTTCGGCTGGCGCGGCGACGGCACGCGTCGCCACTTCGGGCGCAGGCGCAGGAGACGGGCTGGATGTCGCGGCCGGCGCAGCAGCACGCGGCGGCGGCTCGGCACGCGCGACGGGCGCGACACGCACCGGCGCAGGGCGGTCCGCATTGGCCGCTCCCGGCGCAAAAGCCAGCATGCGCAACAGCGTCATGCAGAACCCGGAAAACTCGTCCGGCGCATACGGCAGGTCGCGGCGGCCGTTCAGCGCAATCTGGTAATACAGTTGCACGGTTTCGGCGTCCAGCTGCGCGGCGGCAGCCTGCATGCGCTCGGCGTCCATGCCGCTTTCCACCCCGCCCGGGGCGTGCAGCAGGAGCGCCAACTGGGTGAGCAGGTTGCCGAGGTCCTGCAGCGCGGCGTCGAAGGCGATGCCGCGCTCGGCCAGTTGCCTCGCCTGCGCCAGCAGTGCATCGCCATCATGTGCCGCCAGTGCGTCGAGCAGATCGAACAGGTAATCGCGCCGCACCGTGCCGAGCATGGCCTCGACCGCGGCCGCCTCGACCTTGCCACCGCCATAGGCGATCGCCTGGTCGGTGAGCGACAGCGCATCGCGCATGCTGCCGGCGGCCGCGCGCGCCAGCAGGTTCAGCGCCGCCGGCTCGCAGGCAACGTTTTCCTGCTCCAGCACCTCGCCCAGGTGCTGCGCCACCAGTGCGGGCGGCATCGGCTTCAGGTTGAACTGCAGGCAGCGGCTCAGCACCGTCACCGGAATCTTCTGTGGGTCGGTGGTCGCGAGGATGAATTTCACATGCGCCGGCGGCTCTTCCAGAGTCTTCAGCATGGAGTTGAACGCCGGCTTCGACAGCATGTGCACTTCGTCGATGATGTAGACCTTGTAGCGCCCCACCGTCGGCGCGTATTGCGCGTTGTCGAGCACCTCGCGCATGTTGTCGACGCCGGTGTTCGACGCCGCATCGAGTTCCAGCAGATCGACGAAGCGGCCGGCATCGATCTGCGTACAGGCCGAGCACACGCCGCACGGCGTGGCGGTGACGCCGGTCTCGCAGTTGAGACATTTGGCGAGAATGCGTGCCAGCGTGGTCTTGCCGACCCCGCGCGTGCCGGTCAGCAGATAGGCATGATGCAGACGGCCTTGCGTGAGCGCATTCGACAGCGCCTGGACGACGTGTTCCTGCCCCTTGAGGTCGGCAAACGCGCGCGGACGCCATTTGCGGGCCAGGGCCACGGCCGGTGAGGAGGATTCGCCGAACAGATCAGTCATCGGGTCGATTTTATCAGAGCGGCGGATCACCCTGACCGACCTGCCAAGGCATTCAGCGGTTAAAAATAATAAGCAAAACGGATTTGCTGGAAATCGATGCCATCGTTGGGCGATTTGAGGTCGGCATTGGACAGATGCTGGAACCGATAGCCCAGATCGAGCTGGCCCTTGTCACCGAAAACCAGCCCGACACCCAGATGATCGCCGAACTGGAAGGCGCTGCCCAGATCGCGGCCGGCATTCACGTGGGTATCGCTGATGAGATGGAAGCCGATGGCACCTTCCACGTAAGGCTTGACGCCGCCGGCCTTGGGCTGGAAGCGGAACACCGGAGCAAAGCCGACATCCCAGATTCCCTTGCCGCCCGCGTCGGTGCTGTGCCAGTGGCCCACCGACGCTTCCCAGTAGCCGCTCAGGTACCAGTTGCCGTCGGTGAACCATTTGCGGTCCCACTGGCGCGTCAGGCTGATCTGGACCATCGTGGTCGAATCATCGCCCCAGCCTCCTTCGACGGCGATGCCGTCGGCGGCCCGGCTGGAAGAAGCCAGCCCCAAACCTGCAACCAGCAACAGAACGAGGTGTCCCTTCATCTCGATGCCCATTGAAAAAATAGACAACTGAATTGTAGACAACTGGAATGAGGTGGCGAGCCAGAACCCCGGCACTGGCATCGGTCGCTGGGGCTGCTTCCTTCCGGACCTGACCCGATTCACAACTTAGCCATGCGGGGAGGCCCGCCATGTGCATTTTAACCCGGAAGCGCGCCTATTCCTCATCCGCCGGGGTGGTCAGCCGGCGTTTATTCACGGCATCGGCCAGCATCCGCAGCAGCGGAATGGTGTCATCCCAACCAATGCAGGCATCGGTGATCGACTTGGCGTATTCCAGCGGCTGGCCGGCGACCAGATCCTGGCGGCCCGGATTGATATGGCTTTCGACCATCGCCCCGATGATGCGCGCATCACCGCCGGCCACCTGCGCCGCGACGTCGGCAGCGACGTCGATCTGGCGCTGGTACTGCTTGCTCGAGTTGGCGTGCGAGAAATCGATCATCAACTGCTGGCGCAGGCCGGCGGCGGCCAGCTCGCCGCACGCCAACGCGACGCTCGCCGCATCGTAGTTGGGCGCCTTGCCGCCGCGCAGGATGACGTGGGTATCCTCGTTGCCGGAGGTGCTGAACACGCCGACATGGCCCGACTTGGTGACGGAAATGAAATGGTGACGCGCGGCGGCCGCCTTGATCGCATCGACCGCAATCCTGAGGCTGCCGTCGGTGCCGTTCTTGAATCCTACCGGGCACGACAGGCCCGAGGCCAGCTGGCGGTGCGACTGCGACTCGGTAGTGCGGGCGCCGATCGCACCCCAGCTCACCAGGTCGGCGATGTACTGCGGCGAGATCAGGTCGAGGAACTCGGTCGCGCACGGCAGACCGATTTCGTTGATTTCGAGCAGCAGCTTGCGCGCCAGCCGCAGGCCCTCGTTGATGTCGAAGCTCTCGTCCAGATGCGGATCGTTGATCAGCCCCTTCCAGCCCACGGTGGTGCGCGGCTTCTCGAAGTACACGCGCATCACGATGACGAGATCGTGCGCAAGCTCGTCGGCCAGCGGCTTCAGCTTGCGCGCATAATCGAGCGCGGCGGCCGGATCGTGGATCGAACACGGGCCGACGACGACGAACATGCGGTCGTCCGCGCCGCGCAGCACGTCGTGAATGGCGCTGCGTGCATGCGCCACATGCGCCAGCACGGTTTCGTTGGCGCGCAGCTCGCGCATGACCTGCATCGGGGCAAGCAGTTCGCCGCTTTGCTCGATGCGGGTGTCGTCGGTTCGGGTGGCAGACATGTTCAGGCTCCGGTTTATGTGCTTTGATCGCGGCGGCTTAAACAAAAAAACCGCCAGGGGCTGGCGGTTTCGTCAAGGCGTTGCTGCTCGTCTCAGCGCCTCCCGACCGCCTGTGGCGTGGGATAAAAGCGGCTAAAAAAGAACTTTGCGGCACGAATCATGCATGGCAGTCTACCAAAATCAGGTGGAGTCCGCCAAGCGCCGTCCAGCCGGCCGGGATCGCCCCGAATCCGGACAGCGCAGCCATGACGTCCGTATCGAGCAGAGGGAGAAAACAATGGGAGAAGTGTGGAAATGATGGCGAACGCGACAGACAACCAACACGCCGGTCAGGAATTGCGGCGCGACAAGCGCTTCCAGGTCTCGCAGGCCGCCATCATCACGCAGCCGGGCTACACCGAGATCGCCTGCG
This sequence comes from Hydrogenophilales bacterium, assembly GCA_016195805.1. Taxonomy (GTDB): domain Bacteria; phylum Pseudomonadota; class Gammaproteobacteria; order Burkholderiales; family Thiobacillaceae; genus Thiobacillus. The sequence goes on from JACPYT010000015.1 coordinate 173,664, forward strand.
AGATTCGCGATTTCTGCCAGGGCGGCCTGTTCCTCAAGTTCACCAACCCGGATGCGGCGATCACCGCGCTGGCCAAGCGCGCCGACGCGGCGGTGGAAATCGTCTTCACCCCGGTTTCGATCAATACCACCCAGACCTTCCGCGTGCCTGCACAGCTCAAGCGCCTGAGCCCGCTCGGGGTCGGGGTCGCATTTGCCCGCCAACCGGTCGATGCGCTGCGTGCGCTGCAAAGGCTGCGCATGGCGGGACACCGGCAAAAACTGGCCGCCCTGCCCGCCTCCACCGCACATCCCCAGTTACGCGAAGCCAGCACCACTCTGCTGAGCGAAACCCTGCTGCAGGTGCACGACCAGATCATGCGCAACCTGGGCGACAAGCTGAGTGCGGCAGCCGTGCAAGCCTCCGGCATAGCCGAACACAGCGGATTGCTGAGCGCCGTGCACGAATTCGCCAACCACGCGCCGGCGGTGCAGACTCGTTTTGTACAGGGCGTGCTCGATGCGCTGAAGCAGGCGCGGCCGGTACAAACGCAGGCCACCCGCGACACCCTGGAGGGCGGACTGGCGCTGGTCGACGAGCTGGACTTCGAGGACTGGCTCGCCACCTCGAGCGAAGCCAACAAGCTGGAAGAGCAGTTCCGCGAGCAACTCTCGGACATCGAACCGCGCATCGGCCAGCTGTTCGGCTTTGCCTGCGATCACAGCAACAACCCCTTCGGCCCGGCGGTGATCGGCCATGCCTACCGCGGCGCGCTGCAGGATGTACCCGTGCTGGCCCGTGCACGCCAGGTCGCCTACGCCACGTTGCGCGACGTGCTGGCCGAGCAGCTGGCGCCGCTGTATGCCGAACTGCTGGCCCTGCTGCCGGTCTCCGAGGCCGAGGTCGATCGACATCAACCCGTGTTGAAGCCACAGCCGCAGCACGAAGCCCCGCCGTCAGCCTCTGAAGCCGCCCCCATGCCGGCGACAGCATCCGCCCCCACTGCGTCGCCGCAACCGGGCACCCTCAGCCGCCTGACCGGCTCGCTGCTGGATTTCTTCCGTGGCCAGCCGGCATCCGCCCCCGCCGCGTCGGCGCCGATGGGCGCAACGGGAGCCGCTACAGGCAGCGCCATGCCGGGTTACGCCCCGCAAGGCCTGCCGGCTGGCGGTGGCGCGGGTCAACCCATGATGGCAGGTGCACCCAGCGTGGCGCATTCGCCGGTGCTGCAGCGCCTGGCTGCTGCCGGCGCGCTGCCGCCCACCGTCACCCACGAAATGCAGCGCTCGGTCGACATGTTCGGCGCGCTGTTCGACACCATGCACGCCGAGAAATCGGTCAGCGAAGGCATGCGGCCGTTCTTCCAGCAACTGGAAACCAGCCTCATCAAGCTGGCGATGTCCGACCCGCAGTTTCTGAGCTCGCCCGCCCATCCGGCGCACAAGGTTCTGAACACCCTCGACCGCATCAGCATGGTGGCGGGCGATGACGGCAAAATCACGGACGCGCGCCTGCTGCGGCTGATGAGCCGCTGGACCGACCGCATCAACGCCGAAGCCGACAAGAATCCGGGCGTGTTCGAAGAAGCGCGCACCCAGCTGGAACGCGTGGTCAAGCCGCTGCTGAACGAACGCGCCGCGCGCGTGTTCCGCCTGCAGGAAATGTGCGAGGGTCGCCAGAGCGCGGAAGTCTCCAAGCAGCGCATCCTGCGCGACCTGCTGGCACGGCTGGACGAGCGTGCGGTGCCCAATGCCGTCATCGAACTGCTGAACGGCGGCTGGCGCAACGTGCTGCTGATGGCCGAGATGCGCCACGGCATCGACAGCGCGGAAGCGCGCGAGGCCTGGCAGGTGCTGCAGCTGCTGTGCACCTGGCTGGACGCGGATTCCGCCGAGCCGCCCAAGACGCCGCAGATCCAGACCCTGCTGCAGCACATCGACCAGGCCCTGACCCATGTGTGCGCCGACAAGTTCGCGCAGGACCGCATCGTCGACCAGCTCGCCGCCGCGCTGTTCGACGAAGGCAAGTCGAAGCAGCAGCACACGCCGATCGCCGCCCGCCTCGACGACGCCGCCAGCGAACCGCTCTCCGACGTGCAGGACAACCTGGCCGAACGCCTGCGCGTCGGCGACTGGCTGCAGTTCAAGTCGCTCGACGCCCCGCTCAACCTGATCTGGATCGGCGACCAGCCGCCGGTATACGTGTTCGCCAATTATCGCGGCATCAAGAAACTCGACCTCAAGCGCCAGGACCTGCTGCAGTCGCTGGAAGACGGCGCGGCGCAATGGACCGAAGACCTGGAGCTGCCGCTGATGGACCGTTCCTACAGCGCAATGATCCAGAAAATGCAACGCGACCTCTTGTGGCAGGCCTCGCACGACCCCGCCACCGGACTCCCCAACCGCAAGAGTTTCTTCCGCGCCATCCGCCGCAACTGGCTGCGCAGCCAAGCGGGGGACGGCGGTTACGCCATCGGTGTGATCCAGTTCGACATCAGCCATCCCGCAGGTGAAGTTGCCGGGGTCGAGATCCGCACCCCCATCCTGCGCGATTATGCGCAGATCATCCCCACGCTGCTGCCGCCCAATGCACTGCTCGCACGGGCGGGCGAATCCGGCATCGCGTTCTGGATCGAGGCAGCCGGCCAGGCCTCGGCGCAGGCGCAGGCCGAGGCCCTGCTGCACGCAGTGACCGCCCAGGCCCAGGAAATCAACGGCACCCGCTACCGCGTGCAGGCCGCGGCCGGCCTGGCCTGGACCCGCGACAGCATCAGCCCCGAAGCCTATTACGACAACGCCAACGCCGCCTGCGCACGCGCGCGCGAATCCGGCGTGTCCGTCCTGCCCTACAACAGCGAAGCCGAGGACAGCGGCATGCTGGCGCTGGCGGAATGGGCGCACGAACTGACCGCCATCCTCGCCAACAACCAGCTCAGCCTCAATTGCCAGCCGGTGGCCGCCGCGGCCGACGCCGCGCGTACCCCGCTGTATTACGAAGTGCTGTTGCACCCCACCGCAGAGGGCGAACGCAGCATCGCCACGCGCGACCTCATTGCCGTGGCCGAACGCCTGCAGCGCATCACCGAAATCGACCGCTGGGTGGTGCGCCACGTCCTGCATTGGATGCGCGCGCACACCGACACGCTCGCGCGGATCGGCGGACTGTCGATCAATCTGTCCGGGCAGTCGGTCACCAACCCGCTGTTCCTGAAGTACCTGCTGGCCGAACTGGCGCGCGGCGACCTCCCCGGCGACAAGCTGATATTCGAGATCAGCGAAGCCGATGCCGTCGAGGGCCATGCCCAGACCCAGCTGTTCATGCGCCAGCTGCAGCGCCACGGCTGCCGCTTCACCCTCGACGAGTTTGGCGCCGGCACCAGTTCCTACACCAGCCTGAAGAGCATGAAGCTGGATTACCTGAAGCTCGACCGCACCCTGGTGCGCGAAATCGGCACCAGCATGATCGACGAGGCGCTGGTGCGCTCGATTCTTGAAACGGGCAGCTTCCTCGGGATCAAGACGGTGGCGGGGTTTGTCGAGGATGCGGAGGCGCTGGCGAAGCTGGGGGAGATGGGGGTGGATTGTGTGCAGGGGTATTTGATCGGGGAGCCGAGGCCGCTGGAGACGCTGGCCTGAGGCCTTGCCTCAAGCGGCTGTCATTGCGAGGCGCGCAGCGGCGAAGCATACGATTCCACATGCACTTTAGTGCGTAGTGGATCGGAGTCCTTTAGGGCAATCCAGTGAATGCTCGCATGCTGCAGTTCGCGTAGCACTCAGCTTTCAGCACCGTTCGTGCTGAGCTTGTCGAAGCACTGTCGATAGTAGACGGGATATTCGCAAGACTGCTGACCGTTGGCCGGGGGTAGCCCGGCAGCTAGTCACTTTTCTTGTCTCGCCAAGAAAAGTAACCAAAAGAAGGCGACCCCGACAGCCCCGAATTCCCGAAAATCGAGCCCGTCGAACGGGCGGCGAAGAACTCGCCCCGCCTTGCTATTTTTAATTGGTTTTTTGTGAGCTGGGCTCAAACACCTTCGCCGCTGATCCGCCCGGCAGGCTCGATTTCCGGCGGGACTGTGAGGGGAAAATCAAAACCAGGTCCGTGATGACAGGGCGGTTTGAGTAACCCCGAGGACGCAACAGCCCCACTGCGAAGCATTCGATCAGATTTGCAACGGTTGCGCATTGGCAAACTGGTTTTGACTTTTCTCCCCTTACGGACCCGCCGAAGATCAAGTGCGGCGGGTGGATCAGCGGCAAAGGTGTTTGAGCCCCGCTCACAAAAATAAAATCAGCCCAGCAAAAGCGGGGCGAGTTCTTTGCCGCCCACCCGACGCGCTTGATCTTCGGGAATTCGGGGATGTCGGGGTGCCCTTCTTTTGGTTCCTTTTCTTGGGCAAGCAAGAAAAGGGACTTGCCGCCGGGCAACCCCCGGCCAACAGTCAGCAGTTAAGCTCATGTAGGGCGCAATAACCAAAGGGCATTGCGCCGCATTTTCAATAAGCCGGCTTTACGCCGTCCCGCCCACCGTCAACCCATCAATCCGCAACGTCGGCTGCCCCACGCCGACCGGCACGCTCTGCCCTTCCTTGCCGCACGTTCCCACACCCGAATCCATCTCCATGTCGTTGCCGATCATGCTCACACGCGTCAGAGCGTCGGGGCCGTTGCCGATCAGGGTGGCGCCTTTCACGGGATAGGTGATCTTGCCGTCTTCGATCATGTAGGCCTCGGCGGCGGAGAAGACGAATTTGCCGCTGGTGATGTCGACCTGGCCGCCGCCGAAGTTGACGGCGTAGAGGCCGTTCTTCACCGAGGCGATGATTTCGTGGGGGTTCTTGTCGCCGCCGAGCATGAGGGTGTTGGTCATGCGCGGCATGGTGAGGTGGGCGTACGACTCGCGGCGTGCGTTGCCGGTGATGGGCATGCCCATCAGGCGCGCGTTCATCATGTCCTGCATGTAGCCGGTGAGGATGCCGTCTTCGATCAGGGGGGTGCGCTGGGTGGGGTTGCCTTCGTCGTCGACGTTGAGCGAACCGCGTCTGAGCGGGATGGTGCCGTCGTCAATGACGGTGACGCCGGGTGCCGCGACACGCTCGCCGATGCGGCCGGAGAAGGCCGAGCTGCCCTTGCGGTTGAAGTCGCCTTCGAGACCGTGGCCGATGGCTTCGTGCAGCAGGATGCCGGGCCAGCCTGAACCGAGGACGACGGTCATGGTGCCGGCGGGCGCGGGGCGGGCGTCGAGGTTGACCATGGCCTGGTGCACGGCCTGGCGCGCGTATTTTTCGAGGATGTCGTCGGTGAAGTAGCTGTAGTCGAAGCGGCCGCCGCCGCCGCCGCTGCCCTGTTCGCGGCGGCCGTCCTGTTCTGCGATGACCTGCAGCGACAGGCGCACCAGCGGGCGCACGTCGGCGGCGAGATGGCCGTCGGAACGCGCGACGAAGATGACTTCGTATTCGGAGGCGAGGCTCGCCATCACCTGGATGACGCGCGGGTCCATGGCGCGCGCCTTCTTCTCCAGGCGCTCCAGCAGCGCGACCTTGTCGGCGTCGGCCAGCGAGACCAGCGGGTCGACCGCGTTGTACAGCACGCGGCCCTCGCCGCGCTGCACCATGCCGAAGCTGCGGTGCTGGCCGGCACGCGCGATCGCGCGGGTGGCGTCGGCGGCGGCGCCGAGCGCATCGAGGCTGATGTCGTCGGAATAGGCGAAGGCGGTTTTTTCCCCCGAAATCGCGCGCACGCCGACGCCCTGGTCGATGTTGAAGCTGCCGGATTTGACCTGGCCTTCTTCCAGGCTCCAGCCTTCGGAACGGCTGTACTGGAAATACAGGTCGGCGTAGTCGACGTCGTGGGTGAGCAGGCGGCCGAACACCGGCGCCAGCTTGTCGGCGTCGAGCCCGTTCGGCGTCAGGAGCGTCGCCTCGGCTGAATGGAACAACTGCTCGGCGGTCTGGATGGGTACGAAGGCGTCGGTGGGATTCATGATGTGTCCTGGCTGGCTTTACTTGTGGGCAGGTGCGCCCCCGTTCGGGGATGAGCGCTTGGCGACCGTGCGGCGCTCGACCACGTCGACCTGGATCTGCTGGCACTGGATGAAGCGGTGCTGCAGCGCGGGCAGGCTCTTCCTGAGGCTGGCCTGGTAGGCCGGGTTGATGTTGGCGATGACGACGCCCGAGCCGCGCGGCAGGCGGTCGAGCACCACGCCCCACGGGTCGACGATCATGCTGTCGCCGTGGGTTTCGCGGCCCGACAGATGGTAGCCGCCCTGCGCCGGCGCGACCACGTAGGCGAGGTTCTCGATCGCGCGCGCGCGGATCAGCGTCTCGAAATGCGCGCGTCCGGTGGTGGCGGTGAACGCCGACGGCACCACGACGATGTCGACGTCGGGCATGGCGCGGTACAGTTCGGGGAAGCGCAGGTCGTAGCAGATCGACAGGCCGATGCGGCCGAACGGGCTGTTGACGACGACCACCCTGTCGCCCGGCTCGATCAGCTTGGCTTCCTGGTAGCGCTCGTTGCCGAGGTCGAGGCCGAACAGGTGGATCTTGTCGTAGCGCGCCACCTGCTTGCCGCGCTCGTCGTACACCAGGCAGCTGTTGCGCACCTTGTTCGCCGCGCCGGCTTCCAGCGGCACCGAGCCGCCGACCAGCCAGATATGGTGCTTCTTCGCCATGCGTGCGAGGAAGGACTGGATCGGGCCGTGGCCTTCGGCTTCGCGCACCTTCACCACGTCGGCATCCTTCATCCCCATGATGCAGAAGAATTCCGGCAGCACGATCAGCCGCGCGCCCGCCTCGACCGCCAGTTCGATCAGCCGTTCGGCCTCGGCCAGATTAGCCGGGACGTTGGGGCCCGATGCCATCTGGATGGCCGCCACACGCACGGTGCCCGCCTGCGGGGCCGGCTTCTTGACTTGTGCCCCCTTGGAACGGGCAACGGTGGTTTTAGCGGGTTTTCTTGTCGTCATGGTCGGGTTCCACAATCAGGGTTCGGACACTGGATTTTCAGTTTTGGCCTTCGTCTTGGACAGTCGCTGGACGTCGGGAGCCTGCCACGCGCCGGTCACCATGTATTCCTGGCTGATGACCTCCTCGATCGGATCGCGCAACAGCTTTTGCGCGGCCAGCGCGCCCACCCCGGCCAACGGCCCGCCGAGCAGGGCACCGGCCACGGCCACGCCTTCGGACAGTTTCGGGATCACTTTCACCCGCAGCTGCACGGTTTCCTGGTTGAGGTCGGCAAGGCCCGACATGTTGACCTTGGCTGCCGGCCCGCGCATCTTGAAATCGTCGCTGTAGACCACGCCGCGCGCAATCCGTAGCGTGGCGCCGATATCGTCGAAGGCATAGCCCTCATTGAAGATATCACGGAAATCGAAGTTCAACCGGCGCGGCAGCGATTGCAGGCTCAACACGCCGAGCAGCTTGCCGGCACCGGGATCGATCTTGAGGAACTGTCCGCTCTTCGCCTTGAAATCGAGCTGCCCCGCCAGCGTGGACAACGCGAAATCGGCAGGCGAACCTTCCCAGGTGGCGTTGCCCTGGATGTCGGCGGTCCCGCGTTTGAGCGTATCGGGATAGCCGAAGCGCGCCAGCATCTTGCCCGCATCGAGCACATCCAGGCTCAGGTCGGCACGGGTTTCGCCCGTACCGCTGTCACGCCACAGGCCGCTCATGCGGAACACGCTGTCGGGATGCGTCAACTGCAGGCTGTCGATCATCAGCCCTTGCGGCGCGCCGTGTGCCACGGCTTCCAGCCGTCCGAGCGCACGGTCCTGCAGCCGGAAATCGTCCACCGTCACGTCCAGCATCGGGAAATCCGAGGCTTTCATGTTGAGGCCCGCTTCCGTGCCGGCAGGCGGCAGCCGGGCTGGAATGGTCAATTCCCTGAACTGCGCCGACACCCGCGCAGGCTGGTCCCCTGCCGGGCGATAGGTGAGTACGCCATTCACGCCACGTCCGCTCACCTGGGTGCGCAACAGCCCGCCGCGGGTGCGCCCCTGCAGGCGCACATCCGAGTAGCGCCGCCCCATCAGGTCGAAGGCGTCGAAGCTCAGGTCGATCGCCGACAGCGGCAAGGTCTGGCCGCTGTCGCCGCCAGGCAACAAGCCCATCCAGCCCGAGATATCCAGGCCGCGCCCGCTGCCGGCCAGTCGCAGCCCCGGTTCTCCAGGCATCACGGCCCGCCCGCCGAAACGGATCTCGCCCCGGCCGAAGCGCCCGTCTGCCGTGCTGCGCCAGATTGCGCCCACGATCTTGCCGAGTTGCACTTCGTGCAATGGGCCGTCGCTGAGCGGCTGGCTGGTCGCCACCAGCGGCAGCGGTTGCGCAGCCGCTTTTGCCAGCGGCGCCGGCAGGCTGCTGCCCAGCCCGACCAGGTCGGACTCGACACGGATGCGCTCGCCCACCGGCTCCAGATCGAGCTGGCCGCGCCATGCCGCCTGTCCCGACAATTGATCCTTCCACGCAGCGCCGAGCCAGGCGGTCAGGCCCGTCGCCGTGGCACGCCCCTGCGCCAGAATCTGCACCTGACCGGCACGGGTCTGCGTGTCGACGCGCAGCGGGCCGCCGAGAAACTGCGCGGCGATGTTTTTCGCGCTCAGGCTGTTCCCGGTGAAATTGATGTCGCCACGCACCTGGTCCAGCCGCGGCAGGGCGGGCGGCAGCAAGGTATCCCCCTGAAACGACAGGCGACCGGCCAGCGTGGTGTCGTGGCTGCGGCGCAGCGGTATCTGCAGGCTGAGAGCGAGTTTCATCGGCCCGCTGCCGGCCAGCGTGTCGGTGAAACCGTGCAGCCGCCCGCCGACCGGGCTCGTGTTGGCGAAGCGGATGAAGTCCTGGACGGGGCCATTGGCCTGGCCATCGACGCGCAGTTGCTCGTCGTGATGCAGCAGGTCCGGGATCACGGCCTTCACTTGCGACAAGGTCGCGCCGTAAATCCGCGCCTGGCTGGAGGTCACCTCCATCGTCCTGCCCTGGAACAGCAGGCGCGCCCGGATGCCGTCGATGCGCGGCCAGCCCGGCACATAGTCGATCACGCCATCCTGCACCTGCGCGTCGACGCGGAACACGCCATTGCCCCGGTCAAACGGAAATTGCGTCAGGTCGCCTTTCAGGTTCAGCTGCATATCGTCGGAATGCCCGGTCACCACCGCCTGTTTCACCCAATTGACCGTGAGGTCGCCGACCTGCTTCGGCAGGTAGCGGTACACCGCCGTGCCGTCGGCGCGGCTCAGGTGCGCCGTCAGATCGATGACGCCGCGCTGGCCCGGGATCAGTTCATAGAAACCCTTCGCCGTACCGGCCATGTCCGGGTTGGCGAATGCCAGGTCGCCCAGCGTCAGGCGGTGGCCGCGCGACGTTTTTGCCCATTTGCCGCGCGCATGCAGACTGTCGATCGCGAACGAAGGTTCGCGGAACAGGCCGGGCAGACTCAGTTTCATCTGCTGCGAATCGATCTCGAACACGCCGGCGCGCGCATCGCCCTCGATCCGTCCGCTCAGGTTGCTCAGGCCCGGCTGGTTATCGACCGCCGTCACGCCCAGCCCGCTGAAGTGGGCGGCGACGCTGAAATTATTCAGCCCGGGCTGCGCGCCGTCCCAGCGAAACCGCAACAGGTCGAAGTGGCCTTGCGGCTGCAGGGTTTGCAGGCGCGCACGCAGGGCCTCGTCCATCGGCAGGCTCGGCAGAAGCGCTTGCCAGCCGCCCAGGCTGAGCGCCTGGGCCGTGATTTCGTGTGACGTGCCCCCCCACGACACGCCCGCATTGAACGGTGCGCCCAGGGGCGCGCCCGGGCGGGCCACCCGCAGATTTTCAAATGCCACGCGCTGTCCTTCCGGGCCGCGCTGCCACATCGCCTGGCCACGTACCTGCGCCAGCCGCAACGCAGGCAGGCCGTCACCCAACACCGCTGCGACGTCATGCAGTTCAAGCGCGGCCGTCACGCCGACCAGCGCGCCGCGCGCCATCTCGAACTGCATGTTCAGCGCGCCCCAACCCTGTTGCGGTTGATACGGCAACGCCAGCCAGGCTGCGAGGCGCGGAAACGACACGCCCGCCACGGTCGCATCGACGGTACCGTTCCAGCTCTTGAGGTCGTCTACATGGCGTGCGCGCAGTTTCGCCACGACCTCCAGCGGCCGCGCCAGGCTGGCCGGCGGAATGGCACGCACTTGCAGGCGATGGGTCCGCAGTACATTGACCAGGGTGAAATCGACCGCCGTCAGGGTGAGCGGCGGGGCGTTGCGCACTTCGTCGAGCCAGGTGAGCGTGGCACCGCCGGCATGCACCTGCCCCTGTCGCAGCAACCAGCTGGAAAACCCGCTATCCGGGGCGGCCGGATTGACCGGGATGCCGCCGACGTAGAAATGTCCGTCGCGTGCGCGCCGCACGCCGAGCACCAAGCCTTGAAGTTCGATCCGATTGAAGCGGGGTTCCAGAAACAGCAACGAACGCCAGGCAAATGCAGCCTCGAGTTCGGGCAGGTACAGCGCCGGATGGCCCTGCCGGTCATACAGGCGCACGCCCTGCAGACGGAATTCGGGGCGCGCCTGCTGCCACACGCCCGACACCGCTTCCAGCGTCACCCGCTGCCCCAGCGCGCGCGACATGAGGTTGGCCACCGTGTCGCGGTGCGTGGCGATATTCGGCAACACCCAGAAATACATCAGCGCCGCCACCGTGGCAAAGCCCACGGCAGCCAATGCCAGCAGGGCGACCAGCCAGCGCGAGGCGCGGCGCAGGAACAGGGATAAGGCGGGGGAAACGGTCATAAATTACGGTTCTCGGAACCGCTGATTCTATGCGTTTACCCGTGTTTTGCGGCGGCAAGACACGGGTAAATTCCCGCTCATTCGCCCGTGAAGCGATGGATCTGCCGCCGGTCGCGCTTGGTGGGCCGCCCCTTGATCGCGGCGGCCGGGCTGGCGGCCAGCTTGCGGTCGCTGGCCTGCTGCTGGCGGCGCGCATGACTGCCCGGGTCTTCCGCGTACAGCGCCTGCGCCGCCGGCGCCGGACCGCGCTGCATGGCCAGGGCCTGCACCGTCAGCATCCATTCGACCTCGCCGAGGCGAATCTCCAGCCGGTCGCCCGGCTTCACGTCGCGCGCGGGCTTGACGCGCTCACCGTTGAGCTTCACCCGTCCGTTGTCGATCGCCTGGGTGGCCAGGCTGCGGGTCTTGAAAAAACGCGCCGCCCACAGCCATTTGTCGAGCCGCATGCGGTCGAGCGGCGTTCTGTCAGTCGGCATCGATCATCCCCGCAAACACCCCGGGCTTCGTCAGCGTCCGCATGAACCAGTCGAGCGCGCGTCCCGCTTCGCCGCTACGCCACGCCAGGTGCAGGGTTTCGCGTGGGTTGCCGCCGCCCCATTCGCAGCGCACCAGACGGCCGGCTGCCACCTCGTGTTCGGCCAGCCAGCGCGGCAGCGAGCCCACCCCCAGCCCGGCCTGCTGGGCGGCCAGTTTGCTTGGCAGATCGGCCACCGTCAGGCGGGCCTGCTGCTGCAGCCAGCCCGCGCTGCGCAACGGCAGGTTGCGTGCAGTGTCGGCGATCACCACCGCGCGGTGCGCCGCAATGTCGGTCTGGCTGAGCGGTTTTTTGAGGCGCGCCAACGGATGCTGCGGTGCCACGCAGAACACGAATTCGACGCTGCCCAACACACGGGTGCGGAGGCCGCCGCCGGCCGGCGCATCGCCGCCCGCGATCGCCAGGTCGGCGCAACCGGACGCGAGCGCATCCCAGCTGCCCGCCAGCACCTCGTGACGCAGCCTGACCTCGGTCGTCCGCCCCTGGCGATAAAATGCATCGAGCACCGGCAACAGCGGCGCGACGGGCAGGATGCCCTCCACCGCCAGGGTGAACTGCGGCTCCCAGCCGCCCGCCACCTGCCGTGCCTTGTCCTCCAGCGCCTGCGCGGCGCCCAGCAGCGCCCGCCCCTCGTCCAGCAACAGGCGGCCCGCCGGGGTGAAGCGCGCGCGATGGCCGGAGCGATCGAACAGCAATGCGTCGAGATCGGCTTCGATCTGCTGCACGGCGTAGGTCAGCGAGGACGGCGCGCGCCCCAGCTCCTCGGCAGCGCGCGCAAACGAGCCTTTGCGGTCGATGGCATCGAGGATGGCCAGCGCCTCCAGGGTCAGCGGCATGTTCGAATAACTTGAATTAGTTGATCGAATTGTGCCGGTTTTACTCGTTGAAAACCATGCCTATAGTCACTCCATCGCCTGAACGTCAGGCCAACCGCAGGACTGCATCATGCTCACCGTACGCAAATCGTCCGAACGCGGCCATGCCAACCATGGCTGGCTCGACAGTTATCACACCTTCTCGTTTTCGAGTTACCGCGACCCCGACTGGATGGGCTTCGGCCCCCTGCGCGTGATCAACGACGACCGCATCGCGCCGGGCGCGGGTTTCCCGACCCACAGCCACCAGGACATGGAAATCGTCACCTGGGTGCTGGCGGGCGCGCTCGAACACAAGGACTCGCTCGGCAACGGCGGCGTGATCCGTCCCGGCGAATTGCAGCGCATGCGCGCCGGGCATGGCATCGCCCACAGCGAGTACAACGCGTCGAAGACCGAACCCGTGCATCTGCTGCAGATCTGGATCGAGCCGGATGCCTACGGGTTGGAACCCGGTTACGAACAGATCGCCTTTGCCCCCGAGAGCCTGCAGGGCCAGCTGCGGCTGATTGCGTCGAACGACGGCCGCGACGGCTCGGTGACGATCCACCAGGATGCCGCCATCCTCGCGGGCCGCCTCGCGACGGGCGATCGCGTCACCCTGAATGTTGCACCGGGGCGCCGCGCCTGGCTGCATGTGGCGACCGGCCGGGTCAAGGTGCAGGGCTATCCGCTGGAAGCCGGCGATGCGTTGGCGATCCGTTTCGAATCCGCAGTCGACATCGAAGCGCTGGAACCCAGCGAACTGGTCAGCTTCGACCTTCCCTGAACGCTGCCGGGGCTGCGACCGTCCGGCCGCAGCCCCGATACAATTCCCCACTTTTTTTGATGCAAGGACCCGTCATGCCCAAGATTCTCGCTTTTTCCGGCAGCCTCCGCCGCGACTCCTGGAACCGCAAGCTCATCCGGGCCGCGGTGGACGCCACCCGCGCCGCAGGCGGCGAGGTCACCCTGATCGACTTGGCGGATTATCCGCTGCCGCTCATGGACGAGGACCTCGAAGCGCGCGACGGTCTGCCCGCCAACGCCCAGCGCCTGAAGGCCCTGTTCAAGTCGCATGATGCCCTGCTGATCGCGAGTCCCGAATACAACAGCTCGATGCCGCCGCTGCTGAAGAACACGCTCGACTGGGTGTCGCGCGAATGGCAGGGCGAGTCGGGGCTGGTGCCTTACCAGGACAAGGTCGCCGCCCTCCTCGCCGCCTCGCCCGGCCAGTTCGGCGGCATGCGCATGCTGCCGCACCTGCGCCAGGTCCTGAACACGCTGGGCGTGCTGGTGCTGCCCGGCCAGTTCTCGCTGCCGCACGCCGAGACCGCGTTCGACGCCGAGAGCGGTGCGCTGAAATCGCCAGCGCGACTACACAGCCTGGTGCTGGAACTGGTGAACACCACAGCCGCCCTGAAGCAGGCATGAAAAAAGCGCCGGTCGCCCGGCGCTTTTTCTCCGAGGTCTGAGTTGATCAGGCCAGTTTGCGGCGCGCAGCAAGACCAACCAAACCCAGACCGGCCAGCAGCATGGCGTAGGTATCAGCCTCGGGAACGGGAGCTGATCCGCCGAAATAACCGCTTGTGACCTGGGTACTGAGGCCGGCGACATGCGCCGCGAAGTACACGTTGCCCTCGCCCGCGTTTCCGGTTGAGAGGTTCACGTAGTCCAGGGGCGTATCGCCGGAAATGCCCGTGATGCTGAACATCAGCGGATCCTTGCGGTCATTCCCGGGCCCGTTGACAACAGAGATGAAATTGCCGAAACCGTCCTGATTCATCGTGGACTGCACAGCCCAGGTTGCGTCCAGCCCGGTGATGTTGGCAGACGACATGCTGAGCGCTGTATTGAAACCGAACGAGTCGATGCCGTAATTGGTGCCCGTGTGGCTGCTCAGGGGCGCAAGGGTCTGGACGAGAAAATCGATGTTGCCGTTGACGTTGTCCGATATCGTCACCTGGAGAAAATTCTGCCCGTCCAGATAGGGGGAGGCATTGATATTCGACTGGTCAAGAAAGTAGGAAACGGACAACGCATGCGCGGGCGCGGACGAAAAGGCCGCAACCACAAACAGTGCCGCAAGGGCACCGGGAAACTTGATCGCCTTCATTGTTTCTCCTCCAATGAGCATTCGTATCGATTATTTGTTTATTTTATTTTGGCACGCGAAGCGCACATCCATTTCCCGGTGAATCAACCGGGCGCCTTGCCAAGCCCCTTCAAGCAAAAAACAAACCACCCAGGCCCGCTCGCCCGCAACAGAATTTAACATTCTGTTATTTAAAAACAATTCAGCCGAGGTCTCCGGTGTCTTCAAAAATCAATCCCTCGCGGATGTAAAAAAACCCGACAAAAAAAGCACCCCGAAGGGTGCTTCCGACGACCTGCGCTGCCTTCCCGTGCCGGAGGGCAGCGTGCCATCACTGCGACAGCATCCGGTCCTTGGCCACGAAGTACTTGCGGGCATAAGCGACCAGCTGGCCGTCGCCGGGATGGTCGACGGTTTCGACACCGACCACCTTGTCCACGATGGCGTGGTCGTGCGCATGGATATGCTTGATCAGTTCGAGCTTGGCATGGCCGGGGCCGACGATGAGGATTTCCGCTGCGCCGGCGAGGGCTTCCACGACTTCATGGTAGTACTGCTGGTCTTCGGGCTGGCGGCTGCCGCTGACCGAACCGCGCTTGCGCTGCAGGTGGCGCGGAGGGTTGGCCGGATGGACGACCGATTTCTCGACGTCGTTCGGGCTGACGTGCATGACGCGGGCTTCATTGTGGTCGAGCCAGACGACTGCGTGGTAGTGCGACATAACATTCCTTTCGGGTAAAAATCATTAACTCTTTGAATCCGGCCATGCCTGGGCACACCCAGGCCGGCATTACTTCACGGCTTCCTTCAACTGATCCAGGATCGCCGGGTTCTCCAGGGTGGAGACGTCCTGGGTGATTTCCTCGCCCTTGGCGATCGCGCGCAGCAGGCGGCGCATGATCTTGCCGGAGCGCGTCTTCGGCAGATTGTCGCCGAAGCGGATCTCGTCGGGCTTGGCGATCGGGCCGATTTCCTTGCCGACCCAGTCGCGCAGTTCGAGCGCGATCTTGCGGGCTTCCTCGCCGACCGGCCGCGTGCCTTTCAGCACCACGTAGGCCACCACGGCCTCGCCCTTGATGTCGTGCGGACGCCCCACCACAGCGGCCTCGGCGACGCGCAGGTTGGACACCAGCGCGGATTCGATTTCCATCGTGCCCAGACGGTGTCCGGACACGTTCAACACGTCGTCGATGCGGCCCATGATCCAGAAATAGCCATCGGCATCGCGGTGCGCCGAATCGCCGGCGAGATAGGTCTTGCCGCCGAGTTCCTCGGGGAAATAGGTCTTGATGAAGCGGTCGGGGTCGCCCCACAGCGTGCGCAGCTGCGAGGGGAACGGCCGCTGGATCACCAGATAGCCGCCCTGTCCCTTCTCCACCGGATGGCCGTGCTCGTCGGTGATCGCGGCCATGATGCCGGGCAGCGGCAGGGTGCAGGAGCCCGGCTTGGTCGGCACCGCACCGGGCAGCGGCGAGATCATGTTGCAGCCGGTCTCGGTCTGCCACCAGGTGTCGACGATGGGGCAGCGGCCGCCGCCGATGACCTGGTGGTACCACATCCAGGCCTCCGGGTTGATCGGCTCGCCCACCGTGCCCAGCAGGCGCAGCGAAGAGAGGTCGTACTGCGCCGGCAGTTCGTGGCCGAGCTTGATCAGGCTGCGGATCGCCGTCGGTGCCGTGTAGAAGGTGGTGACGCGGTGCTTGGCGATGGTCTCCCAGAAACGTCCGGCGTGCGGATACGTGGGGATGCCCTCGAAGATCACTTCGGTCATGCCCAGCGCCAGCGGACCGTAGGCGACGTAGGTGTGGCCGGTGATCCAGCCGACGTCGGCGGTGCACCAGTAGACATCGCTGTCGGGCTTGGCGTCGAACACCCACTGCATGGAGAGCATGGCCCCGAGCAGGTAGCCGCCGGTGGAATGCTGCACGCCCTTGGGCTTGCCGGTCGAGCCGGAGGTGTAGAGGATGAACAGCGGATGCTCGGCGGAAACCCACACCGGCTCGCAGGTCTCGGCCTGGGTCTGCGTGAGTTCGTGCCACCACAGGTCGCGCACGCCCCAGTTGACCGCGCCGCCGGAACGGCGGTACACCACCACGCGCTCGACGCAGGAGGTATCGCCCATCGCCAGCGCCTCGTCGACCGCTCGCTTCAGCGGCACCGCCTTGCCGCCGCGCAGCGATTCGTCAGCGGTGACGATGACCTTGGCGCGCGCATCCTCGATGCGCTCGAACAGGCTCTTGGCGGAGAAGCCGCCGAACACCACCGAGTGGATGGCGCCGATGCGCGCGCACGCCTGCATCGCCACCACCGCTTCGATGCTCATCGGCATGTAGACGATGACACGATCGCCCTGCTCCACGCCGAGCGACTTCAGGCCGTTGGCGAACTGGCACACGCGGGCGTGCAGCGCCTTGTAGGTGACTTTCGTCACCGCGCCGTCGTCGGCCTCGAAGATCAGCGCGGTCTTGTCGCCCTTGGTCGCCAGATGGCGGTCGAGGCAGTTGTAGGAAACGTTGAGTTCGCCGTCGTCGAACCATTTGTAGAACGGCGCATGAGTCTCGTCGAGCGTGCGGGTGAACGGGGTGTTCCAGGCGATATGCTGGCGCGCCAGATCGGCCCAGAAGCCTTCGTAATCGGTCTCGGCCCGGCGGCACAGCGCCTGATACGCGTCCATGCCGGGCACGTTGGCCTGCTTGACGAAGGCGTCCGCAGGCGGGAATACACGGGTTTCGGTCAGAATCGACTCGATGGCTGCCATACAGTCTCTCCGCTGATAGAGTGTTGCGATAACCCGTCATTCTAATCCAAGCCATGAGCCATCCCGCACTTGAGCGCGTCGCCCGTTGTTCCCGCTACGGCCGCCGCCTGCTGGCGGCACAGCCGCAGCTCGCCGAAACCCTGGCGGCTGCGCTCGACCATCCCTTCGACCGCACGGCCATGCAGGCCTTTCTCGCCGAGCCGCCGTGCGCCGACGAAGCTGCGCTGCATCAACGGCTCAGACAATTGCGTCAGCGGGTGTGGCTGATTGCCACTGCGCGCGATCTGGCGGGCACGGCCGATCTGGCCGAGGTGATGGCTGCATACAGCACGCTGGCCGAGGTCTGCATTGCCGCCGCGCTCGATTTCCATCATGCCGCACTGGCGGCACGCCACGGCGAACCGCGCGATGAACGCGGGGCGCCGCAGCAGATGGTCGTGGTCGGCATGGGAAAACTAGGCGGCGGCGAACTCAACGTGTCGTCCGACATCGACCTCATCTACCTGTATCCGGACGAGGGCGACACCGCGGCAGACGACCCGTCCGCTGCCGTTCGTTCGATCAGCAACCACGAATTCTTCATCCGCCTGGGCCGCAGGCTCGCCGCCGCGCTGTCGGAAAACACCGCCGACGGCTACGTGTTCCGCGTCGACCTGCGGTTGCGGCCGTGGGGCGAATCCGGCCCCTTCGCGATGGGCTACGCGATGCTGGAGGACTATCTGGTCGCGCAGGGGCGGCCGTGGGAGCGCTACGCCTGGATCAAGGCACGACCGCTCACCGGCGAGCACCATGACGAACTGATGCAGATCGTGCGGCCGTTCGTGTTCCGCAAATACCTCGACTTCGGTGCCTTCGCCGCGATCCGCGACCTGCACGTGCAAATCCGCCGCGAGGTCGCGCGCCGCGAGATGGCGCACAACGTCAAGCTGGGGCCGGGCGGCATCCGCGAGATCGAATTCACCGCGCAGGTGTTCCAGCTCATCCGCGGCGGCCAGATCGCGGCCCTGCAACAGCAACCGACATTGGCCGTGCTCGACGCGCTGGTGAAGACCGGCCTGATGACGGCCGACGCGCAGCAGGAACTCGCTGCCGCCTACGATTTCCTGCGCCGATTGGAACACCGCATCCAGTACCTCGACGACGCGCAGACCCAGCTCCTGCCGGACGACACTGCATCGCAGGCGATGCTCGCCGAGGCCATGAATTTCCCCGACTACGCTGCGCTGCTCGCTGCGCTCGACCGCCACCGCAACAAGGTCACGCGCCATTTCGAGCAGGTGTTCGCCGCGCCGCAGACCGACCAGAACAGCCATCCGCTCACCGCCGTGTGCTGCGGCACGGCCGACGCCGACACCACCCATGCGCTGCTGGAAAACGCCGGCTACGACGATCCGCAACGGGTGCTGGCGACGCTCGACGCGCTACGCCAGAGCGCCGCGCGGCTGCCCGAGTCGACCCAGCTTCGGCTCAATGCACTGCTGCCGCCCGCGCTCGAGATCATCGGCAGCCAGCCCGACCCTGCCGTCACGCTGGAACGCTTCGCTACGCTCATCCAGGCGATCGCCCGCCGTTCCACCTATCTTGCGTTGCTGGCCGAATACCCGGCGGCGCTGCGGCAGCTGGTGCGCCTGCTGGCGGCGAGCCCGTGGGCGGCGCAGATGATCACGCTGCAGCCGCAACTGCTGGACGAACTGATCGCCCCGCAGAATCTGCTGCAGCTGCCCGACTGGACGCAGCTCGCCGCCCAGTTGCACGATGAACTCGACGCCCACCCCGGCGATACCGAAGCCCAGATGGACGCGCTGCGCCGCTTCAAGCAGGTGCAGACGCTGCGCCTGCTGGCGCAGGACGTGGCGGGGCGGCTGACGCTGGAAGCGCTGTCGGATCACCTGTCGTATCTTGCCGATACGCTGCTGGCCGAAACCCTGGCGCGCTGCTGGGCCGGACTGAAGACACGCCATCGGGACGAACCGCGCTTTGCCGTCATCGGCTACGGCAAGCTCGGCGGCAAGGAGCTCGGCTACGCCTCCGATCTCGACCTGGTGTTCCTCTACGACGATGCCGACGAACGCGCGCAGGAAACCTACGCACGGCTGGCGCAACGCCTCAACACCTGGCTCGGCACCCTGACCCCGGCCGGTATCCTCTACGAAACCGACCTGCGCCTGCGCCCGGACGGCGCCTCCGGCCTCCTGGTGAGCTCGACCGACGCCTTCCGCGACTACCAGCTGCATCACGCATGGGTATGGGAACACCAGGCGCTGACGCGCGCCCGCTTCGTGTGCGGCGACGCGGCGATCGGCCACACCTTCGAGGCGCTGCGTCGCGAAGTGCTCGGGACGGCGCGCGACGCCGCCACGCTGCGCGACGAGGTGCGGGCGATGCGCGAAAAGATGCACGCCGGCCACATCAATGACACCGGCCTGTTCGACCTCAAACACGACCGTGGCGGCATCGTCGACGTCGAGTTCTGTGTGCAGTATCTGGTGCTGCGGGATTGCGCCGCGCATCCCGGACTCGCCGACAACGTCGGCAACATCGCGCTGCTGCTGCGCGCGGGCGCAGCCGGCCTGATCCCCGCCAATCTCGCGCAGGCCGCCGCCGACGCCTACCGCGAGTTGCGCCGTCAACAGCACGCGATCAAGCTCTCCGGCGCCCAGTATGCCCGCGTGCCTGCGCCCGCGGTGGAGGCGGTGCGTAGCGCGGTGACGACGCTGTGGGACACGGTCATGGGCGCGCACCCATGCAGTGACGGCTAGCGGCCGGCGTACAGCCAGCCGCGCCGTACCAGGACTTTCTCGATTTCCACCCCGATGAACACCACCGACGACAGCGCAAGACAGGCGGCCAGTTCGCCCAGGCCCAAGGGGGCGGTCCTGAAGACGGGATTGAGCCAGGGCACATAGAGCACCGCCATCTGCAGGACGAAGGTGAGCAGCAGCGCGCCGATCAGCATGCGGTTGGACCACACGCCCAGGGCGAACAGCGACTCGCGCTCGGAGCGGATCGCCAGCACGTGGCCCAGCTGCGACAGCGTCAGCACCGTGAACACCATGCTCTGCCAGTGCGCCGAGCCGCTATGGATCGCCCACGCCTGCGTCAACAGCGACACGCCGCCCATCAGGAGGCCCACCCACAGGATGTGCTGCCACATGCCGTGCGCGAAGATGCTCTCCTGCGGCGGGCGTGGCGGCCGCCGCATGACGTTGCGCTCTGCCGGCTCGCCTGCCAGGGCCAGCCCCGGCAGGCCGTCCGTAACCAGATTGATCCACAGGATGTGGATCGGCAGCAGCGAAATCGGCAGGCCGAGGAAGGGCGCCAGGAAGATGGTCCAGATCTCGCCGGAATTGCTCGTCATGGTGTATTTGACGAACTTGCGGATGTTGTCGAAGATGCGGCGGCCTTCGCGCACGGCATGGACGATGGTGGCGAAGTTGTCGTCCAGCAGCGTCATGTGCGCCGCCTCGCGCGCCACGTCGGTGCCGCCGCGGCCCATGGCGACGCCGATGTCGGCCATTTTCAGCGCCGGCGCATCGTTCACGCCGTCGCCCGTCATGGCGACGAACTCGCCCTTGTCCTGCAGCGCCCGCACGATCTTGATCTTCTGTTCCGGGTTGATGCGCGCATACACCCGCACCGACTCGACCTCGCGTTCGAATTCCGCCAGCGACAGCCGCGCCAGCTTGCTACCGGCGAGTACCTTGCCTCCGTCCTCGATGATGCCGAGCCGCTGTGCGATGGCGCGTGCGGTGGCAGGGTGGTCGCCGGTGATCATGACGGGAATGATGCCGGCGGCCTTGCAGGCGGCGACCGATTCGGCCGCCTCGGGGCGCGGCGGATCGATCAGGCCGGCCAGGCCGACGAAAGTGAGGGCGCTTTCCAGCGTGGCCGCGTCGAGCGCGTCCGGCACGCGCGGCAGGCGCCTGAGCGCGAAGGCCAGCACGCGCAAGCCCTGCGCAGCCAGTCGTTCGGCCTCGTCCTGCAGCACAGTCCGATCGATGGCCGTCGTCCCGGCCGCACCCAACCGGTCGACACACAGCGCCAGTACGCGCTCGGGCGCTCCTTTCACCAGCATCAGGACCGCCTCGCCATCGCGATGCAGCGTGCTCATGCGCGCGCGTTCGGAATCGAAGGGAAGCTCGGCCAGCCGCGGCCGGGTTTCGCGCAGTGCCACCTGGCCGAATCCCGCCGCCTGTGCGGCTTCGAGCAAGGCTGTTTCGGTGGGGTCGCCGCTCAAGGTGCCCGCCGCGTCGACCACGGCGTCATTGCACAAGGCCATCGCCAACCCCAGCTCCCACCACGGTGAATTCTCCATGCCCTGCAGCGTCGGACGGATTTCGCCGGCAGCCTGCACGCAATCGACCTGCATGCGGTTCTGCGTCAGCGTGCCGGTCTTGTCGGAGCAGATGGTGGTGACGGAGCCGAGTGTCTCGACAGCGGGAAGCCTGCGGACCAGCGCATTCTGCTTGACCATGCGCGCCGCGCCCAATGCGAGCGAGATGGTGACCACTGCCGGCAGGGCCTCGGGTATGGCGGCGACCGCGAGACTGATCGCAGTGAGCAGCATCACCAGCGGCGGCTCGCCGCGCAGCCAGCCGGCAATGAAGATGATGGCGCAGATTGCCAGCACCGCCAGCGCCAGACTCTGGCCGAAGCGCGCCAGGCGCTTCTGCAGCGGCGTCTTGCCGGATTCGGCGGACAGCAGCGCGGCAACCTTCCCCAGCTCGGTCTGCATGCCCGTCGCCACCACCAGGCCGCGCGCGCGGCCGTAGGTGACCACGGTCCCCTTGTAGGCCAGGTTAACGCGGTCGCCCAGTGCCAGATCGGCTTCCTGCAGCGGCGCCAGCCGTTTCTCGACCGCCAGCGACTCGCCGGTGAGCGCCGACTCGTCGACCTTGAGCGAGGCCAGCTCGGTCAGCCGCAGGTCGGCCGGCACGATGTTGCCGGCTTCCAGCTGGACGATATCGCCCGGCACCAGCCTGGACGCCGGAATCTGCTGCGCCGTGCCGTCGCGGATCACGTTCGCCAGCGGTGCGGCCATCTGCTTCAGCGCGGCCATGGCGCGCTCGGCGCGATATTCCTGGACGAAACCGATGCTGCCGTTGAGGAACACGATGACCACGATGGCAATGGTGTCCTGCGGCTCGCCGATCGCGCCGG
Organism: Hydrogenophilales bacterium; assembly: GCA_016195805.1. Lineage (GTDB taxonomy): Bacteria > Pseudomonadota > Gammaproteobacteria > Burkholderiales > Thiobacillaceae > Thiobacillus. The sequence goes on from JACPYT010000015.1 coordinate 195,812, forward strand.
CGATGACGGCGGCGGCGATCAGCACCAGGATCATGAAGTCGGTGAACTGCGACGCCAGCATGACGAGCGGGTGGCGACGGATGGCTTCATGCAGGACATTGGGGCCGGACTGTTCGAGCCGCGCTGCTGCGGCCGCAGCGGACAGTCCCTGGCGCGCGTCGCCATCCAGGCGCGCGACAGCCGCCAGGATGGCGAGACAATGCCAGTGCACGGGCTGCTCGCTACGGTCAGCGGTCATGGAGGTGGCGCACCGCGAAGTCTTTCATGATGAGCGAGAAATGTGTCTCCAATCGATCAGGATATGGGGCTGCGTGACAGGAAACAGCCTACCTTACTGCAACCCGATCTGAATGCCTGCGTACTGCCGCCGGTCCGTTTTACGCTGGCCCGCGCCGCAATAAAAACAGTCCTCCCGCCAGCGCGCACCAAGATAAATTCGCGGTCGATGTCTTCATCGGCCGCTCAGAACATAAAATCCCCGCATGGAACTCCACCAATTCTTCCTCTATCTCGCCATCATCCTCATCGCCGCCCGGCTGTTCTCCGAAATCGCCGGACGCTACGGCATTCCCTCGGTAATCGGCGAACTGCTGGCCGGCCTGCTGGTGGGGCCGTCGCTGCTGGGCTGGATTTCGCCCGACGCGACGATGAAGCTGCTGGCAGAGATCGGCATCATCCTGCTGCTGTTCGAGGTCGGCATGGATACCGACCTGTTCCGCCTCGCCCGATCCGGGACCAAGCCCATCGTGGTCGCGGTGATCGGCTTCGCCCTGCCCTTCGTGTTCGGCTACACAGTGTGCCGCTGGGGCTTTGGGCTCGACAACCTGGTGGCGCTGTTCATCGGCGGCACGCTGACCGCGACCAGCATCGGCATCACGGTGCGGGTGCTCGACGACCTCGGCAAACGCCACTCGGACGAGGCGCAGATCGTGATCGGCGCGGCGGTGCTGGACGATATCCTCGGCGTGCTGGCGCTGGCTTTCCTCTATCAGTTCGCGGTGCAGCACGAAGTCTCGCTGGCGGCCACCGGGAAGGTCGCGCTCTTCATCGTGCTGTTCATGCTGCTCTCGCCACTGGTCGCCAAGCTGGCGGGCGGCGTCATCGATCACTACGACCAGTACGCCGCCACACCCGGGCTGCTCATCACCATGGCGCTGGCGCTGATCCTGCTGTTTTCGTGGCTGGCGCATACGGTCGGCGCCCCGCTGATCATGGGCGGCTTCGCCGCCGGCATCGCGCTGTCGCAGCATTTCCGCTTCGACGTGATGCACCGGCTCGGGCTGCCGGCGCTCGACCGCTGGTTTGCACCCAGTCCGCAGCTGGCGCACAAGCTGGAAGAGCAGATGCGGCCGCTGATCCACACCTTCGCGCCGCTGTTCTTCGTCATGGTCGGCATCTCGCTCAACCTCAACACGGTCGACTGGGGCTCGCCGCGCGTCTGGCAGCTGGGCGGCGCGCTGATCGTGGTGGCCTTGCTCGGCAAGCTCGCCGCCGGCTTCTTCATCCGCGAGAGCCGCTTCCGCCAGATGGCCATCGGCCTGGCCATGATCCCGCGCGGCGAGGTCGGCCTGATCTTCGCGCAACTCGGGCTCAACCAGGGCATCCTCGACGCCGAGACCTACGCTGCGCTGCTGATCGTCATCGCGCTGACGACGATCGCACCGCCTTTCCTGCTGAAAGCTTATTATTCCCGCCCCGCCCGCACTTGATCCTGCCATGCCGCTGCTGAACATTCCCGTCGAATTCTTCCTGTTCGCCTTCACCCTGCTGGGGGTGGCGGTCTTTCATAGGCGCAACCTCGAAGTCGCGGTCACGGGCTTGGTCCTCATCACGCTCTACAAGGGACTGGTGGCGCAGGACATGGATCTGATCGCCCACTTCCTGCACGAGGAAAGGCTGGTGCTGAACCTGCTGGGTCTGCTGCTGGGGTTCGCCATCCTGGCGCGGCATTTCGAACTGTCTCGCGTACCCGACTGGTTGCCGCGCTTCCTGCCCGACGACTGGAAGGGCGGCTTCGTGCTGCTGGTGCTGGTGGCGGTGATCTCGACCTTCCTCGACAACATCGCGGCCGCCATCATCGGCGGCGTGGTCGCGGGCCACGTCTACAAGCACAAGGTGAGCGTCGGTTACCTGGCGGGAATCGTCGCGGCCAGCAACGCCGGCGGCGCCGGTTCGGTGGTCGGCGACACCACCACGACCATGATGTGGATCGCAGGCGTGCCGGCGATCCATGTGGCGGACGCCTTCATCGCCTCCACCGTGGCCGTGATCTTTTCCGGCATCGTCGCGGCCAAGGCGCAGCAGCGCCATCATCCCGTCATGAAAAACCCGCCTGCAAACCTGCAGCTGGACTGGGGCCAGCTGGCGATTGTCGGGTTCATCATCGGCGGCGCGATCGCGGCCAATCTCGGGCTGGATTTTCCCGCCGCCGGCGTGTGGGCGGCGATCGTCCTCGGCGGCTTCATCCGCCCGACGCCGTGGGGCGAAGTGAGCAAATCGGTGAAAGGCGCGCTGTTCCTGATTGCACTGGTACTGTCCGCCAGTCTGATGCCGGTGAAGCAACTGCCACTGCCCTCGGCACATACGACCTTCGGCCTCGGCTTCGTCTCCGCCGTGTTCGACAACATTCCGCTCACCGCGCTGGCCCTGTATCAGGGGGGCTACGACTGGGGAATGCTGGCCTTCGCGGTCGGCTTCGGCGGTTCCATGATCTGGTTCGGCTCCAGCGCAGGGGTGGCCATGTCGAATCTGTATCCGCAGGCGAAGGACACCCTGACCTGGCTGCGCGAGGGCTGGCATGTGCCAGTGGCCTACGTGCTGGGATTCGGCGCGCTCTATCTCCTGTTGGGCTGGCATCCCGACGCAATGCCAGTAAAGTAGGCCTGCGGAACTTGCTGGGCTAGAATCTTTCTATTGCAGTATCCGTTTCGTTATCCCGGAGGTTTCATGAACCCGAACGTCACCACCCTCAGCCGCAGCCAGTCTGCGGTGTCGTCGACCAACAAGGTCGTCCGCAATACCTACATGCTGCTGTCGATGACGCTGGCGTTTGCCGCGCTGACCGCCGGCGCGGCGATGGCGCTGGGCTTGCCGCACCCCGGCATCATCCTCACCCTGGTCGGCTACTACGGCCTGCTGTTCCTGACCACCAAGTTCCGCAACAGCGGACTCGGCATCGCCTTCGTGTTCGGCCTCACCGGTTTCATGGGCTACACGCTCGGCCCCATCCTCAGCGCCTATCTGGCGATGCCCAATGGCGCGCAAGTCGTGATGATGGCGATGGGCGGCACCGCTGCGATCTTCCTCGGCCTGTCGGCCTATGTGATGACGACCCGCAAGGACTTCAGTTTCATGGGCGGCTTCCTCATGGTCGGCATCCTGGTCGCCTTCCTCGCCGGCCTTGGCGCAATCTTCTTCCACATGCCCGGCCTGTCGCTCGCAGTGTCGGCGATGTTCGTGCTCTTGATGTCCGGACTCATCCTGTATGAGACCAGCAACATCATCCACGGTGGCGAGACCAACTACATCATGGCGACGGTCACGCTGTTCGTCGCCATCTTCAATCTGTTCACCAGCCTGCTGCAGCTGCTGGGCGTTGCCAGCAACGATTGATCCTTGATGGCCCCGGCTAGCGAAACGGCGTCTTCCAGGACGCCGTTTTTTATCGACACCCACAGCCACCTCGACGCGGCCAAGTTCGACGTCGACCGCGACGCCGAGTACGCGCGCGCGGTTGCCGGCGGGGTGGGCATCCAGGTTGTCCCTGCCATCAGCCGCGACAATTTCGCCGCAGTGGCCGCCACCTGCGCGCGCTATCCCGGGTGCCTGCCGGCGTGGGGGTTGCACCCGATGTACATCGGCGTGCACCGTCCCGAACACCTCGCCGATCTGCGCACGCAGATCGAGGCGCAGCGTCCGGTTGCCGTAGGCGAAATCGGACTCGACCTGTTCGTGCGCGACCTCGACTACGCCACCCAGGAATATTTCTATGTCGAACAGCTGAAGATCGCGCAGGAATTCGACCTCCCGGTGCTGCTGCACTGCCGCAAGGCCAATGACTCGCTCCTGAAGCATTTGCGCAGGATCAGGGTGCGCGGCGGCATCGCCCACGCCTTCAACGGCAGCCTGCAGCAGGCCGACGAATTCATCAAACTGGGATTCAAGCTGGGCTTCGGCGGCGCCTTCACCTGGCCGCGCGCCAACAATCTGCGGCGGCTGGCTGTCGACCTGCCGCTGGAGGCCATCGTGCTGGAGACCGACAGCCCCGACATTCCGCCGGTATGGATCGGGCGCGGCCGCAACGCGCCGGGCGAATTGCCGCGCATCGCGCAGACACTTGCCGGGTTGCGCGGTCTGGACCTCGACGTGGTGGCCCGGGCTACCACGCGGAATGCACGCGCACTGTTCGGTCTGGCGGACGACGCGGCCGCCAACGCGGAAACATAAAACACACCGGGCAGGTTTAAGCCCATCGCGCAGCCAGCCTGATTTCGCTCGAAAGCGTGGTCAGCACGATCTGGTTCTTGCCGTCCTTCTTGGCCGCATACATGTTCAGGTCGGCCTTGTGGACGATCTGTTCGGCGCCTAGCCGGGCGGCATCCGGTCCGCTCACCACCACGATGCCGACGGAGGCGGTCACGTTGACCGGATTGCCGTCGACATACCCGATGGAGGCGATGGATTGGCGGATTCGCTCCGCAATCCTGCGAGCCCGCTTTCCTGAATCATGCACCCGCAACAGCACGACAAACTCATCCCCGCCAAACCGGGCCAGAACGTCCTCTCCCCTCAGCACCGCGTTCGCACGGTTTGCCGTCTCCCTGAGCAGCATGTCGCCTTGCGCATGCCCGAGCGTATCGTTGACCTGCTTGAATCCATCCAGATCGAAGTACAGCACGGCAATGGCCGAGCCCATTCGCCGCGCGTATGAACTGGCTTTCTCGAACTCATCGAACAATGCCGACCGGTTCGGTAATCCGGTCAAGGCATCCTTCAACGCCATTTTCTCCATGTGGTCGGCATATTGGGCGAGCCTGATCCGGCCGTCGTGAAACCCCCGGATCAGGCTCGCTACATAGGCCGGGATCGCCGTATTGAGCAATATCAGGCTGGCGATCCAGATGGGGTGCCGGCTCCAGTAATCCGACACCATGCCCAGGATGATCCATCCGATGGTCGCCAGGCTGGCGGACAAGGCCATCCATTTCACGCCGAACCGTATCCCGTTCCCCAGCGATACCCACAGATTCACAAACGCTACCACCGCACCCAGTTCACCCGTCAGGAACATCGCAACAAAGCAGGCGGTCTGGTCGAAGACTATCGCCAATACCCGTCGCCGGGGATAGACGCCTGGATTGCGTTTCACGTTTGCCCAATGCACAAGCGCGAAAACGAGGACGCCGCCGGTCACGTCCAGGCCTTTAAGCGCGTCAGGGTCCCGCATGACCAGGAACCAGAACAGATACCAGAGAATCAGGATCGGCAGGGGAACGAACAGCCGGACATAACACTGCGCCAATTCGAGATCGGCGGATTGTGCGGGGTCGTGAGGGTTATTCATACAGGCGAGCCATGTTGTGCCTTGGGGCTGTTCTGCCCAAACAGTCAGTTGTTCGCCTGGCTGGCGCGTTACCAGGATCGGCGCCACGTGCAAACGCTTTCTTTATCGTGGTAGCGGTATCGGTACTGGATGCGCAAACTTTAAATCAGCCGGGGCCGGAACCGGGCCGCGAAGCGCCCCGTGACCTTGCGGCTCAGGCAGGAATCTGAAAGGTCCCGAAAAACGCCTCAACTGGCGTAACCGAAGTCGCCGACCCACTCGCCCCGGCGGTAGTCGATCGCCAGCCAGTTGGGCACGTAGGGACGCGGATTCTCGAGCGGAAAACCTTCGGATGGCGGGGTCGCCCCCCCTTCGGCCACGCTGCAGCGCCGGGTCATGATGGGCTTGAAGCGCACCGAAAGGCGGTCGTTGACGGGGGTGGACTGTTCCGCCACGTCCCCGAAATAAACCCGCTTGCGAAGCAGGCAGGAAAACAGCAATTCCATCTCGGCCACCAACGGCCTGTCGCGCCGTGCGAGCGCCTTTTGCGCTGCAGTGGTCAGCCGGATCTCCAGCGATTTATCGTGCAGGGTAATGTTCATGGCAAGGCTCCTGATGACATTGTCCGTATCGATCATTAACGGCCATGTCCGGTCCCTGCTGTAGGCCTGCACGACCAGGCGCCCACCCGCCGGCAGACGCCTCAGAAATCGCGTTCGACCTTGAAGCCGTTGATGACGATATCGCCTGCCACCATGCGTGCACCATGGTTCACCGCGTCGAGGATGTCGCCATCGGACCAGCCGGCTGCGCGCGCCGCCTGCAGGTCGACTGCACTGACGCTCCTGGAGTCGCGTGTCGCCTTCAGCACCAGCCCGAGCAGCATCTTCTCGTCCGGGCTCAGCGGGCTGTCATGGAAATCGGCGCGCGTGGCGGCGACCTGTTCCGGTGTCCAGCCGGCCATATTGATCAGCATGCCGGCATTCATGTCGATACAGTAGTCGCAGTTTCCGCCCTGCGACACCAGCATGCGGATGCATGCCGTCAGCGGCATGGAAAGCCGGGGATGCTGCATGACACTGCCATAGTATTCCCACTGGTGTTTCAGCAGGAAGGGATTGGCGCTGAACACCTGGATCGCGGTCGGCACATGGCCCCAGGCATTTTTGATCTGGGCGTAGATTTCGGCGACTTCGCCGGTTGCGGTTTCGGGCGTGACGGTTTGCAGAATGCTCATGACTGACTCCTGTTGCGGTTAGATCCAACGCCTGACGCGGGCTTTGTAGTCCCGGTAGGCGTCGCCGAATTTCGCTTCGAGATGCACTTCTTCGTGCCGAATCACGCCGAAGCGCAGCATGATCCAGATCAGGGGGGCGAACGCGAGCGGCCAGAACGTGCCCAGCAGCAGCGACACGCCGGACAGGAGGAACCAGTCGCCGAGATAAATCGGATTGCGGCTGAAGCGGAACGGACCGCGCGTGCAAAGCGTGGATGCGCCGCTGTAGGGATTGACCGTGGTGCGGTGTCGCGCAAAGGTCCACAGCGTCCAGACGAACAGGGCCAGCCCGACGCCGACCGCAAGCCAGCCCAGCGGACGCGTCGCCGTGCCAAGGTCGAGCGGCAGCGCCAGTTCGTTGCGATCCAGCCACCAGCCGCCCAGCATGGCCGCCGCATAGGGCGCGGGCGGCAGGATCAGGGTGCGAGGGCGCTGCGCGGGGTTTTGCGTGCCCATCAGTTCGATGGCCCCACCGCGCGCAGAACCAACATGCGGTCAAATTTCATTGCCTGCTCCTCGTGTGCGAAAACGGTTTGTCTCCGGGGGACGTCAGCGTTTCAGCGTGTCCAGAAAACGGCCAAGCTGCGCGAGGCAGCTTCGATACGCCGTAACGGACTGCGTGTTCTTGCTCATGCCGACGCAGCCTTCCAGCGCCGACACGATGAAGAAGGCAGTGGCCTCGGCCTCGACGTCGCGGCGCACCTCGCCCGCCGTCTTGCCGCGTTCCAGCGCTGCCGCCACCACGCCGACCCAGTCCTCGAACACCCCGTTCAGCTGCAGGCGGAAGCCTTCGTCCACCGGGCTCATCTCCTGCATCAGGTTGTTGAGCGGGCAGCCCAGCGTCACCACCATCGGATCGTCCTCGGCCGCCTTGCCAGCCAGCAGCGCCTGCATCGCAGCCAGCGGCTGCCGGGTGTCCGCCAGCGGCGCGAACATCAGCGCCGCCAGTCGTGGCCGGATCACCTCGTCGACCACTGCCAGGCCGAGCGCCTTCTTGTCCGGGAAATGGTGATACAGCGCGCCCTTGGTGAGCCCGGTATCGCACAGGATCTGCGTGATGGAGGCCGCCTGGAAGCCGTTGCGGTGGATCTCCCCAAACGCGGCCTCCAGCAGCTTCTGCCGGGTGAGATCGGGGGCTTTGGTTGAGGTCGTCATGCCCGAATCATACATACCGGTTGGTATGTTGCAAGCAAAAAATTCAAACTGCCACGGCAAGGCATCCGGCTCCCGGCATTCGCCGATTGCGCCCGCCCCCTCGCCAACGTGTCCACCAGACCTGCCAGCGCAGCACGCCCGTCCGATCCGGCCTCAGCGCAAATCGGATTGCGCCACCGCGCGCAGGAATTCGTTGCGCTGCTGGTCGCTGGTCTTGAAGCAGCCGGCGAACGCCTGGGTAACGACGCGCTCGTCGCCACGCCGGTCCTCGCCCAGCAGCAGGCACAGCTGCTCGGCCTCGATGATGCACGCCGCGCCTTGAGCTCGGCCGTGCGTCACCAGTGCCTCGGCAATGTCGCGCGTCATCCATTCCTGGTAGGTGAAACGATGGCCGATGGCGTCGACCATGCGCGCGATGCGGCCGAAGCCGTGCAGCCGCCCGCCGGGAATGTAGGCCACGTGCGCCACCCCGCGGAACGGCACCAGATGATGCGGACACACGCCGTGCACTGCGATGCCGCGCACCACCACCATGTCGTCGCGCTCGTCGGCGAAGCCCTCGCCCAGCGCGTCGGCGGGCGAAATCGCGTAGCCGCCGAGCAGGCGCTTCTGCCACAGTTCGCGCACCCGCTGCGCGGTGCGCCCGGTGTGCACCGAATCGGGCGCCACCCCGCAGGCGACGAGCATGGCGTTCACTGCCCGTTCGAATGCGGCGGGGTCGAAGGCCCCGACCTGCGGAATGCCGAGGCTGCCTGCGCCGGGCGGCGCGTGGCAGTCGTCGTGGTCGCAGGCGTCAGTCATTGTTGAGCGTGGCACGGAGGAACTCGAGCGTCCGCGTCCAGGAATCCTTGTCCGCCGCGGGATCGTATTTCACCGGCAGGCCGAATTCGGCCGCATAGCTATCGGCCTCGCGGTTGGTGAAGGCATGCTTCGCGCCCGGATACGTCACCAGCATGTAATCGACCTTGGCGTTGTCCATCTCGGTCTTGAACGCCTCGAGCTGCGCGGCCGGAACGATGGGATCGGCCTCGCCGTGGAAGATGGCCAGCTTGGCCTTGATGTCGCCGGGCTTGGCCGGCGTATCGGTGGCCAGCACGCCATGGTAGGTAATCACCGCTTTGAGCGGCTCGCCCGCACGTGCCATGTTGAGCACCACGCCGCCGCCGAAGCAGTAGCCCAGCGCGGCCATCTCGCCTTTCTTCACGTTGGACTGCTTCGCGAGAAATTTTTCCGCCGCCTGGAAACGGCCCAGACGTAGCGCCGGATCCTTGTTCACGTTGCCCGACAGCGCACCGGCCTCCTTGGGATTGTCGGTCGTCTGGCCGTTGCCATACATGTCGACCACCAGCGCCACATAGCCTGCATTGGCCAACATGTGCGCCCGCTTGCGCGCGTAATCGTTGGCACCCCACCATTCGGGCACCACCAGCACGCCGGCACGCTTGCCTTTGACCGCATCGTCATACGCCAGGAAACCCTTCATGACGGTGTCGCCCGCCTTGTAGCTGATGTCCTTGCCCACCACGGCGGCGAGGGCGGATGAAGCGAAAAACAACAATGACAGGGCAAGTGCAGTTTTCATGGGCGTCTCCGGGTTGAGCGGTCCAAAAGCATACCCCGCAGCGCGTGCCCATAACAACCGCGTTGGAACAGCGGCCATGCGCCGATGCGTCCGCGGTGACCACGCGGCGGTACACTCGCAGGCTCCACTCCAGCCTGCCCGCCATGACCGATCCCGTCCGTCTTGCCAAACGCGTCGCCGAACTGCGCGCCTGCTCGCGCCGCGAAGCCGAACTGCTCATTGCCGGCGGCTGGGTGAAAGTCGACGGCATCGTGGTCGAAGAGCCGCAGTTCCGCGTCGCCGATCAGCGCATCGAGATCGCCCCCCAGGCCAATCTCGCGCAGGCCGAACCCGTCACCCTGCTGCTGCACAAGCCGCCCGGCCAGGACCTCTCCGACGGCCAAGCCGCGTCGCCCTTGCTCGGCGCCGCCACCCTGTGGAGCGAAGACGCCTCCGGCATCCGCCCGCTGAAAATGCATTTCGCCCAGCTGAGCTTGTGCGCACCGCTGGAGCCCGCCGCCGGCGGCCTCGTCATCCTCACCCAGGACTGGCGCGTCATACGCAAACTGACCGAAGACGCCGCCACGCTGGAACACGAAGTCGTCGTCGAAGTCGCCGGCGAACTCGCCGCGGACGGACTCAAGCGGCTGAATCGCGGCATCCCCTTTGAAGGCCGCACCCCGCCCGCCATCAAGGTCAGCTGGCAGAACGAAACCCGTTTGCGCGTCGCGCTGAAAGGCGCCCAGCCCGGACAGATCGCGCACATGTGCGAAGCCGTCGGCCTCCAGGTGCTGTCGATGAAACGCATCCGCCTCGGGGGCGTGCCGCTGGGGAAAGTGCCACCGGGGCAGTGGCGTTATTTACTTGGGGGTGAGCGGTTTTGAGGGGACTGGTTTCGACCCTTAGCAGAAGTGCGGGCGGCGTGTTGAATACGTCGCTTCTTAGGCCGAAGCCGGCCTTGAGTCGCAGGATCAGCCTCGGCTTCGCAATCGGGAGTTCTTACGCCGATGAAGCCGAACCTTGGGCTAAATGTTCATTCTGCAAGCACTGCTCTCCACGTGGACAGCATGAATTATGTGCGTGACAGGATCGATGTCGAATGTATACAGGCAGTCTCCAAACTTGTAGTGATATGCCAAATCGCCGTTGGGCAACACCGTCTCGCTTTTCAAACCAGCTGGATCAAGGCCGCTCCAGATTTTTTCTACATCCTCAAGTTTCTCTCCCACCATGTGATTCACACTTTCCACGAAATTCTTATGCTCAAACTGGGGTGTGTAATATTGTGGATTGCAGCCGTCGAGAATGACCGCCCCGACGATTAGAAGAGCTGCCCTGAAAGATCGTTGGATGCTTAGTAATTCTTCCGTCATTTTCGTCATAGTCGGCCGATGATTAGTTCGAGATTCAATTAGCTGTCGTCTCTAGGTCTTTGAGAAATGGCCGGGGTGATAGGCTGGGATTCCACCTCGATAAAGCCAATAAGCACTTTAAAGGTACAAAAGATGAGTAAGGTGGGTCGCCATTTTGGTCCGCATAAAAAGCAAAGCTTGGTGGCTTTGATATTACTGCTCAGTGGTTGCAGCACGGAAATCTACGATCCCAAGTTTTGGCATACAAATTTTGTGGATTCCTTACAGGCCAAAGTAGGTCTCTCCGTTGATAATAAATCACTAGGGGAGAGCTGGACGCGACCTGAAGTTCTGGTCGATATTTCTAACCTACCTGATGGTAAGTTGGCTTACCGCTATAGATTGAATCAAGGGTGTGAATATATCTTCGACGTTGATCCGAGCACACACATCATTAAGGCGACTCACTGGAAGGGGAGCGATCAATACTGCATTCTTGTGCCGTGAGAATAAGTTGGGGCAGCCCTGCTCAACGTCGGCTTCGAATTCACTGCCGACCTTGAGCTTCAAGTTTGCAATGGCCGCAACTGGCCGGTTTGATCCTACCCATGTTTGATGGACACACTGGAAAGGGCAATACTTGCTCTGGGAGGGTGTCACATGCAACGGAAACCGTACACAAGGTATAGCCGAGAGTTCAAGCTTGAGGCGGTTCGCCAAGCGGCTTTAGGCGAGAAGCCCAAGGCGCAGA
>JACPYT010000001.1 GCA_016195805.1 Hydrogenophilales bacterium
GAGATGGTGATGCCTGGCGACAACGTGAGCATCAAGGTTTCCCTGATTGCCCCGATCGCCATGGACGAAGGCCTGCGCTTCGCCATCCGCGAAGGCGGCCGTACCGTCGGTGCGGGTGTCGTGGCCAAGATCGAAGAGTAAGCCGGTTAATCCGGAAGGCTGGGGTGGGCGTCATGCATGCACCCGTCCCGACCTCAAGTAGCCAGCTTTAAGTAATACAGGCCAATAGCTCAATTGGTAGAGCGTCGGTCTCCAAAACCGAAGGTTGGGGGTTCGAGACCCTCTTGGCCTGCCACAGGATAAGCCGCAAGGCGCACAGCATTCATGGCTGACAAAATCAAGCTGCTGGTAGCGGTATTGCTGGTCATCGCAGGGGTGGCCGGCTTTTATTTTTTTGCGGATGCGCCAACCGTGGTGCGCGTCCTGTCGGTGATCGGCGGCGTTGTACTGGCGGGCGTGGTGGCTGGCATGTCGGCCACGGGCAAGCAGTTTTTCCGCTTTGCGCTCGATGCGCGTGACGAGGCCAAGAAGGTTGTCTGGCCGACTCGCAAGGAGACCGTTCAGATGACGGGCGTGGTCATGGCTTTTGTGGTCGTGATGGCGCTGTTCCTGTGGGCGGTGGACGGAATTTTGTTGTGGCTGGTCAAGTTGGCCATGGGACAGGGGAGTTGAGTATGCGGTGGTACGTGGTTCATGCCTACTCCGGCTTCGAGAAAAGCGTCGCGCGCAACCTGGCTGAGCGCATCGAGCGCGCTGGCATGAAGGATCGTTTCGGCGAAATCCTGGTGCCGGTGGAGGAAGTGGTGGAAATGAAGGCGGGGCAGAAAAAAACTGCCGAGCGCAAGTTTTTCCCTGGCTACGTCCTGGTGCAGATGGAGATGGACGACGATACCTGGCACTTGGTGAAAAGCACGCCCAAGGTCACCGGTTTCGTCGGTGGCACGGCAACCAAGCCGGCTCCCATCTCTGAAAAGGAAGTGCAGGCCATCCTCGATCAGATGCGCGAGGGCGTGGAAAAGCCCAAGCCCAAGGTGTTGTTCGAGGTGGGTGAAACGGTGCGGGTCATCGATGGCCCGTTCACCGACTTCAACGGCAATGTGGAAGAAGTGAATTACGACAAGAGCAAGCTGCGCGTGTCGGTAATGATTTTTGGCCGGGCGACGCCCGTCGAACTGGGTTTCGGTCAGGTCGAGAAAAGCTAGTCCAGGCTTGCGCCTGGCTGGTCAAGGCTGCGCTGGCGTCAGGCTGGAGGCGGCATCCGGTTGAACCGGAGAGGAGCGCGAGTAGGGCAACCCAAAGCGCGCTGGTACTCACTTATTAGGAGCCATCATGGCAAAGAAGATTGTCGGCTACATCAAGCTGCAAGTGCCGGCGGGTAAAGCGAACCCGTCGCCCCCCATCGGCCCCGCGCTCGGTCAGCGCGGCCTGAACATCATGGAATTCTGCAAGGCGTTCAACGCCAAGACCCAGGGCATGGAGCCCGGTCTGCCGATTCCGGTGGTGATCACTGCGTTCGCGGACAAGAGCTTCACCTTCATCATGAAGACGCCGCCCGCGACCGTGCTGATCAAGAAAGCGATCAAGCTCGACAAGGGCAGCGCCAAGCCGCACCTCGACAAGGTCGGCACGATCACCCGTGCGCAGCTGGAAGAAATTGCCAAAACCAAGGAACCCGATCTGACCGCGGCCGACATGGACGCGGCGGTGCGCACCATCGCCGGAACGGCCCGTTCCATGGGCATCATCGTGGAGGGAGTCTGAGATGGCTAACGCATCCAAGCGCCTGCGCGCGCTCAAAGAGAAAGTCGACCGTAACCGCAATTACCCGGTGACGGACGCCCTGCAACTGGTCAAGGAATCCGCTACCGCCAAGTTCGACGAGTCGATCGATATCGCCGTGAACCTCGGCGTCGATGCGCGCAAATCCGACCAGATGGTGCGTGGTGCCGTGGTGCTGCCGAAAGGTATCGGCAAGACGGTTCGCGTGGCGGTGTTCGCCCAGGGCGACAATGCGCAGAAGGCACGTGATGCCGGCGCCGACATCGTCGGTTTCGACGATCTGGCAGCTGAAATCAAGGCGGGCAAGATGGATTTCGACGTGGTCATCGCCACGCCCGACGCGATGCGCGTGGTTGGCCAACTCGGTCAGATTCTTGGTCCGCGCGGTCTGATGCCGAACCCGAAAGTCGGCACGGTGTCGCCTGACGTGGTCGGCGCAGTGAAAAACGCCAAGGCCGGTCAGGTGCAATACCGTACCGACAAGGGCGGCATCGTGCATTGCACGATCGGTCGCGCCTCGTTCAGTGTCGAGGACCTGAAGGAGAACCTGGCTGCCCTGCTGGATGCGCTGCAGCGTGCCAAGCCGTCCGCCTCCAAGGGTATCTATTTCAAGCGCCTGTCGGTGTCCAGCACCATGGGCGTGGGTGTGCGCGTCGACCAGGCCAGCGTCAGCGCGTAAGTTTAATTGCGGCCACACGGAAATGTGGGGCCGCGCATGAACTTTGGGCCGTCGCCAGAGGTTTGGCTGACGGGTTGTCAAAGACCGTAGGCATCCGCAAGGATTTAATCGCCGATGGCGGCAAGTGGGTGATGGGTTCATCCTCTGCCTGCCGGCATCGGACCCTACGCAGATGGCGTTCCCCAGCAGGATTTTCCTGTCAAGGTCGCCAGCCGGGGCGCCCCGTGGGCACAAGCGGGCAGCGCTCCGTAACTGAGAAGGAGGTAAGACCTTGAGTCTGAATCTTGAAGAAAAGAAAGCCGTCGTTGCTGAGGTTTCTGCGCAGGTTGCAGGCGCCCAGACGGTTGTCGTTGCCGAGTACCGTGGCATCACGGTGGAGCATATGACCCAGTTGCGCGCGCAGGCACGCAAGCAGGGGGTCTATCTGCGCGTGTTGAAGAACACGCTTGTGCGCCGCGCGGTTGCGGATACGCCGTTTGCAGGCATTGCCGACCAGCTGGTCGGTCCGCTTGCCTATGGCATCTCCAAAGATCCCGTGGCCGCTGCCAAGGTGATGCACGAGTTTGCCAAGACCAACGACAAGTTCGTTATCAAGGCCGGTGCCATGCCCAACTTCATCATGTCCGCCAAGGATGTGGGGAATCTGGCCAGCATGCCCAGCCGCGAGGAACTGTTGTCCAAGCTCTTGGGCACCATGCAGGCCCCGATCGCGCAATTTGTTCGCACACTCAACGAAGTGCCGACCAAGTTCGTTCGCGGATTGGCTGCGGTGCGCGACAAGCAGGCTGCCTGAGCGGCCTGCCGCGACATTCGAATCGACGATATTGTTTTTTTAATCTGAAGCATAATTGACAGGAGTAATACAAATGGCTGTTGCAAAAGCTGACATTCTGGACGCCATCGCTGGCATGACCGTGCTTGAGCTGTCCGAGCTCATCAAGGAAATGGAAGAGAAATTCGGCGTTTCCGCCGCTGCCGCTGCGGTTGCCGTGGCTGCCCCCGCTGCGGGCGGCGCTGCCGCCGCTGCTGAAGAGCAGACCGAGTTCACCGTGATGTTGACCTCCGCTGGCGAAAAGAAAGTGGAAGTCATCAAGGTGGTGCGTGCTGCCACCGGCCTGGGCCTGAAGGAAGCCAAGGACCTGGTCGACGGCGCACCCAAGGCCGTGAAGGAAGGCGTGTCCAAGGCCGACGCCGACGCGCTGAAAAAGCAGCTGGAAGAAGCTGGCGCCGCCGTCGAAGTCAAATAAATACGGTCCGCTGGGCGGTGCGCGCAAGCGTACCGCCGCTTCCGGAGACGCATTTATTTCGCCACATGCCTGTTTTTGTGGTGTGTTGCGGGGAAACCCGCGGCAGACGCAAGCAGCAAATACCCGGAACCCGGAATCGGCTTCCGGGTCATTTGCTTTTTGCGTGTGCCTTACAAAGCGCCGGCACGTAACCCGCGTGCCCGCCCGCCCCTGATCGTCAAGGAGACCCCATGGCTTATACCTTTACCGAGAAAAAACGTCTGCGCAAGAGCTTTGCCAGCCGGACCAACACCCTTCCGGTGCCGTTTCTTCTGGCGACCCAGCTTGAATCCTATCGCGCCTTCCTGCAGGAAGGCCGTTCGCGCGACGAGCGCCTGAACGAAGGCCTGCAAGCCGCGTTCACCTCGATTTTCCCGATCGTCAGCCACAGCGGCAATGCCCGCCTGGAATACGTCAGCTATCTGCTGGGCGAGCCGGTGTTCGACATCAAGGAATGCCAGCAGCGCGGCCTGACCTATTGCGCGCCGCTGCGCGCCAAGGTGCGCCTGGTCATCATGGACAAGGAAGCGTCCAAGCCGACGATCAAGGAAGTCAAGGAGCAGGAGGTCTATATGGGCGAGATCCCGCTCATGACGCCGACCGGCTCTTTCGTGATCAACGGCACTGAGCGTGTCATCGTCTCGCAGCTGCACCGTTCGCCCGGTGTGTTCTTCGAGCATGACCGCGGCAAGACCCACAGCTCGGGCAAGCTGCTGTTCTCGGCGCGCGTGATTCCCTACCGCGGCTCGTGGCTGGACTTCGAATTCGACGCCAAGGACATCCTGTTCTTCCGCGTCGACCGTCGCCGCAAGATGCCGGTCACCATCCTGCTGAAAGCGCTTGGCTATACGCCCGAGAGCATCCTCGACGCCTTCTTCAGCAAGGACACCTTCTACATCAACACCCAAGGCATCCAGTTCGAGCTGGTGCCCGAGCGCCTGCGCGGCGAACTGGCACGCTTCGACATCTGCGGCAAGGACGGCCATGTGATCGTCGCCAAGGACAAGCGCATCACCGCCAAGCACATCCGCGAACTCGACGCTGCGGGCGTCAAGAAATGGGCGGTGCCGGCCGAATTCGTGGTGGGCCGCGTGCTGTCGCACGATGTGGTCGACAAGAACACCGGCGAACTGGTGGCGCGCGCCAACGACGAGATCACCGAAGACCTGCTGGCCAAGCTGGCCGCAGCGGGCATCGACAAGTTCAACACGCTTTACACCAACGATCTCGACCACGGCGCCTTCATTTCGCAGACGCTGCGCACCGACGACACCACCGACGAATACGCGGCCAAGGTGGCGATCTACCGCATGATGCGCCCGGGCGAGCCGCCCACGGAAGACGCGGTGAATGCGCTGTTCGTCAACCTGTTCTTCAGCGAAGAGCGTTACGACCTGTCGGCCGTCGGCCGCATGAAGTTCAACCGCCGTATCGGTCGCGACGAACTGACCGGCTCCGGCACGCTGTCGACCGAAGACATCGTCGCCGTGATCAAGATCCTGGTCGAGCTGCGCAATGGCCGCGGCGAAATCGACGACATCGACCACCTCGGCAACCGCCGTGTGCGTTCGGTCGGCGAGCTGGCGGAGAACCAATTCCGCGCGGGTCTGGTGCGGGTCGAGCGTGCGGTGCGCGAGCGCCTCTCCCAGGCCGAATCCGATAACCTGATGCCGCACGACCTGATCAATGCCAAGCCGGTGTCGGCGGCGATCAAGGAGTTCTTCGGTTCCAGCCAGCTGTCGCAGTTCATGGACCAGACCAACCCGCTGTCGGAGATCACCCACAAGCGCCGTGTCTCGGCGCTGGGCCCGGGCGGTCTGACCCGCGAGCGTGCGGGTTTCGAGGTGCGCGACGTGCATCCTACCCACTATGGCCGCGTCTGCCCGATCGAAACGCCGGAAGGCCCGAACATCGGCCTGATCAACTCGCTGGCCCTGTTTGCTCGCACCAACTGGTATGGCTTCATCGAGACGCCGTACCGGAAAGTGGTCAACCACAAGGTGACCGACGAAATCGAATACCTGTCGGCGATTGAAGAGAGCAAGTACGTGATCGCGCAGGCCAACGCCGATCTCGATGCCAAGGGCAAGTTCAAGGACGACCTGGTGTCGTGCCGGTACAAGAACGAATTCACCCTGTCGACGCCCGACAAGATCGAATTCATGGACGTGGCGCCGGCGCAGATCGTGTCGGTGGCGGCATCCCTGATCCCCTTCCTCGAGCACGACGACGCCAACCGCGCGCTGATGGGTTCCAACATGCAGCGCCAGGCCGTGCCGTGTCTGCGTCCGGAAAAGCCCTTTGTCGGTACCGGCATCGAGCGTACTGCCGCAGTGGATTCGGGTACTGTCGTGACTGCGCATCGCGGCGGCATCGTCGATTACATCGACGCCGGCCGTATCGTGATTCGCGTGCACGACGAGGAAGCGCGTGCCGGTGAAGTGGGTGTCGACATCTACTCGCTGATCAAGTACACGCGTTCCAACCAGAACACCAACATTAACCAGCGTCCGCTGGTGAAGGCGGGCGACGTGATCGCACGTGGCGACGTGATCGCCGACGGTGCCTCGACCGATATGGGCGAGCTGGCATTGGGCCAGAACATGCTGGTCGCCTTCATGCCGTGGAACGGCTATAACTTCGAAGACTCGATTCTCATCAATGAGAAAGTCGTCGCTGAAGACCGCTATACCTCGATCCACATCGAGGAACTGTCGGTGGTGGCACGCGACACCAAGCTCGGGCCGGAAGAGATCACCCGCGACATCTCCAACCTGGCCGAGCGCCAGCTGGGCCGCCTGGACGACTCCGGCATCATCGCCATTGGCGCCGAAGTCGAGGCTGGTGACGTGCTGGTCGGCAAGGTCACGCCCAAGGGTGAAACCCAGCTGACGCCGGAAGAAAAACTGCTGCGCGCCATCTTCGGTGAGAAGGCCAGCGATGTGAAAGATACCTCGCTGAAAGTGCCGTCCGGCATGTCGGGCGTGGTCATCGACGTGCAGGTGTTCACCCGCGAAGGCATTGAGCGCGACAAGCGTGCGCAGTCGATCATCGACACCCAGCTGGCCGAGTACAAGAAGGACCTGACGGACCGCATGCGTATCGTCGAGGACGACACCTTCGCGCGTCTGGAAAAACTCCTGCATCTGAAGGTTGCCAACGGCGGTCCGAAGAAGCTCGCCAAGGGCAGCAAGGTCACCAAGGACTATCTGGAATCGGTGAACCGTCACGACTGGTTCGACATCCGCCTGGCCGACGACGAAGCCAGCCGTCAGGTCGAATCGCTGAAGGACAGCCTGACGCAGAAGCGCATCGAGTTCGATGCGATGTTCGAAGAGAAGAAGAAGAAGCTCACTGCCGGCGACGAACTGCCGCCCGGGGTGCAGAAGATGGTCAAGGTCTACCTGGCGGTCAAGCGTCGCCTGCAGCCCGGCGACAAGATGGCCGGCCGCCACGGCAACAAGGGCGTGGTGTCGAAGATCGTGCCGGTCGAGGACATGCCCTTCATGGCCGACGGCCGTCCGGTCGACATCGTGTTGAACCCGCTCTGCGTGCCGTCGCGGATGAACGTCGGCCAGATCCTGGAAACCCACCTCGGCTGGGCCTCCAAGGGCCTGGGCGAGAAGATCGTCCAGATGCTGGAAGCGCAGACCAAGACCCTGGTGAAGGATCTGCGTCACTTCTTCAAGGAAATCTACAACCAGTCGGGCAAGGCGGAAGAGCTCGACAGCTTCACCGACGATGAGATCATCGAGCTCGGACGCAACCTGAAAAAAGGTGTGCCGTTCGCTTCGCCCGTGTTCGATGGCGCGTCGGAAGAGGAAATCCGCCGCATGCTGACGCTGGCCGGGCTGCCCGAAGGCGGGCAGGTCACGTTGTACGATGGTCGTACCGGCGAAGCCTTCGACCGCCAGATCACGGTGGGCTACAAGCACGTGCTGAAGCTGCATCACCTGGTCGACGACAAGATGCACGCGCGCTCAACCGGGCCGTACTCGCTGGTTACGCAGCAGCCGCTGGGCGGCAAGGCGCAGTTCGGCGGCCAGCGCTTCGGCGAAATGGAAGTGTGGGCGCTGGAAGCCTATGGCGCCTCGTACGTGCTGCAGGAAATGCTGACCGTGAAGTCGGACGACGTGAACGGCCGTACCAAGGTGTACGAGAACATCGTCAAGGGCGACCACAAGATCGAGGCGGGCATGCCGGAGTCCTTCAACGTGCTGGTGAAGGAAATCCGCTCGCTCGGCATCGACATCGATCTGGAACGTTATTAATTTAGGGTGAGGACACAGCCATGAAAGCATTGTTAGATCTTTTCAAGCAGGCCACCCACGAGGAAGAGTTCGACGCCATCAAGATCGGCCTGGCGTCGCCGGAGAAAATCCGCTCCTGGTCCTACGGCGAAGTGAAAAAGCCGGAGACCATCAACTACCGCACCTTCAAGCCGGAGCGCGACGGCCTGTTCTGCGCCAAGATTTTCGGCCCGGTGAAGGATTACGAATGCCTGTGCGGCAAGTACAAGCGCCTCAAGCATCGCGGCGTCATCTGCGAGAAGTGCGGCGTCGAAGTCACGCTGTCCAAGGTGCGCCGCGAGCGCATGGGCCACATCGAGCTGGCTTCGCCGGTTGCCCACATCTGGTTTCTGAAGTCGCTGCCCAGCCGTCTGGGCATGGTGCTCGACATGACGCTGCGCGACATCGAGCGCGTGCTCTACTTCGAGGGCTTCGTGGTGGTCGAGCCCGGCATGACGCCACTCAACCGTGGCCAGCTGCTGACCGAGGAAGACTATCTCGCCAAGCTGGAAGAATACGGCGACGAATTCAAGGCGCTGATGGGTGCGGAAGGCGTGCGCGAATTGCTGCGCTCGCTTGACCTGCACACCGAGGTCGAGAGCCTGCACGCGGAAATCAGCAAGACCGGTTCGGATACCAAGCTGAAGAAGCTCTCGAAGCGCCTGAAGATTCTTGAGGGTTTCCAGAAGTCCGGCATCAAGCCCGAGTGGATGATCCTCGAAGTGCTGCCGGTGCTGCCGCCCGAACTGCGTCCGCTGGTGCCGCTGGACGGGGGTCGCTTCGCGACCTCGGATCTGAACGATCTGTACCGTCGCGTCATCAACCGCAACAACCGGCTCAAGAGACTTCTTGAGCTGAAGGCGCCGGAAATCATCGTACGCAACGAAAAGCGCATGCTGCAGGAAGCGGTCGATTCACTGCTCGACAACGGTCGTCGCGGCAAGGCAATGACCGGCGCCAACAAGCGTCCGCTGAAGTCGCTGGCCGACATGATCAAAGGCAAGAGCGGTCGCTTCCGTCAGAACCTCCTGGGCAAGCGCGTCGACTACTCGGGCCGTTCGGTCATCGTGGTGGGCCCGGCGCTGAAGCTGCACCAATGCGGCCTGCCGAAGAAGATGGCGCTCGAACTGTTCAAGCCCTTCATCTTCAACCGCCTCGAAGTACTGGGGCTGGCGACCACGATCAAGGCCGCCAAGAAGATGGTGGAAGACGAAGAGCCGATCGTGTGGGATCTGCTGGAAGAGGTCATCCGCGAGCATCCGGTGATGCTGAACCGCGCGCCGACGCTGCACCGTCTTGGCATCCAGGCGTTCGAGCCGGTGCTGATCGAAGGCAAGGCGATCCAGCTGCACCCCTTGGTGTGCGCGGCATTCAACGCCGACTTCGACGGCGACCAGATGGCCGTCCACGTGCCGCTGTCGCTGGAAGCGCAGGCCGAAGCGCGCACCCTGATGCTGGCGTCGAACAACGTGCTGTCGCCTGCCAACGGCGAGCCCATCATCGTGCCGTCGCAGGACATCGTGCTGGGGCTGTACTACATGACGCGCGAGAAGATCAACGCCAAGGGCGAAGGCATGATGTTTGCCGACGTTACCGAAGCGCGCCGCGCCTACGACAACCGTGAGGCCGAGCTGCATGCCCGCGTCACGGTGCGCATCAAGGAAGTGACGCTGGATGCCGACAAGAACCGCGTCGAGGCCATCAAGCGGGTGGAAACCACGCTGGGCCGCGCGCTGCTGTCCGAAATCCTGCCGCCGGGACTGCCGTTCAGCTTCGTCGACAAGGCGCTGAAGAAGAAGGAAATCTCCAAGCTGATCAATGCCAGCTTCCGCCGTTGCGGTCTGCGTGAAACAGTGATTTTTGCCGACAAGCTGATGTATACCGGCTTCACCTACGCCACCCGTGCGGGGATGTCGATCGCCATCAAGGACATGCTGATCCCGAACGAGAAGGGGCAGATCCTGGGCGCTGCCGAAGCCGAGGTCAAAGAGATCGAGTCGCAGTACACCTCGGGTCTGGTGACCCAGGGCGAGCGTTACAACAAGGTTGTGGACATCTGGGGTCGCGCCGGCGACGCGGTGGCCAAGGCCATGATGGCGCAGCTGGGGGGCGAGAAGGCTACCGATCGCACCGGCAAGGAGGTCACCCAAGAATCGTTCAACTCGATTTACATGATGGCCGACTCGGGCGCGCGCGGTTCCGCGGCGCAGATTCGTCAGCTGGCCGGCATGCGCGGCCTGATGGCGAAGCCGGACGGTTCCATTATCGAAACCCCGATTACGGCGAACTTCCGCGAAGGCCTGAACATGCTTCAGTACTTCATTTCGACCCACGGCGCGCGTAAGGGCCTGGCCGATACCGCGCTGAAGACCGCGAACTCCGGTTACCTGACGCGCCGTCTGGTCGACGTGACGCAGGATCTGGTGGTGGTCGAGGACGATTGCGGCACCAAGAACGGCCTGGTGGTGAAGGCGCTGGTCGAAGGCGGTGAAGTGGTCGAAGCGCTGCGCGAGCGGATTCTCGGTCGCGTGGCCGCCAGCGACATCATCCATCCCGAAACCCAGGAAACCGTGTTCGAAGCCGGCACACTGCTGGTGGAAGACGTGGTCGACACCATCGAATCGCTGGGCATCGACGAAGTCAAGGTGCGTACGCCGCTGACCTGCGAGACGCGCTACGGTCTGTGTGCCAAGTGCTACGGCCGCGATCTGGGCCGGGGTTATCTGGTCAACGCGGGCGAAGCAGTCGGCGTCATTGCCGCGCAGTCGATCGGCGAGCCGGGTACCCAGCTCACCATGCGGACCTTCCACATCGGCGGCGCGGCCTCGCGTGCGGCTGCGGCCAGCCAGCTCGAAGCCAAGTCCAACGGTACGGTGCAGTACACCGCGGCGATGCGCTATGTGACCAATGCCCGCAAGGAACTGGTGGCCATCTCGCGCAGCGGTGAAATCATCATTGCCGACGACAGCGGTCGCGAGCGCGAACGCCACAAGGTGCCGTATGGCGCCACGCTGATGGTGACCGACGGCGCCAAGATCAAGGCGGGCGCAGTATTGGCCATGTGGGATCCGCACACCCGCCCGATCATTACCGAATACGCCGGACGCATCCGCTTCGAAAACATCGAGGAAGGCGTGACCGTGGCCAAGCAGCTCGACGACGTCACCGGCCTGTCCACCCTGGTCGTGATCGATCCCAAGCGCAAGGCCAGCAGTGCCGCCAAGGGCCTGCGCCCGCAGGTCAAACTGCTGGATGAAGCGGGCAACGAGATCAAGATCGCAGGGACCGACACGCTGGTCAACATCACGTTCCAGATCGGTTCCATCATCACGGTGAAAGACGGCCAGGATGTGGCCGTGGGCGACGTGCTCGCGCGTATCCCCCAGGAAACTTCGAAGACGCGCGACATTACCGGCGGTCTGCCGCGCGTGGCCGAGTTGTTCGAGGCGCGTTCGCCGAAAGATGCCGGCGTGCTGGCGGAAGTCACCGGCACCGTCTCCTTCGGCAAGGACACCAAGGGCAAGCAGCGTCTGGTCATCACCGACATGGACGGCGTGGCGCACGAGTACCTGATCACGAAAGAGAAGCATGTGACCGCGCACGACGGCCAGATCGTCCAGAAGGGCGAAATGATCGTCGACGGTCCGGTCGACCCGCACGACATCCTGCGCCTGCAGGGGGTGGAAGCGCTGGCGCGCTACATCACCGACGAAGTGCAGGACGTCTACCGTCTGCAGGGCGTGAAGATCAACGACAAGCATATCGAGGTCATCGTGCGTCAGATGCTGCGTCGCGTCACCGTGGCGGATCCGGGTGATACCGGCCTCATCCCCGGCGAACAGGTCGAGCGCTCGGAAGTACTGCAGATCAACGACGAAATGGTTGCGGCAGGCAAGGGGCCCGCCACCTACGACCCGATCCTGCTCGGTATTACCAAGGCGTCGCTGTCGACCGATTCCTTCATCTCGGCGGCTTCCTTCCAGGAAACCACGCGTGTGTTGACCGAAGCCGCCATCATGGGCAAGAAGGACGAACTGCGCGGCCTGAAGGAAAACGTGATCGTCGGACGCCTGATCCCGGCGGGCAGCGGCTTGGCTTACCACAACACCCGTCGCCGCCAGGCGGCCGGGGAAGATCTGGGTGCCGCTCACCTGATCGAGGGCGGAGAGGCCAGCGCCGACGAGAATCAGGAAGTGGCTTGACAGGGGGGAGGGTCTCCCCTAGAATCACGCGTCTTTTTCCGGCCATACGTGTGCCGGGAAGCGCAGGACTGTAGCCCGGGACGGCGCATAGCCGTCCCGCTTGTTTTACAAACGATACGCTCACCTTAATTTTTCGGAATTTTTGACATGCCAACGATTAACCAGCTGATCCGCAAGCCGCGCCAGGCGCCGGTGGAAAAGAGCAAGGTTCCGGCCTTGAAGGCCTGCCCGCAACGCCGCGGCGTGTGCACCCGCGTGTACACCACGACGCCCAAGAAGCCGAACTCCGCCTTGCGTAAGGTGTGCAAGGTCAAGCTCACCAGCGGTTTCGAGGTCATCAGCTACATC
The DNA here is from genome assembly GCA_016195805.1 of Hydrogenophilales bacterium. Taxonomy (GTDB): domain Bacteria; phylum Pseudomonadota; class Gammaproteobacteria; order Burkholderiales; family Thiobacillaceae; genus Thiobacillus. The sequence continues at coordinate 12,584 of JACPYT010000001.1, forward strand.
GGCGGCGAAGGCCACAACCTGCAGGAGCACTCGGTGGTGCTGGTGCGTGGCGGCCGGGTCAAGGATTTGCCGGGTGTGCGTTACCACACCGTGCGCGGCAGCCTGGATACCGCTGGCGTGAAGGATCGCAAGCAGTCGCGTTCGAAGTACGGCGCCAAGCGCCCGAAGAAGGCCTGATTGAACTCGGCGCCCGAAAAAAGCTTAATTAGATAGAGAGACAGGAATATGCCCCGTCGTCGCGAAGTCCCCAAACGTGAAATCCTGCCTGATCCGAAATTCGGCAATCAGGAGGTTTCGAAATTCATGAACGTCGTCATGTCCAGCGGCAAGAAGTCGGTCGCCGAGCGCATCGTCTATGGCGCATTCGAGCAGATCACCAGCAAGTCCGGCAAGGATCCGCTGGAGGTGTTCAGCACCGCGCTGAACAACGCCCGTCCTTTGGTCGAGGTGAAGAGCCGTCGCGTCGGGGGGGCCAACTACCAGGTGCCGGTCGAGGTGCGTTCGAGTCGCCGTACCGCCCTGGCGATGCGTTGGCTGAAGGATGCGGCGCGCAAGCGCGGCGAGAAGTCCATGGGCGCCCGTCTGGCGGGCGAGTTGCTGGATGCGGCAGAAGGCCGTGGCGGCGCAGTGAAGAAGCGCGAGGAAGTGCATCGTATGGCTGAAGCCAACAAGGCCTTCTCGCATTTCCGCTTCTAACCGCAATTATTTAATTAGGTATATAACGTGGCACGCACGACTCCTATTGAGCGCTATCGCAATATCGGCATTTCGGCCCATATTGACGCCGGCAAGACCACCACCACCGAGCGCATCCTGTTCTACACGGGCGTGTCGCACAAGATCGGCGAAGTGCATGACGGCGCAGCCACCATGGACTGGATGGAGCAGGAGCGTGAGCGCGGTATTACCATTACCTCGGCGGCCACCACCTGTTTCTGGAAGGGGATGGATGGCAAGTTCCCCGAGCATCGCATCAACATCATCGATACCCCCGGACACGTCGACTTCACCATCGAGGTCGAGCGTTCGATGCGGGTGCTGGACGGCGCCTGCATGGTCTACTGTGCCGTGGGCGGCGTGCAGCCGCAGTCCGAAACCGTGTGGCGTCAGGCCAACAAGTACGGCGTGCCGCGTCTGGCCTTCGTCAACAAGATGGATCGCTCGGGCGCCGACTTTTTCAAGGTTTACGATCAGATGCGCTTGCGTCTGAAAGCCAATCCGGTACCCATCCAGGTGCCGATCGGTGCTGAAGACAGCTTCGAGGGTGTGGTCGACCTCGTCAAGATGAAGGCGATTTACTGGGATGACGCCAGCCAAGGTATGAAGTTCGACCTGCGCGATATCCCGGCCAACCTCGTGGAAACCAGCAAGAAGTGGCGTGAAGCCATGGTCGAGGCGGCCGCAGAATCGTCCGAAGAAATGATGAACAAGTACCTTGAAGAGGGCGATCTCTCCGAGGCTGACATCATTGCCGGCCTGCGCGCGCGCACCATCGCCAGCGAGATCGTGCCGATGATGTGCGGCACCGCGTTCAAGAACAAGGGTGTTCAGGCCATGCTCGACAAGGTGATCGAGCTGATGCCTGCGCCGACCGACATCCCCCCGGTTACGGGCGAGCTCGACAACGGCGAGCAGGGCGAGCGCCAGGCGTCTGACGAGGAAAAGTTCTCGGCGCTGGCATTCAAGGTCGCGACCGACCCCTATGTGGGCCAGCTGATTTTCTTCCGCGTCTATTCCGGTGTGGTGAATTCGGGCGACACGATTTACAACCCGGTCAAGGGCCGCAAGGAACGGATCGGGCGCATCCTGCAGATGCACGCCAACCAGCGCGAGGAAATCAAGGAAGTGCGCGCAGGCGACATCGCGGCGGCGGTCGGCCTGAAAGACGTGACCACGGGCGATACGCTGTGTGATGTGGCCAACCCGATCACGCTGGAGCGCATGGAGTTCCCCGAGCCGGTGATTCACGTCGCGGTTGAGCCGAAAACCAAGGCCGACCAGGAAAAAATGGGTATCGCGCTGGGTCGTCTGGCGCAGGAAGACCCATCGTTCCGTGTGCGTACGGATGAAGAGTCCGGTCAGACCATCATTTCGGGCATGGGCGAGCTCCACCTCGAGATCCTGGTGGATCGGATGAAGCGCGAGTTCGGCGTTGAAGCCAACGTTGGTGCGCCGCAGGTGGCGTACCGTGAGGCGATCCGCAAGGAAGTCGAGCAGGAAGGTAAGCACGCCAAGCAGTCGGGCGGCAAGGGTCAATACGGCCACGTCTGGATCAAGATGGGGCCGAACGAAGCGGGCAAGGGCTTTGAGTTCATCGATGCCATCAAGGGCGGTACGGTGCCGCGCGAATTCATCCCGGCGGTCGAAAAGGGCCTGAAAGAGGCGCTGAACAACGGCGTGCTGGCGGGCTTCCCGGTGGTGGACGTGAAGGTCACCCTGTTTGATGGGTCCTACCACGACGTCGACTCGTCGGAACTGGCGTTCAAGCTGGCAGCCATCCTGGCTTTCAAGGACGGCATGCGCAAGGCGAGCCCTGTCCTGCTGGAGCCGATGATGGCTGTCGAGGTGGAGACGCCTGAAGACTACATGGGCGATGTCATGGGTGACCTGAACCGTCGTCGCGGCATCATCCAGGGCATGGAAGATGCGGCTGGGGTCAAGCTGGTCAAGGCGGAGGTGCCGCTGGCCGAGATGTTCGGCTACTCCACCGATCTGCGCTCCATGTCGCAAGGCCGTGCGACCTACTCGATGGAGTTCAAGCACTACTCCGAGGCGCCGAAAAGCGTCGCTGAAGCGATCATCGCCAAGAAATAATTTTGATCTTATAGGGTACTGAGAAATGGCTAAGGAAAAATTCGAGCGGACCAAGCCGCACGTAAACGTTGGCACCATTGGACACGTTGACCACGGCAAGACCACCTTGACCGCGGCGATCACCACCATTCTGTCGAAGAAGTTTGGCGGAGCTGCCAAGAAGCAAGCGTCACTACGCTCACGTCGACTGCCCCGGCCACGCCGACTACGTCAAGAACATGATCACCGGTGCGGCCCAGATGGACGGCGCCATCCTCGTCGTGTCCTCCGCCGACGGCCCCATGCCCCAGACCCGCGAGCACATCCTGCTGGCCCGTCAGGTTGGCGTGCCCTACATCATCGTCTACATGAACAAGGCCGACATGGTCGACGACGCCGAACTGCTCGAACTCGTCGAAATGGAAATCCGCGAGCTCCTGTCCAAGTACGACTTCCCCGGCGACGACACCCCCATCATCATCGGTAGCGCGCTGAAGGCCCTCGAAGGCGACCAGAGCGACATCGGCGAGCCGTCCATCATGAAGCTGGCCGACGCCCTCGACTCCTACATCCCCGAGCCCGAGCGTGCCATCGACAAGCCCTTCCTGATGCCTGTCGAAGACGTCTTCTCCATCTCCGGTCGCGGCACCGTCGTCACCGGTCGTGTCGAGCGCGGCGTCATCAAGGTTGGCGAAGAGATCGAGATTGTCGGCATCAGCCCCACCCTCAAGACCACCTGCACCGGCGTCGAGATGTTCAGGAAGCTGCTTGACCAGGGTCAGGCTGGCGACAACGTCGGCGTCCTGCTGCGCGGCACCAAGCGTGAAGAAGTCCAGCGCGGCCAGGTTCTGGCCAAGCCCGGCTCCATCAAGCCGCACACCAAGTTCAGCGCCGAGATCTACGTGCTGTCGAAGGACGAAGGCGGTCGTCACACCCCGTTCTTCAACGGCTACCGTCCGCAGTTCTATTTCCGCACCACCGACGTCACCGGCAGCATCGAATTGCCGGCGGGCACCGAGATGGTGATGCCTGGCGACAACGTGAGCATCAAGGTTTCCCTGATTGCCCCGATCGCCATGGACGAAGGCCTGCGCTTCGCCATCCGCGAAGGCGGCCGTACCGTCGGTGCGGGTGTCGTGGCCAAGATCGAAGAGTAAAACTGATCGACCAGTCTGCGCTTGAGATCGTGGAAACGGCCAAGCGTACCGGCGCCGTGGTCAAGGGCCCGGTTCCGCTGCCGACCTCGATCGAGCGCTTCGACGTGCTGCGTTCGCCGCACGTCAACAAGGCCTCGCGCGACCAGTTCGAAATCCGCACCCATCGTCGTCTGATGGACATCATGGATCCCACCGACAAAACGGTCGATGCCCTGATGAAGCTGGATCTGCCTGCCGGCGTGGACGTCGAAATCAAGTTGTAAAAAGCGGGCGGCTTGGGTATACTGCCGCCCCTTCAGTTGTATCAATAGTCGCCGGTCAATTGTAATCGGCACCTAAAACCCTTGTCCGTGGCTTCGGCTGCCGGCTTGAGATAGGAAATACAAAGATGAGTATCGGGCTCGTTGGCCGCAAGGTCGGCATGACCCGCATTTTTACCGAGAACGGTGCGTCCGTTCCGGTGACGGTGCTGGAAATGTCCAACAATCGTGTGACGCAGGTGCGCACGTCAGAAAACGACGGTTATACCGCTGTGCAGCTTGCCTATGGCAGCCGCCGCAATAGCCGTGTCAATAAATCGGAAGCGGGGCATTACGCCAAGGCGGGTGTCGACGCGGGCGAACTGCTGCGCGAATTCCGCGTGTCCGCGGACGTGGCTGCCCAGTATCAGCCGGGCGCATCGGTGTCGGTCGAGGTGTTTCAGGCTGGCCAGAAGGTGGACGTCACCGGTGTGACGCAGGGCAAGGGCTTTGCGGGCACCATCAAGCGCCACAACTTCAAGTCGCAGCGCGCCACGCACGGCAACTCGCGTTCGCACAACGTGCCGGGCTCTATCGGCATGGCGCAGGATCCGGGCCGGGTTTTCCCGGGCAAGCGCATGTCCGGCCATATGGGCGCGGTAACCTGCACCAAGCAGAACCTTGAGGTGGTGCGTGTTGATGCGGAGCGTGGTCTGGTGCTGCTGAAGGGCGCGGTTCCGGGTTCCAAGGGTGGTCATGTCGTGGTGCGCCCGGCAGTGAAAGGGGGTGCCTGATGGATTTGTCTGTCATTAATGAGCAGGGTCAGCAGGTGACCAGCGTTGCCGCATCGGACGAAACGTTCGGTCGCGAGTACAACGAAGCGCTGGTGCATCAGGTGGTGACTGCATTCCAGGCGAATGCGCGCAGCGGTAACCGTGCGCAGCAGACGCGTGCCGAAGTGACGGCCTCCACGCACAAGCCGTGGCGTCAAAAAGGTACCGGCCGTGCGCGTTCCGGCCGTACCTCGAGCCCGATCTGGCGTGGGGGTGGTGTGACCTTCCCGAACAAGCCGAACGAGAACTTCACGCACAAGGTGAACCGCAAGATGTATCGCGCCGGTCTGGCGACCATCCTGTCGCAGCTGGCGCGTGACGGCAAGCTCAAGGTTGTGGAAAGCCTGGGTATCGATTCGCCCAAGACCAAGCTGCTTGCGGGCAAGCTGAAGTCGATGGGTTATGGCAAGGTCATGATCATTGCGGACAGTGTGGATGACAATCTGTGGTTGTCGTCGCGCAACCTGCCGAACGTCTACGTGGTCGAGCCGCATCAGGCCGATCCGTGGAGTCTGGTCAAATTCGGTAACGTGCTGATCACCAAGGCGGCGGTCAAGCAGTTTGAGGAGATGGTGTGATGGGTGCGATCAGTCAAGAGCGTCTGCTCAAAGTCATTCTCGCGCCGGTGATCTCCGAAAAGAGCACGCGCGTGGCCGACAAGCTGAATCAGGTTGTTTTTCGTGTGTTACCCGACGCAACCAAGCAGGAAATCGGCGCAGCAGTCGCCAGCCTGTTCAAGGTTGAAGTTGCGGGTGTGCAGGTGCTGAACGTCAAGGGCAAGGTCAAGCGCTCCGGTCGTGTCATGGGTCGCCGTGACAACTGGAAGAAAGCGTATGTCACCCTCAAGCCGGGTCAGGACATCGACTTCGCGTCCGGTCAGTAAGGGAGAGAAACATGGCACTGATTAAAGTCAAACCCACTTCTGCCGGCCGCCGCGCGGTTGTCAAGGTCGTAACGCCTGGTCTGCACAAAGGCAAGCCGGTTGCAGCATTGCTTGAGCCCAAGAAACGTGGCTCGGGTCGCAACAACAACGGTCATATCACGGTTCGTCACAAGGGTGGCGGCCACAAGCAGCATTACCGCGTGGTGGATTTCCGTCGCAACAAGGATGGCATTCCGGCAACCGTTGAACGCCTGGAGTACGACCCCAACCGCTCCGCACACCTGGCACTGCTGTGCTACGCGGACGGTGAGCGTCGTTACATCATCGCTCCGCGCGGCATCGCCGCCGGCGCCCAGCTGGTGAACGGCGCCGAAGCGCCGATCAAGGCCGGCAACTGCCTGCCGTTGCGCAGCATTCCGGTCGGTAGCACGGTGCACTGCGTCGAGATGATGCCGGGCAAGGGCGCGCAGATCGCACGTTCCGCCGGTACCTCGGTCCAGTTGCTGGCGCGCGAAGGCAGCTACGCTCAATTGCGTCTGCGTTCGGGCGAGATCCGCAAGGTGCACGTCGACTGTCGTGCGACCCTGGGCGAGTGCGGCAACGAAGAGCATAGCCTGCGTTCGATCGGCAAGGCCGGTGCGATGCGTTGGCGCGGTGTGCGCCCGACGGTCCGCGGTGTGGTGATGAACCCGGTCGATCACCCGCACGGTGGTGGTGAAGGTCGTACTGCGGCAGGCCGGCATCCGGTCAGCCCGTGGGGTACCCCGACCAAGGGCTATCGCACCCGCAGCAACAAGCGCACCTCCAACATGATCGTCCGCCGCCGTCACGCGCGCTGATTGAGGTAGAAAGATATGGCACGTTCAATTAAAAAAGGCCCGTTCGTTGACGGGCACCTGCTGAAGAAGATCGAAGCCGTTCGCGGTTCGAATGACAAGCGCCCGATCAAGACCTGGTCGCGCCGTTCCACTGTGCTGCCCGACTTTATCGGTCTGACGATAGCGGTGCACAACGGCCGTCAGCATGTGCCGGTGTTTGTGACCGAAAACATGGTTGGCCACAAGCTGGGTGAGTTTTCCCTGACGCGTACCTTCAAGGGTCACGTTGCGGACAAGAAGGCGAAGAAATAAGGAGCGCATGATGGAAGTTTCTGCAATTTTGCGTGGTACCCGCCTGTCCGCACAGAAAGGCCGCCTGGTTGCTGACCAGATCCGCGGTCTGCGCGTGGAGAAGGCGCTGAACATTCTGGCCTTCAGCCCGAAAAAAGGCGCAGGCATCATCAAGAAAGTGCTCGAGTCGGCGATCGCCAACGCAGAGCACAACGAAGGTGCCGACATCGACACCCTGAAGGTCAAGACGATCTATGTCGACCAGGGTTCTGTGCTGAAGCGCTTTACTGCCCGTGCCAAAGGCCGTGGCAACCGTATTAGCAAACCGACCTGTCACATCACCGTGACGGTTGGCGATTAAGGAAGCGCCATGGGACAAAAAATACATCCGATCGGATTCCGCCTTGGTGTTCAGCGCATCTGGACGGCCAAGTGGTACGGCTCCAACCGCAATTTCTCCAGCACCCTGCTGGAGGACATCAAGGTTCGCGACTACCTGAAAAAGAAGCTTGCCCACGCTTCGGTCTCCAAAGTGCTGATCGAGCGTCCGGCGAAGAATGCGCGCATCACGATTTTCAGCGGCCGCCCTGGAGTGGTGATCGGCAAGAAAGGCGAAGACATCGAAGTGCTGCGCGGGGAGCTGGCGCGCCTGATGTCGGTGCCCGTGCATGTCAATATCGAAGAAGTGCGCAAGCCTGAAACCGATGCGCAGATCATTGCCGACGGCATCGCCCAGCAACTGGAAAAGCGCGTGATGTTCCGCCGCGCCATGAAGCGTGCGATGCAGAATGCCATGCGTCTGGGTGCGCAGGGGATCAAGATCATGAGCTCGGGCCGCTTGAACGGCGCCGAAATCGCACGGACCGAATGGTATCGCGAAGGCCGTGTGCCGTTGCATACCCTGCGTGCCGAGATTGATTACGGCTTTGCCGAAGCGAAAACCACCTACGGCATCATCGGTATCAAGGTGTGGGTCTATAAGGGCGATGCGCTGAACCGTGGCGAGCAACCTGCGGCCGCTGAACAGGAAAAGCGCGGCAAGAAATCAGGAGTGAAACATGCTGCAGCCAGCTAGAAGAAAATTCCGCAAGGAGCAGAAAGGCCGTAACACCGGCTTGGCGACTCGCGGCGCGGACGTGAGTTTTGGCGACTTCGGTCTCAAGGCGGTCGGACGCGGTCGTTTGACTGCGCGCCAGATCGAAGCTGCGCGTCGTGCAATGACCCGCCATATCAAGCGGGGTGGCCGCATCTGGATTCGTATTTTCCCGGACAAGCCGATTTCGCGTAAGCCGGCCGAAGTCCGTATGGGTAACGGTAAAGGTGCGCCGGAATACTATGTGGCTGAAATCCAGCCGGGCAAGGTGCTGTACGAGATGGACGGCGTGAACGAAACGCTGGCACGCGAGGCATTTCGCCTGGCAGCGGCCAAGTTGCCGATCGCGACCACCTTCGTGACCCGCATGATCGGGAGCTGAACGATGAATACGAAAGAAATGCGCGGCAAGAATGCCGCAGAGCTGAAGCAGGAACTGGAGTCGCTGCTGCGCGCCCACTTTGCATTGCGTATGCAGGTGGCCACCCAGCAGTCGACCAAAACCGCTGATTTGGGCAAGTTGCGCCGCGATATTGCCCGGGTCAAGACCATAATGCGCGAAAAGGCGGGTCAAGCATGACTGAAGTCAAGAAAATGGTGCGCACGCTGACCGGGCGTGTGGTGAGCGACAAGATGAACAAGACGGTCACCGTGCTGGTGGAGCGTCGCGTCAAGCACCCGGTTATTGGCAAGGTGATCCGTCTGTCCAAGAAATATCATGCCCACGATGAAAACAACGAGTTTCACGAAGGCGACATGGTGCAGATCGAGGAATCACGCAAGCTGTCGCGCACCAAAGCCTGGACGGTCAGCAAGCTGATCGAGCGCGCGCGCGTATAACGCTTGCTAGAAACGAAAAATCCCAGTATAGTGCTGGGTTTTCCGGTTGGTGAGCCGGTTGGTTTTAGTCCGGTTCGCTGACTCAAGTAATCCTGCTTATAGCGGGATTTTCTCCCGAACGGGATCCAAAACTGGCCGCCGCCGTTCTGAATTAACGGCAGTGTGGATTAAGTTGGAGGCAATTAAATGATTCAGATGCAGTCCGTATTGGACGTGGCAGATAACACCGGTGCACGCTCGGTTATGTGCATCAAGGTGCTGGGTGGCAGCCATCGTCGTTATGCGAGCGTGGGCGACATCATCAAGGTCAGCATCAAGGATGCTGCGCCGCGTGGGCGCGTGAAAAAGGGTGACATCTACAACGCTGTGGTCGTGCGTACGGCCAAGGGCGTGCGTCGTCCGGATGGCTCGCTCGTGCGCTTCGATGGCAATGCGGCCGTGTTGCTGAACAACAAGCTAGAGCCGATCGGTACCCGTATCTTTGGGCCGGTCACCCGTGAGTTGCGTACCGAGAAGTTCATGAAGATCGTCTCGCTTGCGCCCGAGGTTCTGTGAGAGGGAATCATGGCACGTATTCATAAAAGCGATCAGGTGATCGTCCTGGCGGGAAAAGACAAGGGCAAGCGCGGCACCGTGCTGCGCGTGCTGGATGATGGCCATGTGGTCGTCGAGGGCGTGAATCGGGTCAGGAAGCATCAGAAGCCCAATCCCATGCGTAACATCCAGGGTGGCATTGTCGAGAAAGAGATGCCGATCCAGGCTTCCAATGTCGCATTGTTCAATGTCGGCACGCAGAAGGCGGATCGCGTGGGTTACAAAGTGCTGGAGGACGGCCGCAAGGTTCGCGTGTACAAGTCCAACGGCGAAATGGTTGACGCTCAGGGGTGATCATGGCGCGTTTTCAAGAGTTTTATCGTGAGACGGTGGTGCCCAAGCTGGTCGAGCAGTTTGGCTACAAGTCCGTCATGGAAGTCCCGCGGATCCAGAAGATCACCCTGAACATGGGTGTGGGCGAGGCGGTGGCTGACAAGAAGGTGATGGATCACGCGGTGTCGGACATGCAGAAGATCGCGGGTCAGAAGCCGGTCGTTACCAAGTCGAAGAAATCGATCGCCGGCTTCAAGATCCGTGAAAACTATCCGGTCGGTTGCATGGTGACGCTGCGTCGCGCGCAGATGTATGAATTCCTGGATCGTCTGGTTACAGTGGCGATGCCGCGTATCCGTGACTTCCGGGGTATTTCGGGTAAATCCTTCGATGGCCGTGGCAACTACAACATGGGCGTCAAGGAGCAGATCATTTTCCCCGAGATCGAGTACGACAAGATCGATGCGTTGCGTGGCATGAACATTACGATCACCACCACCGCCAAGACTGATGATGAAGCGCGAGCCCTGCTTGCCGCCTTCAGTTTCCCGTTCAAGAATTGAGGTAGGCATGGCCAAGTTATCCTTGATTAATCGTGAAGAAAAGCGCGCGCGCATGGTGAAAAAATATGCCGCCAAGCGTGCCGAGCTCAAAGCCGTGATCGCTAGCGTGGCGACCAGCGACGAAGATCGCATGGCGGCATACAAGGCGTTGCAGGAACTGCCGCGTAATGCCAGCCCGGTGCGTCAGCGCAACCGCTGCCAGCTGACTGGACGTCCGCGTGGCGTGTTCAGCAAGTTTGGCCTGGCGCGCGGCAAGCTGCGTGAATATGCGATGCGGGGCGAGATCCCCGGCATCGTCAAGGCTAGCTGGTAAGAGGTAGACGATATGAGTATGAGTGATCCCATCGCGGACATGCTGACCCGCATCCGCAATGCGCAGGCGGTTGAGAAAGCGGCTGTCACGATGCCTTCCTCCAAGGTCAAAGTGGCGATTGCCAAAGTGCTGAAAGACGAAGGCTATATTGAAGATTTCGCCATTCGTGGCGAGGCCGGTAAACCCGAGCTCGAATTGCAGCTTAAGTATTATGCCGGTCGCCCGGTCATCGAGCGTATCGAGCGTGTCAGCAAGCCTGGCTTGCGCATCTACAAGGGTGCCGAGGAGCTGCCGCGTGTCATGAATGGTCTGGGTGTTGCGATCGTCTCCACATCGAGCGGCGTGATGACTGACCGCCATGCGCGCGCCAAGGGCGTGGGTGGTGAAGTCCTGTGCGTGGTTGCGTAAGAGGGAGCGGATATGTCACGTGTAGCCAATAATCCTATTACGTTGCCGAAGGGTGTCGAAGTCACGCTGGGTAACGCCATTTCCGTCAAGGGCCCGCTGGGTGCCATGAATCAGGCGATGTCGTCCGATGTGACGGTTGCGCTGAACGATGGCGTGCTCACCTTTGCGCCCGTCGGTGCCGGCATTCAGGCGAACGCCATGGCGGGAACCCTGCGTGCGCTGGTGAACAACATGGTGCAGGGTGTCACCAAGGGCTTCGAGAAGAAGTTGACGCTGGTTGGCGTCGGTTATCGCGCTCAGGCCCAGGGCGACGCGCTCAATCTGACGCTTGGTTTCTCGCACCCTGTCGTGCACAAGATGCACGCCGGGATCAAGGTTGAAACCCCGACGCAGACTGAAATTGTGATCAAGGGTATCGATCGCCAGGCTGTTGGGCAGGTAGCCGCCGATGTGCGCGCATACCGTCCGCCGGAGCCCTACAAGGGCAAGGGCGTGCGCTATAGCGACGAAGTGGTTATCAAGAAAGAGACCAAGAAGAAGTAAGGCTTAAGGACAGATAATGAACACCAAGCAATCACGGATTCGCAGAGCGCGCAAAACCCGCGCCAAAATCGCGGCCGTCAAGGCGATTCGCCTGGCAATTCACCGCACCAACAGCCATATCTACGCCCAGATCATTTCGGCGGATGGCGGCACGGTCATGACCAGCGCATCCTCGAACGACAAGGAGCTGCGCGCTCAGCTGGCCAACGGTGGAAACGTGGCCGCCGCGGCGGCTGTGGGCAAGCGCCTGGCCGAGAAGGCCAAGGGCTTGGGCATTGAAAAAGTGGCTTTTGACCGAGCTGGCTTCAAGTTTCACGGGCGTGTGAAAGCCCTGGCTGAAGCGGCCCGCGAAGGCGGTTTGGCATTTTAACGAGGCAGAATCAAGATGGCCCGTACAGCACCTACGAGTAACGAAGAGCGCGGCGACGGCTTGCGCGAGAAGATGATTTCGGTCAACCGTGTCACCAAAGTGGTGAAGGGCGGCCGGATCATGGGATTTGCCGCGCTGACCGTGGTTGGCGATGGCGATGGCGGTATCGGCATGGGCAAGGGCAAGTCCCGCGAAGTGCCGGTTGCCGTGCAGAAGGCAATGGAAGAAGCCCGCCGCAAGCTGGTCAAGATCAGCCTGAAGAACGGCACCTTCCACCATACGGTGGTGGGCCAGCATGGCGCTTCGCGCGTGCTGATCCAGCCCGCGTCCGAAGGTACCGGCATTATTGCCGGTGGTGCGATGCGTGCCGTGTTCGAGGTCATGGGCGTGCAGAACGTGCTGGCCAAGTGCCTTGGTTCGACCAACCCTTATAACGTCGTCCGCGCAACGATCGACGGCCTGATGAAAATGTCCACGCCGTCCGAGATCGCGGCCAAGCGCGGCAAGTCTGTCGAAGACATCACGGGGTAAGTCATGAGCGAGCAGAAAAAAATCAAGGTGACGCTGATTAAGAGCCTGATTGGCACGAAGGCGCCGCATCGCGCCTGCGTGCGCGGCCTGGGTCTGCGTCGGATGCACCATACGGTTGAGGTGCTGGATACGCCGGAAAACCGCGGGATGATTACCAAGGTTGCCTATCTGGTGAAGTGCGAGGCTTAAATGGAACTGAACAACATTAAACCGGCTGACGGCGCCAAGAAAGACAAGCGTCGCGTGGGGCGTGGCATCGGATCGGGCCTTGGCAAGACCGCGGGGCGTGGTCACAAGGGCCAGAAATCTCGTGCAGGTGGCTTCCATAAGGTTGGCTTCGAGGGCGGCCAGATGCCGATGCATCGTCGCCTGCCGAAGCGCGGCTTCGTTTCGCTGACCAAGACGGATACTGCGCGTGTGCGTTTGTATGAACTGGCGGCGGTCGGGGTCGATGAGATCGATTTGCTGGTGCTGAAGCAGGCAGGCATCGTTAGCGCCGCAGCCAAGGCCGCCAGGGTCTATCTGGCTGGCGAAATCGGCAAGGCGGTCAAGCTGAGCGGTATTGCGGTGACCAAGGGTGCCCGCGCTGCGATCGAAGCCGCTGGCGGCAGCGTCGCCGAATAAGTCAGCGAGGAATCCGCTTTGGCCACGCCCAAAACCGGCTTGAACAAATACGGCGACCTCAAGCGTCGCCTGCTGTTTTTGCTAGGCGCCCTGATCGTTTACCGGATTGGCACCTTTATCCCGGTGCCGGGTATCGATCCGCTCGTGCTCGACCAGGTATTCAAGTCGCAGCAAAGCGGCATCCTGGGCATGTTCAACATGTTCTCGGGTGGCGCGCTGTCGCGCTTCAGCGTATTCGCCCTAGGCATCATGCCGTATATTTCGGCGTCGATCATTGTCCAGATGTTGACGACCGTGTCGCCCCAGCTGGAAGCCTTGAAAAAGGAGGGCGAAGCCGGGCGTCGCAAGATTACGCAATATACCCGCTACGGGACCCTGTTTCTGGCGGTGTTTCAGGCGCTGGGCATTGCCATTGCGCTCGAATCGCAAGCCGGGCTCGTGCTCGATCCGGGCCTGGCGTTCCGTATGATCACCGTGGTTACGCTGACGGCGGGCACGCTTTTCCTGATGTGGCTGGGCGAGCAGGTTACCGAACGTGGCCTGGGCAACGGCATCTCGATCATCATTTTCGCAGGTATTGCCGCGGGATTGCCGCATGCGATCGGCGGCACGCTGGAATTGACACGTACCGGGGCGTTTTCGATCCCGCTTGTGTTGATGCTGTTTGTGGCAGTACTGCTGGTGACTGCGCTGGTGGTGTTTGTCGAGCGCGGGCAGCGCAAGATCCTGGTGAATTACGCCAAGCGCCAGGTTGGCAAGATGGTGGTGGGCGGTCAGAGTTCTCATCTTCCGCTGAAGCTGAACATGGCCGGGGTGATCCCGCCGATTTTTGCTTCCAGCATCATCCTGTTTCCGGCTACGCTGGCGGGCTGGTTCGGAAGTGGCGAGAGCATGGGCTGGCTGAAGGATATCGGCGCCACCCTGGCTCCCGGCCAGCCGGTATATGTGTTGCTGTATGCGCTGGCGATTGTCTTTTTCTGTTTTTTCTATACGGCCCTTGTGTTCAATTCCAAGGAAACGGCAGACAACCTGAAAAAGAGCGGGGCATTCGTTCCGGGTATCCGGCCGGGTGATCAGACCGCGCGCTACATCGACAAGATCCTGACCCGTCTGACCTTGGTGGGAGCGATCTACATCACCCTGGTGTGTTTGCTGCCCGAGTTTCTGATTTTGAAATGGAATGTTCCGTTCCACTTTGGCGGAACGTCCCTGCTGATTATCGTGGTGGTGACCATGGATTTCATGGCCCAGGTTCAGGCATATGTGATGTCGCACCAGTATGAAGGCTTGCTTAAAAAGGCCAATTTCAAGAACAGCTTGGCGGGGCGCTGATGTCTAAGGAAGATGTCATTCAGATGCAGGGTGAAGTGATCGAGAACCTGCCGAACGCCACCTTTCGTGTCAAGCTGGAAAACGGTCATGTGTTGTTGGGTCATATCTCCGGGAAGATGCGTATGCATTACATCCGCATTCTTCCCGGCGACAAGGTGACGGTAGAACTCACCCCGTACGATTTGACCAAGGGCCGGATCGTATTCCGGGCCAAATGATTTTTAACCGGTAGTAGTTGCCGGTGTGTGAATGGAGAAAACCATGAGAGTGCAGGCTTCAGTCAAGAAAATGTGCCGTAAATGCAAGGTTGTGCGCCGCAAGGGCGTTGTGCGCGTGATCTGTGACGACCCGCGCCACAAGCAGCGCCAGGGTTGATGTTGGCAAGTTTGAATCCGAGTCAACCTAAAAGTGGGTTGACGTGTTATAATTTTTTGTTTTGCGTTCGGAGCTCTGCGAATGGCTCGTATTGCTGGGGTTAATATCCCGAATCATCAACACGCGGTTATTGCGTTGACCGCCATTTACGGCATCGGCCGGACCACGTCCGGGAAGATTTGCGACGCGACTGGCATTGCCCGGACGTCGAAGGTCAAGGACCTGTCCGAGGCCGAAATGGAGCGTTTGCGTGAGGGCGTGGCCAAGTTCACGGTCGAGGGTGACCTGCGTCGTGAAATCACCATGAACATCAAGCGCTTGATGGATCTTGGCTGCTACCGCGGCTTCCGTCATCGCAAGGGCCTGCCGGTTCGCGGTCAGCGCACCCGTACCAATGCGCGTACCCGCAAGGGCCCGCGCAAGGCCATCAAAAAGTAAAGGTTAATCATGGCTACTAAAACAGCAGCGCGTGTACGCAAAAAGGTTAAAAAGAATGTCGCGGAAGGCATCGCGCACATTCACGCCTCGTTCAACAACACCATCGTGACCATCACCGATCGCCAGGGCAACGCCCTGTCGTGGGCTACCGCCGGTGGCGCAGGCTTCAAGGGCTCGCGCAAATCGACGCCGTTTGCGGCGCAGGTGGCGGCTGAAAACGCCGGCAAGATGGCGCAGGAATACGGCGTCAAGAACCTGGAAGTGCGCATCAAGGGCCCGGGCCCGGGTCGCGAATCCACGGTGCGTGCGCTGAATGCGTTGGGTTTCAAGATCGTTGCGATCTCGGATGTGACCCCGATCCCGCATAACGGTTGCCGTCCCTCCAAAAAGCGTCGTATCTAATTACCAGGGAAAATCATGGCTCGTAATCTTGATCCCAAATGCCGCCAGTGCCGTCGTGAGGGCGAAAAGCTCTTCCTGAAAGGCGAGAAGTGTTTCACCGACAAATGCGCGATTGAGCGCCGTGCCTACGCCCCCGGCCAGCATGGCCAGAAGAGCGGTGCGCGTCTGTCCGGTTATGGTGTGCAGTTGCGTGAGAAACAAAAAATCCGTCGCATTTACGGCGTGCTGGAAGGCCAGTTCCGTCTGACTTACAAGCGTGCGGAAAGCCGCAAGGGCGTGACCGGCGAAAACCTGTTGTCGCTGCTCGAATCGCGTCTGGATTCGGTGTGCTACCGCATGGGCTTTGGTGCATCGCGCACCGAGGCGCGCCAGGTGGTTCGCCACAACGGCATCACCGTGAACGGTCGCCGAGTCAACATCCCGTCGTACCAAGTGCGCGCAGGTGATGTGGTCGAAGTAGTGGACAAGGCGAAAGCCCATCTGCGCATCAAGGCGGCCGCCGAGGCGACCGCGGCACGCGGCTATCCCGAGTGGGTCGAGGTCGATGCCAAGGCGCTCAAGGGCACCTACAAAACGGCACCGCAACGTTCGGAACTGCCGTCGACCATCAACGAGTCGCTGGTCGTCGAGTTGTACTCCAAATAAGCTGAGACGGTCTTAAGGAAACGCACTTTATGCAAAGCGCTACGGAATTTCTCAAGCCGCGTATTGTGGAGGTGGATCGCGCCTCCCCGCTGCACGCCAAGGTCATCATGGAACCCTTCGAGCGTGGCTATGGCCACACGCTGGGCAATGCGCTGCGTCGTATCCTGTTGTCTTCCATGGTTGGTTACGCGCCGACCGAAGTGGCGATCAGCGGTGTCGTTCACGAGTATTCGACCATCGAAGGCGTGCAGGAGGATGTCGTCGACATCCTCCTGAACCTCAAGGGCATTGCGTTCAAGATGCACGGTAAATCCGAGGCGGTCCTGAAGGTGTCCAAGTCCGGCGAAGGCGTCGTCACGGCGGGGGATATCGAGGTCGGGCACGACATCGAGGTGCTGAATCCCGATCACGTGATTGCCCACCTGACCAAGGGCGGCAAACTCGATATGGAAATCAAGATCGAGGCTGGCCGAGGCTACCAGCCGGCCACCGCGCGCAAGGTTTCGGAAGAAACCCGCGCCGTCGGCTCGATTCTGGTCGACGCTTCGTTCAGCCCGGTGCGCCGGGTGGCCTATTCGGTGGAAAGCGCCCGCGTCGAGCAGCGTACCGACCTCGATCGCCTGGTGATCGATATCGAAACCAATGGCGTGGTCGAGCCCGAAGAAGCCGTGCGTACTGCAGCCCGCATCCTGGTGAACCAGCTGTCCGTGTTCGCCGATCTGGAAGGCACGCCGGCCGAGTCCGAGTCGCCGCGTTCGCCGCAGGTCGATCCCCTGCTGTTGCGTCCCGTGGATGACCTGGAGCTGACCGTCCGTTCGGCCAACTGCCTGAAAGCCGAAAACATCTATTTCATCGGCGACCTGATCCAGCGTTCCGAAACCGAACTGTTGCGCACACCCAACCTGGGCCGCAAGTCGCTGAACGAAATCAAGGATGTGCTCGCTTCCAAGGGCCTGTCCCTGGGCATGAAGCTGGAAAACTGGCCGCCGGTCGGCCTTGAGCGCCCCTGAAATATTTGGCGCGCCCCTGAAATATTTAGCAAGCCCTGTAACCACACCACAAACAATAAAGTGCGGGTCGCCGTGGCTGGCGGCCTAGCCCAAGAATACTGACTGAAAGGAATAGCCATGCGTCATCGTCAATCCAACCGCAAGCTGAACCGCACCACCAGCCATCGTCTGGCCATGTTCCGCAACATGAGCAACTCGCTGCTGAAGCACGAAATCATCAAGACCACGCTGCCGAAAGCCAAGGAACTGCGCCGTTTCGTCGAGCCGCTGATCACCCTGGGCAAGGAGCCCAGCCTGGCCAACCACCGCTTGGCGTTCGACCGCCTGCGCGATCGCGAGATGGTCGTCAAGCTGTTCGGCGAACTGGGCCCGCGTTACAAGACCCGTCCCGGTGGCTACCTGCGCATCCTGAAATACGGATTCCGCAATGGCGACAATGCGCCGATGGCGCTGGTCGAACTGGTTGATCGCCCGGACAGCGATGCTGCGCCGGTCGATGCCGAATAAATTGCCTCATTGAGGATGCAGAAAAAGCCGGGATTTCCCGGCTTTTTCTTTGTGCAGCCAGTCCGCTGTACAACGCGTAGTCCCTCGTGTTTCGTCTTGCGACGCGGCGGCATTATCGGGCATAGTCACCGTTCCCGTTCATCGCAGGACTACCCGTGATCGTTCTCTTCACCGATTTCGGCGTGCGCGACCCCTATGTCGGACAGGTCAAAGCGCGTCTGGCAGAACATGCCCCTGCCCAGCAGGTGGTGGACCTGCTGCACGAGGCGCCGGACTTCAATCCCCATGCGGGTGCGCACCTGCTTGCCGCATTTGCGCCTGGCTTCGCGCCGGGCAGCGTATTTCTGGCGGTGGTGGATCCGGGGGTCGGCACGCCGCGTGACGCCGTGGTGGCGCTGGCCGGCGGGCGCTGGTTTGTCGGGCCGGACAACGGGCTGCTGTCGGTTGTTGCCGCTCGCCATGCCGACACCCGGCTGTGGCGCATCACCTGGCAACCTGAAGTACTGTCCGCAACGTTTCATGGCCGCGACCTGTTCGCGCCGATAGCGGCCGACATCGCGCGCGGTGAATTTCCTACCGACAAGCTGACTCCAATGGACACGCTCCATGTCGAGTTCGATGCGGGCGACCTGCCGCGCGTGATTTACATCGACCACTACGGCAACGCCTGGACTGGGGTGCGTAGTGTCTCAAAGGATGCGCGCGTGAGCGCCGCCGGCGAGTTGTTCAAGCACAGCGAGAGCTTCGGTTTCGTCGGCAAGGGGGAGGGCTTCTGGTTCGTCAACAGCGTCGGCCTGCTGGAACTCGCGGTCAACCGGGGGAGTGCCGCCGCAACGTTTGGCCTGGCAGTGGGCGATCCGGTGCAGGTGCAGCGGCTGAACTGATGGTACTTACTTCAGCCCGAGCAGCAACACCCGATAGTCGTTGACGTTGGTGCGGGTGGGGCCGGTGACGACGAGGTCGCCCAGCGCAGAAAAGAAGCCGTGGCTGTCGTGCGCGGCAAGCAGCCCGGCTGGGTTCAGACCCTGTGTTCGCGCACGAGCAAGGGTGTCGGGTGTGAGCAGTGCGCCGGCATTATCCTCGCTGCCGTCGATGCCATCGGTGTCGCACGCAATCGCCCAGGCTGGATCGCCATCCAGAGCCAGCGCCAAGGCCAGCAGATATTCGCTGTTGCGGCCGCCGCGACCATGCCTGGGCTGCAGGCTGACGGTGGTTTCGCCGCCCGAGACCAGGGCCACGGGCCGTTGCGTACTGCAGGCGCGGGCCAGGGCGGCATGCTGCCGCGCAACAGTCTGGGCGTCGCCGCTGACGCTGTCCGAGATCAGCAGCGCGAGGATGCCGTGCTGTTCGAAAAAGCGAAGTGCCGCCATGAGGCTGTCGTGCGCACGGGCAATGACGCGGTTTTCCATGCGCGAAAAACACGGATCTCCGGGTTTGGGCGTGTCTGCGCGCGCGTCGGCAGCGCAGCTCTCGAGGTAGTGCCTGACGCCGGGCGGAAGCGCGATGCGGAAATGCGCCAGCCTGTCGAGCGCGTCAGCACAGGTCGTGGGATCCGGCGCATAGGGACCGGACGCGATGGTGGCGGGGTCGTCGCCGACGACATCGGAAATGATCAATGCCAGTCCCTGGGCCTTGCCTGCGGCCTGCGCCAGCCGCCCACCCGACAGGCGGGTGAGGTGTTTGCGCACGGTGTTGATGTCGTGGATGGTGGCGCCTGCCTGCAGCAGGGACTTGGTGACCTGGCGCAATTCCTTCAGGGTGATGCCTTCGACCGGCGCGGCGAGCAGGCTGGAGCCGCCGCCGGAAATCAGGGCCAGCAGCAGATCGTCCTCGTCCAGCTGTGCGGACAGCTCCAGCATGCGCAAGGCCGCGCCCTCGCCGCGCCCGTCGGGCAGCGGGTGGCTGGCTTCGACCACTTCGATGCGGCGAGTGGGCAGGCTGTGCTGATAGCGTGTCACCACCAGGCCGGCCAGCGGTGCATCCGCCGGCCAGTGCGACTCGACGGCGGCGGCCATGCTGGCGGCCGCCTTGCCGCCGCCGACTACCAGCGTGCGGCCGTGCGGCGGCGAAGGCAGATGCGGCGGCAGGATGCGCGCGGGATCGGCGGCAGCAACCGCAGCACGGAACGACTCCAGTAGCAGAGCGCGCGGATTCATCCGACGGAAATGGAAAACAGCATGCCGAATTGTAGGGCCTGAACCCGGCGTGGCGTCGACAGCCGCAGTGGCATCGTTTACCGGGCGGCGCCTAAAAACGTTCATCCGGACGCAGATAGCGCCACTGTCCCGGCGGCAAGTCACCCAGTCGCACGCGGCCGATACGCACCCGCTTCAGCCCCAGGACCTTCAGGCCGACCAGTTCGCACATGCGGCGGATCTGGCGCTTGCGGCCTTCCTTCAGGATGAAGCGCAACTGGTCGGCGTTCTGCCAGCCGACTTTGGCCGGGCGCAATTTTCGGCCGTCGAGCGACAGGCCGTGGTTGAGCAGGGCGAGGCCCCTGTCGTCCAGTCGGCCTTCGACCCGCACCAGATATTCCTTTTCGACTTCGGAATCGTCGCCGATCAGCTGCTTGGCGATGCGCCCATCCTGAGTCAGCACCAGCAGGCCGGTCGAATCGATGTCGAGTCGCCCGGCAGGCGCCAGGCCTTTCAGATGCGCGGGGTGGAAGGCCTGCGTGGCGCATCCGTCCTGCCATTGTGTGTCGGGGCGGATCAGGGTCACGGCTGGTTGGTAACCCGGTTCCGGCTGGCCCGACACGTAGCCGACCGGCTTGTGCAGCAGAATGGTTACGCGCTGCTGTTGCTGTGCGCTGGCGGCGTTGTCCAGGCGGATCGCGCAGTCGGGTTCGACCTTGGTGCCGAGTTCGCTCACCCGCCTGCCGTCCACGAAGACGAGTCCTTTTTCGATGTAGCTGTCGGCCTCGCGGCGCGAGCACAGCCCGCGCTCGGACATCAGTTTGGACAGGCGAACCGGCTCGGCCATAAGGAGGACTCCTAGTGTTTGGACAACACCGGTTGCAGGTATTGGCCGGTGTGGCTGGCCGGATTGGCCGCCACGGTCTCAGGCGTGCCTTCCGCGAGTATCATCCCGCCGCCGGCGCCGCCTTCGGGGCCGAGGTCGATCAGCCAGTCTGCCGTCTTGATGACGTCGAGGTTGTGCTCGATGACGACCACGCTGTTGCCTGCGTCGGACAGGCGCTGCAGCACCTTCAGCAGCAGGTCGATGTCGGCGAAGTGCAGGCCGGTGGTCGGTTCGTCGAGGATGTAGAGCGTGCGTCCGGTGTCGCGCTTGGACAGTTCGAGCGCGAGCTTGACCCGCTGCGCTTCGCCGCCCGACAGGGTGGTGGCGGACTGGCCGAGGCGAATGTAGCCGAGACCGACGTCGAGCAGGGTCTGCAGCTTGCGCTTGACCACGGGCACCGCGGCGAAGAATTCGTGCGCCTGCTCGATGGTCATTTCCAGCACGTCGCGGATGGTCTTGCCCTTGTACTGCACTTCCAGCGTCTCGCGGTTGTAGCGCGCGCCGTGGCAGACGTCGCAGGGTACATAGATGTCGGGCAGGAAGTGCATCTCGACCTTGATCACGCCGTCGCCCTGGCAAGCCTCGCAGCGTCCGCCCTTGACATTGAAGCTGAAGCGGCCCGGGCCGTAGCCGCGCGCGCGCGCTTCGGGCACGCCGGCGAACAGTTCGCGGATGGGGGTGAAGAGGCCCGTGTAGGTCGCCGGGTTGGAACGCGGCGTGCGGCCGATCGGCGACTGGTCGACGTTGATCACCTTGTCGAAGAATTCCAGGCCGTGGATCTCGCCGTGCGGCGCGGGTTCGGCCGACGAGCCATAGAGATGGCGCGCAACGGCGGAGTAGAGCGTGTCGTTGATCAGCGTAGACTTGCCCGAGCCGGAGACACCGGTGATGCAGACGAACAAGCCGACCGGCAGATTGAGCGTGACGTTCTTCAGGTTGTTGCCGCTGGCGTTCGTCACCACCAGCTGCCGTTCTGCGTCGGGTTGGCGGCGTTCTTTCGGAATGGCGATGCGTCGCCGGCCGGACAGATACTGCCCGGTGAGCGAGGTTTTGCTCAAGCGAATTTCCTCGGGTGAGCCTTCGGCGACGACCTCGCCGCCGTGCACGCCGGCACCGGGACCCATGTCGACCACGTAGTCGGCGGCGCGGATCGCGTCCTCGTCGTGCTCGACTACCAGCACCGAGTTGCCGATGTCGCGCAGGTGCTTCAGCGTCGCCAGCAGGCGGTCGTTGTCGCGCTGGTGCAGGCCGATCGAGGGCTCGTCCAGCACGTACATCACGCCGGTGAGGCCGGAGCCGATCTGCGACGCCAGGCGAATACGCTGAGATTCTCCGCCGGAGAGCGTGTCGGCCGAGCGGTCGAGCGACAGGTAATCGAGGCCGACGTTGTTGAGGAAGCCGACGCGGGCGACGATCTCCTTGACGATCTTGTCGGCGATCTGGGCGCGGTGGCCTTCGAGGGTCAGCGCTTCGAAGAAGGCCAGCACCTGCTTCAGCGGCATCGCGCTCACTTCATAGATCGGCACACCGCCGACCATCACGTGGCGTGCCTCCTCGCGCAGCCGCGTGCCGTTGCAGGCGGGGCAGGGCTTGTTGTTCTGGTATTTGGCGAGCTCTTCGCGCACTGCCATCGAGTCGGACTCGTGGTAGCGCCGCTCCATGTTGGCTAGCACGCCCTCGAAGGGGTAGCTCCTAGTGCTGAAGCCGCCGCGCGGCGCCAGCACCTGGAAAGCGATCGCCTCCTTGCCGCTGCCGTTGAGGATCACGTCCTGAATGCGCGGCGGCAGCGATTCCCACGGCGTATCGAGGTCGAAGCCGTAATGCATCGCCAGGCTCTGCAGCATCATGTAGAAGAACTGGTTGCGCTTGTCCCAGCCCTTGATCGCGCCGGAGGCCAGCGACAGGTGCGGGAAGGCGACCACCCGCGCCGGGTCGAAAAAAGTGATCTGGCCGAGGCCGTCGCAGGTGTTGCATGCGCCCATCGGGTTGTTGAACGAGAACAGGCGCGGCTCCAGTTCGGGCAGCGCGTAGCTGCAGATCGGGCAGGCGAACTTGGCGGAGAACAGGTGTTCCTTGGCGGAATCCATCTCCACGGCCAGCGCGCGGCCGTCGGCATGGCGCAGCGCGGTTTCGAAGCTTTCGGCCAGGCGCTGCTTGGCGTCCGCGCGTACCTTCAGGCGATCGACCACGACTTCGATGGTGTGCTTCTTGTTCTTGTCGAGCTTGGGCACGGCGTCGATCTCGTGCACCTTGCCGTCGACCCGAACCCGCACGAAGCCCTGCGCACGCAGTTCGGCGAAGAGCTCGAGGTTCTCGCCTTTGCGCCCCACCACCAGCGGCGCCAGGATCATCAGCTTGGTGTCCTCCGGCAGCGCCAGCACCGCGTCGACCATCTGCGACACCGTCTGTGCCGCCAGCGTGATGCCGTGCTCCGGACACTGCGGGTCGCCGACGCGGGCGTACAGCAGGCGCAGGTAGTCGTGGATCTCGGTAACGGTGCCGACGGTCGAGCGCGGGTTGTGGCTGGTCGCCTTCTGCTCGATCGAGATCGCCGGGGACAGGCCCTCGATCAGGTCGACGTCGGGCTTCTCCATCAGTTGCAGGAACTGCCGCGCATAGGCCGACAGCGATTCGACGTAGCGGCGCTGGCCTTCGGCGTAGAGCGTGTCGAAGGCCAGCGAGGACTTGCCCGAACCCGACAGTCCCGTGATCACCACCAGCTTGTTGCGCGGTAGGTCGAGATTGACGTTCTTCAGGTTGTGGGTGCGGGCGCCACGGATGCGGATGAATTCCATTGTCAGGGGGCGTGAGGCGTAATTCGCAACCTGCTAATATAACGGACTTCACGAATTCGCCGAATCCCGACGTGGCTCAAATCGACCTTTCCGAAAGCATGACAAGTGCCGAAAAGCGCGCCACATCGGGCCTGGCAGCGATTTTCGGTCTGCGTATGCTGGGCATGTTCCTCATCCTGCCGGTGTTCGCGCTCTATGCCGAGCATCTGCCCGGCGGCAACAATCACACCCTGGTCGGCCTGACGCTCGGCATGTATGGCCTGACGCAGGCGCTGCTGATGATCCCCTTCGGCATGGCGTCCGACCGCATCGGCCGCAAGAAGGTGATCATTTCCGGCCTGATCCTGTTTGCGATCGGCAGCTTTGTCGCCGCGTCGGCGTCCGATATCTACTGGACGATTTTCGGCCGCGCCATCCAGGGCGCCGGGGCGATTTCCGCCGCCATCACCGCCATGCTCGCCGACCTCACCCGCGAGGAACACCGCACCAAGGCGATGGCGCTGATCGGTTCCACCATCGGGCTCACCTTTGCCGCGTCGATGGTGGCGGGGCCGGCGCTCAACCACCTCATCGGCGTGCCGGGGATTTTTGCGCTGACCGGCGTACTGGCGCTGGCCGCCATCTGGGTCGTGAAGGTATGGGTGCCCGATCCTCTGGTCAGCCATTTCCACGCCGACGCCCAGGCCAACCCGGCGCGGCTGAAGGACGTCTTGCGCGATGGCCAGTTGCTGCGGCTCGACTTCGGCATTTTTGCGCTGCACGCCGCGCAGATGGCCATGTTTGTCGTGGTGCCGGTGGCGCTGAAGAACAGCGGGCTGCCGCCCGCCCACCACTGGATGGTCTATCTGCCCGTGCTGCTGGGTTCGTTCCTGCTGATCGTGCCGGCCATCATTTATGGCGAAAAGCACGGCAAACTGAAACCGGTGTTCATCGGCGCGGTGGCGCTGATGCTACTGGCCCAGTTGGGGCTCGCGTTCGGCATCGGACATTTCTGGGGCATCGTGGGGGCGCTGTTCTTTTATTTCGCCGCCTTCAACCTGCTCGAGGCCAGCCTGCCCTCGCTGATTTCCAAGCTCGCCCCGGTGTCGGCCAAAGGCACCGCGATGGGCGTTTACAACACCGCGCAGGCGCTGGGGCTGTTCTTCGGCGGCGTCTTCGGCGGCTGGCTGGCGCAGCATGTCGGTTTTTACGCCGTGTTCCTGTTCTGTGTGGTCCTGATGGCGGTCTGGCTGGCGCTGAGCCTGTCGATGACCGCGCCGCCGGCGATCAAGACCCGCATGTTCCGCGTCGGCACGATGCCTGCGGACCAGGCCGCACTGCTGAAAACCCAGCTGGCCGGCGTTGCCGGAGTGGTGGAGGCCATGGTACTGGCCGAGGAGGGCGTGGCCATGCTCAAGGTCAGCCTGCATGGCTGGGACGAAGCCGCTGCGCGCATCCTGCTTGAGACAGCGGGCGCCTGATAGAATCGACACACTACAGCTTACATTCAAGGGAAAACATGGCATCCGTCAATAAAGTGATTCTGGTCGGCAACCTCGGGCGCGACCCTGAAATGCGCTACCTGCCGAGCGGAGAGGCTGTTGCCAACCTCGCCATTGCCACCACCGACAAATACAAGGACAAAACCGGCCAGATGGTCGAGCAGACCGAGTGGCACCGCGTCAGTTTCTTTGGCCGCACTGCCGAAGTGTGCGGGCAATACCTGAAGAAGGGCAGCCAGGTCTACGTCGAGGGCTCGATCCGCACCCGCAAGTACACCGACAAGGAAGGCGTCGAGAAATACGCCACCGAAATTCGCGGCGATCGTATGCAGATGCTGGGCAGCAAGGGCGGCGGCGGCATGGCCGACATGGACGACGGCGGGTTCAACCAGAGCACCCCGGCGCCGCGCAGCCAGCCGCGCGGCAGTGCCCCGGCCGCCGCGCAGCGTCCCGCCAGCAGCGGGTTCGACGACATGGACGACGATATTCCGTTCTGAAGTCAGGCCGCAGGACAGTCGGCCGTTATCCCTGAAACACACAATAAACAGGGCGGATAGGGGGAAGGTGCGCGTGCGCACCGGCAATTGGCGTGATCAGACCACACACTACGTTCAAGGTATTGGGGCGCGCGCTTCTTCTGGGCGGCGTCCTGGGGTGTGCCCAGCAGGCGCGCGCTGCGATTACCGAAACCGATTTTCTTGAAGACCTTCCCGTGGTGTTGTCGGCGTCGCGCCTGTCGCAGCCGGTAAACGAGGCGCCCGCCGCCGTCACCGTCATCGATCAGGACATGATCCGTGCCTCGGGTTTTCGCGATATTCCCGACCTGTTCCGTCTGGTGCCGGGATTCACCGTAGCCTATACGCGCGACAACACGTGGGGCGTCAGCTATCACGGGCTGGGGGATGCCTTTTCCCGCCGCATGCAGGTGCTGATCGATGGGCGATCGGTGTATACCCCGGGTTTTGGCGAGGTACCGTGGGCGTCGCTGCCGATCTCCATCGAGGATATCGAGCGCATCGAAGTGGTGCGGGGACCCAATTCGGCGTCCTACGGATCGAATGCCTTCCTCGGGGTCATCAACATCATCACCAAGACGGCGGCCCAGGTGGCGGGCAGCCATCTTTCCGTGCAGGGCGGAAACCAGGGCATGTCGGGCGCACTGTTCCGCTACGGGAACGGCACGGACGATCTGCATTACCGTCTCACCGTCTCGGACCAGCGGCGCGACCGTTTTGATACCCAGTCAGAAAAGACGGCGACGCGCCATATGGATTTGCGAGTCGACTACCAGTTGTCCGCAAGCGACGAGATCAACACGACCTTTGCCCTGAGCCGCGGAGACTGGCAACAGGGCGTGCCGGGCGATATCGGGGACCCGATGCGCGGCCTCGATGTGGGCTCGGAGCATTTTCAGACCCGGTTCCACAGGGTCATCGATGCCGAGAACGAATGGTCCCTGCAGTTTTACCACACGCGTCTGCGCAAGGCGGACGAGTTTTTGGCGGTGCTGTCACCGCTCCTCCCTCCATCATCCATGGTGCCGGTCAATTTTGGCTACATGCAGTGGCGCGACGACCTCGAATTCCAGAGGATTTCCCGCCTGTCCGACAGCCTGCGCCTGGTGTGGGGCTCCGAAGCACGCAGGGAAGGGGTGACGGCCCCGGGCTATTTCTACAACCAGGGTACGCAAACGGGTACGCTGTTTCGCCTGTTCGGCAATGCCGAGTGGCGCCTGGCGCCCGAATGGATCGTCAACGCCGGCGCCATGGCCGAGCACCATTATCTGAGCGGCTTTGACCTGTCGCCCCGCTTGGCCCTCAATTTCGTGCCGTCGGCGGATCATGCCCTGCGCGCTTCGATCAGCCGGGCCTACCGTTCCCCCACCTTCTTCGAGGAATCTGGAGACCAGCGCGTCTTCCACCTGGACGGCACCCCGTTTGACCGCTATTTTGCACCTTCGGCCGGGCTGCAGGCCGAGCAGATCGTTTCTCGGGAACTGGGTTATGTCGGCCATATCCGCCCGCTCAAGCTACAGGTTGATGTCCGCTTGTTCCACGACAACCTCACCCGGTTGATCGGCGACCGAAACATCGGGGACGATCCGGTAAGTTATACGCCCAAACTGTTCCAATACGCGAATCTGCTGGAAGCGACGATCCGGGGGGGCGATACCCAGTTGCGCTGGACGCCGCGTCGCTGGCTCGATCTGATTCTGTCCTATGCTTGGGTGAAGATCGATTCGCCCGACGTCGATTACGCTGCGTCTACGCCGAGAAACAATTTTTCCGCACTGGGCATCTTCAAGCTCGACCGGGGTTGGGAGGCCAGCGTGGGCGTGTACAGGCAGGACTACATGGTTTGGCTGGGCGATGGCGATTACACTGCGCCGTTCACTCGGGTCGACGCACGCTTGGCCAAACGCTGGGAACTGCAGGGGAAACAGGTGGAACTTGCGCTGGTGGGGCAGAACCTGGGGGGGGCAGCCCTATCAGGAATTCCGCAACGACAACCTGTTCAGCCGGCGCGCCTACCTGAGTCTGACGCTCGACTGGTGAATCCTGCGGCGAGGATCGGGATGCTAACTTGCCAGTACGTTATTGAGCTGGCGAGGCCCCGCCCATATTCATACTTGGGCCCATAAGGGTATAATTACGCAACTTCTTGATTTGTCGGAGCGATTTATGCCGATTTATGCCTACCAATGTGCGTCCTGCGGCTTCGCCCAGGATGAAATGCAGAAAGTGTCCGATGCCCCGCTGACGGTGTGTCCGTCCTGCGGCCAGGCTGATTACGTCAAGCAGGTGACGGCGGCCGGTTTTGCGCTCAAGGGTACCGGCTGGTATGCCACCGATTTCAAAGGGGGCGGCAGCAAGCCGGCGGAAACGAAGCCCGACGCGCCCTCGCATACCTGCGGCACGGGTGCGTGTCCGGCGTGTAACTGACGAGGCGTTGTAAACCGGGAAGCGGGCGGTGCAAGCCGTCCGCTTCTTTGTTTTTGACTGAATAGTCCTATGAAGCGTTATTTCATTACCGGCCTGCTGATCTGGGTGCCGCTGGGGATCACCCTGTGGGTGCTCAACCTGCTGATCGGCACCCTGGACCAGAGTCTGCTGGTGCTGCCGGCCAGATGGCAGCCGCAGGCTTGGCTGGGGATGCGCATTCCCGGCCTGGGCGTGATTCTGACGCTGCTGATCATTGTGCTGACCGGCGTGTTCGGCGCCAATTTTTTCGGCCAGAAGATTATCGATTTCTGGGAGCGGCAGTTGACCCGTATCCCGGTGGTGAAAACCATCTACGGCAGCGTCAAGCAGGTATCCGACACCCTGCTGTCGGGCAGCGGCCATGCTTTCCGCAAGGTGCTGCTGGTGCGCTATCCGCATCCGCAGGCGTGGTCGCTGGCGTTCCAGACCAACGTGCCTGACGAGGTGAGCCGTGTGCTGCCGGACGAGCACGTGGCGGTATTCATCCCCACCACGCCGAGCCCGGTCAACGGATTCTATTTTTATGTGAAAAAGAGCGAGGTCGTCGAGCTGGATGTGTCGGTCGACCGCGCGTTGAAATACATCGTCTCGATGGGCGTCGCTTCCGGCGAGTCGGGGCGAAGCAGCCACTAGGAAACCAAACATGCGTACTCATTACTGCGGCGCCGTCACGGCCGCCGACATCGGCAATACCGTCACTCTGTGCGGCTGGGCGCACCGCCGCCGCGACCACGGCGGTGTCATCTTCATCGACCTGCGCGACCGTGAGGGCATGATGCAGGTGGTGATCGATCCCGATACCCCGGAGGCATTCAAGCTGGCCGAAGACGTGCGTTCGGAATTCGTGCTGAAGATCGAGGGCCTGGTGCGGCCGCGTCCAGCCGGCACCGAGAACCCCAACATGACGACCGGCATGGTCGAGCTGCTGACCAAAAAGCTGGACGTGCTGAACCCCTCGCTGACGCCGCCGTTCCAGATCGACGATGAAACCATCAACGAGAACATCCGCCTGCAGTACCGCTACCTCGACCTGCGTCGCGAGCCGATGCAGAAGAACCTCAAGCTGCGCTACCGCGTGTCCAAGATCATGCGCGACTACCTCGACGTGCATGGCTTCATGGAAGTCGAGACGCCCATGCTGACGCGCTCCACCCCGGAAGGCGCGCGCGACTATCTGGTGCCGAGCCGCGTGCACGACGGCATGTTCTACGCGCTGCCGCAGTCGCCGCAGCTGTTCAAGCAATTGCTGATGGTCTCCGGCGTCGATCGCTACTTCCAGATCACCAAGTGCTTCCGCGACGAGGACCTGCGCGCCGACCGCCAGCCCGAATTCACGCAAGTGGATTTGGAGACCTCGTTCATGGGCGAGGAAGAGATCATGAACCTGGTCGAGGGCATGATCCGCGACATGATGAAGCGCGCGCAGGACATCGACCTGCCCGCCGCCTTCCCGCGCATGACCTACGCCGAGGCGATGCACCGCTATGGCTCCGACAAGCCCGACATGCGGGTGACGCTGGAAATCGTCGACGTCGGCGATGCGATGCAGGACGTCGCGTTCAAGGTGTTCTCCGGCCCGGCCAACGACCCGAAAGGCCGCGTCGCCGCGCTGCGCATCCCCGGCGGCGCAGCCCTCTCGCGCAGCGAGATCGACGGCTACACCGAGTTCGTGAAAATCTACGGCGCCAAGGGCCTGGCCTACATCAAGGTCAACGACGTTGCCCAGCTCAATGAAACCGGCCTGCAGTCGCCCATCGTCAAGAACCTCTCTGAAGCCGCCCTGCGCACGGTGATGGAACGCACCGGGGCGCAAAACGGCGACCTCATCTTCTTCGGCGCCGACCGTGCCAAGGTCGTCAACGACGCGCTCGGTGCATTGCGCCTGAAAATCGGCCACGAGAAGGGCCACCTCGACGGCCGCGCCTGGGCGCCGCTGTGGGTGGTCGATTTCCCGATGTTCGAATACAACGAGGACGAGAACCGCTGGGACGCGCTGCACCATCCCTTCACCGCACCGAAGGACGGTCACGAGGAGTGGCTCGCGACCGATCCCGGCAAGTGCCTGTCGAAGGCCTACGACATGGTGCTGAACGGCTGGGAAGTCGGTGGCGGCTCGGTGCGTATCCACCGCGAGGCCGTGCAGGAAAAGGTGTTCGCTGCGCTCAACATCGGCGAAGAAGAGCGCCGCGAGAAATTTGGCTTCCTGCTCGACGCCCTGCAGTATGGCGCGCCGCCGCACGGCGGCCTGGCCTTCGGGCTGGATAGACTGGTCACGCTGATGACCGGCGCCGAGTCGATCCGCGACGTCATTGCCTTCCCCAAGACCCAGCGCGCCTCCTGCCTGATGACCAACGCGCCCAATGTGGTCGACGAGAAGCAGCTGCGCGAGCTGCACATCCGCCTGCGTAACGTCAATCCGGCGGACAAGGCGGCATGACGTTCGCCGACACCCTGAAAACCCTGCCTGAGGCCGCGGGCGAGAAGCTGGTGCTGAGCGATGAGTCCGGCGCCGAGGTGGCAACGATCGCCAACGCGCCCGGCACCGCCGGCTCGTTCCGGGTGTATGCGCATCTCGCGCAGCAATACGGCGCAATCAATGCGGAGGCCGCCGCCGAAGGCCTGGCGATTTTCGCCGAGCACACCGAGGACGCCAGCAAGCACCCCGGCAAGCATCCCAACATCGATCGGCTGATCGCCATCCTCACGACGGGCAGCCCGCTCAACGCCCGCATCATCTGACCGTGCACAAGATTCCCGTCTCGGTGCTGGTCGTCATCTACACCGAAGACGGCCAGGTGCTGCTGATGGAGCGCGCCGACGCCCCCGGCTTCTGGCAGTCGGTCACCGGCTCGCAGGATGAAGGGGAAACGCTCGAAGAAACCGCGATCCGCGAAGTGCGCGAGGAAACCGGGCTCGACGCCACGCAGTTCGAGCTGAAGCGATGGGATATTTCAACCTGCTACGAGATTTACGAACGCTGGCGCCACCGCTACGCGCCCGGCGTGACGCACAACACCGAGCACGTGTTCGGTCTGAAACTGCTCGCGCCGCGGCCGGTCGCCCTGGCGCCGCGCGAGCACCTGCGCTACGAATGGCTGCCGTGGGAAGCCGCGGCCGAACGCTGCTTCTCGCCCAGCAACGCGGAGGCGATTCGCCTGCTGCCAGCGCGCCTATAATGGCTTTATGACCTCTCCGCTGCATATCGCCAGCTACAACATCCACAAGGGCCTGTCGCAATTCAACCGGCGGCTCACGGTGCACGATCTGCGCGATCGCCTCGGCACGC
The DNA here is from genome assembly GCA_016195805.1 of Hydrogenophilales bacterium. Classification (GTDB taxonomy): domain Bacteria; phylum Pseudomonadota; class Gammaproteobacteria; order Burkholderiales; family Thiobacillaceae; genus Thiobacillus. The sequence goes on from JACPYT010000001.1 coordinate 44,023, forward strand.
TGGGATCGGATATCGTTTTTCTGCAGGAGGTGCAGGGCAGCCACGGGTTGCGCGCCAGCCGTTTCCAGCATTGGCCCAGCCGGCCTCAGCACGAGTTTCTGGCGGGGCAGATCTATACCGATTTCGCGTACGGCAAGAACTGCGTCTACGACACCGGCCACCACGGCAACGCCATCCTGTCGCGCTACAAGATCCGGTCGTGGGAAAACGAGGATATCTCCGCGCATTCGTTCGAGAGCCGCGGCATGCTGCATTGCGAAATCGAGGTGCCGGGCATGGCCATGCCGGTGCACTGCATCAACGTGCACCTGGGGTTGACCGAACGCGGGCGCAAGCGTCAGCTGGCGATGATCGTGGCGCGGGTGCGCAAGTTGGTGCCGGACAACGCACCGCTGATTCTGGCCGGCGACTTCAACGACTGGCAGATGCGCGCCTGCCACTATTTCAAGGATGAGCTGGGGCTGGCCGAGGTGTTCGAGACTCACCACGGAAAACCCGCGCGCAGCTATCCGTCCATCCTGCCCATGTTCCAGCTCGACCGCATCTACGTGCGGCGCTTTACCATTCAGGCCGCGCAGGTTCACACCGGCAACGCCTGGCACCGCATTTCCGACCACGCCGCCCTGACCGCCAAGCTCAGCCCGGCCTGATGACCGCGCGCAGCCGTTCAAGCAAATCATTCTTTCGCGGCGTCGAGCCGGTTTCCGGAAACCGGTTACGGCTGCTGCAAAGCGGTGCCGAATTCTTTCCTGCGCTGATTGCGGCGATCGATGCCGCGCACGCCGAAGTCCACCTCGAAACCTATATATTCAATGTCGACCCAAGCGCGGAAGCCGTGCGCGATGCGCTGATGCGCGCGGCGCAGCGCGGGGTGCAGGTGCGGCTGCTGATCGACGGCGTAGGTTCGCGCGATTTTCCCGCCGGCTGGATGGGGGCGCTGCAGGTGCGGGGCGTCAGCGTGCTGGTCTACCGGCCGCTGGTGAACAACTGGCGCTCCAATCCCCTGAACCTGCGGCGGCTGCATCGCAAGCTGGCGGTGATCGACGCGCGTATCGCCTTCATCGGTGGTATGAACCTCATCGACGATTTCGCGCCGCCTGGCCTTGACGCGCCGCGACTCGACTTCAGCGTGGAAGTGCGCGGGCCGTTGCTGATTCCCATCCACCAAAGCGCGCGCCATCTGTGGCGGCTGGTAGCGTTGACGCAGATGCAGGCCGGCCAAGGCAGGTCCGGGCTGATCGAGCCGTCCTGGCCGACCGACGGCCACGTGCGCGCCGCGTATGTGGTGCGCGACAACTTCGCACACCGCCGCGACATCGAGCGTGTCTACCTCGCCGCGCTGGCCCTGGCGCGTGACGAGATCGTCATCGCCAGCGCCTATTTCCTGCCCGGCCATCGTTTCAGGAAACTGCTCAAAAAAGCCGCGGCGCGCGGCGTGCAGGTGCATCTGCTGATGCAGGGCCACACCGACCATCCCTTTTTCCAGACCGCCGCGCGGGCGCTCTACCGCGACCTGCTCGCCGCCGGCGTGAATCTGTACGAATATCAGGCGAGCGAACTGCATGCCAAGGTAGCCGTGGTCGACGGCCATTGGGCCACGGTAGGCTCCAGCAATATCGATCCATTCAGCCTGTTGCTGGCGCGCGAGGCGAATATCGTCGTCGACGATGCGAAGTTCGCGTGCGACTTGCGGCTGCGCCTGCAGCAGGCCATCGGCCACTCCGTCGCGCTCGCCCCTGCCGATTGGCAGCGCCGCCCCTGGCCGCGGCGCATGTTGTCCTGGCTGGCGTATGGCGGCGTGCGGCTGATGGTGGGCCTGTCCGGCGCTGGGCGGCTGACCTAGCGCCGCTGCGCCGGACGTTGTGCGAGTGCAACAAAACAACACTTTGTGATCCGTGTGACGGAAAAAACAACAGTTTTCCTTGCTGACAGGGACTGGCTCTGGATAATCGACCGTGTCCCTGAAGCACATACCCGTGCAGGACAGCTCTGCAGAGCTTTCAAAAAATTCTGTAAAAGGAGATTTGCAATGCAAAAGAAACTGATTGCCCTGGCACTGGCTTCCGCCTTTGCCGCCCCCGCTTTCGCGGCCACCGGCAACGTCGACATCTACGGCGTGATGAACCTGTCCGTCGAGCGTATCGACAGCGGTCGAGTCGGTGCTGACAAGAGCACCAGCCTCAACAACAACTCCAGCCGCATCGGCTTCAAGGGCACCGAAGATCTGGGTGGCGGCCTGGCGGCCGTGTGGCAGGTCGAGTCCAGCCTCGTTGCTGACCAGGGTAGCGGCACGCTGGCTGCCCGCAACACCTTCGTCGGCCTGAAGGGTGGCTTCGGTAGCGTTCTGCTGGGCAAGATCGATACCCCGATGAAGGGCCTCGGCCGTGCGGTCGACAACTTCGGCGACGGCATCGCTGACTCCCGCAACATCCTGGGCTCGCGCTACTCCACCGGCGGAAACCTGTGGGACGCTCGTACCAACAACACCATCGCCTACGTGACCCCGGACTTCAGCGGCCTGTCGGCTGTCCTGGCCTACGTGACCGATACCGGTACTGCGTTCACCGCCACCTCCACCTCTGGCCCCTTCGCGCCCTGTACCGTCGGCCTCGACTGTAACAAGAGCGACGCCTGGAGCGGTGCCGTCAACTACAACAACGGCCCCCTGCTGCTGGGTGCCGGCTACGAGAAGCACAACGCTTTGGTTGGCGCCAACGCCACTGTTACCAGCCACATCTGGCGCGTCGTCGCTGGCTACAGCTTCGCTGGTGCCAAGCTGGGCGCACAGTACGAGAAGGCCTCGGGCGACCTGGCCGCAGCTAACGACAACCTGGCTGATCGCAAGGCTTGGGGCCTGTTCGCCAACTACGGCATCGGTGCCGTCACCCTCAAGGCCAACTACCTGAAGGCCGACGAGACCAACAACGTTGCCAACAGCGGTGCCAAGCAGTACACCCTGGGTGCTGACTATGCCCTGTCCAAGCGCACCACCGCGTACGCCTTCTACGCCAAGGTCAAGAACGACTCGGCTGCGGCTTACGGTCTGGGCGCCGCGGGCACCACCAACACCGCCCTCGGCACCGCAGGTGTCGATCCTTCGGTGTTCGGCGTTGGCATGAAGCACAGCTTCTAATTCAACGCCGGGCTTGCCCGGTTTGAAAAGGAAGTAGAAACGGACTCCTTCGGGAGTCCGTTTTTTTTGTGACAGGCGCTTTCGCCGGTAAGATCGCCATCCTGTTCCCGACCCGTTTCCCAAAACTTGATCTGAGTCGATGATGTTCACCTCGCGCTCGTCCTCCTTACCGCCTGATCTGCAGTACACGATGCAGACGGTGCTCGAATATCGCAAGGGCGGCCGCTCGGCCGAGGCCATGGCACTCTGCCGGCAGATGCTGGGCCGTTATCCGCGGCAGCCCGACGTGCTCGGGCTCCTAGCTGAATTGCTGATGAGCCAAGGGGACTGTGACGCGGCGTTTCCCCTGCTCGACGAGGCTCGCCAGATCGCACCCGGCAATCCGCAACACTGGCTCGTGCTGACGCAGTGCCTGCTTGCGATGGACCGGCCAAAAGAGGCCAAGAAGGTGATCTCGGAGGCGATCGCCAAGGGGCTGCGCCATCCGCTGGCCGATGAACTGCTTCGGCTGGCGCGTTCGGGGAAAAAGAAAAGTCCGGAAAAGCCGGTTCCTCTCGGCGAGCTGCTGCGCCAACTCGAAACCTTGCTGCAGGCAGGGCGTTACGCGGAGGCGGAGAAGCTGGGCCGGGACGTGCAGCGGCGTTACGCCAAGTCTGCCCAGGCGGCGTATTGCGTAGGCATGGCAGTGCTGTTTCAGGGCCGTCCGGCGGAGGCCGTCCCTCTGCTGACGCGTGCGGTGGAGCTCGATCCAGCCATGGCGCCGGCGCATTACAACCTCGGCTTCGCACTGGAAGGCCTGGAACGTTGGGAGGAAGCGCTTGCCGCCTATCGTCGGACGGTCGCTGTGGCGCCCCGGATGGCGGATGCGCACAACAATCTCGGCAATATGTTGCAGAAACAGGGACGCCATGAGGAGGCGCTGGCGGCGTTCGAACGCGCCATCGCGCTCCGACAGGGGGACGCGGCGTTCCACATGAACCGGGGCAATGCGTTGGGCAATCTGGAGCGCCTTGAAGACGCGCGGCTCGCCTATGAGGCGGCGCTGAAACTCAATCCAGCACTGCTCGATGGTTACGTCAGACTCGCGCTCGTGCTGTCCCGGCTGGAGCGATATGAGGACATCGTGCCGCTCTTGGGCCGCGCCATCGAGCAGGGCCCTGGATTGGCCGATGCACATCAAAGCCTGGGATACGCCTTGCGCAAGCTTCGGCGCTACGATGATGCTGTCGGAGCTTACCGGCGTGCCGTGGAACTCCGGCCGGAGGATGCCCAGCTGTACACGGATCTGGGCGTGGCGCTCAAGGAGGCGGGGCAGTATGAGGGCGCACTTGCGGCGCTCCGGCGGGCCCTGGAGCTCCGGCCCGATTTTGAATCGGCACTCAGCTGGATGGGGGGCACCTTGCTGGATATGGGGTATGTCGCCGAGGCAAGCGAGACGTATCGTCGAGGGCTGGTGCTGAACCCTGACGCGTTCTATCTCGACAGCGCCTTGCTGCTGTCTTTGAACTATCAGTCGGACACGACGCCAGCCGCGCTTCTCGACGCGGCGCGTGCCTTCGGCGAGCGCGCTGCGAGCAAGGCCGTGCCGTTCACGCGGCATGCAAACGTTCCGGATCCGGAGCGCCGGCTGCGGATCGGTCTGGTTTCGGGTGACCTGGGCGACCATCCGGTGGGCTTCTTCTTACGGGGCGTGCTGGAGCGCCTCGACCCGAATCGGCTGGAGATGTTCGTTTACGAGACCGCCGAGCGTAAGGGCGCTCTCAATGAGTTTTTCCGCCACTCGGTTTCCCATTGGCTTGACGCAAAAGAGGTCACCAAGCTGGATGACGAGGCGCTGGCGAAGCAGATTCGGGCTGACGACATCGATATCCTGCTCGATCTGTCCGGACACACGTCACAAAGCCGATTGCCCGTGTTTGCCTGGAAGCCCGCGCCCGTTCAGGTCAGCTGGCTGGGTTACCTAGGAACCACCGGGCTCGATATGATGGACTACGTCCTGGCGGATGGCTGGGCCTTGCCGGTCGGTGAGGAGGTCCAGTTCACCGAAACCCCATGGCGTTTGCCGGAGACTTACATCTGCTTCTCTCCGCCGGAGGTGCAGGTCGGGTGTAATGCCGTGCCTGCGCTGGACAAGGGATACGTGACCTTCGGCTGCTTCAATAACTTGAACAAGGTCAGCGATCGGGTAGTGTCGTGTTGGGCGAAGCTGTTGCATGTGGTACCCGACGCACGCCTGTATCTCAAGACCAGGACCTTGGGGGCACCTGAGGTGCGCGAGCGACTGTTGGCGAGTTTTCAGCGCTGTGGGGTCGCGGCCGAACGTCTGATTCTCGACGGGCAGTTCGCAAACCATGAGGCGCATTTCCGCGCCTACCATCAGGTCGACATCGCGCTGGATCCTTTCCCGTACCCTGGCATCACGACCACCGTGGAGGCGCTGTGGATGGGCGTTCCGGTACTGACGATGAAGGGCGACCGCTTCATCAGCCACCAGGGCGAGACGATCCTACACAATGTCGGACTGCCGGAATGGATCGCGGCCGGCGAGGATGATTACGTCGCGAAGGCGGCGGCCTTCGCCCATGATACGCAAGCTCTGGCCGCATTGCGGCAGGGTTTGCGGGAACGCCTGCTGGCGTCACCGTTCTGTGATGCGCCCCGCTTTGCCCGTAACCTGGAGGCGGCGTTCAGGGGCATGTGGCGGGAATGGTGCCAGCAACGGCAAACGGTTCGGGACGCGCTTTAAGCGAAATGAAGAAAGCTCCTGCGGGAGCTTTTTTGTGTCGCTTGGGAGCCCCGGGTCAGCCTTCGACGACCTCGAAATCGTGTGTGATCTCGGCCACCTTGCCCAGCATGATCGAGGCCGAGCAGTATTTCTCGGCGGAGAGTTTCAGCGCCTGTTCGACCCGCTTGGGGTCCAGTTCCTTGCCGGTGACGGTGAAGTGCAGGTGGATCTTCGTGAACACCTTGGGGTCGGTGGTGGCACGTTCGGCGGAAAGGTCGGCGACACAGTCGGTGATCTGCTGGCGCGCCTTGCGCAGGATGTGGACGACGTCGAAGGACGAGCAGCCGCCTAGCCCGATCAGCAGCATTTCCATCGGCCGGATGCCGAGGTTCTTGCCGCCGGAATCGGGCGGGCCGTCCATGACGACGGAATGGCCGGATTCGCTCTGGCCGACGAAACTGACGCCTTCGATGAGTTTGACGCGGGCTTTCATGGTTTTCCTTGTGAGAGGGGTTCGGCGGGCCTGTCCTGGGCTTGGCCGAAGGGCTCGGTCTGAACGGAACCGGGTTAGAAATTCGAGCGGAGTTTGTACCACAAAATGCCCAGCCATTCGTGCAGCGCGAAAGTGCTGTCGCGCAGGCCGGCGGGGGTGGGCAGGACATCAAGGGGGAAGTCGAGCCGGGTGCTGGAGAACTGGATGCCGGCCGGGACGACGGCGAGGCCCAGGGACTCGAACAGGGGCACGGCGCGCCGCAGGTGCCAGGCGTGGGTGACCAGGATGATGCGCCGGATGCCCTGCTTCTGAAGCAGGGGGGCGGACAGGCGGGCATTGTCCCAAGTGGTGAGCGCGCCGTCTTCGACCCAGCGCGGCGCGATGCCGTAGTCTTCCTGCAGGATGTGCTGCATGATGCGGCCTTCAGGCTGCGTGCCGCCGCCGGGCTTGCCGCCGGTGACCAGGATGGGCAGGCCGCTGGCGCGGTGCAGGAAGACGGCGTAGCGCAGGCGTTCCAGGCTGAGGCCGTTGAGGGTGTCACTACCGTACTCGGCCGAGTCGATCCGTCGCCCGCCGCCCAGGACGACGATGGCGCCGGCGGATTTCAGCGCAGCCGGGCTTACCGGTCGGCTGATTTCCAGGCTTTTCTGCAGCAGGCCGCCGACCCATGGCGTGGAGAGGGCATACAGCGCGGTGGTTGACAGCAGGATCAGCGACATGGCGAGACGCGGACGATGACGGTGGATGATAAGCCCGGCAGCCAGTAGGATCACCAGCGACAGCGGGGGCAACAGGGCGAGGGCGATCAGGTTGGTGGCAAGCCAGGCGGTCATGGCGGAGGATTGTAAGCCAGCCCGGCAATCTCTTCGCAGACAGTGTTTGACTTTGTTCCGGGGGGACGGTTAAAATGCCCGGCTTTCCGAGATTGTCCTCTGTGCAGAGGTTGGGTCATGAAAACCTTTTCCGCTAAAACGCATGAAGTCAAACGCGACTGGTTCGTGGTTGACGCCGATAACAAAGTGCTGGGTCGCCTGGCTTCCGAGATTGCCCGCCGTCTGCGCGGCAAGCACAAGCCCGAGTTCACGCCCCACGTCGACACCGGCGACTACATCGTGGTGGTCAACGCCAGCAAGATGGTCGTGACCGGCAACAAGGGACTCGACAAGAAATACTATCGCCACTCCGGTTACCCCGGCGGCATCTACGAAACGAACTTCGACAAGATGCAGGCGCGTTTCCCCGGTCGTGCGCTGGAAAAGGCGGTCAAGGGCATGCTGCCCAAGGGTCCGCTTGGCTACGCCATGATCAAGAAAATGAAAATTTACGCGGGCGCGGACCATCCGCACGAGGCTCAGCAGCCCCAGCCCCTGGAAATCAACGCTAATTAAGGTCATACCATGATCGGTAACTACAACTACGGTACGGGGCGTCGCAAATCATCGGTTGCCCGCGTGTTCATCAAGGCAGGCAGCGGCAAGATCGTCGTCAACGACAAGCCGGTGGACGAGTATTTCTCGCGCGAAACCGGCCGCATGATCGTGCGTCAGCCGCTGGCGCTGACGGACAACCTGAGCCGCTTCGACATCATGGTCAACGTGTCCGGCGGCGGTGAATCGGGTCAGGCCGGTGCGGTCCGCCACGGCATCACCCGCGCGCTGATCGACCTTGACGCTCAAATGAAGCCCGTGCTGAAAGCGGCAGGCCTGGTGACCCGCGACGCCCGCGAAGTCGAACGGAAAAAAGTCGGCTTCCACAAGGCGCGTCGCCGCAAGCAGTTCTCCAAGCGTTAATTGCTTGTTGCGCAAAAAAGCCGTCCGTTTTAGGGCGGCTTTTTTTATATCTGCGCAGCGGGCGTGTCTTACAATAAAGTCATTCTCTGCAAGGACGTCTCACCATGATCAAAGTCGGTATCGTCGGCGGCACGGGCTACACCGGAGTCGAACTGCTGCGCCTGCTGGCGCGCCATCCGCAGGTTGAACTGAAGGCCATCACCTCGCGCAAGGAAGCCGGCATGCCGGTGGCAGACATGTTCCCCAACCTGCGCGGGTGGGTGAAGCTGGCGTTTTCGACGCCGGAAGAGGCCGGGCTGGAGAATTGCGACGTGGTGTTCTTCGCCACCCCAACGGCGTGGCGATGCAGCAGACGCGCGCGCTGCTCGATGCCGGCGTCAAGGTGATCGACCTGGCCGCAGACTTCCGCATCAAGGACATCGCGGTGTGGGAAAAGTGGTACAAGATGGAGCACGCCTGCCCCGATCTGGTGGCGGAGGCGGTGTATGGCCTGCCAGAGCTCAACCGCGACAAGATCAAGGGCGCTCGGCTGATCGCCAATCCCGGCTGCTATCCGACTGCGGTGCAGCTGGGTTTCCTGCCGCTGCTGGAATCCGGGGCGGTCGACGCCGGCTTTTTGGTGGCCGATGCCAAATCGGGCGTGTCGGGCGCCGGGCGCAAGCCGGAAACCCATATCCTGTTCGCCGAAGCGGCCGACAACTTCAAGGCCTACGCCGTCGGTGGCCATCGCCACTGGCCGGAAATCAAGCAGGGGCTGGACAGCTTCGCCGGCAAACCGGTGGGGTTCACCTTCGTGCCGCACCTGACGCCGCTGATCCGCGGCATCCACGCCACCCTGTACGCCCGGATCAGCGCCGACATCGACCTGCAGGCCCTGTACGAAAAGCGCTATGCGGGTGAGGCGTTCGTCGATGTGATGCCGTCCGGCGCGCATCCGGAAACCCGCTCGGTGCGCGGCGCCAACGTCTGCCGCATCGCCGTACACCGGCCGCAAGGCGGCGACACCGTGGTGGTGCTTTCGGTGATCGACAACCTGGTCAAGGGGGCGGCGGGGCAGGCGGTGCAGAACATGAACATCCTGTTCGGACTGCCCGAGGATACCGCGTTGGCCGACGTGGGCATGCTGCCCTGATGTTTGCCGGGGGGAGTGCCTGCCGCGGGCGGAACTCCGCAGCCCCAGCAGGGTCTTTGCTTGACGCAGGACGGGTGATGCGGATAATCACCCCACACATTTTCAAGGAGCATCATCATGAATGCAGCAACCGAAATGGAATCGCCGCTGATCTTCACCGACAGCGCGGCCAGCAAAGTCAAAAGCCTGATCGACGAGGAAGGCAACCCCGACCTGAAACTGCGCGTGTTCGTGTCGGGCGGCGGCTGTTCCGGTTTCCAGTACGGCTTTACCTTTGACGAAGCGCAGAATGCCGACGACACCGTGATGGTGAAGAACGGCGTCACTCTGCTGGTCGATTCGATGAGCTTCCAGTATCTGGTCGGCGCTGAGATCGATTATTCGGAAGGTCTGGAAGGCGCGCAGTTCGTGATCAAGAACCCGAACGCCACCACCACTTGCGGTTGCGGTTCGTCGTTCTCGGCGTAAGCACTCCCCACGCAACTAAGAAAGCGGCTTCGGCCGCTTTTTTGTTCGCACATCGCGGCCAAGGCCGCGTCTTCTATTTCCCGTCCTGACGTCAGGCCGGGTAAATCGCACCCAGGATACGTTCGCCGCGCGCGCCGGTTACCGCTGGCAGGTTGCCTGGCACATGGTGAAGCGTCTGCCGCGCCAGCCAGGCAAAGGCGAGCGCTTCCATCCAGTCCGGGTCGATGCCCAGTGCGGCGGTGGTCGCTACCCGGACGCCCGGCAGATGGGTGCGGATGCGTTGCATCAGTGCGTTGTTGTGCGCGCCGCCGCCGCAGACGTAAAGCGCCTGCGCGCCTCGGCATTCGCGGCTGATCGCGTTGGCGAGGCTGATGGCGGTGAATTCGAGCAGGGTGGCCTGCACGTCGGTGGGCGCGATAGTTTCATTCAATCCGCCCAGAAGCGCATCCAGCCAGTCCAGGTTGAACTGTTCGCGTCCTGCACTCTTGGGTGGAGGAAGGTGCAGGTAGGTATGCCGCATCAATGCCGTCAGCAGGCCGGGGTGGAGGGTTCCGCTGGCGGCCCAGGCGCCATCGCGGTCATAGTGGGCGCCGCGGTGGCGTTTGATCCACGCATCCGGCAGCATGTTGCCGGGGCCGGTGTCCCAGCCGCGCACCGGGCCGTTTGCCGGCAAATCGGTGATGTTGGCGATGCCGCCGATGTTGGCGATGACGCGGTGAGCGCCCGGGTCCCGCAGAGCCCGGACGTGGAAGGCCGGAACCAACGGCGCGCCCTGGCCGCCGGCCGCGATGTCGCGGCTGCGAAAATCGGCCACGACCGTGATGCGGGTGAGTTCGGCCAGCAAGGACGCATTGCCGATCTGCAGCGTATAGCCGTCCGCGGGTCGGTGACGCAGGGTCTGTCCGTGGCAGCCGATCGCCCGCACCCTGGCGGGGGCGAATCCGTCGAGAAGCGTCTTGATCGCCTCCGCGTAAAGGCGAGCCAGTTTGTTGGCAGCGATTGCGGCAAGATGGATTTCGTCGGACTGCGGCGTGTGCAGCGCGAGCAACTGCACGCGCAGATCGTCCGGGTAAGGCAGGTAATGGGTGTGAAGGAGCCGGATCTGGCTGCCAGGGCCTATTTCGGCGAGAACTGCATCGACACCATCCAGGCTGGTGCCGGACATGAGGCCGACAAAGTGTTCGGCCTCATGTATGGATTCTGCACTCAATCGAGTGCGGCAAGGTTGGTGCCACGCAGCAGGCCCAACTTGTCAGCCCAGCTTGCAGTCTGCTGCAGGAAACGCGCACGTTGTGCGGCGGCCAGAGGGGGCGATCCAGGCAGCTTGACGGACAAGGGATTGTAGGGCGTGCCTGCAATCCGGACCTCGTAATGCAGGTGCGGACCGGTTGCTATGCCGGTGGCGCCGACGTAGGCAATTACCTCCCCTTGGCTGACGGCGCGGCCCGGACGGATACCCGGCGCAAAGGCGCTCAGGTGGCCATAATAGGTTTCGTAGCCGTTCTGATGTCGCAGGATGACGAGATTACCGTAACCCCCTTTGCGGCCTGCGAATTCGACGGTGGCGTCGCCGGTGGCCTTGACGCGGGTCCCGGTCGGCGCGCCGAAGTCGACGCCGGTATGGGCGCGTGCGTAACCCAGCACGGGATGCATGCGGGAGCTGCTGAAGTTGGAGGTGACGCGGGTGAACTCGAGTGGTGAACGCAGGAAGCCTTTTTTCAGCGACTCGCCTTCAGGCGTGTAGTAGCTTTCATGCCCGGTTGGGTCGCGGTACAGAACTGCGCGGTGAACCTTGCCGGCATTGACGAACTCCGCAGCCAGCAGTTCGCCGGTGGAAATCGGCTCGCCGTTGCGGTAGTTGACCGTGTAAATGACCGAGAACGTATCGCCGCGGCGAATATCCTCGCGGAAGTCCAGGCTGGTCGAGAAGGTTTCGGCCATTTTGTCGGCAATCTTGTCGGGGATGCCTGCACTGTCGGTTGCGCCGTAGAGCGAGGACAGGATGTGGCCGGAGCGCATGACTACACGGGTTTCTGTCTGGTCGCTGCTGTCCTGCGCGATATAGCTGCCACCCTGGCGGAGGACGGTCAGGGTAGGGCCGTCGCGGCGTTCAAACCGAATACTCAGCAGCTGGCCATCCGGTGTGGTGGTGGCCTGGATGTGCTTGCCTGCCCGTATGCTGGTCGCCAGTTGGCGTACGGCATCGGTGGCCAGCAAACGCTGGATTTCCAAGTCGTCGATTTTAAGCCGGCCCAGCGCGCTGGCGACCGTGTCGCCCGATTGAATCACGGTTTCGCGTTCAAATGTGCCCGCGGTGTTTGCGCCGGTCAGTGTCGGCAGGGCGATGGATTCGGTAATCGTTTCCGGCGTGATGTTGTTGGTGGTGGTGTCGGGCGCCAAGCCAAAGGCGGCAACGACGCCAAAAAGCGGCAGGCTGGAGAGAGCAACCAAGGTTCGCAGGCTGAAGCGGCGTTCCGCTCCGGTCATGCGATAGGTTAAGATTCTCAGTTTGGTGAGCGGCATGGACCGTTTCCCTTCCGTAATCGAGCCGGGAGTCTACCACAAATGGCGCCGGCGGACTTTCTTCAATCCAAACAATAGCTTGCGCGCGCTGGATGAAGCTGTATTCATGTTTTACGGTCAAGCCTGAGCAAACTTGACCCGTACAGAGAGGTATTTGATGCAGGACGCTTTGCAGGAAATCAAGCGTGGGGCCGACGAACTGCTGGTCGAGGCCGAACTGGTCGAAAAGCTGAAAACGGGCCGACCGTTGCGGATCAAGGCAGGGTTTGACCCGACGGCGCCGGATCTGCACCTGGGGCACACTGTGCTGCTGAACAAGCTGCGCCAGTTCCAGATGCTGGGGCACAAGATCATTTTCCTGATCGGTGATTTCACCGGCATGATCGGCGACCCCACCGGGAAAAACACCACGCGTCCGCCGCTGACCCGCGAGGCGGTGGTTGAAAACGCCAGGACCTACCGGGAACAGGTGTTCAAGATACTCGACCCGGCCTTGACCGAGGTGCGCTTCAATTCGGAGTGGATGGAAAAGCTGGGCTCGGTCGGCATGATCCGGCTGGCCGCAACCCATACGGTGGCGCGCATGCTGGAACGTGACGATTTTCATAAGCGCTACAGCAGCCAGCAACCAATCGCGATTCACGAGTTTCTGTATCCATTGATCCAGGGATATGACTCGGTCGAACTGAAGGCGGACGTCGAATTGGGCGGCACCGACCAGAAATTCAACCTCCTGATGGGGCGCGAGTTGCAGAAGCATCACGGCCAAGCCCCGCAGTGCATCCTGACCATGCCGCTGCTGGAGGGCACGGATGGCATCAACAAGATGTCGAAGTCCCTGGGCAATTACATTGGGATCAACGAGCCGCCGCAGGAGATCTTCGGCAAGCTGATGTCCATCTCCGACGACTTGATGTGGCGCTATATCCAGCTGCTGTCGTTCGAGCCGCTCCCGACCATTGAGGGCTGGAAGCGGCAGGTGGCGGACGGCGCCAATCCGCGCGACATCAAGGTGCGGTTTGCACAGGAAATCGTGGCGCGCTTTCACACTCAGGCGGCAGCGGAGCAGGCGCTGGCCGAATTCGAGGCGCGTTTCCAGAAAGGCGCGCTGCCTGACGAAATGCCGGAAATCAGTCTGCCCGGTGTCGAGGGGGGCTTGCTGGTACCGCAGTTGCTGAAGCAGGCCGGGCTGGTGCCCAGCACCTCCGACGCGATCCGCCAGATTGCCGGCGGCGGCGTCCGGCTCGATGGCGAACGCGTGGCAGACAAAGGCGTGAGCGTGCCTGTGGGGGCGACCGTCGTGGCCCAGGTCGGCAAGCGAAAATTCGCCCGTGTGACGATTATTTGAAAATTATTTCGCCGAAAGTGTTGACGGATGATTTTTGCTCTGTAGAATGCGCACCTTCTCGAAACGCAGCGCGACACGCAAACAGCGGAGAGCAAAGCTAATCGATTGATCTTTAACAATTTACAGCCGATAGGTGTGGGTGTTGTTGCGGTAGTTGGGCCTGGTTTTCTGGGTCTGACAACTAGCATAAATGCTCACACTTTAATGAAGTAATTCATTTGAGTTGAGCGACGAAGTATTTGAA
>JACPYT010000014.1 GCA_016195805.1 Hydrogenophilales bacterium
AGATGTTGTTGGCGGCATACATGGCCATCATCTCGCCGGACATCACGATGTAGATTTCCTGCGCCTTGTTCTCGCGGATGGGCATGGCGAAACCGCCGCACACCACGTCGCCGAGCACGTCGTAGGACACGTAGTCGATGCCGTCGTAAGCGCCTTCTTCTTCGAGGAAGTTGATCGAGGTGATCACGCCGCGGCCGGCGCAGCCGACGCCGGGCTCAGGGCCGCCGGACTCGACGCACTTGATGTCCTTGTAGCCGATCTTCATCACGTCCTCGAGCTCGAGGTCTTCCACGCTGCCGGCTTCGGCGGCCAGGCTGAGGATGGTGTCCTGGGCCTTGGCGTGCAGAATCAGACGGGTGGAGTCGGCCTTGGGGTCGCAGCCGACGATGAGGATTTTCTGGCCCAGGTCAGCCAGCGCAGCCAGCGTGTTTTGCGAGGTGGTGGATTTGCCAATCCCGCCCTTGCCGTAGAAAGCGATTTGTCTCAGAGCAGACATGTATATCTCCTTAAGTTAAAAAAATTCAAAACCGATTCGCCCTGGCAGCAAGCACTCAGCCGATTCGGAAGCATCTGCGCACCGTTTTTCTTCGTCTTTTCGGATACGGATTCGGCAAAACATTCACTGCACGACGGGTATTCAGCAACGACCGTGCCACCCCGGTTTTTTCTATGTAGTGAATTGTTTCTAATGGTGTTTTTGTTGTGCGAAGCGGCTTGCTCAGCATGTTGCAAACGCGACAAAGCGCGGAACGCTGTAGCGAAGGGGACACGCAGAAGGAACGACGGGAGGGGACGATTCAGTGCCGCGACAACGCCGGCGGCAGGTCGCTCAGCCGGTACTGGCCGCGCTGGACCGCCTCGGCCAGATGGCCCAGGGTCAGGCCGCCCAGGTAGGCGAGCATCTCGTGCTTGACGCGCTTCCATTTGCGGTGGACCGGACAGGCCGTCTCGTCGCCGCATTGCTTGAGGCCAAGCAGGCATTCGCGTTCAACCCGGATGCCCTCCAGCAGGAGAACGATGTCGAGCAGACTGGTCTGCTCCGCACCGCCGCGCAGGATGAAGCCGCCGCGGCGGCCGCGTGACGAATCCAGAATCTGCCCCCGGCTCAGTTCCTGCAGGATCTTGGCCAGATAGGGCGTCGGCACGCCGAGGCTGTTGGCGATCTCGCGATTGAGCACCGGCCGGCCGCGCGGCTGCGTGGCCAGGTAGATCAGCGCCTGGATGGCGTATTGGCTGGTGCGGGAGAAGATCATGGTGTCCTGCGAAGCAACGCCCATGCCACGCGCCGGCGCCCCGTCAGGCCGCACTGGTGCTGCGCGAACCGGGCGTCCGCGTGTCGCAAACCCTACACTTCGCCCCGTCCTGTCCGACATGCGACACGGCACGCCCGTCGGCCTTGGCCTGCTCAAGCGCATCCGCACGACATTTGACGCAGCGGAACGCTTCTTGCTGATGTCATGGCGACCGCACGACATCCAGGAGAGAAACGATGCAAATTGGCGTGGAGACCGCGAAGGCGGTGGACAACAAGCGGCTGTTCGTGGTGGCCGACGACGACATCACCCGCATGGCGCTGCAGTTCATGCTGCACGACGAAAACGAGACGCACGACCTGCCGACGCTGGAAGCGGCGTTCGACAAGAGCGTAGCCTGGAAGCCCGACCTGCTGCTGCTGGGCATCGACGTCGTGCACGCGCGCGGCACGGACGTCCTACTGCTCGTCCGCTCGCGCCTGCCGCAGACGAAACTCCTGCTGGTGGCGGACAGCCGCGACGACCCGCTGGTGGCCGCCTGCCAGAGCGTCGGCATCGACGGCCTGCTGGTGAAGCCGCTGACGGTCGAGGACACGCGCCGCAAGGTCGACGGCATGCTGGGCCGCAGGCGCGCACCGATCCCGATTCATGCGCTATGACCTTTGCCGCGCTGCGCGGGCACAGCGCCAATCTGGTGGGCGTGCCCACCGGGCTGCTGGCGAGCGCGGCATTCAATGATTTTCCGCTGACGCTGCATATCCGTGGCGTGCACGAGAACCACGTCCGGCTGTTCGACGGCCTGGCGAAGGCCGGCAGCCAGGCCGAGGCGGGACATTTTTTCCAGGACTATATGGACGACACCTTCGGCCTGCGACGACCGAACGCCGAGCCGGGCGGCGTACGCCGCTACCGCGCCAGTTATCTTCGCCTGCTCAATGGCTGGGGCTACGATGCCAGCAGCCGCGAGGGTGCCGTGGTGAAGGGCTGGGCGGAAAGCCGCTTCGGCCTGTTCCCGACCTTCCACAAGACCCCGCTGACACGCTTTGCCTCGCCGGCCTGGTCGCACTACGTGGTAGACAAGCTGTCCAGCCGCTTCCACAACAACGCCATCTACGCGCAACTGGACCTGCTGTACGAGTTCTGCCAGGGGTCGCTCGCCCGCTGGCTGCGTCCGGGGCAACGCCACCTCACCTTGTACCGGGGCGTCAACGACTTCAGCGACATCAGCCTGTTCGGCCGGGCGCATCCGCACCACGGCCCTTCGACTACGCTCAGGACAGGCCCGGCGCTGGTCAGGCTGAACAACGTCAGCTCGTTCACAGCGCGCCGCGACATCGCCGGCGAATTCGGCGACACCCTTCTCGAAGCGAAGGTGCCGACGGTCAAGATCCTGTTCTGCAACGATCTGCTGCCGCGCCATGTGCTGCGGGGCGAAGCGGAATACCTGGTGATCGGCGGCGACTACCGCGTCGCGGTCAGCTGCTTCTGACATGCACCCCACACGCGACGACCTGCACGAGCGTGCGCTGGGCGCCTACCTCGGCTTCGCGGTCGGCGACGCGCTGGGTGCGACGGTCGAGTTCATGACGCCGGGCGAAATCCAGCACGCCTACGGCATGCACCGCGACATGATCGGCGGCGGCTGGCTCAAGCTCAAGCCCGGGCAGATCACCGACGACACGCAGATGGCGCTGGCCCTGGGCCAGGCCCTCGTCGCCAGCGGCGGCTGGAATCCCCGCGCCGCAGCCGATGCCTTCGTCGACTGGCTCCAGTCGAAGCCGGTGGACGTCGGCAACACCTGCCGCCGCGGCATCCAGCGCTACATGGCGGACGGCAGCCTGGCCGGCACGCCGAACGAGGGCGACGGCGGCAACGGCGCCTGCATGCGCAACCTGCCGCTGGCACTCGCCCTGCTGGACGACGCCGCCGGTTTTGCCGGCGCGACGCTGGAACAATGCCACCTCACGCATTGCCACCCGCTGTCGGATGCGGCGACGCTGGCGCTCGGCAACATGACGCGCAGCCTGCTGCGCGGCGGCGGCTTCAAGGCGTGCCGCGAGGTGGCGAACCGGCTGGTCGCCGAGCATCCGGCGTTCCGCTTCGATCCCTATCCCGGGCGCGCATCGGGATACATCGTCGATACGGTGCAGACGGTGCTCTACCATTTCTTTCATACCGACAGTTTCGAGTCCTGCGTGACCGCCGTGGTCAACCGCGGCGAGGACGCCGACACCACCGGCGCGCTGGCCGGCATGCTCGCCGGCGCGGCCTACGGCGTATCCGATATTCCGGGCTACTGGCTGAACCGGCTCGACGCGAAAATCCGCGCCCGCATCGAAGACCAGACCGGCGCACTGATCGCGCTGGCCCTGCAGGCGAGAAAGGACAGGCCATGACCACACTGATCTTCTACGAAAAGCCGGGCTGCGCGAACAACGCGCGCCAGAAGCGCCTGCTGCGCGACGCCGGCCACGAGGTGATCGCGCGCGATCTGCTCGCCGAGCCGTGGACGGCGGAGCGGCTGCTGGAATTCTTCGCCGGCCTGCCGGTGGCCGACTGGTTCAACCGCGCCGCGCCGCAGCTGAAGTCCGGCGAGATCGATCCCGAGGGCGTCGATGCCGAGTCGGCGATCCGCCTGATGCTGGACAACCCGCTGCTGATCCGGCGCCCGCTGATCGAGGCCAAGGGCTGGCGGCTGGTCGGCTTCGATGCGGCCGAGATCGAGGCGCGATTCGGCATCGCCGGCGCGCGCGCGGACACGGCCAGCCTGGAAGCCTGCCCGCGTCCGCAGGCGGCGACGCCCTGTGCCACGCCACACAACAGCGAGCCACCCGACAGCGCGCCGCTGGACGACGAGCGGGCGCAGATCGCGCTGGCCTACCACGAGCGCACCAAGCACCGGCCGGAACGCTACGCCGCCGGCCCGGAGACGCTGGACTGGAGCAGCCAGCCCGACCCGTTCCGCCGCTTCCAGGGCAGTCCGCTCATGCGCCTGCCGCTCGCCGCGGGTCGCCTCGCGCGTGCCGATGCGGAAACGGCCACGGCATTCTCGCTGGAGTCGATCGGCGCCCTGCTGGAGCTGTCGCTCGGCCTGTCGGCGTGGAAGGAATACGGCCCGGATCGCTGGGCGCTGCGCTGCAACCCGTCGAGCGGCAATTTGCACCCGACCGAGGCCTACCTGATCGCGCACGGCGTCGCCGGGCTGGACGACGGCCTCTACCACTACGCCAGCCGCAGCCACGCGCTGGAACAGCGCTGTCTATCCAGCGCCCCCCATCCATCCGGCCAGTGGATCGGGCTCAGCTCCATCCACTGGCGCGAGGCCTGGAAATATGGCGAGCGCGCCTTCCGCTACTGCCAGCTCGACATCGGCCATGCGCTGGCCGCGCTGCGCTACGCCGCCGGCCTGCTGGGCTGGCAGCTGCGCCTGGTGTGCGGCTGCGACAAGCCGCGCCTGGAACAGCTGCTGGGCACCGGGCGCGACCCCGACTTCGGCGGCGCCGAACGCGAGGAACCGGACCTGCTGGTGCAGCTGAATCTTGCTCCGCAACCGGCCGTCGAACCTGCGCCCTGGAACGCGCACGCACGCTGGAGCGGCCAGGCGAACGTCCTCGATCCGCATCCCATGTACCACTGGTCGATCATCGACGAGGTCGCGGCCGCCACCGCCCGCGCGCCGGGCGGGACCGCGCCGGCGCCGCGGGATTACCCGACGGGCACAGCGGCCACCCATCTGCCGGCGCCGGACGTCATCATGGGGCGGCGCAGCGCCCAGCGTTTCGATCCCTGGTTCAGCATGGCGACCGACGACTTCTACCGGCTGGTCGACAGCCTGCTGCCCCGCCCGCAGGTACCGTGGGACCTGTGGGACGACGCGCCACGGATCCATCCGGTGTTCTTCGTCCACCGCGTCGAAGGCGTTCCCGCCGGGCTGTACATCCTGGTGCGCGAGGCGGAGGCCGAAACAAAACTGCGCGCGGCACTGAGCGACGAGTTCGAGTGGCAGCCGGTGGACGGCTGCCCGGCGCACCTGCCGCTGTTCCGCCTGCGGGCCGGCCTGTGGCACAAGGTGGCCCGCGCCGTCAGCTGCCAGCAGGCGATCGCCGCCGAAAGCTGCTTCTCGCTGGGCATGCTGGCCGAGTTCGAAGCCAACGTGCAACACGATGCCTGGCGTTATCGCCAGCTGCACTGGGAAGCGGGCCTCGTCGGCCACGTCCTCTATCTCGAGGCGGAAACGCTCGGCCTGCGCGGCACCGGCATCGGCTGCTTTCTCGACGACGCCTTCCACGAACTGCTCGGCCTGCGCGACCGCCAGTTCCAGTCGCTCTACCACTTCACCGTGGGCCGCGCGCTCACCGACACGCGCATCACCACCCTGCCGCCCTACCCGGACCGCATCCCAGACGAAATAGAGGTCACCCCATGAAGCACGAGAAAAGCTTCCGCCGCATCGACGCCGCCACCGCCAGCGAGCTGCTCGGCCGCGATGATGTGCGGGTGTTCGATTCGCGCGACGAGGCCCGCTTCGAGCGGGCGCACATCGCCGGCGCGCAGCGCCTGTCCGCCGCCAACCTCGACGCCACCCTGCTCGGCACGCCGAAGACCGTGCCGGTCCTGCTGGTCTGCTACCACGGCAACGCCAGCCAGACCTACGGGCAGATGTTCGCCGACTTCGGTTTCGCGGAGGTCTACAGCCTGGATGGCGGCTTCGCGGCGTGGCAGCGCCTGCAGCGGAAAACCGCGCCGCCTGTGCTCGGCCCGCAGCTTGCGCAGTGGCTGCAGCAACACGGCTACCCCGATGACGATCCCGACGCCGTCGCCGAACACGGCATGACGCCGCTGATGCGCGCGAGCAAGCTGGGCGACACCGAAACCGTGTTCGAACTGCTGCAGGCCGGCGCCTCGCTCGATGCCACCAACGCCGACGGCAACAACGCTTTATGGCTGGCCTGCGTGGGGGAGAGCCTGGACGCCATGGACGTGCTGATCCGCGCCGGCATCGATCTCGACCACCAGAACGACAACGGCGCCACCTGCCTGATGGTTGCCACCTCGACCGGGAAACACGCGGTGGTGGACATGCTCCTCGCCAGCGGCGCCGATCCGCGGCTCACGACCCTGGACGATTTCAGCGCGCTGGACATGGCCGCAACCATCGAGTGCTTGCGGTTGCTGCGCAGCGTGGAAAAGGAAATGTTGCAGATGGTGGGGTGAGATTCAGCAAGGCTGCACTTCTATGGATCGTTCCTGGAGAATGGCTGGCTTCGGCCCCCTAAGCGGCCAGTCAGGGAGTGCGCCGCTAATGCCCGGATTCGGTACGGAGCGGAACTCTGATTGATCTCCAATGAACGACTATTTTCGCCCCCATAGCTGCCGGTCACCTTTTCGGAATGCCGCTTCAGCTTAGCCGTAACAGGAGCGGCTATTTTGAAACACCGTGTGCGGTTGCCAGCAGCCCAAGCAATGTCTTACGAGCCTTGCGCTTTTCGACGACTTGGCCCACGAATTCCCGTGCATATGCCACGCCGCCACCACCAAGGCCAGCTATCACGCTGGCCACTGGGGCCGTCACGCCAGAGGCCGCTGCCAACGCGGGCATGAAGAACATGCTCGCACCAGCTGCCGTACTGAGAGCTCCGCCGACTGCCGCAGCCCATTTCTTCGGCGAGTATTTTGCCTCGATGTCCTTGATAGCCTTTTGCTGGCGTTGGATCATCACCTCTAGCGCATGCTTAACCTCCTTGGTGACGGCCTCAAGTTCGGCAGGGGCCGCTGAGGTTAGCTGGGCGGTGCATTTCTTCAACTGCTCGCGGAACTCAGCGTGTTCAAGGTTGCGTCGAAGATCAACAAGACCTTCAATCGGAATATTTGCTAGCCACGTCAGGCTGTCGTCCTGGAGTGCTCGAAGGACGTCAAGAGACTCGCGTGAAAGCACATGCTCGTTCACCAGTTCACGGGCTTCAGCTTGAGCGCAGCGTTCGAAGTAGTACCAATGGACGCCTTGGCTGAGCATCGGCTGGGCTGCCAGTTCTTCTGCGTTCTCCATAAGGTGGTAAATAGGGCGAAGACGTTCAAGGACTCCGTTGAATACAAGAACGCCGCGCGGAGCCCTTTCCATCGCAGAAAGGGCTTCGTCGCTTCGAATGCCTTTCAATTCCCGCAGGTAGATGCTCGCCGCTTGCTGCGCGGAACCAACAGTCTTGGGGTCTCCACCAGGAGGCACAAAGAGCCTTTCCCGTGATATGGCGTCGAGGAAAGAATTCTCATCCTTTCGGGCAAATTCGAGCAGCTCGTCGATGGTCGTCAAATTCGCGTTGCATGCGGGAGCTACTACCTTGACCATCAACGATGCGATGCCGGACTGGGTGATGGCATCTTTCTCTTCTAGCATCTCCTCAAAGCTTGGGAAGATGAAGACAGGGGGCTCTGGTAACCGTGCATCAATTAGCGGGCGCAGCGGCAAGATATAAAAGAGAACGATGGCGAGTTGCAGGTGCATCGCGTTCAGATGCAAATTGCCAGAAAAGAATGGGGCGACTGGGTCAGGAATTAGCTGAGTGTCGCAATAGAGCCCAGCAACACGAGTGGCAGCAAGGGCTGACGGCCCATACGTGCGCTGGCCACCTGTGACTACCTTGACGCCCCCGAGCGACTTCGCAATATTGAACAACGACGCTGCATTCTGCTGATAGAACTGTTCCAACTCACCGGCCACCGCATTGAAGTCGTCGAAATTGTCATTGTCACGAACACGATCCAGCATCCTGGCCTTGATCTCATCTTGCGACTTAACAACTTCGGATGGCGCACCGGTCAGACCTACGAAGATCTCTTCAAAAAGGCGGAATAGCTCGCATTGCGCGTCGTGCAATCTGGACTCTGTTGAACCAGCCGCCTCTTGCTGTTCCTGCCTAAGAGATGCCATAGCTAGAGCCATGGCTCTAGCTATGGACACATCTTCTGGTGCAAGCGAAGTGATATCTACCAGGCCTGTTATGCCGCGCGGCAATGCGAGCAGCTTGCGGACCAAGGTTTCGTCTTGCTTCCGTACCTTCAGTGTGCCTGCCTTCAAGGCATCGATGACTATCGAGACCTTTTGCGCTGAATCCAGTGCCCTGTCGACTTCCATTGAAGTGCCTTGATTTCCTTTGAAGGAAAAAATCTTTCCAAAACGGGCATGCTGCCGCTAACTGTATGGAATGACAACCCAAACGGTCGCTTTTGGCCGAGAGAAGATGTTATCAGCATGCTCGGCCGTTGACCGCTTCGGCCACACAGCCTCGCCGACAAGCCGACCTTCCTGGCAGGTACAGAAAAATCCCGCTCTTCGCCAAAGCGGACGTTCAAGTATCTTGCCTATAGCAGTTCCCAAGACAAGTTATTTCCGGCGGCCCCAGCCTCCACTGCCGGGGCCTTCGCCCTCGCATCCTGTCCATCGTATTCCGGTCTTCGCGACCTTCGTACCGACCCTGCATGCGGCAGGCCGGCTGCCCCATACCAGTGCGCACGCCATCGCCCGCATCATGACGGCACATCGCATTGAACGCGTGCACCAACTTCGTCCATTTCATTTTTTTCTACGGCACCAATAGTGCTCAATGTGGTCGAACTATGGCCGTTATGGATATGGCATGATCATTGCGAGAGTTGCGTCAGATCCATCACCGATCAACGACCAGGAGTACGTCATGAGCTTGTTCAATCAGTACATCGAACGCTACCGTCGGGAGGAGGAGGAATACTCGCTGGAGGAGTTCCTGGCAATCTGCAAGAAGGACCGCATGGCCTACGCCAGTTCCGCCGAGCGCATGCTGGCCGCCATCGGTGAGGCGGAACTGGTCGATACCCGGCAGGACCCCCGCCTCTCCCGCATCTTTTCCAACAAGGTCATCAAGGTCTATCCGGCCTTCAAGGATTTCTACGGTATGGAGGAAACGATCGAGCAGATCGTGTCCTACTTCCGCCACGCCGCCCAGGGCCTGGAGGAGAAGAAGCAGATCCTCTACCTGCTGGGGCCGGTGGGCGGCGGCAAATCCTCGCTGGCGGAAAAGCTCAAGCACCTGATGGAGAAGGCGCCGTTCTACGCCATCAAGGGCTCGCCGGTGAACGACTCGCCGCTGTCCCTGTTTTCGCCCGACGAGGACGGCGACATCCTGGAACAGGAATACGGCATTGCACGCCGCTACCTCGGCCGCGTGCTGTCGCCTTGGGCGGTGAAGCGCCTGCACGAGCACAACGGCGACATCACCCAGTTCCGCGTCATCAAGCGCTGGCCGTCGGTGCTGGGTCAGGTGGGGATCTCCAAGACCGAGCCGGGCGACGAGAACAACCAGGACATTTCCTCGCTGGTCGGCAAGGTCGACATCCGCAAGCTGGAGAAATTCTCCCAGGACGACCCGGATGCCTACAGCTACTCGGGCGGCCTGTCGCTGTCCAACCAGGGCCTGATGGAGTTCGTCGAGATGTTCAAGGCGCCGATCAAGGTGCTGCACCCGCTGCTCACCGCCACTCAGGAGGGCAACTACAAGGGCACCGAGGGCTTCGGTGCGATTCCTTTCGACGGCGTGGTGCTGGCCCACAGCAACGAGTCGGAGTGGACGGCCTTCCGCAACAACAAGAACAACGAGGCCTTCCTCGACCGCATCTACATCGTCAAGGTGCCGTACTGCCTCAGGGTGTCCGAGGAGGTGAAGATCTACCGGAAGCTGCTGCAGCACAGCTCGCTGTCGGAATCGCCGTGCGCGCCCGGCACCCTGGAGATGCTGGCGCAGTTCGCGGTGCTGACCCGGCTCAAGGAGCCGGAGAACTCCAGCATCTACTCCAAGATGCGCATCTACGACGGCGAGAACCTCAAGGACACCGATCCCAAGGCCAAGAGCTATCAGGAGTACCGCGACTTCGCCGGCGTCGACGAGGGCATGACCGGCGTCTCGACCCGCTTCGCCTTCAAGATCCTGTCGCGCGTGTTCAACTTCGACCACAGCGAGATCGCTGCCAACCCGGTGCACCTGCTCTACGTGCTGGAGCAGCAGATCGAGCAGGAACAGCTGCCGCCCGAAGTGGAGCAGCGCTACGTGGCCTACCTGAAGGAATACCTGTCGCCGCACTACGCCGAGTTCATCGAGAAGGAACTGCAGACCGCCTACCTGGAGTCCTACTCGGAATACGGGCAGAACATCTTCGACCGCTACGTGATCTACGCCGACATGTGGATCCAGGACCAGGAGTTCCGCGACCCCGACACCGGCGAGATCCTCGACCGCGCCCAACTCAACACCGAACTGGAGAAGATCGAGAAGCCCGCCGGCATCGCCAACCCGAAGGACTTCCGCAACGAGGTGGTCAACTTCGTGCTGCGCGCCCGCGCCCAGAACCACGGCAAGAACCCGACCTGGACCAGCTACGAGAAGCTGCGCGTGGTGATCGAGAAGCGCATGTTCTCCAGCACCGAGGACCTGCTGCCGGTGATTTCCTTCAACGCCAAGGCGTCCAGCGACGAGCAGAAGAAGCACCAGGACTTCGTCCAGCGCATGGTCACCAAGGGCTATACCGACAAGCAGGTGCGCCTGCTGGCGGAGTGGTATCTGCGGGCGAGGAAGACGTCCTGACGGGAATGCGGCCATGAATCGTCTCGTCGACCGCCGCCTCTCCGGCAAGAACCGCAGCGCCGTCAACCGCCAGCGTTTCCTGCGCCGCTTCAAGACGCAGATTCGCAAGGCTGCCGCGGAGGCCGTGTCCGGCCGCAAGGTGGCGGACCTGGAGCGCGGCGAGAAGATCTCCATCCCCTCGAAGGACCTGTCCGAACCCATCTTCCACCACGGCCCCGGCGGCCGCCGCAACATCGTGCTGCCCGGCAACCGCGAGTTCGTCAGCGGCGACCGCATCGACCGGCCCGAAGGCGGCGGCGGGGGCAAAGGCGGCGGCGGCTCGCCGGACGGCGAGGGCATGGACGAATTCGTGTTCGAGTTGTCGAAGGAAGAGTTCATGGACTACTTCTTCCAGGACCTGGCGCTGCCGGACCTGGTGAAGAAGCAGCTTGCCGCGGTGCCCGAGGTGAAGCGGGCCCGCGCCGGTTTCGTCAGCCAGGGCAACCCGTCCAGCCTGCACGTGGTGCGTTCGATGAAGCAGGCCATCGGCCGCCGCATGGCCATGGCCGCGGGCCCGCGCGACGCGCTGCGGGAAGCCGAGGAGGCGCTGGAAGCACTGGTCACCCAAGGCCTCGGCGCGAGTGCGGAGGCCGACGAATTGCGCGAGGAGATCGAAGCGCTCAAGTCCCGCATCGCCGCCGTGCCCTTCATCGACACCTGGGACCTGCGCTACGCCAACCGCGTCGACCAGCCCACGCCGAGCAGCCAGGCGGTGATGTTCTGCCTGCTGGACGTGTCGGGCTCGATGGACGAGGACCGCAAGAACATCGCCAAGCGCTTCTTCATGCTGCTCTATCTCTTCCTCACCAAGAGCTACGAGCGCATCGACGTGGTGTTCATCCGCCACCACACCGTGGCCAAGGAAGTCGACGAGGAAGAGTTCTTCGCTTCGCGGGAGTCCGGCGGCACCGTGGTGTCCAGCGCCCTCGAACTGATGAAGGACATCATCCTCGAGCGCTATCCCAGCGCCAACTGGAACATCTACGCCGCCCAGGCCTCGGACGGCGACAACTGGGAGGACGATTCGCCGCGCTGCCGGGAGCTGCTGATCCAGAGCATCCTCCCCCTGACGCAGTATTTCGCCTACGTGGAAATCGAGGCCGAAGAGCCGCAGAGCCTGTGGCATGAGTACACGCGCGTGAAAGCGGCGAGCCCGCGCTTCGCCATGCAGCGCATCCTCACGCTGGAGGACATCTATCCGGTGTTCCGCGAACTGTTCAGGAAGAAGGTAGCCTGATATGGAACCTGAAATGGAAAGCGCAGCTCCGCCCGACGCCCAACGCCAGCCCCTGTCCGAAGGCTCGGAATGGACCTTCGAACTGCTCGAGCGCTACGACCGCGAGATCGCCCGGGTCGCCGCGCATTACGGCCTCGACACCTACCCCAACCAGATCGAGGTCATCACCTCCGAGCAGATGATCGACGCCTATTCCTCGGTGGGCATGCCGGTGGGCTACCACCACTGGTCCTACGGCAAGCAGTTCCTGTCCACCCAGAAGAGCTACCAGCGCGGCCAGATGGGTCTGGCCTACGAGATCGTCATCAACTCCAGCCCCTGCATCGCCTACCTCATGGAAGAGAACACCATGACCATGCAAGCGCTGGTGATCGCGCACGCTGCCTATGGCCACAACTCCTTCTTCAAGGGCAACTACCTGTTCCGCACCTGGACCGACGCCGAGGGCATCCTAGACTACCTGGTGTTCGCGCGCAATTTCATCGCCGAATGCGAACAGCGCCACGGCGAGGTGGCGGTGGAGGAACTGCTGGATTCCTGCCATGCCCTGATGAACCTCGGCGTCGACCGCTACAAACGGCCCGCCAAACTGTCGATGGTCAAGGAACAGGCCCGCCAGCTCGAACGCGAGGCCTACCTGCAATCCCAGGTCAACGATCTGTGGCGCACCCTGCCGACCCGGCAGGCGGTGGGGCAGCAAGCACGGGCTGCCCGCTTCCCCAGCGAGCCGCAGGAGAACCTGCTGTATTTCATCGAGAAGAACGCGCCGCGGCTGGCGCCCTGGCAGCGCGAGATCGTCAGGATCGTCAGAAAAATCGCGCAGTACTTCTATCCGCAGCGGCAGACCCAGGTCATGAACGAGGGCTGGGCCACCTTCTGGCACTACACCCTGCTCAACCACCTGTACGAGGAAGGCAAGCTCACCGACGGCTTCATGATGGAGTTCCTGCAAAGCCACACCAACGTGGTCTACCAGCCGCCCTTCAACAGTCGCTTCTACAGCGGCATCAACCCCTACGCGCTGGGCTTTTCCATGTTCCAGGATCTGCGCCGCATCTGCGAGCACCCCACCGAGGAGGACCGCCGCTGGTTCCCGGACCTGGCCGGCAGCGACTGGGTGAAGTCGCTCGATTTCGCCATGCGCAACTTCAAGGACGAAAGTTTCGTCGCGCAATACCTCTCGCCCAAGCTGATCCGCGACCTCAAGCTGTTCGCCCTGGTGGACGACGACCAGGAGGACAAGCTGGAAGTCACCGCGATTCACGACGACGCCGGCTACCGCACGGTGCGCCAGCTGCTCGCCGAGCACTACAACCTGGGCAACCGCGAACCCAACATCCAGGTCTACGAAGTCGACGTCTTCGGCGACCGCTCGCTCACTCTGCGCCACTTCATGCACGACCGCCGGCCGCTGGGCGAATCGACGCCGGAAATGCTGCGGCACGTCGCCCGCCTGTGGGGCTACACGGTGAAGATCGAGAGCGTCGACCAGGACGGCGAATCGCAGATGACGGCCGTCAGCGAGGTCTGACGCGCCGGGGCCCGGCAGGCTGCCGGGCCCCGGCGTTCAGGCGGCCACCCGGGCGGCCAGGCCGGCCCGCCGCCTGGATGACAGGGAAACCACACGCGCATCGCGGCCTCCAACCTGCTGTGCCTGTCCCTGCACCAGCCTGAAGGCACCCACCAGTTCCGCCAGTTTCTGCGCCTGCGCCTGCATGCTCTCGGAGGCGGCAGCAGCTTCTTCCACCAGCGCGGCGTTCTGCTGGGTGATTTCGTCCATCTGGCTGACGGCCTGGTTGACCTGTTCGATGCCAGTGCTCTGTTCCTGGCTTGCCGCCGCAATCTCGCTCATGATGTCGGTCACGCGCTTGACCGAGCTGACGATCTCGTTCATGGCCACACCCGCCTCGTCGACCAGTTTCCCGCCCGTGTCGACCTTGCCGACCGAATCCTCGATCAGCGCCTTGATCTCCTTGGCGGCGCTCGCCGAGCGCTGCGCGAGGTTCCTCACTTCAGTGGCAACGACGGCGAAGCCACGCCCCTGTTCACCCGCCCGGGCGGCTTCGACCGCAGCATTCAGCGCGAGGATGTTGGTCTGGAAAGCGATGCCATCGATGACGCCGATGATGTCAGCGATCTTCTTCGAGCTGCCCTTGATCGAGGCCATGGTGTCGACGACCCGGTCGACCACCTGGCCGCCCTTGATCGCGACATCTGCGGTGGAGACCACCAGCTGATTGGCCTGGCGTGCGTTGTCGGCGTTCTGCCTGACCGTGCTGGTGAGCTCTTCCATCGAACTGGCGGTTTCTTCGAGACTCGAAGCCTGCGATTCGGTGCGGCCGGACAGGTCGGCATTGCCCATGGCAATTTCGGTGGAGCCCGTGTAAACCAGATCGGTGCTCTGCTTGATCTGCCCCACCAGCAATTTGATATTGATCTGCAGAATCCGCAATGACTGCATCACCCCGGCCACTTCGGCGGCGCCACTAGCGTTGATCCGCCCGGTCAGGTCGCCCGAGCTCATGCGTTCGATATCTTCCCGGGTGCGCTCCAGGGGCACGACGGCAATGCGGTGGCACATCACGCCGAACAGGACCGCCAGCGGCATGCCCAGCAAGGCGATCGTGATCAGCAAGCCGGTCAACGCCTGGTTGACTTCGGTGGTCAGCATCCAGGCCAGGGTGCCCACCCCCCCGAACATGGCGACCATTGACGCAGAGGCCAGTGCGAAGATCGCCTTCAGCGACAAGCCACCCAGCTTGTCGAGGCAGCAACGCTGCAGGAGAGACGGCCTGACGGCGTTGCCCTCCTGAACCTTCAGCATCTTGTCGCCGGTCTTGATGGTGCGGTAGGCGGCCTCGGCAGCCTGCACCTGCTCCCGGCTAGGTCTGGTCCGGATCGAGGTATAGCCGACGATTTTTCCGTTTTCGATGAGGGGCGCGGCATTGGCCTCGACCCAGTAGTGGTCGCCGTTCTTGCAGCGATTTTTCACCAGGCCGGTCCACGCCTTGCCGCTCTTGAGGGTGTACCAGAGATCGGCAAAGGCTTCGACCGGCATGTCTGGGTGGCGCACGATGTTCTGCGGGGCCCCCATCAACTCGTCTTCGCTAAATCCACTGATGTTGACGAAATCCTGATTGACGTAGGTGATGTTGCCCTGCAGGTCCGTCTTCGACACCACCGTTTCGGTGTCCTTCAAGACGTATTCGACATTAGTCACTGGCAGATTGGTTCGCATTGCTGTTGCCTTCCCCTAGGAATTATTGATTTACCTACCCCTTAGTCGCGGGCCTGATCCGCCGGTTACAAGACACACCGGCTGATGACCACGCGATCAGAATGGCCTATAAGCAAACTGCATTCCAGCTGGTGACACTCTATAAGCATTTGTTATTATTCGTTTTTCTGTACGGCCGCACTGGCGTGCTTGACTTGCAGGCAGTCTTGCGCCCCGACTTGGTGCGACAGGCACCACTCCGCTGCGATCGATCAGACGGCTAGGGCCTCCTCTTCCACTTGCTGTTTGCCAACCAGCCGTTCTGCGAATTCGGCGAGGCTCATGTCGATGCGCGTGATGTTCTGTTCCTCGAGGAAACGCGCCTCGTTGCGGCTGAGTTCGCCCGGCAGCACCGCCCAGTGCCGGTCCGAGGAACGTTTCATGATCTGGCGCGCGAAGGTGCGTTCCAGCTGGTTGCGGAAACGGCAGCCGAGAAACAGGAAATGGCGGCCGCTGCGCAGCTGCTGCACGATGTCCGGGATCGGCGTCTGGATGTCGATCTCGGTCAGCACTTCGACGAAATCGGTATCGGACACCAGGAAATTCCTGTCCGGTGCGATCGAGCCCATGGGTTTGTAGAGCAGGGTATCCCAGGTGTCGGCCTCGAACGGGTCGGCCTGCATGCCGTTGGGCCGGAAGTAATGCACCCAGGTGCCGAAATGCTCGGACTGGCTCACCCCCTGCAGCTGCCCCCACAGGTTGCGCGACTGCAGGGCCGTGGCCATGGCGTTGTCGTACCAGGCGTCGACGATCAGCAGCGGCTTGCGCACGATGCCTGCCAGGTAGTCGTGCAGCGGGGTCGGCGGCACCTCGACGGCAAAGGCTTCCGCCATGAGCCCCACCAGGGTCTTGCGGTGCTTGAAGTTCTCGATGTACTGCGCGGCGGCGGTGAGGTTGCCGCGTATCTTGTGCGGCACGCTCGACTTGGCCACCAGGCGCTGCACCAGCGCTTCCGGCGAATTGGGGACCGGACTGCCGCCCGGCACCAGATCGAGCACCCCGGGGCCCAGATAGGGAACGATGCCGCCCTCCTCCAGGTGTGATGTGATCTCGCGCAGCAGGGCGTCGGTCTGATCCATGATTGTTTCTCCTTTATGTCGCTGCCGACGCCTTCAGCTGGTCGACCGCCGCCCGCGACAGGCGGAACAGGGCGCGCCCACCGGACAGCGCCTCGTAGTTATCCTGGGTCGAACGGGTCAGCAGGTTGAACCAGGCCTGCGCGCTGAGGGCGCCGGGCCGCTCGCCGATTTCCGTCACCGTGCCGTTGGGCGCGAAACGCACGTGAATCATCACCTGATCTTTATCCATGCTCTCTCTCCTTGAGTGAATTCAGAGACCGGAACCGAAGCCCAGCAGTTCGACCGTGACGTTCTCGTTGCCCAGCTTGGCCTGGCAGGCCAGGCGCGACTTGGAGCCGATCCCGACGAGGGTGTCGAGCTTTTCGTTTTCGAGGCGCTGGACCTTGGACAGGCTCTTGCGGCCGTCGTGGACGAAGATGTGGCAGGACCCGCATTCGGCCTTGCCGTCGCATTTGTGCGCGATCGGCTCGCCGGCAGCGAGCAGGGCTTCGAGGATGCTCATGCCCTCGACGGACGGGATGGTCTTGCCCGAGGGCTGGATGGTCAGAACTGGCATTTCACTACTCCTTGCGTGTTTGGTTAATCGAAAGTACGTCATAGGTAGATGGCCGAACCCGCGCCGATGTTGATCGACGCGTCCTTGGCGGTCTGGACGATGAAGCCGATCTGGTCTTCGCTCAGATGGGCGTGGAAAGGCAGCGCGATGATGCGGTCAGCGACTTTCTCGGTGACCTTGAAGTCGCCCTTGCGATAGCCCAGGCCGGTGTAGAAGGCCTGCAGGTGCTGCGGCTGGCAATAGGCCGCGGCCTCGATCTTCTCGGTGGCGAGGTCGTTGACGATGGCGTCGCGGCTACTTCGGGTGAAGCGCGTGCCCAGGTGCACCAGATAGAGGAACCAGTGCACCCCGGTCACGTCCGGCCCGATGTAGGGGTCCTTGAGGCCCTCGAAGGACTTCACGTAGTCGTAGTAGAGCTGCTCGACGTGCTTGCGCCGTTCGAGGATCTGGTCGATGCGCCCGAGCTGGGTGAGCCCCAGCGCGGCAGTGAGTTCGTTCATGTCGGCCTGGACCGGCACGCTGTTGCCAACCACCACCGAGAAGCGTTCGTCCAGCCTGCGGCTGCGCAGGGCACGGATGCGGCTCGCCAGGTCGGCATCGTCGGTCAGCACCATGCCGCCTTCGCCGCAGGTCAATGCGCCGGGCTGGGAGAAATCGAACACGGCGACGTCACCAAAGCCGCCGACGCGGCGCCCCTGGTAGGTCGAGCCGATCGCCTCGGTGGAGTCCTCGATCAGGCGCAGCCCGTGGCGGCTGGCCAGCTCGCGCAGCGCCGCCCACGGCGCCGGATGGCCGTTGGTGTTGCCGGCGAGGATGGCGCGGGTGTGCGGCGTGATCTTCTCTTCGGCCTTTTCCGGCGAAAGCGTCCCCGACCAGTAGTCGATGTCGGCGAACACCGGCGTCGCTCCCGCCAGCACGATGGCGTGCGCGATCTGGTGCCAGCTGTAGGGTGAGGCGATGACCTCGTCGCCCGGCCCGATGTCCATCGCCTTCAACGCCAGCAGCAGGCCCAGGGTGCCGCCGGCCACCGCCACGCCGTACCGGCGGTCGGCGTACGCAGCGAAGGCGGACTCGAACGCGGCGACGGCCGGCCCCTGACTCAGGCGCGGCGACTTCAGCACGTCGACCACGGCATCCACCTCGAGCAGGCTGATGTCGGGGTCGGAAAGCGGTATCCAGCCCTGGTTCATGACGTTTCCTTAGTGGCGCGCTGCAACGACAACGCCGGTCGCCGCCACCGGATCGCCGGTCAGGCGCCAGCAGTGGTCGCGGCCGTCGACCAGGTAAAGATCGAAGGACGGGTATTCGCGGTACGGCGCCTCGCCGCCCATGTCGCTGGCGTCGCAGCGGGTCAGCGAGAGGCCGGGGAAGCGGCTGCGGAAATCGGCCAGCGGATTCCCCTCTGCAGGCGGCAGCGCCAGCAGATTGCCGAGGCGGGCAAGATCGTCAGGGCTGATCATGTCACTCTCCCAGACGGCGCGCGTCCACCGTGATCGGCAGGGTCGTTTCCGGCGCCATCGCCGGCAGCTCCAGACGCCAGCCGTTGGCCAGCGTGACGATGCCGCCCCACATGCCCGCCTGCTCCATGGCCACGATGGGCTCTTCGAGGTCCTTCTTCGGCACGTAGGCCGAGAGGGTTCCCTGGGCATCTTTTCTGATCATGATTTTCATGCGGTTTCCTTGGTGGTAAATGGGTCACGCGGCTGCGGCGGTCATGCGCCGGATCACGGCGCTCAGGGTATCGAGCACCTGATCGATTTCCGCCGCGGTCGTGTAGCGGCTGAGGGAAAAGCGGATCGTCGCCCGCGCCTGCGCCTCGGTGAGGCCCATGGCCTGCAGGACATGGGACGGCGCTCTGCCGCCGGCGGTGCACGCGGCGCCGGAGGACACACAGATGCCGGCCTTGTCGAGGCGGTCGAGGATCACCTCGGCCTCGAGTTCGCCGAAGCGCACGCTGCTCGTGTTGGCGACGCGCGGCGAACCGGCGCCGTTGATGCTTGCGAAGGAGATGCGCGCCAGCACGCCGGCCTCCAGCCGGTCGCGCAGCGCGGCCATCGTCGCTGCCTTGGCGTCGAGCGCCTGCGCGGCGAGTTCGCACGCCACGCCCATGCCGACGATGCCGGGCACGTTCTCGGTGCCGCCGCGCCGGTTGCGTTCCTGGTGGCCGAACAGCATGGGCGCAAGCTTCAGGCCCTTGCGCACGAACAGCGCGCCGACGCCCTTGGGCGCGTGCAGCTTGTGCCCGGACACCGACAGCAGGTCAGCCGGCACCTCGGCGAGATCGATGTCGAGCTTGCCTGCCGCCTGCACCGCGTCGGTGTGGAACAGCGCGCCTTTCGATCTGACCATGCGCGCGGCCTCGGCGACCGGGAACAGCACGCCGGTTTCGTTGTTGGCCCACATCAGCGAGACCAGCGCGGTGTCCGGCGTGATCGCGTTGTCCAGCGCGGCCGGGTCAAGGCCGCCGTCGGCGTCGACCGGCAGCCGCGTCACCTGAACGCCCTGCGTTTCCAGCTGCGCCAGCAGGGCCAGCGTGGCCGGGTGCTCGACCGCGCTGGTGACGATGTGGGATCGGCCCGGACGCGCCGCCAGCGCGCCGTGGATCGCCAGATGGCTGGATTCGGTGCCGCTGGCGGTGAACACGATCTCGGCCGGCGTCGCGTTCAGCAACTTCGCCACCGACGCGCGCGCCTCGATCACGCGCGACTTCGCCGCCTCGCCCACCGCGTGCTTGCTCGACGGGTTGCCCCAGAACTCGCACAGGCACTCGAGCAGCGGCGCCACGCACTCGGGCGCCACCGCCGTGGTGGCATTGTTGTCGAGATAAACGGCTTGCTGCGTCATGGCCAAAAAATCCGATCCGGGTCCTGGTTCAACATCTGCAACAGCGCGGGCAACGCGCCGAACTCTGCAAACAGCGTCCACTCGCAGCGCGCGTGGTCCTTGCGGTACAGCCGCCAGCGCTGCAGCGCGCTCGCGTATTCCAGCCTGGCGATATCGATCATGCCGCCGGCCGGGTCGACATTGCGCGAGCAGCAGGGGCTCTCGATCCGGTAGCCCCCTTCCACCGCCCGCACTTCCGGGCTGACGTAGCGGTAGCGGGCCCGCGCATCGAGCGCGCGCTCGATGCGCTTGCGGTCCACATCGTTCGGCTGCATGCCGCCAGGCAGCACAGGGTCGCCCACATTCCGCTCCGTGTTCGTCCGGGCCGGGTGCTCACGCCGGCGTGATCTCTTCCTCGAGGCAGCCCACCACGACGGCGGCCTCGAACTCGACCAGGTAGACCGGCAGGTTGAGTTCCTCGTGGTAGCCGACATTGACGATTTCGCCGGGCGTGCCGGTGCTCACCAGCAGTGCCTCCGGCTCGCGGTCCGGGTAGGTACCGTCGTTGAACAGGTCGGCCGTCGCCACCATGCGCTGGCCCCACTGGTATTTCGCTTCTCTCGGTTCGATCATGCTGTCGCCTCCTCGTTCGTCTCACTGCTGACCGCTGACTGCTGACCGCTCACCGCTTTCTCTTCGACGAAGGCTTCGAGTTCCTTGCCGCGCATGCCGACGCGATGACCGGTATCGACGAAATCGACGGCGTAGATGTAGAACTGCTGCAGGAAGGTGCCGATGCTGGTGACGTAGCCGATGTCGCCCTTCCTCACCAGGATCTCGCCGATGTCCTTGCCGGCATAGGTGCCGTCGTTGCGCACCGTCTTGGTGGATTTCACCTTCGCCCCGTAATCGAAAATCGGGTCGGCGGTGAGTTCCACGATGTCACTGTCACGACTGATCTTGGCCATGGTCTGATTCCTCTCGCTGATTCCTAAAACGGCCGCAACGCCGGTTTCTGCGTCGCCAGCCGGCTGACGCCCGCCGTGTCGCCGCCCAGGCGCTGGCATACAAGGCTGCGCACCAGTTCGTCCTCGTCGTCGGCCAGCCGCTTCAAATGGTTCGGTTCCACCCGGCTCGCCACCTCGTAGCGCACGCGCCAGTCCGGATCGTCCAGCAGCAGGTGCAGCTGGCCGGCGGGCATCCGCCTGGCCACTTCGCGCCGTACCGTGATCTCGCCGTCATGCGCCATGCCGGGCAGCCAGTCGTCGCCGATGCGGCTCGCCACCGCGCTACGCACCCCGGGGTCCTCGTCATGCATCAGCAGGATCAGCAGCCCCTCCGGAATGCGCCGCGCCACCACCTGGCGCACGTAGTAGTCGGCGTCGTGGATCATGGCGTGGAGTTCGTGCGGATCGAGGCGCGCCGCCACCCGGATGCGCACTTCCCGGTGTGGGTCGTTCACCAGTTCCAGCAGGTACCTGGGCGGCAGCCGCACCGCCGCGCTGCCGCGCACGGTCTCGTCGGGATCGTGGATCAGCTGCGGCAGATGGAACACGTCGACGTGCTTGGCCGCGACCGCACGCACCTCGAAATACGGGTGGGCCAGATAGTCGCGGGCCCGTTCCGGGTTCCAGTGAAAGAAGCGGTCGATGCGCTTGGCGTAACGGTCGGCCACGCACGCATGCCCGAGGCTGCAGCGCCCCTGGTCGAGCAGGCTGCGACAGGCACAGGCCGCGCAATCCAGCGCGCACCCCTGCCAGTCGACCGGCGGGCCCAACTCGTTCGAGCTCGGCTCACTCATCCTCGTCCTCCTGACCGTGGCGGGCCAGGACCTTGAGCAGCACCGCTGCATTCAGCTTGTCGCTGGGATCGAGTTCCAGCATCTTCGTCAGCGCGGCATGGCTTGCTTCCAGCCGCCCCAGGCGCATCTGCAGGTAAGCGTAAGCCTTCAGGGTGAACAGGTAGAAGCGCGGCAGGATGGCATCGTAGCTGCCGAAGTCCGCATCGCCGCCCCGCACGCGCCGCCAGTCCTCATGCAGATGGTTGTCGCGCGCGGCCTTGATGAGGCAGCGTTCGGCCACCTCGAGCGCGTCGGCGAGACGCCCCTTGTAGAAATAGAAGCGGTACAGCGCGATCAGCACGGCGGCATGGCCGGGCGCCAGGGCCTGCGCCTGGAACAGGTGATTCTCGGCGATGCGGTCGTGCGCGTAATTGATCCCGGCGAGGCGCAGATGCTGCTCGGCCGGCTCCGGCAGGTTGCCGCCCAGGCAGGTGCGCGCCAGCCATTCGGGGTCCATGTCCGCCGGCACGGCGGGACTTGCCGTCATGATCCCGCCCTCCGTTGTCCAGTCATCCGCCATGGCCCGCTCACCCCCGCCTCAGTGCCGGTGGCCGATGCTGGAGATATCGATGCTGGCCATCCCGCTGCTGCTGGAGCTGCTGCAGCCGCAGGACGGCGAATTCGGCGTGACGAAGGTCAGCCCGCTGTGGGTCGGCGTATCCGCGAAGTCGATGGTCGCGCCTTGCAGCAGCAGGCGGCTTTCCGCCGGCAGAAATAACCTGACGCCGGCGACCTCGACCACCGCATCGCCCGCCAGCGGGACCGACTCCACGGTGAATTCGGAGGCCAGCCCGGAGCAGCCGCCGGCGCTCACCGTCAGGCGGAAGCCGGCGTTCGCTCCGGCGCCGCCAAAGTTGATCATGCGGCGCACGAATTTCTCGGCCGCGGGGGTGAGGGTCAGTTCCATCATCCTCTCCTAGGCCGCCACGTAGCGCGGGTAGCTGTTGTCGATCACGCAGGTGTCGTCGACCGGACAGACCGCGACGCACTGCGGATCGTCGAAGTAGCCGATGCACTCGGTGCACTTCTCCGGCTTGATGATGAAGGTGCCGTCCTTCTCGCGGATGGCGTTGTTGGGGCACTCCGGCTCGCACGCCGAACAGGCCGTGCACTGGGAACTGATGATCTTGAATGCCATGTTTAAAACTCCTGTTGCGAAAAAATTGTTTCGGGTTCCTATGCCGCGATGTAAGCGCCCTGGCGGATGTCGGCGTCGCCGCGCACCACGTGCTGGATTTCGCCCGACTTGATCTTGGCCAGGTAGTCCTTGAAATACTTCACCGCGGACTGCTCGATGAACTCGTGCGCGTACTTGTCCACCGGATCGATGCCTGCCGCCTGCAAATCCGCCTTCGGGCACCCGCCGATCTTGGCCACGAACACCGCCACGCAGTCGTTGATCGCGCGGATCACGGTCTGCAATGAGTCTTCCTCGCCATACCCGCCCTGGCAGTAGAGGTCGACGCGGCGATGGCCGACGAACTTGGAACCTTCGGTGCTGAGTTCGTAGATCTGGAATTCCTGCGCATGACCGAAGTGCTCGTTGACCCGGCCGTGGCCCTTGGTCGCAACGGCGATCAGGATCTTCACGTCGCTGAACTCGGCCTCCAGATCCGCCAGCTCGGCCTGCTTGGCCGCCACCGTGGCCTGGCGTTCCTGCTCCACCGCTTCCTGGTAGGCTTTGCGGCCTTCGAGGTCGTAGTTCACGTCCATCGCCTCGATCTTCTCGGTGGTGAACTCGGCGCTGTGGTCCTCGCCCAGCAGGCCGACGGCGTCGGCACGGCACTGGCGGCAATGGCGCATCATGTTCATCTCGCCTTCGCATGAGTCCTGCAGCGCCTTGAGTTCCTGCGCGGTGGGGCCGCGCTGGCCGTTGAGGCCGAACACGGTGCCGTGCTCCGGTGCGGAGATGAGCGGCATGATGTTGTGCAGGAAGGCGCCGCGCGACTTCACCGCCTTGTTCACCTCGACCAGATGCTGGTCGTTGATGCCGGGGATCATCACCGAATTCACCTTGCACAGGATGCCGCGCTCGGTGAGCATCTCCAGTCCGCGCATCTGGTGCTCGTGCAGGATGCGCGCCGCGTCGATGCCCTTCCAGCGCTTGTTCTTGTAGAAGATCCACGGGTAGATGTGCTGCCCGACTTCCGGATCGACCATGTTGATGGTGATGGTGACGTGGTCGATGTTGTACTGCGACAGGCGCTCCACATGCTCCGGCAGGGCGAGGCCGTTGGTCGACACGCACAGCTTGATGTCGGGCGCGGTCTGGGCCACCAGCTCGAAGGTCTTGAAGGTCTTCTCGGGGTTGGCGAGTGGGTCCCCGGGGCCGGCGATGCCGAGCACGGTCATCTGCGGAATCGTGGACGCGACCGCCAGCACCTTCTTCGCCGCCTGCTCGGGCGTGAGCTTCTCGCTCACCACGCCGGGGCGCGATTCGTTGGCGCAGTCGTATTTGCGGTTGCAATAGTTGCACTGGATGTTGCAGGCCGGCGCCACCGCCACGTGCATGCGCGCGAAGTGGTGGTGCGCCTCTTCACTGTAGCAGGGATGGTTCTTCACCTTCTCCCAGATTGCCGGGTCCATGTCTTCCGGGCCGCCGGACGAACCGCAACTGGCCTTGCCGCCCTCGCTGGACGTGCCGCAGCCCTTGTGCTCGGCCACCTGCTGCATGATCTGATCGATCGACCTGGCCTGATCGGCCGTTGCGCTCACTTCACCTGCATGATTGTCCATCCCTGCCTCCCGTCTGTGTCCATCGACAGCGGTCGCCGGTGCGGCCGCCCGTTAAATGGGTTCGTACAGGAGCCATTCAGCAACAAGCATGCCACGCGGGAAATTCACGGAAAGGCGCGAAAAACAGGCACTTGCGGTGAATCGTGGTTTGTCGCAGTTGCGACAAACCACAAATCTCAAGGGTGGTAATTGTCGGGAACGTTACAGCGGGGGAAACGGCGCGGTTGCGCGGACAGGCAGCCGCGGCAGCCGTCAGAGCCGTTTGACTTCGATATGGTATTTTTGCAGCGCATAGCCGATCTGGCGCGGCGTCATGTTCAGCAGGCGCGCGGCTTTCGCCTGCACCCATCCGCACTGCTCCATGGCCCACACCAGACGTTCCCGCTCGCTCATGAGCGCCGGATCGGCGCTGGCCTCCGCATCGCCGCCTTCGCTGCCGTACGTATCCGGAAGACTGGTCGCAGGTGCATTCGGCATGACGGGCATCCCCATCTGCACCTGGCCATAGTGCTGCAGCACCTGCGAGAAACACTTGTTCTTCTGGCAGGGCAGGTCGACGTCCTGGATCACGTTCGAGCGTGCCATGGTCGCGGTGCGCTCCACGCAGTTCTCCAGTTCGCGCACATTGCCCGGCCAGTTGCACTTCAGCATCACCTCCATCGCTTCCGGCGAGATGGCCAGCCTGCGGTCGTTTTCCCGGCTGAACTTGTCCAGAAAAAAATCCACCAGCAGCGGAATGTCCTCGCGCCGCTCGCGCAGCGGCGGCAGGAAGATGCTCACCACGTTGACGCGATAGTAGAGGTCGGCGCGAAAGGTGCCCTTGGCCACATCCTCTTCCATGTTGCGGTTGGTGGCGGCGATCAGGCGCACATCCACCTTGATCGACTTGTTGCCGCCGACGCGCTCGAACTCGCGTTCCTGCAGCACGCGCAGCAGCTTGGTCTGGAACGCAGGCGAAATCTCCCCGAGCTCGTCCAGGAACAGCGTGCCGCCCTGCGCCATTTCGAAACGGCCCTTGCGTTCCTGCGTCGCCCCGGTGAACGAGCCCTTCTCGTGGCCGAACAGCTCGGATTCGAGCAGCGTCTCCGACAAGGCGGCGCAGTTGACCTTGATGAAGGGCGCGCCCTTGCGCGGGCTCAGATAATGGATCGAACGCGCGATCACCTCCTTGCCGGTGCCGCTCTCGCCACGCAGCAGGACGGTGGACTTGCCGGGCGCCGCCTGATGCACTTCGGCAAACACTTCCTGCATGCGCTTGCTGCGGCCGATGACGTTGTCGAGGCTGTACTTGCCCTGCAATTCCTTCTGCAGGCGGTGCTGGTAGCGCATCAGTTCCTCGCGTTCGGCCGCCACGTTCTCGTGCAGACGCGTGGTCTGGCCGATGAGATTGGCCACCATGGCGAGGAAACGCACGTCGTTTTCGAAGCTGAGCGGTTCGTCGTCGACTTCGCGGTCGATGCTGAGCACGCCGACCGTATCGCGACCGACCTTGATCGGCACCGCGATGAAGGCAACGCCGCGCCCTTCCGCCATGCTGCGCGCCCGGGTCCGGTTGAGAAAGAGCGGCTCGGCCGCCACGTCCGGCACCACGATGGGGACGCCGGTTTCGAGCACCTTGCCGGTGATGCCCTCGCCCCTGCGGAAGCGGCCGCGCTGGGCGGCCTCGGCCGACATCCCGGTTGCCTCAACAACGTGCAGCTCGCCGGACTGCTGCACCAAACTGACCATGCCCCGCTTCATCTTGAGGTGCGCCGACAACACGCCGAGCACGCCCCTCGCCGTCTTGTTCAGGTCGAGAGAAGAACTCAGTATCTTGCTGATTTCATAGATGGCGGCAAGCTCGATGCCTGCCTCTCGTCCTGGAAATGCACCCATATTCCGACCCCGTTTCGCCCAAATGGCGATTCAATACAAAAACCTGCTTTTATCCGCTATGCAAGTAACGTGCCATGTCATCTGGTCAGGGGTGGTACAGTGGTTGACTAATTTAGTCGGTTATTCTATTGTGCGTCATCGCAATTATTTACCTACTGCAAGGACTGCATCATGGAACGTGAAATCAACGGCAAAATGGTCGAAACCGATCCCGAAGGCTATCTGGTCAACCTGGAAGACTGGTCCGAGGAACTGGCGGTCGAACTGGCCAAGGAAGACAAGCTGGAACTGGGCGATAACCACTGGAAGGTGATCCACTACATGCGCGACCAGTTCGCGCAGAACGGCACCGCGCCCAACCTGCGCTTCCTGCAGAAGGGCCTGAAGGAGGAGTTCGGCGACGAATGGGGCGACAAGAAATTCCTGTTCGACCTGTTCCCGTTCGGCCCCGCCAAGCAGGCCGGCCGCTACGCCGGCACCCCGAAGCCGACCGGCTGCGTTTGAGCGCTGAACGCGCCATGAAAAAAGCCCCGCAAGGCGGGGCTTTTTTCATGGCGCGTTCAGGGATGGCTGCGGAACATGAAGTAGACCGCGCCCATCAGGCACAGCGCCGCCCACAGGAAATCCCATTTCAGTTCGACCTTCATGTAGAGCACGGCGAACGGCATGAACACCGACAGCGCGATCACTTCCTGCATGATCTTCAATTGCGGCAGGCTCATCACGGTGTAGCCGATGCGGTTGGCCGGCACCTGCAGCAGGTACTCGAACAGGGCGATGCCCCAGCTGGCCAGGGCCGCAATCATCCACGGCTTGTTGTTCATGTCCTTCAGGTGCGCATACCAGGCGAAGGTCATGAAGACATTGGAGCAGGTGAGCAGGATCAGGGTTTGCAGGGAAGCGGGCATGATCGTCGTCCGGAATCGCACAGCGACATTGTAGGCAGTCCCCGCGGTAAAATGCCGCCTTTCGCATTGCAAGGGTCGGCATGATGAGCGCGCCTCAAGTGGGGGTGGTGATGGGGTCTTCCAGCGACTGGGAGGTGATGAAGCACGCGGCGATGCTGCTGAAGCAGCTCGGCATCCCCTTCGAGGCCAAAGTGGTGTCCGCGCACCGCACCCCGGATCTGCTGTACGAATATGCCTCGACCGCCGAAGCGCGCGGTCTCAAGGCGATCATCGCGGGCGCCGGCGGCGCCGCCCACTTGCCCGGCATGATCGCTTCGAAAACCATCGTGCCGGTGCTTGGCGTGCCGGTGCCGTCGAAATACCTCAAGGGCATGGATTCGCTGCTGTCCATCGTGCAGATGCCGAAGGGCATCCCGGTCGCCACCTTCGCCATCGGCGAGGCCGGTGCGGCCAACGCGGCGCTGTTCGCCGCCTCGCTGATCGCGCGCTACGACAACGGGCTGGCCGAGCAGCTCAATGACTTCCGCAAAGGCCAGTCCGACTCGGTGCTGGCGATGGAACTGCCCGATGTCGAGTAAGCTGCCCATCCTGCCCGAGGCCACGCTCGGCATCCTCGGCGGCGGCCAACTCGGCCGCATGTTCACCATCGCGGCGCGCACCATGGGCTACAAGGTCATGGTGCTCGACCCCGACTTCGCCAGCCCCGCCGGACAGATGGCCGACGTCCATCTGCAGGCCGACTACACCGACCACGGTGCGCTGAAACAGCTCGGCGCCGCCTGCGCCGCCGTCACCACCGAATTCGAGAACGTCCCGGCGGCCAGCCTGATCGAGCTGGCCAACCATTGCCGGGTGTCGCCCGGCGCGGCGGCCGTTGCCATCGCGCAGGACCGCAGCCATGAGAAATCCTGGCTCGCGCAGAACGGCTTCGCCACCGCGCCCTTCGCGCTGGTCTACAGCGAGCGCGACCTCGACCAGGGGATCGCCGACACTGGCACGCCGGCGCTGCTGAAAGTCGCGCGCTTCGGCTACGACGGCAAGGGTCAGGCGCGGGTCAATTCGATCGAGGATGCGCGCGCCGCGTTCCGCGAATTCGGCGGGCAGCCCTGCGTGCTGGAAGGCTTCGTCAAACTGGAACGCGAGGTGTCGGTGGTGCTGGCGCGCGACGACGCCGGCGAGTGCGCCCTGTTCCCGGTCGCCGAGAACCGCCACGAGAACGGCATCCTCGATGTGTCCATCGTCCCCGCCCGCGTGCCCGACACGCTTGCGGCGCAGGCATGCGACATGGCGCGCGACGTGGCCGGCAAGCTCGGCTACGTCGGCGTGATGGCGGTCGAATTCTTCGTCGCCGACGGCCGCCTGCTGGTCAACGAAATCGCCCCGCGTCCGCACAACTCCGGCCACTACACACTGGACGCCTGCGTCACCGACCAGTTCGAGCAGCAGGTACGCGCACTATGCGGACTGCCGCTCGGCGATACGCGCCTGCTGTCGCCGGTGGTGATGGTCAACATCCTCGGCGATCGCTGGCAGAACGGCGGCCCGCACTGGAACGCGCTGCTCGCGCACCCGGCCATCAAGCTCCACCTGTACGGCAAGGAAACCGCGCGGCCGGGCCGCAAGATGGGGCATTTCAACGTGCTGGACGCCGATCTGCCCGCCGCGTTGGCGCTCGCGGAGCACATACGTGAGGTCCTCTAGTCTTCGCCGTTCAGTAATTCCAGGACGCAACAGCCTGCAGGCAACCTGCGATTGCAAATCTCTCAGCGCGTATCCACACAACCTCGCCGCCCCCCCCGATGCCAACCTGGATTGAGGCGCATACCTGCCAAGGGTCCTGTCTCGGCCAGCTGCAACAACTGGCAGGCCGCGACGGGAATGAGTGACGCCCCGCTCTGTACAACGCAGCCCGGCTTCGCATCGCAGCACAGCCTCTGCCGCGGCGAAGCGCGGTATCCAGGTGCTCCTCGCCGCGCACTTCACTGTGGGGTCACGAGTTTCTTACCGTTGAACGCAGGGCCGGTCATTTACCGCCACGCTGGCGTAACACATCAGCCACTTCGCCATTTCCAGCTCGGGTCGCGTATGACAACGGCGTGCGGCCATCCTTGTCCTCGGCATTCACGTTCGCACCCTTCTCAATCATGAGCTCGGCCAGTTTTCGATCATTCAGGTATGCCGCGAGAAAATGCAGCGGGGTTCGCCGGCTCAGGTTTTCGGCGTTGACATCCGCCCCATTGTTGATCAGCAATTCGGCAATCTCGCGGTGCCCTTCTGCGATCGCTGCGTGCAACGGCGACTCATTGGCATCGCGCACGATGGCCTTAATGTCTGCGCCTTTCTCGATCATCGCTTTCACCAGAGCCACATCACCGACGAGGGCTGCCATTCGAATGGGCGTGTCGCCCTGCACGTCGATGTTGAGATCGGCGCCATGATTGATCAGAAAAAGCGAAACGTTCCTGAAATCACCCTTTATCTCGCCCAGCGCTTCCCGC
Organism: Hydrogenophilales bacterium; assembly: GCA_016195805.1. Lineage (GTDB taxonomy): Bacteria > Pseudomonadota > Gammaproteobacteria > Burkholderiales > Thiobacillaceae > Thiobacillus. The sequence continues at coordinate 29,730 of JACPYT010000014.1, forward strand.
TGGCGCTCGAGGGCGGAAAGTCCAATCTTCTTTCGCATTTCGATTGCTGCAGGGGATGAAGCCTGGAGCGTGTACTCAAGCATGAGAGATTTGAGTGCCCAAACAAGCGGCGTGAGGCCGTCTTTGTCTTTGGCGTTTACATCCGCGCCATGCTCCAGCAGAAATTGCGCAATATCAGGATTCCCTTCCTCAGCAGAGATAAGCAGAGGTGTAAAGCCGCTCTTGGTTCTCACACTCACTTGCGCGCCACGCCCGACGAGCAATCCCGCGACCTCAGCACAATCCTTTTTCGCAGCCAGATAGAGCGGCGTAACGTCATCCGGGCCTTTCGCGTCGATGTCTGCCCCCTTGGCGATCAGCGCCTCGACCAAGGTTCTTTGGCACGACAGTGCCGCACTGTGTATGGGCATCGTACCCCCTTCGCTCTTCGCATTGGCGTCGGCACCACTGGCAAGCAGCAACGCCACCATGGCGACCGTCTTCGCGACTTCCGACGGCTCCGGTGCGCTCGTCGCCGGCCGTAAGGCGAGTTGCTCCATCGCTTTGTGGAGCGGCGTCCAGCCCGATCTGCTTCGGGCGTTGACGTCGCCCCCCTTGCTAATCAGCAGTTCGGCGACCCCTTTGTGGAGGTTGTATGCCGCCATGTGCAACGGCGTGAACTCTTCCCGCCCGCTTTTTCCATTGACCGGGGCGCCATGCGCCACCAGGAGCTCGGCAGCCTTGTCCGCTCCCCACACGGCGGCCCAGAACAGCGGCGTCAGGCCGTCCTTGCTCTTGCCGCTCACATCCGCGCCGGCGTCCAGCAAACGCTCGACCTCCTGGCCATCGTTGGCTTTGATTGCAGCAAACAAATCCTCGCTGCTTCCCGCTCGTGCGCTGGTGCACGCAACGACCAAGGCCAACGCCCACAAAACCAAGTAACGCTTGATCGACATGCGTATCTTTCAGTAGCTCAAAAAACCGGTCGCAGACCGGGGCTCAGCCCTGACCGTGGCGTGATCGGCGAACCTTTCGCGATCGTTCTCCCGATACGAAATGTCCTTCACGATGCCCCGGCCATCCAGAAAAACGATGAGTCGCGAAATGTGCGTGATGTAATCGAACATAGGGCGATTCTCCGTGTACCAATAAACGAGCCCACGACCCATCCTGTCTTTTACCAGCGGATAAAGAATCTCACCCGAAGGCTTGCCCAACGCGCTTATCACGTCCGCCCTCGTGCTTTTCCCGTTCACGAGTCGAAACACCTTATCGACGTCAAACTTGGTGGAGTCCTGGTCAAACGAACTGTTGTATTCCTCTCCTATCAGCACGCCCTTGAAAAACGTGAGGTGTAATACCCGCTGGGGCGCATTGAGGCCAATGAATTTCGCTGCCTCCGAATACCCATAATCGATCGATTGGATTCGTTCACCATTTATCGTTCCCGTCTGCATCTTGAAACCCGATTCCCCGAGTACGTTCACGACGTCCGAATAGGTAGATTTTCCCAAGCGAAGCGCCTCGGAAGAGGGGCGAACAAAATCCTTGTTCTGTGCGCATGCGGCCAGCAGCACAACGCAGGCAGCGATGAAGGCTTCTTTCATGTTCCTAACTCCCTTTACGTGCTCAAGTCATCGACGCGACCGTTGATGCAGTGAATCGCCCCAGCCTGGATGGATGCCTGTCGACTTCAGTATTGTACGTCCGCTTGAATACGTAGTCGGCTGCGCGCCGTATGGCCTCTGCCTCGGTGCAGCACCTATTCCGTGGCCGCAATCGAGCGGATCGTCAACTCGCCTTCCATCCCGCTCCCCTCCACCCGCAGCACTCGCACCGGCAGGTAATGCCGGTCGATGGCCAGCCAGATATCGAAGCGTTCGTCGTCGCTTGCCACGCGCGCGAGGTGCAGCGTGCGCAGCGGGCCCAGTGCCGTATCCAGGGTTTCTTCGCCGCGTACCTCATACGTGTAGTTACGCAGCTTCTTGCCGTTGAACACGGCGCTGGTCAGCTGCCCGTCCGGCGGCGGCGCGGTCAGCGCCAGCTGGAAAATCAGGCTGAGCACGTCCTGGACGTCACCCTGGTAGGTGAAATGGCGCGGCTCGCCTTGCGCGGGCATCAGCGTGATCTCGCCGTGCGCCGCGTCGAAGCGCGCGCTGCTCTGCTTGTCGCCACGCTGGTCCCAGAATTCCTCCGGCTGCAGGCCGCGTGGTGTAATGCGGCCGCGGCTGGTCTGCACGAAGCGCCCGCGGTAGAAGAGGCCCGTGAGGCCCGTCGCTCCGGCCACGCTGGTCAGCGTGTAGTGCGCGCCCTCGTTCACCCACAGCAGCGTCTGCTCGCCGGCTGCCAGACCGTAACGCAGCTGGTAGTGCAGATCGAGGCGTTGCGGCAGTGGATTCAGCGGCGACGGGGGCGCTTCGGCAGGTGGCGACGCAACTGCGCCCGGGGCAGGCCCGGCGGATGCCGTCGTGGTGGCTGCCTGACCGGCGTCGGCAGGGGGGGTGGCGTCAGCGCCTGGCGGGGCGGCGGGCGCGGCCGCCTCGGCGGGCACGCCGGGCTCCGGAATCGCCTGTCGCGAAGGCGGCCGGTCTGCAGTCCGCATGGGCGCGGGACGCGCCGGACGAGGCGGCGAAAGGACCGCCACAGGCACCGGCGGCGGCGAAACCAGCTGCACCTCCAGCGAGGGCGTTTCGGCCGGCGTCTCCCACTGCGGCAACCGCCAGCGCAGCCCTCCCAGTACGCCACCATGCAACAGCAGCGAAATTGCCAGGGCCACCCACCACGGCCGAGTGCCGCGCCTCACCTTGGCTAGTGCCCCACCTGGCTTAACGCCTGACCGTTGCGCGCAGCAGGCGCTGCTCGACGGTGACGCCGTCTTCGCTCACGCGGATCTGCACCGGCAGATTGTTGCGTGCCGGGGCCACCCACACGGTGATGGCCTTTTCGTCGGGTTTCTGCGTGATGCGCTGAAAGCGCTGGGTTGCCAGGGCGCCCAGCGGCGTCCGGATATCGCCGCCATCGCTCCGTACGTAATGGAAGTCGTTGAGGTCACGCCCCCCGACCACCTGCAGGCTGTAATCGGTGGGCAAGCGGGGCGCAAACATGAACTGGTAGAGCTGCGACAACTGGTCCTGCGCCCCGTCCTGCAGGCCGTCCACTTGCCACGATTTGCCCATGTACTGAAAGGCGATGCTGCGGTTTTTCCAGTTAAGCCGGGCGGTCGCCAGCTTTTGCGGCGCATCGCTGCGGGCGTGCTGGTAGCGGGTGGGACGCAGGCCCTGCGGCGTCACCACGCCGATGCTTTCGAGACGAATGTTTCCTGGCCACAGCATTTTCAGCGGGCCGATGGCGCGGGTTTCGCTGGTCAGGGTATAGCGGGCGCCGCTACGGGTGAAGGTGTCGATCACCTGGCCGAGCTTGAGGCCGTTGCGGTAGAGATCGTACACCACGCTCATCTGTGACGGCCCCGCATACGATTCCACACGGGCTTTAACCCGTAGCGGATCGGAGTCCTTTAGGGCGGCATGGGCGGTGGCGGCGAACAAACTGGCGGCCAGCAAAAGGGTTTTGAGCATGCTCACGTTCCCGTGGATAACACCGACTGTGACGTCAAATCGCCCTTCAAGTTTACGCGGCCATGCATATTGACCAGCCGTCCCTCGGCAAACCAGCGGATGGCCTGCGGGTAGATGAGGTGTTCCTGCGTCAGCACACGCGCTGCCAGCGTGGCCGGCGTATCGTCCGCATGCACCGGCACCGCCGCCTGGACGACGATGGGACCGTGATCGAGCTGGGCGGTGACGAAGTGCACCGTGCAGCCGTGGATCTTCACGCCTTCCTCCAGCGCGCGTTCATGGGTCTTCAATCCCGGGAACATCGGCAGCAGCGAAGGATGGATATTCAGCAGACGCCCTTCGAAGCGGGCGATGAAGGCCGGACTGAGGATGCGCATATAGCCCGCCAGCACCACCAGATCGGGCCGGTGGCGCTCGATCTCGTCGGCCAGCAGGACGTCGAAGGCTGCGCGGTCCGGGTGCTGGGTGTGATCGAATGCGACGGCGGTCAGACCGCGCTCACGCGCATACGCCAGCCCTGCCGCCTGCGGCCGGTTGCTGATGACCGCCACGATGTCGATCGGCAGCTGCGCCTCGACGATCGCCTGGAAGTTGCTGCCGCGCCCCGACAGCAGCACGACGATCCGGCAGGTCACGAATAGATCACCTGCTCCGCGTCTGCGGGACGCGCGACGATCTCGCCGATCTGCCACACCGTCTCGCCGCTCGCCTCGAGGTGCGCCATCGCGGCGGCGGCATCGCTGGCCGCCACGACGACGCACATGCCGATGCCGCAGTTGAAGGTGCGCAGCATTTCCGCCGGCTCGACGTTGCCGGCCTGCTGCAGCCAGTCGAACAGCGGCGGGCGCGTCCATGAATTCTGATCAAGGCGCGCGGCCACATTTTCCGGCAAGCAGCGCGGCAAATTGCCGGTGATGCCGCCGCCGGTGATGTGCGCCATGCCCTTGACGCCGAGCTTTTCCATCAGCGCCAGCAACGGCTTGACGTAGATGCGCGTCGGCGCCATCACGGCGTCGGCGAAGGGGCGGCCGTGGAAGTCGGACTTCAGCCCGATGCCGGACACGTCGATCAGCTTGCGGATCAGCGAATAGCCGTTGGAATGCGCGCCGGAAGACGCCAGTCCCAGCACCACGTCGCCCGGCACGATGCCCTGGCCGCCGATGACCTTGCTTTTTTCCACCACCCCGACGGCGAAGCCCGCCAGATCGTATTCGCCTTCGGCATACATGCCGGGCATCTCGGCGGTTTCGCCGCCGATCAGCGCACAGCCGGCCTGCTCGCAGCCGGTGGCGATGCCGGCGATCACCGCTTCGGCGGTGTCGAGGCTCAACTTGCCAGTGGCGAAGTAATCGAGAAAGAACAGCGGCTCGGCGCCCTGCACGAGGATGTCGTTGACGCTCATCGCCACCAGGTCGATGCCGACGGTGTCATGGCGGTTGAGCTCGAAGGCCAGCTTCAGCTTGGTCCCGACGCCGTCGGTACCGGAGACCAGCACCGGCTCCTTGTACTTCCTGGAAATCTCGATCAGCGCGCCGAAGCCGCCGATGCCAGCCAGCACTTCGGGACGCATCGTGCGTTTGGCGAGCGGCTTGATGCGCTCGACCAGTGCATCGCCGGCGTCGATATCGACGCCGGCATCTTTGTAGGAAATGGAAGACACGCCCGGCTCCAGAATCAAAAAGTGCGCTATTTTACCGCCTATGCCCACGATCCGACGCCCGAGCTTCCCCGGCAATATTCCCTGGCTTGCCTTCGCCGTGCTGCTTGCCATGGGCGGCCTCGTTTACCTGCTGGGCCCCATCCTGACCCCCTTCCTCGCCGGCGCCCTGCTGGCCTATATCTTCGATCCGCTGGTGAAGCGGCTGGAAACGCGCGGGCTGTCGCGCACGGCCGGCACGGTCATCGTCATCGTGCTGGCCGGGCTGGCGCTGTTCGCCCTCCTGCTGGTGGCGCTGCCGCTGTTCCAGGGACAGTTCGCCCAACTGGCGCAACGCGTGCCGGCCGCCCTCGATATGCTGCAGACCCGTTTCCTGCCCTGGCTGCAGCAGACTCTGGGCATCCGCATCGAGCCCAACCTGGACGCGCTCAAGACCTGGCTGACCGAGCAGGCCAAGCAGAACAGCGCCAGCTGGCTGCCCTCCCTGCAAACCGGCGCACTCGCCATCGTCGGCGTGCTGGCCAACCTGCTGCTGATCCCGGTGGTGATGTTCTATCTGCTGAAGGATTGGGACGTGATGGTGGCGCGGGTTGCCGCACTAGCGCCGCGCCCCTGGCTGGGCGCCGTCACCCGTGTCACCCGTGCCATGGACGCCGTCGTCGGCGAATTCCTGCGCGGCCAGTTGTCGGTGATGGCCGCCCTGTCGCTGTATTACGCCGTTGCGCTGTGGGTGGCGGGGCTGGATTACGCGCTGCCGATCGGCATCCTCACCGGCGTGCTGTCCTTCGTGCCTTTCCTCGGTTTCGGCCTCGGCATGGTCCTGGCATTGCTGGTGGCGCTGCTGCAGTTTCCGGACTGGACCGGGGTGGCCTGGGTGGCAAGCATCTACCTTGCCGGGCAGGTGCTGGAAAGCTACGTCATCACCCCGCGCCTGGTCGGCGAGCGCGTCGGCCTGCATCCGGTGGCGGTGATTTTCGCGCTGGCGGCGTTCGGCCAGCTGTTCGGCTTCGTCGGCGTGCTGCTGGCAGTGCCGCTGGCGGCGATCCTGCTGGTGGCGCTGCGCGAATTGCGCGGAGTGTACGAGGCCAGTGACTTCTATCGCGGCGGCTATAATGCCGGCTCTTCCGATTCCGTCTCGTCCGCCATGTCCGCACCGCTCCTCGAATCCAGAATTAGCTCGCTGCCGCTGGTCCACCGCGGCAAGGTGCGCGACATCTACGCCGTCGGCGACGACAAACTGCTGATCGTCACCACCGACCGCCTGTCGGCGTTCGACGTGGTGATGCCGACGCCGATCCCCGGCAAGGGCGAGGTGCTGACCAAGGTCTCGGCCTTCTGGTTCGACAGGCTGAAGGCCATCGTGCCGAGCCAGGCGCTCGACATCGCGCCGGAATCGGTCGTGGCGGAATCCGAGCGCGACCAGGTCGCCGGCCGCGCCATCGTGGTAAGGAAGCTGAAGGCGCTGCCGGTCGAGGCCATCGTACGCGGCTACCTGGTGGGATCGGGCTGGAAGGAATACCAGGCCAGCCAGTCGGTGTGCGGCATCGCGTTGCCCGCCGGCCTTGCGCAGGCCGACCGCCTGCCCGAGCCGATCTTCACGCCGTCGACCAAGGCGGCGCTCGGGGCCCACGACGAGAACATCAGCTTCGAGCAGATGGCGAAGCTGATCGGCGCCGACCTCGCCGGGCAGGTGCGCGACGTCAGCCTTGCCCTGTATAAGTCTGCCGCAGAGTATGCACTCACACGCGGCATCATCATCGCCGACACCAAGTTCGAGTTCGGGCTGGATGAAGCCGGCGGGCTGGTGTGGATCGACGAGGCGCTGACCCCGGATTCGTCGCGTTTCTGGCCGGCCGACCAGTACCGGCCGGGCAGCAACCCGCCCAGTTTCGACAAGCAGTTCGTGCGCGACTGGCTGGAAGCCAGCGGCTGGAACAAGCAGGCGCCGGGTCCGGCTCTGCCCGCCGAGATCGTCGCCAAGACCAGCGAGAAATACCGCGAGGCGATGGCGCGGCTGCTGGGTTAGCTTAGGCTGTTCACACTCATTTCGCACCTGCGTTGCCGCGAGAAAGCGCGTCTGCGGCGTTGCGCCGCTTGGCAAGGGATCACCCTTGCCTGCGCTCGCGCCTTGCATCCATCGCTTTATCGCGGCAACGCAAGGGGACGGGGCCAATTCGGGCGCATGCCTTTGTCGCGGCCTGCATCCCGAATTGGCCCCGTCGCAGGTGCGAAATGAGTGTGAACAGGCCCTATTTCAGGGTGTCGTTCAGAAACACCGTAACGGCTTCGACCATTTCTCCCTCGTGGCCGGTATAGAAATGGTCGGCGCGATGAATCTTCACCTGCCGTGAATGGCTGGCCACCAGACTATGCTTGCGCTTGGCCGCGCCCATCAGCACCGGCGGCAGGTCGTTGTCGCCATACAGGTCGAGGATCGGCAGTTTCAGCCTGTCGTAGTCATCCTGCTGCAGACCCAGGCTCGCCCACGACTTCACCGCCGCATCGGGCTGGCCGCTGAAATAGACGCGACTCATGCGCGAGCCCATGCTGTGGGAAACGATGGCCAGCTGCGTGTAACCCTTCGCCTTGAGGAAATCGACGGCCTGGGCAATGCGCTCGGCCGCCTCCGGAAAGGTGGGCTGGTAGGCTCCGCTCTGGGCATCTGCGGCCAGCACCGGCATCTGGATCGACAGGGTGGCAAAACCGCGATCGGCCAGTTCGGTGCGTAGCGTCCCGATCATGCCCCAGTCCGGGTGTATCCCCATGCCATGGACGACGATGACCGCCTTGTTGCCCCCGACCGGCGTGAACAGCGCAAGAAACTTGTGGTGGCCGCGCGGCGTTTGCAGATAGACCGGATCACCCACCACCAGTCCGGGAACCACCTCATCCGCCCATTTTTTCTCGCGCGCATAATCGGCGACCGGTTCCGCAAACGCCACCAAGGAAATCAATGCTGCCAATCCACCCACCAGACCCAGCCACAGGTTTTGCTTCATCTCGGTTCATCCCGGAGTTAAAGTTAATGCTCTATCCACCCGATAATTCTACGAAACCGTGGTTTTATCAACCGCCCAGGTAAAAATCAAAGTGATCGCCAAGCCGTTGCGCATTGTGTCCTCTTCCGCATCGTCACCTCCGCAACGCGACACGCGTCCCCGCGGGAGCGCGCGCGTCGTCATCGTCGACGACCGGAGCACTGCGCGCAGCCTGCTGGAAGGTCTGGCCCGCACACTCGAGCCGGGTGTGATCGTGGAAAGCTATGCCGATCCGCTCGACGCGCTGGCGCAGATGCAGCACGACACGCCCGACCTCGTCATCACCGATTACCGCATGCCCGGCATGGACGGCATCGAGTTCACCCGCCGCATCCGCGCGGAACGCCGCCTGGCCGACGTACCCATCATCATCGTCACCGTTGTAGAAGATCGCCAGATCCGCTACCAGGCGCTGGAAAACGGCGCCACCGATTTCCTCACCCGCCCCATCGATCCGCAGGAATGCCGCGCCCGCTGCCTCAATCTGCTGGCACTGCGACGCAGCCAGAAAATCGTGTCGGACCGTGCCCTGTGGCTGGAGGACCAGGTCTTGCAGGCCACCCGCGAAGTGCGCACGCGCGAACGCGAAACCCTGATGAAACTGGCCAAGGCAGGCGAATATCGCGACGAGGATACCGGCAACCACATCGTCCGCATGTCGAAGTATGCGCGCCTGATTGCGGAGGAGCTCAAGCTCACCGCAATGGAGTGCGACGAGATCGAAGCCGCTGCACCCATGCACGACATCGGCAAGATAGGCATCCCCGACCAGATTCTGCTCAAACCCGGGCGCCACACTCCGGAAGAACAGGAAATCATGCGGCGCCATCCGCTGATCGGCCACGAGATTCTCGCCGACAGCCCGTCGCGTTACCTGCAGATGGGTGCAGTCATCGCACTTGGCCACCATGAAAAATTCGATGGTAGCGGTTATCCGCAAGGCCTGGCGGGCGAGGACATCCCGCTCCCCGCACGTATTGTGGCCGTGGCCGACGTATTCGACGCGCTCACCTCCAACCGTCCTTACAAGCGGGCATGGTCGTTCCAGGATGCGCTGAAGTACATCCAGACGGAAAGCGGGCGCCACTTCGATCCCGCCTGCGTCCGGGCATTCGAACTGCGCATCGATGCCGTGGCGGCCATCATGCGCGCGCTTGGCGACAGCTCCGACTAAACCAGCCACCATGCCAAGCTTGCCGCGTCCCGCTTTTTTCGTCCGCCTGCAAAGGCTGATTCAGGCACGGCCGGACACCGAGTTTCAGCAGGCCCTGATTCGCCTGTGCATCGTTGTCGGCTTCTACCTGTATTTCTCGCTGGACTGGCAGGGAAATAGCCCTGCCATGGCCGAGCAGGTCCACATCATCGGCCTGACCCTCACGTTCGTTTCCCTGTCATTGCTGATCGGCTCACTCCTCGACCCAGGCGTGTCCGTTGCCCGCCGCAGCATCGGCATGCTGCATGACTTCACAGTCGCCACCTACATGCTGGCCATTTCGAACGAGACCGGGGCACCCGTTGTGGCCACCTATCTCTGGGTCACCCTGGGCAACGGATTCCGTTATGGGATGTCTTACCTGCATGTCTCGACGATTGCCTCGGCAATCGGGTTCATCGTGGTGTATCAACTCAATCCCTTCTGGCATGCGCATAGCTCGCTATGGATGGGTATATGGCTGACGCTCATCGTAGTTCCCCTTTATGCGTCGACCCTGCTGAAGCAACTGCACGGTGCCGTCAAGCGCGAGAAGGAAGCCAACCAGGCCAAATCGAGTTTCCTGGCCAACATGAGCCACGAACTCCGTACCCCGCTGAACGGCGTCATCGGCGTCGCCGACCTGCTGGCAGAGACGAAACTCGACAAGGAACAAAGAGAATTCGCCCAGATCATCCGTGCATCGGCCAACACCCTGCTCGAACTGATCGAGAACGTGCTCGACATTTCACGTATCGAAGCCGGTCGGATTTCCACGAACGAGGAGGATTTCGACCTTCACCGCGTGGTGAACGGCACGATCGCGATGATGGAAACGCAGGCCCAGGGCAAGGGACTGGTACTGGCGTCGCACATCGCGCCGCAGACGCCGTTTCACCTGCATGGCGATGCGCGCCACCTGCGCCACGTCCTCATCAACCTGATCGGCAATGCCATTAAGTTCACTGAACATGGACGGGTGGACATCTACATCCGTCCGATCGGACAAGCCCATCCGCAGCGCTTGCGCTTCGAGGTCGTCGATACCGGCATCGGCATTTCGGAAGCCGCCCTGCCCCGCGTGTTCGACAGCTTTACCCAGGGAGATCCGACCATCACGCGCCGTTTCGGCGGCAGCGGCCTCGGCACGACCATTGCCAAGCAGCTGGTGGAAGCGCTCGGCGGCCAGATCGGCTTGCACAGCCGCGAAGGGGAAGGCACGACATTCTGGTTCGAATTGCCGTTTGCCGTACAGACGAGTCAATCCGGTCCCGCGCCCGAACAGTTCGACGCGCCGATGCGGGTGGCGATTCTGGCGGGCGGCGAGCTCACGGCCCGTATTCAGACCGTGATCCGCAACTGGGGTGCCGACACCGTGGCAGTCGACAATACCACCCGCCTGGCCGCCGAGTTGTCCACCTATCTGGCGGGTGGCATGCCGCTGGGTGCGGTCGTGGTGGAACGCAGCGTCCTGCCGGGCGACCCGGTCGCTTTCCTGCATTTGCTGCGCGACGATCCCAGCCTGGTCACCCTGCCGGTCATCCTGATCGAATCCGACGACAGCATCCCGCTGTCGCGCGATGCGCAGCTGCTGCGCGGCGGTTACGCCTCGGTGCTGCGCACGCCCGTCAACACGACCCTGCTGTTCAACGCCATCCATGCCGTCGTCAGCCACGACATGCCCGCCAACGTGGTATCGCTGGCCGATCATTTCCAGTCGCAGGCAGGACATGCGCCGGGGCTGAACATCCTGGTGGCGGAAGACAATCCGGTCAACCAGCGGGTGATCCGCGGCCTGCTGGAACATGCCGGCCACAAAACCTATCTGGCGCATGACGGCGAAGAGGCACTGGCCATGCTCGAATCCGGCGACCAGACGTTCCACCTCGCCATCATCGACATGCACATGCCGCAACTGTCCGGACCCGAAGTGGTGCAACGCTGGCGCTTCATGGAAACGGGGCATTTGCCCATCATCATGCTCACCGCCGACGCACGCGGCGAGGCACAGACGGCGTGCCAGGATGCGGGCGCCGACACCTTCCTCACCAAGCCCGTCAACAGCCGCGAACTCGTGGATATGATTGCGCGACTGGCAAGTCAGTCGATACGCCCTCCTGCTGTCGCGGTCCCGTCCCGCGCACAGGCCGAAACGGAACTGGATGAATCGGTGCTCGACAACCTCGCCCAACTGGGCGGGCACGTCTTTGTGCAGGATCTGATTGCCAGTTTTGCTGAAGACAGCGAACGCTCGCTGCGCGACATCGAACGCGCCCTGGCCGCGCAGGACTATGGCCAATGGCATGACCAGTTGCACATGCTCAAGGGCGGCGCCAGCGATGTCGGCGCCAACCGGCTGGCACACCTGTGCGCCGCAGCCGAGCGGATCAAACCCTATGAAATGGGTGACATCGGCGCACGCCAGAAACTGGACGACGTGCGGCTTGCGCTCGCCGAAGCGCAAGCCGCGCTGACAGCCTATCTGGATCGCACCTTACGCGCTGAAAGCATTTGACGGGCCGGCCGCGACGGCCGTTTCAACCTTGCTCGTTTGCCGGCTGACCAGTCGCTCCATCATCCGCAAGTCCTTGGGCTCCAGACGCAAGGCGGCCTCCACCCACACTTCGGTGATACGGATCAACTCATCGTACGAGACCGGCTGGCTGATTTCGCGCGCACCGCGCAGGGCGAGAATCCCGTTGCGCGATTTCTCTTCGCGCCGGACGTAGTCATACACCGCGCCCTCGCCTTCCCCAGGCTCTGCCAGCACATCGACCACGCCCATTTCGTAAAGCTCTTCAGCCAGATAAAGCTTTCCGCTGAGGATGATTTTCTCGGCCTTGTGGTGTCCGACGCGACGCCCCAGAAAAGTCATCGCACCCATGCCAGGAAACAGGTTGAACAGGATTTCCGGCAGCCCCATGCGGGCGCCGCGCTCGGCGATCAGGACATTGGCCGCAAGCGCGCTTTCAAATCCGCCGCCGAGCGCCTGCCCCTGAACCAGCGCAATGCTCGTCACATTGGGCCGGTTCAGATGGCTGTGCACCGCATACGAGCAGTCGATGCAGGATATCGCGTAGTGATACAGCGCATCGCGATCGCGCGCCGCAATATGCTGCATGAACAGATTGAGGTCGCCCCCCAGGCTGAATGTGTCGGGCACGTTCGACGCCAGAACGAAATATTTCACGTCCGTCTCGGCGGGATCGTCAATCATACCCACCATGCCGTTTCCCCAGGCCAGCAACTCGCGCAACAGGGTAGGCGTGAAGCAGGGGCGCGGTTGCGCGTGCATGTAGCCCCAGGCGATCTGGTTATGCGGATCGAAATAGGTGGTGAGCTGCGTGTATGCGTTCTGCTGCGGTTGCAGTGCGGTCCGTACGGCTTGCAGGTGCGCCATGATGTCTATCTCCACGTATTCATTGATCGGTCAGTGCCGAATTTTCGGCATGTGTCGAAAGACTAACGCGAGCGCTGTGGCCACTCAAGCATGAAATCGTTACACGCGACGCAACTCAACATCTGGTGGAATCCGGTGTTCGGAAACGCAAGATCGAGGCACCTGAGCCACATTCTAGAACGTCCATACCATACGCAGCGCCAGCACAAACAACAGCAGCGCGAAAACCCGCTTCAGCGGTCGGACCGGCAGACGATGGGCGGTGCGCGCACCCAGCGGCGCAGTCGGCACGCTGCCCACACGATGCCGGCAAGCGCCGGCAGGTAGACGAAGCCCAGGCTGCCCGCGGGCAGACCGCTCGCATGCCAGCCGCCCAGCATGTAGCCTGCCGCACCGGCCAGCGCGATCGGAAAGCCGATCGCGGCCGAGGTGGCGATCGCCCGGTGCAACGGGACGTTGTGCCACAGCATGAAGGGCACCGACAGGGTGCCGCCGCCGATGCCGACCCAGCTCGACACCGCGCCGATCACGCCGCCCGCCAGCGTCGTTGCGATGCGTCCCGGCAGTCCGCGATGCGGCGCCGGCCTGAAATCCAGCCACATCTGGATGGCGGCATAGAACAGGAAGACGACGAAAAACACCTTCAATACCGCCGCCGACATCTGCGCCGCCAGCACCGCGCCGGCCAGCGTGCCGAGCACGATGCCGGGGGCGATGCGCCGCACCAGCGGCCATTCGACGGCACCGTGGCGATGGTGCGCACGCACACTGGACAGCGAGGTGAACAGGATGGAGGCGAGCGACGTGCCGAGCGCCAGCTGCGGCTCCATCCCGGCCGCCAGGCCGTGCGCGCGCAGCAGCATGATCAGCACCGGCACGATGAGGAGGCCGCCGCCGACGCCGAGCAGTCCCGCGACGAAGCCGACCGCCAGCCCCAACCCGCCGTAGGCAGCGAACAGCGCCGGGTCGGCCATTACAGATGCTTGACGATGAAGGCGTATTCGGCCGGGTCGACCGGGGTGATCGAAAGGCGGTTGCCCTTCTGCAGGATGCGCATGTTGGCGAGCTCGGGATAGGCTCGGATTTCCGACAGCGGCATCAGCCGCGTCTTCTTCACCAGCTTGACGTCGACGTTGAACCAGCGCGGCGTTTCCGGCGTGGCCTTGGGGTCGAAATACTTGTTCTTCGGATCGAACTGGGTGGCGTCGGGATACGCCGCCACGCTGACTTCGGCCAGCCCGGCAATGCCGGGTTCAGCGCACGACGAATGGTAGAACAGCACCTTGTCGCCGGGTTTCATCTGGTCGCGCATGAAATTGCGCGCCTGGTAGTTGCGCACGCCGTACCAGGCAACGCTCTGCTTGGGCATGGCAGCGAGGTCATCGATGCTGACGTCGCTCGGTTCGGATTTCATCAGCCAGTAACGCATATCGATTTTTCCGTTGATCCCGAAACCCGCTCCGGCCAGGCGATCAGACCGTGCCCCGGGTTTGGCGAAAAGACAGGGCGGCAAATACGACGCCGACCACCACGCCGCCCAAGGCATCCAGGACGACATGCTGCCGGGTGGCGATGGTCGACCAGATGATAACTGAACATTGCAGCGCGCTCAGCCACTGCAGGGTTTTCGGCGCGTCGAGCTGGCCGAACACCCGATTGAGCCAGAAGGCCGAAAACACGGCGGAGGCGACATGCAGGGAGGGGAAGGCGTTGCCTGCCGCATCCAGGCCCTTGATCAGGGCGAATTCCGGATAGGCTTTCCAGTCGATGGAAAATGGCGGGGTGCTCGTCGGGAAAAGCCAGAAAATCGCCAGGCAGAACAGGCACAGCCAGCCCATCCAGAGACCGAACCCAAGCAGGGAACGCAGGCTGCCCAGCAGAGCCGGCGCCAGCGAAACATAGACCCAGAGCGAGACGTAGGCCGGAAATGCCGAAGGCGAAAACCCGATCCAGGTGTCGAGCCAGGTCACAGGCATGACGAGGGGCGGCGTGAGCGGATTGTGGAGAACCGTGAAATAGCCCCAGAAGAACAGGACCATGAAGCTCATGGTCCCGAACGCCTTGAGCGGCCACATGTAGACCACGCGGTCAGCAATCTGGCGGTGCCAGGAGGGTGCGAGTGAAGACGGCATCAGTGACTGCAATGAGTTGGGCACACGGAACGCTGGTTCTGGAAAGCCCGCAGGGCGTCGGGAAGCCTTGGGGCCAGGGGGGCGATCGGGTAAAATTTGTGCAGTATGAAATCCATTGAACTGATACGCAATTTTCTCAATGCCCGACAAGACATTGAGGCGACAAAAGTGGTTCCTGAAGCGTTGCTGGCCGATCTCGGTGTTGACTCCCTGATGATGCTCGAACTGATCTTCGAATTCGAGGATCGGCTCAGCATCAAGCTGCCCCACGACCTGAAAAGCCCGAAGACCGTCGGCGAAATGGTGGCGCTGATGGACGGGCTGATCGCCAGCCAGAAGGGCTGAATCATGAACCCGCGGCGTGTAGCGATTACCGGCCTCGGCCTGGTCAGCCCGTATGGTGGGGATCTTACCGATTTTTTCGCCCGCCTGACCGCCGGTGAATCGGCCATCCGCCACCTGTCGACCGACGACCAGCCGCAGCCGCTTTCCATTCCCTTCGTCAGCTGTCCGGCCTTCGACGCGGATGCCGAACTCGGCAAGCCGCTTGCCTCGATGATGGACCGCTTCGCCCAGCTTGGCATGGCCGCCGCCTTCACGGCCTGGGCGGATGCCGGCCTGCCGCGCGCCGCCGACGCCGGGTCGCGCGACCACTGGGGCGTCGCCTGGGGCACCGCGCTGGGCGGCACGCTGGCCTACGAAAAGGGCTACCGGGATCTGTGGCAGCGGGGCCGCGATCGTCTGCCGCCGCTTACCGTCCTGCTCGGCATGAACAACGCCGCCAACGCCCACATTTCGATCCAGCTCGGCCTCGGCGGCGTCAGCATGAGCCATACGGTGGCCTGCGCCTCGTCGGCCATTGCCATCGGCGAGGCCTTCCGCCGCGTGCGCAGCGGCGAGGCGCCGGTGATGCTCACCGGCGGTTCCGACGTGCCGCAGGCCTACGGCGTCGCCCGCGCGTGGGAAGCCCTGCGGGTGATGGCGCCCGGCGATGCGAAAACCTCGGCCGCCGCCTGTCGCCCCTTCGCCGCCGACCGCCGTGGCCTGGTGCTGGGCGAGGGTGGCGCGGCGCTGGTGCTCGAGGACTGGGAGCATGCCGTCGCCCGCGGTGCCCGCATCCACGGCGAAATCGTCGGCTACGGCACGAGTTGCGATCACAGTCATCTGGTCCGCCCGGAAGTCGCCGGCCAGGTCCGCGCATTGAATGCGACCCTGGCCGATGCCGGACTGGCCGCTGCCGACATCGATTACGTCAACGCCCATGGCACGGCGACCGCCGAAGGCGACCCGGTCGAGATCGCCGCGCTCAGGGCCGTTTTCGGCGAACGCGCCGAAACGCTGCCGGTCAGTGCTACCAAATCCATGCATGGCCACCTGCTCGGTGCGGCCGGCGCCATCGAGGCCATCGCCACCGTGCTGGCCCTGCGGGAACAGGCCATTCCGCCGACTGCCAATCTGAACCCGGACACCCTCGACCCCGCCTGCAGCGGCGTCGACCACGTGTTCAGCGGCCGGCACGGCGTGAGCTTGCGCACTGCGCTGTCCAATTCCTTCGCCTTCGGCGGCAGCAACGCGGTGCTCGCGTTCCGCGCCGTCACCCGATAAATCCACGGAAAGTCCGCCATGTCCGAACCCATCGCCCCGCAAACCGTCGACGCCCTGCTGCCGGAAGTCGCCGCCCTGATCGTCGAAGCCCTCAATCTTGAAATGACCCCCGAAGAAATCGACCCGGATGCGCCGCTGTTCGGCGAGGGTCTCGGACTGGATTCGATCGACGTGCTGGAAATCGCGCTGGTCATTTCCAAGCACTACGGCTTTCAGCTGCGCTCGGACAACGCGGACAACGTGCGGATTTTTGCCTCCCTGCGCGCGTTGACCGCCTACATCGCCAGCCAGCGGACAAAATGACCGTGAGCGCGACCCAGGTGCTGCGCAGCCTGGCCCTGGTCGCCGTCATGGTCACCTGGGGCATCGCCGCATTTTTCGGCAGCACCGGGCAGGGCAGACCCGATTTCAACACGGCCGTCGGCGCAGCCCCCTTCGTCGCCCTCCTCGCCATGCTGCTCTGGCGGGTACGGCACCCGCTCGGGATAGCCGCTGGCGGCCTGCTTGTGGCCGGCACGCTGGCCTGGCTGTGGCCGTCGCTGCGCCAGAACGTCGCCCTGCTCTATTTCATCGAGCACCTCGGCACCAACCTGGCGTTTGCCGCGCTGTTCGGCAAGACCCTGTTCGGCCCCGGCGAACCGCTGATCACCCAGTTCGCCCGGATCGTCAACAACGGCGTGCTGTCCGGGCGCCAGCTCCGCTACACCCGGCAGGCCACGCTGGCCTGGACCGGCTTCTTCATCGCCAACGCCACGCTGTCGACACTGCTCTATGCGCTGGCACCCCATGCCGTCTGGTCGTTCTACGCCAGCCTGCTGACCGCGCCGCTGATCGGCCTGATGTTCGCCGCCGAACACCTGTGGCGCATGCGCGTGCTGCCGCCCGAAGAACGCCCCCGCATCGCCGACGTCTTCCGCGTCTGGCGCCAGCGCACCCCCGCCAAGGGCTCATGAACACGCTGCCGCTGATCACCGGCCTCGGCCTCGACGGCATTGTCGCCTGGCGCCCTGACGGTCCGCGCCGGGTGCGCGACTTCCTCGCCGACGCCGAAGTCCTGGCGGCCCGCCTGCCGGCCGGCACCGCGCTGCTCAACCTGTGCCACGACCGCTACCATTTCGCAGTCGGTTTCGCCGCCGGCCTGATCAGCGGCCGCGTCAGCCTGCAGCCCGCCTCGCAGTCGGCCGAAACGCTCACGCGCATCCGCGACGATTTCCCGGATGTCGTTTGCCTGTGCGACGGCGACTTCGACACCCTCGATCTGCCGCGCTGCGATTTTCCCCACCTCTCCACGACCGACCCGCAAAAAATCACCGACATCCCGCGCATTCCCGCCGACCGGGTGGCCGCCATCCTGTTCACCTCCGGCACCACCGGCCTGCCGCAGCCGCAGCGCAAGACCTGGGGCCGGCTGGTCGCCAACGGCCGTGCCGAGGCGGCGGCGCTCGGCCTCGACCGCACGCCGCACGTCATCGTCGGCACCGTGCCGGTGCAGCACAGCTACGGCTTCGAATCGACCTTCCTGCTGGCCCTGCATGGCGGCTGCGCCTTCTGGTCGGGCAAGCCCTTCTACCCGCAGGACATCGTCGCCGCGCTCGACGCGGTGCCGCGGCCGCGCCTGCTGGTGACCACGCCCTTCCATCTGTCGACGCTGCTGGCGTCCGGCATCGGCCTGCCGGCGATCAATCGCCTGCTGTCAGCCACCGCACCGCTGTCGGCCGCGCTCGCCGCCGAGGCGGAAGCGCGGACGGGCGCACCGCTGCACGAAATCTACGGCTCGACCGAAAGCGGCCAGCTGGCCAGCCGACGCACCACCGACGGCGCGACCTGGACGCTGCTGCCCGGCGTCCGCCTGGAACAGGACGCAGACACCACCACCGCCTGCGACGGCCACGTCGAAGGCCGCGTCGCGCTGTCCGACGTCATCGAGCTGCTGCCCGAGCGGCGCTTCCTGCTGCACGGCCGCCACGCCGACCTGATCAACATCGCCGGCAAGCGCACCTCGCTCGCTTATCTCAACCACCAGATCGCCGCCGTACCAGGCGTGCTCGATGCCGCCTTCTTCCTGCCCGACGAGGAAGCCGCCGGCGGCATCACGCGCCTGACCGCCTTCGTCGTCGCGCCGACGCTGGACAGCCGGCAGCTGCTCGCCGCGCTGCGCCCGCGCATCGATGCGATCTTCCTGCCGCGCCCGCCGATCTTCGTCGACGCCCTGCCGCGCAACGGCACCGGCAAGTTGCCGCGCAGCGCGCTGCAGGCCCTGTACGCCGAGAAGACACGCCATGCAGCCCACTGAATTCGCCTGGGTCGTCCCGGCCGATCACCCGGCCTTCGCCGGTCATTTTCCCGGCCGTCCCATCGTGCCGGGCGTCGTGCTGCTCGACCGGGCCATCCTGTTCGCGGAAAGCCTGCTCGGGAAGCAGGTCGACCGCTGGCAGATCGGCAATGCCAAGTTCCTCAGCCCGGTCAGTCCGGCCGAAACGCTGGTTTTTTCCCTGCAGGCCACGCCGCGCGGGGCCATCGCCTTCACGGTGAAATCCGGCGCGCGCGACGTCGCCTCTGGCAGCCTGACCGCGCCCGCACCATGACCAAACAGGCGACGCCAGGCTGGATGCGCCAGCAGGAACGCAGCAACCTCGCCATCCTCAGGCTGATGGTGTGGATTTCGCTGACCTTCGGCCGCGCCGCCGGCCGCGTCGTGCTCGCCGGCATCGCACTCTATTTCACCCTGTTCGCTCCCGGGGCGCGGCGCGCCAGCCGCGCCTACCTGAAGCGCGCGCTGGGACGCTGGGCGAACTGGGCGGACGGCTATCGCCACGTGTTCAGTTTCGCCACCACCATCCACGACCGCATCTACCTGCTCAACGAACGTTTCGACCTGTTCGACATCGAAGTCGTCGGCGCCGAGGCCTTGCACGAGGCCCTCGCCCGCCAGCCCGGCGCGCTGCTGATGGGCGCGCACCTCGGCAGCTTCGAGGTGCTGCGCGCGGCCGGCCGCGGGATGGCGGGACTCCGGGTGGCGATGCTGATGTACGAGGAAAACGCCCGCAAGATCAACGCCACACTCGAAGCCATCAACCCGAAGGCGACGCAGGACATCATCCCGCTCGGCCGCATGGAGTCGATGCTCGAAGCCCGCGACCGGCTCGACGCAGGCTATCTGGTCGGCATGCTGGCCGACCGCTCGCTCGGTGACGACGCCACGGCGGCCTGCCCTTTCCTCGGCGAGCCGGCGCCCTTCCCGCTCGGCCCCTGGCGCTTGGCGGCGATGCTGCGGCGGCCGGTATTCTTCATGAACGGGCTCTACCTGGGCGGCAACCGCTACCAGCTGCATTTCGTGCCGCTGGCCGATTTTTCCGCGACGCTGCGCAGCGAACGCGATGCCGCCATCGCCGACGCGATGCGGCACTATGCCGATTGCCTGACGCATTTCTGCCGGCTGGCGCCCTACAACTGGTTCAACTTTTTCGATTTCTGGCAGGACAAGAAATGTTCCGACAGCTGATGACGGGCCTCGTGCTCGCAAGCCTTGCGGCGACGGCCCATGCCGCCCTCAACCTGGACCAGCTGATGGCCGGACTCGCCCAACACAAGGGGGGCCGCGCGAAGTTCGTCGAGAAGCGCACCCTGGCCGTGCTCGACCGGCCGCTGGTCGCCACCGGCGAGATGACCTACACCCCGCCCGACCGGCTGGAAAAACGCACCCTGACACCCAAGCCTGAGACCCTGCTGCTCGACAAGGACCGGGTCAGCATCGAGCGCGACAAGCGCACCTACTCGATCAGCCTAGCCAGCCGGCCGGAAGCGCTGGCCTTCGTCGACAGCATCCGCAGCACGCTAGCCGGCAACCGGGCGGCGCTGGAGAAGAATTACACGCTGCAGCTGAGCGGGAGCAGCGAGAACTGGGTGCTGACGCTGTCGCCCACCGCGCAGCAGATCGCGGCGCTGCTGCAGCGCATCACGGTCAGCGGCAGCAAGGATCAGATCCACACCATCGACTACCTGCTGGCTGACGGCGACCGCTCCGAACTCACCATCGAACCGCTCGAACCGCGATGACCCCACGTGCCTGGCGTACCCTGCTGCTATGGTTGTTCGCCATGCTGGCCGGGGCAGCCGTGGTCTGGAGCAGCCGCTTCTCGGCCGACATCTCCTTCTTTCTGCCGGCGCGGCCGACCGTGGCGCAGCAGGTCCTCGTCGACCAGCTCAAGGAAGGCGCCGTCTCCCGCCTGCTGATGCTCGCCGTCGAAGGCGGCGATGCCGCCCAGCGCGCCGGACTGTCGCGCGACCTGCAGGGCCGGCTGGCCACCCTGCCCGAATTCGCCTCGGTGCAGAACGGCGATGCGCGCAGCCAGGACGCCGCGCGCGACTTCCTGCTCGCACACCGCTATCAGCTCAGCCCGGCGGTGACGCCGGAACGCTTCACGGTCGACGGCCTGAAAACCGCCATTTCGAACAGCATCGACCTGCTGGCCTCGCCGGCCGGCATGCTGCTCAAGCCTTACCTGACCCGCGACCCGACCGGCGAGCTGGTCGAACTGCTCGGCGGCCTCAACGCCGGCGCGCAACCGGACAGCCGCGACGGCGTCTGGGCCTCGCACGACGGCCGGCGCGCCTTGCTGCTGGTGCAGACCCGCGCGCTCGGCTCCGATACCGACGGCCAGGAACAGGCCATCGCGCTGATCCGCGAACAATTCGCCGCCGCATCCCGCAGCGCCGGGTTCGGCGCGCTCAAGCTTGAGCTTTCCGGTCCCGGCCTGTTCGCCGTCAAGTCGCGCGCGACGATCAAGCGCGAAGTCACGCGCCTGTCGCTGATCAGCCTCACCGCCATCGTCGCCGTGCTGTTCTTCGTCTACCGTTCGCCGCGCATCCTGCTCCTCAGTCTGCTGCCGGTCGCCAGCGGCGCGCTGGCCGGCATCGTCGCCGTCAGCCTGGCCTACGGCACGGTCTACGGCATCACCGTCGGCTTCGGCTCGGCGCTGATCGGCGAGGCGGTCGACTACGCGATCTATTACTTCGTGCAGTCCGGCCGGCTCGGCCTCGACAACTGGCGACAACGCTTCTGGCCGACCATCCGGCTCGGCGTGCTGACGTCCGTGTGCGGCTTCGGCGCGCTGCTCTTTTCCGGCTTCCCCGGCTTGGCGCAGCTCGGCCTCTATGCGCTGACCGGCGTGCTGACCGCCGCCCTCGTCACCCGCTTCGTGCTGCCGCCGCTCGCCGGCACGGCAATCCAGGTTCCGGTGCCGGCACGCGTCGGCATGGCCCTGCACGCCGGCCTGCGACAGGTGCGGACACTGCGCTGGCCGGTCATCGGCCTGGCGCTGGCCGCCTTCACGTATCTTGGCACCCAGCATGACCAGCTGTGGCTTCCCAACCTGTCCGCCCTGTCCACCGTCAGCGCCGCGGATGCGGCGATCGACGCCCGCTTGCGCGCCGACCTCAGCACCCCCGACGCGCGCTATCTGGTCGTGGTCACTGCGCCCGACCGCGAAGCCGCGCTGCAGGCGGCCGAACGGGCAGGACAGCGGCTCGACCGGCTGGTTGCCGACGGCGTGATCGGCGGTTACGACAGCCCGGCGCGTTTCCTCCCCAGCGCCGCGACGCAGGTGGCCCGCCGCGCCAGCCTGCCGTCGCCCGACGAACTGCAGCGCCGTCTGCAGGCGGCGCTGGTCGATTCGCCGCTGTCGGCCAACAAGCTCGCGCCGTTTATCGCCGACGTCGACGCCGCCCGCCGCCAGCCCCTGCTCGGCCGGCACGATCTCGCCGGCAGCGGACTGGCACTCGCCGTCGATTCGCTGCTGCTGCAAGGCGCCAACGGCTGGAGCGCACTGCTGCCGCTACGCCCGGTCGGCGGCGAACAGGGCACGGACATCCCGGTCGCGGCGGTGCGCACCGCGCTGGCCGGCAGCGGTGCGCTGTTCATCGACACCAAGGGTCAGTTCGACGCGCTCTACGGCGATTACCTCCATCAGGCTGTCTGGCTGTCCTCCGCCGGCTTCGTCGCCATCGTCGCGCTGCTCCTCGTCACGCTGCGCTCGCCGCGGCGGCTGGCCGGGGTGCTGCTGCCGCTGGTGATGGCGGTGGCGCTCGTCATCGCCGGCCTGCACCTCGCCGGCGAACGCCTGCAGCTGCTGCACCTGGTCGGCATGCTGCTGATCGTCGCCGTCGGCTCCAACTATGCGCTGTTCTTCGACCGCAGCGCCGGCGGCGCAACGCTCGACACCGCCACGCTGATGTCGATGGCCGTCGCCGCCACCACCACCGTGATCGGCTTCGGCACGCTCGCGCTGTCTACCGTCCCTGTGCTGCACGCCATCGGCGTCACCGTCGGGCCGGGGGCGCTCCTCGCGCTGCTGCTGTCGGCCGTGTTCGCTTCGCGCGAGGCCTAAGCCATGCCGCGCCCCTGGAAGCCCGCCCCCGCGCTGAAGGCGAGCTTTGCCCTCCACGGCGCCGCCGCACTCGGCACCTTGGCGCTGCCCGCCGCCTGGCCGTGGGCGCTCGGCGCGCTGGCCGCCAACCATGCCGCACTGACGGTGGCCGGGCTGTTGCCGCGCTCGACCCTGCTCGGCCCCAACCTGACCCGCCTGCCGGAGGCCGCCGCAGCCCGCAACGAAATCGCGCTGACCCTCGACGATGGCCCCGACCCGGACATCACCCCGCGCGTGCTCGACCTGCTCGACGCCGCCGGCGTGCGTGCCAGCTTCTTCTGCATCGGCTGGCGCGCGCGCGAACACCCCGCGCTGTGCCGCGAAATCGTCGCGCGCGGCCATCGCGTCGAGAACCATGGCGACTCGCATTCGTGGGCGTTTTCCGCGTTCGGCCCCGGCCGCATGAAAGCCGACATCGCCGCCGCGCAGGCCACCCTGTCTGACATCACCGGCCAGGCGCCGCGCTTCTTCCGCCCCACTGCCGGCCTGCGCAACCCTTTCCTCGATCCGGTGCTGGCCGCGCTCGACCTGCGTCTCGCCACCTGGTCCCGCCGCGGCTACGACACCCGCGAAGGCCGGCCCGACGTGGTGCTCGGCCGCCTGACGCGCGACCTTGCCGCCAGCGACATCCTGCTGCTGCACGATGGCCACGCCGCCCACACACCGGCGTGCCTCCCGGTGATCCTCGCCGTCCTGCCGCCCTTGCTGCGGGCCCTGGCCGAGCACGAATTGAAGCCGGTCACGCTGTTCGATGCCGTGTCGTGAGCCGGCTCCGCGATCGCCGCTCTGCTAGAATTTTCGATTCCTTACCCGGGATCCGGCCTTGACCCCGCTGCTGCTTTCCGCCTTCACCGCCACCAGTTGTCTCGGCCGCGGCCTCGACGCCACGCGGCACGCCTTGCGCAGCGGCCGTAGCGGCCTGGCGCCCTGCGCCTTCGAGACGGTGAAGCTCGACACCTGGGTCGGCGAGGTCGCGGGCGTCGATGACGAAAGGCTGCCCACCGCACTGGCGGACTACGACTGCCGCAACAACCGGCTGACGCGCCTGGGACTGGAGACCGACGGCTTCGGCAATCAAGTCAGAGACGCCATTGACCGCTACGGCCGCGCACGCGTCGGCGTCTTCCTCGGCACCAGCACGGCCGGCATCCTGCAGACCGAGCTCGCCTACCGCCGCCGCGATCCTGCGACCGGCGCCCTGCCCGACGATTTCCATTACCGCACCACCCACAACTCATTTTCGCTCGCCGAATTCACGCGCGACTACTTCGGCCTCGAAGGCATGGCGATGGCCATCTCGACCGCCTGCTCGTCGAGCGCCAAGGTCTTCGCCGCGGCGGCGCGCCAGATCGAGCTGGGCATGATCGACGCGGCCGTCGTCGGCGGCGTCGACACGCTGTGCCTGACCACGCTGTACGGCTTCGCCTCGCTGCAGCTGACCTCGCCGCGTCCCTGCCGGCCCTACGACGCCGCGCGCGACGGCATCTCGATCGGCGAGGGCGCCGGCTTCGCGCTGCTGGAGCGCGCGGCCGGTGCGGCGCCGGGTTCGGTGCTGCTGCTCGGCGCCGGCGAATCGAGCGATGCCTATCACATGTCTTCGCCGCATCCCGAAGGACTCGGCGCACGGCTCGCGATGGAGGCGGCACTGAAATCCGCGGGCCTTACGCCCGCCGACATCGACTACATCAACCTGCACGGCACCGCGACGCCGGCCAACGACGCGGCCGAGGGCACAGCGGTTGCCGCGCTGTTCGGCGACCGCGTGCCGTGCTCGTCGACCAAGGGCGCGACCGGACACACGCTGGGCGCGGCCGGCGCCATTGAAGCGGTGATCTGCGCGCTGGCGCTGACCGACGGCCTGCTGCCCGGCAGTCCGGGAACGGCGACGCCCGACCCGGCGATTCCCGTGCAATATCTGCTCGAACGCCGTGAAGGCCGCGTGCGCCGCGTGCTGTCGAATTCGTTCGGCTTCGGCGGCAGCAACTGCAGTCTCGTCTTCGGAGTCGCCGCATGAGCTCGCCCTTGCGCGCCTGGATCGAAGGCATCGGCCTGATCGCCCCCGGCCTGCCGGACTGGCCCGCGGCCCGCGCCGTACTGCGCGGCGAACAGGCTTATGCGGCCGCGCCCTCGGTGCTGCCGGCGCCGGCCCTGCTGCCGCCAGCCGAGCGCCGGCGCGCCAGCCGGGTCGTCAAGACCGCGCTCGCGGTCGGGCTGGAAGCGGTTGCCCATGCCGGGGCCGATGCGTCGCAGCTGACGACGGTGTTCGCCGCCTCCGGCGCCGACGGCCACAACTGCCACGCGCTGTGCGAACAGCTGGCGAGCGACGACCGCCAGATCTCGCCGACACGCTTCCACAACTCGGTACACAACGCCGCCGCCGGCTACTGGGGCATCGCCACCGGCGCGATGGCGCCGTGCCAGGTCCTCTGTGCCTACGACGCCAGCTTCGGCGCGGGGCTGCTCGACGCCCTCGCGCAGGTCGCGCTCATGCGCCAGCCGGTGCTGCTGATCGCCTACGACAGCGAATACCCCGAGCCGCTGCACGCCAAGCGCCCGATTCCCGATTGCGCCGGCGTCGCCCTGCTGTTGAATCCGGAACACGGCCCGCGTGCGCTGGCGGCGATCACGGTGAGTCCGACCGCCGACGCGGCGGAACCGCTGGCCGACGCCGAACTCGAGGCGCTGCGCGCGGACATCCCGGCGCTGCGCGCGCTGCCGCTGCTGCAGCGGCTGGCGACCGGCGACGCAGGACGCGTCTGCCTCGATTACCTGGCGCCGATGCAACTCGCCGTGAGGATCGGACCGTGCTAGATCGCGACTGGATCGCCGCGCATATCCCGCATCAGGGCACGATGTGCCTGCTCGATGCGGTGCTCGACTGGTCGGACGCCGCGATCGTCTGCCGCGCCAAGAGTCACACGGACCCCGACAATCCGCTGCGTGCCGCAGGACGGCTGGGCGCCGCCGCTGGCATCGAATACGCCGCGCAGGCGATGGCCGTGCACGGCGCGCTGATCGCCGGCGACGACGCGCCGCCGCGCCAGGGTTACCTCACCAGCGTGCGCAGCGTCGCTCTGCACGTCGCCCGCCTCGACGACCTGCCCGGCGCGCTGGCCGTGCGTGCCGAGCGCCTGTCCGGCGACGGCGACCACATCCTCTATCAATTCTCGCTCGACCACGCCGGACGCTGCCTGCTCGAAGGCCGCGCCGCCGTGGTGCTCGACGCCACGGCTCTATGAAAGTCGCCGCCCTGTGAAGGACACATCATCATGAAACGCGCCCTCGTCACCGGCGGCAGCGGCGGCATCGGCGCCGCGATCTGCAAGCGCCTCGCCGCCGACGGCCACCACGTCTTCGTCCACGCCAACCGCGGGCTCGACCGCGCCGCCGCCGTCGCCGCCGATATCCAGGCATCCGGCGGCAGCGCCGAGGCCGTCGCCTTCGACGTCACCGACCGCGCTGCCACCGCCGCGGCGCTCGATACCCTGCTCGAAGGCGGCGCCATCCAGATCCTGGTCAACACCGCCGGCATCCACGATGACGCGGTCTTTCCCGGCATGTCGGGCGAACAGTGGGATCGCGTGATCGACGTCTCGCTGAACGGGTTCTTCAACGTCACCCAGCCGCTGACGCTGCCGATGATCCGCACGCGCTGGGGCCGCATCGTCAACGTATCGTCGGTGGCCGCGGTCGCCGGCAACCGCGGCCAGGTCAACTATTCGGCGGCCAAGGGCGCGCTGCATGCGGCGAGCAAGTCGCTCGCGCTGGAACTGGCCAGCCGCGGCATCTCGGTCAACGTGGTGGCGCCCGGCGTCATCGAGACCGGGATGAGCGAAGGCGCGTTCGACGCCGAGACGGTGAAGAAGCTGGTGCCGATGCAGCGCGCCGGCCAGCCCGAGGAAGTCGCCGAGCTGGTCGCCTTCCTGGCGTCCGACAAGGCCGCCTACATCTCCGGGCAGGTGATCTCGATCAATGGGGGGATGATCTGACCCTGCAGTCATAGGCTATGGCAGTTTAATTAGAGCCTGGCCCCTTTGCTTTCAGCGAGCTAGCCACCAATCGCTTCCCGGACACGACGCATTAGCTTGATTGCGTAGGCACCGGGGATTTGCGCAACGAAACCGTACATCATGGCGGTTGTCGCAATAACCCACGGCTCTGACGCAAGCAATGCCAGTGCAACCAAGACGACCAAGCCAATCAACACGCCGATAAATGCTGCTTGGCCTTGCGGAACCCCAAGAATTTGATTCTGCGGCCCTCGAAACTTCAGCTTGACGCCTTTAAGAGCAATCGAAAGCCAGATATTCGGCATTGCCGAACTATTGGCAGAGTTTAGATACGTGACTTTAATTGTTTGGCCACGATTGAAGATCGGAATGACATACTCGCGTTGCCCGTTGTAGAGATTCCATTGGTTGTCCGTCGGATTGCTCCCGGGATCGACATGCAATTGCTTTTTGTATTTTTCAGACCATTCGAGATTGTTTGGGCTTTCGAGCAATTGCGTTTGCTCGGTCATCAGTTTGGTGTCGCTCGTATAGGCACGAACGATTACGTTCTCATAGTCGTTCAAGCTTTCGTTCTTCATCTCTATCGTTGACAGGAAAAGGTTGGGAATGGTGCTTCCATTCAACGTTACGGCAACTGATCCGAAAACTGGGTCTTCAGTGGTAATGCCAACTCTGTTGTGTGTAACTGAATAAGAGAAAACGCCTCGCCGATTGAGTACCCGCTGTGTAAGCCATGCGGTCAGAATGCCGCCGAGGCCGCCAGCAATTACAGAGATGTATTGGTTCTGGAACAGTTGGAGTAACTCGTTCATATCTGCTCGCTAAGGTAAAGTGTCCATCCTAAATGACGCCTTATGAACCGTCATTCGTGCTGGCGTTTCAGAAAATGTGATGCAAAACATTTTGTTATTCATTTTTAGAGCGTCCCACTATGAGTGCGAATGCGTCATTGACCCAGTCGCCCCGCCTGCTGGATCAGGTACGCGGAAAAATCGCCCGAAGCATTACAGCATCCGCACTGCGCACAGCGGGGTCTTGCATTAACGCATCCCCCTCCCGCACTTCCATAATCCCCCCGCTATTCTGCTTCCCGTCAAATGCCCACGAAAACGGCTCCGCTCTTGGGTATAACTTAAGCGGAACGCCGGACCAGATCCTGCAGACGCGCCAGTTTCGGCGCGACCATCGGCACCGTCAGCATGGTGCTCGCCACTGCCATCAGCAGCAGGGCGGTGAAGGTCTCGCTGCTGATGATCGCCTTGTCGAGCAGGATGTTGACGAAGATGATCATGATCAGCGCCTTGGTCTGCAGCAGCCAGCCGATGATGGCCGCCTCGCCCGGCGCCCAGCGCAGGATGCGGCCGGCGATCCGGATGCCGATCAGCTTGCCGGCGACGGAAGCGACCAGCAGCAGCGCCGCTGCAAGGAACACCGCCTCGCCGCCGACGTTCCAGGTAGTGCGCAGCCCGGTGGACAGGAAGAACACCGGCATGACGACCAGCAGGACATGGTGGCGCAGCAGGTCCATCTGCTTCTGGTCGAACCAGTCGGCCTCCATGATCGCGCCGGCGAGGAAGGCGCCGACCATGAAGTGCAGGCCGGACCAGTCGGCGCCGAAGGCGCAGGCCGCCAGCCAGATCAGCGCGACGTACCAGCGGTCGCGCTCGGCGATGCGCGCCATCAGCCGGCGGAAGAAATAGCCGGCCACGGCGAAGACGACGAGGAAGGCGAGCTGCCGGCCGACCCGTTCCCAGTCCATCAGGATCAGGGCCAGCACGCCCCAGATCGCGACGTCGTCGAGGCTGGCGTAGCGCAGGATGCGCTGGCCGATCGGCTGGCGCAGGATGTCGAGCTTTTCCATGAGAAGAATCAGGATGGGCAGCGCCGTCACCGCGCAGGCCATGCCGACGCCGAGCACGAATTGCCAGGTCATCGCTTTCTGTCCCATCCAGCCCGCGAAGCCGAGCAGCACGACCGCCGCCGCGCAGCCGAAGACGAGCGGCGTGCCGAGCGCGAGGCCGGCGGTGATGCCGGACTCGCGCCGGTGCATCCAGACTTTTTTCAGATCGAGCTCGATGCCGGCGATCATTACGAACAGCATCACCGCCCACCAGGCGATGCCGTTCAGCGCCTGCACCACCGCGGGGTTGAAGACGAGGGCGTAATAGTCGGGATAGGCGCGTCCGAGGACGCCCGGGCCCAGCAGAATGCCGGCGATGATCTGCACGACGACCAGCGGCGCGTAGTAGTCCATCCTGCCAAGGCGCCAGAGCAGCCACGGCACCGTGAAGATGATCGTCATCGCGATCAGGAAGGTCTCGGGAGTGCTCATGCCTTGCAGCCGGTGTATTCGCGAAAGATCCCCAGGGTGACCGAGCAGTTCACGTCGGCAAAGCCGGCCCGGCGCATCGCGTCGAGAATGCGCTCCGGTTCGATCGCGGCCTCGATGGTGTCGCCGTAGTATTCCCACAACCGCTTGACCTCGGTTTGGCTACGCGTCAGCCGGGCGAGCAGCGGAACGACGATGCGAATGTGAGCGCGCAGGAGTGCCCGCGCCAGGCGGCTCGCCGGCCGGCTAATTTCCATGATGCAGACGCGACCGCCCGGGCGCAGCACGCGCAGGTATTCGGAAAAGCCCCGGTCCAGGTCGCCGACGTGGCGCAAGGCGTAACCCATCGAGACGAAGTCGACGTGGTCATCTGGCAGCGGAATGGATTCCGCATAGGCTTCGATGGTTTCGACGGCCACCTTCTTGCGCAGTTCGGCGAGCATGCCGGGCGAGGGATCGAGGGCAAGGACACGCCCGGCCGGGCCCACCAGCGCGTGTCCGGCGACGGTCACCAGTCCGGTGCCGGCGGCGACGTCCAGCAGCGTCATGCCCGCCTGCAGGCCGTTGCGGCGCAGGACTTCGCGCCGGTACCAAGCGCCGCTGCCCAGCGCGGTGAGCCCCTCTGCGCGGTCGTAGCCGGGCGCCGCCTGGTCGAACAGGTCGCGGGTGACGGCGCGCCGCTCGTCCTCATTCGAAAAATAGGCCGTCAGGCGCGCGTCGGCCTTCAGGGCCGCTTGGCGGGGGATGTTTTCGTTCATGGGTGGGGTCATGGAGTGGGTTTCAGAAGCCGCCGTCCGAGCAGCAGCGGCAGGCGCAGCACGAAGCCGATGAACAGCCGCGCATGCATCCAGGTCAGCAGCGCGTTGTCGCGCAGGTACTTGAAGTGCGAGACGCCACCCTCTTCGGCCGACAGGTAACGCACCGGCGCATCGAGGTTGCGCGGCCGCACGCCGGCCCAGCACAGACGCACGACCGCCTCCGGGTCGAAATCGAAGCGGCGCATGAAGCGGTTGTGCCGCATGATGCGCATCAGCGGCGCAATCGGATAGACGCGGAAGCCGTACAGGGAATCGCCGATGCCCATCCACAGCGTCTCCAGGTTGGCCCAGCCGTTCGACACCTTGCGGCCCTTGACGCGCAAGGCCGGCGCCTCCGGCCCGAACACCGGCTTGCCGAGCACCATCGCCCCCGGTTCGGCCTGCGACGCCGCCATGAAGGCGGGGATCAGCCCGGCCGGATGCTGGCCGTCGGAATCCATGGTCAACACATGCGTGTAGCCGGCGGCGGCGGCCTCGCTGATGCCTGCCAGCACCGCCGCACCCTTGCCGCGGTTCTGCGGCAACACGATGACGCGCAGGCCGACGTCGGCCGCCGCGAGCGCCTGCAGTGGCTCTGCGGTGCCGTCGGTGCTGCCGTCGACGACGACCCACACCGGCGTCCACTGCGCGCGCGCCGCCCTAACCGTTTCCAGCACCCGGGGACCGGGGTTGTAGCTGGGGATCAGGACGAGATGGGTCGGCGAGGCGTGCGGCATGGTCTCAGGAAACTGCGGCGGATGGGCCCAGTTCGGTGCGGAAATAGGCCTCCAGCTCGGCGGTGAAGGCGGGGATGTCGGCCGGCGGCGGAAAACGCCGGCCGAGGCGGATGCGGAAAGCGAGCGGCAGCTCCGGGCGGCGGAACAGCGGCCAGGCCTTGCCCAGGTAGGGCGTGGAAAACTCGATCAGCAGCGTCTGCACCGGCACGCCGGAACGGCTGGCGATCAGGCCGACCGCCGACTGGCAGGCATCGACCGGAAAATGCGTCGTCCGCGTGCCTTCCGGAAAGATCACCAGCTGCGCGCCGTGCCGCAATTCCTCGCGCGCATTCAGGATCATCTCCAGCGGCGCGTTGTTGCGGATGTAGCGGGCCAGGCGGGCCGCCGCGCCGAACAGGATGTTGTCCAGCAGGCTCGCCTTCATCACGCAAACGGCATTCGGCAGGCGCGAGACGATCATCACCGCGTCGAGCAGCGAGGGATGGTTGGCCGCGACGATCAGCGGACCCTGGCCGCGCAGGCGGTCGAGTTCGGAAAGATCGAAACGGGCGGCACACAGCAGCGTCAGCAGGCCGAGATAGCCGCGGAAGCCCGCCGCGATGACGGCCCGCCCCAGCGGCTGGCCGATGCGGCGCGGCAGCAGCGGGTGGAGCAGCATCGCGAAGGGCAGCCAGAGGAGGCAGATCGCCGCCAGCGCGCCCAGGCCAATGAGCATGGCGAGCGTTTCGTAGGCAACCCACAGCGGGTTGCGCGCAAGCCGGCGTTCACGCATCGCCGCGTGCACGGGTCGACGACTCGCCGACTATCCACGACACGGCGACGCCGCCTGCCGTGGCCATCAGTCCTGCCCCAGCATGTGTGTAGCCATCGCTTCGATTTCGAGCAGCAGGTCGGCGCGGCAGATGTCGGCCTGCACGTAGAGCACGTCCGCCCCGCCGACCCGCGACGCGAGCGCATCGCGGATCACGGGAAAATCGGCCGCATGACGCACATAGACGCGGTAAACCAGTTCGTCGAGCGTGAACGGCCGCGAACGTGCCGCGCGATTGGCTTCGGAAACGACTGCGGCGATGTTGTCCAGCGCCTCGCGGCATTGCCCGGCGACGTCGTCGGGATGCGTCGTGCGGTAGCCGACGATGCTGGCGGTGCCGGAAATGAACAGGATTTCCTGCCCGGGCGGGTGAACCAGCGCTGCGCGCGAGAAGATCGGCGCCCGCGGTCCGTATTCGGCCGGATAGTTGCAGGCGCTGACCTGACGGGGGTTCTCGAGCGGCACGGCCGGCGTCGCGCCGGCCAGGAAGGCGATCGACAGCGGCCCACCGGCCAGGCCAAGGGCGCAGGCCGCCGGCATGTTGCCGGTAGCGCTGCGGTGATGGGCGATGAAGGCGTCCTGGCGGCCGATATTGAACTGGCGGTAGCGTTCCAGCTCATGCGTCTCGGCATTGATGTCGGCCATGTAGTTCCAGATTCGCCACAGGTGCGGCAGCTGCTGCGCGTCGAGCAGGCGGAAGATGCGGTGGTAGGCGTCCTCGCTCGCGGCCTGCAGCGGCGGGCGGTCGGCCATCGCGGCAAACTGGGCTTCGTCCAGATCGATGACGCCGAACAGGATGTCGCCGGCCCGTCGCCAGGTGATGCCCTCACTCGCGCCGTGCAGGAGCGGCCCGGCCAGCCGCCAGGTTTCCTGAACGGCGGCCCGCTCCGCCCCGAGTAGGGGCGCACAGATCGCCTGGATCGGCCACCCGGACGCGGATGCCGCCTGACCCAACAGGGCGCCGCCGAGGTCGCTTCCGGTCAGTCGTGAAGTTGAGGGCGACGAAGAATGAAATTGCAGCGTCACTATGCGTTGTACAGGGCCGGATCATCGACCTTGCGGATATCGAGGCGCCGTTGTTTCCAGGCCATGAAGGCGCGTCTGGGCTGGAACACGTTGGCGAAGTAGTAGAGTGCCTTGAAGACCCAGATCGAGCGCCAGATCGGCGTCCTGCCGAAGATGTCGCCGGCCAGCACCGACAGCAGCGCCTCCTTCACCCGGAAGACGTTCTTCGGGCCCATGAAGAAGTCGCGCATGATCGGGTTGGTGATCCGGTAGATGAACCAGGAGAACTGCTTGGGGCCGCGCCGCATCAGGGCATCGAAACGCTTCAGCGCGGCCGGCGCGGCGGCCGGATTCGTCAGGCAGGCGTCGACGGCCTCGGCACCGATCACGCCGCTGTTCATCGCCAGCCACACGCCGGACGAGAACACCGGGTCGATGAAGGCGTAGGCATCGCCGAGCAGCAGGTAGTTGGCCCCATGGGTACGTTCGGCGACATACGAGAAGTTGCCGGTCGCCTCGACCTCGGTCATCGGGTTTGCATCCTGCAGGCGCAGCGCCAGTTCAGGGCAGGTCGCGATGTTGTCCAGCAGGAACTTCTGCAGGCTGCGCGTCCCCTTGGTTTTCATGTGGTAGGGCCAGGTCACCATACCGACGCTGGTGGTGTCGTTCATCATCGGAATGAACCAGAACCAGCCGTGATCGAACCAGAAAATCGTGATGTTGCCTTCGTCCTGGCCTGCGTGGCGCCGGGCATGGGCGAAGTGGCCGTAGACCGCCGAACTGTTGTGCCTGGGGTTGCGGTGCTTGATCTGGAAACGATGCGCCAGGAAGGTGTCGCGGCCGGAGGCGTCGACGACGAAGCGCGCCTGCCACTCGGTCTCGTGGCCGTCGTCGGAACGGGCGCGGATCGTCGCCGTATGGTCCGGCAAGAAATCGACTGCGTTCACCTTGCAGCCCTGATGCACCTCGACGCCCTTCCTTGCCGCGTTGCTGATCAGGATATCGTCGAATTCGGCGCGCTTGACCTGGTAGGCGTAGGGCATCGACTTGTCCCACGCCTCGGCAAAATGGAAGACCTGCGTCCTGCCATGGTAGGGCGAGACGAATTCGGCTGCCCACTTCTGCATGCCGATCGCCTTCACTTCGTCGGCCACGCCGAGCCGCTCGAACAGGGGCAGATTGGCCGGCAACAGCGACTCGCCGATGTGGAAGCGCGGATGGCGCGCCTTTTCCAGCAGCACCACCCGATAACCCTTTTCCGCCAGCAGCGGCGCCACCGTCGACCCGGCGGGCCCTCCGCCGATCACCAGTACATCGCACTGGCGACGTTCCACGCTTTGATCTTGCTGTTCCATTGGCTCAACTTTCACAGTCTTTCCTGCCACGGCAGGCGGGATGCCTTTCACCGTGTGCAGATCGCCCTTTGCAGGCAGCGAAATTATACCGCCGGGCCACAGCTGGCTGCGGCAATGGTTACCGGCAGGAGGGGATCGCAAGCGGAATTCAGGCCGTTCGGGCTAAGCGCCTCATGCCGGCCAGCGGAATCCCTGCTGGATCAGTTGGACCAACACCTCGGCAGGAACCGGGCGACTGAACAGATAGCCCTGTGCCGCATCGCAATCGGACGCGCGAAGGAAAGCCAGCTGGGCTTCGGTTTCCACGCCCTCGGCGATCACCTCCAGCTGCAGGATGTGCCCCAGCTGGATGATGGCCTTGACGATCGAGGCACCGTCTCCATCCGCCTGAACGTCCCTGACAAACGATTGGTCGATCTTGAGCTTGTCGACATCCAGTTGTTTCAGATAGGAGAGGCTGGAATAGCCCGTTCCAAAATCGTCGATCGAAAGTTTGGCGCCCAAAGCCTTCAGGCCACGCAGGGTTTCCATCGTCGCATCGACATTCTGCAGCAGGATGGACTCGGTCAGCTCCAGCTCCAGGCAACTCGCCGACAAGCCCGAGTCGGTGAGCGCCGAGGACACCATCTCCAGCACGTTGCCGCGCTTGAACTGTACGGCCGAGAGATTGACTGCCACCACCAGGGGAGGCAAGCCGTGGTCCATCCAGTGCCTGGCTTGCCGGCATGCTTCGTTCAGCACCCACTCGCCGATCTGCACGATATGGCCACTGTGCTCGGCAAGCGGAATGAACCTGGCAGGCGGAATCATGCCTTCGACAGGATGTTGCCAGCGGACCAGTGCTTCCACGCCGGTTATCCGGCCAGTCCGGATGTCGATCTGGGGCTGGAAGTGAAGCCGGAACTCGTGCTGACGCACGGCCCGGTTCAGTTCCCCGGTGAGCCGCATCTGCGCCTGCAGATCGGCGTTCATCTCCTGGGTGAAAAAACGGTAGGTATTGCGCCCGGCGGCCTTGGCGCTTTCGACCGCAGCGTCGGCACATTTGAGCAGGGTGTCAAAGTCCTCGCCGTCAGCCGGGAACAGGCTGATCCCGACCGAAAAGGACAGGTTCAGCGCGTTACCGTCAACGATGATGGGTTCGGCGAAGGCGTCATGAATCGAATTGGCCACGCCGGCAATTTCGGTCGAATCGCGCAACCCGGCCAGGAGGACGACAAATTCGTCGCCGATCAGCCGGCTCAGGGTATCGGTCGCCCGAATGCATTGATGCAGCCGCTCGACCGCAGCGACGAGCACCTTGTCGCCTACCTCGTGGCCCAGGCTGTCGTTGATCTGCTTGAAATTGTCCAGATCGAGGTAAAGCAACGCCATCGTGGCGTTTTCGCTTTCCGCGGCCAAGGCCGCCTGTTCGAAGCGGTCGCGCAGCAGCAAGCGGTTGGGAAGATGGGTCAGCGGGTCGAACTGGGCTAGGAACGCCAGCCTTTCCTTTGCGACCGCATGCTCCGCACGCGTCCGCAAGGTCACGATGCCGTAGGCGAGGTCGCTGGCGAGCTCTTCCAGCAGACGGACTTCCTCGGGGTCGAAGGCATCCGCCTCGCGCGCATACATGGTCAGGGCGCCCAGCACTTTCGCATCACCGATCAGCGGCAGCGCAATGCTGGACTGGTAGCCGCGCTGGATGGCTGCCTCCTTCCATGGCACCACCTTGGGATTGGTCAGCACGTTCTGGTTTACGCCGGGAACGCCCGTGCGGATCGCCGTGCCGGTCGGCCCCCGTCCGAACTCGGTGTCCGCCCAGCTGACGCGGATGCTGTCGAGGTAGCCGTTCTCATAACCGGATTGCGCGACGGGCCGCACGGTTCTGGCTTCGTCCTGCTCTGCATAGCCCACCCAGGCCATCAGGTACCCCCCGCTTTCGACGCATAGGCGGCAGATTTCAGCCAGCAGATTGTGTTCCTCTTCGGCATGCACCAGTGCCATGTTGCAGTCGCTGAGCAGGCGCAGCGCGCGATTGAGCCTCTTCTGCCTGGCCTCGCCCTGGCTCAGGTCGGCGATCATGCTTTCCGCCATGGCCCGCGCCCGCGCCCGTCCAGTCACCAGCAGCCACACAACCAAGGCCAGCATTGCGCTGCCGATCGTTCCGGAAACGGCAATGAGGTCCGCCTTGTCGGTTTTCAGCCGGGCATCGAATGAAGGTAGCGAACTGATGGCGAGAGTCCATTGGTGGCCGAACAGCGGGAGGGATTTGGCCACGCGAAACGCCGGTTTCGCGTGGCCAACACGTCCATTCGAATCGAACATCAACGCGTGCTCGTCAGAGGGGGTGCCATCGTAGATCTTGAGGTCGAGGACCGCGCTTATTTCACCGAAATGCTCCCCCAGAATCCCCTTCATCAGGTCATTCATGCGGAACGGAGCATAGACCCAGCCAACCAGGTTCGCACGACGCTCGTCCCGGGTCTGATGCAACGCATGGGTGCGGTAGACCGGCAGGTACATCAGGAAGCCAGCCTGCACGTTCTGATCGATTTCCTGTATCAGCTGCACTTTTCCGGAAATCACGGTGCGTTCCTCATCCCGCGCCTTGTCCATGGCCGCTCGGCGAACCGGTTCGGAATACATGTCGTAGCCGAAAGCCCGCTGGTTACGCCAATTGAAGGGTTCGAGATAGACGATGGAAGTGTAGATGTCCCGTATGCCCGCTGGGCGGATGTCATAGTGGGGAAAGCCTTCAGCCCGGATTTTGGCAATGTGCCGGGCTTTTTCCGATGGCAGCACCCATAGCGAAAACCCCACGCCCTGGATGCCGGAGTATTTTTCATCGAGTCTCAGGGCGCGCACATATTCGTCAAACTCATCGCGCTCGACCGAGTCCGAAGCCGCGAACAGGCCGGCCGCGCCCTCCAGGATCTGCTCGTACTTGGCCATCCGCGTGTTGATATTGGCGACGATCTCGTTGGCGCGGAACGCGAATTCGTCATTCAACGCCTGCCGGGCGGATTTGCGTGCGGCATCCTGGAGCGCATAGGTCAGCCCCAGTCCCAGGAAAAGAATGATCAGCGGAACGAGCAGGAGGCGTACCGAAGTCCTGCTATTCAAGATGAATAATTTCCCGGAAAAACGGTGCTACCGCTGTGCCTGTCCCCAACTGCAGTATCGAACCGCATGCGCAGCTCAGGTGCGCTTGATCAGGGTGCCGACCCCTTCCGGCGTCAGAACTTCCAGCAGCAGCGCGTGCTCGACACGACCGTCGATGATGTGCGCGGTCTTGACGCCGCTGTTCACCGCATCCACCGCGTAGCCGACCTTGGGAATCATGCCGCCGGTGATGGTGCCGTCGGCGATCAGTTCGTCCACCTCGCGCGGAACCAGTCCGGTCAGCAACTGCATCTGCTTGTCGAGCACGCCCGGGGTATTGGTCATGAAAATGACCTTTTCCGCCTGCAGCACGCCGGCGATCTTGCCCGCCGCGACGTCGGCGTTGATGTTGTAGGCGTTGCCCTCGGAGTCGGTGCCGAGCGGCGCCACCACCGGGATGAAATCGCGCGCGTCGAGCACCTGGATGATTTCCGGGTCGATGCCGGTGATCTCGCCGACCTGGCCGATGTCGAGCAGCTCGTCGGCCTTTTCCTTGCTCGGTACCAACATCTTCTTGGCGTGGATGAAGTTGCCGTCCTTGCCGGTCAGCCCCACCGCGCGGCCGCCGTGCTTGTTGATCAGGGTGACGATGTCCTGGTTGACCAGGCCACCCAGCACCATCTCCACCACGTCGAGCGTTTCCTCGTCGGTCACCCGCATGCCCTGGATGAACTCGCTCTGCTTGCCGATGCGCGCGAGCAGGCCGGCGATCTGCGGGCCGCCGCCGTGTACCACCACCGGGTTCATCCCCACCAGTTTCAGCAGCACCACGTCCTTGGCGAAGGCCTCCATCAGGTGGCGTTCGGTCATGGCGTTGCCGCCGTACTTGATGACGATGGTCTTGTCGTAGAAGCGCTGGATGTAGGGCAGCGCCTCGGACAGGATGTTGGCCTTCTCGGCGGCGGTGTGGGGGAGGGTCATGGCGGCTCCGGATACGATTGCGCGGATTTTACGCCAATAAAAAAGGCGGCGCGCGACCGCCTTTCAACCCTGCATGGCAGATTTACTGCACCGTCAGCCGTTTGGCTGCGGCCGCCGTTTTCTTCGGCAACACCAGCTCCAGCACGCCATCCTGATAGCGGGCGCCTGCCTCGTCGACCTCGTGCTCCAGCGCAAAGCTGCGGCTGACGCGGCCGATATGACGTTCGCGACGCAGCACCTTTTCGCCTTCCTTCTGCTCGACGCTCTTTTTCACTTCGGCGCTGATCGACACGGTATTGCCGTCGACGGTGACGTGGATGTCATCCTTGTTCACGCCCGGGATGTCGGCATGGACCGCATAGGCTTTTTCATCCTCCTTCACGTCCATGTGCATCTGCGGCACGTCCCGGTCCATCTTCACCGGGCGCAAGAAACCGCGGAACAGGTTATCCAGGGCGTCCGTTTCGAACGGGTCGTAGCGGGTGATATGGGCCATCATGTCCTCCTTCAGGCTGACAAACAGTGCGGATGAATCCGATCTGGGGTGGCCTGCTTCCATTTCAAGAGCCGGAGTTGCAGCAGGGTGCGCCTGCCTCTAAAGTGCCTGCACCCTGCGCCATGCAGACAAAGGATCATCGATGGATACGCTCGACGCGCAGACCTGGCTGGCCGACCATGGGGACTATCTGTTCCGGGTGGCACGCCGCCAGCTGCACTCCGACGAGCTGGCCGAAGACGCAGTGCAGGAAACCCTGCTCGCCGCACTCTCGGCGCAGACCCGCTATGCGGGCAACGCCAGCCCGCGCACCTGGCTCACCGCCATTCTCAAGCACAAGATCGTCGACCTGATCCGTCGCAGCGTGCGCGAGGTCGAGATCCCGTGCGACGCGGACGGCGAGGAGGCGGTCGACCTCCTCTTCAAGCAGGACGGCCATTGGGCCGAGCCGCTGCGCCCCTGGGGCAACCCGCAGGCCGAGGCCGAACTGGGCCAGCTGCGGCGCGTACTGGACGAATGCGCCGACCGTCTGAAGCCGGTGATGGCACAGGTGTTCAGCCTGCGTGAGGTGGCTGGAATGGAAACCGAAGAAATCTGTAAGGAACTGGGCATCACGCCGACCAACTGCTGGGTCCTGCTGCATCGGGCACGACTGTTCATGCGGCAATGCCTGGAATTGAACGGCTTTTCGAAGGCGGGTGCGGCATGAAGTGGCTATCGACGTGCAAGGAAACCTCCGTGCTTGCCTCGCGCGCCATGGACGGGCGGCTGCCGTTTGCCGACCGCATGGCGCTACGGCTGCACCTCGCCGTCTGCGAGAACTGCGCCCGCTTCAACCGGCAGCTGCAGGAAATGCGCCGCCTGTTTCGTGAGGCGGCCACGACGGACGACCATGCAGCGGGGCTCTCTGCCGAGGCCCGGCAGCGCATCGCGACCGGATTGCAGGACAAGTCCGATACCTGATGCGCGGCGCATCCCGGGCTGCGCCGTTCGGCAGTTTTAGTGTTGCATGGCGCCGCCGCCCATGTTCATGGCACGCGCGATCGCTTTCACCTCAACCGTCTGCCGCTTGCCGCCCGACTCCACCACCAGCGTGAGCGGGATGACATCGCCTGCCGCGATCGGTTTTTTCAGATTCATCAGCATGATGTGGAAGCCGCCGGGCTCGAGCGAGACGGTCTTGCCTTTGGGCAGGTCGATCGCCTTCACCTCGCGCATGTGCATCACGCCGCCGTCCATGTTCATTTCGTGCACCTCCACCCGCGGCACGACGGAGCTGGAGACGCTGAGCAGGCGCGCGTCGGCGTCGGCCTGGATCTGCATGTAGGCCCCGCCGACGGGTTGGCCCGGCATGGTGGCGCGTGCCCATGCATCGGTCACGCTGATGTTGGCGGCCCAGGCGGCTTGCGCGACCAGGCTGGCAGCGGCGGCGATCATCCATCCATAACGCTTCATGTTCATGTCCTCTTCTCTCAAAAACGCATCGTCAAACCCACAGTCGCGGCCCAGTCTGCCGTCAATTGCACCCCGTTCACATTCTGAACCAGCGGCAGCTGGACCAGACCATAAAGCTGTGTGTCGCCACCGAGCGGCACCGCCAGGCCGGGCGAGAAATAGACATATTTCCCGCCGCTGTCAGCCGGCTCGGCATTGAGGCCGGTGTCGTGCCCGCGCCAGAGCAGGTTGATTTGCGCGAGCGCGTGCACCGCGCCCAGCGGGTAGCTTACCCCCGCATCCAGGCTGACACGGTCGCCCGGCTGATAATCCTGCCGCGTGCTGACTGCATGCTGCCAGTTCAACTGCGTATGCCAGCTGGCTTGCGCGAGACGGCCCGAAACGAATCCGCCCGCAATCAGGTCGGTGGAGCCGGAGCCCGGCTGCAACGACCGCTCAGCCAGCTCGCCGGCTGTATTGCGCACATCGATCGAGCCCGTCGGCAGCTTGACACCGCCGATCAGGCCATAGGAACGGTCGTGCGCAGACTGCGCAGCGTCCAGCCGCAGATGCGCCAGCACCCGCACATCGCCGAGACGGGTGAAATCCCAGCTTTCCGGTTCGGGTCCGCCTGCCCCATTGAATACATGGGCATGGTCGCGCGATACCAGCGGCACCTGCAGCGCCAGATTCAGGGAGGGACTGAAGGCATGGCTCAGACTTGCGACAAGATTCCGGTTGCGCGTCCTGATCTCGTCGTGCTCGCCCAGCGTGCCCGAGGCCGTGGTCTTGTCCGTCCCTGAACGCAGCTGGTCCTGGCTGATGGCCTCCATGCGCAGGTCGAGCCGCGTGGCGTCGTCCTGCCACGGCGCCTGCGTATCCCAGTCGGTGTTGAGCGAGCAGAACGCCGAGCCGCAACTGGCCCCGGCAGCCAGCGGAAGCAACAGCAGGGGCAGGGCGAAGCTGGTTTGTCGGGCGAGATTCATCGGTATTGTCGTTGCCGAATCAGGTCACCGCACGATAACAAATTGCGCCCACCCGGCAGTGCGGCATATTGCCGCACGCGACGCCCGGCACACAGCCGTCCGAGCCGCCGACCCCCATTCGCGACAATTTGCCACATTCCCGTGCTCGGACGACCTCCCTAGACTCGCAAAAGTTTCATCAATTCCGAGAAAAACATGCTGTTGTCCAGAAAGCCGCTCTCCCTAGCCGTCTCCCTTGCCCTGTCCGCGCTGGGGAACAACGCGGCCGCGCAAAGCACTTCGCTTTCCGCGTTCCCGGACACGCCCCTCATGACCGTGGTCGTCGTGGGCTCAAGCCTTACGAATGCCGATCCCGGCAGCGTGACGCTCGACGCAGCCGACTTGCTGCCCATGCGCGCAGCCACCAGCGACACGGCCACCCTGCTCAGGGGCGTGCCCGGCGTCAGCGTCTACGGCGCCGGCGGCGTTTCCAGCCTGCCGGCGATTCACGGTCTGGCCGATGACCGCCTGCGCATCAAGGTCGACGGCATGGACCTGATCGCGGCCTGTCCCAATCACATGAACCCGGCACTCTCCTATCTCGATCCCACCCGGGTCGACCGCATCAAGGTCTACGCCGGCATCGCCCCCGTCAGCGTCGGCGGCGACAGCATCGGCGGCACCCTCATCGTGGAATCGGCCGCACCGCAGTTCGCCAAAGCCGGCGAGGGCGTCCTGACCCAGGGCGAGGTTGGCGCCTTCTATCGCAGCAACGGCAATGCGATGGGCACCAATCTTTCCGCGACGGTGGCCGGCGAAAACCTGAGCCTGACCTATACCGGCTCGACTGCCCAGTCGGACAACTACACGGCGGGCGACAACTTCAAGACGACGACCGCGACCGGCCGCATCGGGCATACGCTGCCGCTCGGCGAAGTCGGCTCCACCGCCTACAAGGCGACCAATCAGGCGCTCGACGTCGCGCTGCACAACGAGAACCACCTGTTCGACCTGAAGCTGGGACACCAGCACATTCCGTACGAGAACTTCCCGAACCAGCGCATGGACATGACCGACAACACGAGCGATCAGGTCAACCTGGGCTACACCGGGCAGTATCGATGGGGCGTGCTGAAGGCACGCGCCTACCACGAGAGAACCCGGCACGAGATGGACTTCGGGGATGACAAGCAGTTCGAGTACCCCAACAACGCACACGGCATGCCGATGAACACGGAAGGAAAAACCACCGGGGCATCGGTCAACGCGGAGATCCTGCTTTCCGCACGCGACACCCTGCGGGTAGGCGGCGAATATCAGGCCTATCGCTTGGATGACTGGTGGCCGCCATCCGGGACAGGCGGCATGTCCCCGGGGACCTTCTGGAACGTCAACAACGGCCAGCGTGACCGCTACGCCCTGTTCGGGGAATGGCAAGCGAAGCTCAATCCGCAGTGGACGAGCCTGCTGGGCCTGCGCCATGAGACGGTCAAAATGGATACCGGCGATGTGCACGGCTACAACACGTCAAGTGGTCCCACCCTCACCGACGCCACTACCTTCAACGCCCTGAGCCACAGCAAGACCGACCACAACTGGGACCTGACCGCGCTGGCGCGCTATATTCCGGACGCCACGCAAACCTATGAAGTTGGCGTCGCGCAAAAGACGCGTTCGCCCAATCTGTATGAACGCTACACCTGGTCCACCTGGACCATGGCGGCGGTCATGAACAACTTCGTCGGCGACGGCAACGGCTATGTCGGCGACGTCAGCCTCAAGCCGGAAGTGGCGCATACGCTGAGCCTTGCTGCCGACTGGCACGATGCCGGCCAAAAAACATGGGCCGTGCGCGTCGCGCCATACATCACGCATGTCCGCGACTACATCGACGCAAAATGCCTTGCAGCCAGCTGCCCCGACGGACAATTCAACGTGCTCAGGTACGTCAACCTGTCGGCCCGCCTGTATGGCGTCGACCTTTCCGGACATGTCCTGGCCGCCCGCACGCCAGCGTATGGCGACTTCATCGTGAGCGGCATCGTGAATGTCACCCGCGGCGAGAACCGGGATACGGGCGACACCCTGTACAACATCATGCCCTTGAACGCGAAACTGGCGCTGACGCAAAAACGCGGACGCCTGACCAATACGCTGGAAGCGCAGTTCGTCGCGGCGAAGACCCGGCTCTCGGATGTCCGCAACGAGATCGCGACCTCGGGCTACGGCCTGTTCAACCTGCGCAGCAGCTACCAGTGGAAACAGGTCCGCCTGGACGTCGGCATCGACAATGTGTTCGACAAAGGCTATGCGCTGCCGCTGGCCGGCGCCTTTGTCGGCCAGGGCACGACGATGTCGATCAACGGAATCCCCTGGGGGATCGCCGTCCCCGGTCCCGGCCGCTCACTCCATGCCGGCCTGAACTATCGATTCTAGGCATAGCGGCGGCGATCACGCCCCCGAAGCCAGGCCCCGTGTGCAATGCACGGGG
The DNA here is from genome assembly GCA_016195805.1 of Hydrogenophilales bacterium. Lineage (GTDB taxonomy): Bacteria > Pseudomonadota > Gammaproteobacteria > Burkholderiales > Thiobacillaceae > Thiobacillus. The sequence goes on from JACPYT010000014.1 coordinate 73,225, forward strand.
CCTGTTTCATTCCGCCGGCTCCGGCAGCGGCGGGCAAAAAAATCCCGCCGGGCAGGCGGGAGAGTATTGGGTCCATGCGCGGTAAGGCGCCCGCCGTACTTTAGGCGGGACATGCAGTGCGCACAATTGGACAAATTGTCGCAGCCCGCAGCACGCGGCGGCACGGGCATTACAATGGCGGCCATGTCGTCCGCGACCGACTCCACCCTGCTGTCCACCCTGCCCGCCCGCGCCCTGCTGGGGCGTTTGCTGGCGGTGCGCGTGTCGCTGATCGCCGGCTGGGCCGCCGGCATCGTCTGGCTCGACCGGGGCCTCCACATCCCGATGCCGCTGCTGCCGATGGGCGCAGTGCTGCTGCTCATGGGACTGTTCTCGCTGACCACCGCATGGCGGCTGCGACTGGATGTGCCTGCCACGCAGATGGAGTTCCTGGCGCACCTGCTGGCCGACCTCACCGCGTTTGCGGTGCTGGTGTTTTTCAGCGGCGGCGTGACCAATCCCTTCGTCTCGCTGATGCTGATGCCGGTCGTCATTGCCGCGATCAGCCTGCGCCCACGCTGGGTCTGGCTGCTGGCGGCAGTGGCCGGGAGCTTCTACGGCCTGTTGCTGCTCTATTTCCGGCCGCTGGCGGTGGCCGACCCGGTCGCCGCCTACGGCATGCATCTGGCCGGCATGTGGTTCAACTTCCTCATCAGCGCCGGGCTGATCGCCTTCTTCGTCACCCGCATGCACGCCGCCCTGCGCGCGCGCGACCAGGAGCTGTCCGCCCTGCGCGAAAAGCAGCTGCGCGACGAACGCATCGTCGCGCTCGGCACCCAGGCCGCGCTGGCGGCGCACGAGCTCGCCACCCCGCTCGCCACCATCCAGACCACCGCGCACGAACTTGCCCGCGAATTCGCCAACGACCCCGACATCGGCGCCGACTGCCATCTGCTCGAGAAACAGGCCCAGGCCTGCAAGACCATCCTCACCCAGCTGGCTGCCCGCGCGCGCGACAGCGCACCTGCCGCGCAGCCGCTCGACGGCTGGCTCGCCGCCCTGGTCGAGCGCTGGCAGGTGCTGCGCCCCGATGCGCAGATCCGGCTCAAACTGGCGCACGACCGGCGCGGCTTCACCCCGCCCGACGGGCTGGAGCAGGCGATCCTGAACGTGCTGAACAACGCGGCGAACGTGTCGCCCGACGCCGTCGAGTTCGATGCATCGAGCAGCCCTGAAGCGCTGGCGATCGAAATTGCGGATCGCGGCCCCGGCTTTTCTGCCGAACAGAAGGCCCAGGCGGGGCGCGTGCTGTTCAGCGACAAGCCGGGACGCGGCTGGGGCGTGGGCCTGGCGCTCACCCATGCGACCCTGGAACGGCTGGGCGGCAGCCTCACCTTGACCGAACGCGAAGGCGGCGGCACCCGCGTGCGCATCACCCTGCCCTGGAGCCCCGCTGCATGAAGATGAAACTGCTGATCGTCGAGGACGATGCCGATTTCGCCGCCGCGCTGTCGCGTGCCATGGACCGGCGCGGGGTCGAGGTGGCCGTGGCGCACGATGCGGACGAGGCCCGCAGCGTCGCCGCCGCGTTTGGGCCCAGCCACGCGGTCGTCGACCTGAAACTGCCCGGCGAATCCGGCCTGACCGTCGTGGCCGCGCTGGCGGCGCGCTCGCCCGCGCCCGCCATCGTCGTGCTCACCGGCTATGCCAGCATCGCCACCGCGGTCGAAGCGGTACGCCTGGGCGCGCGGCACTACCTGGCCAAGCCCGCGAACGCCGACGAGATCCTAGCCGCGCTCTTGCGCGACCAGCCCGATGCCGCCATGGAAGTCAGCCCCGAGCCCCTGTCCGTGGCGCGGCTGGAGTGGGAACACATCCAGAAAGTCCTGAACGAGCACGACGGCAACATCTCCGCCACCGCGCGCGCATTGAAAATGCACCGCCGCACGCTGCAAAGAAAGCTCGACAAGCACCCGCCCAAGGCGGGCTGATTCCGGCGATCAGTGCGCGCCGACGCCCCAGTCGACCCAGCCGGTATACGCCGACAGCAACACCAGCACGCCGAACACGATGCGGTACCACGCGAACACGGTGAAATCGTGGCGGCTGATGAAGCGGATCAGGCCGCGCACCGCCAAGAGCGCGCTGACGAACGAGGCGGCGCTGCCCACCGCGAACATGCCGATATCGTTCGCGCTGAACAGACTCCAGTGCTTGTACACGTCGTAAAAGGTCGCGGCGAACATGGTCGGAATCGCCAGGAAGAACGAAAACTCCGCCGCCGTCTTGCGTGACAGCCCGAAGAACAGGCCGCCGATGATGGTTGCGCCCGAACGCGAGGTGCCGGGAATCATCGCCAGCGCCTGCGCGAAGCCCACTTTCAGGGCATCGCGCCAGGTCATGTCATCGACCGTTTCGGCACGCACGACATGCTTGCGGCGCTCCGCCCACAGGATGAGCACGCCGCCGATGATCAGCGCCGAAGCGACGACGATGGGATTGAACAGGTAGTGCTTGATCTGCTTGATGAACAGCAATCCCAGCACCGCCGCAGGCATAAAAGCCACAATCAGGTTGGTCGCCAGCCGCCGCGAGGCCGGCTCGGTCGTCACGCTGACCAGCGCGTGCCCGAGGCGCGCCCGGTATTCCCACACCACCGCCAGGATCGCCGCGAACTGGATCGCGATCTCGAACACCTTGCCCTTGTCGTCGTTGAAGTTGAGCAACTGCCCAACCAGGATCAGATGCCCCGTGCTGGACACGGGCAGGAATTCGGTCAGCCCCTCGACGATGCCGAGGATGAGGGCGTGCAGCAGGATGGTGGGGTCGGTCATGGCAAGGCCCTGGACATGAAAAGTAGCGCGCCCGTTTGACGCGCCGGCAGATTATACGCAGAGCGGATGACGCTTCTTCGGCGTCCGCCGCTCTGCCGCACAGGCGGATCAGACCAGAGCGGCAGTCACCCGGTTCCTGCCCTGCTGCTTGGACTGGTAAAGACACTCATCGGCGGCGGCGATCAGATCGTCGAGCGTGTGGTGGGCGGGTTTCTTCTGGGCGATGCCGAAGCTCGCCGTCACGGCGCTCGCGCCCGTTTCGTGCGGAACGCGCATGCCTGCGATCGCGGCGCGCAGCCGTTCCGCCAGCATCGCCGCTTCGGCCTGACCGGTTTCAGGCAGGAACACGATGAACTCCTCGCCCCCCCAGCGGGCCAGGACATCGCCCAGCCGGATGGATTGCCTGAGGATGGCTGCCGTCGCCTTCAGCACCTCGTCGCCATGCGCGTGGCCATGGGTGTCGTTGATGCGCTTGAACAGGTCGATGTCGAGCAGCATGACCGACGTGGGGTGCCCGTGGCGAATCGCATGGCCCCACAGCGGGCTGGTCTTGTCGTAAAAGGCGCGCCGGTTGTTCAAGCCCGTGAGCGGGTCCAGTTGCGCCAGTCGTTCGGCACGAATTCTTTCTTCCTGGCCCATGCGCAGCTGGTAGGCCAGTGCCAGGGCAAGCAACGTGGCATCGAGCTGCATGCCGATCTCCACGGCACGGAAGGTCCAGCTGTTATGGGGAATGAAGCCCCAGACCGACAAGGTCGTCAGCAGGGCGCCCACCATGGCCGAGAGGGCGGCGATGAGGAAATACTTCGCCGGCTTCTGGCCCGCGCGGACCGAAATGACCCCCAGCAGCAGCATGACGACGCTGAACAGGAACGCGAAGCTGAACGCAACCAGCAGCGCAACTTTCTGGTTGCCCAGAAGGATGGCGGCCGTCAGCAGGCTGCCGAATGCGGCGCAAAAACCGATGACCGCCTTGCGTACCCGCGGGAAATAAACCTGCAGATCCAGAAACCGGATAGCGAACACGAGGCCGCTGACGCCATAGAGGACCATCAGGACCGGGTTGGACCATTGCTGCCAGCGCACCGAGTCGGGCCAGAACCAGGCGAAACCATGACCGGTATAGGCGACGTTCATGGCGACGAACATCGCCAGGTAGAGCGCGTAATACAGGTAGCGCGAACTGCGCAGGCTGGCGAAAAGAATGGCGTTGTATGCCATCAGGGCAAGCAGGAAGCCGTAGACGATGCCGTAGCTGAGTTCCTGCTGCATTTGCCTGAGTCGCGAGGTCTCAGGGTTCTGCAGGTAGAGGGGGACGACCATGGGGTCGGGCGTCTCCACACGAATGAATACGTCGCTTATCCCGGGTTCGAACGCGTGGTCGAACACAAAGTATCGGCTCATGACGGGTCGCTGGGCGAAGGGCTGCGTGTCGCCGACCCGCCAGGCTGCAACCGTCCTGCCCCGATACTGGAAATAGACCTCCACCCGGTCGAGCCAGGACGTTTCGATGGAGAGGACTTTCTGCAGCGGCGTCGCGGTCGGGTTGTCCACTGCAAAGTGGATCCAGGCGGGTTTCGAACCGATGCCGAAATTCAGGACCGGGCTGTTCCCAGGGGAGAACCGTCCGGCCTGGAAGGCTGCGATCGCATCCGGCAGGCTGAGCCGGCCTTGCTGCTCTTTCAGGAACGCCGTCGACCGGCCGATGGCCGACTCATGGTCGAGAATGGCCGACAGAGGCGCGGCGGCCGCCAGTGCGCTGCCCAGAAAAGCCAGCAGGCCGGCAAGCCGGCAGACCCAACTGATAAGCGCGTGGCGCAAGTTCGGCTGACAGTGAAGAGGCCGTAGGTCAGACCTTGCGGTAGACCTCGGCGCCCTGCTTCACGAACTCGACCGCCTTCACCTCCATGCCCTTCGCCAGCGCATCGGCTTCGTCGAGGCCTTCCTTCGCCGCGTACTCGCGCACGTCCTGGGTGATCTTCATCGAGCAGAAGTGCGGGCCGCACATCGAGCAGAAGTGCGCGACCTTGGCCGATTCCTTGGGCAGCGTCTCGTCGTGGAAGGACTTCGCCTTGTCGGGGTCGAGGCCGAGGTTGAACTGGTCGTCCCAGCGGAATTCGAAGCGCGCCTTGGAGAGCGCGTTGTCGCGGATCTGCGCGCCGGGGTGGCCCTTGGCCAGGTCGGCCGCGTGGGCGGCGAGCTTGTAGGTGATGATGCCTTCCTTGACGTCGTCCTTGTCCGGCAGGCCGAGGTGCTCCTTCGGCGTGACGTAGCACAGCATCGCGGTGCCGTACCAGCCGATCATCGCGGCGCCGATGCCGGAGGTGATGTGGTCGTAGCCGGGGGCGATGTCGGTGGTCAGCGGGCCCAACGTGTAGAACGGCGCTTCGGAGCAGGACTCGAGCTGGATGTCCATGTTCTCCTTGATCAGCTGCATCGGCACGTGGCCGGGGCCCTCGATCATCACCTGCACGTCGTGCTTCCACGCGACCTGGGTCAGTTCGCCGAGGGTGCGCAGCTCACTCAGTTGCGCCTCGTCGTTGGCGTCGTAGATCGAGCCGGGGCGCAGGCCATCGCCCAGCGAGAACGCGACATCGTAGGCCTTCATGATGTCGCAGATCTCCTCGAAGTGCGTATAAAGGAAGCTCTCCTTGTGGTGCGCGAGGCACCACTTGGCCATGATCGAGCCGCCGCGCGACACGATGCCGGTCATGCGGTTGGCCGTCATCGGCACATAGCGCAACAGGACGCCGGCGTGGATGGTGAAGTAGTCGACGCCCTGTTCGGCCTGTTCGATCAGGGTGTCGCGGAACATTTCCCAGGTCAGTTCTTCCGCCTTGCCGTCGACCTTCTCCAGCGCCTGGTAGATCGGGACTGTTCCAATGGGTACGGGCGAATTGCGGATGATCCACTCGCGCGTCTCGTGGATGTTCTTGCCGGTCGAGAGATCCATCACGGTGTCGCCGCCCCAGCGGATCGCCCAGGTCATCTTCTCAACTTCTTCCTGGATGCTGGAGCCGAGCGCGGAGTTGCCGATGTTGGCGTTGATCTTCACCAGGAAATTGCGGCCGATGATC
>JACPYT010000002.1 GCA_016195805.1 Hydrogenophilales bacterium
GCGCGAGCTGACCTCTGGCCACGCTGTCGGCAAACACGATGCGCTGCCGAACTTCCGAGAGCAGCGATGGCAGCGGTTGATCGGCGAGTGCGCTGCGCGCCTCGCGTCCGATCACCGTGGTGCTGACGCGCCGGTTGATGACGAAGGCCGCGCGCAGCGCTGGCCGGAACACCTGCGCTTCGCGAATCAATGACACCATCTCGGCGCTGGCCCACACGTCGTATGGGCTGGGCTGCACTGGGATCAACACGACGTCAGCCGCGAGCAGCGCGGAGCGCGCGAGGGCGGCGATGCGGGGAGGGCCGTCAATCACGATGTGATCGCAGCGTCTGGCGAGTTCCGGCGCTTCCTGATGCAGGGTTTCCCTTGCCAGGCCGACAGCACCGAACAGCCTGGGCAAACCGTTCTGGCTGCGGCGTTGTGTCCAGTCCAACGCTGAGCCCTGGGGATCGGAATCGACTAGGATCACCGAGCTGCCCTGGATCGCCAGCTCGCCTGCAATGTGCGTGGCGAGGGTTGTCTTGCCGACCCCGCCTTTCTGGTTGAGCAGCGCGATGATCATGATGCTCTGCCTGCTGCCTGCCGGTTTATCCACAGCGTGCAGGCTCTTCTTATTGTTAGTTTTATAGATTCAAAGTTAGAACCTAAGTTAGGAAACGCCGAAACCATCGCTGTGCAAAGCTTTGCGATGCGTTCGCACTCCCGATAGCACGATAGAGCTACGCCTGATAGCACGAGGATTCCTACTCCTAATAGCACGACTGGATTCACCGTTTTTCCACAGGCACTGCAGCGGCACTGAAGCTGCCGCCGGGCCGTAGCGGTGCCGTGGACGGCACGGCGCGAAAGCTCAGTACCTCCGGCCCGTGTCTTGGCCGCAGGATGGCGAGCGTGTAGCCCGGCAAGGGTTGCCGTGCCACGATGCAGCGCAGGTCGTAGGCGAAGTCGGTGAAGCGCGCCAGGCTGCCGGACTTGCGGTGCAGCTGCGGGAAGTCGAAGCGCCAGCCGTCGCGCTGCCAGCCGCCGTGCTTGCGCACCAGACGGTACAGCCAGCGCTCGATGCCGCCGGTCAGGCGGAAGTAGTTGGCGTCGATGGTCAGCACCAGACTCTCGTCGAACACACCGGCATAGAACCAGTCCGGCAGGATCAGCTCGATGCCTAGCGGCCGACCCCGGCCGTCCGCGCGTTCCTTCCATTCGTTGATCCACGAGAAGCGGTGCAGGCGCCGCGCATTGGACTGGCGTATGGATGTGGCTACGCTGGTGGACTGCAAGCGATCCAGGGCCGCCTTGAGGCGCTGATAATCGCGCAGCGACGCCCCTCGGCCGATAAAGCGCAGGATTTCGTAGGGTGTGGCTGCCATCAGCCTTGAGGAGCGAATGCCTGCATCGCGCGCCTCGACGATCTGACTGGCGGCCCAGATGAGTATGTCTGCGTCCCAGATCGTCGCGATGCCGTGCTCCGCCGTCCCCTCCACGCGCACGGTCACGTTGCCCGCGCGAAAATCTATCGGCACCGTGCGCTTGCTCTTGGCGAGCGAGAAGAACGGGTAGGCCATCAGGTCTTGCGCGTCGCGTGCCGGCAGCTCGCCGGAGAAAGCGTGGAACAGTTCGAGCTGCTCGCGCTGCGGATCGCGCCCGATGGCCATCGGTGAAGGTGTCCATCGTCACTCAGCGTTCGCCGGTGCGGTGTGCGGCGTGTTGTTCGGTGTACTGTGGATCGGAGGTCATTCCGAAGCTGCGCGCGTCGGCCCAGGCTTCGAGGTCGCTGATGGCGTACATCACGCGCCGACCGAATTTGCGAAAGCGTGGCCCGCCGCCGATGACGCGCTGCTTTTCCAGCGTGCGCGGCGACAGCCGCAGGAACGCGGCGGCTTCGTTGTTAGTCAGGTAGCGCGCAGACTGCGTGGTCTGGGCAGGCTGCTGGGTGGCAGCGGGTACGGGGTACTGCCGTAACGGTGCGGGTCGCATGGCAAATGGCTCCATCAGTCAAGATCGCCGACGAAGCAATCGCCGCCGGATGGAAGCAGTTTCGGGAAAGCCAGGCGTGCTGCGCAGGGACGTTTTGCGACACCGTTCTAACGTCCCGGTGTGGTGCTGCCGGGTCGCAGCAGGTGACAGTAGCCGCCACCCATGAGCGTCTGACCGCGTCGGATGAGGCGGCGAACCTGGGCGCGCAGATCGCTGTCGTCATACCAGCGTTCGGCGACGGTGCTGATGCCGAACAATACTTCGGCCACGTCGCGCTGCGACGCGCCGGCCAGCGTGCCGTCGAGCGCCTGCAGGGTGCGCATGTGGAGCATGGCCGTGCGGCCAGGTCGGTCCATGGCGATCGCGCTGAGGTGCGCGCTGGCGGCATCGAGCATCGCCAGATCGGCTTCGATCGCGCGCCAGCGCTCGCGAAGCTGGTAGCCGGCACGGACGGCATAGGCGTAAGCCATGCCGTCTTCCAGTGCGGGCGATATCGCCATGCGCAGCTTGCGGTCGATGAGATGGGTGGTCAGCACCAGGCGCTTGCCGTCGTGCATCAGCTGCTTGCGACCGGGGATGCGCCAGAGCTGGAACAACAGCGCATCATCAGTGGGGTCGGCATCCGGATAGACATGGACGACCGAGGAGGGGTCAGGGAACCAGTCGGGGTGTGCGTCGCGTGCATCGCGCGCAGGGTCTTCCAGCAGGCGCAAGCCCCAGCGCTGCGCTTCGTGTTGCGGACAGTGCTGGTGGTGTTGCCAGGCGAGCCGGTATTCCGGGTTGCGCCGCAGGTATTCCCATGCAAGCGCGGGGCCGTCCAGATGCAGCACGTACAGATAGGCAGCGCTGGGATGCCAGTGAGCGGTGCTTGAATCTGTTATGGCGATACCTCCTCTCGGATAGAAGGAAGTTAACCGCCACGGGGGACACGGCTGAAGCCCCATTATCGATCTGCGTCGGCAAAGGTGTTGCCACGGCTGTGGACAAGCCTGGCACTCTGCAGCAGTCAATAAGGTGGCCTAACAATAGGCCGTGCATTCGTATTATTTTCGACAGCGTAGCACAGCTGCTTTACAGATTAGTGTCAGTACAAGAAAGTCTGGATCCATAGCCAGGAAGACGTAATGCGAACCGTTGCGGCATCGCATGGAGTGACCCGCCAGCGGCGAGTCAGGGATCGATCAATCGTTGATCGATCCGTCAGCCCGAGCCAGCTTGGCGTACTCAGACAGTCGCCGCTTGGGCGTGAAATGCAGATCGCGTGCGACGGCCAGGTTCTGCGGTCCGCGTATGCCTTCCAGGACGGACAAGCGCACATGGCCGAGTTGCGGCATGCCCATGCCGAGGTCGAGCAGGCCGAAGGCGGTGTCGCCATCAGCGGGATCGAGTTCGGTCAGCAGCCAGGTCGCGTGCGCGTCCAGGGTGAACAGCTTGACGACCGGCAACGGGTCGCGCTGCTCGCCGCACGCGGTGGCAGCACCGTTATCCAGCAGTTGGATGCGCTGAGCGTCGGTGATGAGGGGTTTCATGGTCGCTGCCCGGTAACGGCCACGATCAGCGCCGCGTCGGTTTTACGCAAACGTGCTGTTGCGCCAAAGCGGGACTGTGCACGTGCACTTTTGCACCCAATCGCCAAAGCGGATTCCACCGAATCCGTGGAGGGTCGAACCGACGAATACGTAGATACGGAAGCCATGATTTCAGTAAAAGCGGTTTTCAGCATAGACACGCCCGGCGCAAGTTTAAGCAGGGAAGACTACAAATGAACACTATAGATTGTAGTCCTATAGGGCGCTATCGGATGTCATCGTCGTTTTACACGAAACGACTTGATGACACCGAAGAATACATTCCCCGCGGCGCTCAAGATAGTCAGAAAAGCCCGTGGCCTCAGCCAGGAAGCGTTCTCGGATGTGTCGAGCCGAACCTACATGAGTTCGCTCGAACGCGGCCTGAAGAGCCCGACCCTGAGCAAGGTCGCCGAGCTGTGCGAGGTGATGGACGTGCATCCACTCACGTTGCTGACGCTGGCCTATGGCGGCGACAGCAAGGGTGTGAGCGAAGTCATCGAGCGTGTGAGGCGCGAGCTGGCCGCTATCCAGGCCCGGAAGGGCAAATAGGCGGGGGTAGGGCGCTGCCCAGCGGCAGCGCCCGCATGACAGCTACGTCATGATGCGTCCTGCCAGCCGCGCTTCGCGCGCATAGGCACTGATCGCTTTCGTCGCAATGAAGTGCAGGTCCCGCTCGACTGGAAGGCCAAATCGGCCACGCACCGATTGCAGCTCGGCCAGGCTCACATAGCCCAGTTCCGGGAAGCCTTGCCCCAAATCGCACAGCCCGAATGCATGGTCGTGGTCATGCGGATCGATCTCGGTGAGCAGCCAGGTCGCAGCCGCGTCAGGCATGAATAATTTGACCACGGGCGGTGGGTCGAAGTCGTCGTTGTCGAGGGACCGCCGGCCGTTGACTAGCAACTGCGCGCGCAGTGTTTCGGTGATGAGGTTCATGATCGCAACTCCTTGAATGGACGCTCCCGATTGGAGCGCTGCGATCCGGGCGCACGCGCAAAGCGCGGCCGTCACACCCCCAACTCGGTTGGTGCGGGCAGGGGGTTGACGGGCGTGCGGCGTGCGCCAAGCTGCGCTGCTATCCATTTGGTGGTGCGGCCATGCCTTACAGGCGTGGTGTCGTCATGAAGTGCCGAAACGCTGCAGCAAACAGCGGGCTATGCAGGCCAGATTCGATGGCATGTGACGTCTTTCAGACCGATCAGGTTCAGCCTATTCGGCGAATTGTGAGGGGTGCCAAGCAGAGAGCGGCGGGGATGTTCAACATTAGACTTGGAGCCTGCTTTAAGATATCAGGACGCTCGCCAAATGGGTCAAGCCAAACGGCGGCACTTCTAACGACCATTTTAGGCAATGTTGAACTGGCGCTATAGACCGGTTTCTGCCGGTGGTGTCGGCTGACCCAATGACTGCTCTGTGACTGCTGAGCAGACGGATGCTGTGATCGGCTGAGGGGCGGTTGCTCGGTCAGAACTGCCGTTGGCGTACTGCGCCAGCTAGGTCAGCCATGCAACCGCACACCAGTCATTGCTTATAAATCCGATATTTCGGTTGGCCAATACGTTAGCCGGAAAGCGGACTAGAACGCTGGTAGCACGGAATGTCCCTATGCAAACTCGGGGTGTACTCGCCGTATAACCTCGGACACCTCACTAATGGCATCACCACAAAGTTGGACGAAAGCATCGTCAACCTCGATCAACGTCGATACTTCTGAGACATCACCCTCAAAGAAGAACGACTCCCCTGGTAGCTTTACTCTAAACGGCAAGACCTTAATTTTGGCAACAAGGGCATCGTAACTGCGGCCACGCCCATGCTTGAGTACATTGATAGCTAGAAAAAGATCGTCAAAGCGCTCTTTTAAATCATGTTTGCCTTCGTCATCCAGGACCTTCACAGCCTCATCAAATCCGTTTCGGCATTTCAAGCCGTCTTGCAGGCTCGCCTCAAAGAGAGAGAACATACCGACAGCCAAGATTGCCTTCTGAAGCTGTATCATCTGAAGCGTCTTCACCAAGGAAGTAGCACCGCTCGCTTGCAGTGCATCGACTGTTTTTTCATTCGCCGCCCTAAGGGTTTCAAGGGTAAACGTTGCGCAATGATCAACGAGTTCTGTGAAGCTGTGCATGGTTTACCCACAGTTCAATTGGTGACATTCTTTCATCCCAGCTAGCCGTCAACGGCGTAGAGATAGTCGGTGGCCCTCTGCGGGATGCCGCCCAGATAGTGAGTTAACAGCGCTATGGCCTCCGCCCAGTTCTTCTGAGCTTCGCCAGAAGACCCGACATAGAAAGTGTTCAAGAAGACAGAGCAAGTGAAGCCGCCAACGTTGGTGTCCAGGAAGTGTGCTTGCATCAACTCCCACTCGTACGCGACCTGCAATGTAGATTCACTGGAGGAAAGATATCGATCAAAGTGAAAGTAGAGTGGAAAGTAGTTTGAGGCATCCGCCACGAGAGAGGCAGAATTGAAGGCAAACTCGACATATCCAGTTCGGCGATGACCATTTTCATCCACGATATCCCCGCTGGTACATCCGACAGAAAATAGTCCCGTTTGCGCAGCATTGATGGCTTTGACCGCCTCGGACAGAGCGGGGTCGCTGAGCAGTTCAGGAACTGAATCTAGCAACTCAGGTCGCCCTTTTAAGTTCTTGAATCCGTAGTTCGCATCTCCATCTGGCCGTAGTTCGCCAGCGCCCCCATAGGGAATCCCCTTCCCACCGTGTTTGATGCTGAGCAAATTTCGATATCGCAGCTTGGTCATGATTTGAGTTTCTCCCATGGGACGTATAAGTCAACCGAGGCCCTAAGACCGGCGCCTCGACTACTTTCGCGCGACGCGTGGACCGTGCTGGTTGAATTTCCGATTGCCGACGTGGGGGTCGTAACGAGCGTCGAGCATTTTCGGTCCGAGAAACAGCATGACCATGATCTCGCCGGCCCGACTTGGTATGCAACACTCTGACATCTCGTACTCGTCGGCGTCCATGTTTTCGAACCACACCTCGGCCGGCTGCTTACCGGGGCTGGGATGCGACTTGCCGTTGTGCAGCAACTCATACGCGAAGCTGTCGTCGTCGAGCTGTTGTCGTAGCCACCAGCGAGGGGGCACGTCCGCGGCGGCCTTTCGCCAGCGAAGGACGCCGCGCGCGTTGTAGCAGGCGAGGATCACAGGGAGCGTGTTGATATCTGCCACGCGCATGCAAGTGGCCAGCACGCTGGTCGCGAACACCTCGGACAAGTCCTCGATCTCACGAAAGCCCGGGGTGCCCAACGCCTTTACGCGTGGGTTGAACATCGAGGTGGGCATCAATAGATGGGAGGCGTAGGTGTCGGCTTCCTTCTCCAGTAGGGTGTCCGAGGCCCAGTTCTGGTCAGGATCGTCGACACGGCATCTGAAGGCGCGGCCGCGGTGCATGTCCCAATGGCCTAGCTCATGGCCGACCGAGAACCGCTCCCGGCCCCGCACTGTTGAGCGCCTCACCGTGGCGATCGCTCTGTTTCCGACGCCCACCAGCGTGGCCTCGCATCCTTGGAGGTTCTCATAAACCACCTCCATGCCGGCGTCCATCGCGATCAGGGCGACGTCAAGATCGCGTGGATCGGTGATGCCAAGTTCCGCGATGCGGGCCTCAGCTCGCTGTCCTGGCGTCATTCGCCGTCACTCTCGCCACTTGGTTTGCGTGCACCTTCCAGCTGCTGAAGCTGCAGGTAAGCGCGAATCACATCCTCGTCGGCCATCTCGTCGAGCTGGCGCGCGGCAAGGGTATAGTGGCCGTCGTTAGCTGCTGCGGCTCGGCGAAGGGCAGCCCGCGCTTCATCGGCCGTAATCTGGGCGGTCGGCGCGTGGCCCGGTCCATCGTGAGTGTCCTTCTTGGCCTGGAGCTTCAGACGCGCGGCCGCTAAGCGGCGACGACCGGCTTCCGCCTTCGCGGCGTCCAGAAGTTGAAGACTGTTGGCCTGCACTGCGGCTGGATCCTTGCCGTCGAGCACCTGCTCATCGGTCATCTCCAGCAATTCTGCTAGGTAGGTGTCCATCAGGACTTCCATCGGATCAGGCTTGAAGGTTGCAGTCATTGGATATTCCTTAGGTTCGCGATAGGCTCAAGCTTGCGCTCCAGCCGCTTTCGCGCCGCGTCGTAGCGCTTCATGTCGAAGTCCAGGTCCTCGGCGGCAGCCTTGCCACGAATGCCCTCGGACCAGGCCATGAGCACCATCTGTGCGTCTTCGTCGTCGGCCACCAACTTCTCGATCGCCACCAACTGGCTCCTGCCGTCCACAATGCTTTCCGGAGAGCGTTCATCGACGGCGGCGACGCCAGGCATGTGGTCTTCGTCTTCGGTTCCGCCGGCGCCAACGTCGACGGTCGCAAACCGATCGATGGGTGCACCGGTCTGCTTCTTTCTGTCGTTGCTGGCCAAGCTGTGCAAGACGTTCTTAAGCGTCTGCAGTGCAGACACGTCCCGGCGCCAAACTCGCTCGCCGGCGAGCAGCTTGGCCAGCGCCTCCGAGAGTAGCGACTCGCCCGTCCAGTCCGCCAGGCCGCCCGCGCGGAAGCGGGCCAATCGCAAGGCTCGCTCCCAGTCGGCGGGGAGCAGCGCGCGCAGCGCAGCGTCGACCTCAGCGAGGCTCAGGCTATCGTCTGCTGGTGGAGGTGAGGACATCATTTTCTCTCCCGGGCTTGGACTCCCGGCCGGTCCTCCGTGGACGCGGCCGGATGATTTTTTGTTGCTGCGCGTCCACGGCGTTTGTCTCAAGAGTCCTATCCAGTAAGCGAGCCGCATTTCTGTCGAAGGCACGCGAAACTAGAGAAGGAATTATCTATGCAGCATGCCACGAATCCCGACCGGGCGGAACCCGGACACGAGGGCAGCGGTCACCAGCCGCCCAAGTCAACCACTATCATCATCAACGGCCGGCCGAAGGAGGTAGCGGACAAGGAGCTAAGCTTCATGGAGATCGTGCGCCTAGCGTTCGACGACGCAATCTTCAATGACGTCACGATCTACACGATCACCTTCAAGCGCGGACATGGCGACAAGCCGGAGGGTACGCTGGTCGAAGGCGAGTCCGTCAAGATCAAGGAAGGGATGATCTTCAATGTCGCGCGCACTGATAAGTCGTAATCCCGACCTGCTGCGCCTGCAGAACGAAGGCTATGAGGTGGAGGTGCGATCCGGCTACCTCTTGGTGCACTCGGTGCCATACGTGAACGCCAGGTGCAAGATCGCGTTTGGTACCCTTGTGTCGGACCTCACCATGGCCGGTGATCTCACTACGCGCCCCGGTAGCCACATTGCCATGTTCATCGGCGAGCACCCATGCAGCAAGGACGGCAGCGAAATTAAGCAGATCAAGCACAACAGCAGCCACATGTCCTTAGCGACGGACGTCGTTGCGCAGCATTCGTTCTCCAACAAGCCGCCACAGGGCTACGCCGACTACTACGAGAAGATGTCGCGCTACATCGAGATCATCTGCGCGCCGGCGAAATCACTGCAGCCAAGCGTGACGGCGCGCACATACCGCGTGATTGAGGCGGCGCCTGATGATGGGGTCTTCAACTACCTTGATACGGCCTCCAGCAGGACCGGCATCAGCGCTGTCACCGTCAAGGTCGGCATGCGACGCGTGGCGATCGTTGGCTTGGGCGGCACAGGTTCCTATGTTCTGGACTTGGTGTCCAAGACGCCTGTCGGCGAGATACACCTCTACGATGGAGACCTGTTCTTACAACACAACGCCTTCCGGGCGCCGGGCGCGGCGTCGCTCGATCAGCTGCGGGGGCGCCCCAGCAAAGTGGCTTACCACCAGGCCAATTACGCGAAGATGCACCGCGGAATCATCGCGCACCACGAGTACATCGGCGAAGAGAACGTGACGCAGCTGCAGGATTTCGATTTCGTCTTCCTGTGCATGGACACGGGGCCCGCCAAAAAGCTCATCGTCGATGCGCTGCACGCTGCAGGCACGCCATTCATTGATACCGGGATGGGCGTGCAAATGCTCGAGGACAGCCTGCAGCTCTGGGCAATCTGCCGCGTGACGACCAGCACCAGCGCCAAGCGCGACCACCTCGCACGGCGGGTGTCGTACGCGCCGCCGGATGAGGACGGCGACTACGAGCGCAATATCCAGATCGCCGACCTGAACGCAATGACTGCAGCCATGGCCGTGATTCGGTGGAAGAAGTTCTGCGGCTTCTACCAGGACCTTGAGGGTGAGCACGACAGCACCTATACAACGAACTGCAACCTGCTTACCGGTGATGAAAGCGCATGAAGAAGAGCACCCCAGTCAGGCGGACGCTGTCGCACAAGTTCATTGAGTTTATCCCTGAGCAGCTTCAGGAGGGCGTGCTGTACGTTTCAACGACCTACGCCACGGCGGCGCACCTCTGCTTCTGCGGGTGCGGCCGAGAGGTGGTCACGCCGCTGTCACCGACGGATTGGAAGCTGACCTTCAATGGGGAGACGATTTCGCTGTCGCCTTCGATTGGCAACTGGAGCTTCCCCTGCAGGTCGCACTACTGGATCGAGGACAATTGTGTACATTGGTGTGGCGAGATGCCGCAGAAGGCTATCGACGCCGGCCGGGTCAGAGATCGACTGCTCAAGGCGACGTACTTCGGCGACCGGCGTTTGCCCAATGGGGCGCAGCCGGTCCAGCTCGCCGCAGTACCAGCACAAAGCGAGGCGAGCAATTCCCGCGACGTCTTCGAGAATGGCGATCGAGATGGATGGTTTGCAAGGCGGACTGCGTGGTTTCGTGCCCAAATCTAGCGGTCGGCGAGATAATGTGCCAGCTCCTGACCCACGGGGGTCATGAATAACAGTTTGGCTTTGAGGAGAAAAACGTGAAAGGTGTCGTTCACTACATCAACCAGCAGCGCGGCATGGTGGCGGTGTTCACGGAGCAGGACTACTCCATCTTCGAGATCATTAGCGGCGACAACGTCGAAGTGGGCGATAGCGTCAGCTGGCGAGATGACACCGCATTGGGCGGTGAAATGCTTACGAACCATACCCAAGGTGAGCGTTACGAAGTCTATTTTCAAAACCATCACATTCATCAGTCGCAGTTGGGCCAACAGTTACTTATTCGGTAACTTATCACATTACAATCTAGTTTGCGTTAGGCAACAAAAGGGGAAAATTAGCTATGGCAAAGAAACCCGAGAATCATGGCAAGTCTTGGACAGATGCTGATGTCAAAAAGCTGGAGAAATTGGCTGAGCAGAACACGCCGACAAGGGTGGCGGCTCTCAAGCTAGGGCGCACTCACGCTTCAGTGAGCAACAAGGCGTCGGAAGAAGGCATTTCTCTAAAGCCTACAAATCAATCACCGTACGGCACAAAGAAGAAGTAGGCACATGCCAAACTAGTGCATCCAACTGATGGATTTGCCTCCGTTCGGCGTCAAGCAGCACCGACTGGATGCCGGTGAAACCCCACGCGTGCAGGTAGCGTTTGGCATGCGCAGCGACCTCGGTTGCCGCGGCGCCGACATTACGACTCAGCGGGATGTGGAAGTATCTAACCGTGGAAAGGCGCTGTTCTCGCGCAGGATTTAGTATCGACCGATCCGCGTAAAATAGGAATAATTGATCGAGCACTGTCGCATCCTCGGCCTGAGCGGTCATTTGATGACCAACGCCATTAACGTCTGCAATGCATAGATCAGCGTCCGCAGGGCAGGAAACGGCCTTGAGACGTAATTCACTTTGCCATGTTGCTTCCCGTTTCGTGATCAGGTAAGCAATCGGGTGACGTGATCGAAAGCGGCTAATTTCGCCTCGGCAACCGTTTTGTAATTCCGTCTTGAGTGCTGAACTGACGACTGATCAACCGACGCTATTGTGCAGGCCCATCCCATTCCTCGCTGATACACGATAATCCGATAGCTGTCAGCAGTGATGTAGGGATTTCCCTTCGCTGACACTTTCCAGGCCCGAGATAGCCAGCGCTTTCGCTTTGCCGACCGGCTCTTCATCGAAGCCTCTCGTGCTGTCGATGCGGAAAGGTCGCCTTCCATGTGACCCGCGCAGATGCAGCCTACCTGGAAAATATCGGGGTAGTTGTCGTGTGACATGTGGTGGACGTAGCGGATCGTTTGCGACTCGCACATTTCGCAGTCGATGGAGGGTTCTCCCAAGTCCTCGATATCTACGCAGGTCCAGCCTCTGTGCGGAACCCCAGCAACCGACCACTTGCCCCGTTTTGCTGTAACCAATTCCTCTTCGCTGATAGCCATTTGCTCACGCTCCCCAAACGTTTGCCGTTTTGGCGTCGAATAGCTGAACCTTGAGTTTAAACTTCGGCAGAATTGACTCGATGTGCTTCGCATCCGCGTCAGAGTAGGTTCCTATGTACACGCTCCAAAGCTTGTCGGCAGCTTGCGCCCCGTGCTTCGCAGCTCTGTTGATCGCGTCGATGATGTGTTCATCATACTGGCCAAAATTGAAGCCAAAAGTGACTAACGAACCTTCGATACCCGAGAGGCGGTCGTAACAGTACGACAGATAGCGGTTATGTCTGATGTGCTCTAGCTTTTCGTTACCGTTGCCCGCTGTCACGAAAATTGGATAGCTGCCCTCATCGAGGCGGGCGGTGATGTGCTCCAGCAGGTAGCCAGTCCAGTCGTACTGCTCCTTGATGATTTCTGAGCCGGCATCGAACAGGTGAAGCGCGCCGTGCAGATAGTGAATGTTCTGCTTCGCCTGATTCGGCCCCCAGATCAGGTCGGACCATTCCTCGTCCTCTCCCTTCTGTACTTCAACCGGGTTTTCCAGCTCGCGCCCGAACCCGTCAATGTGCTGCGAGGTTCCTTGCCGCATCAGAACCCAGTAGAGCAAGAGGTCGTAGTTGGTGCTGAAGATTTGACCCCCGCTCTCAAGAAACAAGCGAAGAAAGTTTGCACATGCAGCGCTTTTCTCGTCAGGAATCTTGTACACGTGTTCTGGGTGCAACTCCTTGACCGATTTCAGCAACCCTTTCTTGAGCTTGTCGGATGCTGCAAGAATCTGTTCCTTGACAGTTTCCTCGGCTCCAAAGGCTTCGAGTAGCGCAATGGTCGTGTCCAGTTGCTGCATTACCAACTCAAAATTCCTGGTCTGAATGGCACCAAAGAGCTTGGTAAGTAACTCGTCTTCCTGCGATTGCAGGAAGTTGTGCAAGGCATTGTATGAAAATATCTCCACGTCGTACGCCATGCTGAAACCGTTACCCATCAGCAGCGAGGTGGTTCTCCGTTTCTTCTGGAGCGACGTGATGACTTCATCGAACGACATTACTTCCACCGCCCCCCCTGTAATCAGATTTTGTGCGCTGCGGATTTCTTAAACACCATTTCACTTTTCCCATGTGGCCGGCACGTCGTCCCAATCTTTAGCCCCGACGCGCCTCCATCCATTGCATGTTGATTTCAGCGTTCACCTTGGACACCACTTCTGGCCCTCGGGGGCGCGCCCTAGGACACGATCTTCAGCACCGGTTTCTTGTAGCCCGGTATGGGCGGTGGCGGTGGCTGAGTGACCAGTTCGCCCACCAATGACTCGATCTCGTCCAGTGGTATGTGCAACTCAGCCGCAATGCGGTCCCTAGTAATACCGTCCTTCCAAAGCTCATCAAATACCATGCGCCAGAGCATGGACTTCTCACGCGCAAGACCTTGAGGTTCGGTAGTTCGGTACCCCAAGTGGCTCATCTGCTTGCACAGCTCGCGGTAGTGCCAGTCCGAGATCAGACCCGTATCGAATGCCGTGCGTGCCAAAGCCGCCACCGAGACGCCCCACCGCTTTTTGGCGGACACCAGCCGCGCTAGGGAGTTGACCCGGCCCAAGTGACCAATCAGGTCGCCCCGGTTGATCAGGAACGCCGAGGCGAACATATCGGCCTCGCGTTCGATATCCCGACCGCCATTTGTCACGCCGTGGATGTGCAGGACTAGGTGGGCCAGTTCGTGGGCCGCATCAAAACGGCTGCGCTCCGCTGACTTGAAGGTGTTCAAGAAGATGTAGGGGGTGTTACCTCGCCAGCAGGAAAATGCATCGACATGCTTGTGCTGCTCGGCCAACGAGAAGACCCGAACACCCTTGGACTCCAGCAGCTTAATCATGTGCTCGATCGGCTTGGTTCCCATGCCCCAATGGCTGCGCAGAGCCTCGGCAGCCGCAATAGGATCTTCGTCACGCAAGTCAAGCAGCTGCGTTGCGGGAAGCTCGAATCTCTCGGCCACCCAACCGTGCAACTCAAACGCCAGATCGCCCGCTGCCAAAGCCGCGTCACGCTGGCGAGCCGTGAGCGACGACAAGCTACGAAAGCTCACTGCCTCGGCACGAAGCGCTTCGCTGTCGTTGAGATAGAAGAATTCCGTCGGGTAATTCAAGGCGTGGCCCAGCGCACGCACGGTGTCGCTGCCCGGTTCTGGGGTATCGCCTGCTTCTAAGCGCGTGAGCGTCAGAGCCGTCAGTTGTGCCTTCTCTGCCAGTTCCTTCTTTGTGAGCTGTCTGCGCTTTCGAGCTAGCGTAAGCCTGCTCCCGTTAAACATACGCTACTTCGTTCTCTATCTTCACTTCTTTGCTATTCGCACCTCATGCTCCACGGGGCCGCTACCATCGTCGGGCTGACCGATGTTGCCGGGCGTGGGTTCCAGATCCTCGTCTACGACCCAAATACGCTTGCTGAAGCCCTCGAACTGGTTGCCCTCGAAGGCTTCAGGGCAAGACACCTCGGCCCGCAACCTCTTGGAATCCGCGCTCACGCAGACAGCCCACACGGTCGGCGCGCTGCCAAAGGCGTCCACTGCCTCAGGGGCGTCTCGATCAAAGAGCTCAGCCTGGCCGTTCTGGATGAGCTTGCGCGACCCAGCCCCCTTCCCCGAGATAGCCTGAGGGTTCCGTTCTGAGCAGGCGATGTCGACGTTCTGAAAGCAGATCTGGATTCCTAGCTTGTCGTTCACGGTCGCCTCCACGTTGCCGGTGCGGCTTAGCCGCCAGCCCAGAGGCAAAAGCTCCATGCGGATGGCCCGGACGCCATTGATATAGGCCAGAGTGCCCGGCGTGCTCGAAGGGTCGATCTCTAGGGCTTCGGCCTTGGCTGCCGCAGCTTTTCGAGCTATGGACATGACAATGTCCGCTGTCAGCCCAAGCGACTGTAATTCCTGATGGACCGAAAAGCCTTCATTGATGACAATGGGTGTTTGCTGGATCATAGATTAGCGATGTTGATTTTTAATGCCTGCATTGTAGGATTAAAAAATCAACATGTGTGAGATTTCATTTAAAAATGTTGCGGCGACTTGCTCTGGCCGCTACCGAAGAGTGTGACCGGCATCGATGAGGGGTCGTACGACAGCTTTCCCAAAGGCTGAGGGGTCGCAATGGCCGGGATTGTGAGTTCGCGAGATCGGGGTGCAACTGTTCAACGCGATTCTTGGCTGAGCGGCAGGTTGGTTGCACATTGCTGACCTTAGCGGCTTGGCCCGCCAATGGCCGGAATGGCCGGAGGCTGTGTGAAAACGTATCGGAATTTCGGGGAGCAAAAAATCAGCCTTCCAAAACGCTCCCAGTTCAACGATCGCCACCCCGGGTGGGGTCAAGCGACCCCCGAAAATACTCAAAATTGATTAGTCGCGATGTTTTCACACAGTCTCGCCGATGGGCGGACGTAGCCCGCATCGACTCGAATGGCAAATACCAGGGTGGACCGGCCGTTCAATAGCGCCGGTGTAGCGCTTCACGACCATTTCTCCGGGCTAAAAATGCTCCACACCAACCTGGCCCGTCGCCAGCCAGTTGCCTTTACGGGTCACCATAGTATCTCTTGTAAGCATCGCGCCAATCGTTAACGAGCATCTCGCGGGCTTGCTTCAGCGTAATGTGTCTGGCGCACATTTCCTTGTGCAGACGATTCTCCAACTTATCTTTTAGGACCGCATTCCATGGGCTTGTGCCGTAAGCTTGCGGCCACAGATTGATGACTTCGTCAGCGCCGCCAAGCTCTCGGCTGATGAGGTGGTCAATTTCGCAGTGCCTCTTGCCTGCCGGGACACACTTTGGGTCGTCATTGCCCGTATATCCGTAAAGAGCAAAAACCTGCTTCTTCATCGCCACAGTTGCGTGCCGTTCGTCTTTGCCCCATTTTATCGAGCAGATTTTTGCCTTTGATAAACCAACGCGATAAGAGCCAGGAGTGACGTGTAGGTTGGGGGTGTCATCAGCCCAGGTCCAGCCTGCAACCATCAGGCCCAGAACCAGTATTGCCACTCTTCGCATATTTACTCCCTGTACAGGTTACTCAAGGCAATCGACCGATGATCTCCTTCCGAGCCAAAGCCAGGACTGCCGAACCAAGAAGAATGAACTGTGTAGCACAAGCCCTGTGCGTTTACTGCGGCTGATGACCGGACGGCGCGGAGATACCTCTGGCGGCATCTTCCTGGCCAATAAGCGGCTGTCCGACGACGCTGCCGACTAGCGGGTTCGGGCGCCTTTCACAAACTCGAGCGAGGCCTGAAACAGATCGAGATCCTTCTCGTACTCAGCCGCCTCGGCGCGGTCAATCTGTACCCATTCCCTGGTGCTAGCCACCCCGCCGGGCTGAAACGGGACGACGTCGCCCCTTGAGAACTGCAGTTCGGTCGCGGTGGCGGCGGGCAGGCGCAATCCGACGCCGCTACCGCTGATGCAGGCAAACATCTTGTCGTTGACGAAGTAGGCATCAAGGCCGCTGATTTTTCTTGCGCTGACGCCAGGGAGTTTGAGAAGCAGGGCGTCGATCAATGCCTTGCGGCTGGATTCGGATGTATCAGTATTCAAGAAGGGTCCGCCGGGGTTGTCATGAACAGGGTCATTGAATCATAAAGACTAGGCCCATGTGGTTAATCCTGGAAGTCAGAGTGCGCTCCAAGTCAGGCGCATGCATGCAAACGATCAGGTTTGCATTTTCCGACAAGTCGAAACCGGAAGGCTGCAGCCCTGACGACGGAAGCTCGTAGGAGCGACTTCCCGCAGAAAACGCCCCGCCGTATAGGCGGGGCGCCGATGGCGACGATCAATCGCCCTTGCTGCGCGACCAGATCAGGTTGTGCACGCCATCCTCGCCCTCGACCAGACGGGCGTAGATGGTCGCCGGGAACGACGGGTCATCCAGGGTTGCCGACAGGTAAGGCCGTTCCGCCTTGCTGACTTTCTTCCACGCCGCGCCGATCTCGAAGTTGCCGGCGACGATGCGGTAGTTGGGAGCGTTCTCGCTCTCCCCGACGTTCGGGACGAATTTGACCTTGACGTTGAGCGTCAGGGTACGAACCGTGCCGATGAAGCTGTCGTTCTGTGCGCTGAAGGTGCCAATGTTTGCCATGATGAATCTCCTTTTGGTGGTGCAAGGTCGCGCCCATCGCGGCCTTGTCGGTGATCCGATGGGTGAGGGTCGGGCGGGCTGCATCGCGCAGCGGCCGCAACAGCGTGGAGGACCGGGAGGAACAAGAAATTTGTTTCGCGAGGAAGGCACGCAGTGCCGGGGAAATTTGTTGGGCCGGACGGTTGCAGCCATGAAGCCCGAGGCGCAGCCGCTGCCTCGCCAGGATTCACGACAAGCCAAGACCGCCGTTGGGTGCGACTCCATGCGAAAGGCAGCATGGCTCTGGCATCTCCGCACAGAGCTTTTCTGGCACGCGTTCTTTCGCGGTCAAGGTCAGTCCGAATCAACCAGGATGAACGCCCCTTGTGCATTGACGCAGCTTTGATCGTTCGGCGGAAGGGCATGGTGGCGGCCTGTTGGTGAACTGCCATCGTTCCTGGCGGCCTGCCCGCCAGCGTCAGGGGCGGCGTGCTACCGCACAACCGGCGCAGCAAGGTTTGTCATACTCGGCCGCCCAGCCTGCGGCAGGGCTCGCATCAAGGGAGGGATGGATCGTTGACTGTTAAAACGCGCGCGGCAAGTGTGCCGCGCGCGACGCGCCAAAAATAGTCCGGGCGAGCAACTTGCCGGGGCTTCCCGCTTACCACCCCAAATAAGCGACCGGGGCAACGTCTTCCTGTGCCTCCGGCTCCATCGCGCGCAGCATCAACGGCAGCCAGCTCGTGCCCACCACCAGCCGTTCCCCTTCGCTGGCCAGCGCTTTCTTCTTTGGTCGGGTCAGACGTGCTGCGTACTCGGACGCAACCAAATGAGGGGGGCAAAGCCCCCTCGCATGTCAGTTCTTGAGCCGCTTCATCTCTTCGGCCAGTATCCACAGCGCCCGGTTGACCTTGACGTTCTGGTCTATGCCCTGGATGGCGCGGGTACGGTTCCTGCGTCCATTGGCCATGCGTGCGGTCAGTCCACCCTGCACCAGATTCTCCTGCACGCGGTTGAACGTGCTCCACAGGTCGGGCCTGTCGTCGTCCCGGCGTCGAGGCTGCAGCAATTGTGTTTCCGTGATGGGCGCAGGCTTGACCGGGTCATGGTATTTCAGCGACAACGCGGCGCGGGCAAATGCCTCCGATTCACCGTGGTTCAGCGTGATGGCACGCATCCCTTCCTGACGTTCGCGCACCAGCTCGAATCCGTCCAGCACATCGTAGGCACCCTCGATCACCTGGCCGATCACGTCGCCCTTGTGCGGGATGCGCAGGTCGGCCACGGTATCGCCGCACACCAGCCCATTGCTGCACACGAAACGGAACATTCCGGCCAGCATCTGATAGCTGCTGGTGCCGTCGTGTGAGTTCAGCAGAATGATTTCGTTGGCCTCTGCGCCGTTGATCTGCGCTGCGTGGCGTAGCCGCAGCATGTGCTTGGTGTGCTCGCGCTTGCCGCTATCGCGCACGCGCGTCTGGCACACCATGAATGGCTGGAAGCCTTCCTTGCGCAGGGCACCCAATACCTCGCTGGTCGGGATGTAGGTGTAGCGGTCGGATCGGCTCTGGTGCTTCTCTTCCGCAAAGATGGACGGAGCCACGCTGCGAATCTGATCATCCGATAACGGATGGTCGGCGCGTAAGAAGGGCGTAGCGTTGGCGAAACGGGAACTGAGTTGCATGGTATTTCTCCAGTGGGTACAGGTTGTGGTTTCAAAGCTGACCGGATTCCAAGATTCGGAGCCCGGTGTTGGCTTCGGTTGGTTCGGCGCAGTGACCTGGGCTGGTCGCCGTTGCCGCCGTCTTTCCTGAGTTCATCGCCCGCGAACAACCGGGCCGGCGAAGGGCTGGCGGTCAAGGATGAAGCGCAGGGTGGTGCGGCCCGCAGCGCAGCGAGGACGCGGCCCTGCGCGCCTTGACGGACAGGCACCGCTGGCTACGGTCGCGGGATCAGCGATGAAGGAGAGGGAAGACGGATGACCGGCCTACGGCCAGATGATCGACGAACCCACGCCGCACGGCGAGCGCTGCTGCGTGCCGCAGGCACGCCTTGATGGAAGTGAACTAAGCGCGCAGCGCGAAAACGGCAATGTGCGCAGTCCGATCAGGCGCCGCCTGTTCGGCGGTTTTTCGGGGCGCCAAGCCTGCGCGGCGGGGTGGGCGTCAGCCGACCCCTGGAGGCAAGCGCAGCGCGCAGCTTTTTCGCCAAACCAAAGGACACAGCAAAAAAGGGGGCGATGCCCCCAGCGCTACAGCAGCCCACGTTCGGCAAACGACAGGATGGCGCTACCGGCGACGATCAGGTGATCCAGCACCCGCACGTCCACCAGCGCCAGTGCCGACTTCAGTGTCTGCGTCAGCATCTCGTCTGCGCGCGATGGTTCTGCTGCACCCGACGGGTGGTTATGCACCAGCAGCAGCGCAGCGCTGTTCCTGGCCAGGGCCTCCTTGACCACCTCGCGCGGATACACTGAAGTCTGGCTCACCGTGCCGCGAAACATTTCGACGTAGTCGATGACCCGGTTCTGTGCGTCCAGATGGATGATGGCGAACACCTCGTGCTCCAGCGCCCCCAGCTTGACCCGCAGGAAGTCGCGCACCACCTGCGGCGAGGTCAGGGCTTCGCAACCGCGCATCTGCCCGGCCAGCATACGCTGCGCCGCCTGCAACACCTCGTCGGCATTGGCCGGACGGTAGTCGCCCGCGACATCGCGAACGAGAAGGGATGAATGGAAAGAAAGAGAAAGTTGCGACATGATCGTGCTCCAGTCCGAATCGGGCGGAATTGCCCGGAACCGGAGGAACACGCCGCAGCGCAGCAGTCAGGGGTCGCAGACGGCCGCCGGACGCAAGCGATCAACCGCAGGGCAGGGCGCGCAGCCCTTGACGGCGAGAACGGCGTGGTACGTTGAAGTGAACAGCAAGGCCGCCTCTCCCACACACTCCGCTACCCACATGGCAAGCGTAGCGCGCAGGCCCGAAGGGACGGAGGCGTCAGGGATCAAAGCCGCATGGCCGCGAATCGGTATGAGGCCGGGGCAACGCCCGCGAGCCCGATGGGGGCGACGCCGGGACATCCATGCCGGGGCACCTATCCTAGGCGGCGCGCAAGTGTATCGATTTGCTCAGCGAATTTCCGCGGACTCTTCTGTTCAAGCTGCGCCAGGTTGTGCAGCTTCCAGCGAATCCCCGGAAGATGTTCGAGGTGCGCGATTCTCAGCAACGGCCACTCCGGACGGCCAGCGACCAGTGACAGCAAGAAGCCGCGCTCGTCCTCATCCAGGCCGCCTTGTAGTTCCTGCAGCATCCGCGCACGCGCGGCCAGCAAGGTGGATAGGTCAACTGGCTCGGTGGTCATTCCTTTGAAGTTCCGCTCGTATTCCTGTTCGATATTGCGAAGAGTCGGGAACAGCACTTCGTGCACTGGCCGGTTATGACTGGCCAGATAAACGACGAATGCCCGTCGGATGCTTGGGGTGATGCCTTCGTGCGCGAATAGCTGCATCACGTCGAACAGGTCGCGCGGATGCTGTCGATCCATGGCGGCGACGAGTTTGCCGCCGTACACGTCTTCCAGCGATACCACCGGAATCTCCAGGTCGGCCAGCAAGCTGTCGCGGGCGGTCGGCGTCAAGGCCGAAGTGCGCACGGGGTGGACGGTGCCGCGCATCACGAAATTGACTTCGACCTTCACTTCGATGCCCGCACGTCGCACCAGCAGCTTGGTTTCGCCGACGTCGGGCGCCGCGAGCGTGTGGGTTTGGAAACCGCGTGCTCGCAGGCGCTCCGTGCATTGCCGGATGGCCTCGTTGATGCGAGCCAGTGCCTCATCACGCGGCAGGCTGTAATCGGGGAACACGAGATCCAGATCGACAGACAGACGTGGCATGTCACGGATGAACAGATTGATCGCGGTGCCGCCCTTGAGGGCAAACGTGTCGTCCACAAAAACGAGCGGCGCGACTTGGGTCAGCAGGCGTGCGGTGTCAAGATACGTTTGGTTCATGGCTTGAGCACCAGCAGTCCATCGGCCGAACGGGATACCCAAGCTCGGTCGCTGCCGGTCGGCAGTTGCGCGGCATCCAGTTTGGCGGCCCAGGGCAGGGCGAGTTCGTGTCCGAGTTGCAGGCACAGGCGCACTGTCTTTACGCTGGTGCAGCGCTGCAGCAACTCACGTAGCACATCGGCGCGCAGGCTATAGGTGCTCTCGGCGAGTTCGCGTGCCTCCTGCAGCGGCTGACGCACGCCTACCTCGCTGAGCACCTCCAAGAGCGCTCGCTCTGGTGTCGAGACCCTTGGCGCGCCGTCGCGCTTCTCGAACGGCCCGGCATGAAGCGGATCGTCTGGCGGCTCGTCGAACAGGCGCTTGCGGTGGTATTCCGCCGGGAAGCGCTCGGTGAACCAGCTAGGGAGGCGGGCGGTTGTCCAGCCATAGAGATGCAGAACGGACTGCTGCGACAGGTACTGCCTCACACCGTACCAGTCGAGGGCAGACTTGCCGCCGACATGCAGGCCTTCGACGGAGCGCTGCAATAGGACCAGACAGGCATGGAGATCCAGCGTATCGTTGGGGCGACGGTACACCCCGCGCGCCAAGCGGGAGAGCCAGCCAGCACGCGCATAGTGGACGGCCAGGTCGGCGGAGATGCCCAATGCCGCCAGGTCTTCCGACGTCAAGGGAGTTCCCGGTGCCCACTGCCGGTAGAGGGAATTTAGCTTAGTTCTTTCAGTCGTAGCCATGCTACGATATTTATCATCATTTTTAGGGCTTGCCAAGCTTTGTTTGGGTGCGTTAGTCGTAGTTGTGCTACGATAGTAACTAATAATCCAAATATTCAGGCTTGCTGGTTCGCGGCGATAGTTGACGATTGATGGGCTGGAGTAGCCGCCCGTCAGACCGAGTCCATCTCCCGCGCCTGCAAAAGCGCTTGTTTATTGACGGTAAAAATGACGGTAAAGTCAAATGATGGTTCTCAAGAAATATAGGATTTATGCCGTTTTCCGAGCCTCGGAAACAATTGAGTGGGAGTGAGGAGCTCTGTAACGAAGACCTCCACCCATTACCAGAGGCAGGCCGGGGGTGAAGTCGCCGATTGAGCCGGATACGTTGGCCGCGTTACGGGCAGAAAACGCCCGGTTGGCCGCGCTGCTACGGTTGGCAGGCTCGATCTCGCCACCGCGACCAAATCGTCGCCATCTGCGCGCCGGCGCGGGCCGATGAACGTCCGTTTAGCCGCCCGGCATATCCGGCAAGCGTCTGCCGTTCACATCGGGCGGCAACATTTCAATGTATGGACGCTGCCGTATGTCGCGCCTGAAAGAGCGCGGCAAGATGCAGCATTAAAAACAAGGGTACGAGGTAGGCCGGGATAAGTACCAGCGGCAACTGGGCCATGGGGCCGGTGGTGACCTCTCCAGGCACACCGGTCGCAAGGATTGAGTTGAGCGCCCCCGTGCTGACGGCCACCACCAGATCCAATATCCCGAATAGATTCCAGGCCACAAAAAGCTTGCTCCCGATAAAGCTGGGTCGGCGCATGAGGGCGAGCGCCACCCAAGGCGCGGTCAATCCAATGGCCATGTCGCCCACGCCGGCGGGCCAAGCGAACGTGCCGGGCAACACGCCATAGGTGAACAGGGCCAGGAATCCGAAGCCCGCAAACCTCCATGCCTGGATCGCCGTCGCAAGAGGAAGGTCTATGGCCAAGACGAAATCGCGGAAGGCACGGGACATCCGGAACAGGGCAAGAAAGGCGATGATGGGGGACATCGCCCCGAAGAAGATGGGAAGCGGCGGGGTGCCCGGCGGTCCCACGAACGCCCCGCGCGCACCGAGGAATAGCACCAGCGCGAGCCAAACAGTCAGGACGAGGGTTGTGGTGAGCGCCGCGCCCGATACAGCCGCGCGCCGCGGTGGGTTGGAATGTGACAGGACAGCGTTTGACATGGCTTCATCTCCTAGGTAGTAACTTGCATTTTGCAAGTTACTACCTACTGTAGCAATATAACTTGCAGTATGCAAGTGACTGGTAAGTGGTGCGACATATGAAACCGAGAGCGGAGACATCGGAGGGGTTTAAGCGCTCCCCCTGTCCTATTGCCAACACGCTGGATCTGGTGGGTGACAAGTGGTCGTTGCTGATCATTCGGGACATGCTCCACGGCAAGCGCACGTACGGGGAGTTGCTGGATTCTCCGGAGCGGATCCCGACCAACATCCTCGCCGACCGCCTCAAGCGCCTGGAGCAAGCCGGGATCATTTCGCGCACGGCCTACCAAGCGCACCCGGTCCGTTACGCCTACGCGCTGAGCGACAAGGGACGGGACTTGGGAGATGTCTTGCTGGCGCTGGTAGGCTGGGGCAAGAGACACATACCGCACACACGGACGCTCACGGAAGCCGCATCCGATCCTGAGCGGAGAGCCCCCGCCCGCCGCTCGGCTCGGAAGCGGGAATGAAATTGATGGTAAGTCCCGTAATTCCACGCGTTGCCGTCGTGGGCGGCGGTCCCGCCGGTCTGATGGCGGCCGAGGTGCTCGCACAGGGCGGCGTCGCGGTTGATCTGTACGATGCCATGCCGTCGGTGGGGCGCAAGTTCCTGTTGGCGGGCGTGGGGGGGATGAACATCACCCATTCCGAGCCGTTCGAGACTTTCCTGACGCGCTACGGCGCGCGTTCGGCCTGCATCCGGCCGCTGCTCGATGCGTTCCCGCCCGCCGCGCTGCGTGAGTGGAGTCTCGGGCTGGGTGTCGAGACCTTCGTCGGCTCGTCTGGCCGCGTGTTCCCCAAGGACATGAAAGCCGCGCCGCTGTTGCGTGCCTGGCTGCACCGCCTGCGTGAAGCCGGCGTGCGTTTCCATGTGCGGCATCGCTGGCTGGGATGGGCCGATGACGGGGCGCTTCGTTTTGCGATCCCACAAGGGGACTCCGATCCACTACGGGCTAAAGTCCGTGTGGAGTCGTATGCGCCCGAAGGGGCGGTGCTCGTTCAGGCCGACGCGGTGGTGCTGGCGCTCGGCGGCGGCAGCTGGGCGAAGCTGGGCTCGGATGGCGCGTGGGTGCCGCTGCTGGCGCAGCGCGGGATCGATGTCGCGCCTTTGCTGCCGTCGAACTGCGGCTTCGATGTGGCAGGCGGCTGGAGCGAACACCTGCGCAGCCGCTTCGCCGGGCAACCGCTGAAAACCGTGGCGCTGCGTTTCACCGACGTGCTTGGCCACCCCCATCAGCGCAAGGGCGAACTGATGCTGTCTGACACCGGCGTCGAGGGCAGCCTGATTTATGCGTTGTCGGCATCGCTACGCGATGCGATTGCGGCGCAGGGCGCGGTGACGCTGCAGCTCGACCTGGCACCCGATAAAACGCTCGACCGGGTCGCCGCCGAGGTCGCCCATCCGCGCGGCGCGCGTTCGTTGTCCAGCCACCTGCAAAGCTGCGTCGGAATCAAGGGCGTGAAGATGGCGCTGCTGCGCGAAGTCCTGCAGGCCGATCAATTGAACGACCCGGTCAAGCTCGCCCACGCGATAAAATCGCTGCCGCTCACGATCGCCGCACCACGACCGCTCGACGAGGCGATCAGCAGCGCGGGGGGCGTGCGTTTCGGGGCGCTCGACGAACATCTGATGCTGCGCGACGTGCCTGGCGTATTCTGCGCCGGCGAGATGCTCGACTGGGAAGCGCCCACCGGCGGCTATCTGCTGACGGCCTGCTTTGCCAGCGGGCGCGCGGCGGGGCAGGGCGCATTGAATTACTTGGCTGGCCAAACTTAAAGCACGACACCATGCTGCGACTGACTGAACTCAAACTGCCGCTCGACCATCCGCCCGAGGCCTTGCGCGCGGCGATCCTGCAACGGCTGGAGCTGGCGGATGAGGCGCTGCTCGGCTTCGGCATCTTCAAGCGCAGCTACGATGCACGCAAAAAGCACGCGCTGCTGCTGGTCTACGCGGTCGACGTCGAGGTGAAGAACGAGTCGGCGCTGCTGAAGAAATTCCGCAACGACCGCCATCTCGGGCCGACGCCGGACATGGGCTACAAATTCGTCGGCCATGCACCGGAGAATCTGACGGAGCGTCCGCTGGTCGTCGGCTTCGGCCCCTGCGGCATCTTCGCCGCGTTGGTGCTGGCACAAATGGGCTTCAGGCCGATCGTGCTGGAGCGCGGCAAGGCAGTGCGCGAACGGACGCAGGACACCTGGGGCCTGTGGCGCAGGAAGGTGCTCAATCCCGAATCCAACGTGCAGTTCGGCGAGGGCGGGGCGGGCACGTTTTCCGACGGCAAGCTCTACAGCCAGATCAAGGACCCCAAGCACTTGGGGCGCAAGGTGCTGACCGAATTCGTCAAGGCGGGGGCGCCCGATGAAATCCTGTACGTGTCGAAGCCGCACATCGGCACCTTTCGCCTGGTCGGCATGGTCGAGACCATGCGTCACGAGATCGAGTCGCTGGGTGGCGAGATCCGCTTCCAGCAGCGCGTCACCGACGTGCTGATCGAGGACGGACGCGATGGCGATAAAAGGGTAGGGGGCGTGACGCTCGCCAGCGGCGAGACGCTCACCAGCCATCACGTCATCCTCGCGCTCGGCCATAGCGCCCGCGATACGTTCGAAATGCTGCACGCGCGCGGCGTCTACCTGGAAGCCAAGCCGTTCTCGATCGGCTTTCGCATCGAGCATCCGCAATCGCTGATCGACCGCGCGCGACTGGGGCCGAACGCCGGCAATGCGCTGCTCGGCGCAGCGGACTACAAACTGGTGCACCATGCGAAAAACGGCCGCTCGGTGTACAGCTTCTGCATGTGCCCAGGCGGCACGGTGGTGGCGGCGACGTCCGAACCCGGTCGCGTGGTCACCAACGGCATGAGCCAGTATTCGCGCAACGAGCGCAATGCCAATGCCGGCATCGTGGTCGGCATCACGCCGGAGGACTTTCCCGGCAAAGGGCCGCTGGCCGGCATCGAACTGCAAAGGAAACTGGAGGCGTGTGCGTTCGAACTCGGCGGCGGCGATTACGAGGCGCCCGGCCAGCTGGTCGGCGATTTTCTCGAGGGCAAGCCGTCTACCCGACTCGGCAGCGTCGAGCCCTCGTACAAGCCCGGCGTGCACCTGACCGATCTGGCCACTGCGCTGCCGGACTATGCCATCGAGGCCATCCGCGAGGCCTTGCCGGCGTTCGACCAGCAGATCAAGGGCTTCGCCATGCGGGATGCGGTGCTGACCGGCGTCGAGACGCGCACCTCGTCGCCGCTGCGCATCACCCGCGGCGACGATTTCCAGAGTCTCAATGTCAAGGGCCTGTACCCGGCGGGCGAGGGCGCGGGCTATGCCGGCGGTATTCTGTCGGCCGGAGTGGACGGCATCAAGGTGGCCGAAGCCGTGGCGCGCGATGTGCTCGGGCTGGAAGCGGCCGGCTCGGGCGCGCATTCAGGCCCGGGGTGCGACTACTGATGCGGGGGTAGCTGCCGCTTACGCAATCGCGTCGGGACGACGCCTCGGCCAGGAGACGGATGGTTCATCATAATTTCATTTGCTTTTATTTCCATATTTCAAGTATCATTGAAATATGGAAATAAAAGCCGTCGTCTCAGCCCTCGCCGCCCTTGCCCAGGATTCCCGTCTGGCGGTGTTCCGCGCGCTGGTCCAGGCCGGCCCCGCCGGTCTGGCGGCTGGCAGGATCAGCGAGCTCACCGGCATCCCGCCGTCCTCGCTGTCCTTCCACCTGAAGGAACTGTTGCACGCCGACATGGTGAGTTCGCAGCAGGCGGGACGCTTCGTCATCTACACCGCAAATTTCTCGACCATGAATGAACTGGTCGGCTTTCTTACCGAGAACTGCTGCGGTGGCAATCCCTGCACGCCGGTCTGCACACCGGCGTGCGTCACTGAAAAGGAGTCAACATGAAACGCCTGCATGTACACGTCGCGGTCGACGATCTGGCCGCCAGCATCAAGTTCTATTCCACGATGTTCGCCGCCGAGCCGACCGTCACCAAGGGGGATTACGCCAAGTGGATGCTCGACGATCCGCGCGTCAATTTCGCGATCTCGGCGCGCGGCGCCCCGGCCGGCCTCAACCATCTGGGCGTGCAGGTGGAAAGCGCCGAGGAACTGGCCGAGATGAATCAGCGCCTGCAGAAGCTGGAAGGCGACGTGATCGAGGAAATGGGTACCGCCTGCTGCTACGCCAAGTCGGACAAATACTGGGCGACCGACCCCACCGGCATCGCCTGGGAGACCTACCACACGCTCGACAGCATCCCGGTGTTCGGCGGCCAGTCGGCGGGCGAGTGCTGCGTCCCCGAGCCGGTCGCCAAGGTGTCGAGCTGCATCCCGGTCAAGGCCAAGCCGGCCGCGGGCGGTTGCTGCTGAGTTTTTCTTTCATTCATCCAGGGAGCCATCGTGGCTGACAAAAAATACACCGTGCTGGTGCTGTGCACCGGCAACTCCTGCCGCTCGCAAATGGCCGAAGTGCTGCTGAACCACGATCTCGCCGGCCAGGTGCGCGCGCTCTCCGCCGGCACCCGGCCGCAGCCCAAGGTGGCCGATGGCGCCATCGCAGCGCTGAAGCAGGCAGGCCTGAACACCGACGGCCTGCATCCGAAAGACATCGATGCGGTGATGAACGAGAACATCGACCTGGTGGTGACGGTGTGCGACAACGCCAGGGAAGCCTGCCCCATCTTTCCCAAGCCGATTCTGGCCATCCACCTGCCGTTCCACGACCCGCACGGCGAGCCGCTGGAGAGCTTCCTCGCGGTGCGCGACGACATCCGCACCCGCCTGGTTGCCGCAGTGCGCGACAAGCTCGGCCTGCAAGCGGCTGCCGCCTGAAGCGACGGGGACGCTGCCATGGCTGAACCCGTCTTCAATGTGCTGTTCCTGTGCACCGGCAACTCGGCGCGTTCGATCCTGGCCGAATCGCTGCTGAACAATATGGGCAAGGGGCGTTTCCGTGCGTTCAGCGCGGGCAGCACGCCTGCCGGACGGGTCAACCCGTTTGCGCGGGAGCTGCTGGAAAAAAACCGTTTCCCCACCGGCGAACTGCGCAGCAAGTCGTGGGGCGAGTTCGCCGAGCCCGATGCGCCGCGGCTCGATTTCGTCATCACGGTGTGCGACAACGCTGCGGGCGAGGTCTGTCCGGTGTGGCCGGGACAGCCAATCACCGCGCACTGGGGTATTCACGACCCAGCTGCGTTCGAAGGCAGTGATGACGCCAAACGCCATGTTTTCGTCGAGGCGATGAACCAGTTGCAGCGGCGCATCAGCATGTTCGTCAGCCTGCCGTTCGAAAAGCTCGACAGCATGAAGCTGCAGCAGGCAGTGCGCGAGATCGGGACAACCGGCATGAGCGCGCCCGCCCCAATGGAATCCGCTCTATGAGCGCAGAGTGCGAAGTCACGGCCAAGCGCGCCGCCAACATGGTCGGGGCAGCCGCACCAATGAGCGTGTTCGAACGCTGGCTCACTCTGTGGGTGGCCTTGTGCATCACCGCCGGCGTGCTGCTCGGCCAGCTTTTTCCGGCGCCGTTCCAGGCGCTGGGGCGCATGAACGTGGCGCAGGTCAATCTTCCGGTCGGCCTGCTGATCTGGGTGATGATCATCCCCATGCTGATGAAGATCGACTTCGGCGCCCTGCATCAGGTGAAGTCACACTGGAAGGGCATCGGCGTCACGCTGTTCGTGAACTGGGCGGTGAAGCCGTTCTCGATGGCACTGCTGGCGTGGCTGTTCATCCGCCATGTGTTTGCGCCTTACCTGCCGGCGGAACAGCTCGACAGCTACGTCGCCGGCCTGATCCTGCTGGCCGCCGCACCCTGCACCGCGATGGTGTTCGTGTGGAGCCGGCTCACCGGCGGCGACCCCTACTTCACGCTGTCGCAGGTGGCATTGAACGACGCCATCATGATCGTCGCCTTCGCACCCATCGTCGGCCTGCTGCTCGGGCTGTCGGCAATCGTGGTGCCGTGGGACACGCTCATCGCCTCGGTGGTACTGTACATCGTCATCCCGGTGATCCTCGCGCAGCTCTGGCGCAAGCTGTTGCTGCAACGCGGGCAGGCGGCGTTCGACGCGACGATGGCGCAGCTCGGCCACGCTTCCATTCTCGCCCTGCTCGCCACGCTGGTGCTGCTGTTCGCCTTCCAGGGCGAGGCGATCATCGCGCAGCCGCTGATCATCGGGCTGCTGGCCGTACCCATCCTGATCCAGGTGTTCTTCAATTCGGCGCTGGCCTACTGGCTCAATCGCAGGGTGGGTGAGAAGCACAGCGTCGCCTGCCCGTCGGCGCTGATCGGCGCGTCCAACTTCTTCGAGCTGGCGGTGGCTGCGGCGATCGCGCTGTTCGGCTTCCAGTCGGGCGCGGCGCTCGCCACCGTGGTCGGCGTGCTGATCGAGGTGCCGGTGATGCTGGGAGTGGTGAAGCTCGTCAATCGCAGCAAGGGGTGGTATGAAGCGGGTCTGGTTTCCAGATAGAAGAAACCTCATGTTGAAACGCCACGTATTGAGTCTGACTGTTGCCGTGTTCGGTCTGTTTGCCCTGACAGCCCGCGCCGACTATCAACCCGAGGCTGAACGGGTGACGGACAACGTGTACGCCCTTGTCGGCCCACTCGGCCAGCGCAGCGCCGACAACGACGGTCTCAACGCCAATTTCGGCTTCATCGTCACGCCACGGGGCGTGATCCTGATCGACTCCGGCGCCAGCCGCCTGGGTGCCGAGAAAATCGCCGCTGCCATCGGCAAGGTAACGGGCAAGCCGGTGCGCTGGGTCATCAACACCGGCAGCCAGGATCACCGCTGGCTGGGCAACGACTTTTTTGCCGGCAAGGGGGCCGAGGTCATCGCGCTGGCACACACCGCTGCCACCCAGGCCGAGTATGCGGCGCAGCACATGGAAGGCCTCAAGCGCCTCCTCGGCGAACGCATGCAGGGCACACAGCCGCTGCCCGCCAGCCAAACCCTGGGTGGGGATTCCGCGACCCTGGAACTGGGCGGTGAAACCCTGACGCTGACCTACACCGACGCCCATTTCCCGGGTGATGCCTGGGTCTGGCTGCCGAAGCGCGGCGTGATGTTCAGCGGCGACCTGGTCTTCGTGGATCGCCTGCTGGGCGTGTTGCCCGGGTCCAGCGTGAAGAACGGCCAGAAGGCGTTTCATGCGATGGCCGCGCTGAAGCCGGCGCACATCGTCCCTGGCCACGGCCGGGTGTGCGACCTGGCGCAGGCCCAGCACGAGACCGGCGACTACTACGACTTCCTCGCAGGCAAGGTGGGCGCAGCGGCGAAAGACATGGAACCGATGGAAGCCACGCTCGACCGCTACGCCGACCTACCTGAATTCAGGCATCTGGAGAACTACGGCGACCTGCACCGCGCCAATATGAACCGCGCCTTCACCGAATTCGAATCGCAATAATGTTCGACGCATTCGCCGGTTTGCGGGCGCATTGAGTCGCAGTCGATGCCACTCCTGGCTGGGGGAGATCCGTCCCGCTTACCCCGCGGTAATGTAAAGCTTCCCGCCATTTATCCGCTATTGCATGTAGCCGCTTGTGGCCGTCTTGCATCGTGTCCGCAAAAGACATGGTGCCCGGCAAGGTCAATCAACCCTACAAAACAATGGCCCATTTCTCTTCCGGAGCAGTCAGCATTGAAAAGCGGCGTTTTGCGCGGCAGCCTACATTGCAGACCGCGCGTATCCGGTTTGGCGAAGGCGCAGCCATTCCTTCCGAAATTCGGGACTATTGCCAGACCGGACTGTATGTGGCATTTCTCGAGGAAGGCACGCCTGATGCCGCCATCCCTGCTCTGGCGGGTACCCCGGTACAGGTAGAGTTTGCGGTCGCGGATTCGGCGGTTTTCCGGTGCAGCGGCCGGGTCGCGCGCGTTTCCCCTGGCGGGGTCGGCGTTTTCGTGGCAGCCATGCCGGAGGGTGCGTTGCAGGCCTTGCGAAAGGCGAGCGTACACCTGACCCAGTCCGACTTCACCCCGGAGCGGGCCAGGACGAGTCCGCAACAGGCGCAGGCGCTGCAACTGGAGTGCACCAGCCTGTTCCGCAGCTTTCTCAATGCGGTGATGCAGGATTTCTTCCAGCAGGCCGTGGAACGTCTGGGGGAAGCGGGCCAGGACGAGCTGAGCTTCCTGGAGCGTTCCCGCTACGACTATGGCGCCCAGGAATTGATGCAGCGCCGCAGCCGGATCGAGGACGATTTCTTCAATGCCATACGCGACCGGATTCAGGATGTCGGACCCAATACGGGGGCTGCATGCGGGTCGCCCGCAGCAAACAAGCTTGCCCTGGTCGAGGAGGCCGAATTCGAGGACTGGCTGAATCTGTCGGCCGTCGTCAGACAGGTCGAGGCGGACATCGCCCTCCCGCTCGACGCATTCGAACAGCGCTACAGCCGGCTGGTCGGCATGCCGGTCGACAGGAAGAACAATCCCTTTGGCCCGGAAATGATAGGCCGCACCTTCCAGATCGCCATTCAGGGGCTCGACTTCTCCAACCCCATGCGGACGGTTCTTTACAGGGCACTGGGGCAAGCAATATCGGGACATGCCACGGCGCTTTACCAGCAACTCAACCAGACGCTGGCTTCGCTGCAGCCGGTGGTGCCGCCGAAGCCAGCGTACGAGCCAGCCCGGGCGGAGGCAATGCGCCAGTCTCCCGCAGAGGCCGAGGCCAGACCCGCCGAACGCGACAAATCCAAACCGGATCTGGCCGCAATCGCCGATATCCTGAACACACTCTACAAGCAGGATCAGACCGGTATTTCTCCGACGCCGGAAAGCGCCGAGTACAGCCTGGACCGCATCCTGGCCGGCCTCAACCAATCCCAGCGGCGCGCCGCAAGCGCACCAGGTGCGCCTGTGGCGCGATCCCCGCATCAGGGCAGTTCTCCCATGGGGCAGGTGGCTGCCGTGCGGCCCGAGGTCCTGCACGTGGTGAGCCGTTTGCAACAGACGGCCCGGCACCTGGTCGGTCGCGATGGACCCGCCCTGCAGCCGGTCGGCATGCAGGGCGGTAGCAGAGCGGCGCTGCCAGAAGCCAGCCTGCGTGATCTGCTGACCGCCCTGGATGGCCTGCCGCTGGCGAGCCAGATGGCACCCGGCATGCCGGCATTGGCCGAGCAGCTCGACGCGCGCATCGCCGCCTCGGGAGGCGATGCCAGACGTCTGGCACCGAACCACCGGCAGATTCTGGACACCACCGCGGATCTGTTCGACCGGGCGCGAGCGGATTTCGTGTCCGGCTCGGACGTGGAGTCGCTGGTGAAGCGGCTGGAGCGTCCGCTGCTGAAGCTGGCATTGCAGGACACGAATTTTCCCAATTTGCCCGATCATCCGGCCCGCCAGGTGCTCAATCTCATCGAGCAATATGCGGTTGCGGCGGATGACAAGGGAAGATTTTTCGATTCCAAGCTGCAGCGGTTTCTTTATTTGCTGGTCGACCGCGTCTGCAGCCGGGCCGACGACGACCCCGACATTTTCGAGATGGTGCGCGACAGCCTTGAGAAGGTGCTGCTGCCGATCCTGCAAATCCGCAGGACGCGGGTGGCGCGCCTGCAGGAGGCCAGCGAAGGCAGGGCGCGCATCCGTTCGGCGCGGGCCCGGGTCAACGCTGCACTCGAGCAGCGTCTGGCGGGGCGTGCGGTGCCCGGCATCCTGTTGCGTCTGCTGGATGCCGGTTGGCGCCAGTATCTGGTCCTGCTGGAGATGCGTCAGGGAATGCAGGGCGACGCCTGGAACGCCGCGTTGGCGGTGCTGGACCGGCTGTTCGCCTGGCTCGATCCTGCGGCGGCGGACGCGTCCCGTAACGTCGAATCGGCGCAGGCGTTGCTGGGCGAGATCGAGCGCGCCCTGGCAACGGTCAATGTCGATGCCAATCTGCTGGCCGCATTCATGGATGAGCTGGATGCCAGCCTGGCGGACGACCTTGCACGTTCCCCCGCGGGATCGGCAATGGTGCAGGTGCCGCCCGGCAGGTTGACCACGTCGCCCGGCGAAGGGGAGGTTGCGCCCGCGCATCGTCAACTGGCGGATCGCCTGCGGGTGGGGGACTGGTGGGATTTCAGCCAGGACGGCAGCCGGGTTCCGATGCAGATCATCTGGATCAGCCAGCCGCCATCGAGCTGCACCTTTGCCAACCGCTCCGCCACCAGCAAGACCGACCTCACGCTGGCCGAGCTTTCCCGGCAGATGCAGCGTGGCCTCGCCAAGCCGGGCAAGGATCTGGATCTGCCATTGATCGAGCGGTCAGAGCAGGCCCTGTTCGACGACACCTATCAGAGCGTGGTGCATCAGGCCATGCACGACCCGGTGACCGGACTGCTCAATCGCAAAGGGTTCCTGCAGCATCTGGGGCGGATGACGATGCCGGAGCAGACGGACAAGTCGCATGCCGTCGGCATCATCGAGTTCGACCAGTTCCGCATGATCGTCAATACCTGCGGAGTAGAAGCGACGGAAAAACTGGCGCGCAGCCTGGTCGGCGAGGTGCGGGCACAAATCGGTCCCGACGCCGTCGTCGCCGCATTGCGCGACGATACCCTCGCACTCCTGTTGCCCAACTGTAGCCGGGAAGCGGGGTGCAGCGCTGTCGACAGCCTGCTCGACCGGCTGAAGGACTACCCTTTCCAGCACGGACAGCACAGCTACAGCATCGGCTTCAATATCGGCTTCACCGAGTTCGCGCCCGACCAGTTCAGTGCCGTCGAGGCGATCCGGCGTGCCGACTCGGCCTGCATCACGGCAAAATCCCAGGGTCGCAACCGGATGCAGGTCTACGAGCAGGCCAGCCCCCAGTTGCAGTCCCAGGAATCGCTGATGGACTGGGCGGGGCGGATCGACTCCTTCCTCAAGGGCAGCGGACTGCATCTGCGCTGCCAGCAGGTGATGCCGATCGGCGTGGGCAGCACCCGGCTGCCCTATTACGAAATCCTGCTGGGCATCGAAGGCGCAGACGGGGTGGAGATTCTGCCGGCGCATTTCATCCCCGCCGTGGAGCGGCTGCAACGCGCGCACGAAGTGGACATCTGGGTGATGCGGAACGTGTTCGAGTGGATCGCCGCCAACCGGTCGGAGTTTGCATCCGTCGGGGGGTTCGCCATCAACCTGTCCGCCACCTCGCTCAGCAATCCCGAGGTCATGCGCTATCTGCAGACGGTATTGCCGGTGAGCGATTTCCCCACCGACAAGATCATCTTCGAAATCACCGAAAGCGCCGCCATCGAGAGCTACGGCGCCGCACAGGACTTCATCCGGGAGATCCGCCGCTATGGCTGCAAGTTCTCGCTGGACGATTTCGGCAGTGGCTTCACCTCCTACGCCCACCTGAAGAACCTGCGTACCGATACCCTCAAGATCGACGGCAGCTTCGTCAAGGACATGCTGCAGAACTCAGGCGACTTTGCCATGGTCAAGTCGATGAACGATATCGGCCACTCGCTCGGACTGCTCACCGTGGCCGAATACGTGGAATCTCCGACGACCCTGGAGGCGCTGCGGGAAATCGGCGTCGACTATGTTCAGGGCTACGCCATCCACAAGCCGTGCCGCATCGACGAAATTCTCTCGGAGGCAGCCTAGGTCGAGGAGGCGCGATCAGAAAAAACGCCGCTCATCGAGCGGCGTTTTTTTACAACTGGTGCCGGCGATCGGAATCGAACTGACGACCTTCGCATTACGAATGCGCTGCTCTACCAACTGAGCTACGCCGGCGAAAAACAGCGCGCATTATAGCGGAATCGATCAGGCTTGTGCGGCCTGCAGACCGGCTTTCAGGCGACCGACCACTTTGTCCTGGCCGATCAGCTCCAGCGTGGCGTCGATCGCCGGCGTTTGCGGTTCGCCGGTGACCAGCACGCGCACCGGCATCGCCAGTTTCGGCATCTTGAGGCCATGCGCGGCGAGCGTTTCCTTGAACGCGGCGCTGATGGCGCTACGCTCCCAGGGCAGGCTTTCGAGGCGGCCAGCCAGATCGGCCAGCGCCGGCAGGATCTCCGGGGTGACGTGCTGGGCCAGCAGTTCCGGCGTGGGATGCAGGGTGCGGTAGAACAGGGTGGCGGCGTCGGCCAGTTCCTCGATCGTTGCCGCGCGTTCCTTGACCAGCGCGCAGACGGCGGCGAGGTCGGGGCCGTCGTCCGGGCTGGCGCCGTTGCGGACCAGGAAGGGGCGCACAAGATCGGCCAGGCGCGCGTCAGCGGCCGTCTTGATGTACTGCTGGTTGATCCAGCGCAACTTTTCGGTGTTGAACTGCGCGGCCGACGGCGTGATGTGGTCGAGGTCGAACCACTGCACGAACTGCTCGCGGCTGAACAGCTCGGCGTCGCCGTGCGACCAGCCGAGCCGGGCCAGGTAATTGATCACCGCTTCCGGCAGATAGCCTTCGTCGGAATACTGCATCACCGACACCGCGCCGTGGCGCTTCGACAGCTTGGTGCCGTCGTCGCCGAGGATCATCGACAGGTGGGCGTATTGCGGCACCGTCGCGCCGAGCGCCTTGAGGATATTGATCTGGCGCGGGGTGTTGTTGACGTGGTCGTCGCCGCGGATCACATGGCTGATCTGCATGTCCCAGTCGTCGACCACCACGCAGAAGTTGTAGGTGGGCGTGCCGTCGGCGCGCGCGATGATGAGATCGTCGAGTTCGGCGTTGGAAAACTCGATGGTGCCTTTGACCAGGTCTTTCCACGCCACCACGCCTTCGGTGGGATTCTTGAAACGCACCACCGGCTGCACGCCGGCAGGCGGCACCGGCAGCGACTTGCCGGATTCGGGGCGCCAGCGGCCGTCGTAGCGCGGTTTCTCGCCGCGCGCACGCTGCGCTTCGCGCATCTCGTCGAGTTCTTCCGGACTGCAATAGCAGAGATAGGCCTGACCATCGGCCAGCATCTGCTCGATCACTTCCTTGTAGCGGTACAGGCGCTTGGTCTGGTAGAACGGGCCCTCGTCGTGGCTGAGGTCGAGCCAGGCCATGCCGTCGAGAATCGCCTGCACCGCTTCGGGGGTCGAGCGCGCGATGTCGGTGTCCTCGATGCGCAGGATGAACTGGCCGCCGTGATGTCGTGCGAACGCCCACGAAAACAGGGCGGTGCGGGCGCCGCCGATGTGCAGGTAACCAGTGGGGGAGGGGGCGAAGCGGGTGCGGATCATGACAGGGCCGAACGGAAAAAGGCGTTATTTTACTGGATAGCGCGCTCCGGAAATTGACCGCGCCCGCCGGGTTGTGGTTTAATTCGCGCCGCTTCGGGGCAGTTAGCTCAGCGGTAGAGCATCGCCTTCACACGGCGGGGGTCACAGGTTCAAACCCTGTACTGCCCACCACCCGAACATTTCCCGTCTGGCTGTCAAGCCGGATCGCCCGCTTCCACCAATCGTTGCGGGTTTTCGATTGATCTCGCGATCACTGTCCGTCTGCCTCGATTGGTGTTGCCACAAGTGCAACAGGCCGTCGCAGGAAACCACATGACTACTGAAACAACCTCAGCCAGCCCGGCTTTTGTCGAGCTCGGCCTGGCCGAACCCATTTTGCGTGCCATTGCCGATGCCGGCTATACCACGCCCACCCCGATCCAAGCGCAGGCGATCCCGCAGGTGCTGGCTGGCGGCGACCTGCTCGCCGCAGCGCAAACCGGAACCGGCAAGACCGCCGGTTTCACCCTGCCGATCCTGCATCACCTCACCTCGCGTGCAGCACAGGCGCCCAAGCCGGGCCGCCCGCGCTGCCTGATCCTGGTGCCGACGCGCGAACTCGCCGCGCAGGTCGAGGAGTCGGTCAAGACCTACGGCAAATACCTGTCGCTCACCTCGATGGTGATGTTCGGCGGCGTCAACATCAATCCGCAGTTCAAGGCGCTGAAATCGCGCGTCGACATTCTGGTCGCCACGCCGGGCCGCCTGCTCGACCACCTGGGGCAGAAGACGGTCGATCTGTCCGGCGTCGAAATCCTGGTGCTCGACGAAGCCGACCGCATGCTCGACATGGGCTTCATCCGCGACATCAAGAAAGTGCTCGCCGTGCTGCCCAGGCAGCGCCAGAATCTGCTGTTCTCGGCGACCTTCTCCGACGAGATCCGCACGCTGGCCAACGGCCTGCTGCACAACCCGAAGAGCGTCGAAGTGGCGCGCCGCAACACCACGGTGGAAGTCGTCGAGCAGTCGATGCACCGCGTGCCGCAGGCGCACAAACGGGATTTGTTGGCGCACCTGATCAAGCATCACGACTGGCAGCAGGTTCTGGTCTTCACCCGCACCAAGCACGGCGCCAATAAGCTCGCCGAAAAGCTGATCAAGGACGGCATCACCGCCGCCGCGATCCACGGCAACAAGAGCCAGTCGGCGCGCACCAAGGCGCTGGCCAGCTTCAAGGACGGCAGCGTGCGCGTGCTGGTGGCGACCGACATCGCCGCGCGCGGCATCGACATCGACCAGCTGCCGCAGGTGGTCAACTTCGAACTGCCCAACGTGCCGGAAGACTACGTGCACCGCATCGGCCGCACCGGACGCGCCGGTGCGACCGGCTCGGCGCTGTCGCTGGTGGACGACGAGGAGTTGAGCTACCTGCGCGACATCGAGAAGCTGATCAAGCGCTCGATCGTTCGCGTCGAGATCGAACCCGGCTTCGTGCCGCCGGCCAAGGCCGACCTGATGTCCGACGAACGCCCGCCGCAGGGGCGTGGCGGCCAACGCCAGGGCCAGAACGCGGGCCAGCGCCAGGGACAAAATTCCCGGCCGCCGCAATCCGGCAACCGCAATGCGCCGGGGCGCGCGCCGCAAGGCGCCAAGCCCGGCGCCGCAAAACCGGCCGCTCAGCCCGGGCGCGCCGCGCAGAGCCCGAATGCGCCGCGCAAGCCGCGCCCGCAGGCGGCCCTGTTCTCGGCCAAACCGGGTTCGCGCGGCCACTGAGCGTTGGGGGCGGCCCGGCCTGTCCTGTCCTGTCCGAGTCCGGCGATCGGAACCGAACTCCGAGTGGCGCTAAAATCGCCGCCATGGATACCCTTGCCAGCTACGACGAACTCCCCTACGACAGCCTGCCGCTGCCCGAAACCCAGCCGGATTTCATGGCGGCGGTGGCGAAACTGCACGGCTTCGAGACGCCCGAGCCCAGCCGGGCGCGCATCCTCGAACTGGGCTGCGCATCCGGCGGCAACCTGATTCCCCTGGCGTGGCGCTGGCCCGACTCTGACTGCGTGGGCGTGGAACTGTCGCGCGTGCAGGCGGAGGCGGGCGCGGCCTTCATCGCCGCCCTGGGCACGCGCAATGTCCGCATCGTGCATGGCGATCTGGCGGCGCTGCCGGACGATCTCGGCCAATTCGACTACATCATCGCGCACGGCGTGTTTTCCTGGGTACCGCCTGCAGTGCAGCAGGCGCTGCTTGACGTCTGCCGGCGCCATC
Source organism: Hydrogenophilales bacterium (assembly GCA_016195805.1). GTDB lineage: Bacteria > Pseudomonadota > Gammaproteobacteria > Burkholderiales > Thiobacillaceae > Thiobacillus. The sequence continues at coordinate 38,274 of JACPYT010000002.1, forward strand.
TGTCGCCGCACGGCGTAGCCTACGTCAGTTTCAACGTCGCGGCTGGCTGGGCCATGCTCCTGCCCCTGCGCACTGAGCTGATCGAGCGCACCACGGCCGGTCTTCCCGCGCCTGTGCGCTTTGAACAGGCCTTGCGTGTGTTGGACGAACTGGAAGCCGAATGGACCGATCCGGTCTTGCTGAAGGAAATCGCCTATCTCAAATCGGCCGCGCCGTCCTACCTGTTCCATGAATACCTCGCCGAATTCAACGTACCGATGAGGTTCAGCGAATTCGCTGCGCAGCTCGATGCGCACGGCCTGCGCTATGTCGGCGAAGCGGGGCCGCGCCGTGCCGTGGTCGAACTCGAGGACGCCTGGGGCCTGACTCCCGAGGGCATGGCCGGGCGCTGGCTGGACGCCGAGGCGGCACTCGACGAGGCGCACCTCACCCGTTTCCGACGGACGCTGATCGCGCGTGCCGATGCGCCGTGCGCCCAGCCGCCCCGAATCGAGGCACTAAATGGCCTGATGTTTTATGCGGACCTGCGCTGCGATGACGAAATCGATCTGGAGACAGCCTGCGAGCAGACCTTCATCAACCCTGCGGGCAATACCTTTCCTGTCGCGCATCCCGCAATGAAAGCAGGCGCGATGGTCCTGGCGATGGCTTATCCCGGCTCGCTGGATTATTCAGGCCTGCTGGCTGAGGCGCTGCGAGTGATGACCGAATACGGCGTCACGGAAAATGTCGAGGAGGCCGCATTTCGCGCTGCGCTGTTTCAACTGGTGATGGCGCACGGCGTGATGCCAGGCGTGTCCTTTGATTCCTGCGTGAACGAACCGGACGAGCATCCCTGTGCGCATGATTTGGCGCGCTTGCAGGCGAAGTCGCCCGGCTGGGTGGTGAGCGGCGTGCGCCATGTGGCGATGGATCTGGATGCACCCGGGCGCAATCTGCTGGGTCTGCTGGATGGCAGCCGCACGATCGATACGCTTACGGGCATCATGCAAGCCAGACTGGCCGATGCGGGAGGGGATCAGTCGTTGGAAACCGTCAGGGAAATGACGCGCCGGCAGCTGTGGCTGTTTGCGCGGCAGGGCTTGCTGGTGACGTAGATCAGGTCGGCAAATGATCGACATTGAGAGGATCAAATGGAGCGGATGAGCGCTTCAGGCTTGTGCATGCCAAAACCCTGCGCATAGTCCACGCCGATTTCCCTCAGTTTTTCCAGGATGGTTGCATTCTCGACGAACTCGGCGATGATCTTGATTCCCATGACATGGCCGATGCGGTTGATGGATTCGACCATGGCGAAATCCACCGGGTCCTGCGCCATGTCCTTGACGAAAGCACCGTCAATTTTCAGGTAGTCCACATTCAGGTTCTTGAGATAGGAATAGGAAGACATGCCGCTGCCGAAATCATCGAGCGCGAAGCAACAGCCGCGCTGCTTGAGCTCGGTGATGAAGTCGTTGGCACGGCCGATGTTTGCAATGGCTGCAGTTTCGGTAATCTCGAAGCAGACCCGCTCGGCTGCAACGCCGGTGCGGACAAATTCGTCCACAACGTACTGCAGGAAATTCTTGTCGCCGAGTGACTGTCCCGAAAGGTTGATGGAAAAGAACTGCAGGTGATTGTTGCGGGTCAATGGATTCGCCGCCAGCCATTCAAGCGTGTGAGTAACGACCCAGCGGTCCAGCATGGCCATGACGTTATAGCGCTCCGCCGCTGGAATGAACGCCATGGGGGGGATGATCGCGCCGCTCTCGTCCTGCATGCGCAGCAATATTTCGGCATGCTCGACGTTGTCGGTCCCGGCCACGGCGATGATATTCTGGCGGTAAAGAAGCAGACGGTTTTCCTCGACCGCTTTGTGGATGCGGGCGATCCATTGCATTTCCCCGTATCTGTCGACCCCTTTGTTGCCGCCATGAAACACCTGGATGCGGTTTCGCCCTTCGTCTTTCGCCACGTAGCACGCGGCATCCGCAGCGCTCATCACAGCCGCAGAGTTCTCGCTTGATGCGGAGATTTCCACCAGGCCGATGCTGACGCCCACCTGGAAGAGCTTGTCTTCCCAGACAAACCGGAAATCGGAGATTGTCTGGCGCAGGGTTTCCGCGATCTGTTCGCCGCGCGCGATATCGCAGCCTTCCAGCAATACGCCAAACTCGTCCCCGCCCAAACGCGCCAGGGTGTCGCTGTGACGAACCTTGTGATCCAGCAGGATACCGATCTGCGCCAGCAACTGATCGCCCGCCACGTGACCGCAGGTATCGTTGACCACCTTGAACTGATCCAGGTCGAGATACAGTAGGACGTGCTGCTTGTGCTCCCGCTTCGCACTTTCCAGGGCATCTTCAAGCTTGCGCTCGAATTCGCGCCGATTGGCCAGGCCCGTCAGAGAGTCATGGCTTGCCTGATGGGAAAGCTGATGCGCCAGCTTGCGCGCATGGCTCACATCCTGGCACACCATCACTGCACCGATCACTTCACCCCTGTCGTTTCGCATGGGCGCTGCGGAAGCCTCGATCGCGATCAGCGTGCCGTCCTTGCGCCGCAACGCTGCATGGGCGTGCAGAATCTCCACGCTATTGCTCTTCAGGCAATCCTGTACAGGATTGCGTACGGTCTGGTCCGTAACGTCATGCACGAGTTTGATCACGCTGTCCACGGGCAAGCCGCGTACTGCATCGTTGTGCCAGCCCGTCAGTCGCTCGGCGACCGGATTCAGGTACTGCACCTCGGCGGCGGAGTTGGTGGTGATGACGGCATCGGTGATGGACTGCAGCGTGACTTCGGCGCGTTCCTTTTCCCTGAACAGTTCCGCTTCCGATTGGGTGGCGCGGTTCAATGCGTCGCGCAGATCTGCCTGCTGTTGCACGAGGGAATCCAGTGCCCGGTTGATGAACTTGGCCAGAAAGCCGAATTCGTCGCCGCGCGTTTCATCGAAGCGGGAGCCCGCGTTTCCATTGGAAAAGCTCTTCGCCGCCGTAACCATGTTGAAGAAAGGCCGGGATAACATGCGTTGCAGGATTTGCTGCAGGACCAGACCGAATGCCATCACCAGCAGGCCGATCGATATCAGGATCTTCTTGCGGTAATCTGCAATCGTTCTCTTCAGGCCGGGAAACAGCACCCGGATCTGGATGGTGTGGTTTTGGGCGCCGGCTTCCGGGCCGCGAAGCTGTAGCGTCTGGGATATCGACTCCTGATCGGCATGTTTATCGCCGATCAGCAGAACATCTGACCCGTTCCGGAGTTCGACCGCCTCGAAGTGGAGGCCGGGCCTCAGCGTTTCGATGACCTGCAGCAAATTGCTGCGGGCGTCCTTCAATTGGCCCGTTGCAAGATGATTTTCTTCAAGGTGCTCGGCAATCTCATGCACCAGGAGTTTTGTCTCGCTGGCGTTGCGGGAACCGAGTTCGTTTCCCCGGCCTTTCAGTACGATGACGGCGATTATCAGCCCCACCAGCACCATGCCCCAGAAAACAATACCGGTAATTTTTACCGGCAAACCGCTGGCGAGGGTGTCGTTTCCTTTTTCTTTTAGTCCGTCTTTCACCGACACCCGGCCCATTTCACGCAGATCAGGCCCGGGCAGACACCGCTGGCCCCCGCGCCAAGAATGGCGAATCCCATGAACCAGGGGAAAAACCACATCTTGTCGTAGAACAACACGTAGGTGATGAGCAGCATCAGGCCGACGATCAAGCGCCAGGCGCGTTCAGCCTCGAAATGGAATCGGTTTCGCTGTTGGATGGGCGCCAGATGGCTGTCTGTTGCAGATTTCCCCTGCAGTTTTCTCAGCAGCAATGGTACGCGCAAATTGGTGGCGCCTTCGAAGAAAAGCATGCCGATGAGGAAATACATCAAATAGCCGATTTCAAAATACAACGATATCAGCAGCAATATGCCGAGTATCAGACGGTACATTCGGTCGCTCATGTTCTCTTCCAGCCTTGTTTTGTATGGGCATCAAGCTTTGCCCGGTCTGGGAACGATGCCGCACAATGCGTGCCAGCCAGACGCGCGATCATTGGGGCAATACGTAGATTGTTTCGGCTGTGCGGGGGATTTCTGAAGGAGACAATTCGTCCGGCACTTCAAGGCCCGCCCCGGATCGTCTTGGCGGGTCAGGCCAGACCAGTCATTCACGCGCGTCAAATATCCAGAAAACGAGCTTAACGGGGTGCCTGCCAGCAGTTGTTGCCGACCTGGAAGCTCATCGAGAGTTGTTCGCTGGTGGGATACAGCACGTATTTGAGTCCCAGATAATCCGAACCTTTGCGCCAGAACATCGCCAGCAGGTTCTTTTCGCCGCTGGCGACGACGCTGGTGTAGGGAATGATCTTGAGCGGATTGCCGTACAGGTTGGAATAGTTCGACGCGATGGTGACGAAGTTGCGGAAATCCGGCTCGATTTCCTGGTCGAACGCCACCAGTTTCTCGTTGCAGAAGGTGAACAGAAAACGCCGGCCGGTCGGATTGTTGGGCAGGTCGTAGGCAAACAGTCCGTCATTGCCGACCGGCAGGGTCTTGTCGAAATTCCAGGTCTTGAGGGCCTGCTCGACCTCGCTGCGGCTCATGCCATTTTTGAACTCGCCGACTTCCCAGGCCTGGGCGGGCAGGGCGAGCAGCAATCCGGCAAACAGACAGAACGTCTTCGTTTTGATTGTCATGGCATGCAAGAAGGCGGGCAGAGTCATAGCATACCGCAGCACCGGGAGATCATTTGCCGCCGACGGCGCCAAAGACCTTTTTCAGGAGGTCGCTGCCGGCCTGCATCGGGTTGGCGCGAATGGCCGCCTCTTTTTCCCCGATCAGGGTATAGAGCCGGTCGAGCGCCTGCTGCGTGACGTACCGCTCGACATTGGCCTGCTTCTTGTCGACCAGGTTGAATTGCGCCGCCATGCCTGCGTACTGGTTGTATTGCTGGGCCAGGCCGAGCTTGTCGGTGTTGGCCTTGACGATGGGGGCGAAGCGTTCGGCGAGTTTGGCCTCGGTTTTCCTGCGGAAGAAATCGGTGGCCGAGGTCTTGCCGCCGGTGAGGATGCCCTTGGCATCTTCCAGCGTCATCGCTTTCACCGCATTCACCAGGAGCGGTTTGGCTTCCGGTACGGCGGCTTCGGCGGCGCGGTTCATCGACAGCACCAGTTCGTCGGCCTGCTTGCCCATGCCGAACATGCGCATGGCTTTTTCGGCTTTCTGCAGGCCGGGGGGCAACGGAATCTTCAGTGCGTCGTTGCCGAAGAAGCCGTCCTTCTGGCCGAGCTGGGCGACCGCGGCGTCGGCGCCGCGCGTGAGCGCTTCCTTCAGTCCGGAATTGATCTCGGCGGTCGAGAGCGCATCCACGCGGCTGGTCGTGGCGGTCTCGCTGGCAGGCTGACTGGTTACGTCCTTGAGAATTCCGCTCCAGTCGAAGGCGTGGGCAGGCAGGCTCAGCGCAAGACCGGCTGCCAGCATGGCCCCGCGCTTTGAAATCAGGGCAGCCACGATGTGTCTCCTGGAAAAGTGGGGTTACAGCACTTCTGCAGCATAGTCTGCCAGACGCGAACGTTCACCCCGTTGCAGGGTGACGTGGCCGTTGTGCGGCCAGCCCTTGAAGTGATCAACCACGTAGGTGAGGCCGGAGCTGCCTTCGGTGAGGTAGGGTGTATCGATCTGTGAGATGTTGCCCAGGCATACCACCTTGGTGCCGGGGCCGGCGCGCGTGATCAACGTTTTCATCTGTTTGGGCGTGAGGTTCTGCGCCTCGTCGATGATGAGGAACTTGTTGAGGAAGGTGCGGCCGCGCATGAAGTTCAGTGACTTGACCTTGATCCGCGAGCGAATCAGGTCTTGCGTGGCGGCACGGCCCCAGTCGCCGGCGTCATCGTCGCTCTTGTTGAGGACGTCGAGGTTGTCTTCCAGCGCGCCCATCCACGGTGTCATTTTTTCTTCCTCGGTGCCGGGCAGGAAACCGATGTCTTCGCCTACCGGAACGGTGACGCGGGTCATGATGATTTCGGTGTAAATTTTCTTGTCGAGCACCTGCGCCAGAGCGGCGGCCAGCGTGAGCAGGGTTTTGCCGGTACCGGCCTGGCCGAGCAGGGTGACGAAGTCGATCTCGGGGTCCATCAGCACGTTCAGGGCAAAATTCTGCTCGCGGTTGCGCGCGGTGATGCCCCAGACGTTGTTCTTGTGGTGGGTATAGTCGCGTACCGTGACCATCTCCGCTAGCTTCCCCTCGACTTTCAGAACCTTGGCGTAGAGCGGATTGGGGCCTTCCTGAAAGACGAATTCGTTGGGCAGCATGCTGGCCACCAACGGTCCCTTGATGCGGTAATAGGTTTGGCCATTGGCCTGCCACGATTCCATGCTTTTGCCGTGGGTGTCCCAGAAGTCGGCAGGCAGTTCGCGCAAGCCGGCGTAGAGCAGATCGGTGTCTTCCAGCACCTTGTCGTTGAAGTAATCCTCGGCGGGCAGGCCCAGCGCACGCGCCTTGATGCGCATGTTGATGTCTTTCGATACCAGGATGACCTGACGCTTGGGGTGATGGCGCGAGAGGAACAGCACCACGCCGAGGATCTGGTTGTCGACCTTGCTGGTCGGCAGGCTCATCGGGATGTCGCCGCTGATCGCCTGGGTCTGCAAGAACAGCCGGCCGGTGGCGGCGTTGTGGCTGTGCGGCGCGAGCGGGACGCCGTCCTCGATGCTGTCGAGCTTGCTGACGATTTCGTCGATGAAGCGGCTGGCCTGGCGCGCATTGCGCGACACCTCGGTCATGCCCTTCTTGTGCAGATCGAGTTCCTCCAGCGTGGCGATCGGCACGTAGATGTCATGCTCCTCGAAGCGGAACAGGCTGGTGGGGTCGTGCATCAGCACGTTGGTGTCCAGAACGAACAGTTTGGTCTGTGCGGCGGCTTTTCTTCTCGGCATGGCGTGGTCGTGGTGGCGGAGGATGAGGATGCATTCATCCTACCTCAAGCGGATGGCTGCCTGTCCAGTGAAAAAAGTAAACCTGAAACATGCGCGCCAGCACGGATCGGAGGGCGGGTTTCTCAGTAGAATGCTCGATTCTGGACCTGAGATTCGGACTTCCCATGCGTCGTTGGCTGGCGTTGCTGTGTCTGGCCTGGGTGTGGGTGCAACCGCTCCATGCCCAGGTCGCCGCGCACATCCTGTTGCAGGATTCGCCGCTGGCCGGGTTTCAGTATCACGCGGGCAGGACGTTGTGGCCGCGGATGCGGGTGGGCGATGCGCTGACCCTGATCCGCGAGCCGGACAACCCCCACGATGCGAAGGCGGTGCGGGTGGAGTGGCAGGGCCACAAGATCGGTTATGTGCCACGCCGCGAAAATGCCGACGTGGCGCGCTTCATGGATGGTGGACAAAAGCTGGTAGCCCGCATCAGCCGGCTGGCCGAGGTGCGCGATCCTTGGTCGCGGGTGCGTTTCGAGGTTCTGATTCCCGTGCAACCCGCTGCGCCGGCCGGGTCATGAAGCGTCGGATTGTCTGCGGCAAGCGGTAAAATCGCACCGATGAAACTGCTCGTTCTCGATACCTCCACCGAATGGTGTTCGGCTGCGCTGTGGCTGGATGGCCACATCCATGCGCGCCGGGTGCTGGCCGAACAACGACACAGCAGCCTGTTGCTGCCGATGGTGGACGAACTGCTGCGCGAGGCCGGCCTCGCGCTGCGCCAGCTCGACGGCATCGGCTACGGTGCGGGGCCGGGCTCGTTCACCGGCCTGCGCATTGCCTGCGCGGTGACGCAGGGCCTGGCGTTCGGCGCCGACCTGCCCGTGGTCGGCGTGTCCACCCTGGAATCCATCGCCGAGCAGACGGGCGCGGACAGGGTGCTGACCGTGCTCGATGCACGCATGGCCGAGGTGTACTGGGCCGCGTATCAGCGCGATGGCGATGGGTGGCGCGCGATGGCCGAACCGCAACTGGCGCTGTCGGAGTCGGTGGTCGTTCCGGATGGCGACAACTGGATGGGCGCCGGCAATGGTTTTATCGCGCTGGGCGATGTGCTGCGCCCGCGTCTGGCGTCAGCGCTTACGCATATCGACGACACACTCATGCCCGATGCCGCGGCGATGGCGCCGCTCGCCGCCCGGGCGTTCGAACGCGGCGAGGGCATGGACGCCGCGCTTGCCGCGCCGGTTTACCTGCGTGACAAGGTGGCGCTGACTGTGGACGAACGTCGCGCGAGACAGTCCGCATGAGCGCGGTCTTCGAAATCGCGCACCGCCTGCGCCCGATGACAGAGACCGACCTGCCGCGCATCCACCGGATCGAGCTCGCAAGCTACGAGTATCCGTGGAGCCTGGGCAATTTTGCCGATTCGCTGAGCGCCGGCTACAGCATGTGGGTGCGCGAGGCCGAAGGCGAGATCATCGGCTATTACGCGTTGATGGCTGCGGCGGGCGAAGCCCATCTGCTCAACCTCACCATCGCCCCGATGTGGCGCCGCCACGGCCTCGGCCGTGACCTGCTCGAGCACTGCCTGGCGCGTGCCTGCGACCACCGGGCCGCCAGCCTGTTTCTCGAGGTGCGCACCTCCAACGCCGCCGCCATCGCGCTGTATCACAGCAGCGGTTTCGTCGATCTGGCGGTGCGCCGCGGCTACTACCCGGCGCGCGAAGGCCGCGAGGATGCGCTCATCATGAAGAAGGAACTGGCGTGCTGAGCCGTGACGAGGTCTTCAGGGAGCTGGGCATCGGCCCGGCCTGGCGCCTGCGCGCCCCTGCGCCCGGCCAGCCCGCCTCGCCGCTCACCGCCCACCGCTCGCCCATCACCACTTGGGATCAACTGGCCGATGCCGTCGCTCATTGCACCGCCTGCAAGCTCTCCTCTACGCGCACCCAGGGCGTCCTCGGCGTGGGCGACCGCAACGCCGACTGGCTGATCATCGGCGAGGCGCCCGGGGCGGATGAAGACCGGCTGGGCGAGCCTTTCGTAGGCCAGGCAGGCAAGCTGCTCGACGCCATGCTTGCGGCGATCGGCCTCCGGCGCGGCGACAATGTCTATATCACCAACGTGCTGAAATCGCGCCCGCCCGGCAACCGCAACCCCGAGCCGGACGAGGTGGCCGCGTGCCGCCCCTACCTGCTGGCGCAGATCGAGCTCATCCAGCCGAAACTCATCCTCGCGCTGGGGCGCTTCGCCGCGCAAAGCCTGCTCGACACCGACGAGGCGATCGCCCGCCTGCGCGGCCGTGTGCACCGGTTCCGGAACGTGCCGCTGGTGGTGACCTATCATCCGGCGTACCTGCTGCGCAACCTGCCCGACAAGGCGCGTGCGTGGGAGGACCTGTGCCTGGCCCGCCGCACCATGCAATCCCTGATCCCTGAATCCTGATCCTTGAATCCTGCAATGAAACTTCTGCATTCCGCGCTACGTTTTCGCGTCAATTATTTTTCCGACCTCGGCCGCCATCAGGTGGTGGTGTGGATGCCGGGCGACACGCCGCCGGTCGACGCCCAGGTCGATGTCGGACCGAAGATCGAGCACGAGGTGCCGAACGAGGTGTTCCGCAGCGATATCGCACCGCTGAAGCTGGGGCGTTTCTACCCATCGCAGCTGCTGCATGCCGACGACGCGCCCGCTCCGATGTTCCGGGTGATGAGGCTCAACGAATCCAGCTTCGTCGCCAACTTCAGCCATCCGCTGCAGGGCCGCATCTTCAGCATCGACAGCGGCAAGAGCGACGTCTCGACCGAACCGGTCGGCAAAGTTGAGCAGTTGCTCGAATGGAGCGGCATGGAAACGCAGATGCAGACGCCGACCGATTTCGAGGGACCGGATGCGTTCAGCCGCGAGGATGAGTTCCCCGACACTGAGTTCTACGCACCCGCCCGCAAGGTCACCCACGTCGACGCCGTGTGCGCGCGTCGCATCCAGGCGCTGTACCGTACCGTGCTGCCCGAGAACGCGCGGGTGCTCGACCTGATGGCCGGCTGGCGCTCGCACCTGCCCGACACCGTGCAGTCCGCGGTCGGATTGGGCCTCAACGCCGAGGAACTGGCCGACAACCCGCAGCTGGCCGAGCGCATCGTGAAGGACATCAATGCCGATCCCACGCTGCCGTTCGCCGACGCCAGCTTCGACGCCGTGGTGTGCACCGTGTCGTTCGAATACCTGACGCAGCCGCACAGGATCGTCGCCGAGGCCAAGCGGGTGCTGAAGCCGGGCGGCATGTTGGTGGTTACCCTGTCGCACCGCTATTTCCCGCCCAAGGTGATCAGGCTGTGGACGCAACTGCACCCGATGGAGCGCATGGCCTGGGTCGGCACGCTGATCAAGCAGGCCGGCTTCAAGAAAGTGGAGACCTATGTCGAGCGCGGTCTCAAGCGCCCCAAGGACGACCGCTACGCCGACAAGCTCGCCGAATCCGACCCGCTGTTTGCCACCTGGGGCGTGGCGTAGACTGTAGCGATTACGATTCACCAACCTGGGAGAAGACGATGTTCAAGTGGCTGAATGCGTTCAAGTGGGTCGTCGCGGGATGCATGGTGCTGGCCTTGTCCGGCTGCGGCTACAACACGCTGCAAAGCTCCGACGAGGAGATCAAGGCCAGCTGGGCCGAGGTGCTGAACCAATACCAGCGCCGCGCCGATCTGGTTCCGAACCTGGTCAACGTGGTGAAGGGCTATGCGGCACACGAGAAGGACGTGTTCACCTCGGTGACCGAGGCGCGCGCGCGCGTCGGCGCGATCCAGGCGACGCCCGAACTCGTCAACGACGCTGCCGCCTTCCGGAAATTCGTCGCCGCGCAGGGCGAACTCACCGGCGCGCTGTCGCGCCTGCTACTGGTCGCCGAAAACTACCCGCAACTGAAGGCCGACGGCCTGTTCCGCGACTTGCAGGCGCAACTCGAAGGCACCGAGAACCGCATCACCGTCGCGCGCAACCGCTACATCGCCGCGGTGAAGACCTACAACGTCACGGTGCGTTCCTTCCCGTCCAACCTGACGGCGATGATGTTCGGTTACAAAACCAAGCCGAGCTTCACGGTGGAAAACGAGAAGGCCATCGCCGTGCCGCCCAAGGTCGACTTCGGCACGCCGGCACCGGCCGCACCTGCTGGCGGCAACTGATTTCCGGATGAGCCGGCTGGCCCGGGCGCTCGCGTCCGGCTTTCTCCTACTGCTGTGTGCGCTGACCGTCTGGGCCCAGGTGGCGGTGCCCGGGCTATCGCGCCGGGTCACCGACCTGACCGCTACGCTGAGCGCCGACCAGGTGGCCGCGCTGGATGGCAAGCTGGCCGCGTTCGAGGCGAAAAAGGGCAGCCAGATCGCGGTGTTGATCGTTCCCACCACCCAGCCGGAAGACATCGCGCAGTTCGGCATCCGCGTGGCGGACCAATGGAAAATCGGCCGCAAGAAAATCGACGACGGCGTGATCCTGATCGTCGCCAAGGACGACCGCAAATTGCGCATCGAAGTGGGGTACGGGCTGGAAGGCGCGATCCCCGACGCGATCGCCAAGCGGGTGATCGCCGAAACCATCACACCGTTTTTCAAGGCGGGCGATTACTACGGCGGCATCGACGCCGGCGTGCAGCAGCTGATGCGGCTGATCGAGGGAGAGCCCTTGCCGTCCCCCCGTGCACCGGACAACGGTGGGGGCGATGGCGCGTTCGTCATCCTCATCGTCGGGGGCATCGTTGCGGGCTGGTTGCTCTCCGCCCTGATGAGCCGCCCGGCCGCGGGTGGCATCGCCGCGCTGGGCAGCGGGGTGGTGGGCGCATTCCTGCTGGGATTCACGCCCCTGCTGCTGTTCATCGCCGTGTTCGTGTTTGCCGGCGTGGCCTCCGGGTTCCGCCGCGGCGGCGGATGGTCCAGCGGCGGTGGTGGATGGGGCGGCGGCGGATTCGGCGGGAGCTCGTGGGGCGGGGGCGGCGGCGGGTTCGGCGGTGGAGGTGCATCGGGATCATGGTGAACATAGGGCGCTGGTTCAGGCATCTATTCATGCCACCGTGGGCGTGGCGCCGCGCGTTTCCGCAGGCCACGCTGGATGCGATCGAGGCCGCGATCCGCGAATCGGAAACCCGTCACGGCGGCGAAATCCGTTTCGCCATCGAAAACAGCCTGCCTGCCTCCTGGGTCTGGCGGGGCATGACGGGGCGCAAGCGCGCGTTCGAGGTGTTTTCCTTCCTGCGCGTGTGGGACACTGAACATAACAGCGGCGTGCTGGTGTATCTGCTGTTGGCCGATCGCGACATCGAAATCATTGCCGATCGCGGCATCGCTGCGCGGCTGGATCCGGCCGCATGGAAGGCGGTGGCCCAGGCCATGGAAGCGGCATTCGGGCAGGGCGAGTTCGAGAATGGCGTGCTGGAGGGCATCCGGCAGATCAGCACGCTGCTGGCGGCGCATTTCCCGCCAGGGAAGCGAAATCCGGACGAACTGCCGGACCGGCCCGCGATTGTGCCGAATGGATACAAGTGAGGGGACGAGATGCAGGCTTATTTGGGGTGGTGGATTCTGGCGGCCGTGCTGGTGGGGGTGGAACTCACCAGCGGCACGTTCTATCTGCTGGTCTATGGCGTGGCTGCCGCGGTGGCCGGCGTGGCAGCCTGGCTGGGCGCGGGCATGGTGGTTCAGCTGCTGACGGCCGCCGTGATCGGGGCGGCCGGCACATTGGCGCTGCGCCACTGGAAGCGCAGTACCGACCGCCCGGAATTCAATGCGCAGGACATGGACATCGGCCAGACCGTTCAGATCGAGTCCTGGCAGGGGGATCACGGACAGGTCAAATATCGCGGCGCGCTGTGGGATGCCGAAGCCGAATCGGCTGACGTCGATAGCACGCGTCCGCTGGTCATCCGTGCGATCAAAGGCAATATGCTGGTTCTGGGCAATCTGTCAGGAGAAAAGTGAATGGATGTTGTCGCGCTGGTCATTCTTGTCGTCATCGCCATCGTCGTCGCCAAGGGCGTGCGCGTGGTGCCGCAGCAGAACGCCTGGGTGGTCGAACGCCTCGGCAAGTTCCACGCGGTGCTGGTACCGGGCCTCAACTTGGTGATTCCGTTCATTGACAATGTTGCTTACAAACACTCGCTCAAGGAAATCCCGCTCGACGTGCCGAGCCAGGTCTGCATCACGCGCGACAACACCCAGCTGGCGGTCGACGGCATCCTCTACTTCCAGGTGACCGACCCGAAGATGGCGTCCTACGGGTCGAGCGACTACATCGCGGCCATTTCGCAGCTGGCGCAGACGACGCTGCGCTCGCTGATCGGCCGCATGGAGATGGACCGCACCTTCGAGGAGCGTGAGGAGATCAACCGCGGCGTGGTGATGGCGCTGAACGAGGCCTCGACCAACTGGGGCGTCAAGGTGCTGCGCTACGAGATCAAGGACCTGACGCCGCCGAAGGACATCCTGCTCGCCATGCAGCGGCAGATCACCGCCGAGCGCGAGAAGCGCGCACTGATCGCCTCATCGGAAGGCCGCATGCAGGAGCAGATCAACCTCGCCACCGGCGAGCGCGAGGCGGCGATCCAGCAGTCCGAAGGCGACAAGCAGGCCGCCATCAACCGCGCCCTGGGCGAAGCGGAAGCGATCAAGGCCATCGCGGTCGCCAATGCCGAAGCCATTGCCCGCGTGGCGATGGCGATCGAAAAGCCGGGCGGCATGCAGGCAGTGAATCTCAAGGTCGCCGAGAAATACGTCGAGGCCTTTTCCGGCCTCGCCAAGACCGGCAACACCCTGATCGTGCCGTCCAACATGGCCGATATCAGTTCGCTGATTGCGGGGGCGATGAGCGTGGTGAAGTCGCAGAACCCGGAGCGTAGCGGCCAGGTCTGAGCCAGTCGTCAGTGCACGACGTCGTTGCGATGGCGTAGCCAGATGGCTGTCATCACGCCGCTGATAAACAGGCCGAACACCAGGACGATGGTGTGGATGTGCCAGTCGGCGCGCACCATCAGGGCATAGGCGCCGGTCAGCAGCAGGATGCTGATGTTCTCATTGAAGTTCTGCTGGGCAATGGAGTGGCCCGCGCCCATCAGCAGGTGCCCACGGTGTTGCAGCAGGGCATTCATCGGCACCACGAAATAGCCCGCCAGCACGCCCGCTAGGGTCAGCAGCAGCACCGCGAGCTGCAGACTTTGCACCCAGATCAGCGCAATCGGCACGAATCCCAGCAGGATGCCGGCAGGCAGCACGCCGATGGCGCCCTGCAGGCGGACGAATTTGCCGGCCAGGACAGAGCCGATGGCAATGCCGAATGCCGAGGCGGCGGTGAGCTGGGTGGCCTGATCGAGGCCGTATTTCAGATTGAGTGCGGCCCAGGCGATGATGAGCAGACGCAGCGTTGCGCCGACGCCCCAGAACAGGGTGGTGACGGCGAGAGACACCTGTCCGAGCGGGTCGCGCCACAGGAGCAGGAAGCTGTGCCAGAAGTCATGCAGGATATACAGCGGCGAGCGGCTGGGAAGTTTGTGGTCGATCGGCAGTCGCGGGATGAGCCGGTTGACGAGCGCGGCGCCAAGATACAGGCCGGTGATGGCGACGATGGCGAATTTGGGTGCGATGACGACGGCAGAGAGTCCGACGCTGGCCAGGATGCGCTCGGCGAAGTGCGGGTTGATGAGTGCGCCCCCGATAATGGCGCCCAGCACGATGGCGGCGACCGTGGTGCCTTCCATCCAGCTGTTGGCGACGACGAGCTTGTCTGGCGGCAGCAGTTCGGTGAGGATGCCGTATTTGGCGGGTGAATACATGGCGGCGCCGACGCCAACGATGGCGTAGGCCAGCAGTGGGTGCAGCCCGGCCAGCATGGTCAGGCAGCCGGCGAATTTGAGCGTGTTGGCGATGAGCATGACGCGGCCCTTGGGCAGGGCGTCGGCGAACGGTCCCACCAGCGGGGCCAGTACGATATAGGCGATGACGAACACCGTCTGCAGCAGCGGCGAATACCATTCAGGTGCCGAGAAGAAAACCAGCAGGCCGATTGCGGCGAACAACAGGGCATTGTCGGCCAAAGCGGACAGGAACTGCGCCAGCAGGATGATGTAAAACGGGCGATTCAAGAGAAGGCGGCCTGGATTACGCTCGGCGCAACGTCATGCTTGCCCGAAGGCGGGAGGCACAGGAAAAGTCAGACATTACAACAGCTTGATGAAGGGATGGTTTCAACACGGGCGGGTTTGTGGTTGAATAAAAATCTTTTCTGACCCAGGGACGGGATTTAATGGCCGACCGCAGACTGCAAGTATTCTACACCGTCGCCAAGCAGCTCAGCTTCACGAAAGCCGCCGATATTCTGTACATGACGCAGCCCGCGGTGACTTTCCAGGTCAAGCAACTGGAAGAGCATTTCAACACCCGACTGTTCGAGCGCAGCCACGGCAAGATTTCACTGACGCCTGCGGGCGATCTGGTGCTGGGTTACGCCGAGCGCATCCTGGCCTTGACCGGCGAGATGGAGGCGCGCGTGGGCGAACTGACCGGTCAGGTGACAGGCCCTCTGATGATCGGGGCCTCCACCACCATTGCCGAATACCAGTTGCCGCGCATCCTCGGTGAATTCAAGGAGCGCTTCCCGCAGGTGCAGGCGCGACTGACGGTCGCCAACTCGGAAACGGTGGCGGCGAAAGTGGCCGATCATTCGCTCGATGTCGGCCTCATCGAAGCGCCTTCGCATAATCCCAACCTGACTACGCTGGCATGTTGTGAGGACGAACTGGTGATGATCTGTTCGCCTCATCATGCACTGGCCTCGCGTTCGAACGTGAATGCGCACGATATCGCCGAGCAGCCTTACGTGTCCCGCGAGCACGGCTCGGGCACACGCGAGGTGGTGGACGATTTCTTCAAGGACAATGGCGTCAACCCGGACGATCTGCATATCGAAATGGAGTTGGGCAGCCGCGAGGCAATCAAGGGTGCGGTCGAGGCCAATCTTGGAGTGGCCATCATGTCGGCGTCCACGGTCACCAAGGAGATCCAGCTCGGCACGCTGGTTGCGGTGCCGTTGACACCCAGGCTGACGCGCGAGCTTTCCATGGTGTATGCGCCGGAAAAATTCCGCAGCAAGCTGCTCGATGCCTTCATCAGCTTTGTCGAAAACAAGTTTCAGCAGTGCAATATCGATGTCATTCCGCTGAAACGTCCGGTCAAGGGCCGCGGGCGCTGATGCGGGACAGCAAGCGTCTCGTGTCGGTCTTCCGGTCGTTGTCGGAAGCGCGGCAGCAGGCCTTGCTGGATTATGCTGAGTTTCTGGCCGGCAAGGAAAACGCCGATACGGCGGCGGCACCGCCGGCCGAACCGCTGCCGATCCCGCGACCCGAGCAGGAAAACGTGGTCAAGGCGATTCAGCGCCTGATGCAGACCTACCCCATGCTGGAGCGCAATCAGATTTTCCATGAAGCCTCTGCGCAGATGACGCGCCACTTGGTGCACGGCGTGGCGGCGGTCGAAGCGATCGACGAACTGGAACGGATTTTTGCGCGCCAGTATCAGCAACATCTCGACGCGCTGCTAAAAGACCTGCAGTCGCCCTGACCTGACGCGTGTTCAGTCGGGCAATGCGCCTCCGCATTGCCAGCAGCTCAGAAAATTGCCGGGATTGATCTCGCCGCAGTGCGGGCAGGGTTTTTCATCACGCGGCCGCGCGTCGCGCAATCCGGCCAATGCCTCACGCGCGCGCGCTTCCTGCCTGTCGTCGTCGACCCATACTTCGGGCTGCGCCTGCATGAACGGAACCTCGCCCAGTGCGCCGGCGGCGTTGGCGTTGAAGATATGGCTGACGATACCGAGGCTGGACAATGCATCGGCGGCGAGCTGGGCGTCGAGCAGGGTGGGGGCGATGTGAACCCGTTTCATCGACGGGCGGAGGGTGTCACGCCTTGCGGCGGACGCGCACGATGAGGTCGATGCCTTCGGTCACCATGCCGGGCGGCAGCGGTGGCAGGCCGGATATCTGCACGTGCTCGGCGTCGATGTCGGACAGCTTGCCGCTGTCGACCTCATAGAGGTGATGGTGCGGGCTGGTGTTGGGGTCGAAGAACACCTTGCTGGGGTCGACGATGACTTCGCGCACCAGACCTTTTTCCAGGAACAGCTTGAGCGTGTTGTAGACCGTGGCCTTGGAGGTTTCGGAATGGCGCGTGTTGACGATCGCCATCACCTGGTCGGCCGAAAGATGTTCCTGCCGCGAAAACAACGCGTGCGCAATCTCGATCCGTTGATGGGTCGGATTGATGTCGTGGCTGCGCAGAAGGCCGGCCATGTTGTCACGCGTGTAATGCATGCACCTTATGATAAACGGCGATCTGGACTTTGTCTAATATCCGGAATGGGTATGAAAATCGCGCGGAACCCCGCGATCAGGCACGGAAAAATGCCAAAAAACGGTACAATCCCAATCAGTCTTTCGGTCCCTTGTTTAGTGAAGCAGGAATCCTGTGGTTACGCTCACCCGCCTCGATAGCACGCAGCCTGATTTTCAGGCGCGCCTTGCCCGTCTGCTGCAATTCGACGATGCTGCCGATGCCGCCATCGAACGGACGGTGGCGGCCATCCTGCTTGACGTGAAAACGCGGGGCGATGCGGCGGTACTCGAATACACCGAACGCTTCGATCGGCTGCCGGCAAGTTCGTTGGCCAGTCTGGAGCTGAACGCGGTGCAGCTCAAGGCTGCGCTCGATCACCTGCCCGCCGACACCCGTCAGGCACTGGAAGCCGCGGCGGATCGCGTGCGCCGCTATCACGAGAAGCAGGTGCAGGGTTCGTGGACCTACACCGAGGACGACGGTACCGTGCTGGGACAGAAAGTCACGCCGCTGGACCGTGTCGGCCTCTATGTACCGGGCGGCAAGGCCGCGTACCCGTCGTCGGTGCTGATGAACGCGATTCCGGCCAAGGTGGCAGGGGTGGCCGAGCTCATCATGGTGGTGCCGACCCCCGGCGGCGAACAGAATCAACTGGTGCTGGCGGCCGCTGCGATCGCCGGGGTGGACCGCGTGTTCACCATCGGCGGCGCGCAGGCGGTGGCTGCGCTGGCCTATGGCACGGCGACCGTGCCGCAGGTCGACAAGATCGTCGGCCCCGGTAACGCCTACGTGGCGGCAGCCAAGCGTCGCGTGTTTGGTACGGTGGGCATCGACATGATCGCCGGACCTTCCGAGATTCTTGTCATCGCCGACGGCAACACGCCGCCGGAGTGGGTGGCGATGGACCTGTTTTCGCAGGCCGAGCACGATGAAATGGCGCAGGCTATCCTGCTGTCGCCGGATGCGGCCTATCTGGATGCGGTAGCGGCTGCAATTAACAAATTGATTGAAGAAATGCCGCGCAGCGAGGTGATCCGCACTTCGCTCACCAACCGTGGGGCGCTGATCAAGACGCGCGACCTCGACGACGCCGTGTCGATCTCGAACACCATTGCACCGGAACACCTGGAACTCTCGGCGGCCGACCCCGATGCGCTGCTGCCCAAGCTGCGCCACGCTGGGGCGATCTTCATGGGCAGGAACACCTGCGAGGCGCTGGGCGATTACTGCGCCGGACCAAACCACGTGCTGCCGACCTCGCGTACCGCACGCTTCTCGTCGCCGCTAGGGGTGTACGACTTCCAGAAGCGCAGCAGCCTGATCCACGTGTCGCAGGCCGGTGCGCAGACGCTGGGGCGGATCGCCGCCACCCTGGCCTACGGCGAGGGCCTGCAGGCGCATGCGCGTTCCGCCGAATATCGCCTGACGCACAAGTGAGCCGCTTCGTCCGATGAGCCAATACTGGAGTGCTGTGGTGCACGGCCTGACGCCCTACGTGCCGGGCGAGCAGCCGAAGCTGGCCAATCTGGTCAAACTCAATACCAACGAAAATCCTTACGGGCCGAGCCCAAGGGTGCTGGATGCGGTGCGCGCGGAAGCCGCCGACACGCTGCGTCTGTACCCCGACCCCAATTCGGACCGGTTGCGCGCAGGCATCGCCGCCTATCACGGCGTGACTGCCGACCAGGTGTTCGTCGGCAATGGCTCCGACGAGGTGCTGGCGCACGCTTTCATGGCGCTGCTGAAGCATGACAAGCCGATCCTGTTTCCGGACATCACCTACAGCTTTTACCCGGTGTATTGCGGGCTCTACGAGATCGCGTATCGGCAGATTCCGCTCACGGACACGTTCGAGATCCGGGTCGACGATTACTTGGCGCCCAACGGCGGCGTGATCTTCCCCAACCCCAATGCGCCCACCGGGCGCTTGATGGCGCTCGGCGAAGTCGAGCGCCTGCTGGCGGGCAATCCTGACTCGGTGGTGGTGATCGACGAAGCCTATATCGATTTTGGCGGCGAGTCGGCGGTGGATCTGGTGGCGCGCCATCCGCAGCTGCTGGTGACGCGCACGCTGTCGAAATCGCACGCGCTGGCCGGCCTGCGCGTCGGTTATGCCATTGGTCAGCCGCACCTGATCGAGGCGCTCAACCGGGTCAAGGACAGCTTCAACTCCTACCCGCTCGACCGCTTCGCCCAGGCGGGCGCCCTGGCTTCGATGGAAGACCGCGCTTATTTCGAGTCGATTTGCGCCAAAGTGGTGACGACGCGCACCCGGCTGGTGGCTGAAATGGAGACGATGGGCTTCGAGGTGCTGCCGTCGGCCGCCAACTTCATCTTCGCCCGTCATTCGGCGCACGACGGCGCGGTGCTGGCCTCGCGCTTGCGCGAACGCAGCATCATCGTGCGGCATTTCAAGAGCCCGGACCGCATCGCGCCGTTCCTGCGCATCACGGTGGGGACCGATGCGCAATGCGATGCGCTGTTTCGCGCATTGAAAGCCATTGTGAACTGCTAGAATCCCCCTACAGCCTTATTTTCCGACGCCATGCGCACCGCACAAGTCACTCGCAACACCCTCGAAACCCAGATCACGGTCAGCCTCAACCTCGATGGCACGGGGGGGGCGAAGCTCGCCACCGGGGTGCCGTTCCTCGACCACATGCTCGACCAGATCGCCCGCCATGGCCTGATCGACCTGGATATCCAGGCCAAGGGCGACCTGCACATCGACGCCCACCATACGGTGGAAGACACGGGTATCACGCTGGGACAGGCCTTCGCGCAGGCGCTCGGCGACAAGAAGGGCATCCGCCGCTACGGCCACGCCTACGTGCCGCTCGACGAGGCGCTGTCGCGCGTGGTGATCGATCTGTCGGGACGTCCCGGGCTGGAATACCACGTCGATTACACGCGCGCGCGGATCGGCGAATTCGACGTCGACCTGTTCCTCGAATTCTTCCGCGGCTTCGTCAACCACGCCGGGGTGACGCTGCACATCGACAACCTGCGCGGCATCAACGCGCATCACCAGGCCGAGACGATCTTCAAGGCATTCGGCCGTGCGCTGCGCATGGCGGTGGAAGCCGATGCGCGCATGGGCGACGTGCTGCCGTCGACGAAAGGTGCGCTATGAGTGCGCCGCAAATTAAGCGGGGCTGCGCTATGAGCGTATCGCAAATAGAGGCGGCTGCCCTGTGAGCGTCGACATCGCAGTCATCGACTACGGCATGGGCAATCTGCGCTCGGTGTCCAAGGCCATCGAGCATGTCGCGCCGTCGGCCAGCGTGGCAGTCACCTCCGACCCCGCGGTGATCGCCGCAGCCGCGCGCGTGGTATTCCCGGGGCAGGGTGCGGCGCCCGACTGCATGCGCGAGATCGATGCGCGCGGCCTGCGCCAGGTCATCGTTGACGCGGCGCGCAGCAAACCCTTCCTGGGCATCTGCATGGGCATGCAGGTGCTGTTCGATCACAGCGAGGAAGGCGATACCGCCTGCCTCGGCATCCTGCCCGGCACCGTGCAGCGTTTCCCGCACGAGGCGATGCACGACGCCGCCGGCAACAAGCTCAAGGTGCCGCACATGGGCTGGAACAACGTCCATCAGGCGATGCCGCATCCGTTGTGGGTGGGGATCGAGGAGGGCGAGCGCTTCTACTTCGTCCACAGCTACTTCGTGCAGCCGACCACGCCCGAGGTAATTGCCGGTTTCTCGCATTACCCCTTCCCGTTCACCTGTGCCGTGGCGTCGGGGAATATTTTCGCCGTCCAGTTCCATCCGGAGAAAAGCCAGAATGCCGGATTGACGCTGCTGGGCAATTTTGTAACCTGGAATCCAGGCGAGCACGACTCCGCCTGCGATATGTCCGGCGCAGCCTGCGCCTAATTTTCACCTGTACGACCCTGCTGATCAGCCATGTTAATTATTCCTGCGATCGACCTTAAAGACGGCCACTGCGTGCGCCTGGAACAAGGCGAAATGGACAAGGCCACCGTGTTTTCGGAAGACCCGGCCGCCACTGCACGCCACTGGAAAGCGCAGGGTGCGCGCCGCCTGCATCTGGTCGACCTCAACGGCGCTTTCGCCGGCAAGCCTGTCAATGACGTAGCGATCCGTTCCATAGTCGATGCCGTGGGCGACGAGATGCCGGTGCAGCTCGGCGGCGGCATCCGCGATCTTGCCACCATCGAACGCTATCTCGACGACGGCGTGCGCTACGTCATCATCGGCACCGCCGCAGTGAAGAATCCAGGCTTCCTGCACGAGGCCTGCGATGCCTTCCCCGGCCACGTGATGGTCGGGCTCGATGCCAGGGATGGCAAGGTCGCGGTCGAAGGCTGGTCCAAGCTGACCGGCCACGACGTCGTCGATCTGGCCAAACGCTTCGAGGGCTATGGCGTCGAAGCCGTCATCTATACCGACATCGGCCGCGACGGCATGCTGACCGGCGTCAATATCGAGGCCACCCAGCGGCTGGCGCAGGCGCTGTCGATCCCGGTCATCGCCAGCGGTGGCGTCACCAACCTCGACGACGTTCGGGCGCTGTCCACCGTCGCCAAGGATGGCATCATCGGTGCGATCACCGGGCGCGCCATCTATCAGGGCACGCTTGATTTCGCCGAGGCGCAGAAGCTCGCCGACGAACTGGCGGGCGGCGTGTTCGGCGTTTAATCCATGCTGGCGAAACGCATCATTCCCTGCCTCGATGTCACCAATGGCCGCGTGGTCAAGGGCGTCAACTTCGTCGAACTGAAGGACGCCGGCGATCCGGTCGAGATCGCGCGCCGCTACAACGAAGCGGGTGCTGATGAGCTGACCTTCCTCGACATCACCGCATCGTCCGACAACCGCGACCTGATCCTGCACATCGTCGAGGCGGTCGCGTCCGAAGTCTTCATTCCGCTGACGGTCGGCGGCGGCGTGCGGGCAGTGGGCGATGTGCAGCGCCTGCTCAACGCCGGGGCCGACAAGGTCAGCATCAACACCTCGGCGGTCACCAACCCGCAGCTGGTGAAGGATGCGGCAGACCGCTACGGCAGCCAGTGCATCGTGGTGGCGATCGACGCCAAGCGGGTCGGCGACCACTGGGAAGTTTTCACGCATGGCGGCCGCAAGGCCACCGGCCTCGACGCCATCGAATGGGCGAAGAAAATGGAAAGCCTGGGCGCGGGCGAGCTGCTGCTCACCTCGATGGATCGCGATGGGACCAAGAGCGGCTTCGATCTCGCGCTCACACGCGCGATTTCCGATGCCGTCGACATCCCCATCATCGCCAGCGGCGGCGTCGGCACCCTGCAGCATCTGGTCGATGGCGTGAAGGAAGGCCGCGCCGATGCGGTGCTGGCAGCGAGCATCTTCCACTTCGGCGAATACGGCGTCGACGAGGCTAAGCGCTACATGAAACAGCACGGCATCGAGGTGCGCCTGTGAACGACTGGCTTGACGCCGTTAAATGGGATGCGAACGGGCTTGTGCCCGCGATTGCGCAGGATGCCGCCAGCGGCGAGATCCTGATGGTGGCGTGGATGAATCGCGAGGCGTTGGAGGAAACCGCGCGCACCGGACGCGGCGTGTACTTTTCGCGTTCGCGCAACAAACTGTGGCGCAAGGGCGAGGAGTCCGGCCACGTGCAGAATGTCAGCGAAATCCGGCTGGATTGCGACAATGACGTGGTGCTGCTGAAAATCGAACAATTGGGCGGCATCGCCTGTCATACTGGACGACGCTCCTGCTTCTTCCAGAAGCTGGCCATGGATAATCAGGGCGGCGGCCACTGGGTGACGACCGCCCCGGTGCTGAAGAACCCCGACGAGATCTACCGCAAATGAGCGACATTCTCGACCGTCTCGCCGATACGCTGGAAGCGCGCAAACAGGCGTCGCCGGACAGTTCCTACGTGGCCAAACTTTATGCCAGGGGCACCGACGCCATCCTGAAAAAGATCGGCGAAGAGGCGACCGAGACCGTGATGGCGGCGAAGGACGACCAGCCCGAAAAGATCATCTACGAAGTCGCCGATTTGTGGTTTCATACCCTGGTGCTGCTGGCGCACAAGGGACTGAAGCCGGCGGACGTGCTGAACGAACTGGCGCGCCGCGAAGGCCTGTCCGGGCTGGCGGAAAAAGCGAATCGGCAAGGCGAGTCGAAGTGAGCGACTGTATTTTCTGCAAAATCGTCGCCGGGCAGATACCGAGCAGCAAGGTCTACGAAGACGACGAGGTGCTGGCGTTCCACGACATCCACCCGTTTGCGCGGGTGCATTTTCTGATCATTCCGAAAGTGCATGTCGCCACGCTGGCCGACTGCGCACCCGGGCACGAAGGACTGCTCGGCAGGATGCTGCTGCTGGCGCCGCGTCTGGCCAGGGAGCAGGGACTCGACGCCGGGTTCAAGACGCTCATCAACACCGGGCGCGGTGGAGGCCAGGAAGTATTCCATATCCACGTTCATGTGTTTGGCGGGGGTGATTCCGTCAGGCGCAGTTAAATCAAAGGAGAAATTCCATGGGTAGCTTTAGCATTTGGCATTGGCTGATCGTTCTGGTAATCGTGATGCTGATTTTCGGCACCAAGAAACTGCGCAACATCGGCAGCGATCTGGGTGGCGCGGTCAAGGGCTTCAAGGAAGGCATGAAGGAAGATGCGCCGAAATTGAGCGCCAAGGACGAGACCGGACACACCATCGATGCCGAAGTGAAGGACAAACAGCAGAGCTAAGGTGCAAGAAGCAGGATGCAGGCAGCAAGGGAAACCTTGGCGCTTGGGTCTTGAACCTTGTAACTGAAATATGTTCGATATCGGATTCTCTGAACTGGTCGTCATCGGCGTGGTCGCGCTGATCGTCATCGGCCCTGAACGGCTGCCCAAGGTCGCGCGTGCGGCAGGGCTTCTATACGGACGCATGCAGCGTTACGTGTCGTCGGTCAAGTCGGATATCAGCCGCGAGATCCAGTTGGACGAAATCCGCCGGGCCGGGCAGAGTTTCAAGGAATCGGTCGAGTCGGCGGCGTCGGGCGTCGAGCAGCAGGCCACGGTGGTGGATGACTTTTTGCGCAACGAGGCAAGCACCATCAAGCAGACGGTGACGGCGAGCGTGGCGGGCGAGGGACAGTCTGCCGCAGGGCCGGTCAAACCACTGATCGAAACGGAGCCATCGCCGCAGCAGAGCCTGCCGCTGGATGAACCAGACCAGAATACCGCGCGTGCCCCGTCAGCCGGTGTGGAAACGGCTCGCAGTGAAAGCTCGGATAAACACGCATGAGCGAAGCCGAAGACACTTTCATCTCGCATCTCATTGAAATGCGCGATCGGCTGCTGCGCGCGGTGCTTGCAGTCGTGATCATCTTCATCTGCCTGTTTCCATGGGCGAAAGATATTTACGGTCTGCTCGCCCAGCCCTTGCTGGCGGCGCTACCTAAGGGTGGACAGATGATTGCCACCGAAATCACCACACCTTTTTTTGTACCGATGAAGGTCACCCTGATGGCGGCCTTTTTGCTCGCCTTGCCGTGGGTGTTCTACCAGGCTTGGGCGTTTGTGGCGCCGGGGCTGTACCAGCATGAAAAGCGCCTCGGCGCGCCGCTGGTGATAGCCAGCGTCATCCTGTTTGTGACGGGCATGGCGTTCGCCTATTTCCTGGTGTTCCCGCTGGTGTTCCATTTCATCGTCAGCGTCACGCCCACCGGCGTGGCGGTAATGACCGACATCGGTAAGTATCTCGATTTCGTGCTGACCATGTTCATGGCGTTCGGCGTCACGTTCCAGGTCCCCATCGCGGTGGTGCTGCTGGTGAAAATGGGCATGGTCTCGGTCGCCAAGCTGCGCGAAATCCGGCCGTATGTCATCGTCGGGGCGTTCGTCGTCGGCGCGATCTTCACGCCGCCCGACGTCGTCTCGCAGTTCATGCTGGCGACCCCGTTGTGGGTGCTCTATGAACTGGGGATCATCGTCGCTGCGCTGATCAGCAAACCCAAGCCCGAATCCGGGTCGGATTATGTGCCGATGTCCGACTCCGATATGGACAGCGAGCTCGACCGCATCGAAGCCGATCGGCTCGGGTCGGAACCGCACAAGTCAAGTGATGCACCGTAAAGGTGCGAAATATTCTAGATGGCACGAATATGGTGCATGAAATTTTCCGCGAGAATGCATGTTTCTTTATGAATCAATGACTTGAACGGTAGGAACGCTGCTTGCTTGCTACTGCCCGCGTTCAATCAGGAGGCGGTGCATGGAAGCGTTGAAAACAGGCAGTGATGTGTTGTTCGTATTGCTGGGCGGCATTATGGTGCTGGCCATGCATGCGGGGTTTGCCTTTCTGGAACTCGGCACCGTGCGCAAGAAGAACCAGGTCAATGCGCTGGTCAAGATTCTCACCGACTTCTCGGTTTCCACCATCGCCTATTTCTTCATCGGCTACAGCATCGCCTACGGAATCAGCTTTTTTTCCAGTGCCGAAGTGTTGTCGGCCCAAAACGGCTACCAGCTGGTCAGATTCTTTTTCCTGCTGACGTTTGCGGCAGCCATTCCGGCCATCGTGTCGGGTGGCATCGCCGAACGTGCGCGCTTCAGTCCGCAATTGGCTGCCACCTTCGCGCTGGTCGGAGTGGTCTATCCGTTTTATGAAGGCATCGTTTGGAACGGCAACTATGGTATCCAGGACTGGCTTGCGGCCAGCGTCGGCGCCAAGTTCCACGACTTCGCCGGGTCGGTGGTGGTGCATGCCGTGGGTGGTTGGATCGCGTTGCCTGCTGTGCTGCTGCTGGGTGCGCGACGTGGGCGTTATACCAAGGACGGCATGATCTCGGCGCATCCGCCGTCAAACATTCCTTTCCTGGCGCTCGGCGCGTGGATACTGACGGTGGGATGGTTCGGCTTCAACGTGATGTCGGCTCAACTGATCGAGGCGGTGTCGGGTCTGGTGGCGGTGAATTCGCTGATGGCGATGGTGGGCGGCACGCTGGCTGCACTGGTGGTCGGCCGCAACGACCCGGGCTTCATCCACAACGGCCCGCTGGCAGGTCTGGTGGCAGTGTGTGCCGGTTCGGACCTGATGCATCCGCTCGGTGCCCTTGCCACCGGTGCAATTGCCGGCGCGCTGTTCGTGTGGATGTTCATGGTGACGCAGAACAAATGGAAGATCGATGACGTGCTCGGTGTATGGCCCTTGCATGGATTGTGCGGCGCGTGGGGCGGGATTGCCGCCGGCATTTTCGGCGCCAAGGCGCTGGGCGGGGTGGGCGGTGTCAGCCTGATGGCGCAGTTGATCGGTACGCTGGGCGGCATAACTGTCGCGGCACTCGGCAGCCTGGTGGTGTATGGCATCCTGAAGCAGGTCGTGGGCCTGCGACTGGACCCCGAATCCGAATTCAACGGCGCCGACCTCAGCATCCATAAAGTGTCGGCGACGGCCGAACGCGAGACCAGCTGGTAATCAGGCTAGTTTTTTTTCTGCTTTTGCCGCAGGTATCGGCTGCGCTCGATTCGCAGCAGTTCGAGTTGCCGATCCACTTCCACGACGTCGGGGTGTTGCCTAGTGTATTTCAGCAATAACTCGGTGCGCCTGATGCGCAACTCAACCCGCTTTTTGTCGAGGCCTGCGAGGTAGGCGTCCGACTCGATAGCGGACGCGCGTTTGGGATGATCGGCTTCGATTGACGCAGTCGAGGAAGGCCTGCCTGACGCCGTCTCCGCAGTTTGCTGCGAAGCGGCATTATTTTGCGGGGCAGGTGCGAGGAGGGGCTGCTGGGCGACCATAGCCACTTGTTGTGAGGCATCGAGAAAGTGCTCGATGACGATGATGCCTATCCCGATCAGCAGCAGCACGCCAAGAGGCGTGGCAAATGCGAGCACCCGTAGCGGGCGCGGCACGCGGTAGGGAGGCAGGGCTGCCGATGGAGGAGAAGGCACCTGCGCCAGTCCATGGAAGGCATTGACCAGGGTACGGGCATCTGGTCGGGCTTCCGGTTTCTTGCTCAGTATGTGTGCCAGCAAACTGGCCACGCCGGCCGGGAGTTGGGGACGCAGGGTCGACGCAGCAACCGGTACTTCGTTGATGACGCGGTACACGATCGCGGGCAGACTGTCCCCGTCGAAGGCGTAGCGTCCGGTCAGCATTTCGTACAGGACTGCGCCCAGCGAAAAAATATCGGAACGCCCATCGATTTCACGGCCCATCGCCTGTTCCGGCGACATGTAGCGCGGCGAACCGAGCATTTGCCCGGCCTGGGTGTGGTCGCTGTTGACGAGATGGGCGATGCCGAAATCGGTCAGCTTGATGTGACCGCGCTGGCCGGTCACGACCACGTTGGCGGGTTTGATGTCGCGGTGGATGACGCCGTGCTCGTGGGCGAACGCCAGCGCTTCGGCCATCTGCATCGCGGTGTCGAGCGCCAGATCCAGCGGCATCGGCCCCGTGTTCATGAGATCGCGCAGCGTCCTGCCGGGCAGGTATTCCATGGCGATATAGGCGAGCCCGTCGGCTTCGCCTACGTCGTAGATGGTCACGATATTGGGATGCGACAGACGACCGGCGCTCTGTGCTTCGCGCAGGAAACGCGCTTCCGCATCGGCGCCTTCCTGCCGCAGCTGTTCGATGGGCACGGTCTTGATGGCCACCGTCCGCTCGATCAGCGGATCGCGCGCCCGGTAGACGGTGCCCATCGCGCCCTGGCCGATTTCGTCGAGAATTTCGTAACGGCCGATTTTCATTGCGGCAGGAACGTCAGGTCTGGCATTCCACGATCTGGCCGCGCACCGTGCGGCTGTCCGCACCCATCAGATATAGATACCAGGGCATCAGGTCGTCGACGCTGGGCAGGGTTTCGGGCGCCAGTCCGGGATGGGTGCGCCCTCGCAAGGTGGTCGCCACTTGACCTGGGATCAGGGTGTTGATGCGCAGGTTTTCGTCTGAGCTGAGTTCGTCGGCCCAGATGCGGGTGAGCGTTTCGAGGCCCGCTTTCGCCACGGCATAGCCGCCCCAGTAGGCACGGGGCTGATGGCCATGGGTTTCGCCGGTGAAGATGACCGATGCATCCGGCGCCTGCTGGAGCAGCGGCAGGCAGGCACGGGTGAGCGCGAAGGGGGCGATCAGATTGACCCGCATCAGGGTCTGCCACTGCTCCAGCGTTTGCAGGGTCAGCGGGGTGAGGTTGTAGAACTGGTGCGCGCTGTGCAGCAAGCCGTCGAGCCGTTGCAGATGATGGGTGAGGGTGCCGGCCAGGGTGTCCAGGCTGCGATCGTCGGCAACCGCAAGGTCATACGGAAACATGGCGGGTTCGGGGCCGCCGACGGCGACGATTTCGTCGTACACCGCTTCGAGCTTGGCTTCGTTCCGGGCGAGCAGGGCGACCGTGGCGCCGTGGCGCGCAAACGCGAGGCTGGCGGCGCGACCGAGGCCGGAGCTGGCGCCGGTGACGAGGATGACACGGCCTGCGAGCAGGTCAGGGCGAGGGAGATAGTCTTTCATAGCTGTTCAAGTAAGGCGCCGGCCGATTGTACTCCGCTCCGCGTTGCGCTTTCGAGCGTGGCGGGATACGGCCCGGCAGTGTAATCACCCGCCAGGAAAATGCGCGGGTGCGGAGTGTGGACAGGAGGGCGTGCCATGTCGGGCACGCAACGATAGGTGGCCTGCTTTTCGACGATGCGCTTGCGCCAATGAGCGGGGCCGGGATCGATGACCCGTCGCAGCTGCGCTTCGGCCTGCTCCGGCCAGTCCGTGGACAGATCCGTTGCGGCGCTGGCCACAAGCGCCAGCAAGCCCGCCTGGCCATGGCTCTGGCCACGGTCGAACACGAACTGCGCCGGGCCGTCCGCCAGGGCGAACAGCGGCCTGGGCAATCGAAAAGCAGGATCGTATTGCACGTACGCGGTGGCAATGGGTTGATATTGGTAGCCTGCCACGGCACGGCCGACCGGTTCGAGCGCGGACACCTGCGTCGCCAGGGCGGGCAGGTGCTGCGGCGCCACGGCGAGGATGACGTGGCTGTAGGCAGTCGTGTCCTCATGCGTGCCCAGCGTGACGGCATCCAGGGTTGCATCGAGGGTGGTCACGCGGCTGGCCAGGCGGACTTCGCCACCGAGTTCGATCACTCGCGCGGCGGCCGGTGCGGGCAACAGCGCAGTCAGGTCGCGGCGCGGCAGCACCAGGTCGCTGTGCCGGGTGTGCCCGCCGAATGCGGCGCGGATCACATTGCGGAAGATCCGTGCGCTGGCAGTCTCGGGTGGCGTGTTGAGGGCGGACACGCACAGCGGATGCCACAGCATGGTGCGCAGTTTTTCCGGCTGGCTGCGGGTGAGCTGGCTGACCGTCTGTTGATCTGGCGTTTCCCTGTTGCCCAGTAACGCCTGGGCCCAGCGTGCCGCGGCCAGCTTTTCGCGCCAGTTCAGCCCCCGGGCGCCGAGCAAGCCTGCCAGCAGGTGCAGCGGTGCCGGCAGACGCGGACAGGCAAGGCTGAAATCCGGCGGCTGCTCGAGGGTGAGCGGCAGACGCCACAAACCGTTCTGCTCAGTGGCCGGATGCAGGCGTTCGATCAACTGCAGCGTCTGTTCGTAGGCGCCGAGCAGGATGTGCTGGCCGTTGTCGAGCGGCTGGCCTTCGAGTTCGACCGCGCGCGCGCGGCCGCCGAGGGTGCGGCTGGCTTCGAATAGGGTGACCGCCACGCCGGCCTCGGCCAGCGTCAGGGCGGCGGCGCAACCGGCCCAGCCGCCGCCGACGATGGCGACACGGTGTTTATTCAAGATAGTCATCACGGAAACAGCCAGGTCTTGCTGGCGAGCCATAGCTTGCGCAATGGCGTGAGCGAGACGCGTGCGCGCAGCACGGGGAATTCAGCGCGCCGGATTTCGTCGAGCAGGGTGCGGTAGATCGCTGCCATCACCAGCCCGGGACGTTGCGCGCGACGCGCGCTGGCAGGCAGGGCGGCCAGCGCGCTTTGGTAGTGCGCGATGGCGCGCGCGTACTGGAACTGCATCAGTGTCTGGAATGCAGGCGTGTTCCGGCCGTTCAGCAGGTCGGCTTCACTCACGCCGAAACGTGCCAGTTCGTCCTGCGGCAGATAGATGCGTCCGCGCCGCCCGTCTTCGCCGACGTCGCGGATGATGTTGGTGAGCTGGAACGCCAGCCCCAGTTCGTGCGCGTAGCGGCGGATGTCGCGGTCGTGTTCGCTGCGTGCGCCGTCGAAGATCGCCGCTGCGATCTCGCCGACTACGCCGGCGACGCGGTAGCAATAGAGATTGAGCGACTTGAAATCGGGGTAGCGCACATGGTCGAGGTCCATTGCCATGCCGTCGATGATTTCCAGCAGCAGCGCGGGCGGGATGGAACGGCCTTGCGGGGTGTCGACGAGCGCACGGGTTGCGGGGTGCTCGGGCACGCCACTGGCGAAGCGGCCGATCTCGGCACGCCACCAGTCGAGCTTGGCTTCGGCCACCTGACGCTCATGGCATTCGTCCACCACATCGTCGAGCTCGCGGCACAGGGCATAGAATGCGGTGATTGCACGCCGCCTCTCCGGAGGCAGGAAGACGAAGCTGTAATAGAAGCTGGAACCGCTGGCGGCGGCGCGTTCCTGGCAGTACTGGTGGGCGTCCATGTTCAGCGAAGGCTGCGTGCGAGCATGAAAATCCAGTCCTTTTTTGTCAGCACCGGACGGTTGTGAAACACGCAGCCGGGATCGGCGTGCAGTTTGCGCAGGATGGCCTCGCCGCCGCGGATGGTCACACGCAGCTCCAGTCCGATGCGGCCCTTGAGCGTCCGGCCAAGCGGCGCGCCGGCTTGCAACAATTTGCGGGTACGCTCGATCTGCTCATGCATCATCATGTGCCACAGGCCGTGCGTGTTGCCTTGGGCGATCTGCGTTTCGCTGACGTGGTACGCGGTCAGTTCGTCCTGCGGCAGGTAGATGCGATCCTTCCGGTAATCCACGGCGATATCCTGCAGGAAGTTGATCAACTGCAGGCTGCTGCAGATGGCGTCGGAATAGGCCAGATGGCGTGGGTCATGGTCGCCGTACAGATGCAGCATCAGACGTCCCACCGGGTTGGCCGAGCGGCGGCAGTAGTCCATGACCTCGCCGAAGCTGGCGTAGCGCTTTTTTTCCACGTCCTGGGCAAAGGCGGACAGCAGGTCGCGAAACGGAGCGAGCGGGATGGCATGAGTCCGGATCACCTCAGCCAGCGGGCCGAACACCGGGTCGGTCGGCGTCTCGCCGCGCTCGATGCGGTCGAGTTCGGCATGATAGGCCGCCAGTTGGGCGAGTCGTTCGGCCGGCGGCGCGTCGCCCTCGTCGGCGATATCGTCCGCGCTGCGTGCAAACCGGTAAATGGCTTCCACCGGTCGGCGTAGCCGTTTGGGGAGCAGCCAGGATGCAACAGGGAAGTTTTCGTAATGATCGACCGGCACCGGCAATAAAAAACGGAATGGGAATAATGACTTAGGCGGGATGCCGGGCGGGCTTGGGTGACAGCATCGCTTTGATTATATTACACTTATCGGTTGATAGTTTTGCGGCCAAGCCGCGAGAGTGGCGGAATTGGTAGACGCACTGGATTTAGGTTCCAGCGCCGCAAGGCGTGGGGGTTCGAGTCCCCCCTTTCGCACCATCGGTTTTACACCCATCTTCAATTCAGCCAGGAAGTATTTTGATGCAAGCAAATCTTGAAGTTCTCGAAGGACTGGTCCGGCGCCTGGACATCAGCGTGCCCATGGGGCAATTGGAAACCGAAGTGCAAAGTCGCCTCAAGCGCCTGGCACGCAACGTCAAGATGGACGGTTTCCGTCCGGGCAAGGCACCGCTCTCCGCCGTGGCCCGTCAGCATGGCCCGGGCGTGCGCCAGGAAGTACTGGGTGAAACCCTGCAGATGCGTTTCGGCGAGGCTGTGCAGGCACATCAGTTGAAGATCGCGGGTTACCCGCGCTTTGAGCCCAAAGCGGGGCAGGGAGACGCGGCAGCGGAAATGACCTTCAGTGCCAGTTTTGAGGTCTATCCTGAAGTGAAGATCGACGACCTCAGCGGCGGCAAAATCAGCCGTCCCGTCGTGAGCCTGAACGATGCCGATGTGCTCAAGACGCTGGAAGTCCTGCAGAAGCAGCGCCGTACGTTCGAATCCACCGATCGGGCCGCCATCGAAGGCGATCTGGTCAAGTTCGATTATCAGGGCACGGTCGACGGCGCAGCATTCGAGGGCGGCAAGGGCGAAGACTTTGCCGCGGTGATCGGCGAAGGCCGGCTGCTGAAGGATTTCGAACAGAGCCTGACCGGGCTCAAGGCGGGCGACAGCAAGGGCTTCGACCTGACTTTCCCGGCCGACTATGCTGCCAGGGAGCTTGCCGGCAAGGCGGCGCACTTCGAGGTGCAGGTCAAGGACGTGCAGGCCCCGGTGCTGCCGCCGGTCGATACGGAATTTGCCAGGGCGCTGGGGGTCGAAGACGGCGACGTCGAGAAACTCAAGGCCGAGGTGAGGTCCAATCTGGAGCGTGAAGCGAAACGTCGCGTACAGGCGAAGCTGAAAGAGCAGACAATGGAACTGCTGCTGCAGAAAAGCACGCTGGGTCTGCCGCAGAGCCTGGTGGCGATGGAAACCGAGCGTCTGATGAAAATGACCGAAGCGGATATGCAGTCGCGTGGGGTTCAGACCATGAAGCTGTCTGCCGATATGTTTACAGGACAGGCCGAGCGCCGGGTTCGCCTGGGCCTGATCCTGGCCGAGATCGTGCAGGCGCACAAGCTGGTGGCCCAGCCCGAGCAGATTCGCAGTCTGATCCAGGAGCAGGCTCAGAGCTATGAGGAGCCGGAACAGGTGGTGCAGTGGTACTACCAGAGCCCGGAACGGATGCAGGAGATCGAGTCCCTGGCGCTGGAAGAGAATGTGGTAGCATGGGTTGCAGGTCAGGCCCAAGTGGAAGACGTGACAACCTCTTTTGAAGAATTGATGGGACGTGCCTGATGCGCATTGATTTTGAACGCGGTGTTTCCAATTCACAGCCCTTCGAACCGCAGGGTCTGGGGCTGGTGCCCATGGTCGTCGAGCAAAGCGGCCGTGGCGAGCGTGCCTACGACATTTACTCGCGCCTGCTCAAGGAGCGGGTCATTTTCCTGGTGGGCCCGGTGAACGACGCGACTGCCAACCTCGTGGTTGCGCAGATGCTGTTCCTCGAGTCGGAAAATCCCGACAAGGACATCTATTTCTATATCAACTCGCCCGGCGGCTCGGTCTCGGCCGGCCTGGCGATCTACGACACCATGCAGTTCATCAAGCCGGACGTGTCCACGCTCTGTATCGGCCAGGCGGCCAGCATGGGTGCGTTCCTGCTGACCGCGGGCGCCAAGGGCAAGCGCTACTGTCTCCCGAACTCGCGCGTGATGATCCACCAGCCGCTGGGCGGTTTTCAGGGGCAGGCGTCGGATATCGAAATCCACGCCAAGGAGATCCTGTATCTGAAAGCGCGTCTCAACGACATGCTGGCGAAGCACACCGGGAAGACGCTGGATGAGATTGATCGCGACACCGATCGCGACAACTTCATGAGCGCGGACGAATCGGTGAACTACGGTCTGGTCGACAAGGTGCTGACCAGCCGCATCGAAGCATCAGGCAATTAAGCAAGGAACTGGCATGGCAGACAAAGGCTCGGGCGACAAACTTCTTTACTGCTCCTTCTGCGGCAAGAGCCAGCACGAGGTGCGCAAGCTGATTGCTGGGCCGTCGGTGTTCATCTGCGATGAATGCGTCGAACTGTGCAACGACATCATCCGCGAGGAAATCCAGCAGGCGGACAACCAGAAGGGCGCGGGCTCTGATTTGCCGACTCCGCACGAAATCAGCGGCATTCTCGATCAGTACGTGATCGGCCAGAGCCAGGCCAAGAAAGCGCTGGCGGTGGCGGTCTACAACCATTACAAACGTCTGCGCAGCAATTCCGGAAGCGGCGAAGTCGAACTGGCCAAGAGCAATATCCTGCTGATCGGACCGACTGGCTCGGGCAAGACCCTGCTGGCGCAAACACTGGCGCGCTTGCTCAACGTCCCCTTCGTGATTGCCGACGCCACCACGCTGACCGAAGCCGGCTATGTCGGCGAGGATGTCGAGAACATCATCCAGAAGCTCTTGCAGAAGTGCGACTACGACGTCGACAAGGCCAAGCAGGGCATTGTTTACATTGATGAAATCGACAAGATATCGCGCAAGGCCGACAACCCTTCTATCACCCGCGACGTTTCAGGCGAAGGCGTGCAGCAGGCGCTGCTGAAACTGATCGAAGGCACCACCGCTTCGGTACCGCCGCAGGGCGGGCGCAAGCACCCGAATCAGGAATTCGTGCAGGTCGATACCAGCAATATCCTGTTCATCTGCGGCGGCGCATTCAGCGGGCTGGAAAAGGTCATCCGCGGCCGTACCGAAAAGGGTGGCATCGGCTTCGGCGCGCAGGTCAAGAACGTCGACGAGACCAAGCGTGATGCCGAGTTGTTGCATCAGGTTGAACCCGAAGATCTCATCAAATATGGCCTGATCCCGGAATTTGTCGGGCGTTTGCCGGTAGTGGCGACGCTCGATGAACTCGACGAGGTGGCCCTGGTACAGATTCTCACCGAGCCGAAGAATGCACTGACCAAGCAGTTCGCCAAGCTCTTCAAGATGGAGGGCGTCGAGCTCGAATTCCGCGAAGATGCCTTGAACGCCATCGCCAAGCGTGCCCTGGCACGCCGCACCGGCGCGCGCGGCCTGCGCTCGATCATCGAACACGCCCTGCTCGACACCATGTACGACCTGCCTTCGCTCAAAGGGGTCAGCAAAGTGGTGGTGGACAACAGCCTGATCAATGGCGAAGGCCAGCCCCTGCTGATCTATTCCGAGCAGGACGAACAGCCGCTGGCTGCCGGCGCCTGACACGGGATGGCTGATGGGGAACCTGTCAGCCATCTTGAATTCCAAACTATGCCCCCCAATTGTGGATGAGCGTGGTTGACATGCCGCGCATCCTTTCCTCAACCCTTACCAGGAAATCATGATGAGCGACAACATATCCAAGGAACAGATCGACCTGCCGCTGTTGCCGCTTCGCGATGTGGTGGTGTTCCCCCACATGGTCATCCCGCTGTTCGTCGGCCGGCCCAAGTCGATCAAGGCACTGGAAACCTCGATGGAGTCCGGCAAGAGCATTCTGCTGGTCGCGCAAAAGACCGCCGCACAGGACGATCCCACGCCGGAAGACCTCTACGACACCGGCAGCGTTGCCACGGTTCTGCAGATGCTGAAACTGCCCGACGGCACGGTCAAGGTGCTGGTCGAGGGCAATCAGCGCGCCCGTGTGCTGGACGTGATCGATGTCGGCACCCATCTGGCCGCACGCGCCGAAATCCTCCCTGCCGAGGGCGAGG
Source organism: Hydrogenophilales bacterium (assembly GCA_016195805.1). Lineage (GTDB taxonomy): Bacteria > Pseudomonadota > Gammaproteobacteria > Burkholderiales > Thiobacillaceae > Thiobacillus. The sequence continues at coordinate 73,900 of JACPYT010000002.1, forward strand.
AACTGGTGGAAGTGGAAGCCATGCGTCGCGCCCTGCTGACGCAGTTCGACCAGTACGTCAAACTGAACAAGAAGATCCCGCCGGAAATCCTGACCTCGCTGTCGGGCATCGACGAAGGCGGCCGCCTGGCCGACACCATCGTTGCGCATCTGCCGCTGAAACTGGAACAGAAGCAGGAAGTGCTGGAGATGATCGGCGTCAACAAGCGTCTGGAGCATCTGCTCGGCCTGCTGGAAGGCGAACTCGACATCCTGCAGGTGGAAAAGCGCATCCGCGGCCGCGTCAAGCGGCAGATGGAGAAGAGCCAGCGCGAGTACTACCTGAACGAACAGGTCAAGGCGATCCAGAAGGAACTCGGCGACATCGAGGAAGGCGCTGAACTGGAAGAACTGGAAAAGCGCGTCAAGCAGGCCAGCATGTCCAAGGAGGCCGAAGCCAAGGCGATGGGCGAGCTGAAAAAGCTGCGCATGATGTCGCCGATGTCGGCCGAAGCCACGGTGATCCGCAGCTACATCGAAGCCATGGTCGGTCTGCCGTGGAAGAAGAAAACCAAGATCAGCAAGGATCTGGCGAAGGCCGAGAAGGTCCTCGACCAGGACCACTACGGCCTCGACAAGGTCAAGGAACGCATCCTCGAATACCTTGCGGTGCAGCAGCGTGTCGACAAGGTGAAGGCGCCGATTCTTTGCCTGGTCGGGCCACCCGGCGTCGGCAAGACCTCGCTTGGCCAGTCGATCGCGCGCGCGACCAACCGCAAGTTCGTGCGCATGGCGCTGGGCGGCGTGCGTGACGAATCCGAGATTCGCGGCCACCGTCGCACCTACATCGGTTCGATGCCGGGCAAGATCCTGCAAAGCCTGACCAAGATCGGGGTGAAGAACCCGCTGTTCCTGCTCGACGAGGTCGACAAGATGGGGCAGGACTTCCGCGGCGATCCGTCCTCGGCACTGCTGGAAGTGCTCGATCCCGAGCAGAACCACACCTTCCAGGATCATTACATCGAGGTCGAGTACGATCTGTCCGACGTGATGTTCGTCGCCACGGCCAACTCGCTCAACCTGCCTGCGCCCTTGCTTGACCGGATGGAGGTGATCCGTCTGTCGGGCTACACCGAGGACGAGAAGATCAACATCGCCGAGCGTTATCTGGTGCCCAAGCAGTTGAAGGTCAACGGCATCAAGGAGGGCGAACTCGCCATTGCCGAATCGGCCATCCGCGACATCGTGCGTTACTACACGCGCGAGGCCGGGGTGCGCAGCCTGGAGCGCGAGGTTTCCAAGATCTGTCGCAAAGCCGTCAAGGCCTTGCTGATGAAAAAACAGAGCAGCAAGCTCACGGTTACTTCGCGCAATCTGGAGAAGTATCTCGGCGTGCGGCGTTTCAGCTTTGGCGTCGCGGAGCAGAACAACCAGGTGGGGCAGGTCACCGGTTTGGCCTGGACCGAGGTTGGCGGCGAATTACTCACCATTGAAGCCGTTTCGCTGCCCGGACGCGGCAAGATGACCACTACCGGCAAGCTTGGCGAGGTCATGCAGGAATCGATTCAGGCTGCACTGTCGGTGGTGCGCTCGCGTTCACGCAAGCTGGGAATCCAGGAAGACTTCTACCAGAAGCGCGACATCCATATCCACCTGCCGGAAGGTGCGACGCCGAAGGATGGGCCGTCTGCAGGTATTGCAATCTGCACCTCGATGGTGTCGATCCTCACCGGGATTCCGGTGCGCGCCGACGTCGCGATGACCGGAGAAATTACGTTGCGCGGTGAAGTCCTGCCGATCGGTGGCCTGAAGGAAAAATTGCTGGCCGCGCATCGTGGCGGAATCAAAACGGTGCTCATCCCGCAGGAAAACGTCAAGGATCTGACTGAGATTCCGGACAACATCAAGAACAAGCTCGATATCCATCCAGTCAAATGGATCGACCAAGTTCTTGAATTGGCACTGGAACATGCGCCCGAGCCTTTGCATGACGAACCAGAAGCGGAGACACCGGCAATCGCTGTGCCAGAAGAAGGCGGACCCGCCGCGGCGGCGCTCAAACACTAGGTATTTTCTACCCACCCGTCCGAATCCCGCGCCAGTCGCGGGATTTTTTTGTCAGCCCCCCGGGAAACCGCTTGACACAAGGTTTTGCGGGTTGCTATAAAAGCGCCCACAGGGTTTTCCTGTGCCACTTGAGTGAAGGGGACAACACGTGAACAAATCCGAATTGATTGATGCCATCGCCGACTCGGCAGACATTTCCAAAGCTGCTGCCGGTCGCGCGCTGGATGCAACGGTCGAGGCAGTCAAGAAAGCGCTGAAGAAGGGCGACATGGTGACGCTGGTGGGTTTCGGCAGCTTCTATGTCGGCAAGCGCGCCGCCCGTACCGGCCGTAATCCGCGCACCGGCGCAACCATCAAGATCAAGGCCGCCAAGGTGCCGAAGTTCCGTGCCGGCAAAGGTCTGAAAGACGCCATCAATTAATAATAAAGTCTGCTTTGTACTTGGCAGGATCGAGAAAAATGTTGTAAAATTTTGGTCTTTGTCGGGTGCTTAGCTCAGCTGGTAGAGCGTCGCCCTTACAAGGCGAATGTCGGGGGTTCGAACCCCTCAGCACCCACCAGCAGGGTCAAAATAAGCGGTCGAGTTTAAGCAGTACAGTTTTGTAGTTTGTGGTACTTGGGAGTGGTAGTTCAGTTGGTTAGAATACCGGCCTGTCACGCCGGGGGTCGCGGGTTCGAGTCCCGTCCACTCCGCCAACATCAGAAAAGGCGAACGCGAGTTCGCCTTTTTTCATTTCAACTTTTCGCATTCATGCTTTTCTCCGCCACATTATTTAATCGCAGCGGGGTGAGACGCGAGGCGCAAAGTGCGCGAAAATTCGCGCTGACGTTTTTTCCGGAGTAGAGACTGTGCTCGAAGCAATCCGTAAGCATGCGCAGGGCTGGCTGGCCAAAGTCATACTGGGTTTGATCGCGCTGACATTCGCCCTGTTTGGCATTGATTCCTACATGAAGGGCGACAAAAGTGGCGCCATGGTCGCCCAGGTCGGCGATGTGGGGATTTCGCGCGAAGAGCTGGCGCGGGAAATCCAGACGCAGACCGATCGCATGCGCGAGGCGATGGGCCCCGCGTTCGATCCGGCTGTCGCCGAAACCGCCGATTTCCGTAAACAGGTGCTCGATAGTCTGATTGAGCGCAAGGCACTGCTGCAGGATGCGCAGAAAAACAAATTCCTGGCGCCCGACGCGTACCTTGCATCCGTTCTTGCGCAGATTCCCGCCTTCCAGCAGGACGGCAAATTTTCCCAGCAGCGTTATGAAGCGGTACTGCACCAGAATGGCCGCACGCCTGCCCAGTTTGAAAACGAGCTGCGCCAGGGCTTCATGCTGGATGTCGTGACCAGCCCGGTGACGCTCGCTGCTTTCCCGTCGAATACGTCGCTGACGCAGCTTGCCCGCCTGGTCTCGCAGCAGCGTGAAATCGCCTGGGCCGATCTGTCTGCCTCCACGGTTGCGTCGCAGGTGAAGGTGACGCAAGCCGATGTGGAGCGCGATTATGCGGCTCACAAGGCCGAGTTCACCGAACCCGAACAAATCCGCGTTGAGTATCTGGTGCTCGACAAGGCGAGCGTGGCTGCCGGCATTGCGGTGAGCGACCAGGCGGTCGCGGACTACTATGCGGCCAATACGGCGCAATTCGGACGTCCCGAGCAGCGCAGTGCGAGCCACATCCTCATAGCGGTGGATAAAAATGCCGATGCCGCGACCCGTGCCAAGGCCAAGGCCAAGGCGACCGAGTTGGTTCAGATCCTGCAGAAATCGCCGGAACGTTTTGCCGAACTGGCGCGGGCCCAATCGCAGGATCCGGGTTCAGCCGCACAGGGTGGCAGCCTGGGGAGTTTTGCGCGCGGTATGATGGTCAAGCCGTTCGACGATGCCGTGTTCAGCATGAAACCCCACGAAATCCGTGGGCCGGTGGAAAGCGATTTCGGTTATCACATCATCCGGCTGGATGGCATCCAGCCGGCCAAAGTTGCGCCGCTGAACGAGGTGCGTGCGGAAGTCATTGAAGACGTGCGCAAACAGCAGGCACAGAAAGCCTTTGCGGATCTGGCCGACAGCTTCAGCAACCTCGTGTACGAAAACGCGAATTCCCTGCAGCCTGCCGCTGCTGCGGCCAAGCTCAGTGTCAAGCAAAGCGACTGGATGAGCGCCAAGACGGCGCCGGCGCCGTTCAACAACGCCACCCTGTCGGCAGCGCTGTTCAGTCCTGATTCGATCAAGTCGAAGCAGAACACCGACGCCATCGAGGTGCAGCCTGGCGTGCTGGTGGCGGCACGGGTGATCGATCATCGCCCGGCGCGGCTGCGTCCGCTGGCCGAAGTGTCGGCGGCAATCGAGGCCAGGCTGCACGCTGAACAGACCGCAAAACTGTTGGCACAAAAGGGCGAAGCCACCATCCAGGCGCTGGCAAAGGGCGACGAAGCGGGCCTGAACTGGTCGGCGTTCAAGGTGGTGGGACGTCAGCCGTTTGCCGAACTGGATGCGGCGGGCATCAAGGCGGTCTTCCGGGTGAAGACCGACAAGCTGCCGGCCTATACCGGTTTTGCGCGTCCAGACGGCTCGTATCGAATCGTGCGGGTGAGCCGTGTGGTCGAGACGTCCGCGCCGGATGCCATGCTGCTGGGGTCGATTGCCTCCGGCGTGACCCAGGCACAGCAGCGTGCGGATATGAAGGCGATGCTTGCATTGATCATGGCGGGCGAGAAAGTGACCATCAAGCCCAATGCGGTCGACGGCAGATAACCCCACCCGTTTGGCTGCCCCATAAAAAACGCGCCTTACGGCGCGTTTTTTATGCTGTACCGATCGGATCAGTCAGACCCGCCGGCGGTGGTGTTGAAGCCTGCGTCGACGTAGGTGATTTCTCCGGTGATGCCGGATGCCAGGTCGGAGAGCAGGAAAGCGGCGGCATTACCGACTTCATCGATAGTGACGTTGCGGCGCAGCGGCGCATTCTTGGCGACGAGGTCGAGCTTTTCGCCGAAATTGGCGATGCCGCTGGCGGCCAAAGTCTTGATCGGGCCGGCCGACACTGCGTTGACGCGGATGCCCTTGGGGCCGAGGCTTTGCGCCATGTAGTACACGTTCGATTCGAGGCTGGCCTTGGCTAGGCCCATCACGTTGTAGTTGGGGGCGGAGCGGATCGCGCCGAGGTAGGACAGGGTCAGCAGCGCCGCCTTGCGACCTTGCATCATCGGCAGCGCGGCCTTGGCCAGGGCGGCAAAGCTGTAGGAACTGATGTCGTGGGCGATGCGGAAGTTTTCGCGGGTGACTGCCGTGAGGTAGTCGCCGGAAAGCGCCTCCTTCGGCGCGAATGCGATCGAATGCACCAGGCCATCGAAACCGTCCCAGTGCTTGCCGAGCTCGGCGAACAGCGCATCGATCTGCTCGTCGCTGCCGACGTCGCACGGAAACACCAGGCTGGAGCCGAACTCGCCGGCGAATTCGGTGACGCGGTCCTTGATGCGCTCACCCTGGTAGGTGAAGGCCAGCTCGGCGCCTTCACGCTTGCATGCCGCAGCAATGCCATAGGCGATGGAACGGTTGGATATCACGCCGGTGATCAGCAAGCGTTTTCCTGCAAGAAAGCCCATGATGGTCTCGAAGAAAGAGTTGAGTAGCCGTGGATTATAACGGCTGACGCTGACGACGCGCTTGGGTACACTTGCGGCATGGTGCGCATCGGGTCGATTTTATTGAGGATGGGGCTGCTGGGAATTGGCCTGAGCCTGCTGGCGGGCTGCTCCGACAACTGGAACAATCCCTATCCCGACAGCGAGGCGCGCGCCAATGTGTTGTACAGCGCCTTTTCCGAACGCCCCAAGCATCTCGACCCGGCGCGCTCCTACAGCTCGAACGAAGCCGAGTTCACCGGGCAGATCTACGAGCCGCCGCTGCAATACCACTTTCTCAAGCGTCCCTACACGCTGATCCCGCTGACGGCCGAGGCCGTGCCCAAGCCGCGGTATGTCGACGCTGCAGGCAAGCCGCTTGCCGACGATGCGCCGTCTTCAGCCATCGCCGAGAGCGTGTACGAAATCCGCATCCGTCCCGGGATACGCTACCAGCCGCATCCGGCGTTTGCGCGCGATGTGGCGGGCCGCTATTTTTATCATGCGCTGGATGCCGCAGCGACGGCAGGGAAGACGCGGATCAGCGACTTCACACAGACGGGCACCCGCGAACTCGTCGCGGCCGACTATGTGTACGAGATCAAGCGACTGGCCAATCCCAGGTTGAGCTCACCAATTTTTGGCCTGATGTCGGAGCACATCGTGGGCCTGAAGGCACTCGGCGACGCGCTGGAAAAGGCGGCCAGGACGCATCCCGATGCGGCGCTGAACCTGAATGATTTCCCGCTTGCGGGCGCGGAAGTGGTGGACCGCTACACCTATCGCATCCACATCAAGGGCAAATACCCGCAGTTCATCTACTGGCTGGCGATGCCTTTTTTTGCACCGGTTCCGTGGGAGGCGGAGGCTTTCTATGCGCAGCCAGGCATGGCGGACAGGAATCTCACCCTCGATTGGCAGCCGGTCGGCACCGGTCCCTACTATCTGGCGGAGAACGATCCCAACCGCCGCATGGTGCTGAAGAAGAATCCCTACTTCCACGGCGAAACCTATCCCGTGGACGGCGATGCGGAAGATCGTCAGGCCGGCTTGCTGGCGGATGCCGGCAAGCCGCTGCCATTCGTCGATGAGGCCGTGTTCAGCCTGGAAAAGGAGACCATTCCTTACTGGAGCAAGTTTCTGCAGGGTTACTACGACAGCTCCGGCATCAGCTCGGACAGCTTCGACCAGGCCATCCAGTTCTCGGCAGGCGGTGCTCCACAGCTGACCGACAGCATGCGCGGCAAGGACATCCACCTCATCACCACCGTAGCGGCGTCGATCTGGTATGTGGGGTTCAACATGCTCGACCCGGTGGTTGGCGGCCTGGGGGAGGACCGCCGCAAGCTACGGCAGGCGATCTCCATCGCCTTCGATTACGACGAATTCATTTCCATTTTTCTCAACGGCCGCGGTATTCCGGCGCAGGGTCCGATTCCGCCTGGGCTGTTCGGCTATGTCGACGGCGTGGCGGGGCTGAATCCGTATGTGTACGAAGCACGCGGCGGAAAAATCGTGCGACGCTCCATCGACGTGGCGAAGAAACTGCTGGCCGAGGCGGGCTATCCGAATGGCCGCAACGCCAAGACCGGCGCGCCGCTGATCCTGTATTTCGACACCATGGCGAGCGGCCCCGACGCCAAGTCGCGGCTCGACTGGATGAAGAAGCAGCTCGACAAGCTCAACATCCAGTTGGTCGTGCGTGGCACCGATTACAACCGGTTCCAGGACAAGATGCGCAAGGGCAATGCCCAGTTGTTCGAATGGGGCTGGAACGCCGACTATCCGGACCCGGAAAACTTCTTCTTTCTGCTTTATGGCCCGAACAAGAAAGTGGCCAGCGGCGGCGAGAACGCGGCCAACTACGACAACCCGGAATTCAACCGTCTGTTCGAGCGCATGAAGGACATGGACAACGGCCCCGAACGCCAGCACGTGATCGATGCCATGCTTGGGATCGTGCGCCGCGACGCGCCGTGGATCTTCGCCTACTACCCCAAATCCTTTGGCCTCACCCACGATTGGCTGCATAACGTCAAACCCAACCTGATGGCCAACAATACGCTCAAGTACCGGCGCATCGACCCGGATCTGCGCGCAGCCCGTCGCGCGGAATGGAACCGGCCCGTACTGTGGCCGATCGTACTGCTGGTCGGCGGGCTGGTTGTCGTCATTGCGCCGGCGGTGATTGCCTGGCGCAGACATGAAAGGAAGCTGGCCTGATGTTCGCCTACATCCTGCGCCGCCTGCTGTATGCCATCCCGATCCTGATCGGGGTCAACCTGCTGACTTTTGCGCTGTTCTTCGTCGTCAATACGCCGGACGACATGGCGCGGCTGCAGCTCGGCGCCAAGCACGTGACGCCGGATGCGATCGAGCGCTGGAAGGTCGAGCACGGCTACGATAAGCCGCTGCTTCTGGACAGCAAGGCGACGGGCAGCGCGCAGTTCACCGACACGATTTTCTTCCGGCACTCGGCGGCGATGTTCGCGTTCCAATTCGGCAAGGGCGACGACGGCCGCGACATCGCCAACGAGATCCGTACGCGCATGTGGCCGAGCCTGGCGATCGCGCTGCCGGTATTCGTCATCGGCCTCCTGGTCAACATTACCTTCGCGCTGCTGATGGTGTTCTTCCGCACCACCTATCTCGATCTCTGGGGAGTGGTGTTGTGCGTGGTTCTGATGTCGGTCTCCGGGCTGTTCTACATCATCGCCGGCCAATATTTCATCGCCAAATTATGGGATCTGCTGCCGATCTCGGGCTATGCGGGCGGCATCAATGGGTTCAAGTTCGTACTTTTGCCCGTGCTGGTCAGCGTGGCGGCGGGACTCGGCAGCGGTGCGCGCTGGTACCGCACCATCTTCCTCGAGGAAATCGGCAAGGACTACGTGCGCACCGCGCGTGCCAAGGGTCTGGGCGAGGTGCGCGTGCTGTTCCGCCATGTGCTGAAGAACGGCATGATCCCGATCCTGACCGGTGCCGTGGTGGTGCTGCCGCTGCTGTTCATGGGCAGCCTCATCACCGAATCCTTCTTCGGCATCCCCGGACTCGGCAGCTACACGATCGACGCGATCCAGGCTCAGGATTTCGCGGTGGTGCGCGCGATGGTGTTCCTGGGATCCTTCCTCTATATCGTCGGGCTGATCCTTACCGACATTTCCTATTCGTGGGTGGATCCGCGGGTGCGGCTGCAATGAGCTTCATGCCGGTGGTTCTGTGGACCGACAGGCTCATCTTCGCGCTGCTGGCGGCGGTGCTGGAGCTGGTGTGGTTCATACGCCGCCACCCGCACCTGCGTGCGCCGTGGGCAGCCGTGGCGCGGCGTCCGATGGCGATGGGCGCGGCGCTGGTGCTGGCCGTATTCGTTGTCATCGGCCTGCTCGATTCGCTGCATTACCGCGAGCGGCTGCCCGACAGCCCGCCCGGTCAGCCGCAATATTCGGTCGAGGTGCTGTCCGCGTTCGACGCGCTGGTGGGACCGCTGCGCACGCGGCAGGAAAAGACCTATTCTGCGCCGTTGGCAATGCAGTTGTATGCCAAGGAATTCATCGAGCGGGACGGTGCGACCGTGCGGGATTACCCGCGCCTGAAATACGGCGGCGCGCATCTGAAGCGGGCCGATGCGCGCGAGCCCGATATCGTCAGACGCATTCTTGTCGGCCTGGCGCAGGGGCTGGCGGTCGGTTTGCTGCTGTTCGGTCTGCTCGCCGCCTGGCAGACGCGCCATCGCCACATGGTTTTCGGTACGTGGCTGACTGCCTGGGCGACCGGCCATCTCGGCTGGCCAGGCCGAACGATCGCCCTGACCGTGGCGTTGATGCTGATGCTGGGCATGGTGACCTTCCACCTCGCCGCGGGCTACCACGTCTTCGGTACCGACAAGGTCGGACAGGATGTGCTGTACATCAGTCTCAAGAGCATCCGCACCGGTCTGGTGATCGGCACGCTGACCACGCTGGTCACGCTGCCGCTCGCGATCGTGCTGGGGATTGCGGCTGGGTATTTCCGCGGTTGGGTCGACGACGTCATCCAGTATGTCTACACCGTGCTGAATTCGATCCCGGGCGTGTTGCTGATTGCGGCGGCCGTGCTGATCGTGCAGGTTGCCATCGAGGCCCATCCGGACCTGTTCGATACTGCCGCGGCACGCGCCGACATTCGTTTGCTGGCCTTGTGTCTCATCATGGGTGTGACCAGCTGGACCAGTCTCGCCCGCCTGCTGCGCGGCGAATCGCTCAAGCTGCGCACGCTCGATTATGTCGAAGCAGCGCGTGCGTTCGGCGTCTCGCACGCGCGCATCATCAGCCGCCACATTTTCCCCAACGTGTTTCACCTCGTGCTGATTGCGATCGTGCTGGATTTCTCGGGCCTGGTGCTCGCCGAGGCCGTGCTGTCCTATGTCGGTGTCGGTGTCGATCCCACCATGTACAGCTGGGGCAACATGATCAACGGCGCGCGCCTCGAGCTGGCGCGCGAGCCCGTCGTCTGGTGGCAGCTCGGTGCGGCGTTCGCCTTCATGTTCACCCTGGTGCTGGCCGCCAACCTGTTTGCCGACGGCGTGCGCGATGCATTCGACCCGCGCCTGGAGGGACGTCGGTGAAGCCCCTGCTGCGCGTCGAAAACCTCGTCACGGCAATCGGCTCCGCACGCGTGGTCGATGGTGTGTCGTTCCACGTTGCGGCGGGCGAAACCTATGCCTTGCTGGGGGAATCGGGATGCGGCAAGTCGATGACGGCGTTATCCCTCATGAGGTTATTGCCGGATGGCGGACGCATCGTGTCGGGTGCTGTGCAACTGGGCGAAACCGACGTGCTGGGCCTGCCCGAACGCGAGATGCGGCGTGTGCGCGGCGGGCAGATGGCGATGGTGTTCCAGGAGCCGATGCTGGCGCTGAACCCCGTCATCAAGGTGGGCGGGCAGATCGACGAGGCGCTGGCCCTGCACCAGGGCCTTGCCGGGCAGGCGGCGCGCGATGCGGCGCGCGCGCTGCTCGATGCGGTGGGCGTGCCGGATGCGGCGCGGCGGCTCGATACCTATCCGTTCGAGCTCTCGGGCGGCCTGCGCCAGCGGATGATGATCGCCATGGCGCTGGCGGGCGAGCCCGAACTGCTGATCGCCGACGAACCGACGACGGCACTCGACGTGACCATCCAGGCGCAGGTCCTCGACGTGCTGCGACGCCTGCGAACCGAGCGCCGGATGGGCATGCTGCTGATCACGCACGATCTCGGCGTGGTGGCCGAGAATGCCGATCGCGTGGGCGTGATGTATGCCGGCGAGCTGGTGGAGGAGGGCGCACGCGACACGTTCTTCGCGGCGCCGCAGCATCCCTACAGCCGCATGCTGTTCGAGGCGCTGCCACGTCCCGGCGACAGCGGGCGGCTGACCACGATTGCCGGCCAGGTGCCCAGGCTCGACGGTCAATTGCGCGGCTGCCGCTTTGCCCCGCGATGTCCGTTCGCGATCGCGCGCTGCCGCACGGAGTCGCCCGGCTGGCAGGATAGGGACGGCCAGCGTGTGCGCTGTCATCTGGCAGGTAGCTTGCCTGCGACCAGCGTGCGTGAACGGGTCGCCCACCTTGTCGCAGAGCATGTCTCGCAGCCGCTGCTGCAGGTGGAGGGCCTGAAAGTGCATTTCCCGATCCGGCGCGGTTTCATCCAGCGCACGGTGGGCCATGTGCATGCTGTGGACGACGTGAGCCTGGCGATCGAGGCCGGCCGCACGCTGGCCCTGGTGGGCGAATCGGGCTGCGGCAAGACGACGGTGGGCAAGGCCTTGCTGCGGTTGATCGAGCCGACTGCAGGCACCATCCTGCTGGGCGGCGAGACCATCACCGCGAAGAATGCGCCCACCCTGCGGCGGCAGGCGCAGATGGTATTCCAGGACCCGTTCAGTTCGCTCAATCCGCGTATGCGGGTGGCGGACATCCTGCTCGAAGGCATGGACGCGCTGGGCGTGGGGGCAGCGGGTACGCGTCGCGACGCGATAGCCCGGCTGCTGCGTCAGGTCGGGCTGCCGGACGATGCGGGCGACCGCTATCCGCATGCGTTTTCCGGGGGCCAGCGGCAGCGCATCGCCATTGCGCGGGCGCTGGCGGTGTCGCCGCGGCTGGTGATCTGCGACGAGCCGACCAGCGCGCTCGACGTGTCGGTGCAGGCGCAGATACTGAACCTGCTGAAGGACCTGCAGGCCGAACTGGGCTTGGCTTATCTTTTCATCACGCACAATCTCGCCGTGGTGGAATATCTGGCGCACGACGTGGCGGTGATGTATCTCGGGCGTATCGTCGAACAGGGCCCCGCTGCCGAGGTGCTGCGCGCGCCGCGCCATCCCTATACGCAGGCGCTGGTGAGCGCGGTACCGCGCATCGAGCCGCAGATCGGGCAGAGCATCATTCGCCTGGCCGGCGACCAGCCGTCGCCGCTCAATCCACCGAATGGCTGCCATTTCCACCCGCGCTGTCCGCAGGCCGGCGCGGTGTGCCGGCAAACCTACCCCGGGCAGACCGATCTGGGCGGCGGGCACTGGGTACGCTGCCACTGGGTGGCGGGACAGGTTTAAGTTTTTCCGAAACGGAGTGCTAATTGAAAACCGCTAAACACAGTCGAAATTTCTGGCTCGGCAACGGCATCCTGGCCGTGGCGATGCTGACCCTGTTGTTCATGGGGCCGCTTTCCGATGCGCTGGGCATCTGGGCAGCGGTGATATGGATGGTGCTGGCCGCGGCGGGGATGGCGCTGGTGATGTCGGACAAGTCGAGCGAACCGCCCGAATCGGACTGACTCGGGCCTGTTAACGCTAATTTCAATGGCTCGCTTCGCGGACTGCATCCCGAAGCGGACCCGTCGCAGGCGCGATATTAGCGTTAACAGGCCCTAGTGTTTTTTCAGGGTTTCCTGACCGTGACCGTTTGGCCTGCGCGGACCGTACTGCGTTTTCTGAAAACAGGATTCCACTTCCTGATCTCTGCCAGGCTAATATCGAATCGCTGGGCAATGGCGCTCAGCGTGTCGCCTCGCCTGGCGGTGTAGTGTGCCGGGCGCGAGGGTTTGGCGGGCCGGGGCGTGTAGGCAACGGGCTGGATGGCCGCCGTCCCCGGGTCTGCTTGCGTCGTGGAAGGAAGACGCAGGGTCTGGCCTGCCGTGAGGCGTCCGTTGAGGCCGGGGTTGGCATCGCCGAGTTCGGCGACGGTCAGGCCGTAGCGGCGGGAGATGCTGAACAGGGTGTCGCCGCGCTGCACCTCGAGTCGAGTCGGCATGGTTTCTGCCGCCGGCTGGGGGGCATCGGTTCGGGTCACCACAGCCGCGCCGCGGTTCCTGACGGGGACCAGGATGGCCTGTTCGCGCACCAGTTTGCCGCGCTTCAGATGGAACTGGTTGTGTTCCTCGAGACTGGCAAGGCTGACACCGAAGCGTTGGGCAATGGTCTGGGGACGCTCACCCTTTTGTGCGGTGTAGGGCTGCCAGGCGTCCCAGTTTCCGGTTTCCAGATTGCGCTGGAAGGCGTCGGTCTTGTCGACCGGCACCAGCAGGTTGACCGGCGTGTCGGAACGGATGAGCTTGCGTGGGAAGGCGGCGTTCAGCGCAACGAAATCATCCCGGCTCATGCCCGCCAGTCGCGCGGCGGAACGAATGTCCATGTTGGCATGGACGGTGACTTCTTTGAAGTAGGGCTGGTTGGGCAGTGCGTCGATGGCGATGCCGTAGTGCGCGGGATTGAGTACCAGATCCCGGATGGCGAGGAGCTTGGGAACGTAATGCCGGGTCTCGTTGGGCAGGGGCAGGCTGGCGTAATCGGTAGGCAGGCCCTGCTGGACGTTTTTCTGGATTGCGCGGGTGACGCAGCCTTCGCCGCAGTTGTATGCAGCCAGCGCCAGTTCCCAGTCGCCAAAATCGAGATAGAGCTTGCCCAGGTAGTCGAGCGCGGCCTCGGTGGCGGCGGTGAAATCACGGCGGCCGTCATACCAGGCATCCTGCTTGAGCCCATAGAGGCGCGCGGTCGACGGCATGAACTGCCAGATGCCCGAAGCCGCGGCAGGCGATTCCGCCGTGGGATTGAACGCGCTTTCGACCATCGGCAGCAGGGCGATTTCCATCGGCATCGCGCGGCGGTCGACTTCCTGGACGATATGGAACAGGTAGCGGCGCGAGCGGTCGATCATGCGGCGCACATACTCCGGTCGCGCTGCGTACCAGGCTTCATGAAGGGCGACGAGCGGGTTCTTGGACGCATCGTCGTCGATCTTGAACCCGCTGCGGATGCGTTGCCAGACGTCGTCCGTACTGGCGGCTTCGGCTGGGGATTCGCTGGCGGACGTGTCGCTGTCCGTGTTGACATCCCATTCCAGCGTCTGGATTCCGGCGCCGGGATCTGCCGCATGCACCGACGGGATGGAGAGTGCCGCGAGAACAGCCAGACTGAGCAGATTTAATTTGATTTCGGCCAATTTGATTCCGGGCAAAGACGGTCTCCCGTACTCAATAACTTCCTCATCCTAAGGGGCAGGAGGGGGTTGGTCAACCGTCCCAGACATCCTTGGCGGCCCGGATCGCGCCGAATACCTCGGCGGGCGTGGGGTGCGGGCGATTCAGATAACGGCCGGCAAAGACCGTCATATCGGGATCATGGAAGCGCAGGAAGGGATTGGTGGCTTTTTCCAGCGCCAGGGTCGACGGCAGGGTGGGGCGATTCTGTGCGCGCAGGGCACGGTCGGACCGTTCGCGCGCGAGCAGCGCCGGATTGGCGCCATCGATGGTTTTGGCAAAGTCAATATTGCTCAAGGTGTATTCGTGCGCGCAGCAGACCCGGGTAGTATCGGGCAGCGCTAGAATGGCATCGAGGCTGGCGGCCATTGTCGCGGGGCTGCCTTCGAACAGTTTCCCGCAGCCGCACCCGAATACGGTATCGCCGCAAAACAGGTTGCCGGGGCCGACATAGCTGATGTGGTCGAGCGTGTGGCCCGGGGTGGCCAATACCTTGAAATGCAGATTCGGTTCGGCGATATCCACCGAATCGCCGCCACGCAGGACGTGGGTGACGGCAGGAATGCGCGGGTTGTCCGGTGCGTAGATGGGGCAATGGTAGCGTTGACGCAGCAGGACGTTGCCGCCAGTATGGTCGCGGTGATGGTGAGTGATCAGGACGGCGGTCAGGGTGAGCCGATGGGCGTCGAGAAAGGCGATCAGCGGCGCGGGGTCGCCGGGGTCGACGGCGACGGCATGCTGGCCGTCGTGCCATACCCAGATGTAGTTGTCTTTGAACGCGGGCAGGGGAATGAGTGTCGACATAATGGGGCTGCCAGACAGGAGGAAGGACTATGTTATCCAAGCTGAATGCCGGATGGTTTGAAACCCCGCTCGGACAACACCTGCTGTTTCGCGAACAGCGCTATTTCGACCGCGCCGTGTCGGATGTGTTCGGCTTCAATGCGGTGCAGGTGGGGCTGCCGGAGATCGATTTCCTGCGCAACAGCCGTATCCCGCTGCGCTTGACGTGTGCGGTGGAAACACCTTCCCAGGTGCAGGCCGACCCCATGTTTTTGCCGTTCGAGAGCCAGTCGCTCGACCTGCTGCTGCTGCCGCATGTGCTGGAATTCAGTTCCAACCCACACCAGGTGCTGCGCGAGGCCGAGCGGGTGTTGCGCCCGGAAGGCCGGCTGGTGCTGGCCGGGTTCAACCCGCGCAGCCTGTGGGGGCTGGTGCGCAAGCTGCAGGGCGGCGAACGCGGTTATCCGTGGAACGGCAACTTCCTGAACATTTCGCGGGTGAAGGACTGGATGGTGCTGCTGGGACTCGAGGTAGCGGCGGGCAGCATGTGCTGCTACCGTCCGCCGGTCAACCGCGAGAACTGGCTGCGCCGTCTGCGCTTCATGGAACCGGCCGGCGACCGCTGGTGGGCCATGGGCGGCGGCGTGTATTTCCTGCAGGCGGTGAAACGCGTGCAGGGCATGAACATCATCCTGCCGCAGTGGACCACGCCGGTGACGCAACGCCTGTTGTCGCCCGCGGCCAAGGTGGTCAATCTCAAACAGTATCGGGTCCGTCGTGAACGCTGACACCATTTATATCTATAGCGATGGCGCCTGCAAGGGCAATCCCGGCGTGGGCGGCTGGGGCGCCCTGCTGGTGGCGGGCGGGCACCGCAAGGAAATCAGCGGCGGCGAGGCCAACACCACCAACAACCGCATGGAAATGACCGCGGTGATTCGTGCGCTGGAATCGCTCAAGCGCCCGTCCACGGTCGAGGTCCACACCGATTCGCAATACGTGCAGAAAGGCATCAGCGAATGGATGCCCGGCTGGAAGCGGCGCAACTGGCGCACCGCCGACGGCAAGCCGGTGAAGAACCAGGACCTGTGGCTGCAACTGGATGCCCTTTCGCAGCTGCACCGCATCGAATGGAAATGGGTGCGCGGCCACGCCGGCCATCCCGAGAACGAGCGCGCCGACGCACTGGCCAATCTTGGCGTGCTGCAGACACAACAACACTGACATGCGACAGATCATCCTCGATACCGAAACCACCGGCCTGGATCCCAACCAGGGGCACCGCATCATCGAAGTGGCGGCGGTGGAAATGGTCAACCGCCGGCTCACCGGCAACCATCTGCACCGCTATGTGAACCCCGATCGCGACATCGACGCCGGCGCGATGCAGGTACACGGCATCACCCCCGAATTCCTGCAGGACAAGCCGCGCTTTGCCGACGTCGCGCGCGAGTTCGTCGACTTCATCCGGGGGGCCGAACTGATCATCCACAACGCGCCCTTCGACGTTGGCTTCCTCAACATGGAACTGCGCCTGCTCGAGATGCCACTGCTGGCCACCTGGTGCGAGGGCGTGACCGACACGCTGGCGATGGCCAAGGCCCTGCATCCCGGCCAGCGCAACAATCTGGATGCGCTGTGCAAACGCTATGGTGTCGACAATACTGCCCGTACGCTGCACGGCGCGCTGCTCGACTGCGAACTGCTGGCGGCAGTGTACCTCGCGCTGACGCGCGGTCAGGAAAGCCTGTCGATCGGGCTGGAGGTGCGCGGTGCACAGGCCGACCGGGCTGCCGCGCGGGCGCGTCCCAAGCCCGTACTGTTGCAGGCGACCGTTGACGAACTGGCCGCCCATGCAAGCCTGCTCGAAGCCATCGCCAAGGAAAGCAAGGGGGCCTGCTTGTGGGCTGAGGGGCAGGAGGCGATTTGACGTTTTTCGGGGCGGCGGCCAGAGGAACTGCGCTCCAGCGTATCGTTCGGCTGGGGCTGGCCTGCGCCTGTCTGGCCGTCGTGTCGGCGCAGGCTGTTGCGGCGCGCGTGGCGGTGGTACTGAGCGAAGATGCGGCACCCTACCAGGAGGTCTATCAGGTCATCCGGGCGCATCTGGACGATAGCTCCAACGAAGCCAGCCGGATCTATGTCGAAGGCCTGACCGCCGCTTCGTTGAATGACGTCCGCCTCGCCGTGGCGGTAGGCGTGGGGGCGGCCGATGCGCTGGCCGCGCTGCCGGAGCGCCCCCCTGTGCTGGCCATCCTGGTGCCGCGCGCCTGGTATCTCAAAACAGGGCGTTCGCGCTTGAGTGCCGGCGGTCGTCGCAGCCAGTCGGCCATTTACCTCGATCAACCCTTCGAGCGTCAGGCGCTTCTGATCCGCCTGGCTTTACCCGACGTGCGGCGGGTAGGCGTTCTGTTGAGTACCGAGCAGAGTGGCTTGGTGAGCGAACTGGACGAGGCGCTGCGTGCACAGCGGCTCAGCCTGGTCTCTGCCACGCTGACGGAGGGCGAGCGCCTGATCACTCCGCTGGAAACAGTGTTGTCGGAAGCCGATTTGCTGCTGGCGTTGCCGGATCCGCTGGTATTCAACCGTAACACGGCGCAGAGCCTTTTTCTGACCTCCTACCGCTATCGCGATCCGGTGCTGGGGTATTCGCGTTCGCTGACGCGGGCGGGCGCGCTCCTGTCGCTGCACTCCAGCCCGGCGCAAATCGGCCGTCAGGCCGCCGAATGGATCAGCAACGCCATTCAGGGCGGCGCGGTGCGTCTGCCGCCGCCGGCCTATCCCAGCTATTTCAGCGTTTCAATCAATGATCAGGTGGCGCGCTCGCTCGGTTTCACTTTGCCGTCCGAAGCCGAGCTGGAAAAGCGTCTGGGAGGGGAGAACTGATGGCGTGGCCACTGGGAATACGGGGACGTGTCATCGGTCTGGCCATGGTGCCGGTGGCCATCATCGGCGTGCTGTTGATGTTCCAGCTCATCACGGGAAAGATCGACGACCTCGACCAGTCTTTGCGTACCCGTGGCCTGGCTATTGCGCGCCAGTTGGCACCGGCGGCCGAATATGGCGTCGCCTCGGGGAATGTCGAAGTGCTGCAGACGCTGCTGGAAAAAGCGGCGATCGAACCTGACGTTCGCGGGGTGGCGGTGTTTGCCGACAATGGCCAGAATCTGGCGCAGGTCGGGCTGGGTACCTGGGCCAATCCGCAGAAGGGGCGGCTGCCCGCCGACCATATCTACCAGATCGAATACCCGGACCGACTGGTGTATTACGCGCCGATCACCCGTACCGAGGTGGTGGTGGACGATTTCAACCCGGCCGACGACCGCGTGGTGAAATCGGGTAGCCAGACCCGGCTGCTGGGGTGGGTCGGCCTGGATGTTTCGCGCAGCGCCACCATCCGCAGCCAGCGCGCGTCCATCCTGCGCAGCCTGGCGATCCTGCTGGCCGGCTTGGGCGTCAGCCTGTATCTTGCCTGGCGCATCGGCCGCCAGATCACCCGACCGATCCTGTCGCTGACCCACACGGTGAGCCGCATCGGCGAGGGCCACCTGGACGAACGGGTCGACCTGTGTGGGCAAGCCGAACTGGGGATGCTGCAGCGCGGCGTCAACCACATGGCGGCCCATCTGCAGACCATGCAGGACCAGATGCAGGAAAAGATCGACCGGGCCACTGCGCGGCTGATCTACCAGGCCAGCCACGATGCACTGACCGGGCTGATCAACCGCCGCGAATTCGAGCAGCGCCTCGAACGCACATTGCTGTCGGCCCTGCAGCAGGGACGGGAACATGCACTGTGCTACATGGATCTCGATCAATTCAAGGTGATCAACGATTCCTGCGGCCATGCCGCGGGTGATGAACTGCTGCGCCAACTGGCGCTGCTGCTGAAAGGCAATTTGCGCGAACGCGATACCCTGGCCCGCCTGGGCGGCGACGAATTCGCCCTGCTGCTGGAAAATTGCAGCATTCAGGATGCGATGGAAGTGGCGGACACCTTCCGTGCCGAGGTGCAACGTTTCCGCTTCAAATGGGGCGATCGCATTTTCTCGGTTGGCATGAGCGTGGGCATGGTGGCGATCAATTCCGACAGTGGTACTGCCGCGAGCCTGATGTCGGCGGCGGATGCGGCATGTTATGTGGCCAAGGACCGCGGGCGCAACCAGATCCATCTGTACGAAAGTCGCGATTCCGACCTGGTGCGTCACCGCGGCGAAATGCAGTGGGTGACGCGCATTCATCGGGCGCTGGAGGAGCATCGCCTGCGTCTGTCATGGCAGGAGATCCGCCGCGCCGATGGCGCGGTGGAAGCGGCCCGCCATGTCGAGTTGCTGTTGCGCATGGTCGACGACGATGGCAGCGAAATCCTGCCGATGGCCTTCATTCCGGCGGCCGAGCGTTATTCCATCATGCCGGCGCTGGACAGCTGGGTGATCGAGGAGACGCTGCGCCTGTGTCAGCGCTATCTGGAAGCCAAGCGCGAGCAGCATTGCCTGTTTGCGGTCAATTTGTCGGGCGCGTCACTGAAGGACCCGGCATTCCGTCGCATGTTGCTGGCGCGTCTGGAAGACAATCCGGCCCTGGGACCACACCTGTGCTTCGAGATCACCGAAACGGCGGCGATCGGCAATCTTGCCGTCGTCAACGAATTCATCGATGCCATGCGCGCGTTCGGGTGCAGTTTTGCGCTGGACGATTTCGGCAGCGGCCTGTCGTCCTTCACCTATCTGAAGAACCTGAAAGTGGATTACCTCAAGATCGATGGCGCATTCGTGCGCGATATTGTCGGCAATGCCATCGACCGCTCCATGGTCGAGGCGATCCATCGCATTGGCCACCAGATGGGTTTGAAAACCGTGGCCGAGTATGTCGAATCGGAGCAGATCCTGGCGCTATTGCGGCAGATGGGGGTGGACTATGTGCAAGGGAGCGGCATCCACCGTCCCGAACCGCTGGAAAACCTGTGCGGCCCCATCTGATGGCGGAAACGCGACGGCCGGATCAGCCGTCTACGCCGAAGCCCGCATCGACGATGGCCTGCACCATGGTAGCGCGGTCAACCCGGGCGGGATCGTAGGTCACCCGCGCCTGGCCCGGCGTCAGCGTGACATCTGCGTTATGCACACCCGGCAAGGCCGTCAGCACCTTGGTGACGCTGTTGACGCAGCCGCCGCAGGTCATGCCGGTTACGGATAAAACGATTTCGCTCATGCTGAACCCCGAAACTAGTCTCAAAGCCCAATTTTATTCCAGCTGAAAAACAAAAGCCCGCGGAATGCAGCCGCGGGCCTGTCGATTCGGGCAGGATTACTTCTTGCGCGGACGCTTGCGCAGGGTTTCCTTGGTGTGGTCGATCAGGCGATCGGCCACCACTTCGGCGTCGACCGCGAAGGTGCCGTTGGCCAGCGCGGCCTTGACCGACTCCACCTTGCCGGCATCGGTGACGTCGACCGAAGCCAGCTGGGATTCGAGCGAACGGATGCGGGTGCTGGATTCGGTGAGCGTCAATGAATCGCTGCCGCCCGCAGCCGGGGCGGATGCTTTGCCCGCGCTCTTGCCCTTGGCGGAAGATACTTTGCTGGCGGCGGGAGGGGTGATGCGCTTGTCGATTTTCACGGGGGATCCTGGTCGCGGTTGTTCGATCTTATGACTGATTGGGCTCTCAATGGTTTATCGGCAGCCCACGAATTTTCTTTAGGCGTTGCGACCGGTTTCGCCGAGCAGCGGAATCACCCCGTCCAGTCCCACCTGGTTCAGGGCGTAGCTGGCCTGCGCGCGTACCACCGGCTTGGCCCGGTAGGCGATGCTGACGCCGGCTTCGGCCATCATTTTCAGGTCGTTGGCGCCGTCGCCCATGGCGATGACCTGTTCCTTTTTCAGCCCCAGTTGTTCACGTACCCGGTTGAGCCAGTCGGCCTTGCCCCGGGCATCCACGATGTCGCCCAGCACGCGTCCGGTCAGTTTGCCGTCAGCCGCCTCCAGCGTGTTGGCTGCTGTGTAGTCCAGCCCCAAGCGGGGCTGCAGCCGCTCGGTGAAGAAGGTGAAGCCACCCGACACCAGCAGCGTCCGGATCCCGGCCGCGCGTGCCGCAGCGAGCAGGGTCTCGGCGCCGGGCGACAGCTGCAGGCGCTCGTCGTATACCCGCTGCAGCGCAGACTGGTCGAGTCCTGCCAGCAGCGATACGCGGCGGCGCAGGCTCTCGGCAAAATCGATCTCGCCGCGCATGGCGGCCTCGGTGATCGCCGAGACCTGCGGTTTCAGGCCTTGCATGTCGGCGATTTCGTCGATGCATTCGATGGTGATCAGCGTCGAATCCATGTCCATCACCAGCAGGCCGAAGTCGTCGATGCGACGGTTGGCCGGCACCCAGCCGCAGTCGAGTGAATTCGCTTCGCAGAACGCAGCCACTTCGTTGCGATGGTTGTCATTTGCCGCCACCAGCCGGAATGCCGTGAGCGACACGGCTTCGATGGCAGTCGCGCCGGTCAGCTTGGCAAGCTGCTTGAGGCTGGGAGTGGGGATGTCGGGTCCCTGAACGATCAGATTCATGCTGTGTGGTTATTTCAATAGATTGAATAGGCTGATGACATTGGCGGCGCGCGCCTCGGCCGGCGACGCTGCACCCCCTGAGGGGGACAAACTCCAGCGCAGGCGGTTCTCGCCCGCCAGCTTGATGTCGCGCCGGGTCTGGATGAGCTGGATGATGCGGCCCGGATCGATCGGCGGCTGCGGTATGAACTGCAGCAGGATGCTGTCCGCACTGGCGTCGACCTTCATGATGCCGAGCGGCTTGGCGGCCATCCGCAGGCGGTGGGTGTCGAGCAGCGCACGCGCCGGATCGGGCAGCTGGCCGAAGCGATCGACCAGTTCCTCTTGCAAGGCGGTCAGTTCCTCCGCGTCGTGCACGCTTGCCAGCCGTTTGTACAGCACCAGCCGTTCGTGGACGTCGGGGCAGTAGTCCACCGGCAGCAGCGCGGGCAGGTGCAGGTTGATTTCCGACACGACGCCGAGCGGCTGGTTCATGTCGGGTTCCTTGCCGGCCTTCAGGCTCGCCACCGCGCCGGCCAGCATGTCGTTGTAGAGCGAGAAGCCGACCTCGAGGATCTCGCCGCTTTGTTTTTCGCCCAGCACTTCGCCGGCGCCGCGGATCTCCAGGTCCTGCATCGCAAGATGGAAGCCCGAGCCGAGTTCTTCCATCAGCTGGATGGCTTCCAGGCGTTTCTTGGCCTGCGGCGTCAGGGTGCGGTCCTCCTCCACCAGCAGGTAGGCGAAGGCCTGATGGTGCGAACGCCCCACGCGGCCTCGCAACTGATGCAATTGGGCGAGCCCGAACTTGTCGGCGCGGTTGATGAGGATGGTGTTGGCGGTGGGAATGTCGATGCCGGTCTCGATGATGGTGGTGCACAAGAGGATGTCGTAGCGTTGCTGGTAGAAATCGCGCACCACCTGTTCCAGTTCGCGTTCGCTCATCTGCCCGTGGCCGACGCGGATGCGGGCTTCGGGCAGCAGCTTTTCCAGCCGCTCGCGCATGTTTTCGATGGTGCTGACCTCGTTGTGCAGGAAGTACACCTGACCGCCGCGCTTCAGTTCGCGCAGCACCGCCTCGCGGATCAGCCCGCCGGAAAACGACTGCACGAAGGTCTTGATCGCCAGCCGCTTCTGCGGCGCAGTGGCAATCACCGAGAAGTCGCGGATGCCTTCGAGCGACATCGCCAGCGTGCGCGGGATCGGCGTCGCGGTCAGGGTCAGCACGTCGACCTCGGCGCGCAGCGCCTTCAGCTGCTCCTTCTGCCGCACGCCGAAGCGGTGTTCCTCGTCCATGATGACAAGGCCGAGGCGGGCGAACTTGACGTCCTTCTGGATCAACCTGTGGGTGCCGATGACGATATCGAGCTTGCCGTCGGCCAGTGCCTGCAAGGCTTCAGCCTGTTCCTTCGCGGTGCGGAAGCGCGACAGTTCGGCGAGCTTCACCGGCCATTGGGAGAAACGATCCGAGAAGTTGTTGAAGTGCTGCTCGGCGAGCAGCGTGGTCGGCACCAGAACGGCCACCTGGTAGCCGCCCATCACCGCCATGAAGGCGGCACGCAGCGCGACCTCGGTCTTGCCGAAGCCGACGTCGCCGCACACCAGCCGGTCCATCGGCTTGCCTGCCTGCATGTCGGCCATCACCGCGGCGATGGCGGCGGCCTGGTCGGGGGTTTCCTCGTAGCCGAAGCCTTCGGCGAAGGCCTCGTAGTCGTGCGGCGAGAACCTGAACGCGTGGCCCTCGCGTGCGGCGCGCAGCGCATAGAGGTTGAGCAACTCGGCGGCGGTGTCGCGCGCCGCCTGCATGGCGCGGCGGCGCGCCTTTTCCCACTGGTCGGTGCCGGGCTTGTGCAAGGGTGCCGCACCTTCGCCCGCGCCGCTGTAGCGCGAAATCAGGTGCAGGTTGGCGACCGGCACGTAGAGCTTGTCGCCCTTGGCGTATTCGAGATGGAGGAACTCGGTGTCGCCATCGCCGAGGTCCATGTTGATCAGGCCGAGGTACTGACCGACGCCGTATTTGGCGTGCACGACCGGGTCGCCGGGCTTGAGCTCCGAGAGGTCGCGCAGCAGATTGTCGATCTGCGTCGCGCGGGCCTCGCGCGCGCGCCGGGTTTTCGGCGGGATGGCGTAGAGCTCGGTTTCGGTGATGACGGCGATCGCGCCGTCCACCGTGACGAAGCCTTCGGCCAGCGGACCGTAGGTCAGCAGGATGCGCCCGGATTCACGCTGGCTGTCGGCCCAGCTGTCTATGAGTGTCGCGGCGAGGCCGTGTTCGGCGAGATATTCGTGCAGGGTTTCGCGGCGTCCGGCCGAGGGCGCGACGATCAGGGTCTTTCCCCGGAAGCCGTCGATGAAGCCCTGCAGCTTGGCGACCGGGTGCGCCTCGCGGCGGTCGACCGAAACCGGCGGCACCGGCTGCGCGGGGCCGCTGCCGCCTTGCTCGATGTCCAGCCGGCTGTAGGCCTTGGCCAGGCTGAAGAAGGTGTCGGTCGGCAGGAACAGCTCGGCGGGCGGCAGCAGCGGCCGATCCTTGTCGCCCGACAGCAGGCGGTGACGGCTTTGCGCGTCGGTCCAGAACGCCTGGCCGGCCGGGTCGAGTGCGCCGTGGCTCACCAGTTTTGTCTGTGCGGGCAGATAGTCGAACAGCGTTGCCGTTTCGTCGAAGAACAACGGCAGGTAGTACTCGATGCCGGCCGGCGCGAGGCCGTTGCTGACGTCCTTGTACAGCTTGGATTTCGACGGGTCGCCCTCGAAACGCTCGCGGAAATTCTGCCGGAAGCGGGTGATGCCGCTCTCGTCGAGCGGGAACTCGCGTGCGGGCAGCAGGCGCACTTCGTTGACCGGATAGATGCTGCGCTGGGTGTCGACGTCGAACGCGCGCAGCGTCTCGATCTCGTTGTCGAACAGGTCGATGCGGTAGGGCAGGGCGCTGCCCATGGGAAAGAGGTCGATCAGGCCGCCGCGGATGGAGAATTCGCCCGGGGCGAACACCTGGTTCACGTGCGTGTAGCCACCCAGTGCCATCTGCGCGCGGAAAGCGGCTTCGTCCAGCGTATCCTTCTGCTTGAGGAAGAAGGTGTGGGCGGCGAGGAAGGCCGGCGGCGCCAGCCGGTACAGCGCGGTCGAGAGCGCCACCACGGCGATGTCGAATTCGCCGCGCGAAATCTGGTACAGCGTCGCCAGGCGCTCGGAAATCAGGTCCGGGTGCGGCGAAAACGTGTCGTAGGGCAGGGTTTCCCAGTCGGGAAAGGCGCATACCCGCAATTTCGGGTCGAACCAGCGCAACTCCTCGGCCAGCCGGTTGGCGTCCCACGCGCTGGCGCACACCACGGCCAGCGGCGCGGCGTGGCGCGCCAGCTCGGCCAGATACAGCGCGTCGGCCGCGCCGGCAAGGCCGGTCTGGCGGTGGCCAGGAGGCGGGGAAGAGGGGGAGAAGAACGCCATGCGCAAATAACGTGATTATATCGGGCGAGCGAAGGACCGTGGGGGGCGGGTATAATGCCCGGCTTTCCCGTTTACGCCCTGAATGTCATGAGTCTCAACCGCGTCAGCTCCGGCCGCAACCTGCCCGACGATTTCAACGTCATCATCGAAATCCCCGCCCACGGCGAGCCGATCAAGTACGAAGTCGACAAGGAATCCGGCGCGATGTTCGTCGACCGCTTCATGTCGACCGCCATGCATTACCCCTGCAACTACGGCTACATCCCGCACACCCTGTCGGAAGACGGCGATCCGGTCGACGTGCTGGTGATCACCCCGATCCCGCTGATCACCGGCGTGGTGGTGCGCTGCCGTCCCATCGGCATGCTCAAGATGACCGACGAAGCCGGCGTCGACGCCAAGCTGCTGGCGGTGCCGGTCGACAAGCTGTGTGGCCTGTACAAGGGCGTCAACAAGCCGGAAGACCTGCAGCCGCTGCTCCTGCAGCAGATATCCCACTTCTTCGAGCACTACAAGGACCTCGAAAAGGGCAAATGGGTCAAGGTCGAAGGCTGGGCAGGGGTGGACGATGCGCGCGCCGAAATCCTCGCTGGCGTCGAACGCTACCGCAACGCGGCGGACAAGCCGGCATTCTGATGAAGGTCTGCATCGTTTCCGATTCCCACGACAACCGTCGCCTCCTCGGCGCGGCGGTCGAGCACGCCAAGGCGCATGGGGCGGAAGCGGTGCTGCACTGCGGCGACGTGGTCGCGCCGACCACGCTGCGCGTGCTGCAGAAATACGAACTGCCGGTGCACGTCATCCATGGCAACAATACCGGCGACCTCTATAACATGACGCGGCTCGCCGCCGAGCCCAACAGCGTGGTGCGCTACCACGGCCAGGACGCGGCGTTCACCCTGGCCGACCGCAGCCTGTTCCTGGTGCACTACCCGCACTATGCGCAGGCGCTCGCCTGTACCGGCGACTACGACCTGGTGTGCTGCGGCCACGACCACAAGTCGAGCATCTCGCAGGTCGCCACCGTCAAGGGCGGCCACACCTGGCTGATCAATCCCGGCACCGTCGGCGGCGTCGGCGCACCGCCGACCTACATCATGGCCGACCTTGCCACCATGCAGTTCGAGATCGTCACGATCGAAGCGGAGCCGGCGTCGGTGCTGCCACCCGTCACCCCGCATGTCTAGTTGGATGCGGCCGGTGCCGCATCCTTCCTCATGTCCGGTATTTACATGCGTCCGAGAGATGAATCGGGTATTGGGAATGCGGCAAGAGGGTTTGAGCGACACTACCGATGATGGACTGCGTTCGACGGTAAAACAATGCGTGTCTGTTTGCTGATAGATCCAGTCCCGTCATCGCAATAGTCCGGTAAAACCAGCTTCTGCGCTTCCGGCCTTTCAATCGGCCAATACCTGCCACCGGAAAATGCGGGGCAGTCTCTTGCCAACCCGGCCCGGATGACTGCCGCAGCAATATCCCGCCCGGCCACATAACAAATCCCGACGTCGTGCTGCTGGAACGTGCTTCCATCAAGTGTGCAGCGCACCGGCTCGCCTTCTGCGTATTGCTCCAGGAATGCGGTTGCCTCTTTTCCACCTGGCTGGCTGTCCTCCGGTGCGGCGATACCCTGCAAGCGCACCTTGATCGTTCCGCTATTGGTGGTGACGTGAATCGTGCTGCCGTCCACAACATGGGCCGTGCCGGATATTTCGGATTGTGCGAAGGCCGGAAGCGAGGCCAGGAGGAAAAGCAGGCCGGCTGTTTTCATGGCGATCTCCCTTATATCAGGGGAAATCATAAACCGGTTGCCATGGCGCTTGCTACACAGGCCGCCTTGATCGCCCCAGATCTTTTTTGTACCCATAAAAAAACAGGATCGCCTTGTCCGCATATTGCGTATATATTAAGTTGACGGTCGAGTCTGCCTGGAAGCTGAAGTCTATTTTTGGGCTGCCGGTCGTCATGTCAGCACGAAAGAAATGCCGTAAGGTAATTTATTAACTGCTCAACAAAAGGAAATCAGTAATGAAAGAAGATCTCAAACCTTCACGTCGACAATTCCTTAAGATCGGCGGCGCCGCAATCGCCATGATTCCCGTACTGTCCGTGTCAGGGAAGGCGATGGCCACGACCAATGCCTCAATGCGCGCCGCGATGAAATACCAGAACAAGCCAAACGGTGAAAAACACTGCGCGACTTGCATGCAGTTCATTCCGGGAAAAACGGCAACGGCTCTCGGCGGCTGCAAAATCTTCCCCGGAGACACCGAGATTTCCCCCCAGGGCTATTGTGTTGCCTGGGTCGCCAAGCCGAAATAATCGGCGTTCGCGTACAGATTGGTAGACAGGCGCGGCAGAGTGTGGAGAACTGCCGGCGCATGATCTGGCCCGGGGTTGAAATGCAAAAGGCCGATTCCATGATGGAATCGGCCTTTTGGTATGTTGGCGCGCCCGAAGAGATTCGAACTCCTGACCCCTTGGTTCGTAGGATAAGGAGCTGAAGATTAGTTTCTTTTAATCAATGCCTTGCTTCACCCGTAACATTGATTCGCAGCCTCATAGCGCTTTGAAATTGCTGTATGGATTTTCAAAGTAGTTACGATTTGGGTACAGGTGAAAACGCCGTCGAAGAAAAGAGGACGTTCCTAAAGAACTAGAGCTCCATGAAGAATCGGCCAAGGTCGGTGTCGCGGATGTCATCTAGTGACATTTCTTTCGCAATCTTCCAATTATTGGATTTGTGCCAAGGCTTGATGGCGTCTTTAAGCTTTTGATACGGCTCAAGAGGTTGATATCCGTTCCCTAGTGCCTTTTGGATGCCATTGGATTCGAAGTAGTTTTCGGTTGCTCTTCGCTCCGTAGCCCAAGCGTTGACACCAAGGGATTTGCACACCGTTAGAAAAGCCTCTCGATCGCTGGCGAGTGGCTCGTCTGCGGATCGCTTTTCACTGTCAATAACGATGTGAATTTTGGACGGGTCATCAATAAGCCGCTTAATTTCTTCGAGGTGCGGGGCAATTCCCCCGTTTATTAAGGAGGCGCCACCAAGTTGCATGAGCACAAATCGATGATCTTTCCTCAACTTCCGGAGAAATTCCTGGAAGCACAGAACTTCAGAAGGACCTTCAACAAGGATTAGACCCTCGCAACCTAGTTCAACGCGGCTCGAGTAGCTGAGTTCGCCGAGCCATTCGGTGAAATTTTTTGTCTTCTCCCCTAAGGGGCTCATCGATGAAATACCGTCTTGAAGCCGTTGAACTGTGAAAATTCTAGAAGCGGTACTCCGGGCCAGACCAATCGAATGGGTTGAAAAGAGTAGCCCTTTCTTTACATAGGAACCCAAAGTTGAGAGGAAGCTAAGTTGCAGAGACGGATGAAGGCTGAGTTCAGGCTCGTCGATTAGGATGTAGGGCGGCTGATGGACCAGAGCGGCGGCAAAAACAATAATTAATTGAGCAACTCCAGCGCCGACCTCGTAAAGTTTCATGGGACGGTCATTTATGATCACGTCGAATGTCTTGCCGGATTGGTCAGCGTTGATTTGGAGGGAGCGAAAACCGAGGAGGTCGGCTATTTCGCGTTCGATGCGGCTAATCGCAATCTTGTGTGCTCGAACTGCCCCCGCTTTCCAAACGTCCCAGCTGCCTACGAGAGCGGTGCCAACGGGGATGTCGTAGTAACTTCCGGCGCCTTCGTTAATTGCGTTCCGGAACGCGGGGAAATACTTGGAATTGTGCAGGTCAAGGATGAACGCAAACATTTTCGAGAAGTCTACCGCTCGGCCATCGGTGTACCGTAGCAGAGTAGCTTCGGGTTGAGTGCCAGCAACTGTTTGAAGCAAAGTCCTGTCGAATGTCTGAATGTTTCCGGTGGAGTCAATCGCTTGGAAGTACTTCACCGTAAGCAACTGTGCACGAACGTCATATTCAGCACTTATCAGAAATGCGACCAGTTCCGACAGCGATCTAGGCTGATGCGAATCAGAAATCTGGATTAGCACCTCAAATTTCTCAGCATCGTGATCGTTAGCTAGTTCGGCCACGTCGGCAACGCCCAAGGGCTGAACACCCGCGCGATAGCCGGTGGCGGGGCTTAGGGCGTTACGCAGAGCTGGCCATATATTGCGGAGCTCGTAAATGGAGCGAAGAGCGGCGGATTTCCCGGAATTGTTGGCGCCAACTAAAGCAGTGAATCCATTTCCAAACTCAAGTGTTGCTGGGTTATCCCAATTAAAACATCGATAGTTTCGGAGGGTTACCTTACCGGTTACTTCCATGGGCGGCTCTTTGATCTCAAATTATCGGGAGGCGCTAATCACATTGGCATAATACAAGCTCGCCATACAGGATTAATAAATAAGATGATTGTCAGCGATTACCTATCGCTCTGGGAAGTGGCGCATCGATGGCACGGCATTGACCCAAACAAGTCCGACTCGTCGGACCTTCCGCTGGTCGTGCAGCACACCTGTCCAGCGAACCTCTGGCTAACTACGTGGAAAGGCACTCTGGCCTCCATGTGGTCGAGGGTAACAGGGGCTACGATTTGGCTACGGTGCCTGAAATGAAAAGGGGCTAGCCTAAGCTAACCCCTTGTCTTGTTTGGTGCGCCCGAAGAGATTCGAACTCCTGACCCCTTGGTTCGTAGCCAAGTACTCTATCCAGCTGAGCTACGGGCGCTTTGAAGGTTGCGCATTATACGCAGTTTTGGTGATCTTGGACAGGTGTAACCCATCTGCAATCTGAATTTGGCGGAGACGGAGGGATTCGAACCCTCGATGCAGGTTTAAGCCCGCATGCTCCCTTAGCAGGGGAGTACCTTCAACCTCTCGGCCACGTCTCCGAACCGCCGCGCATTGTAGCGGAATGCGCAGCGGAAAGCCACCTTACGCGGTGGCCTTGTCGAGTTCGAAGGCCTGGTGCAGCGCCCGCACGGCGAGCTCCATGTATTTGTCCTCGACCACTACCGAGATCTTGATTTCCGAGGTGGAGATCATTTGCAGATTGATGTTTTCCTTCGACAGGGTTTCGAACATCTTGCGTGCGATGCCCACGTGCGAGCGCATGCCGACGCCGACGATCGAGACTTTGGCGATCCTGTCGTCGCCGGTGACTTCGCGTGCGGCGATGGTCGCGGCGTTGGCCTTGACGATGTCCATGGCCTTGGCGAAGTCGTTGCGGTGCACGGTGAAGGTGAAGTCGGTGGTGTTCGCATGGCCGACGTTCTGCACGATCATGTCGACGTCGATGTTGGCGTCGGCCACCGGGCCGAGAATCTGGTAGGCGATGCCGGGATGGTCGGGCACGCCGACCACGGTGATTTTGGCTTCGTCGCGGTTGAAGGCGATGCCCGAAATGATGGCCTGTTCCATGTTGTCGTTTTCCTCGAAGGTGATGAGCGTGCCGTCGCCTTCGTCCTGAAAGCTGGACAGCACGCGGAGTTTGACTTTGTATTTGCCGGCGAACTCGACCGAGCGGATCTGCAGCACCTTGGAGCCGAGGCTCGCCATTTCGAGCATTTCCTCGAAGGTGACGGTCTTCAGGCGGCGTGCCTCGGGAACGATGCGCGGGTCGGTGGTGTAGACGCCGTCGACGTCGGTGTAGATCTGGCACTCGTCGGCTTTCAGCGCCGCAGCCAGCGCGACGCCAGTGGTGTCGGAACCGCCGCGGCCCAGTGTGGTGATGTTGCCCTGCTCGTCGACGCCCTGGAAGCCGGCGACCACGACCACATGGCCGGAATCGAGGTCGCGCCGCATATTGGCTTCGTCGATGTCGAGAATGCGCGCTTTGGTGAAGGCGTTGTCAGTGAGGATGCGGACCTGGGCACCGGTGTAGCTCCTGGCCTTCAGGCCCAGGTCCTTCAGCGCCATCGCCAGCAGGGCAACGGTGACCTGTTCGCCGGTGGACACCATCATGTCCAGTTCGCGCGGGT
Organism: Hydrogenophilales bacterium; assembly: GCA_016195805.1. Lineage (GTDB taxonomy): Bacteria > Pseudomonadota > Gammaproteobacteria > Burkholderiales > Thiobacillaceae > Thiobacillus. The sequence continues at coordinate 104,728 of JACPYT010000002.1, forward strand.
CGGGCTGCGCCTGGATCTGCTTGGCCAGCCCGATCAGTCGGTTGGTCTCGCCCGACATGGCCGACAGCACGACCACGACCTGATGGCCGAGCATTTTGAATTTGGCGACGCGCTCCGCCACTGCGCGGATGCGTTCGACGTTGGCGACCGAGGTGCCGCCGTATTTTTGTACGATGAGTGCCATGATGGTTGAAAGTGAGTTAAGCGGCGGATTTTAATGGATTAGCGCTCGAAAAGCGCAATCGACTCCACATGCGCGGTATGCGGGAACATGTTGGCCACGCCCGCCGCTTCGAGCCGATAGCCTTTGACGTGGCACAGCACCTCGGCGTCGCGCGCCAGCGTGGCGGGGTCGCACGAGACGTAGACGATGCGTCGCGGCGCGTGCCCCTCTCCTGATTCAGCGCAGTCCGGCAGCGATTTGACGACTTCGATGGCGCCGGAACGCGGTGGATCGATCAGCAGCTTGTCGAAATGGCCGAGGGCAGCGAATTTCTCCGGCGTCATCTCGAACAGGTTGTCGACGGCGAAGTGAGCGTTCGGCAGTCGGTTGCGCAGGGCGTTCTCACGCGCGCGGGCGACCAGTTCGGTGCTGCCTTCGATTCCGTGCACCTCGGCCCCGCTGCGTGCGATCGGCAGGGTGAAATTGCCCAGTCCGCAGAACAGATCGGCGATGCGCTCGCCCGGTTGCGGATTCAACAGGCGCATCGCGCGGCTGACCAGGGCGCGATTGATGCCGGTGTTGACCTGGGTGAATTCGGTCGGCTTGAACGGCATGACCAGGTCAAATTCAGGCAGGCTGTAGCTGAGTTCGGGGGCGATGTCCGGCCAGAACGGGCGGACGGTGTCGGGCCCCTTGGCCTGTTCCCATATCTGTACGTGGTGACGATCGGCAAAGGCCCGCACCAAATCGGCATCCTCCTCGCTCCAGGGTTCGAGCAGGCGGAACACCAGCACGGTGACATGCTCGCCGACGGCAACTTCGATCTGCGGGATGCGGTCGGCGTTCGACAGCATCCCGATCAGGTCACGCAGCGGCTGGATCAGCGCCGAGACATCCGGGGTGAGCACTTCACAGCTCGCCATGTCGGCGATGAAGCTGGAACGTTTTTCACGGAAGCCGACCAGTCCTCCGCCTTTCTTGTCGACCCAGCGTGCGGACAGCCGCGCGCGGGTGCGATAGCCCCAGCTCGGGCCGTGCAGGGCGGGCAGCATCACATCGGGTTTGACCTTGCCGATGCGGGCAAGGTTGTCTTCCAGCACGCGCTGCTTGGCGGCAAGCTGCGCGCTGGCTTCCAGATGCTGCATCGAACAGCCGCCGCAGCGGCCGAAGTATTTGCAGCGAGGTTCGGTGCGCTGCGCGCTGGCTTTGAGAATGGCCACGGCATTGGCCGAGTTGTATTTGGCATGCTTGCGGTAAATGGCAATTTCCGCGCGCTCGCCGGCCAACGCGCCGTCCACGAAGGTGACCTTGCCGTCGATGCGCGCGATGCCGTGGCCCTCGTGATCGAGGGAAAGGATGTCGACGACCGGGTTCATGCCCAGGCCGCCAGAAACTCTTGCCAGTGCGGGGCGGGGTGCGCCTGGACCGTGCTGCGCGCGAGTTCGATCTCGGCGGCGTAGGCCGCTTCGGTCAGCGTGCCGCGCATCTTCTGGAAGCGCAGGTAGACCAGCCAGGTGTTCATCACGTCGGTTTCGCAGTAGTTGCGGATGGCGTCGATTTCACCGGCCTGGAAAGCGTCCAGCACTTTCGAGCCGTCCATCCCCAGCTTGCCCGGAAAGCCGCACAGCTTGGCCATCTGGTCGAGCGGCGCGTTGGCGCGTGGCTGGTACATCGCCAGCACGTCCATCAGGTCGAGGTGACGGGTGTGATAGCGCCCCAGATAGCTGTTCCACTTGAATTCCTTGTCGTCGTCGCCCCAGTCCCAGTAGCGTGCGGCCGCGATGCCATGGATGAGCGCGCGGTAATGCAGCACCGGCAGGTCGAAGCCGCCGCCGTTCCACGAAACGAGTTGCGGGGTGTAGCGCTCGATGCCGTCATAGAAGCGCTGGATCAGTTCGGACTCGCTGCTGTCCGGTTCGCCTAGCGACCATACCTTGAGCGGGTCGCCACCGCTTTGATCAGAGCGGCGCAGCACGCAGGAAATGGCGACGATGCGCTGCAGGTGATGCGGCATGAAATCGCTGCCGGTTTTCTGGCGGCGGGCGAGCAGCGCCATTTCGGCGAGCTCGGCCTGCGGCATCGCCGCCGCATCGATGCCATTGACGGCGGCGAACCCGGCGAGGTCGGGGATCGTTTCAATGTCGAAAACCAGGGTGGGATGCATAAAGGCGGGCGACAGGCAAAGCCGCCATTTTACGCTGTCAATGCAGGGCGGCGTCGAGTTCCGATGCGGCGATCAGGGCATCCAGGTAGGCCACCGAAATCTGGTGCAGCGGAATGTCCAGCTGTTTTGCGTAGGTGGCCAGGGTCTCGACGTCGTTGTTTTCACAGGCGTAGGTCAGCTGCAGCATGGCGCCTTCGGGCGAGGGGTGCGCGCTGAGTGCGCGTGCGCTGGTTGCCGACAGGCGCAGTTTGCGGATGAGCGTTTCCACCGGCAGCGACAGCGCATGGGGGGCGGTCGACAGCAGGCCGATTTCGAATGCGGCGGCCGCGCTCTCGGCCGGAGCGCCCAGACGGGTGATTTTTCCCATGAACAGCGCCCGCGTCAGCGCGGTGATGGCGTAGTGGCGCGAGGCTTCGCTTGGCTGTTTGCCCGTCAGCGCCAGCAGGGCTGCCACACGGCTGGCGCGTTGCGGCCCCAGCATGATCAGCGCATGGGCCGTCGACTCGGCAGGCCGGCTCAAGCCGCCGACCTGGGAGTTGGCAATGGCAAGCAGGCGCGGTGCCATGTCGGGGTTCAGACGGAAGAATTGCACCAGGGTTTCGACCGGCTCGCGTAGGGCGATGGCCAGCAAATCCAGCTGGATGGCCTGTTCATGGCTGATTTCGCCGGGCTGGGTGTCGCCGGAGAAAAAACTGCCCCGGAACCAGGCATTTCCGGGCCAGCGGGCCTGGGCGTGGGAATGCCGCACGCCCTCCACGATCAGGCGCGCAGCGACCGCCGGCGGCGTGTCGTCGGCGTCGCAGGCCAGGTAGCGCCACGCCGACGCACTGTCCTGCACGACCGCGTTGTTGCGGTTGAGCGTCGGGCAGAATGTCAGGCCAGCGTCCTGCAGGGCCAGGGCGCGGGCCAGGTGCTGCTCGTTGTCGAGGGCCACGCACCAGATCAGTTGGCGGTGATTGAGTTGCTGCGGGATCTCGCTGAACAGCACCCCGGCACTGATCCGAACCAGCAGGGGCAACTCGCCGGTCAGGCCGTCCTGCGTCAAGGAATACAGACCGGTCAGCAGCATGTCTTCTTCCATCTGCCGCAGTTCGGGCGGGGCATCGGCGGGAGCGGCACGGCCGCGCAGGACCAGCTGGTGTGCAACCAGATTGGACGCGACATCGAACAGCGGATCGAACGACAGGAAACGCGCCCGCAAGGCTTCCTCGCGCACCGGGGCGCTACTGTCGATGCCCAGCATTTGCGTCACCACTACAGGCTGTTCGGATTCGCTGGTATTGATGCCACCGCCGACGATACGTGATGGATGGGGGTCGTCTGAGGTCATGTCGTTCACTGCGGGCTTGGTATGATCATTCTAGCGCTGCAAAGCATTTTCCGCGTGATTCGGTCATCATGGACACATTGTGGGAAGACCTGAGGGAGGGCTGCATGAGGAAGACAAGACTGCTCAACACGATGATCGCCGGTGTGATGGTCACGGCACATGCCAGTTGGGCTGCGCCGCGCGATGAAGTCGTCAGCGCCGCATCCGACCAAAGCAGCGTGGCGGTCACCCTCTACAACGACAATCTGGCGCTGGTGAAGGATACGCGGCGAATCAGGCTGGGACGCGACTTCAATCGGCTGGCGTGGCGCGAGGTGTCGGCACAGATGCGCCCGGAAACGGCACAGTTGCGCAATCTGTCGAATCCGGCCGGATTCCGGCTGCAGGAGCAGAACTTCGACTTCGACCTGTTGACGCCGCAAAAGCTGCTCGAAAAATACGTCGGGCGCGGGGTCAGCGTCATTCGCACGCACCCCGGCACGGACGTGGAAACACGCGAAGCCGCCACCGTGCTTTCGACCAACAATGGCGTGGTGCTCAAGTTTGCCGACGGTCACATCGAAACAGGCGTGCCGGGACGGCTCGCGTTTCCCGGCGTGCCCGACACGTTGCGCGATACGCCCACGCTGGTGATCTCGCTGATCAATCCGGTTGCGGGCGCGCAGAACCTGGAGCTGTCCTACCTGACCGGCGGCCTGTCGTGGCGCGCCGACTATGTGGCCGAGCTGAATGCCGATGACGACCGGCTGGACCTGAACGGCTGGGTGACGCTGACCAACCAGAGCGGCGCGGCCTACCCCAATGCGACATTGCAGCTGGTTGCGGGCGACCTCAACCGGGTGCGTGATGCTCAGCCGGCACCGCGCGCGACCATGGCGATGGCGGCCAAGGCCGCCGACGCCGACATGCAGCAGGAATCGCTGCTCGAATATCACCTCTATACCTTGCAGCGTCCCACCACGCTGGCGGACAACCAGACCAAGCAGGTCGCCCTCTTGTCGGCGAGTCGGGTGCCGGTGAGAAAGGAATTCCTGCTCCAAGGCGCGAATTACTACTACTCGGGGCAGGCCGGCGAAATCGGCCGGAAGATCAAGGTCGGCGTGTTCGTCGAGTTCGACAACAAGGGCGAGGGGCTTGGCGTGCCGTTGCCCAAGGGGGTGATCCGCGTCTACAAGAAGGATGGACAGGGCAACGCGCAGTTCGTCGGCGAGGATCGCATCGACCATACGCCGAAGAACGAAACCGTGCGCCTGAAGCTGGGCGATGCGTTCGACGTGACCGCCGACAGGAAACAGACCGACTTCCAGAAACTGGCCGGCACGGGACGTTACAACTACGTGTTCGAATCCGCCTACGAGATCGTCCTGAAGAACGCCAAGCCGGAAGCGGTCACCGTCACCGTGCGCGAACCGATGCCGGGCGACTGGACGATGGTGAGCGAGTCGCAGCCGCACACCAAGGCGGCATCCGGCACCGCCGAATGGCAGGTGAAGGTGCCCGCGGAAGGCAGGACGACGTTGACCTATCGCGTACGCGTCAGGTACTGAGCCCGCGCCGCCGGCGGATGTCGGCGATCAGGCCGAGGGTGGAGCCGTCGTGCTCGCCGATTGCCCTGACGGAACTCAGGGCGGCGCGGATCGGCGGCGCCAGCTGCTTGCCGAGCTCGACGCCCCACTGGTCGAAGCTGTTGATCTGCCAGATCACGCCCTGCACGAACACCTTGTGCTCGTAAAGCGCGATCAGCATGCCTAGTGTGTGCGGATCGAGCTTCTGGTAGAGCAGGGTGTTGCTCGGACGGTTGCCTGGAAAGACCTTGTGCGGGGCCAATGCCTTGGCGGCCTCGCGGGTCATGCCTTGGGTGATGAGTTCCGCTTCGATCACTGCGCGCGACTTGCCTTTCAGCAGGGCCTCGGTCTGCGCCAGGCAGTTGGCCAGCAGCCATTCGTGCTGGTCGGCCAGCGGCGTGGGGTTCACCGCCGCCGCCAGGAAGTCGGTGGGGATCAGCCGCGTGCCCTGGTGCACCAACTCGAAGAACGCGTGCTGGCCGTTGGTGCCGGGCGCGCCCCACACGATGGGGCCGGTGTTGTAGTTGACCAGCTTGTTGGCGCGGTTGACGTTCTTGCCGTTCGACTCCATGTCGAGCTGTTGCAGGAACGGCACCAGCAGGCGCAGGCGCTGGTCGTAGGGAAAGATGCCGTAGGTGTCGGTACCCCAGAAGTTGGCGTACCAGATGCCGAGCATGCCGAGGATCACCGGCATGTTGGCTTCGAGCGGCGCTTCCTTGAAATGGACGTCCATCGCATGCGCGCCGGCCAGCAGCGCCTGGAAGTTGCCCCAGCCGATCTGCAGCGCGATCGACAGGCCGATCGCCGACCACAGCGAATAGCGGCCGCCGACCCAGTCCCAGAAGATGAACATGTTGTCCGGATCGATACCGAAGGCCTCGACCGCTTGAACGTTGGTGGACAGGGCCACGAAATGCCGTGCCACCGCAGCCGGCGCGCGCAGGGCTGCCAGCAGCCAGGCCTTGGCCGAATTGGCATTGGCCAGGGTTTCCAGCGTGGTGAAGGTTTTCGAGGCAACGATGAACAGCGTGGTCTCGGGATCGAGTGATTTGAGCGTGGTTGCCAGATGCGCCGGGTCGAGGTTGGAGACGAAGTGCACGCGCAGGTTTTCCACCGCGTAATGGTCGAGTGCCGCGCACACCATCGCCGGGCCCAGATCCGAGCCGCCGATGCCGATGTTCACTACATCGCGGATCGGTTTTCCGGTATATCCCAGCCAGCTGCCGTTGTGGACCGCTTCGACGAAGTGCTGCATGCGCTGGAGCACCTTGGCGACTTCGCGTTCGACGTCCACCCCTTCCACCATCAGGGGCGGCCGTACCGGCGCGCGCAGCGCGACGTGCAGCACCGCGCGCTTTTCGGTGAAGTTGATGCGTTCGCCCTTGCACATGGCAGCGCGCATGTCCTCCAGCCCGGATTCGCGTGCCAGTTGCATCAGATGCCGCATGGTTTCGGTGGTGACGCGATTCTTCGAGTAGTCGAGCAGGAGGTTGCCGCAGCGCAGGGACAGCTGCTCGAAGCGACGGGTGTCCTCGCGGAAAGCGGTGCGCATGTCGAAGTCGCGCATGGACTTGTAATGCTGTTCCAGGTCCTTCCAGGCGGGCAGGTGTTTGAGCGGTTTCATGGGCGTGCGATGTGTGGGGCGGACTTCGAAGGTATCATAAGCAGGCGGCGCGGGAACCAGTCAGGCACTGGAGCGGCGCTTTCTTCGACGCAGATGGATGAGACAGCATGGTCACCGTGACACAAAACAAACTCGTATTCATTACCTATTCCATTCTGGATTCGCGCGGCATGGTCGTCGAACAGCATGATATTCCGGTGGGTTACGTTCAGGGCGCCAACAGCGGCATCCTGCCTGCGATCGAATCGGCAGTGGCAGGCCGCAAGATAGGCGACCGCGTCGAGATCGCCTTGTCACCGGAAGAGGGGTACGGGCTGCGCGACGAAAGCCTGGTGTTCGTGGATGACATCGACAATGTGCCGCCGGAATTCCGGCGCGTCGGGGCCGAAGTCATGTTCGAGAACGAATCGGGCGAGACCAAGGTTTTTTACGTCACCTCGATCGAGGACGGCAAGCTCACCCTGGATGGCAATCCTTCGCTGGCCGGGCAGAGCGTGACCTGCCTGGTGAACGTGACGGACATCCGCGACGCCACGCCGGAGGAAATCCGCAACGGGCGGCCGCTCGACGTGCAAACCGGAACGGTGCATTAAGTCCGCCACGGCGCCGACGTAAAAAAGCCGGGAAATTCCCGGCTTTTTTTGTGGCGCACCGCGTTTACTTGGCGGGGCAGGCCTTGTCGCCGGGGATCTTGCCCGGCAGGAGCAGGAAGTGCTCGAACGGGCCCATCACGCTCATGGCTTCCATTTTCGGGCCGGTGAACTTGAGGCGACCGAACATCATTGCCTTCATCGGACCGTATTCGCCCGCACCCATTTCGTCCCAGCGATCGGTGGTGGCATGCATCGTGTAATCGACCGCATAGTCCATCTGGTGATTCTGCACCGCGCCGCCATAGACGCAGACGGCCTTGCCGTCCTTGGCAACGATCTTCATCTCGGTCTGGGTGGGTTCGCCGCAGTCGGTACGGAACAGGTGAATGATCTTGAAGCCGCGGCCCTTGTCATTCTTGATCCATTTTTCGCCCAGGCCGCCGGTCAGGACGGGATCCTTATTGAAGGCGTCGCAGGCCTGAGCGGTCCACTCGGCGGACATCATGGGGGTTGCGGCGTGGGCGGCAGTGGCGAATACGGCCAGGGCGGCCAGCGCGATCGAAGTATATTTCATGGGTACCTCCTCCTTTTTGAATATTGGGGTTACAGCCTGATTCGGGTTACAGCTTGTTTTTCACGAAGAAGCACGCTCTCCGAGCACTGCACGGTAATCATCGCGTGCGGGCTTGTCAATGAGGGCTCGCCTATTTAACGTGGCCATGGCCCCATGGCATGGCAGGGCGCCAGGCAGACTGACCGCATCCCCGCTGGCCGGCGCGCAGGGGCAGTGGCAACCCGGCGGCTTATCTGGGTGCGTTGAAGAGGCTTTTTTCCACCAGCTGGATGCGCCGGTCGAGTTGAACCAGTTCGGCCGCATCGCCCCGGGCGGCAGCCTGTTTCTGCTGGAGTTTCAGGAAGGTCAACAGTGGCTGGCGCCAGCCTTGGGACGAGGCGGTTTCGGTGGCGAGTGCCAGGGTGGTGGCATCGGCTTCCCGACGCATGACGAGCAGGCCGGCGTCGAGCAGGCGCGCCAGCGGGTCGTCGATTCTGCCGAGGATTTCTGCGCGCCTGCCGGGCGGTGCGCGCAGCAGATCCTGATGCTGGCGGGGCAGCCGGGACACATCGAGGCCTTCCCACTGCAGGGTCACGAACCGGTAGTAGGCCTGGTCTGTCGCGTCCGGGGCGACGCGGGCCAGGTCGGCATACTCCGCGCAGGGGTCGTCGATCAGCATGGCGCGGCGCGTGGCGCAGCGTACCAGCCACAGCCGGGCGGTCTCGGCGACGCGGCCGGCACCGCCGGTGGCGGCAACCGCCTGCTGAAAATAGCGTTCGGCCAGCGTGTTGTCGCCCAGCAAGGCGTGTTTCTGGTAACGCTCGATGAGGTCGGCCGAATCGGTCCTCCAGTCGGGCGGGGGCGGACCCCCGCTGCCGCAGGCGGCGAGCAGGACCAGGCTGGCCAGGGCGAGCAGCGATTTCATGGCAGTTTCACCTCGGGATTGCGGGCAAACGGCCATTTCTGGTTGATCTGGTTGACCAGGTCGTTGGCCTTGCGCACGGCATCGTCAATCTCGGCGCGCAGCTGGGCGAGGTCCTGCGTGCCGTCCTTGACGTTGGCGGAAATCGCCACGGCATTCGCCATCATGGCATCGGCCTTTTTCAGGCTCGACTGCGCATCGTTCAGCATCAGCCGTATCTGGGCCAGCGATTCGCGTGTCTGCGCAGCCACGCCCTTCTCGGCATACAGCCATTGATCGGTCTTGGCGGCCATGCTGTCGAGCTTGGTCATGAGGGCGCGGGTCTTGTCGAGCGAGTCGGTCACCGCGCGGGCTTTTTCAGGGCTGCCCAGCACGCCTTCGAGCATGCCGTATTCGCCGGTCATGTGTCCGGTCACCGTCCTGACGTTGGCGAGCGTGGCGTTCATGTCGCCATCCTTGCGGGTGAGATATTCGACGTTGGCGAGGATGGCCTTGACCCGCTCGACCAGCGCCGGGATTTCCTTGCTGATGTCGGAGGTGAGCAGCAGCATGGTGGCGTTGTCGGGCAGCGCGGGGGCTTTCAGATCGGGAGAATCGACACGGATCTTGGCGCCCCCGACGATGGGCTTGTCGAGGGTGAAGGTGCTGTTCTCCTTCAGCCATTTGGCATTGCGGCCGAGAAACTCGGTGCGGATGATGATGCCGCCGTTTTCATTCAGCCCCAGTGTGGTGACGCGGCCGATTTCGATGCCGGAAAACACTACCGGCACGCCGGGCGCGACGCCGTCGGCGCTGGCGGCGGCCAGCTGCAGATGGAAGGTCTTTTCAAAGAAGCCGCGCGCATTCAGCAGATACACAATGAAAATTCCGGCCAGCAGCAGCGATGCGGCAGCAAACAATCCGACCTTGAAATGCAGTTTGTTCATGCTCGATAAAGTGCCTGGTTCCAGCTGAAGTCGAAAATTTCCCAAGTGCCTGTTGTTTCCGCCTGCGCCGCCAGATGCCGGATGAAGGCCGGATAAGGCACATCGTAAAGCATGGCACCGGGGCGGTCGATGACCAGCCGCGGACGCCTGAGGATGAGCGCGCGTGCCAGCTTGGTGATGAAACGCTGGGCCGGCGTCATGTCGGGATCGCGTAGCGTCGCGATGTCGGCATGGCCAAGCTGTTTCAGCAATTGCTGGGCCTGGCGGTTCGATTCGGCGACGTTGAAATGCCCCTGATAAATCGGAATCAGCGCAATATTGTCGAGTGCCGACAGGTTGGCACGTAGTGGCAGTTCGTGCGAGACGCGCGCCACGTCGTCCGGTAGGGCGGCGACCGCCGTCATCAAGGCGGCACGGTCGTCGAACGGAGTCAGATGTATTTGAGCGCTAATGACACCACCTCGATCGCCACGATGGCGAAGAATACCCGCATCATGCCGCGCAGCACGGAGACCGGCACCATGAAGAGCTTCTTCGGGGTCTCGAGTCCGGCGGTGACCGGGATTAGGGTGACCGCCAGGCCGAACAGCGCGCACTTGAAGATCAGCCCCGCCACGATCCTGAAATCGAAGATTTTTGCGATGGTCCGGGTATATGGCTCGAAGCCGGCGGCGTTCACGCCGTAGATGGCGAGGTAGCCCATCAGCAGGGCGAGCAGGCCTGCGAGGCCGGCAAGCGTGACGACCGAGACGACACCGCCGACCAGACGCGGCAGGAATTCGAACTGCATTGGCGGAACCTTGCAATGCGCCAGCGCATCCAATTCGTTGTTGACCTGCATCAGCGCGACTTCGGTGTTGATGGCGCTGCCCGAGCGCAGGGCGACGAACAGCGCCGTCAGGAAAGGCAGCAGCTCCAGCACCAGGACGCGGATGGCCATTTCGCTGGCGAATTCGGTAAGGCCGAAGTCGCGCGCAGTGGACAGGATGATGGTGATGATGAGCCACGAGATGACCAGCGCGTAGCCGAGGAATACATGCAGGATCTGCACGGCGGTGAAGTACACCTGCTTCACCACGACGTCGAAGGTGGCGCGGTTCCAGGTGGCGGGCTCCAGCAGCAGGAGACCGGCCTGGGCCAGAAACGCGAACATGCCGTAGCCGACGGTGAACCAGCCGACGACCTTGGCGCCGAGCGATTCGATGGAGGCCGCTAGAAAATTCATCGCGGCATCTTAACGCCATTGCCGACGCTTGCGCCATCGGATGGCAGGCCCTACAGTTTCGCAGTCAGACGGAGAAGACACACGATGAAAACATTCCTGATTCCGGCAAGCATGCTGGTGTTTTGCGTTGCGGCCGCATCGGCGCTCGCCGCGCCGGGCACGGTCTTGCGCAACGACAAGCTCTACAGCCAGCCGAGCGCGTCGTCCAAAGTGGCGGCGAATGTCCCCAAGGGCGCCAGTGTCGACATCGTCGCCAAGCAGGGCGGCTGGCTGCGCGTGACCTCGGGCACGTCGGCCGGCTGGATCCGGCTGCTTTCGGTACGTGCCGGGGCAGGGGGGCTGGGCGGTGCCGGACTGGGCGACGTGGTGGGCGCTGCCACCACCCGATCCGATCCCAGCCGTGTGGTCGCCGTGGCCGGCCTGCGCGGCTTGAATGACGAGGATCTGAAGCAGGCCAGATTCAATGGCGCTGAACTGGCCAAACTGAATGCCTGGCAGGCGACGCCCGCGCAGGCCCGCAGCTTTGCAGCCCAGGCGGGATTGAAAACGGCCGATGTGGCGGCACTGCCGGCGCCGCAGCCAGCGCAGACCTCATCATCGCCGTGGGAGGACAACTGATGAAACGCAAATTGATGGTTCTGGCCATTTCGCTGGTGTCGTTCAGCGGAGCGGCAACGGCATTGGACTTCGGCAAACTGCTCGAGCAAGGCATCAACCAGGAACTGAACAAAGGCAAGCAGACGCAACCTGATGCGTCGCAAAGCGCCGCTACGCCTCCGGCCAAACAGAAGATCGATGCCGGTCAACTGGGGTTTGCGCTGTTCGGCGATTACTCGCCCGAAGAGGAAACGCGCATCGGCAGGCAGATAGCGGGCAATCTCCTGGGCGCCGTGCCGCTGGTGCGCGACGACAAGCTCCAGCACTACGTCAATCTGGTCGGCGACTGGGTAGCGCAGCAGAGCGGACGCAAGGACATCACCTGGCATTTTGGCGTCCTCGACACCGAGGACATCAATGCGTTCGCCGCGCCGGGCGGTTACATCTTCCTGACCAAGGGCCTGTACCGGCGCCTCAACAACGAGGCCGAACTGGCCGGCGTGCTGGCGCATGAGGTCGCGCACGTCACCCTGAAACACCACCTCAAGGTACTCAAGCAGTCCAGCCTGATCGGCGCGCTGGGACAGGCGGCCAGCAACAGGGCGAAGAGCAGCGACCAGGTGGTGCAGAACCTGATCGGCAACGGAGCGGAAATCATGGCGCGCGGACTCGACAAGAACGCCGAATTCGAGGCCGATCGCGTCGGCATCGTGTTTGCCGCGCGCGCGGGCTACGATCCCTGGGGCCTGCCCGAGGTATTGCAGGATCTCGCCGGGCTGCCTGCCAAGGACAGCCGGACCAGCCTGCTGTATAAAACCCACCCACTCCCGGCCGACCGTCTGGCAGCACTCGGCGAGGCCGTCGGAGGACGGCTCGATGCCGTACAGGGCAAGGATCTGCCTGGCCGTTTCTACCGCATTAAGTGAAACGCGTTTCGTCGAGGCTGGCGCAGGCGGGATTGTCTGCGCTGTTTGTCCTGCTGATCGCGGCGCATGTCGGCGGACTGATCCACATTGCGCCCATGCAGCGTGCCGAGGCCTGGCTGTATGACGTCTGGCTGAAGCGCACGGCCGTGGCCGGCAAGGACGATCGCGTGGCCATCCTCGACATCGACGAAGCCAGTCTGAAAAGCGTGGGGCGCTGGCCGTGGAGCCGCGACACCCTAACCACACTGGTCAAGCAGCTGTTCGACCGCTATGGCGTCGCGGCGGTCGGGTTCGACGTGGTGTTTGCCGAGCCGGACACGAGCTCGGGGCTCGATACCCTCAAACGGCTGGCGCAACACGACCTGGCGGGTAGCCGCGATTTTCAGGCCGCGCTCAAACAGCTGGCGCCGCGTCTCGACTACGACGCCCGCTTTGCCGGCGCGCTCGCCGGGCGCCCGGTCTCGCTGGGCTATTACTTCATTCCCGCGGGCTACGGAGACGCCAGAACCGGCCTGCTGCCGCCGCCCTCGCTTCCGGAAAATGCGTTCGCCCCGCTGCAACCCGGCACGCCGCCGCCTACGGGCTATGGCGCGAATCTGGCCGGATTCCAGCGCGCGGCCCAAGGCGCAGGATTCTTCAACATGCGGGCCGATGCGGATGGCACGGCACGCCAGATGAATCTGGTCACCCGGTTCGACGCAGGCTATTACCTGGCGCTGTCGGCCTCGACCCTGCGGGTGGCGTTCGGCGGCGATCCCGTGACGGCAGGCGTCGGGCAAAGCAGCCTGCTGGGACGACAATACCGGTCGCCGTGGGTCGAGGTAGGGGGCATTCGCATTCCGTTGAGCGCGGACGGCAGCGTGTATGTGCCGTATCGTGCCGGCTCGCCGTTCCCCTATATTTCAGCGGCGCAGGTGCTGGCGGGCAAGGTGGCGCCGGCGCAACTGGAAAACCGCATCGTGCTGGTGGGGTCGACCGCGCCGGGGCTGACCGACCTGCGCGTGACGCCGTTTTCCAATGCGTTTCCAGGGGTCGAGATTCATGCCCATATGATCGCCGGCATGCTCGACGGCACCACCCGCAGCATGCCACCGTGGGCCAATGACGCGCGGCTGCTTGCCGTGCTGTTGCTGGGCGCATTGCTGACGGGCGTGCTGCTGCGCTACGGTCCGATCGTTGGACTGCTCGCGAGCCTGGCGATGCTGGCCCTGTTGCTGGGTGCCTATGCAGCAGCCTGGTCGCGTTTCTGGGTGGTGCCGATGGCGGCGCCGATGCTCACGGTATTCGGCCTGTATGCGCTGAACACTGCCTACGGTTTCTTTGCCGCGACGCGCAGCAAACGTCAGATCACCAAGCTGTTCGGCCAGTATGTGCCGCCTGAACTCGCCGACGAGATGAGCCGCGATCCGGCGCACTACACGATGGAAGGACAGTCGCGCGAGATGACGGTGCTGTTTTCCGACATTCGTGGTTTCACCAACTTTTCCGAGAAGCTGCCGCCGGCCGAACTCGCCGAGGTATTGAACGCCTACCTGTCGACCATGACGCGCGTCATCCAGCAACAGCGTGGCACCATCGACAAGTACATCGGCGACGCCGTCATGGCGTTCTGGAACGCGCCGGTGGACCTCGCGGACCACGCCAGCCGCGCCGTGCAGACCGCGCTCGACATGCAGGCCGCCCTGCCGCAGCTGAACCGCGAATTCGCCGCGCGCGGCTGGCCCGAGGTGAAGATCGGCATCGGCGTCAACAGCGGGCGCATGAGCGTCGGCAACATGGGCTCGGAATTCCGCATGTCGTACACCGTGATGGGCGATGCGGTGAACCTCGGCTCGCGCCTCGAAGGCATTACCAAGCAGTATGCCGTCGGCATCCTTGCCACCCAACCCACCGTCGACGCCGACCCGATTCATGCCTTCATGAAAATCGACGTGGTGCGCGTCAAGGGCAAGGAAACGCCGGTCGCCATCTATGAGCCGCTGGGGCCGAAAGACGGCCTCGCCGATCCGGTGCGCCAGGATGCGGCCGATTTCGAGGCCGCGTTCGCGGCCTATCAGAAACAGGATTGGGATGCCGCCGAAACGGCACTGCGTGCCCTCGATGCCCGCACGCCGCGCACGTTGTACGATATCTACCTTGAACGCATCGCGCACTTCCGCGCCGAGCCGCCCCCGGCTGACTGGGACGGCGTGTACGTCTACACTACAAAATAGCCATGAAACTCACCGTATTGGGCTGCAGCGGCGGCATCGGCAGCGGGCGCCACACCACCAGCCTGCTGGTCGACGACGATGTACTGATCGACGCCGGCAGCGGCCTCACCACGCTCGACTTCGAGCAACTGGTGAAGATCGACCACGTCTTTCTCACCCATGCCCACCTCGACCACGTGCTGGGCCTGCCGCTCCTGCTCGACAGCGTCGGCGACCTGCGCGATGGCCCGGTGACGGTGCATGCGCTGCCCAAGGTGCTCGACGTGCTGTCCACCCACCTGTTCAACTGGCAGCTGTGGCCTGACTTCCGCGAGATCCCCAGCAAGGACGCGCCGTGGCTGCGCTTCGTACCGCTTGGCCTAGGTGAGACTTTTACCCTGAAGGGGCGGACGTTCCGGCCGCTGCCGGCCAATCACGTGGTGCCTGCGTGCAGCATCCATCTGGCGACGGCAGCAGGCAGCCTGGTGTTCAGCGGCGACACCACCCACAGCGACGCCTTCGTCGCCGCACTCAACGCTATCCCCGACCTGCGCCATCTCATCATCGAAACCTCGTTCGAGAATGCGCTGGTCGAGATCGCCAAGGCCTCCAGGCATCACTGGCCGGATTCACTGGCTGCGGAGTTGAAACTGCTTACTGTTGCGCCCGAGGTGTGGATCACCCACCTGAAGCCCGGCAACGAGTCGGCGATCATGAACGAACTGCGCCAGACCGCGCCCGATTGGGGCGTGGAGGCCTTGCTGCAGGGGCAGGTGATCCTGTTGGAATGACTGTTTGGGCTAGCACCCGTGCGAGGTGCGCTGACGTCCGAGCAGCATCAATAGCGGAAGCAGCGTTGCGACCAACCATGGCGTTGCGGGCTCTGGCACAGTAAGGGTGATGGAACCCGGCCCTAGAATGGTGATATTGCCCACAGGCGGCAGGTACAGCGCATCGGGTGTGAGGGTGACAGAACCGTCCAGCAACAGGGTACTCGCACTCAGCGAAAGACTGTCCGCCAAGATCGAACTTGAACCTGTGATAACAATCCGTCCCGGCGTTTCCAGGGCCAGGTTGATTCCGCTGGCGTCGATCGCTCCGGCGATCAGGATGTCCCCTAGCGAGAGCAGCTTCACGTTCTGCATCTGCGCATCGAAGCGGAGCGTGATGCCGGCGCCGAGATCGATTATGGAGAAATCGAAGAGGCCGTCGGCACGGTAGGGCAGGGTGTAGTCCATGACGGGCGCAAGGCGGCCATCGACGCCCGTAATGGGTGTGGCCACTGCAGGAGGAGGCGCAAACGGGTCATTGGTGCTCCCAATGCTGAGGGTCAAGGCCAATGCAGGGAAAGCCGCGCTCAGCGCGAGCATCAGCGTCAGGGCATGAATCCATTTGCGCACGACCATTCCTCCTCGGGTAAGAACTGGAGGAGCTTACAGGCGGGGTCATGACACGGTGATGTGCAGGCATGGCCCGTTTGGGCCAGGGGTCTTGCAATAACATTTCCTGCCGGATTGAAGGCGTCTGTTTCCAGTCACGCTTCCGTTTGAATCAAGAGGACGGCGCCGCCGACTCGAGATCAGGATGCAAAACTCGCCAGCTCTGTCTCGAATTCCGTCGCGCTCAAGCTTTCAAACGCATCCCGGCTGAACAGGGTGAGCGCGCCGGCCATTTCGCTCCAGCCGTAGCCGCGGCAAGGTTCACTTAGCGTGTCGCTGTCCTGCGGCACGCGGGCGACGAGGTGCAGGCAGTTTTTGCTGTAGATCAGGTTGTAGGGGATGTTGTGCTCATGCAGGCGATCGAGTTCGAGCCAAGCGTCGGCGGGTTCGGTGAAGCGCCGGAACGGAAGCGGATAGGGTTCGCTGCCGCCGTTGTGGGCAAAGCACGGGTACTTCACCGGCAACGGGCTGGGCTGCACGAAGCTCTGAAAGTGCAGATGGTTGACCGAGGCACCGGCGCCGGTGCTGTTGTAGGCGAGGGAAAGGCCGTGCGCGCCGGCATGGGCGCACAGGTGCCAGGCCCAGCCATGCAGTTCGGGCGTGAGATATTGCGGCATTTCGCGCAGGGGCTCGGGCACCAGCAGGCCATGCAGCCGGGCGAAGGGGAATTTGTTGTACAGAAGGCGTGCCGGCTTGGCGGCGAGTTCGCCTTCCCACAGGATTTCTTTGGCGAGAAAGGGCTTGTTGAAATGGAAGCCCGCGGGGTCGAAGGGGCGCAGCAGGCTGTCGAATTTCACTCCGCTGATGCGGGGCGGGCGCAAGGCGCGGATGGGGTTGAAGAACAGATTCCACGGCCCGGCGCGGCGGCTTTCCACGGTTTTCAGGCGATCGAAGCCGATGGCGAGGAGCTTGAGAAAAACCAGCACGTCGTCGTCCGGTTCGGCCAGTTTCCTGCCATTCCGAAGGGTGTCGGTGAGCGCTGCTGCGAGCTCTGCATGACGTACCGATAGTGAAGGGGAGAGTCGTGCCCACAGCTTCGGATCGTAGGCGGCGTTGGCGAGCACGAGGATGTAGACGCCCAGGCCGCGATGGTTTTCCAGCATGGCGGCGAGTCCATCGGAAAAGTTCTGTTCCAGCGCGGGCAGCGAGATGAACGGGGAGGGAAGCGTAGGCATGCGGTCGGGCACGACGGAAGTGAATCCCGTATGGTGCCATCCCGCCGCGGTGGTGGGCATTCAGGTTTTTTTGCGGGCAGTGCCCGGCGTTTATAGCTCGCCGTCGGCGCCGGCACGCATTACGCTATCCAGTTTTTCGCGGATGGCCATCGCATCCTTGCGCAATTCCGGCGTGATGCCTGCCTGCTTGCCCGCCTGTTCGAGCCAGGTTACGTCCCAGTCCAGGGTCATGACCCAGATGTTCTTGTCGGCATCCTCCATCACCGCGATGCGGCAGGGGAGAAACACGACAATTTCCGGAATGACCTTGAGCAGATCACGCCCGACGGCAATGTCGCAGAAGCTGAACACTTCGACGCGTGGGGCCTTGTCGTCGTGCAGCACGGCCCTGAATTCCTTCCAGATCTGGTTTTTGCCGACGAATTTGAGGTTCACCTGGTTGGCGCGCAGCATCATCGATTCGACCACTTGATCGAACGACACGCCGGGCTTGGCCTTGTATTTGAGGGCGAAATAGTTCATCGCCTCGCGTGCGTCCATCTGCATCAGGCTGGACATCGCAGGCATGGCCATTTCGAACCAGCGTTTCTTTTCCTCGGGCGTCAGGATGCGGTTCATCTGGTAATCGCGGTAGGGCGGCGGCAGTGCCTGCTGCATCAGCATCGGACCGTACGGCGTCGGCGTGACGTCGATCCAGCCTTGCGCGGGCGCAGTTTGCGGAGCAGGCGTCGCGGTCTTAGGGGTTGCGGGCGGCTCGGCGGCGAACGCCGGCAGGACCCACAGGCAGGCGAGTATGAGCGAAGGAATGCGCATCATGGCGTATCTCCGGGACGACCAGGCTTTAATCCTACGCGCCGTAGGGTGTGCGTCAATGTGCAGCGCCGACATGGGCGCGGAAGCGTTCTTCCAGCGCCGCCAGTTCTGTCGCTGCAGCGACGAAATCGCCGCTTTGCACGTGGGTTTCGATGCGTGCGGCGCCCTCCCGTATGACGGTGGCCATCACGCTGGCTGCGGCGCCTTTGAGGGCATGCGCTTCCTTGCGACAGACGTCGGCCTGGCCTTGCTCGATGCCACGTTTCAGCGTGGCCAGGCTGGCTTCGGTGGTGGAGACGAAGAGCGATTCCAGATCCTGCACCAGTTGCGGATTGCCGGGATAGCGCGCATGCAGGGCGGACAGGTCGAGCAGCGAGGTTGGCGCCACGGCCGGCGTGGATTCCGGTAGCCATTGCCTCAGCAACGCGGCCAGCGCAGCTTCAGTGTAGGGCTTGCTGAGATAATCGTTCGCACCTGCCGCCAGGCAGGCTTCACGGAAACCGGCGTTGGCATTGGCGGTCAGCGCGATGATCGGGATGTGACGGATATCAGCCGACAGCTGGCGAATCCGCTGCGTCGCCTCGAGGCCGTCCATCTCCGGCATTTGCCAGTCCATCAGCACCAGGTCGAAGGCCTCTGCCGACAGCAGGTCCAGGGCCTGGGTGCCGCTGGTGGCTACGGCATACTCCAGGCCCATTTCGCGCAGCTGGTGCGACAGCACTTTCTGGTTCACCGGATGATCTTCCACCATCAGGATGCGGCCCTGCAGCTGAATGACAGGCTGTGCCGGAAGCTCGGCCAGCGGCAGGGTGGTGGCGGGGAGCTGGAGGGACAGGGTGAAGCAGCTTCCCTTGTGCAGCGCGCTCTCGACCGTGAGCTGGCCACCCATCAGGCCGGCCAGCTGGCTGCTGACGGCAAGCCCCAGGCCGGTGCCGCCGTAGCGCCGCGTGGTCGACGAGTCCGCCTGCGAAAACGCCTGGAACAGGCGCGCCTGGGTCTCGCCGTTCATGCCGATGCCACTGTCCCGCACGGTGAACCGGCAGCCGATGCCGTCATCGCCCGTTTCGAAGTGTACGCGCAGCTCAACCCCGCCCTGGTGGGTGAACTTGATGGCGTTGTCGACCAGGTTGAGCAGGATCTGGCGAATGCGGGTGGGGTCGCCCAGCAGCGCGGCGGGCGCATCGTCGGGCAGCGACAGCGTCAGCTGCAGGTTCTTCTCCAGCGCGCGTGCCTGAAACAGGGCGGCCACGCCCTGCACCAGCGCAACCGGGGAAAAGGCGACCTGTTCGATGGAGAGTTTGCCCGCTTCGATCTTGGAGAAGTCGAGGATGTCGTTGATGATGGTGAGCAGACTTTCGGCCGAGCTTCTGAGGGTGGAGGCATACTCGCGCTGACGGCCATCCAGCGGGGTTTTCAGCAACAGCCCGCTCATACCCAGGATGCCGTGCATCGGGGTGCGGATTTCGTGGCTGACGTTGGCGACGAACTCCGATTTGGCGCGTGCCATCTGGACGGCGGCTTCGCGCGCCGCCTCCTTGGCCGCTTCGGCGGCCCGCCGTTCGGACACGTCGCGCATGATCGCCTGGATCACCGGCTTGCCTTCCAGCTCCATCGCGTGGAGTGCGATCTCGGCCTGGAACACCGAACCGTCCAGGCGCCGACCCAGCCACTCCATCACGGCATGGCCCGTATTGCGTGCCTGCATGATCGCCTGCCTGGCGTGATCATGGGCGGTCAGGCCGTTCGCCTGGATCGGCGTGCCGAGTTTTGAAATGGGGGTATCGAGAAAGGCGGCGACCGAATCCATGCCGAACAGCGTGAGCGTGGCCGGGTTGCAATCGGTAAAGCCCTTTTCGTCGAGGATGACGACCGCGTCCGAATTGGTTTCGAACAGGGTCTGATATTTCAGTCTTTCCGCTTCCAACTGGCGCGTCTGCATCAGCATGCGGCGGCCCACCAGCACCGCCACCAGCGAGGCCAGCAAGGTGGCGAAGATGCCCAGCACCAGCATCAGGTTGCGCGTGGCCTGATAGGCGGAGAAGGTTTTGGCAAGCGCGGTCTCGTTGTCCTTGCGCTGCAGATTGGTCATGTTGTCGAGGGCCTCGACCAGACGGTTCTGCAAGGGGATGGCCTTTTTCTGCAGCAGCGTCAGCGCACCGTAATTATTCTCATCGAGCGCCGCTTCGACCACGTCGAACATGACCGGCTGATTGCTCAGCGTGATGGCGTCCAGCTCGGCCATCAGTTTCTTTTCCTCGGGTGTGTTGAGCATCGCCACCAGCTGGCTGCGATCCTTGGAATAACGCTCGCCATATTCCTGGAATTGCAGGAAGAGCGCATCCTTCTCCCAGGGATCGATGGAGACCACGATGTTGTGCATCAGCATCGCGCGGTCGCGCAGGGTGTCACGCATGTGCGAGGCCAGACGCGTCTTGACGTTGTTGACCGATACCACGTTGGCGAGCTCGGCATTGAGATAGGCCATCTGGGTGACGCCCAGACCGATCACGGCCAGCATCAGCAACAGGGCTGCGCTGAAGCCCAGGCCGACGTTGAACAGCAGACCGCGGAGAGGGGAAGGCATGAGCGGGGCTCGGTCGGGTCTTAACGCCGCCATGCGCCGGGCGTCAGATGGATTCAACCAACTACTCGAAGGAGGCAAGCGTGGACGGGCGCGCCTCCGGCACGGCGACGCGCCGCGCACCGTCGAACCGCTCATGCCAGTAACGATCGCTGAGCCTGGAGATCATGACCGAGCCGGTGCGGCTGCTCGTGGCATGTACGAAGCGGTCATCGCCCAGATAGATGCCGACATGGGAGAACGCGTGGTTGAGGGTGTTGAAGAAAACCAGGTCGCCAGGCTGGAGATCGGATTGATCGAGCGGCTGCGTCGCTTCGCTGATCGCCCAGCTGTCGCGTGGCAGATTAATCCCGGTTATCTGTCGGAAGACGTGGTCGACGAAGCCGCTGCAATCGAGTCCGGTGTCGGGCGAGCTGCCGCCCAGCCGATACGGGCTGCCGACCAGGCTGACGGCATACATGGAGATGTCGTCGGACGGTGCGGCCTGCGCAGGCTGCGTGAGCAGAAAGGCCAGCACGGACAACAGCAGGACGGGCTTCATCGAATGGCAATCTGCTCTATAGTTGAAGTGGAACTACGGCCAAAAGTGGCGAATCTTGACCCAGAGGACTGCACCATGAGTGACGCAAACACACCGGCTTCAAGCGAAACCAGTATCCCCGATAATACCCGGCTTGTGCAATTGCACGATGAGGCCGCGGCAGCCGTGTCCGCGCCCGATCTGCACGAACGCGTGCGTGAATTGACCACGCGCGTGCTGCACGAACGGCGGATGGCGCTGAATGACATACGCGAATTGGTGTCTGCCATTTCGTCCGGGGTGGGCAGCGGCCTGACCGCGCGCGGCGGCGAGATGAAAGATGGACTCAAGCAGGCAATTGCCGGGCTGGATGAGGCTGTCGGCAGCGCGGCGCAGGCAGCTTCCTATACCTTGCGCGAGGCGGCTACCCAGGGAAAAGCCTTCAAGGACAATGAACTGAAAGCCAGCCTGGAGCAGCTTCGTGACCTGGAGGCGCAGATTGTCGACGCCCTGAAGCAGACCGCCAGCCAATCGGGTGGCAAGCTCAAGGAAGAACTCGGCTATCTGATCGATCACATGAAGCACAGTGGTACCCGTACCGGCGAACAGGTGCGCGAAGCGCTTCAACAATTGGCGAGTGGCGTGAAAGCCAGCAGCGATGCGGGGCGAGCCGGGCTGAGCGAGTCGGCGAGCACGGCCACCGAGCGTTTGTCCCAGGTGGCAAGCGGTATCCTGGCGGCGCTGTCCGAGTCGCTCAAGCGGCAAAGCGAACGCCTGCGTTCCTGACGCCTCATCGATCGGCAGCGGGGATTCACCCGCTGCGCCGCTTGCGGCTACAGCGGAGTCGTTGCCGCTTGAGCGGCTGCGGGTACACTCTCGGCATTACTGATTCCAAAAACCAACGATGCTCTGGGAAACCATTTCGGTCGTGCGCGACCTGCCGCGATTGCATGAAATCGCTTCGGTGATGATCCGGTATGGCGGGGGCGACCTGGTGCGCGTCCTGGGCATCAGCGGCGCGCTGGAACGTGCCGGCCGGGTTCTGCACTGGCACAGTGCCAGCGAAATCAGCCAGCTTGAGGCCTCCGTACGCGTTCGCCGCGCGCTGGAAGAACTGGGCCCGACCTTCGTCAAGCTGGGGCAGGTGCTGGCGACGCGGGTGGACATGTTTCCGCCGCACTGGATCGCCGAATTCGAAAAGCTGCACAGTCATGTGCCGGCGGTGCCCTACGAGCAACTGCACCCCGACCTGGTGGTGGCTATCGGGGGCGAGCCCGACGAGGTATTTGCAGAATTCAACCCGGTACCGCTGGCGGCGGCATCCATCGCGCAGGTGCACCGCGCCACCCTCAAGGACGGCACGCGGGTCGTTGTCAAAATGCGCCGTCCCGGCATCGAAGGCGTGATCCGGGCCGACCTGCGCATCATGGAACACGCCGCCAAGCTGCTGGAAAGCGAAGTACCGGATTCGCGCCGCTACGACCCGGTGCAAATCGTTTCGCAGTTCCGCCGTTCGCTGAATCGCGAGCTCGACCTGGCGAAGGAGGCGCGCAACATCGACCAGTTCGCACGCCATTTTGCCGACGAGCCGCTGGTGGACATTCCCAAGGTGTACTGGGAATTCACCAATGAGCGCGTCAACGTGCAGGAAGAAATCGTCGGGATGGCAGGCGTCTCTCCCGACAAGCTCCGTGCGTATGGGCTCGATCCGAAGCTGCTGGCGGCGCGCGGTGCCGACGCCGTGTTGCGCATGGTGCTGGAGCACGGCTATTTTCATGCCGACCCCCATCCCGGCAATGTGCTGTTCCTGCCCGACAACCGTATCGGCATGATCGATTTCGGGATGGTGGGGATATTGACCGACCCCCGCCGCAACCAGATCGTCGATCTGCTGCACGCCCTGACGCGCAAGGACGAGCAGGGCCTGCTGCAGGTTCTGCTCGACTGGAGCGGCGAGTCGGTGGGTGATGAAGACCGCCTGGCCTACGACCTGGCGGAGCTGCTGCAAAGTTATGATGATCTGCAACTCAAGGACGTGAAAATCGGCGCACTGCTGAACGACATCACGGCGGTCATGCGCGACAACAATCTGGTCCTGCCGGCCGACCTGACCCTGCTGTTCAAGACGCTGATCACGCTGGAGGGGCTCGGGCAGCAACTCGATCCCGAATTCCACATGATCGACCATGTGACGCCCTTCGTGGAACGCGTCATCCAGCAGCGTTATACGCCGCAGGCCTTGCTGGCGCGCGGGCGCAAGAGCGTGCGCGAGACGCTGGAGGTGCTGGCCGACGTGCCGCGCGACCTGCGGCATCTGTTACGGGATATGCGGCGGGGTCGGGTCAAGGTCGATCTCGACCTGAAACGGCTGGACCAGTTCGGCCATCAACTGGACCGCGCCAGCAACCGGCTGACCATGGGCATCCTGACGGCCTCGCTGGTCGTCGGTTCCAGCATCATCATGACGGTCAAGGGTGGCCCCCAGCTGTTCGGGTTGCCATTTTTCGGCCTGCTGGGATTCCTGATCGCGTTCTTCAACAGCCTCTGGATCATTTTTTCCATCTGGCGCTCGGGCAAGCACTGAGGTTCGGATCAAACTGTGCAGGTGACGCCGGCAGCCTGTACGGCAAGGTGGGTGGCGATGTCCGCCAGCGGCACGGGTCGGCTCAGCAGATAACCCTGCACGTGGGCAATGCCGAGGCTTTCGACCTTGCGCAGAATGGCATCGGTTTCCACCCCCTCGGCCACCAATGAATAGCCGGCGTCGCTCATCATGCGCGCGAAGTCGGCCACCACCTGGCCGGCACGGTCGTCCTGCCCCAGCTTGTTCACCAGCGAAATGTCGAACTTGACCACGTCCACCGGCAGATCGACCAGATAGCGCAACGGCGAATAGCCGGTTCCGAAATCGTCCATGGCGATGCGGTAATTCACCGTACGCAACAGGTCGAGGTAGGTGCGTACTTCGACCATCTGCGTGATGAGCGAAGTTTCGGTGATTTCCAGCATCAGCGGGTGGCGGGCGTTGTGACGCGACAATTCCAGCAGCTGCGAAACGATTTCGGGATGCGAAATGCTCTGGGCAGACAGGTTGATCGACACGCCGATGCCAGGCGGCAGTTGTTGCGACGTGAGGTCGGCGTCGACCTGATTCAGAACCGCCAGATCGAATTCGGCTTCCAGGCGGCGGCTGTTGATGACCGGCAGGAATGCATCCGGCTGGATGAGTTCGCCGTGGTAGCGGATGCGCGCCAGGGCCTCGTAATAATCCACCTTGCAACCGGGCAGGGCATGGATGGACTGGTAGTGCATTTCGAGCATGCCGGGCGTAGCCAGGGCCTGGAAGAGGGCGCTGGTCTCGCGGCTGGCCACCAATGTCTGCGACGCACGCTCGGTATCCTCGCCATACAGTGCGACGCGGGTGCGCCCGGGCTGCTTCGCGGTATACATGGCGATGTCGGCCTGCTTGGGCAGGTCGTCGACATGCTCGAGCTGATCCGCCGCGCAGAAGGCAATGCCGATGCTGATGCCGACCGGCTCGTTGATCCCCAGATCGCTGAAGGCCGACGCGTCGAGCAGGCTCTGGCAGCGCTGCGCAATCTGTTTGGCCTGCGCGGGCGTGGTGCGCGACAGGAAAGTGGCGAATTCGTCGCCGCCTAGGCGGTACAGGCGATCGTTGGCGCGGAGCGCCATCACCAGCGCATCGGCAATGATGCTGAGCACGCGGTCGCCCTTGGCGTGGCCGTAGGTGTCGTTGATGGTCTTGAAGCGGTCGCAGTCGAACAGCAGGAAGGCCACGCCTTGCGGCGAGGTTTTCAGTTCATGGCGGAAGCTTTCCCAGTCCTCTTCGTAGGCGCGCCGGTTGTGGCAACCGGTGAGCGCATCCTGGCGCGCCTGCGAGTGGAATTCGCGATTCTGGTGCTCCAGCGAGCCATGCAGTTCGCGTAATTGCAGCTGGTATTCGTACAACGAGCGGCGGACATTTTCCAGCTCGCTGATGCGCATGGCCTGCGAACGCGAGGAATGAGGGCTGAACCGGCCATGCTGCATGGCATCGATATCCTGCGAAAGCTTGCGCAGCGGGCGCACCAACAGGCGGTTGTACACGACGAAGCCGAGCAGGGCGGTGACCATCAGGAGCACGAACAGCGCGAGCAGCGTGCGCGACAGGATGGTCTGGAAACGGAGCCGGTCGGGGTCGGGGCGGGCGCTGAATTTCAGTTTTGAGAACAGGTCGGACGCAGGCAGTTTTTCGCCTGGTTTGAGCGCCAGGCTGACGCTGGCGATGTCCGTGAAATGCAGGGACTCCTGCTGCAACAGGGCCGGCATGAAATCGAGCCGGATCAGACCGTAGCCGAGCAGGGATTGCCGCCGCTCGTCGATATAGACCGGGAACGCGTGATACAAGGCCGTGACGCCTGCCTCGCCGACCAGCCAGCTTGAAGCTTGATGCGACGACACGCCTGCGGGTAGTCTGGCCGGCAGGCTGTTTTGTGTTGCGCTGGGCGCCAGCAGGGAACCCGAATGGGTGTACAGCGCCGCGCGGACAAATCGGCTGGGCAGAATGCCGCTTTCATAGACCCGCTGGTCCCGCCAGTACGTGTAATACTCGGGCAACACCAGTTGTTGCCGGGTTTCGTCCCAGTTCGCCAGGCTGGTTGCCTGTTCATCCGTCTGGTTCAACAAACGCTGAACGGCCGCAGTCAGTTCGGATCGTGCCGCGTTCTGGTTGTGCTGCTCCAGGCTGCGCGTGACCGTACGCGTCTGATAGGCGGCAAAGCCGCCGATCAGGCTCACAAGTACCAGCAGCCCGGTAATGAAAGCGAGCGCGATCTGCTTGATGGAAATGGTGTCGGGCCATTTCATCGGGAAGTTCCCTGCGGGATGCCTTCAAGGAATTTGAGCGTATGGTCCAGCAAATCGAACTCGTGCTCGCCGTCCATGAAATGGCTGCCCCCATGCACGACGACCATGGGAATCTGGATATGCTGCAAGACCTTGAGCCAGCCCTGTCCCAGCAAGCTGTCCGCATCGCCCATGATGAGTTGAACCCTGACCGGTGACTGCTTCAATGCGGTCAGCACGCTTGGCTGATCCCAACGCACATAGGACAGCAGGTCTTCTGGCGTCGAGGTGTATTTTCTGCAGAAGGACAAGCTCTGGGTGACCAGGGCACGCCGGTTGTTCCGTATGCGGTCTTCCAACTGGGCGATCAGGATCGGACGAGATGTCGCGCCGACCTGGGCTTCGACCAGCGAAGCGCCGATATAGGCTTTGATTGCCGGATCCGGGTGGGTGCTCAGATACACCAGCAACTGCAGACTGCCAAAACTGTGGCCGACCAGCACGATGGAGCGATAGCCCTGCGATTTCAGCCAGTCCACCCAGTGCCCGATTTCGGCCACATCGTCATCCATGCCGTGTTTGTGCACCGCTTCGCACGCCAGGCTGTGCGTGCGGTTGGGAATGTTCAGGCTGAGGGTGGGCGACAAGACCGTATAGCCCGCATCCTGCAGGCCGCGGGCCAACGTGGTGACCGTGGGAAATTCGCGCGTCTGCAGAAAACCGTGCAGCAGCAGCACGGCGGGTTTGCTGCGCTCGCCGATCAGGTATTCGGCATTGGCGGGGATCCCGGGGCGCATTTCCTGCTGGACGATGGACGCGTTCGCTGCGACTGGAAATACCGAGATCAGCAAGCAAAGCAGGTAGATGCGCATGGCAGGGCTGGATAGACGGAATCTATGAAACTAACGGCAATCAGCCGGCGAATCTGAAGTCCGCGCCAGCGATTCTGCCTGGGGCGAATGTTACACTCCCTTCTGAAATCTGATCCGAAATGTCTGATCTGAAACATCTCTTTTCCCCCGATGGCGCGTGTGCCGCAGTCTTGCCAGGTTGGCGCGCACGACCGCAGCAATTGGCCATGGCCGAGGCGGTCGAGCGTGCAGTCACCGGCAACAGTGTATTGCTGGCCGAAGCCGGCACTGGCACCGGCAAGACCCTGGCCTATCTGATTCCCGCCCTGCTGTCGGGCGGCAAGGTGGTGATCTCCACCGGCACCAAGGCGCTGCAGGACCAGCTGTTTCATCGCGACCTGCCGGCTGCGCGCCGCGCGCTCAAGTCGCCGGTCAAGGTGGCACTGCTGAAAGGCCGTGCCAACTACGTCTGCCACCATCACCTGCAGCGCAACCTGAGCGATGGCCGCTTCGCCAACCGCGACGATCCCGCGTGGCTCGCCAAGATCGCACGTTTTGCCGAAACCAGTACCAGTGGCGACCGCGCCGAGGCCGAAGGCATCCCTGAAGATGCCACGGCCTGGCATTACGCGGTCTCCAGTCGCGACACCTGCCTCGGCAGCGAGTGCAGCCATTTCAAGGATTGCTTCGTGATGGCGGCGCGCAAGGCCGCCCTCGACGCCGAGGTCGTGGTGGTCAACCACCACCTGTTCTTTGCCGACCTGTGGCTGAAGGACGAGGGCGTCGCCGAGTTGCTGCCTGCCTGCAACACCGTGATTCTCGACGAGGCGCACCAACTGGCCGAAACCGCCGCACAGTTCTTCGGCGAGACGCTGTCCGTAGCCCAACTGCTCGATCTGGCGGGCGATACCAAGCGACTGGCGGCGGTGAAGGCGGGCGACTTCCCGGCGCTGCGCCGTGCCGCGGAAGAGATGACCAAAGCCGCGCGCGACCTGCGCCTGGCGTTTCCGCAGAACCCCATCAAATCGACATTTACAGACCTGACGCGCTACGACAAATGGCCGGGCGCGTTGAAGGCCCTGTCTGCCGGTCTGGATGAAATGGTGAAGCTGCTGGAGAGTCAGGCCGAACGCGATGCCGACCTGAAAAACTGCTTCGAGCGTGCGCAGGCGGTGCAGGCCACCCTGGCCAGCTGGCAGCGCGACGACGACCCCGAGCATCCCCGTGTGCGCTGGCTGGAAACCACGTTGAGCTCGCTGCTGCTGCATGCGACACCCTTGTCGGTCGGCGCGATGTTCGGCGCCAGGCTCACCGAGCGCGCGCAGGCGTGGATCCTCACCTCGGCCACGCTTTCAGTGGGGGGCGACTTCACTCACCTGAAAACCCGCCTCGGTATCGAGACCGCGGAAACCCTGTGCGTCGACAGCCCCTTCGATTACCCGCGCCAGGGCGTGCTCTATGTGCCGCAAGGTTTGCCCGCGCCGAACACCCCCGAGTTCACCGATGCTGTCGTCGATGCCGCATTGCCGGTGCTGGAAGTCAGCCGTGGCCGCGCCTTCATCCTATTCACCAGCCTGCGCGCGCTGGAAAAGGCGCGTGGCCTGTTGATCGATGCCTTCAAATTTCGCGGCTGGGACTATCCGCTGCTAGTGCAGGGCGACGCGCCGAAGAACGAACTCCTCGCCCGTTTTCAGAAAGCCGGCAACGCCGTGCTGCTGGGCAGCCAGAGTTTCTGGGAAGGCGTCGACATGCCCGGAGACGTGCTGTCGGTCGTCATCATCGACAAGCTGCCTTTTCAGCCGCCCGACGATCCGGTCGTCGCCGCACGCATCGCCCAGGCCGAGAAGAACGGCGGCAAGCCCTTCATGGACTACCAGCTGCCTCACGCGGCGATCACGCTGAAACAGGGCGCCGGGCGGCTGATCCGCACCGAGACCGACCGGGGTGTGTTGATGATCTGCGATACGCGGTTGGCGGATAAGCCATATGGGCGCTTGCTGTTGAATGCGCTGCCGGCGATGACTAGGACAAGGAAGCTGGAGGTGGTGGAGAGGTTTTTCGCTTCGCATGAAGCTTCGCCCGTCATTGCGAGCGAAGCGAAGCAATCCAGTGCGGGTTAGACGCGAAGCACCACTGAGTAGTTGTTGGCTTCGCTAGACCCCGGCCAAGGGTCGGCAGTTTAGCGAAGGTTCTAACTACTCGGGTTAGTGCTTCGCGCCTGACACAACTGGATTGCTTCGCTTCGCTCGCAATGACGGATCGGGCGCCACGCGCTCACAGCGTTCGCACAAACCCCAACACTTCCGCCGCATGCCCCGGCGCCTTCAAGCCGCGCCAGCTTTTTACCAACTTTCCATTCACATCGAACACAAACGTGCTGCGCTCGACCCCGCGCACCTGTTTACCGTACATGTTCTTCAGCTTCATCACGCCGAACAGTTCGCAGACCTTTTCATCGGTATCGGCGAGCAGTTCGAACGGGAAACCGAACTCGGCCTTGAAGCCTTCATGTGACTTCAGGCTGTCGCGCGAAACGCCGACGACGAGGGTGTTGGCCTTGCCGAAGTCGGCGTAGAGGTCGCGGAATTCCTGGCCTTCGAGGGTGCAGCCGGAGGTGTTGTCCTTGGGATAGAAATAGACGACAACGTTCCTGTCGCGGTGGTCGGACAGTTTGAATGGGGTATTGCCGGTGGAGGGCAGTTCGAAATCGGTGATGACGGGTTCGCTCATGGCGGGTCTCTCTTTATCGTGACGAGGATTTCAGTAAAACGATGACGGCGCCGGCGCCGCCATCGACGGTGCGCGCCTGGCAGAACGCGAGGACGTCCTCGCGTTGCATCAGCCAGTGGCGCACCTTGTTCTTCAGAACTGGCAGGCGGTTTTTCGAGCCGTGGCCCTTGCCGTGGATGATGCGCACGCAGCGGCGGTCTTCGAGCATGCAGCGATTGAGGAAGGCGGCCAGCGCGAGGCGGGCTTCGTCGCCGGTATGGCCGTGCAGATCGAGTTCGCCCTTGATGACCCAAGCGCCGCGCCGCAGTTTCCGGAGTGCGGCGGTGGGTACGCCGGGGCGCGAGAAAAACAGTTCTTCGCCGGTGGAGACGGCGGCTTCCCAGTCCCACGGATCGGACAGGGCGTCGACCAGCACTTGGCGCTCGTCGGCCCGCCGTTGATGGGCAACAGGTTTGGGGCGCGGGCGCGGGATGTCGGCGCGATTCGCTGGTGGCAGGGGAACGGCGTCGGCGACGGCACGGCGGAACAGCATGGCGCCGTCCGGTTGGGGTTTGGGTTTAGGCGGTGCCTGCTGCAGCGTGGCAGGCGCCGCGGCCTGCTCGCGCAGCGCGCGGCGCACGCGTGCCAGCGCCTCGAACGAGGCCGGCGCGAGCGCGCTGCGGCTGCGCTTCATCTCACTTGGTCTTGCCGAGCGCGTCCAGGTAGCGTTCGGCGTCGAGCGCGGCCATGCAGCCGGTGCCGGCGCTGGTGACGGCCTGGCGGTAGATGTGGTCCTGCACGTC
The DNA here is from genome assembly GCA_016195805.1 of Hydrogenophilales bacterium. Taxonomy (GTDB): domain Bacteria; phylum Pseudomonadota; class Gammaproteobacteria; order Burkholderiales; family Thiobacillaceae; genus Thiobacillus. The sequence continues at coordinate 135,244 of JACPYT010000002.1, forward strand.
GCCGGCGGCGAACACCCCTTCGATGTTGGTGGCGGTGGCGTTACCCTTGTTGCCGCCTTGCGTGACGATGTAGCCGCCTTCAAGCTCGATCTGGCCTTCGAAGATGGCGGTGTTGGGCTTGTGGCCGATGGCGATGAAGACGCCGGTCAGCGCGATGTCCTTGGTCGAGCCGTCCTTGGTGCTCTTGATGCGCATGCCGGTGACGCCGGTCTTGTCGCCCAGCACTTCGTCGAGTGTGCTGTCGAGCGCGAGGCTGATCTTGCCTTCCTTGACCTTCTCCATCAGATGGTCGACGAGAATTTTTTCCGACTTGAAGGTGTCGCGGCGGTGCACCAGGGTGACGTGGCGGGCGATGTTGGCGAGATACAGCGCTTCCTCGACCGCAGTGTTGCCGCCGCCGATGACGGCCACGTCCTGGTTCTTGTAGAAGAAGCCGTCGCAGGTGGCGCAGCCCGACACGCCCTTGCCCATGAAGGCCTGCTCGGACGGCAGGCCGAGATACATGGCCGAGGCGCCGGTGGCGATGATGAGCGCGTCGCAGGTGTAGGTGCCGGAATCGCCGATCAGGGTGAGGGGCTTTTCGGTCAGCCTGGCGGTGTGGATCTGGTCGAAAATGATCTCGGTCTTGAAGCGCTCGGCGTGGCGCTGGAAGCGGTCCATCAGCTCGGGGCCCTGCACGCCGTCGACGTCGGCCGGCCAGTTGTCGACATCGGTGGTGGTCATCAGCTGGCCGCCCTGCTGCAGGCCGGTGATGACCACAGGCGAGAGATTGGCGCGTGCGGCATACACAGCAGCCGAATAGCCGGCGGGGCCGGAGCCGAGGATGATGAGTTTGTGGTGTGCGGTGCTCATGTCTGTAATCAGCCGTGGGGGGAAAGGGACTATTCTAACCAATCCTGGCGTCCGCATTTCCATGCTGTCGGCCCGGTATTCATCCCGAGCGATCAGGCAGGGCCTTGCTTGAGCCGACTCGCCTCATCGTCTCGCCACCTCATGGATTATCCGGGATAATCAGGGCACTTTTGCTGCTTGAGTTCCCATGGCGCGTCCCGCTTCCCGTTCCTCGACTCCTTTATCGCCCCGTATGCAACGTCTGCTGCGCGAAGCCCGCGCCCTGCTGGTAGGCTGCGCGGCGCTGCTGCTGGCGGCAATCCTGCTCACCCACAATGCGTCCGACCCGGGCTTCAGCACGACCGGCGATGGCGGTCCGCTGCACAACCTGGGCGGACGCTTCGGCGCGTGGCTGTCGGATCTGCTGCTGATGCTGTTCGGCGTGTCGGCCTGGTGGTGGGTGGGGCTGGCGGCGGCCTATGTCATCCATACCTTCCGCCATCTCGATGAAACCCCGCTGGCAGGCGGCCGGCAGCGCTGGCTGAAACTGGGCGGATTCGGCTTGCTGTTGCTGGCCAGCACCGGCATCGAATGGCTGCGCACCTGGCACTGGGCGGTGACGCTGCCGGACGCACATGGCGGCGTTCTGGGTGCGGGATTGGGCGCAGCTGCGGGCACGCTGCTCGGTTTCACTGGCGGCTCGCTGATCCTGCTGCTGCTGATGGCGGTCGGATTCAGCCTGTTCACCGGCGTGTCGTGGCTCAGCATGGCCGAGCGCACCGGCGCGGGGGTGGAGTGGGCCTGGTGGACGTCGATCCGGACCTGGCAGGCCTACCGCGACCGCAAGCTGGGCGAAGCGGCGCAGCAGAAACGCGAAGCCAAAGTGTCGGTGGAAAAGAAAAAGCGCGTCGAGGCACCGCCCATCCGCATCGAGCCGGTGGTGAAGGAAGTACCGCAGTCCGAGCGCGCCGTCACCGAGAAACAGGCACCGCTGTTCTCCGATCTGCCCGATTCACCGCTGCCGCCGCTGCATCTGCTCGATCCGGCCGACGAGGCGGTGGAAACCGCGAGCCCCGAGGCGCTCGAGTTCACTTCGCTGATGATCGAGCGCAAGCTTGCCGAATTCGGCGTCGAGGTGAAGGTCGTATCGGCCTCGCCCGGCCCGGTCATCACACGCTACGAAATCGAGCCGGCCACCGGCGTGAAGGGCAGCCAGATCGTCAACCTGGCGAAGGATCTCGCGCGCACGCTGTCGGTGATCAGCATCCGCGTGGTCGAGGCGATCCCCGGCAAGCACACCATGGGGCTGGAGATTCCCAACCCCAAGCGGCAGATCGTGCGGCTGTCGGAAATTCTTGGCTCCAAGGCCTATCACGACAGCCCGAGTCCATTGACCGTCACGCTGGGCAAGGACATCGCCGGCAACCCGGTGGTGGCCGATCTGGGCAAGATGCCGCACCTGCTGGTGGCGGGTACCACCGGCTCGGGTAAATCGGTCGGCGTCAACGCCATGATCCTGTCGCTGGTGTACAAGTCCGACCCCAGCGCGGTGCGCATGATCATGGTCGATCCCAAGATGCTGGAGCTGTCGATCTACGAAGGCATCCCGCATCTGCTGGCGCCGGTGGTCACCGACATGAAGCAGGCCGCCAGCGCGCTCAACTGGTGCGTGGGCGAAATGGAGCGGCGCTACAAGCTGCTGTCGGCGGTCGGCGTGCGAAACCTCGCCGGCTATAACCAGAAGGTGCGCGACGCGAAGAAGGCCGGCACGCCGCTGACGCATCCGTTCAGCCTGACGCCTGACAATCCCGAGCCGCTCGAGACCATGCCGATGATCGTGGTGATGATCGACGAACTGGCCGACCTCATGATGGTGGTCGGCAAGAAGGTCGAGGAACTGATCGCACGGCTGGCGCAGAAGGCGCGCGCGGCGGGCATCCACCTAATCCTGGCGACGCAGCGGCCGTCGGTCGACGTCATCACCGGCCTCATCAAAGCCAACATCCCGACGCGCATCGCCTTCCAGGTGTCGAGCAAGATCGACTCGCGCACCATCCTCGACCAGATGGGCGCCGAGGCGCTGCTGGGGCAGGGCGACATGCTCTACCTGCCGCCCGGAACCGGCCTGCCGCAGCGGGTGCACGGCGCCTTCGTGTCGGATAACGAAGTCCATCGTGTCGTCGACTATCTGAAGTCGCTGGGCGAACCCGAATACATCGAAGGCGTGCTCGAGTCTCCGGAAGAGGGCGGCGAGGGCGGCGGCGAATACGGCGAGGCCGGCGCCGAAGCCGACCCGCTATACGACCAGGCCGTCGCCTACGTGCTGAAGTCGCGCCGCGCGTCGATCTCGTCGGTGCAGCGCCAGCTGCGCATCGGCTACAACCGCGCCGCGCGCATGATCGAGGACATGGAACGCGCGGGACTGGTATCGGCGATGCAGTCGAACGGCAACCGCGACGTGTTGGCGCCCGGAGGCGAGGCATGAAGTTCTACGCACTCATTCCCGCGGCCGGCTCGGGTTCACGCATGGGTGGGGCCATCGAAAAGCAGTACATGCCGCTCAATTCGGTTCCCATGATTGCGCACGCGATGATGGTGCTGGCACGCGAGCCGAGAATCACCAGACTGTTCGTCGTGCTGTCGCCCACCGACAAGCGCTGGAACAACTACGAATGGCAGGGCTGGGAAGAACGCATCGAGGTGCTGCGCTGCGGCGGGGCCACCCGCGCCGAAACGGTGCTGAACGGCCTCGACGCCATCTCCAAGGTCTGTGCAGCAGACGACTGGGTGCTGGTACACGATGCCGCGCGGCCCTGTCTGCCGGATGACATGCTGGGCAAGTTGCTGGATGAAGTAGCGGATGACCCGGTTGGCGGTCTGCTCGCCGTGCCGGTGGCGGACACCCTCAAGCGCGCCGCTGCCGATATTGCAACCGGCACGCGTGCGGAAGTTACCGTGCCGCGTGCCGGCCTGTGGCAGGCGCAAACCCCGCAGATGTTCCGCCATGGCAAGTTGACCGAAGCGCTACGTAGCGCGGGCAGTGACATGACCGACGAGGCTTCGGCGATCGAACAGCTCGGGCTGCAGCCGCGGCTGGTCGAATCCGACAGCCGCAACCTCAAGGTCACCTATCCGCAGGACCTGGAGTTGGCGGGCCTGATCCTGGGGAAGCTGAATGAATGACTTCAGGGTCGGCCACGGCTTCGACGTCCACGCCTTCGCCGAGCAGCGCAAGCTCATCCTCGGCGGCGTCGAGATTCCCTACGAGCGAGGGCTGGCCGGCCATTCCGACGCCGACGTGCTGCTGCACGCGATCTGCGACGCGCTGCTGGGCGCGGCGGGCCTGGGCGACATCGGCCGGCATTTCCCGGACACCGACCCCGCGTTTTCCGGCATCGACAGCCGCATCCTGCTGCGCCGCGTTGCCGAACAATTGCAGCAACGCGGCTGGCGCGTCGGCAACGTCGATGCCACCCTCATCGCGCAGGCGCCGAAGATGGCGCCGCACATCGCGCGCATGACCGCCCACATCGCCGACGACCTCGGCATCGCCATCGACCGCGTCAACGTCAAGGCCACCACCACCGAGAAACTCGGTTTCACCGGACGCGGCGAAGGCATTGCGGCCGAGGCGGTGTGCCTGATCGAGCGTGGCTGAAGCAGATCTGACCGAGCCCCATCCGCCCAGGCCGGACACACTGCGCCTGTTCTTTGCCCTGTGGCCGGACGACGCCACGCGCGACGCGCTCAACCGCACCGGCAAGTGGCTGCACCAGCACTGGGGCGGGCGACGCATGCGTGCCGACACCCTGCACATCACCCTGGCCTTTCTCGGCAGTACGCCGGCCGAGCAGCTGAATACCCTGGTTGCCTGCGCCGATGGCGTCGAGGTCGAGGCGTTCGAGCTGCTTCTCGACCAGGCCGGCTACTGGCGGCATAACCGCATCGGCTGGCTCGGGGCGAGCGACCCGCCTCCGCAACACTTCGCGCTGGTGACGGCGCTGAATGGCGCATTGCAGGCAACCGGTTTCCCCGTCGATGCGCGACCGCACGTGCCGCATGTCACCCTGTTGCGCAAAACGGCCGGCGGCGAGGTGCCGGCGTGTTCATCGGTGCGCTGGCCGGTGAGCGATTTCGTGCTGGTGAAGTCGGCCACCGACCCCGACGGCGCGCATTATGAAGTGATCCGGCGTTGGCCGCTGACTCAGGAAGGTGCGAAAAAAAGCCGTGCCGACTCGACAGCGGCGTGACGTTTCGGTTATGATGCGCCCCGCATTAGGCGCGTAGCTCAGCTGGTTAGAGCACCACCTTGACATGGTGGGGGTCGTTGGTTCGAGTCCAATCGCGCCTACCAAATATATAAGGGTCGGGATGACCTGGTTTCAAGAGGGGCTGAACTGCCCACGGAGGTTGCGAAATGTCACCGCGAACTAGTCAGGCTATCACTGGATAACACCCGGCGCATAGCTGTTCGCAGGCATACTGCAATCTTCAAACTGTACTATCTAAAAGCGCGGCCGGTCCGCGCTTTTTTCATTTCCGGAGTCAGAAGAAAAATGGTCAACGTCACGCTTCCCGATGGTTCGATCCGCCAGTTCGAATCGCCGGTCACGGTCGCGCAGGTCGCGGCGAGCATCGGTACCGGGCTCGCCAAGGCGGCGCTTGCCGGCAAGGTCGACGGCAGGCTGGTCGACACCAGCCATCTCATCGGCGCCGACGCCCAGCTGGCGATCGTCACGGCCAAGGATGCGGAGGCGCTAGACCTCATCCGCCACGACGCCGCGCACATCATGGCCCAGGCAGTGCAGGAGCTCTATCCGGGCACGCAGGTGACGATCGGCCCGGCGATCGAGGACGGCTTCTACTACGACTTCGCGCGCGAGACGCCCTTCACGCCTGAAGACCTGGATAAGATCGAAAAGCGCATGGACGAGATCGTCAAGCGCGACCTCCCCATCGTGCGCGAGGTATGGGAGCGCGAGGACGCCAAGCGGGCGTTCGCCGAGCTCGGCGAGACCTACAAGGTGCAGATCATCGACGAGGTGATTCCCAAGGGCGAAGAACTCTCGATCTACCGCCAGGGCGACTGGTTCGACGTCTGCCGCGGCCCGCACCTGCCATCGACCGGCAAGCTGCCGCGCGCGTTCAAGCTGATGAAGCTGGCCGGCGCATACTGGCGCGGCGATTCGAAGAACGCGATGCTGCAGCGCATCTACGGCACCGCTTGGGCGAAGAAGGAGGACCTCGAGGCCTACCTGCATCGGCTGGAGGAGGCCGAGAAGCGTGACCATTGCCGGCTGGCGAAGCAGCTCGACCTGCTCCATATGCAGGACGAGGCGCCGGGCATGGTGTTCTGGCACCCCAAGGGCTGGATCGTGTGGCAGCAGATCGAGCAGTACATGCGGCAGAAGTTCGTCGAGTACGGCTACCAGGAAGTGCGCACCCCGGCGGTGATGGACCGCACGTTGTGGGAGAAGTCGGGCCACTGGGACAATTACCGCGACAACATGTTCACGACGTCGTCGGAGAACCGCGACTACGCTGTGAAGCCGATGAACTGCCCCGGCCACGTTCAGATCTTCAATTCCGGCCTGCATTCCTACCGCGATCTGCCGCTGCGCTTGGCCGAATTCGGCTCGTGTCACAGGAACGAACCCTCGGGCGCGCTGCATGGCATCATGCGCGTGCGCGGCTTCACCCAGGACGACGCCCACATCTTCTGCATGGAAGAGCAGGTCGAGCAGGAGGTGGCCGACTTCATCGTCATGCTGCAGAAGGTCTACGCCGACTTCGGCTTCCATGACGTGCTGGTCAAGCTGTCGACCCGGCCGGACAAGCGCGTCGGCTCCGACGAGAGCTGGGACAGGGCCGAGGCCGCGCTCGCCGCCGCGCTGGAGAAGAACGGCCTGGCCTTCGACCTGCAGCCGGGCGAGGGGGCGTTCTACGGACCGAAGATCGAGTTCACCCTGAAGGATACGTTGGGCCGTCTGTGGCAGTGCGGCACGATTCAGCTGGATTTCAACCTGCCGGTTCGCCTCGGCGCCGAGTTCGTCGCCGAGGACAACAGCCGCAAGATCCCGGTGATGCTGCATCGCGCCATCCTCGGTTCGATGGAGCGCTTCATCGGCATCCTGATCGAGCACCATGCCGGCAACTTCCCGCTGTGGCTGGCGCCGGTGCAGGTGATGGTCCTGAATATCAGCGAGCGCCAGGCCGAGTACGCCCAGCAAGTCGTGCAGGCGCTGCGCGACGCCGGCATCCGCGCGGTGTCGGACTTGAGTAATAACAAAATTACCTATAAAATTCGCGAACATAGCTTGCAGAAGCTGCCTTATCAGGTGGTCGTCGGCGACAAGGAGATGGAGACCGGTGTGGTCGCCGTCCGCGCCCGCGGCAACCAGGACCTGGGGCAGTTCGGTTTGGATGACTTGATTGCGCGCCTGAAAGCGGAAACGCTGGCGCGTCAGTAACAGCGGTCAAACAAGGCGTTGGGGCCCCCATGATTGGGACTCGGCCCCGCGCCTTCTTTAGTTTGACCTTTTTGCCTCGGCGCTTGGCGTCAGGTTTTTATTTGGAGAACGACTCATCGCGACAGAAAAGAAGCAGACACGCATCAACGGTGAAATTACAGCCCCTGAGGTGCGGTTGGTCGGTGTGGAAGGCGAGCAGCTTGGTATCGTGAAGATTTACGATGCGCTGCGGCAGGCAGAAGAAGCTGACCTGGATCTGGTTGAAATTGCGCCGACGGCCCAGCCGCCCGTTTGCAAGATCATGGACTACGGCAAGTTCAAGTACCAGGAAAGCAAGAAGCAGCATGAAGCCAAGCTGAAGCAGAAGCAGGTCCAGATCAAGGAGATCAAGTTCCGCCCGGGTACGGACGAAGGCGATTACCAGATCAAGCTGCGCAACCTGATCAAGTTTCTTGAAGAAGGCGATAAGACCAAGATTACATTGCGTTTTCGGGGCCGTGAAATGGCCCACCAGGAAATCGGCATGGCGCAGTTGCGGCGCGTGTCGACGGATCTGGCCGAACTCGCGGTGGTCGAGCAGTTTCCCAAGATGGAAGGCCGCCAGCTGGTGATGATGCTGGCGCCGAAGAAGAAGGTTTGAGTTTCGAGACCGGCGTTTCTCGGACCCCTTGGGTCAAAAACGCCACAATACGTGCAGTCGGGTAGGTGAAGCATTCCGCGTCGCGGGGTCACCTGACCGCATGAAATAAAAGGAAGCATCATGCCTAAGATGAAAAGCAAGAGCGGCGCCGCCAAGCGGTTCCGCGCGCTGGGCGGTGGCGGGTTCAAGCGCTCGCACGCGTTCATGCGTCACATTCTCACCAAGAAGAGCACCAAGCGTAAGCGCCAGTTGCGCGGCATGGAAACCGTCAATGCCAGCAACCACAAAGCGGTTGCACGCATGTTGCCCTACGCATAAAGGAGAGAAAGCATGCCACGCGTCAAACGGGGTGTAACCGCCCGCGCCAGCCACAAGAAAATCCTCGATGCCGCCAAAGGCTATCGCGGTCGTCGCAAGAACGTATTCCGCGTCGCCAACGAAGCGGTGATGAAGGCCGGTCAGTACCAGTACCGCGACCGTCGTCAGCGCAAGCGCCAGTTCCGCGCATTGTGGATTGCCCGTATCAACGCCGCTTCGCGTCAGCACGGTCTGACCTACAGCGTGTTCATGAACGGCCTGTCCCGCGCCGAAATCGGCATCGACCGCAAGGTATTGTCCGACATCGCGATTTTCGACAAGGACGCCTTTGCCAAGATCGTCGATCAGGTCAAGGCCAAGCTCGCTGCGTAAGCAACATCGAAGCAACAAGAAAAGGCCGCAAGGCCTTTTTTTGTTGGTGCTGCCCCCTGAAAAGTTTATCCACGAAGAACACGAAGCCCCTTTTGTTTTAATGCGTTAGTTTCGTGTCCTTCGTGGACAAATTTGAGATTCTCCAGATAACCGCCATGCGCAATCCCAACGAAATCGTTGCCGACGCCCTTGCAGCCATACATGGCTGTCCCGATCTGCCCACGCTGGAACAGGTCAAGGCAAACTATCTGGGCAAAAGCGGCCAGCTGACCGAACTGCTGAAAAGCCTGGGTGCGATGCCCGCCGACGAGCGCAAGACCGCCGGCGCGCGCATCAACGAAGCCAAGCAGGCGGTGGAAGCGGCGCTCAAAGATCGGCGCGAAGCCTTGCAGCAGGCTGAGCTGGATCGCCAGCTGGCGGCCGAGACGCTGGATGTGACGCTGCCGGGGCGGGGCCTGGCGCGCGGCGGCCTGCATCCGGTATCGAAGACGCTGGCGCGCATCCAGGCGCTGTTCCGCTCGATCGGCTTCGAGGTGGCGACCGGGCCCGAGATCGAGACCGATTTCTACAATTTCACCGCGCTCAACATCCCGGAAGACCATCCGGCACGCGCGATGCACGACACCTTCTATCTGCGCCAGGACAATTCAGGGGGGGGCGAACTGCTGCGCACCCACACCTCGCCGGTGCAGGTGCGCCACATGCAGACTCACCAGCCGCCGTTGCGCATCATCGCGCCCGGCCGCGTGTACCGCTGCGATTCCGACGTGACGCACACGCCGATGTTCCATCAGATCGAAGGCCTGTGGGTCGACGAGTCGGTGTCGTTTGCCGATCTCAAGGGCGTGCTCGCCGACTTCATGCGCAATTTCTTCGAGCGCGACGATCTGCCGGTGCGCTTCCGGCCCTCGTTCTTTCCGTTCACCGAACCGTCGGCCGAAATGGACATCGGCTGCGTGATGTGCGGCGGCGAAGGCTGCCGGGTGTGCTCGCATACCGGCTGGCTGGAGGTACTGGGCTGCGGCATGGTGCATCCGAATGTATTCAGGCACGTCGACATCGATACCGAGCGCTTCGTCGGTTTTGCCTTCGGCCTCGGCGTCGAACGCTTGGCAATGCTGCGATACGGCGTCGACGACCTGCGCTTGTTTTTCGAAAACGATCTTCGCTTCCTCAAGCAATTCAATTAATTAGAGCGCATTCATCATGCAATTCCCCGAATCCTGGCTGCGCAATCTTGTCAATCCCCCGCTGGATACCGCTCAACTCGCCCATGTCGTGACCATGGCCGGGCTGGAGGTGGAAGCCCTGACGCCGGCCGCGCCGCCATTCAACAACGTGGTGGTGGCCGAGATCCTGTCGGCGGAGAAACATCCCGACGCCGATCGCCTGCGTGTATGTCAGGTCGACGTCGGCGAAGCGACCCCGGTCACCATCGTGTGCGGCGCGCCGAATGCGGCGGCCGGCCTCAAGGTGCCGTGCGCGCGTCCGGGAGCGAAGCTGCCCGGGATCGAAATCAAGGTCGCCAAAGTGCGTGGGGTCGAATCCTTCGGCATGCTGTGTTCGACCAAGGAACTGGGCCTGGAGGGGGCGGCAGACGGCCTCATGGTGCTGCCTGACGATGCGCCGGTGGGCGAGGATTTCCGCACCTGGTTGAATCTCGACGATACCCTCATCACCCTGAAGCTCACCCCCAACCGTGCAGATTGTCTATCCATGCAGGGACTGGCACGTGAAATCGGCGCGATCACCGGCGCCGAAGTGCGGCTGCCGCAGATCGTCGAGGTCGAGAGCCGGATTCAGGACGTAGTTCCGGTGCAGGTGTCGGCTGCGGACGCCTGTCCGCTCTATCTGGGACGCGTGGTGCGCGGCATCAACGCACAGGCCACCACCCCGCGCTGGATGGCGGAACGGCTCGAACGCAGCGGCATCCGCCCGTTGCTGGCGCCGGTCGACATCACCAATTACGTGCTGCTCGAACTCGGGCAGCCGATGCATGCCTTCGCCCTGTCGCGCCTGAACGGCGGCATCGAGGTGCGGCTGGCTCGCCCGGGTGAAACGCTGGAGCTGCTGAACGGCCAGACCGCCGAACTCGCGCCCGACATGCTTGTGGTCGCCGATGCCAGCGGCCCGGTGGCCCTGGCCGGGATCATGGGCGGACAACCAAGCAGTGTGGAGCGTTTCACGGTCGATGTATTTCTGGAGGCCGCGTTCTTCGCGCCGACGGCGATCGCCGGCCGCGCGCGCCGGCTGGGCCTGTCCACCGATTCGTCGCACCGTTTCGAGCGCGGCGTCGATTTCGGCGCCACCCGCCAGGCGATGGAGCGTGCGACTCAACTGCTGATCGACATCTGCGGGGGGCGGGCCGGCCCGATTACCGAGGCAGCCGCCGAACTGCCGCAACGGCAGCCGATCACGCTGCGGCTGGCGCGCCTGAAGCGTGTGGCCGGCGTCGAAATGAGCGCCGACCAGGTTGCACGCGACCTCGCCGCGCTCGGCGCCCACGTCGAACGCCAGGACGATCGCCTCATCGTGGCCCCGCCGAGTTTCCGCTTCGACCTGGCGATCGAGGAAGACCTGATCGAGGAGGCGGTGCGCCTGTACGGTTACGACAATATTCCGGCGCAGCCGCCGGCCGCGCCGTCGCGCATGCTGCCGCAGGACGAAACCGCGCTGGCCGACGACGTTCTGCGCCAGATGCTGGTCGACCTGGATTACCAGGAAGTCATCACCTACAGCTTCGTCGACCCGGCGTGGGAAACGGCGCTCGATGCCGCCGCCCGTCCGCTGCAGCTGGCCAACCCCATCGCCAGCCAACTGTCGGCGATGCGTACCACCCTGTGGGGCGGCCTGATCGAGACGCTGCGCCACAACCTCAACCGTCAGCAGGAACGGGTGCGGATATTCGAACTGGGGCGGGTGTATACGTCGCAGGCCGAGCAGCCGATGAAACTGGGCGGGCTGGTCTATGGCGACGTGTTGCCTGAGCAGTGGGGCGCGCCGTCGCACCGCGTGGATTTCTTCGACCTCAAGGGCGACCTCGAGCGCTTGTTCGGGCATGCGCTCGATACGCAGCGCGGTACGCATCCTGCGCTGCATCCTGGGCAGTGCGCCGAGGTGTGGGTCAACGGCCGCGCCATCGGCTGGATCGGCGCGCTGCATCCGCGACTGGTGCAGGCATTCGACCTGCCCGCCGTGCCGGTGCTGTTCGAACTCGACAGCCAGGTGCTCGTCCAGCGCTGCCTGCCGCGCCATGCGAGCCTGTCGCGTTTCCCGCTGGTGCGGCGCGATCTGGCGTTTGTGCTGGATGCCCATACGCCGGCCGGCGAACTGCTGGCCGCCTTGCGCGAGGTGGCGCCTGGCCGGATCCAATCGATCGAGGTATTCGATGATTACCGCGGAAAAGGCGTGGCGGAAAACCAAAAAAGCCTTGCTATCCGGGTAGTTATGCAAGATACTGAACGCACATTGACGGATCAGGATGTGGAGGATGCAGTGCAGAAACTGGTCAGTGCCGCGCTTCGTCAGTGCAATGCCAGTTTGCGTGCGTAGCGCAAGAATCGAGTTGGCGCGTGCCTGACGCGATTTTTTACCAGCCATCCCAGACAAACATACAAGCATGACCACCCTCACCAAAGCTGATCTGGCCGAACTGCTGTTCGAAAAAGTGGGTTTGAACAAACGCGAGGCCAAGGATGTCGTCGAATCGTTTTTCGACGAAATCCGCCTGTCGCTCGAAAAGGGCGACATCGTCAAGCTGTCCGGCTTCGGCAATTTCCAGTGCCGCGAGAAACCGCAGCGCCCGGGCCGCAATCCCAAAACCGGCGAAGAGATGCCGATTTCCGCGCGTCGCGTGGTGACCTTCCACGCCAGCCAGAAACTCAAGTCGCAAGTCGAAGGCGCCCAGGTTGGAACGCCCAGCGCGGAGTGAACTCCCGCCGATCCCGGCCAAACGCTATTTCACCATCGGTGAAGTGTCCGAGCTGTGCGCCGTCAAGGCGCACGTGCTGCGCTACTGGGAGCAGGAGTTCACCCAGTTGCGCCCGGTCAAGCGGCGCGGCAACCGGCGCTACTACCAGCATCACGAAGTCCTGCTGATCCGCCGCATCCGCGAACTGCTGTACGAAGAAGGCTTCACCATCAGCGGTGCACGCCAGCGCCTGGAGCACGATGCCGAAGCGGGCCAGTCGCCCGAGGCGGTGCCGCACGCCCTCGCGGTGCCGGCCGGCGCTCCCGATGTCGCGAAACTACGTGCCGAGATCAACGCGATCCTCAAAATATTGGGCTGACGGGCTTCCGCCCGGCACGTCACCTCTGTTAGAATCTCGGGCTTCGTCGGGGCGTAGCGCAGCCTGGTAGCGCACCTGCATGGGGTGCAGGGGGTCGGAAGTTCGAATCTTCTCGCCCCGACCAACAAATCAAAGAATCTGGGTCGGGTCATGCCGGCCCTTTTTCTTTTCGGCGACAGAAACCCTGTTGCCGTCGTGTCATCAGCAATGCTTGGTAGAGGCACTATATTTACCGTTTGTTCAATATCAGGAGAGAGTTATGGAACACACCTTGCCCGCACTGCCCTTCGCCATGGATGCGCTCGCACCGCACATGTCCAAGGAAACCTTCGAATACCACTATGCCAAGCACCATCAGGCCTACGTGACCAACCTCAACAACCTCATCAAGGGCACCGACTTCGAGAGCAAGTCGCTCGAGGAGATCGTCAAGAGCGCGCCCGCCGGCGGCGTCTACAACAACGCCGCCCAGGTGTGGAACCACACCTTCTTCTGGAACTGCCTGACCCCCAATGGCGGCGGCGCCCCCGCCGGCGCCCTGGCCGACGCCATCAACAAGAAATGGGGCTCGCTCGACGAATTCAAGAAGGCCTTCCAGACCAGCGCCGTGGGCAACTTCGGTTCCGGCTGGACCTGGCTGGTGAAGAAGGCCGACGGCTCGGTCGACATCGTCAACATGGGCGCCGCCGGCACCCCGCTGACCACCGGCGACAAGGCCCTGCTGTGCGTCGACGTGTGGGAGCACGCCTACTACATCGACTACCGCAACCTGCGTCCCAAGTTCGTCGAGACCTTCCTCAACAACCTGGCGAACTGGAAGTTTGCGGAAGCGAATTTTGCCTGAGTTGTGTTCAGGAAGCCTTGCGCTTCCGAGGCTGAAATGAAAACCGGGGCTACGTGCCCCGGTTTTGTTTTGTTAACGTTCGAGCTCACGCGCTGGCGTAGCCGGTCGCGTGGAACCGGTTGTTATGTTGCTCTGTTTATCGAAGCCCAAACTCAGCAATGATCGCGGGTCTGCTTGCAAGGAGGCGCTCCAAATGGCTTTCGGGCCACATCTCAATTCGGAGGGCGCTATCGGATTGGTTGTGCTTTTCTACAACCGCAACCGCATCCGACGTAAACCGTCCAGAGGTGGCAATAACGTGAATGTCGACTCTGGGCGGCTCCCAGAGCTTCATTTGTTCCTTGAGCGTAGCTATATCGGCTGGCGCGACACTCTTGGACTGCCAATGTTTGCACTGAATGATGACTCGTTGCCTTAGTGTTCCACCCAGAGGGTCAGCATAGACACGATACACAGATAGATCGCGTCCACGATCAGGAGCATTTGTCTTCATCAACCATTCTGGATTCTCGTAGCCGCTCTCAGATGAGATAAGAACAAAAGTCAGACGTTCAAATTCTTCGTCGGTCAAGCTTTCCCACTTGAGCCTTGTTGCCACCGGACCTCTCGGCTTCGCGCTTACCAAAGTGCCTAGGTCCTCGATTTCCACCGGGACTGGCTCCTTTTCACCGTACATTGACTTACGCAAACCGGCTTTGACGCTTGGCCAGTCGTGCTCGATGATGTCGTGAAGATCATTAAGCATTCCGAAATGCATATGCCGATGCAGATCTGACCAACGAGCAGGTTTCGCGACACTACTCCCGAGAAGCGTTGCAATTTGAGCTACGTTTTCCTTCAACTGCTCAAACTCATCATCAGTAATAACTTCATTGGAGGGTTCATCGCCTTCCAGCAGTTTGCTGAGGTTGCGAAGGTTTGTGTCAATAGCGTCAACGAGCTCTATGAGAGCGTCCCGGATAAGCTCGCGCCGCTTTTGATTGAAGCGATAGCGATATTCGCGAAGTAACCGGGATGGTTCCCCAATCTGGCGCTCGACGGACACAATGCATTCAATCTCACCGACCTCCTGCGCATCCAATCGGTTTTGTGCAATTTCATCCAACTCCATGAGTGTGATTTCTGGCTTCCATCCGTCAATCTTCGGAAGCGCGGTAACCAAGGCATCCAAGTTCCGGCAATTGGTTTCATAGTCAGGGTTATCACCGAAGGCTATACCACTTGGTATGGCCGATTCGATCTCGGCCAGCAGCTTCTCGGCCTTAACAAGATTTGCCTCTGCGGCCTCAAAGTGCCGAAGTGCAGCATTTAATGGGCTATCAGACATTCAATCCCTGCCATTGGCAAAAGCAACATAACAGTTATTCAGGGGACCCATGGGTCCGGACGTTTTTTAATATAGAGACAGGATGTTGTCGTTAGCTTATTGATCGGTAAGCGATACTGATTACATCGGTCTCCATATTACTTCATGAAAAGCTGACGCTGCCTTACTGCAGGCAGTCGTGGACTTTCATTTCGCGTCACCGTCCGCCAGCCGCAGGATCTCGCGGTAGCCACCCGCAACCAGTGCCCGCGCTTCGTCCAGCAGTTCCGTGCTGTCCGCATCCGCCGTTTCATCGCCGTCGAGCCGACGCAGCATCGCGGTCCAGCGTGTGCGCTGGTTGGCCACGGTCTTCGGTGCGGTGAGACCTTGGCGCCGGAGTTCGGCGGCGCGGCTGACGAGGCGGAATTTTGCTGCCTCCAGTTGTGGCGGCAGCGGCAGGGATAGATTGAACGCGATATCGACACGGTAGGGCGCCTCGACGGACGCATCTGGCTGCGGCGGCGGCCGCCATGACAGTGCATCCGGGCCGGGTGCGCTCTGCGCCGGGTCGAGCGGGAATTTGTAGAAGCCCCATTTGGCACCCATCCAGCATTCGAGCAGCACGCGCTCGTCTTCCACTACGCACAGTTCGCCAGTGGGCGCAGCGAGGTCGGCGTCGCCCGGCAGCGGGCCGTAGGCGCGCGGGTCCTGCTTCCATCTTGAAAAGTCGCGCTGGGGCGGGGCGCCGTAGTCGGCTTCGAGTGCGCGCCAGATCGCGATGAAGCGAAGATAGTCGGCGCGGTAATCCGGGTTGCGGCGCAGGAATTCCCACGCCCACTGGTCGCGCGTCAGCGTGGCGCAATAGGCGTAGGTTTCGGCCTCCATGTCAGATCGGCAGGAACAGCATGCTGGTGACGTTGACGACACCGAAGCGGATCGCCCGGTTGCTCTTGTCTTCGACGATTTTCGCCAGCGTGTCCTGGTTGCCGATGAGCTTGCCGAATTCGCGCTCGAAGCTGAGATTGGCGACGCCATTCCCGTCGGAGCCATTGGACAGCAGCAGGGGTTCGCCGCGCGGGTTTTGCGCGGTAGCGAGCTTCCACACCACGGCCTCGGTGTTGCGCGTGGCATTGTAGAGTTTCTGTGCGTCGACATCGGTCAGCCGATAAAACTCGGTGTGATGGTTGAATGCCGCCATGTGCATCACCAGCAGGCCATTCATCAGCGCCTTCACCCGATCGCCGGTGTAATCCTCGCGCCACGCATCGCGCAGGCAGGCTTCCCAGTCGAGATTCCTTTGCGAGGACAGATGCCAGTGGGGCAGGGGCTGGAACAGGGCCGCGGTCGCCGCGTCTGCGCTGGCATAACCCGATTTTCGCCATTCGCCGGGATTGCGGCGGTAGAGCTTGAGCGTCAGGGCTTCGAGGCTGGCAAGGACGGCCTGCTGGTGGATTTCGATGACCTCGTCGACATCGCTCTTGGCCAGATCGAGGAGGCTGAAACTGCGTACGCTGCTGCTGCCGTCCTTGCGCTGGATGACCGGGCTGCTGCAGGCGGCAAGCAGGAGGGCGGGCAACAGGCAGGCGGACAGGGCAGCGATGCGGTTCACGACGAGCAGCTTACCTCAATCTTTCTCGCCCAGTCGGGCGGCTCGGCGGCGTAGGATTCGTATTCCGGCTGCTCGTCGAATGGGCGGGCCAGCAGCGCATGCAGGCGGTTGACCTCGCTGTAGTCGCGTTCGTCCGCCGCGCGGCGGATGGCGATCTCGGCCAAGTGGTTGCGCAGGATGTACTTGGGGTTGAGCGCGCGCATCGCCCGGCTGCGTTCGGTGTCGCTTGGGCTGTGTCGGCGCAGCTCGGCGCCATAGCGTAAAGCCCAGGCGTCGAAGCCCGCGCGGTCGAGGAAGAGGTCGCGCAGCGGAACATTCACCGCTTCAGGCATGCTGTCGAAATCACACAGGCGGCGCAGGAAGATCGTGTAGTCGACGCGGTTCTGTGCCAGCAGTTGCAGCGCATCCATGATGAGACTGGACGCTTCGCTACCGGGTGGCAGGCCGAATTTGGCAGCCATGCGCTCAAGGTAAGCCTTGCCGAACACCTGCGGGTATTCGCTGATCGCCTGCGATGCGGTTTCCACCGACATCAGCGGCACCAGCGCCTGCGCCAGCTTGGTGAGGTTCCACGCGGCGACGTCGGGCTGCTGGTCGAAGGCGTAGCGGCCGCCGGTGTCGGAGTGGTTGCAGACGTAGCCGGGATCGAAGGCGTCGAGAAAGCCGAACGGGCCGTAGTCGAGCGTGAGGCCGAGGATGGACATGTTGTCGGTGTTCATCACCCCATGCGAGAAGCCGATCGCCTGCCATTGCGCCATCAGCTCGGCGGTGCGCAGTGCCACCTGGCGCAGGAATTCGGGGTAGGGGTCGGCCAGCGTCGCCAGCTCGGGGTAATAGCGCGCGATGACGTAGTCGGCCAGGTGTCGGATCGACTCGACCTGGTTGCGGTAGTAGAACACCTCGAAGGAGCCGAAGCGCACGAAGCTTGGCGCCAGCCGCGTGACCAGCGCGGCGGTTTCCTCGTCCTCGCGGTACACCGGGCGGTCGCTGCCGACGATGCACAGCGCGCGCGTGGTGGGGATGCCGAGCGCGTGCATCGCCTCGGAACAGAGGAATTCGCGGATGCTCGAACGCAGCACCGCGCGACCGTCGCCGCCGCGCGAGTAGGGGGTGCGGCCGGCGCCTTTCAGCTGAACTTCCCAGCCTTCGCCCGCAGCATTCCGCACTTCGCCCAGCAGGATCGCGCGGCCGTCGCCCAGCTGCGGCACGTAGTGGCCGAACTGGTGGCCGGCGTACAACGCGGCGAGTGCGTCCATGCCCGGCAGCAGCTGATTGCCCGCCAGCGTCTCGATCAGTTCGGGCCGGTTCATTTCGCTGGCGTCCAGGTCGAGCAGCGCCAGCGCCTCCGGGCTGTAGCAGACCAGATAGGGGTCGGGAACGGGCGTCGGGCAGACGCGCGAATAATAGGCCTCGGGCAGACGGGCAAAGCCGTTGTCGAAGACGAGCGATTCAAGTTTCGGCATGCGCCGATTTTAAGGCCTCGTACGGACTGAACGACCCGTCCGGCTTCAGGGTTACCGCGAGTCGTACAACTGGACCGCGAACCCGTCCTGCTGCCATTCGCCGGCCAGGTGCCATCCGGCGCGGCTCGCAAGGATGCCGAACTCGTCGCAGCGGAACTTGTAGGAGTGTTCGGTGTGCAGCGTTTCGCCCAGCGCGAAATGGAAGCGCTCGCCCGCGACGGTCACGTCCTGTTCGGCGAGACTGACGAGATGCATTTCGATGCGGCCTTCGACCGGGTTGTAGAAGGCGTAGTGGCGGAAGCCGGCCAGATCGAAGTCGGCGCCCAGTTCGCGGTTGAGGCGTGCGAGCAGATTGAGGTTGAAGGCCGCAGTGATGCCGGCTGCGTCGTTGTAGGCGGCGTGCAGCTGCTGCGGGTCCTTCTTGAGATCGAAGCCAATCAGCAATTGTCCCGCCGCGCCGGCCAGTTGGCGAAAGCGCGCGAGCAGGGCGGTCGCCGCATCGGGCGGGAAATTGCCGATGCTGGAGCCGGGGTAGTAGACGAGCCGCCGGCCTGCCGGCAGCCAGGGGGCTGCCGCCTCCAGGTCGCTGAGGAAGTCCATGGCCAGCGCCGTGACGGCAAGCTTCGGGTAGTCGCGGGAGACAGCTTGTGCCGCTGCGGCCAGAGGACCGCCGGCGATGTCGATCACGGTGAGATGGGTGGGGTGCAGGGCATCGAGCAGCAGGCGCACCTTGATACAGTCGCCGGCACCCGGCTCGACGAGGCAGTCCACCTCGCCGATGGCGGTGGCGATATCGGGCAGGCGCGCGGCCATCAGGGTCTGTTCGGTGCGGCAGAGCGCATATTCGGGCTGCGCGCAGATGGCCTCGAACAGGCGACAGCCCGACTCGTCGTAGAAGTATTTCGGCGGAATCGCCTTCGGGTTGGCGGCGAGGCCGGCCAGCACGTCGGCGCGCAAATCGTTGCGCGCGGCGGGAAAGTCCTGGAAGGTGAACGACACTCAGGCCGCGACCGCAACGTGGCGGCCGGCCTGGAGCCGGCCGATTTCCGTCGCGCGGTCGAAGCCATTGCGGCGGAAGGCGTCGAACACGGCGTCCCGGGATTCCGGCGCGCAGCTCACCAGCAGCCCGCCGCTGGTCTGCGGGTCGGTCAGCAGGGCGCGCTGCCAGTCGGCGATGCCGTTGGCCATTTGCACCTCGCTGCCATAGCTCGCCCAGTTGCGCTCGCTGGCGCCGGTGATGTGGCCGCCCTGCGCGAGTTCGCCGACTCCCGGCAAGAGCGGCACCCGGCCCAGTTCGACGCGCGCAGCCAGCTGTGACGCGCGGGTGAGTTCGAGCAGGTGGCCGAGCAGGCCGAAGCCGGTGATGTCGGTCATCGCGTTCACGCCGTCGATTCCCGCCAGCTCGGCGCCCGCGGTATTGAGCTGGGTGGTGGCGGCAATCATCGCTGCGTACTGGTCGGCGCTCAGCAGGCCTTTTTTCAGCGCCGCGCTGTAGATGCCCACGCCCAGCGGCTTGCCGAGTATCAGGCAGTCGCCGTCCTGGCCACCGCCGTTCTGCTTGACCTTGCGCGGATTCACCACACCGATGCCGACCAGGCCGTAGATCGGCTCCGGCGCGTCGATCGAATGGCCGCCGGCGATGGGAATCCCCGCTGCCTTGCAGACCGATTCGCCGCCGGCGAGGATTTGCCGGATGACGTCGTTGGGCAGCTTGCCGATCGGCATGCCGACGATGGCCAGCGCGAACAGCGGGCGCCCGCCCATGGCGTAGACGTCGGACAAGGCATTGGTGGCGGCGATGCGGCCGAACTCGAAGGGGTCGTCGACGATGGGCATGAAGAAATCGGTGGTCGCCACGATCGCCTGCTCGTCGTTCAATCGGTAGACCGCGGCGTCGTCGCCGTGCTCGATCCCCACCAGCAGGTCGGGATAGGCCGCTGCCAGATTCGAGGCAAACGGCGTGTCGGCCAGAATGTCGCGCAACACCGCGGGAGAAATCTTGCAGCCGCAGCCGCCGCCGTGGGAGAACTGGGTCAGCCGGATGGGATCGTTGGGAGTGGGGTTGCTCATGGTCCGATTTCGCCTGTCGAGAGTGGGCGCCTAGAATGAAGTGGCTACAGTGCTTTATATAACATGAACCGACCCCGACCCGTCAGCGGATATTCCGCGGCGCAACTCATCGACCGGCTGGCGCAGGCGCGTGGCCGGCTGCGCGCGCTCATCGACCGCCTGCCCGCGGATGGCTGGCTGGGGCCACGCGCTGGCCATCTGAACCCGCCGCTGTGGGAGTATGGGCACATCGTCTGGTTCCAGGAACGCTGGTGCCTGCGCGAACGGCCCGACGGCACCTGCGGCCCCAGCCTGCTGCGTGACGCCGACGCCCTTTACGATTCGTCGCATGTGCCACACGATAGTCGCTGGGACCTGCCGCTGCTGCAACCGGCGGCGGTCGACGACTACGCCGAAGCGGTCGCCGCCGCCATGGCAGACCGCTTGCATGGCGGCTTCGACAACGATATCGCCTACTTCGCCGAACTGTGTCTCTATCACGAGCTGATGCACATCGAGGCATGGTGGATGGCGTTCCAGAACCTGGGCTATGCGCCGCCCGAGCTTGCTGACATCGCCGTTCCCCAGTCTGCACAACGCCTGACGCTCCTTGGTGGCGAGGTGGAACTCGGCAGCGGATCCGATGCGGGCTTCATCTTCGACAATGAAAAATGGCGCCACACGGTGCCGGTTTCCGCGTTCGACATCGACGCGAGCCCGGTGTCGGAGGCGGCCTTCGCCGAATTCGTCGATGCGGGCGGCTACCAGCGCAAGGCGGCGTGGTCGGAAGCCGGCTGGGCCTGGCGCACGGCCAGCGAAGCCGGCCACCCGCTGTACTGGCGTCAGGAAAAGGGCGGTTGGCAGGCGCGCCGCTTCGATCGCTGGCTACCCTTGCGTGCGGATGTCCCCATGCTGCACGTGAACCGTTACGAGGCCGAGGCCTGTGCGGCGTGGCTGGGCCGGCGCCTGCCCACGGCTGCGCAGTGGCGGTGCGCGACGACGCAGCAGGCGTTCGACTGGGGCGGTGCGTGGGAGTGGCTGCGCGATCCGTTCGCGCCGTATCCGGGCTTTGCGCCCGATCCCTACCGCGACTATTCGCAGCCCTGGTTCCACACGCATGGGGAATTGCGCGGCGGCGGGCCGGTGACCGATGGGTCGCTGAAATACCCCGGTTTCCGCAATTTCTACTTGCCCGAGCGGCGCGATCCCTTCGCCGGTTTTCGTACCGCGAGCGCGGATTGAGACGGCTTCAGCCGCCGGTCATCGACATGAAGCGCAGGATCTTCGCCGGTGCTTCGCGGAATTCGTGGCGTTCCGGCTTGAGGTTGATCGCGTCGAGAATCGCGGCGTCGAGTTCGGTGTCCGAACAGCCGCCGCGCAGCAGCGGGCGGAATTCGAATTTCTCCTCCTGCCCCAGGCACATGTAGGCGGTGCCGTCGACGGCGATGCGGATGCGGTTGCAGGTCTCGCAGAAATGCTGCGAGATGGGCGTGATGAAACCGACGTTGAAGCGGCCGTCCGGCGTGCCGAGATAGCGTGCGGGGCCAGCGCCGGGCAGGGTGGTTTCGATCAGGTCGAACTGTGCGCGCAGGCGTTCCTTCACCGGCTGCAGATCGAGGTATTCGGCGTTGCGGCCAGTGGCGCCCATCGGCATCGCCTCGATCAGCCGCAGCACGAAGCCGCGCTGCATGCAGAAGGCGACCATTTCGTCGATTTCGTCGTCGTTGGTGCCGGCGAGCGCCACCATGTTGAGCTTGATCGGCGCGAAGCCCGCATCCTGCGCGGCGGCGAGGCCGGCCATCACTTTGGCCAACACATCGCGGCCGTTGATCTTTTCCACGCGTGCCTGCTGCAGCGAGTCGAGGCTGACGTTGAGCCGCGTCACCCCGGCGGCCTTCAGCGTCTGCGCGTGGCGGTCGAGCTGGGTGGCATTGGTGGACAGCGACAGGTCCTCGATTCCGGGCAGGGCGGCAATGCGCCCGGCAAGTCCGGCGATGTCGCGCCGCAGCAGCGGCTCGCCGCCGGTCAGGCGGATGCGGCGCACCCCCAGCCGCGCAAACGCGCCGACCAGGCGTTCGATCTCGTCGAAGTCGAGCCAGTGCGCGGGCTCCTCGAAGCCCTTGAAGCCTTCCGGCATGCAGTAGCTGCAGCGCAGGTCGCAACGGTCCGTCACCGACAGCCGAACGTAGTCGATGCGGCGGCCGAACTGGTCGACGAGGCCGGGCTGGTCGGGTGGAACGGCTGCGTTCATGGAGGCGCTTGGCAGGAACGGGTTATATATGAAAAAATATAACCCTATTCAGTCGGATAGGCAATGTACGCATGAAAGTGCCACCATGAAAATTTTTGGCATCGCAGGCTACAGCGGCAGCGGCAAGACCACGCTGATCGAGCGCGTGCTGCCGCTGCTGGCCGCGCGCGGCCTGAAGGTGACGGTGATCAAGCATACCCACCACGACTTCGACATCGACCGGCCCGGCAAGGACAGCTGGCGCGCGCGGGCGGCAGGCGCGGCCGCCGTGCTGCTGGCCTCCGACCACCGCACCGCGGTGCTGACCGAGCATCGCGGCATGCCGCCGCGGCTCGACGATCTGCTGGCCAGGCTGCCACCGTGCGACCTGGTGCTGGTTGAAGGTTACAAGCGCGAGGCCATTCCCAAGCTGGAAGTGCACCGAGCAGAAACCGCCAGGCCCTGGCTGTTTCCCGGCGACCCGAATATTCTGGCGGTGGCGTCCGATGTCGCACCACCCGATGATTTCTCCCGCATCGACATCGATGCCGTTCAACAACTTGCCGACTTCATCCTGACCCATGCTCTCAGCCAGCCAACTGCTTGATGCCCTGCTCGAACGCGCGCGCAGCGTGACCGCCACCGAAACCGTCGCGGTGACCACCGCGCTCGGACGCGTGCTCGCCGTGCCGCAAACCTCTGCGATCACCGTGCCGCCGCTCGACAACAGCGCGATGGACGGCTACGCCGTGCGCGTCGCCGACGTAGCAGCGGCCGGCATGAAATTGCCGGTGTCGCAGCGCATCCTGGCCGGCACGGTCGGCCAGTCCTTGCGGCCCGCTACCGCCGCGCGTATCTTCACCGGCGCGCCGGTGCCGCCGGGCGCCGATGCCGTGCTGATGCAGGAATACTGCTACGCCGAGGGTGACGATGTCGTCATCAACGCGCTGCCGCGGCCGGGCGAGAATATCCGCCGCGCCGGCGAGGACATCGAGGCCGGCGCGCAGGTGCTCGCCGCCGGCACCCGCATCGGCGCCGCCGAGATGGGACTCGCCGCTTCGGTCGGGCTGGCCGAATTGCCGGTGTTCCGGCGGCTGAAGGTCGCATGCTTCTTCACCGGAGACGAATTGGTGACGCCGGGTGTCCCCCTTGCGCCTGGCCAGATCTACAACTCCAACCGCTATACACTGGCCGGCCTGATAAGCAGCCTCGGCTGTGAACTGGTCGACCTCGGCATCGTGCCCGACACGCTGGAAGCGACAGAGGCCGCGCTGGCGCGCGCGGCGCGCGAGGCCGACGTCGTCATCACCAGCGGCGGCGTCTCGGTGGGCGAGGCCGATTACGTGAAGGCCGCGGTCGAGAAGCTCGGCCGCATAGAGATGTGGAAAGTGGCGATGAAGCCCGGCAAGCCGCTGGTCTACGGACGCGTGAACGATGCCGACTTCATCGGCCTGCCGGGCAACCCGGTGTCGGCCTTCGTCACCTTCTGCCTGTTCGTGCGGCCGTTCTTATTGAAGCGTATGGGCGCCGGCAATGTGCTGTATCGCGCATTCCCGGTCAAAGCGGATTTTGACTGGAGCAAACCCGGCGCACGCCGCGAATTCCTGCGCGCGCGCATTCAGAACACCGGCGGCGTGGCGATCTATCCCAACCAGAGCTCGGGTGTGCTGACCTCGTGCGCGTGGGCCGACGGTCTCGTCGATATCGAGATCGGCCAGACCGTTCGACCGGGCGACTGGGTACGCTTCATTCCCTTTGCGGAGTTGCTGTCGTGAAACTGCACGTGCTGTATTTCGCCCGCCTGCGCGAACGTTTTGGCGTGGCAGAGGAAACCCTGGATTTCACGGGCGCCACCGCTGCCGATCTGATTTCCCAGTTGCAGGCGCGCGGCGGCGTGTGGGCGGAGGAACTGGCGGCAGGCCGGGCGTTCCGAGTGGCGGTCAACCAGGACATCGTTGCGCTCGACGCGGCTGTGCCGGACCAAGCCGAAGTCGCGATCTTTCCGCCG
Organism: Hydrogenophilales bacterium; assembly: GCA_016195805.1. Taxonomy (GTDB): domain Bacteria; phylum Pseudomonadota; class Gammaproteobacteria; order Burkholderiales; family Thiobacillaceae; genus Thiobacillus. The sequence continues at coordinate 159,673 of JACPYT010000002.1, forward strand.
GTCACCGGAGGCTGAGCATGAAGATCCTGGTCCAGAGCGAAGCTTTCGATCTTGGTGCCGAGGTGGCGGCGTTGAGCCAAGGCCGTACCGACATTGGCGCGATTGCCAGCTTCGTCGGGCTGGCACGCGGCATGAATGATGGCAGCGGCGTGCAGGCGATGACGCTGGAACACTATCCGGGCATGACGGAAAAAGCGCTGGCCAGACTGGTAGAAGAAGCAAGGTCACGCTGGACGCTGCTCGACGTGACGGTGATCCACCGCGTCGGCCGTCTGCTGCCGGGCGACTCGATCGTGCTGGTGGTGGTGGTCAGCCGCCATCGCGGCGAGGCGTTTGCCGCCTGCGAATACCTCATGGATGCCCTCAAAACCCGCGCGCCGTTCTGGAAGAAGGAAGAAACCCAGGAGGGCGAGCGCTGGGTCGAGGCGCGCGCCAGCGACGACGCGGCGGCGGCACGCTGGATCGAGCCTTGAGGCGTCCCGGCAGACCGGCTGCGGGCATAATCACGCTGGCGCAGCAGGGTTCATCTACCTTGCAGATGCTGCCGGATGCCTGTCCCGGCGAAACACGAACACAATGGGAAACACTTTGAACCTGGAGAGAGCATGACTTCCGCAATGCGTTATTCGACCCCCGCCATTGCGCTGCACTGGCTGGTGGCCCTGTTGATCTTCGTGGCGTTTCCGCTCGGTCTGTACATGGCCGATCTGCCCTTGTCGCCGCAGAAGCTCAAGCTCTTCAGTTATCACAAATGGATCGGTGTAACCGTGTTCATGCTGGCGGGGCTGCGCGTAGTATGGCGGCTGACGCACCAGCCGCCGGCGCTGCCCGACAACATGGCCGGCTGGCAGCGCCGCGCCAGCGCAGCCGTGCATGGCCTGCTGTATCTGCTGATTCTGGTGATCCCCGTGTCGGGCTGGCTGATGAGCTCTGCCGAGGGCGTCCAGACCGTGTGGTTCGGCGTGCTGCCCTTGCCCGATTTGATCGGCAAGGACAAGGCTCTGGGTGAAGTGCTTGGCGAGATACACGAGACGCTGAACTACACGATGCTTGCCCTGGTCGTCCTGCATGTGGCCGGAGCCCTGCAGCATCATTTCATCGAACGTCAGCCGTTTTTGCAGCGCATGAGCTGGAGCAAGCGATAAGGGGGACCGCAACGGTTTTCCCCTGTTGATCCAGGTGCGTGGCGCGGGCCACGCCATGCCTTTCTACCCTGTGCCGTGCCTCCGATGAGTTGCGGTATCCCGCCCCTTCCATAACCCCTTACAACTGCGTACCCACGTGCGTTCAGCACGTAGGGCGATGCCTACGTTCCCATTGCAGCGTCTCAATGTCCAGTCGAGCGTGTCTTGCCATTTTGTCCGCCACAAGCAAGCCGGATGCCTTCAGGTTCGTCGAAGCGTGTCAGCTTTCCGTCAGCTTGTGCCCCAGTCCTCGGCAGGGTCCGGACACTCGAAAAAAACCAAACAGTTGTTTTTATTGATTATTTTTTGTTGTTCTTGTGTGGCGGGCTGCGGGCACAAGCGTTGCAGCAAGTCCGAGGCTCCCTGGTGAATGCGACGGCCGGGAGGGTCGGGCGGCGTGGCCGCCAGACAAATGTATCCCGGTGTTCACCTTTACAAGGAGCATCAGATGAAACGTTTTGTCATGTTGACCGCGCTTGTTGTCTGTGCAGCGTCTGCCGAAGCTGCACCCGAGACCTATGTCATCGACAACAGCCGTACCACTTCGCAATTCAGCTATCGCTATCTGGGACTCTCGAACCAGACGCAGCGATTCGAAAAGATCAGCGGTACCGTGGTATTCGATCCCGCCACCCAGTCCGGATCGGCCGACGTGACCATCGACGCCACTTCGGTCAACACCGGGCAGACCTTGCTGGATGCACAGATGCGGGCCGCGGATTTCTTCGATACCGCCAACTATCCCGTGATCACGTTCAAGTCCAGCAAGATGATTCTGAGCGGTGAACAATCGAGCTTGTCGGGCGAACTTACGATCAAGGGCGTGACCCGGCCGGTGACGCTCGCCGTGACCCACTTCCTGTGCATGCAGGAGCCTTCTTTGCAGGCGGAAACCTGTGGTGCCCAGGCGTCCGTTACGGTCAGGCGCTCGGATTTCAACATGGGCAAGTATCCCTTCCTCGTCAGCAACGACATCACGTTGAATCTTGCGTTCAAGGCGGTCAAGGCACAGTCTTACATGCAGGTGGCGAGTCGCGATTCTGGCCGGTAAAAGGGCTAAAATGGCGTTTTGCCGGTCGAAACGCCTCCGTGGAATCCCATCAACTCGAACTGCTCGCGCCCGCGCGCGATGCCGACATCGGCATCGAAGCCGTCAACCACGGCGCCGATGCGGTGTATATCGGCGGGCCGTCGTTCGGCGCGCGTGCGGCGGCGTCCAACGAGATAGCCGACATCGCGCGGCTGACGGCGTATGCGCATCGTTTCAATGCGCGCGTGTTCGTCACCCTCAACACCATCCTTGCCGACGACGAGCTGGAACCGGCGCGCCGGCAGATCCATCAGCTCTACGAGGCCGGGGTCGACGCGCTGATCATCCAGGACATGGGGCTGCTGGAACTCGACCTGCCGCCGATCCAGCTGCACGCCAGCACCCAGACCGACATCCGCACGCCGGACAAGGCGCGCTTCCTGCAGGACGTGGGGCTGAGTCAAATCGTGCTGGCGCGCGAGCTCGATCTGAAACAGATCGCCGCAATCCGCGCTGCCCTGCGGCCCGATACCACGCTGGAATTCTTCGTCCATGGCGCGTTGTGCGTCGCCTACAGCGGCCAGTGCTACATCAGCCACGCTCACACCGGTCGCAGCGCCAATCGCGGCGACTGCTCGCAGGCCTGCCGCCTGCCGTACCAGGTCACCGACATGGAGGGGCGCATCGTTGCGCACGACAAGCACGTGCTGTCGATGAAGGACAACAACCAGAGCGACAACCTCGATGCGCTGATCGACGTCGGCATCCGCAGTTTCAAGATCGAGGGCCGCTACAAGGACATGGGCTACGTGAAGAACATCACCGCCCATTACCGCACGCTGCTCGACCAGATCATCGAACGCCGCCCGGAATTCGCACGGGCGTCCTCAGGACGCACCACGTTCAACTTCACGCCCGACCCCAACCAGAACTTCAACCGCGGGTTCACCGACTACTTCGTCGGCGGCCGCCAGGCCGACATCGGCGCGTTCGATACGCCGAAGAACCCCGGCCTGCCGATCGGCCACGTGACGAAGCTCGGCGACAAGTGGGTGCAACTGGAAACCGACGACCCTGCCACGGTGCTCAACAATGGCGACGGCCTCTGCTACTACACCTTGCAGAAGGACCTGGCCGGCCTCGCGATCAACCGGGCAGAGAGGATGGGCGAGGGTGTGTGGCGCGTGTTTCCGAAGGATCCGCTGGCGAGCTTCAAGGACTTGCGAGCGGGCACGCTGGTCAACCGCAATCGGGACATGAACTGGATGCGCATGCTGGACAAGCCATCCAGCGAACGCCGCATCGGCGTGTGGCTGAGGCTGGCTGAAACCCCAGAGGGATTTTCACTGACGCTGACGGACGAAGACGGCCACAGCGCAACGGTGAATGCCGTGCACGCCAAGGAGCCGGCCAGGGAGGCCGCCAAAGCCGAGGCTACCTTGCGCGAGCATCTGGGTAAATTCGGGGCCACGCACTTTGCCCCGATGGGTATCGCGCTGGAGCTGGCACAAGTCTGGTTCATCCCGGCATCCTTCCTCAATGCCCTGCGCCGCGATGCGGTGGCCGCACTGGACGCCGCCCGATCAGTGGCGTATCGGCGCCCGTCACGCGCGCAGGCAGTCGAGCCGCCGGCGATTTACCCCGAGGATGCGCTGAGCTATCTGGCCAACGTCTACAACCACAAGGCGCGTGATTTCTACGCGAAACACGGCGTCAAGGTCATCGCGGCCGCGTACGAAAGCCACGAGGAGACTGGCGAAGTCTCGCTGATGATCACCAAGCACTGCGTGCGCTATTCGCTCTCCCTGTGTCCCAAGCAGGCCAAGGGCGTCACCGGCGTGCAGGGCACGGTGCGCGCCGCCCCGCTGACGCTGATCAACGGCAGCGAGAAACTCACCCTGCGTTTCGATTGCAAGCCGTGCGAAATGCACGTGGTAGGGAAACTGAAGCCGGCAGTCGCAAAAAGCAGCGCGCCGATGACGTTCTACAAGACGCGGCCCTGAACGGTCCTTCGAACGGGGCGGGCAGGCGATTCGATGAACCGGCCTGCCGCTCAGGCTTTACTTGGCGTACATGGAAACGACCGGCGGCGCGTTTTGCGACGACGCGGCGGATTCGCTTCCGGATTCGCATATCTCCTGGCATTCGCTGCGGTCGAGCCGGTAGAGGGCAAGGACCAGACCGACCGTCGAGATCAGCAGGAAGTAGGGGCCGAACAGCCAGAACACCATCGGAATGGCGAAAAAGAAGGCCCGCATGCCAATCGCGAACATGTTGCCGGCGCGATTCAAGCGGTGCGCAACCGCCTTCGGCGACAGCGTGTGGTGCGTGCCATGTTCCGGCACGTTCACCATGAACAGCACGTGATTGGCCAGCCGCACCGACATGGCGAAGGCGAAGAAGGCGACGATGAAGGTGACCAGCAGCAGCATGACCTTCAGGATCCACAATTCGGTGGCATGCGAACCGCCGATGCTCAGAACGTGCCAGCTGTGCGAGATGTTTTCGGCCTGGCCGGACAGCGTTAGCGTGCCGATGATGAGCAGCCCCGCGGTCGAGGCCATGAGGGAGGGGGCCATGATGAAGTTGCGCAGCGTCTGTACCGCCATGATGTCCTTGGTGGAGTTGCTGCGCATGATGTGTTCCACCCACAGCCTGCGTGCCAGGGCGTTGACGCCGTGGATGCTGTAGGTGGGGTTTTCCCGCACCTTCATGTTGAGAAAGAAGTAATAAGCGGCAACGCATGCAGCGCTGATCACGAACGCTACAAGATCGGTTTCAAATTCGGCAAACAATTCCATCCTCTCGGTTTCCTGGTCGATTCATCGGTCATATGGGTGGGGCAGAGCGCCTGCTAGGCGCCCTGGGCATGCCGGAACGCCGGCGCAGCAGAAGACGTGTCGGCCGTTGCGGAAACCGATCCGTGCTGGGCCAGGTTGGGGCCTGCAGCAGGGGGGAAGTCGGTCTGGCGCAGCAGGACGTTGAATTCATGCTGGTTGCCGGCATTCGCGAAGGTCAGGGCATTGAGGATTTTGGTCATAAGCTTCATGGCGTTCTCACAATCAGGGTGGTTGTTGCCACTAAAACTGCATATTGCGTGCCATGTATATAACTCTATGTTTATAAGGTAATTAATGTTTTTGTGCTTGGGTGTCCAGGTCTTTGCATGTTGCTTAATGCAACGAGTCATTTTGGCTGATGATTTGTAACTTTATGTAAACAAAATGAAAAACGAGTTGCCGCACGCGGCTGTTGCAACCTGTGTTATTTGTTGCAAATTGCAACTATACTGGGGGTGTTGACGACAACGGCTGGAGGGTCGATCCGTGATGCCTGCAATTCGAGGTGCTTTTCTGCGCCATTCCCTGCGAGGGAAAATCACGCTGGGCTATTACGCGGTGGCGGCGATCATTCTGGTGGCGTCCCTGTTTTTCGTGGGAGAGTTGCGTACGCTGGAAGCGCGGGTGGTCCTGGGACAGCGCGCTACCGATCTGTTCAACACCGTGCTGGAGATACGCCGGTTCGAGCGCAACTACTTCCTGCACCACCAGGCCGCCGATCTTGAGGAAAACGCGGCGTACATCAAGCTTGCCAAGACCATGCTCACGGACAATCGGGCGGACTTCCTGGCGATCGCCACGCCGGCACGCCTGGGTGAATTGCATACGCTCCTCAGCGACTATCAGCAGCAGATGTCGGCCTTCGCTGCCGTCGAGCCGCCGCCGCTCGAACGGGAGCCCCGGGTGCGTACCCTGGGGCAGGAACTGGTCGCCATCGCCGAGGACATGGCGGGCTCGGAACGGCGCCAGATCCAGACGACCCTGGCCTCTTTCCGTACGCTGCTGCTGGGCGTCATTCTGAGCATGGCGCTGCTGATCGTGGTCATCGGCCGCGCGCTGTCGCTACGGGTCGTCAGGCCGCTGAAAGAGATGGAAACCAGCGTGGCGGCGATTTCCGCCAACCGGCGCGAGACGCTGTCCGCACCGTCGGACGATCGCGAGATCCTGTCCATCATCACGGCCTTCAACCATATGCTGAAGGAACTGGACCTGCGGCAAAAATCGCTGATGCGCTCGGAGCGGCTGGCCTCGCTGGGCACCATGCTTTCGGGCGTGGCCCATGAACTGAACAACCCGTTGTCGAACATTTCGACCTCCTGCCAGATCCTGTTGGAAGAAGTCGGCGAGTGCGATGCGGCGACGCAGAAGATGTATCTGGCTCAGATCGACCAGCAGACGGAACGGGCGCGCAACATCGTCCGCTCGTTGCTGGATTTCTCCCGCGAACGGGCATTCCGGAAGGAGTCGGTGTTGCTGAGAGCACTCGTCGCGCAGACGGTCGGCTTCGTGCGCGGCGAAGTGTCGGCCAAGTCGGTGGTGCGCCTGGCCATTCCGGAGGACCTGCGTGTGCTGGCTGATGCACAGCGCCTGCAGCAGGTATTCGTGAACCTGATTCGCAATGCCATGGAGGGATTGGGTCCGCAGGGGCGAATCGATATTTCTGCGCAGATCGTGCACGCCAGCGAGCCGCCGGCAGGCACCGCGCTGGGCGAGGGGTGCGAGATGAAAGGGGAAATGGTGGAAATCCTGGTTGCAGACAGCGGGCCGGGCATCGCGCCGGATATTCTGCCGCGCATTTTCGATCCGTTCTTTACCACCAAGGACGTCGGCCACGGCATGGGGCTGGGGCTGTTCGTCGTGTATGAAATCGTCGATGAGCATGGCGGCTGCATTGCCGTGCAGAGCACGCCGGGCCAGGGCGCGACGTTCTGCATCCGTCTGCCGCACGAAGAACGTGGCGCCGGGACCGCGGCCGGTGCGAGCGGCGACAAGGGAGCGCAATGATGGAAGCAAGCCTGCTGATCGTGGACGACGAGGAGATCGCATTGCGCAATCTCCAGCATGTGATGGGGAAGGAGGGTTACCGGGTCACTGCCACCCAGAGTGGCGCGACTGCCGTCTCGCTGCTCGAGTCGCAGCGCTTCGACGTGGTCCTCACCGATCTGCGCATGGAAGGCGTGGACGGCATGGACGTGCTGAAGAAAAGCCGTGAACTGCAACCGGAGGCTGAAGTCATTTTCATCACCGGCTACGCGACGGCTGAATCCGCCGTGCAGGCGCTGAAGCACGGCGCGTTCTACTACATCGCCAAACCGTTCCGCCTCGACGAGGTGCGCAAGGTGGTGGCCGAGGCGCTGGAGAAAGTCCGGCTGCGCCGCGAAAACGACGAATTGCGCCGCGAGGTGGCGGGCTATCGGGAGGGCGAGGGGATCGTCACCCAGGATGTCGAGGTGCAGCGGCTGCTGGACATGGCACGGCAGATCGCGCCAACGGACTGCAGCGTGCTCATCACGGGCGAGAGCGGAACCGGCAAGGAGCTGTTTGCAAAATATCTTCACAAGCACAGCACACGGGCCGCGGGCCCCTACGTCGCGATCAACTGCGGCGCATTCAGCGAGCAATTGCTGGCGAATGAGCTGTTCGGGCATGAGAAAGGCGCGTTTACCGGAGCCGCCACCCTGAAAAAGGGCCTGATCGAGGTGAGTTCGGGCGGCACGCTGTTTCTCGATGAAGTGACGGAAATGACGCCGTCCATGCAGGTCAAGCTGCTGCGCGTGCTGCAGGAAAAGGAAGTGTTGCGGGTGGGCGGCACACGGCCGGTGAAGTGCGACGTGCGTGTGCTGGCGGCCACCAATCGCGACGTCAACGAGGCAGTGAAGAATGGAAGCTTTCGCGAAGACCTCTATTTCCGGCTGAACGTGGTGAATCTGCATATCCCGCCGCTGTCGCAGCGGAAAGGCGATATCCCTCTCCTTGCACAGCATTTCCTGCTCAAGTACGCGGGCCGGATGAAGAAGCCGGTCACGCGGATCTCCAGCGAGGTGATGGCGCTGCTGGTGGATTACCCGTTTCCCGGCAATGTTCGCGAACTGGAGAACCTGATCGAGCGGGGCACGGCTATGGCGCAAGGCGACACCATCGAAGCGACGCATCTGCCGGAAACGCTGCAGAAGCGGGTGGGCTTCGACTTCCGCAAGGTCGGAGGGCGCCTGCCTACGCTGGATGAACAGGAACAAACCTACATCAGCCGGGTACTGGATGAAGTGCAGGGCAACCAGACGGCGGCGGCGCAGATTCTCGGCATCAACCGTGCTTCGTTGTGGCGCAAGCTCAAGGCGCGGCGGGGCGAAGGCTCGTCCCAATGAATCAGGTCTTTTCCCGTGTCGGGGCCGGTTGTCGGCCGCACCTTCAGGCGCTTCGACCTGGCAGGTCCTGTGCCAGTTTCTGCATGAATGCGGTGTGTCGAGCCTCGGCTTTTTGATACGCGGCGATGAGCTGCTCGGCATCGGGCGTAAGCCGGCTGCCGGCCGGGTCACTGGCAACCAGCGGGATGCCCCAGGCCGAATTCATCGCATCCACTGCGTCCCACGCGGCCTTGTAGCTCATCTTCATCGTCTTGGCGGCCTTCGAGATGGAGCCGGTTTCACGAATGCGCTGCAGCAGTTCGACGCGCCCCCGGCCGAGAAAGTTCTTGCCATCCAGCGTCAGCCAGAAACGGCCATCTGCCCTGAGTTGCGTGTCCATGCGGCGAGTGTAGCAAACGACCATTGCGGTTCGACCACGCGCGGCAGAAAATCACGGTTTGCAATATTTCAGGAGAGCCCCATGAAAAAATTCCTCGCTGTATGCGCGATCGCATGTATGCCTCTTTCTGCGCTGGCTGCCGATGCCTACACGGTCCTGTTCAAGACTCAGGGAACATTCCAGGATGTGCGCGATTCGCTTCAGTTCGCGATCGAGGGCAAGGGACTCAAGATCAATCACACCAACAAGATCGCCGAAATGCTGGCGCGCACCGGCCCGGAGATCGGCGCAACCCGGCAGGTGTACGTCGATGGCGAACAGTTCGAGTTCTGCAGCGCCACCATTTCCCGCAAGATGATGGAGGCCGATCCGAATGCGATGGTGATGTGCCCCTACATCGTGTCGGTGTACACAGTTCCGAACGACAAGAGCGTCTATATCGCCTACCGCAAGCCCGGGCCCACCAGGAATCCGGCGCTGAAGAAAGCGCTGGCCGACGTGGAAAAGCTGCTTAACGACATCATCAAGCAGGCGATGTGAGGGTGCGCCGGTCCTGGCGCGCCCACAACGTGCATGCCAGGGCGAAGGTGAATTGGAACGGCTGCATTAGAATGGCGGCATGATTCCGCCCGCCGCCTGCCCGCCATGACTGCCTTCCTCGCCATTGGCCTCGGCGCGGCCATCGGCGCCTGGCTGCGCTGGGGCTTTGGGTTGTGGCTGAACCCGATCTACCCTGCGATGCCGCTCGGCACGCTGGCCGCGAACCTGATCGGCGGCTATGTCATCGGCCTGTCGATCGCATGGTTTTCCGAACACCCCGGGCTGCCGCCGGAAGCGCGGCTGTTCATGATCACCGGCCTGCTCGGCGGCCTCACCACCTTTTCCACGTTCTCCGCCGAAGTCGTCACCGCGCTGATGCGCGGCCTCTGGATGACCGGCGGCCTGATTGCCCTGACCCACATGACCGGTTCCTTCCTTGCTACCGCGCTGGGGTTTTATACGATGAGGTTCTTCAAATGAACGTTGTCTGCCTGCAGGTGTTTGTGTCCGAAGCCAGCCGCCATCACGGCAAACTGACCTATGAGTGGTTGCTCGACGCCGCGCAGGGGCTTGGCATCACGGGCGGCTCGGCGTTTGGCACGTTGGCCGGATTTGGCCGTCACAGCCGCCACGACGCGGGCTTTTTCGAATTGGCGGGCGAGTTGCCGGTGGTGGTCGAGTTCTTCGTCGAGGCGGCGATCGCTGATCAGTTGCTGAAAGTCATTTCCGACGCCGGGCTGAAACTGGTTTACGCCAAACTGCCGGCCGAACTCGGCGTCACCTCCTGATTCCGTCGTGCTCGACCAGATCGTCCTGTTTGCCGCCTCGCTGACGGCAAACTTCTTCTCGGCCCTGTCCGGCGGCGGCGCCGGCCTGATCCAGTTTCCCATCCTGATCTTTCTCGGGCTGCCCTTCGGCGTGGCGCTGGCCACGCACAAGATCGCCAGCGTCTCGCTCGGTCTGGGCGCCACGCTCAGGCACCTGAAGACATCGCATCTCGAACGCCGTTTCTCGCTGATCATCCTGGGTGCGGGACTGCCGGGCGTGGTGCTGGGTGCAATGACGATCCTGCATATCCCCGAGCGTATTGCCACCCTGGCGCTGGGTGTCCTGACGCTGGGGCTCGGCCTGTATTCGGTGTTCAGGCCCACGCTCGGCATGGAACACCTGCCCCGGAACCAGCAGGGTGCCGCGCTCGTCGGCGGCATGGCGGGCCTCTTCGTCGTCGGCTTTCTCAACGGCTCGATCACCAGCGGTACCGGGCTCTTTCTGACTGTCTGGCTGATCCGCTGGTTCGGCCTCGATTACACCCGCGCGGTGGCCTATACGCTGATCCTCTGTGGGCTGGTCTGGAACGGTACCGGTGCGCTGGTGCTGGGCGTGATCGGGACCGTGGCGTGGGGCTGGATGCCGGCGCTGCTGGCGGGCTCGATCCTCGGCGGCTACCTCGGCAGCCACCTCGCCATCCGCAAAGGCAATCTGTGGATCAAGCGGTCGTTCGAGATCGTGACGATCCTGATCGGGCTGAAGCTGATCGTCGGTTAGGGCGTGAAATCAGTATTAACACGCCCTAATCGTCGCTGCTGTGGATGCGGTTGCGGCCGCCGTGTTTGGCCTGGTAGAGCGCTTCGTCCGCGGCCTTGATCAGCGCGTCGCCGGTTTGATGGAGCGGATAGGTGGCGATGCCGCCGCTGGCGGTCGCAAGGAAATGGGTGTCGCGGTAGGGATGGCGGATCTGCGCGAAATCCCGGCGGATGCGATCCACGATGCCGTACGCCTGTTCGGCGTCGGTATGCGGCAGGCCGATGAGGAATTCCTCGCCGCCGTAGCGGCAGAGGATGTCGTGCTTGCGCAGGCGCTGCTTGAGCAGCCACGACAGGCTGCGGATGACCTGGTCGCCGACCGGGTGGCCGTAGGTGTCGTTGACCTGCTTGAAATGGTCGATGTCCATCATCACCACCGACAGGAAACCGCCTTCGTGCGCGACGCCGGACAGCACCATGTCGAGCGTGTTCTTGCCGCTGGAGTGGTTGAGCAGGCCAGTCAGGCTGTCGTGGTACATCGAGCGGCGCAACGCGCGGTAGCGCTCGATCTTGCTCATGATGATGGTGTTCAGGAACACCGGGTTGAACGGCTTGGTGAGGAAATGGTCGCCGCCCAGCCGCATGGCGTCGACCTGCAGGGCGACGTTGGTTTCGCCGGACAGGTAGACGATGGGCATGCTGAGGAATTCGTTGTGCTGGCGGATGATGCGCGCGACCTCGACGCCCGTGCAGTTGGGCATGTACATGTCCATCAGGATCAGGTCCGGATTGAACTGCTTGAGCGCGCTCAGCGTTTGGCGCGGATCGTTGACGATCTCGGACACGATCTGGTTTTCCTGCAGCGTGCGGCGGATCAGGTGGCTGGCAGTCTTGGAGTCCTCCACGATCAGTACGCGGTACGCCTCCTGCTCGTGCCGCTCGTTCAGTTCCATGATGTGCTCGATGATGGCATGCGGGGGCGTACCTTCCAGCAGGCAGCTGTCGCAACCGCCGCTCAGGACCTGCTGCAGCTGCTCGAAATCGGAGCGTACCCCGAGGCAGATCAGCTGTCCCATCTCGAATCGCTGCCGCAGCGCCTGGATCCGGGTGCGCCACTCGGTTTCCGGCAGGCTGCTCATGTCGAGCAGCAGCAGGGGCGCCACGCCCGCGCTGTCCGGCAACGCTTGTTCCCAGGTGATGAATCCGGCCGACATGCCGAAATAGCCGAGTTGTGCCTCCAGACCGGTCCAGGCAGCCCGGTTGTGTGCGATCAGCCAGGTCTGGCCGATCCGCACGGCATTGGGTAGGGCGTGTTGCGGATCCTGGGCGTGCTCGGCGAGGCCTGCCGTTGCCGAAGCGTGGGCCTGGGTCATGCGCGCCAGCGCGCGTACGCGCTCGTTCAGATCATTCAGCGCGGCCTGTGGCAGCGGGTGCCCGACATCCTTGTTGAACAGCGCGAGCGTGACCTGTTCCAACTGATGGCTGGCGTGGTGCAAGGCCGTGATGCCCTTGTCGATCAGGAATTCGGTGAAGCTGTTGATGGATACGGCCAGTTCCACGAAGCTCTCGAAGCTCGGTTCCGTCTGATAACGCCGCCAGGTGTTAGACAGAGCCTGGTTTTTCTGCAGGAGTTCTTCGGGAGGGCAAAACATTGAGGATAAGTTTTCTAATGATTTATTATTTATTCGGATTATCGCGCTTTATGGGGTGGTTTGGCCAATCGGGTTGCTGCGGCCTGGCTGCCCACAGCGAGGCTGGGTGCAATTCCAAGTGGTTCGGTGAACGTGTCTCCATCTTTCGCTGCGCCGCCTATTCGCCTGTCCCGTCCGCCTCCAGCCGCAAATACTGGTCGTAGGCATTGATCCGGTTGGCTTCGTTGAACGCCGGCATGTCGCGATACTTCGACCAATCGGTTTTTTCGTAGGCTTCGTCGAAGGGGACAAGGTTGCGGGCCGCCTCGCCCATCCTGGTGCGCAGATAGCTCAGATAGTCGCGGGTGAAGACGAGATCGGCGCGCGGTGTTCGCGAGGGGACGCCATGGCCGGGGACGAGAATTTTCGGGTGCACCGCGATCAGCTTGTCGAGCGCGGCGATCCAGGCGCGGCTGTCGGCGTCGCCGACAAACGGGATACGGCCGCGAAACACCACGTCGCCGGCATAGAGCACGCCATCCTCCCTGACCAGCATCGCAAGATCCTCCTTCGTGTGGGCCGGGCCGACGTGGCGCAGGGCGAAGTGCAGGCCGCCCATCTCGAACTCGGTGTCGCCATCCACGAAATGGTCCGCTTCCAGCAGGTGCGTGTTGTCATCGACCCAGGGAAACAGGGCTTCCTTGCGCTGGGCCAGGCGCAAGGCTGCGTCCTCGGTACGGGTCGCGCCTTCGGCGGCGCGATGGGCCCAGATCTCAGCCCCCTGCGCCTTGAAAATCTGCAGGCCGTAGAAATGGTCGGCGTGGTAATGGCTGACGATCACCCGCCGGATCGGCTGCCGGGTGATGGTACGGATCAGGCCGAGCAGTTTCTCGGCCAGCGGCGGCGAGGCGAGGGCATCGAAGACGACCACGCCGTCGCGGGTGACGACAAACCCGGCATTGGACATGAAGCCCTGGTTTTCGCTGGAGGCCGCACCCGGCAGGCCCTGCACGAAATAGCTGTGCGCGCCCAGGCGTACGGCTTTCATGGGTATGGTGACGTCGTTGGCGGCGTGCGCAGCGGGCAGCAGGCCGAGACACAACAGGGTGAACAGCAGGCGAATCATGGCAGGCTCCTCCGGATGGCGGGCGGCATTATAGGTACGTGGCTTGGCTGGCCGGATGCGGGGCGCACCCGTTGCGTGCGCGCCCAGGCCTCAAAAAGGGTGGGCGGCTGCGGCTTGTTGAACAGGTAGCCTTGGTAGGCCTGGCAGCCATGGCCGGCGAGGAAGGCATGCTGCGCCTCGGTTTCCACCCCTTCCGCCACCACGGCCAGATTCAGGCTCTGCCCCAGGGCAAGAATGCTGTGCGCAATGGAGGCATCGTTGGGGTCGCTCAGCACGTCGCGCACGAACGACTGGTCGATCTTGATTTCGTCGAGCGGCAGCCGCTTCAGATAGGCCAGCGAAGAATAGCCGGTGCCGAAATCGTCGAGAGAGAAACCGATGCCGCGTGCCTTCAGCGCGCCCATCTTGACGATGGTTTCCTCCATGTTGTCCACCAGCAGACTTTCGGTCAGCTCGAGCTTGAGCCGCTGCGGATCGGCGCCGGTCCGGTCGAGCGTCTGCAACACCTGGGCGACGAAATCCGGCTGGCGGAACTGGCGAGCGCTGACATTGACTGCCAGGTTGAGCGACGCCATGTGCGGCAGGGCCGCCCAGGCCACCAGTTGCGCGCAGGCGATCTCCAGCACCCGTTGGCCGATCGGCAGGATCAGGCCGGTTTCCTCGGCCAGCGGGATGAACGAGGCGGGCGCAATCCAGCCGTGTTTAGGATGCGGCCAGCGCAATAGCGCTTCGGCTCCGCAGATACGGCCGAGGCTGTCGACCTGCGCCTGGTAATGCAACTCGAAGGACTGGTCCTGCAGGGCCTTGCGCAGGTCGGCCTCCAGTTCGGCGCGGGCGGCCACTACCGCCTGCATGGCCGGGTCGAAGAATCGCAGGGCGTTGCGGCCCTGCGCCTTGGACTGGTACATGGCGAGATCGGCGCGTTGCAGCAATTCGTCCGGCGTGACAGGCTGGTCGTTGAAGAGCGTGACGCCGATGCTGGACGTGCAGTGGTGGCCATAATTGGCCAGCTGGAAGGGGTCGGTGAAGCTGGCGAGGATTTTCTCGCCCACGGCCGTCGCGAGCGCGGCGGCTTCGCTCGGCGTGGAGGCCAGGTTCTCCAGCACGATCACGAATTCGTCGCCGCCCAGGCGCGCCAGGGTGTCGCTCTTGCGCAGGCAGGTCTGCAGGCGCTGGGCAATCTGCTGCAGCAGCAGGTCGCCGATGGCATGGCCCAGCGTGTCGTTCAGCGTCTTGAAATTGTCGACGTCGATGAACAGCAGCGCACCCACCTGCCGGCTGCGTTCCTCGATCGCCAGTGCATGCTGCAGGCGGTCGCGCAGCAACTGGCGGTTGGGGAGGCCGGTGAGATGGTCGTAAAAGGCCAGCTGCTGGATTTCGCGCTCGGCGGCCTTGCGTTCGGTGATGTCGGTGTTGATCGCCAGGATGGCGTCAGGCACCTGCTGCTCGTCGCGCAACAGGGTCCAGTGGGCTTCGGCAGTGAGGGCGCTGCCGTCCTTGCGCAGCTGGACGATTTCGCCGCTCCACTCCCCTTGCTCCACCACCTTGCGCGTGCTCTCGTGAAAGGACTCCGGGTCGGCATACAGCAGCATTTCGATCGACTGGCCGATCACTTCGTCGCGCGTCCAGCCATACAGGCGTTCGGCCCCCTTGTTCCAGTAGCGGATGACATGATCGACGCCGCGCACCACGATGGCATCCTGCGCCTTGTCGAGTAGCGAGGCCTGTTGCCGGATATGGGCATCGGCGGCCTGGCGCTCGAGTTCCGAGGCCACGCGGGTGGCGAATATCTGCAGCGTCGAGGTGATGAAGGTCGTATCCTGCAGGGGATGGCTGAACAGCACGAACAACTGCCCGATCGGCTGGCCGGCCGAATTGTCCAGGCGGTGCCCGACATAAGCCTGCGCGCGCCGCGAACTGAGTTCGGCGGTGCACGGGAAAAGTTCGCTGACACGGCCAGGGATCACGTAGTTGATCGCGTTGCTGAGGTGTTGGCAGGGCGTGCCGGCGAGCGGGTACGTGAAATTGGGGATCAGCTGTCCATTGACGTAAGCCACCTCGGTGCGTGCCGACGCCGGCTCGCCGGGCTGGATACGCGCGATGACGCCGGCGTCGGCCCCCATCGCCGCGGTCATGTTGCGCACCAGATCCTCGAAGAAGGCATTACCCGAATCGGCGGATACGCCGGCGGCAATTTTCAGCACGGCGGCCTGGATCCGGTCCTGCTCGATGCGGTTGCGCAGGGCGCCCAGAGCGAACGTCAGGTCGTCGGTCAGTTCCTGCAGCAGGCGCACCTCGTCGGGGCCGGTGTCGTGAACCTGGGGCGAGAACAGGGCGAATATTCCATAAGTACGCTGCCCGTCGTGCAACGGCAGCACCACCAAGCTGCGATAGCCATGGCGCAATGCGGCATCGAGCCAGGGCTGGAAGCTGGCGTCGCGTTGCAGGTCTTCGACGACCACGGTCTGATTGCTGCGCAATGCCCGCCCCACCGGACCGCGGCCCACCGCCGTGTCGGCGGACCGGCTGAGCTGGATATCCTTGAGATAGCCGGCACCCACGCCGGCATGGGCCATGGGGCGTATCGCCTGCCCGGCGTCGTCCTGCGCGTAACCGACCCAGGCCATGCGATAACCGCCGACCTCGACCGCAATGCGGCAGATGTCATTCAGCAGCGCTTGCTCGTCGGTCGCATGGATGACCGCCTCGTTGCAGGCGCTCCGCACGCGCAGGGCGCGGTTGAGTCGGGCCAGTTCCAGTTCCGCGTCATTGCGGCTGGTAAGGTCGGTCATGCCGCCGACCATGCGGATGGCACGCCTGTTGCCGTCGCGGATCACCGATCCGCGATCGAGTACGTAGGCATAGCGGCCGTCCTTGCGCTGAAAACGGTATTCGGCCGACCAGTTCTCCCCGCCGTTGTCGATCACCTCGCGAATGCCCTTCACTACGCGGTCCTGATCGGCAGGATGCAGATGCATCGTCCAGGAACGGCTGTCGGCGGGGAGGTCGGCCGGCGCGTGGCCGAAAGTGTTCTGCATGCCTTCGTTCCACCCGATGCGGTCAGCGACCAGATCCCAGTCCCAGATGGTGTCGGAGGTGACGCGCGCGACGGTCTTGAAGCGCTCCTCGCTTTCGTACAGCGCCCGCTGGGACCGTTTGCGCTCGGTGATGTCGCGTTGCACCGCCACGAAGTGGGTGTGCCGGCCCGCAGCGTCGGTGACGGGGACGATATCGAGTTCGATCCAGACGGGTTCGCCGGCCTTGGTGTAGTTGACGAGTTCGCTGCGGACCGGCTGCCGGTTTTCCAGCGCGGCGCGGATGCGGTCGAGTTCGCCGCGGTCGGTCAGCGGGCCCTGCAGGAAGCGTGGCGACTTTCCCAGCACCTCATCGCGCCGATAGCCGGTGAGGCGTTCGAACGCGTCATTGACGAACACGATACGCGGCCCCGGCTCGTCATGCGGATCGGCCTCCGTGATGAGTACGATATCGTTCAGGCGGGCGACGCATGCCTCCAGTAGAGCAAGCTGCTGCTGTGCCAGCTTGCCGTCATCCGCTCCGGCAAGATCGTCTGGGCTAGACATGGATTCCTGGCGAGGGAACGCTACATGCGCGCTGGGGATGTCGTCGCATGGGTCGGGTCGATCCGGTCGGGGATGTCATGGCGGGACAGGGCGGCTGCAATACCTCATTTACGTCCATTTCGCGGCCGAACTTGAAAGGGCGGGACGGATGGAATGGCGCGCATCGGGCAGGGCGTGGCTGTGGTATCTTCTCGCGTTGTAGAAGGGGGTCGCATCCGTGTTCAAGAAACAGTGGCCGGCATTCGTGCTGGCGTTCGTACTGCCGATACTGGCGGTTTTCTGGTGGTGGGGCGGGTTCAGTACGGTCAGCGTGACCGAAACCGTGGCCGGGCCCTACCGGTATGCCTATCTCGATTATGAAGGCCCGATCAGCAACATGCGCAAATCACAGCGCACCGCGCTGGACAGGTTCACCGAAGCCCGGGTGGCGGCGGGTGACACGATCAGCGTGATCCTGACCGATCCGCGCGCCGGCAACGGCAAGGTGCAGGCGCAGTTGGGTTACCTCCTGGCCGACGATGCTGCGATCCCTGCAGGCCTCAAGGAAGGCCGTATCGGACGCCGCCCGGTCTACGCGGCGCAGGTCCAGGCGGCGGTGCTGCTGGCGCCGTCCAAGGCCTACCAGGCGCTGGCTGACACGCTGAAACTGCTCGGCAAGGGCATCGTCATGCCGACGGTCGAGCTGTATCGCCCGGCAGGCAAGGCTGACCGGATCGGCGTCTTCACCCTGGAAATGAATCGCTGATGGCGTTCTTCTCCGTCCTTGCTGCCATCGTGCTCGAGCATCTGCGCCCATTGCGGCAGCCGTTGCCGCATTATCAGCGTTACACCCTTTTCATCCATTGGCTCGAGCGCAAGCTCAACGCCGGCGAATACAGCCATGGTGTCATTGCCTGGACACTGGCGGTCGGGCCGGTTCTGGTGGGAGTATGGCTGGTTTTTTTTCTGCTCGGTGGCATCAGCCCGTTTCTCGGCTGGGTGTGGAATGTGGCGGTGCTGTATCTGACCCTCGGGTTCAAGTATTTCAGCGATGATGCCGAACGCATCGCGCGACTGCTGCGGGCGGGCGAACTCGATGCGGCACGCGCGCAGCTTGGCGGCTGGCGCGGTGGCGATGCCAGCCAGTTCAGCGCCGACGACATCGCGCGTGTCACCATCGAACAGGTGATGGCTGCAAGCCAGCGCCAGATGTTCGGCATGCTGTTCTGGTTCGTGCTGCTGCTGCCGCTGGGGCCGGTCGGTGCAGTGCTGTTCCGCACCGCCTCGATCCTGGCGCGGCGCTGGACCGACTCGCGCGGGCGCTTCGGCCTGTGCGCGCAGCGTATCTTTCATTTCATCAACTGGCTGCCCGCGCGGCTCACCGCGCTGACCTACGCCATTGCCGGCAATTTCGAGGATGCGACCTACAGCTGGCGAACCCAGGCTGACAGTTGGCCGGAAGTGGAAGAGGGCGTGGTGCTGGCCGCGGGTGCCGGCGCCATGGGCGTGAAACTGGGGCAGAGCGTCAACGTGGGCGGGGAAACCGTATGGCGGCCCGAACTCGGCACCGGCCAGGCGCCCGACGCCGACTGCATCGACAGCGCGGTCAGCATGATCTGGCGCGGTCTGGTGATCTGGCTGGTGGCCGGGCTGTTGATCGTCATCGCCGGCTGGGTTTCTTAAGGTTCCATGCTCAACGCGCTGTGGGTCGGCTTTTTCCTGGTCGCCTTTCTGATCGCGCTGTTCAAACTGGTTTTCCTCGGCGACGCCGGCGTGTTCGCCGCGCTGGTCAAGGCGCTGTTCGACAGCAGCAAGACGGCGTTTGAAATCGCCCTCGGCCTCACCGGCGTGATGGCGCTGTGGCTGGGAGTGATGAAGGTCGGCGAGCGTGCCGGCATGCTCGACGTCCTGACGCGCGGCCTGGCGCCGCTGTTCCGCCGCCTGTTCCCCGACGTGCCGCCCAACCATCCTGCGCTCGGCGCGATGACCATGAACATGGGCGCCAACATGCTGGGACTGGACAATGCCGCGACCCCGCTCGGCATCAAGGCGATGCAGGAACTGCAGAAGCTCAATCCTTCGTCCGACACCGCCAGCGACGCGCAAATCCTGTTTCTGGTGATCAATACCGCGTCGGTGACCCTGCTGCCGGTCACCATCTTCACCTTTCGCGCGCAGCTCGGCGCCGCCGATCCCACCGACGTCTTCGTGCCGCTGCTCATCACCACCTACATCGGCACCCTGACCGGGATCCTGGTCACCGGCCTGTTCCAGCGCCTGCATCTGTGGAACCGCGTCACCATGGCCTATCTCGGCGGCGCCACCGCGCTGATCGGCGGCCTGGTCGCGTATTTTTCCAGCCTCGACGCCGCCGAGATGACGCGGCAGTCAGCCATCCTCAGCAACGTCGTGCTGTCCGGTCTCATCGTCCTGTTCCTGCTGATGGCGGTGTGGCGCCGCGTCAATGCCTACGAAGCCTTCATCGAGGGGGCGAAGGAAGGCTTTCACACGGCCGTCACGATCATTCCGTATCTTGTCGCGATGCTGGTGGCGATCGGCGTGTTCCGCGCCAGCGGCGCACTTGACCTGCTGATGAACGGCGTGCGCAGCGCGGTGCTGGCACTGGGTTTCGACGCGCGCTGGGTCGACGCGCTGCCCACCGCGTTGATGAAGCCGTTTTCAGGCAGCGGCGCGCGTGCCATGATGATCGACACCATGCAGGCCCACGGCGCCGATTCCTTTGCGGGACGGCTCGCCTCCATCGTGCAGGGGAGCACCGAGACGACGTTCTACGTGCTGGCCGTGTACTTCGGCGCAGTCGGCATCAAGCGTGTGCGTCATGCCGTCACCTGCGGACTGATCGCCGACGTCGCTGGCATCCTCGCCGCCATCGGCATGGCCTACCTCTTTTTTGGCAAGTCTGCATGAAAACCTACGACACCCTTGCCGCCGTCGACCTCGGGTCCAACTCCTTCCGCTTGGAAGTGGCGCGGGTTGCCGGCGACCAGCTCTACCCGCTCGATTCGCTGAAGGAAACCGTGCGCCTGGCCGGCGGGCTCGGCGACGACAAGCGGCTCGACGAAGCTGCCCAGGAACGCGCGCTGGCCTGCCTGCAGCGTTTCGGCGAACGCCTACGCGGCCTATCGCCGGAAGCGATCCGCTGCGTCGGCACCTCGGCGCTGCGCGTCGCCAAGAATGCCGGCGAATTCATTCCCAGGGCCGAAGCCGCGCTCGGGCATCCGATCGAGATCGTCGCCGGGCGCGAGGAGGCGCGCCTGATCTATCTGGGTGTCGCGCATTCGCTGCCGGCCTCGCCCGACCGCCGCCTGGTCGTCGACATCGGCGGCGGCTCCACCGAATTCATCATCGGCCACGGGCTGAAACCGCACGAGCGTGAAAGCCTGCACATGGGCTGCGTGAACTTCTCGCAGCGCTACTTCGCCGGCGGGGCCGTCGACAAGGCGGCGCTCAAGGCCGCCGAGACGGCGGCCCGTGTCGAGGTCGAGCGCATCGCCCGCGAGTTTTCCCGGGGCAACTGGCAGCAGGCCGTGGGTTCCAGCGGCACCGCACGCGCGCTGCGCGAAATCCTCGAACAATGCGGCTGGTCGGCGCACGGCATCACTGCCGACGGCCTTGCCCAGCTGCGTGCCCAGTTCATCCGGGCCGGGCATCTCGATGCACTCGAACTGCCCGGCCTGACGCGCGACCGCCGCCCGGTCATCGCCGGCGGCTTCGCCATCATGGCCGGCCTGTTCGCCGAGCTTGAGATCGAGCAGATGGACGTCGCCGAAACCGCCATGCGCGAAGGCATCCTCTACGACCTCTTGGGGCGCTTCCACCAGCACGACATGCGCGAGGCGACGGTGGACGAGTTCATGCGCCGCTATCACATCGACACCCGCCAGGCGGCACGCGTCAATCAGGTGGCGATGAAACTGCTGGCCGCCAGCGGCGGCGGCGACGAAAACGACATGCGCTTTCTGGACTGGGCCGCGCGCCTGCACGAAATCGGGCTCATGGTGTCGCACGGCGGTTACCACCGCCATTCCGGCTACATCCTTGAAAACGCCGACATGCCCGGCTTCTCTCGTACCGACCAGGCGCGCCTGGCGCTGCTGGCGCGGGCCCAGCGCGGCGCGCTGACGAAGCTGCCGGCCTTCGCCGCCGGCATGGTGCCGGACAATGACCGCCTGCTGGTGTGGCTGCTGCGGCAGGCGGTCATTCTCTGCCGCAACCGTGCCGAACCGCGCCTACCCGATGTCAGCGTGGAAGCGAGCAGCAAGCGCTTCCGTCTGACCCTGCCCGAAGGCTGGCTGGAGCGCCGCCCGCTTACCCAGCGTGCGCTGGAAGAGGAGGCGGTGCATTGGCACGCGGTGGGGATGAAATACGTGTTCGGCTAGGCCGTTGCCCGGCCTCGACAGGCCCGTTTTACCCTGACAGCGGCCTTGCCGTCCCTTCGCGCGTCGACGTTGACGACGCAACACCTGCGGGCCATTTCCTCGTACCGGCAAGTCATGCCTGTCATTCCCCGGGACGCAGCAACTTCCGCCATGGCGCCGGAACCACGCGTTTCCTGGTCCCAACGCAAGGTAACGCGATGGCATATGGGTGATGCGAGGCAGCGTCTAGCCATTCGATTTCCATGTTGAATACGTCATATATATCGATCAAATCGATATGTAATACCTAAAAACTTCGTTTGAAAAATATATTTCAAATACATATTCTGGGCGCCTCAATTTCTTGAAAGGGGGGGCTCGATGCAAAGGGATGAAGCCTTGACTTTGGCGCCTGCCGGGAATCGGCCGGTGCGGCAGGAACCGCCAGCT
The DNA here is from genome assembly GCA_016195805.1 of Hydrogenophilales bacterium. Classification (GTDB taxonomy): domain Bacteria; phylum Pseudomonadota; class Gammaproteobacteria; order Burkholderiales; family Thiobacillaceae; genus Thiobacillus. The sequence continues at coordinate 181,680 of JACPYT010000002.1, forward strand.
GTCATTCGGGACCTCGCAACTGAAGCGGGAATTTCGATCAACGGCGATGCCCCGTGGGATATCCAAGTGCTCGATGAGCGCGTCTACCGGCTTGTCCTGACGAAAGGATCGCTCGGTTTCGGCGAGGCCTACATGGACGGGATGTGGGAGTGCGAACGTCTGGATCAGCTCTTCCATCGCCTGCTGAGCAGTAATGCCGAAGAACAGATCGACAACGGGTCGAAACTTCGCCTGCTGGGTGAAATCCTGCGCCACAGCCTGTTCAATCTCCAATCCAGCCGGCGCGCCTTCCAGGTCGGGGAGCAGCACTACGACATCGGCAACGACGTGTTCGAAGCCATGCTCGATCCCACCATGAGCTATTCCTGCGCCTACTGGCACAACGCGGCCGGGCTGCGGGATGCGCAACAGAAAAAACTCGACATGATCTGCCGCAAGCTGGAGCTGCGTCCCGGCGAACGCCTGCTCGAGATCGGCTGTGGGTGGGGCGGACTGGCCCATTTCGCCGCGACGCACTACGGGGTCGAGGTGGTCGGCATCACCGTCTCCAGGGAGCAGCAGAAGCTGGCCCGGGCGCGTTGTGCTGGGCTGCCGGTGTCCATCGAGCTGATGGACTATCGAGACCTTGGCGAAACGTTCGACAAGGTCGTCTCGGTCGGCATGTTCGAACACGTCGGCCCCAAGAACTACGCGGTCTATTTCGACACGGCCCATCGCGCACTCAAGGATGATGGCCTGTTCCTCCTGCATACCATCGGCAACGACGTCACCTCGGCGAAGACCGATCCCTGGATCGACAAATACATCTTCCCGAACGGCAAGTTGCCGTCGGCGCGGGAGATTGCCTCAGCGGTGGAGCGCCGCTTCCTGGTCGAGGACTGGCAAAACTTCGGGCCGGATTACGACCGTACCCTCATGGCGTGGTGGGAGAATTTCGACACGGCCTGGCCCTTCCTGGAGGCCAAATACGGCAAGCGTTTCTACCGCATGTGGAAATACTATCTGATGAGCTGCGCGGGTTTCTTCCGCTCCCGTCAGGGGCAACTCTGGCAACTGGTCCTCAGCAAGCGGGAGAGGGATAGCATATATCGCTCGGTGCGATGAGGCGCCGAACGAAATACGCGGGAGCTTCCGTCGAGATCGACACGCCGGGAATCGTGCATATTCAAGGTGTCACTGATCGAGGCTGAATATCGTTCTTCGGTCCGGGGATGGCCGGCCGTCCCGCGCTGGCCGCCCTGATTGCGTCACAAGCCCAATTCCGCGTCGGTCGCGCTGTGCTCGTACTTGTTCCGGGGTGGCCACGGACGGATTCGCCAGTCAGGCTCGAAGGCCATAGACGACCGCCCGCGGCCAGGAGGCAGCGTGCCGTTGCCCGCACCCTTCGAGTAGTCGTAATAGAGTTTGACCACTTCTTCCTGGGTCGTTTGCTGCGCGGCCGGATGCGCGAGGCAGGCATCGATCCACGTGCGGACGCGCGCGTAGCGCGGCTCATCGGGCAGCGCGAAATTTTCGTAGTACTCGAGAAACCAGAACCGCTGGAAGAAGGGCGTGAAAACCGTCTCCGCCCACCCGAACGACTCGAAGAGGAATGGGCCGGCTGGCGCATGCTCCAGCAGAAAGTCATTCAGCTGCGCATACTGCTGCAGCATGCCTTCCCGGAGCGCATCGCGGCGTGCAGGATCCTGGTTCATCAGCCACAGATAGCCCTGGCTGAAGAAGTCTCCATCCATCCGTGTCAGCATGTTCTCCACTGCGCGCCGGTAGGGGTCGCGCTGGGCGACCGGGCGCTCCGGATAGCTGTCCTCGAGATACTGCAGGATGACCAGGCTTTCCTTGATGATGCGGCCGTCGGCCGTCTCCAGGATCGGCAGCGCCGTGGTGCCGCGGGTCTTTTGCAGCAGCCAGTCAGGCCGGGCCCGGGTAATGTCGATCACCTGAAAATCGATTTCGTCGCGTCGGCCCTTCAGCGTCAGCAGGATTTCAATACGCTGGCAGAAAGGGCAGACGGGGATGTGGTAGAGGGTCGTATGCGCCATGGGTGCATGGGTGCGATGGGATAAGCGGGCTTCAGGTGAAGCGTTCAAGCGGCGCATACACGGCCGTGCGCCAGGCACGATTATCGCCGATGCCTGCAGGGGCAGGCCTACTGCAGCAGGCCTGTTTGGGGGTTGGCTGTGGGGATGTCCTACATCGGGGCGCGGGCATTGCGCTCGCCGCTCACCCCGTCGGAAGCGGTACGGATATCGGGGATAGCCAAGGCGTGACGTTTCGAACCGCCTGTGGACATCCGGATCATCGCTTCCGCGTGCACGACAAATCGCGTCAGCGTCGCGCATTTCTCGCGACAGGCACAGCGTCGATCCTCGATCAGCCGGGACACCGTCACTGCGAGCGCATCGCATGCATTCATCAGGCGCTCAAACCCCGCCGCCCTGGCGCACTCGCGCAAGCGCATCAGCGCCAGGGCGTAGGCCGTGATTCCGTCTTCGGTCAACGTATCGGGATGGGTAAAGCATTGATGAGAGACGAGATTGCCCATGTCGTTCAGGGCATCCACTGCCGCCGTAACCAAATCCTCGGGCGCACCCGGACTCGGTACGCGCTCCATGCAGGCTGCAGACACGATACCGATCCGATGCTTTGAACTCAGATATTGCATGTTGCGCATGGCTGATCCCCTGATTGTCGAGACGGCCAGCGGGTTTTGTACGTGCAGGGCTGGCTGCCCTATTACGGCGGATGCGGGTCAAACTTTAACTTCCGTACCACTATAGGATGGTTTGTTTGTACTACAAGCCGAATGGGCTCACCCGAGTGCCCGCGAGGAGAGTCTTGGCCTCGCCGTGCGGGAGGAGCGGGGTTCAGGGGGAGGGGATGCGATCGGCGCCGCTTCAAGGCGGTCGTTCAGGAATAGCCGGGCCCGGCGCTTCTGATTCTCGCGGTTATCGGTTTCAGTGCACGGCGCCCTCTTGATCCTCCTTGCCGTGGGATTCCGACTTGTGCGTGAGATAGAGCGCCAGCCCGACCAGGGCGATGCCACCGCCGAGATAGAGCAGATCGAGCGAGGTCGCCAGCTTCATCTTCAGCGCTTCCTCGAACAGGGTGACGATGAGAATCATCAGGATCACCTTGGCCAGGCGGGCCTTCAGGTCGTCCAGGCTCTCGATCACCAGGATCTTGCTCGATGCCTTGCTGCCGCGGGCTTCGTCGATATCGCTGACGAACAGCTCGTACATGCCCAGAGCGAAAATCAGCATGAAGGTGGCGAGCAGGTAGCCGTCCACCACCTCGACCACGTGCGTGATGGTCTCATCGTGGATCGCCTTGCGGGTGTCGGCGGCCAGGGACGGATCGGCGTAATGCAGCATGTGGCCGACCAGATAGATCACATCCACCGTGGCCATGTAGAAAATGGCGGTAGCCGCCGCCATGCTGGCCACCACCGCGACCACCACGACGAAGCGGCCGCTCCATAGGGTTTTCTCAAAAATCAGTTCGATCAGTTTCAGCATGGGGATTTTCCGCCCGGTTCGATGGACGCCGGGCTGTTGGGACAAAAGGGGCGCTGCGTCGTTGGCGACACGCAGTTCGATGGGGATGCATTCTATTCGATGCGGCACGCCTAGAGGGCATGCGTCTGATCCCGGCCAAGCGACTTCGACTTGTAGAGCGCCTTGTCCGCCCGGGTCAGCAAGGCATTCAGGGAGTCGTCCTGGCCCAGCCAGGACGACACGCCAATGCTGACCGACCAGGCGACGGGCTGGCCGTTTCCGCCCGTTTCATGAAGGCGATTCGCGACCAGCAGGGCCTGTTCAAGATTCGTGTCAGGGAGAATGGCCATGAATTCATCTCCCCCGAAGCGCGTCAGCTGATCCGATCCCCGGAGCGAGGCCTTTGTCCTGGTCGCGAAGTCGACCAGGACCCTGTCGCCTTCGAGATGGCCATGCGTGTCGTTGATCTCCTTGAAGTTGTCCAGATCGATAAACATGATCGACAGCGTGTTTCCATGACGTCTGGCGTGGGCGATCTCGCGCTCCAGTTCCTCGATCGCCGCATTCTTGTTGAGGCATCGGGTCAGCCCGTCGTGGCGACTGATGAATTCCAGATCGTGCCGCAGCTTTTCCGAAGCGAGCATGATGAAGCTGATCGCGCCGAGCGGGATCGTCAGGGCAGGGATCGCGAAATAGGCAAGCTGCGCGATCGAGGCGCCAAAGAAACTGATGGGCGGATCCAGGCCAAAGACCAGGGTGACCAGGCGGAGGGTCCGCAGCCCGGCCAGGATCGTCAGCAGAAAGACAAGGACATGACGTCCCGCCGTGCGGGGGAATACACGCAGGATCAGCAGCAGCTGGTCCAGGATGACGATCAGCGTGAACAGGACTAGGGTCGCCACGCGCACCTTGATATCGGGCTGGACATACGTGAACCAGACGAACAGGGCGACGTACGCAAGCACAAACAGGAACAGCAGTTTGCGGTCGTATTGCGGCGGCACCCCGGCGAACTTCCGAGTGCCGAGGTTCATCACCATGAAGGCAACCAGGAGCAGCAGGTTGGCCAGGACGATGCTGAACAGATCGGGGATATGGTCGCGCGCGATGAACAGCGGAAAGGCCAGCGTGATGGCGAGCGCGGTCCCGCTCCATTCGCGCAGGCCCTGGATGGTCTTGGGGTAGGTCTGCGCAATGATGAACAGAATCACGCTCATGGCCGTCGCCACGAAAAACGAAATGAGCAGAATGAGTAACGGCGGATTCATCGGTAAGGCTTGTGGGGTGGGATCGCTTCCGGTCAAGCAGAGCGATCGGGGATGTTCGGGCTGGGTTTTTTGATGGTTCTATCTGGAGGGCTTGCGGCAGATCGGCCCCTCGATCGGGTTTTCGACGCTGTGCGCGATCGCGGTCGCAATCTCGTGGACTTCCTCGGGCGTGAAATGCTCGAACAGGCGGCGCGCGATCGGGGGCGGAATGCGGACGGTGCGGGTCGAGCCGTCCGCCAGCGTCACCGTGACGCCGGCGGCGGCGTGGCTGACCAGTTCCGCGTCCGATTCGGCGCGCAGCATCTGCTCGTCCATGATCGCGTCGTACTCGGCCTCGAGGGCCTCTTCCAGCGCGTCGTCCATCCCGTCCGGAAGCGCGACCACGAAGCCGTCGATCTCGTCCTTCCGTACCGTGCCGGCGATTCCGCGCGCAGCCGCGAACGCCACGAACCGGTCGCGCAGCGCCTCGTCAAAAAACATGTATTCGACCGCCATCCTTCAATCCCCAATGCCTCGTTGCAAAGCCACGCAGCGAGGATAAGCGCCCGCACCGCCGCGTGGCAAGCGCAGGCGCGCCATGGGCCGTTATGCGCCGGCCCGGCGGGCCGTCATCAGGAACACCGGGTAGTCCCGTGTTCCGCCCTCGCGTTCCCTGGCGATGCTGAACACGGTCTGGAATTGGGCATCGGCAAACCCTGCTTGTTCGGCACGCCGGCCCAGGTCGGTCCGGTCGAAGCCATGGTGCACGTCGACCCCGATGCCGTGAAACGAGCCGTCTTCCGAGTCCAGGTCGGCGATGCAGAGATACCCGCCGGGATTCAGCAGGTCGTGGAATACGCGCAGGATGTGGTTGGTGTCGGGAACATGGTGCAGCGTCATCGAGGTGACGATCAGGTCGAAGCGCTGCGCCGGCGGCGGGTCGACGAGCAGGTCCAGCTTCACCGGCGTCATGTGCGTCACGCCCTGCGCCGCGATCTTCTCAGCCACCACGTCGAGCATGCCGCTCGAACTGTCCGCCAGCAGGATCGCGCCGAGTGCGTCCTTGAGCGGGAAGGACAGCAGGCCCGTGCCGCAGCCGTAATCGAAGGCGCTCATCTGTCGATTCAAAGGCACGGCCTTGCGGATGGCTTCGGCAATCTTCAGCCCGCGTTCCCGAAATACCGGGTTGTCGTCCCACTGGCGGGCTTTTGCGTCGAAGTGGGCGGCGTCGAGTGGGATGGGTTGGGGTGTGCTCATGGGATATGGAATAGACAAGTGACTTGCGGCTGCCTCAATTTTGCAGCACGGCCGCCCAGCGTGTCAGCTTTTCTTCGAACGGCATGGCCGCATGGGCCGGGCTGGTCGAGGGCAGCGTTTCGATGCGGATGGCGAGGCGCGTGGCCGGCAGGCCGGGCAGCACGAGACGGCGGTAGAGCTCGGCCGCCTTGGCGCCGTTGAAGCAGATCAGCCCGATGCCCGGATGGGACGCGATGAACGCGGCGAAGTCGTTGGGCACCACGCTCGAATGCACGATCGATGCGTCGAGGCTGCCCGGCCGTCGCGCTGCGGCGCAAACGTCCCACAGGGCGATCCCGTTCCGGGCGAGGCGTTGCGCGCGTTCCGCATAGGGTAATTCCGGCCCTGCGCCAAAGAGCCGCCCCATGATTTTCCAGAACGCATTCTGCGGCTGGGCGTAGTACTGCTGCCGCTGCAGCGAAACCTGTCCGGGCAGGCTGCCGAGGATCAGAATCCGCGCATGCGCGTCGGCGATGGGCGGGAAGCCTTGGTCATGCTTTGACTGGAGGGTCGTATCGGATGACACGCGCAGGCGCCACCGTTATTTCTGTAAAACCTGAGTCATGCCATGTGACCAGTCCGAAACAAACGCATGAATCGACTCGATGAAATCAGGGTCCTGGTGCGCCTTGTCGATCGTGCAGTGAACGATCAAGTTCTGACGCGCTTCATCATAGGTAACCGTCCACGCCAGTGCATGCGGGCAATCGACCAATGCGTAACGGACCCCGTTCCTGATTTCGTCACGCCGCAGATTGAAGGCCCCCCAGATGCAATAAATGTCGCCTTCGTTTTTGCTGCTTGGGGTCACCGTGCTGATGGATGCGCACAGGCTTGTCAGGTTGTCGATCGTCAACACGTTCTTGAGGTCGTTGATATCCAGGCCGGCGTGATGAATTTCTCGGGAAAATTCCATGCTGTATCGAGTACCGATTGATTGCCAGACAAAATAGGGTGAGCGCTGTTGTCAAAGGGTAGCCCGGCCCTATTGTTCTGTGTTGAAAATATGTTCTAGCCCAGGTCCCGTTCGAAACAGGTCAGGCGCACATCCACGCCGAGCGACAGGGTCGTCAATGCAGCGGCCGCCGCGCGTCCCTCGGAGCTGGCGCGGAAGAGATGCGGCGTCATCGCCAGCAGGTCGGTAATCTGCCCGGCGCTCGTCAGCGCTATCGGGAAGCGGAGCGTTTCCGTCGGCAGGCGGCTGAAGCCTGCCGGGGTGGACGGTTCGGCCGTGCGTTCCGGTTTCAGGCTGGGGTAGATGATCTCGCGCAGTTCGCGCAGATGGTCCGGCCCGGCGTCGACCTGCACCAGCCGGCCGCCCGGTTTGAGCACGCGCGCAAACTCCGCATACACGGGGAAGCCGAACAGGCACAGTACGCGATCGAGCGTGCCCGGCAGCACCGGAAGGTGGGCATTGGTTCCCACTACCCAGTTGACGCGCCTGTCCTGTTTCGCGGCCGCCAGCACCGCCCATTTGGAAATATCCAGCCCCAGCAGCGCCAGGGTTTGTTCGTCCGGAACCGCCGCGGCCAACTCGCGCAGGTAGTAGCCCTCGCCACAGCCGGCATCGAGACAACTGCTCGTCACGCCAGCGGGCAGCTCGGCCAGTACGGCCCGGCTGACCGCGGCGGCAATCGGCTGGTAGAAGCCGGCCGTGAGGAAGCGCCGCCGCGCCGCGACCATCTCCTTGCTGTCGCCCGGATCGCGCGAGCGCTTGTGCTGTACCGGCAGCAGGTTGGTGGAGCCCTGGCTGGCGATGTCGAAACTGTGGCCGGATTCGCAGCGCCAGGCGGAGCCGTTGGCATGCAAAGGCAGGCCGTCCAGCGGGCAGGCCAGCGCCTGGAATGGGGTGATGCTCATATCGTGCCCAGCATGGAACGCAGCACCTCGGTGCCCGAGCTTGAGTAGAACCAGGCGAGGGCGCAGCAATTGAGAATGACCGTGACCCGGAACGCGAATTGAAATGATGGCTTCCGGGACTTGTGGCGAAGCAGTCTTTGCGCAGCCAGCGCGCCCGGCCAGCCGCCTGCCAGGGCTAAAAGATGCAGGGTGCTTTCCTGGGTCCGCCACTGGTCGTTTCTTGCAGCCGACTTGTCGAGCGCGTACGCGATGAATGCGACAAGGCTGGCAACGAGATAGAGCGCCGCGACGGCAATCGGCAATCTCCCGGCATAGACCGATCCTGCGACCAGGACCAGAAACGCCGCAGTCAGAATGAGCGGCGCATTGCCCTGGCCGGATGGGCTGGCCGGCGTGGCCCGCCTGCCGACGAAGGCAACGCGTTCGGCTTGTGGCCGACCCCTGGCATCGTGCCTGAGTTCGTAGGTCACGATTTCATTGCCGGCAGGCCGTTGCTGCCGGCTCGGGAATGACTTGATGTGAACGAAGACGCGTGGGCCACCGCCGTTGGGCGTGATGAAGCCGAAGCCCTTGTCGTCGTTCCAGTCCGTGATCTTTCCCTGATAGCGCACGACTATTTACCTGGCGTTCCGGATAAATTCCGGATTCACGTCGGCGTTTGCAGGGCAGCCTGCATCGCCTGCTCCGACACCGGGTAGCTCAACACGGCATGGACGGGAAACAATTCCAGCAGCTTGCCGATATGGTCTTCCTCGCGCGGATGCATGAACACGATCACCTTCGCCTGCGGCGCAAAGCGCTGCAGGGTGCGGATCGTGACGTCGAGGTTGGAGACGTTGGCGCCGGCGTAATTGTTGCCCCAGCCGTAGACGAACTCCCCGACGAAGAAATCAGGCGGCTGCTTCTGCAGCGCCCGGTGGAGATTGCGGGCCGTGTCGAAGCGCTCCGAGGCAATGCCCAGCTTTCGGTACAGGACACTGAAATCGGGGGGGAAGGGGGACTCGATCAGGGAATAAAGGATTTGCATGGGGCTGCAGTTTATACGGGCTTGTTGATTATCGTCTTGGTCGCCCCAGGTGCGAGTCGCGAAAACCGTGATCTGTCCCCTATTGCTACTTTCTGTCCTGACAGGCTGCCGTCGGGAAGGGGGGCTCATTTTATTTCGATGCTGACCCCTTTAGCGCACTCTTAAGCATAATCAACGTTCCGTCTCAGTGCGTCGCCGAGCCATCCTTCGTCGCCGCGCCATCAGCGCGAACACGCCCAAGCCCAGGTATTCGCGGGTGTAAGTCGCGTAGCGTTCGGGTTCCGAGGTCAGTTGCGCTCGAACCTCTTCGGCGAGCTCGTCCTCGGGATTGGCTTCGAGCCATCGGCGCATCGTGAGCCACTTGGCCGCCTCGTATCTGTCCCAGCTGTCCTGGTCAGCCAGAACCATTTCAACGACGTCGTAGCCAAGGGTGCGGAAAGACGCGAGCAGTGCGGGAAGCATGACAAAGTCGGAGACCTTGGCAAGACACCCCTTGGCAACTTCTTCCGTCGGCAACTGCCGCCAGAAGGGCTCGCCCATGAGGATGATTCCTGCCGGGCCGAGGCTTTGCGCCAGCAGCGCGATCGTGCCGGCGACGCCGCCGGCTATCCAACTGGCACCCACACAGGCTGCCACATCGACCTTCTCGTCCGAGACGTAGCCGGCGGCATCGCCATGGATGAACTTCAGTTGGCCGGCAACGCCGAGCGCTTCGGCCCGACGTTTCGCTTGCTCGGTGAACAGCTGGCTCAGGTCGATGCCGGTGCCGACGATCCCGTGATCGCGTGCCCAGGTGCACAGCATCTCCCCCGAACCGCTGCCGAGGTCGAGCACTCGCGCCCCCGCTTCCAGACGCAGTGCCGCGCCGAGTATGGCGAGCTTTTCGGGGGTGAACGGGTTGTGGATGCGGTGAGCGCTTTCGGTGATGTTGAATATTCGTGGGATGTCCACTGCGGATAGCCTCCTTAGCGTGATGGTTCACCCGGCCGAATTAGCGTTGCATTGCAGGACGTGCCCCACGGTTTTCAGGTGGGCAGATGGGTTAATGCAAGACCTGACGCCGACGCATTGCTATTTCGCGTTAATCCTGAGCATTTGAATATTTGAACGCGACGCCCTTCAAGAAGACTTCCAAGTCGTCCTTATGCTTAAGATATTCCGCACTGTTTTCAAATGTTGCGTAGCATGCAGCACGAGCATCATTCTTGTCAGTAGCCAGTCCTAGATTGACCATCTGTTGAAATAGAGAGTGATGATCTGAATGTTGAAGCGAGGACGCGAGGTCGGCATTGGGATTTGATGCGAGGTACGCGCGGACAAGGAATTTCTCGGGCGCATCAAACGGGTATAGGAACAGGGCCTGTTCTGTGGCGTTTCCGAAATAGTTTGAATAGTTAGGATGATCTTTGTGGTCGCCATCGAAAACCGCGCAATATCCAACAGGATTCCGATACTGTGGAAAATTCCTTTTGTGGCGCTCGTAATCATTCTTTACCTGATCGATCGGACCGGACTGAATGACGTCAACGAGCCTGTGGAAGTGCTGATCCTCTGAGGACAGCTTGGTTAGTACCTTTCCTACAAGGAAAGCCGCAAGGTCATCTTCGCAGTACAACCGAAACAAAGGATATCCGACCGCGTCCATTTTGGATCTGGCAGCCTGATGAGAAATCCCTGGTATTACGCGGTAACCGCCAGCCGATTGCTCGATGAAGCGCCGTGATGCGCCGGGAAATGAAGACAGAAGCGTGGGCGAATGGGTCGTAATAATGAATTGCTTTTTGTCCCGCCACGATATGTATTGAATAAGGTCCGCCAGCTTTCGCTGTATCGATGGGTGAAATCCCGCTTCTACCTCGTCAATCAAGATTAGCGAGTTGGGCGGGCAATCGATGATGTCCTTGAGTAAGTAGATTACTGCCTCTTCACCTGATGCTGCGTTATAGGAAGAATACGACTGCCCAGAATGAGAAATGAGGAAACAACTTTTGTTGATATGACTCCCCACTTCATTCAATTCAACCTGACCAATGCCAAACACATAGGAAAATGCTTGTTCAATTTCGGTATTCAGTCTCTGCGCGGTAGCTGTGTTCGCCTTCCTGAACAGCGCGTTTGAGAAACTCCGACTCGGTAGAATCCTCTCAAGGTCAATGAACCGCACTTCACGATCACGAATCTTTGCATTGAGTCTTGAAGTGTCTGCACTCTTCTTACCAAGCCCACTCCAAGCCTGACTGCTAGCGAGTCGCTTCCCCTCGCCTTGACGATCATTAGTCCCAACGCGCCAACTCAGTTCGTAGGAGTAATCGCTACCTATGTTTTCATGATTGGTAAATGCAAGGACATCGCTCCAATTGTGTTCGCGAATTTGGCCAGCAGGTGAAGTCGAATCGGCCTTCATGAATTTTTCAAAGCTACAGGCGATCAGCAGCAGGAGACTGGTTTTCCCAACTTTATTAGTACCCGAAATAACTGTGACGGGATGAGTTAGTGAGACCTCAAGGTTCGTAATGTGCCTGAACGCATTAATCTTCAGCCGACGCAGAAAATGTAGGTAGCTATTGTCTACTCCCGAGAAAACTGAGGTGTTGCATGCCGCCAACTTTCGTTTCTTATCTTCGATATTCTGCAATTCAAGTGTCATAGCGACTGAGATCCTGAAGTTGAAATAGAAACTTGGGTGGACATGCGCCCACGCACCAAAAAGGCGAATAACACATTAGCTTTCATGACGGCTCTTTGTATTAATTGAATCCCATTTTTGATAGCCGAACTTCGCGACGAAAAATCGCATCCATCCTTTCCCAGGCTCAACTTCTTTATGCGATTGGATTTGTGTCTAGGATTCCAGCATTCGGATTAGGGTACAACATGGTGATAGTTTAAAAGCAATAAAAAAGCGCAACTGATTGCTCAGTTGCGCTCGGTACAACGTCTGCGGTCATTCGTGCTTCGACAAACTCAGAACGAACGGCCATTTTCTTTTCTTAGCTCGGCAGCATAGCCAACAACCCATTCAACCGCCGCACGAAGCTCGCCGGATCGTCGAGCTGGCCGCCCTCCGCCAGCAGCGCCTGCTCGAACAGCAGATTGGCCCAGTCCTTGAAGCGGTCTTCGTCGGATTCGCTGTCGAGCCGCGTGACCAATGCATGGGTCGGGTTGATCTCCAGCGTGGGCTTGACGGTGGGCGCGGCCTGGCCGGCGGCCTTGAGCAGGCGCTCGAGGTTGGCGCTCATGTCGCCTTCGCCGGTGACGAGGCAGGCGGGCGAGTCGGTGAGCCGGTGGGTGACGCGGACGTCCTTGACGCGCTCGCCGAGCGTGGTCTTGATGCGCTCGACCAGCGGCTTCATCGCATCCTCGGCTTCCTTCTGCGCGGTCTTCTCGGCTTCGTCTTCGAGTTCGCCGAGGTCGAGGCCGCCCTTGGCGACGGACTTCAAGGGCTTGCCGTCGAATTCGTGCAGGTTGCCGGTCAGCCATTCGTCGACGCGGTCGGACAAGAGCAGCACTTCGATGCCCTTCTTGCGGAAGATCTCGAGGTGCGGGCTGTGCTGGGCGGCGGCGAAGCTGTCGGCGGTGATGTAGTAGATCGCGGTCTGGCTTTCCTTCATGCGGCCGACGTAGTCTTTGAGCGACACCACTTGCGCGTCGGTATCGGTGTGGGTGGAGGCAAAGCGGAGCAGGGCGGCGATTTTCTCCTTGTTGGCGAAATCCTCGCCCGGGCCTTCCTTCATCACCTTGCCGAAGGCATTCCAGAAGCCGGCGTATTTCTCCGGCTGGTTCTCGGCCAGGTCTTCCAGCAGGCCCAGCACCTTCTTCACCGAGCCATTCTTGATGGCGTCGATGTCGCGGCTCGACTGCAGGATCTCGCGCGAGACGTTCAAGGGCAGGTCGGCCGAGTCGATGACGCCGCGGACGAAGCGCAGGTATTGCGGCATCAGCTGCTCGGCGTCGTCCATGATGAAGACGCGGCGCACGTAGAGCTTGATGCCGTGCCGCTTCTCGCGGTCGTAGAGGTCGAACGGCGCGTGCGAGGGCACGTAGAGCAGCGAGATGTATTCCTGCTTGCCCTCGACGCGGTTGTGCGACCAGGCCAGCGGCGGCTCGAAGTCGTGGGCGACGTGCTTGTAGAACTCGTTGTACTCGTCTTCGGTCACGTCCTTCTTGGCGCGCGCCCACAGGGCCGAGGCTTTGTTGACGGTTTCGTCCTCGTCGGTGGGGGTTTCCACGCCGTCCTTCCATTCCGTTTTCTTCATCACGATGGGCAGGGTGATGTGGTCGGAATAGGTGCGGATGACCGACTTGATCTTCCAGTCGGAGAGGAATTCGTCCTCGCCTTCGCGCAGATGCAGCACGATCTCGGTGCCGCGGCCGGGCTTGTCGACGGTTTCCAGCGTGTAGTCGCCGGCGCCTTCGGATTCCCAGCGCACGCCGTGCTCGGACGTGAGTCCGGCGCGGCGGGTGGTGAGCGTGACGCGGTCGGCGACGATGAAGGCGGAATAGAAGCCGACGCCGAACTGGCCGATCAGCGCGGCGTCCTTCTGCTGGTCGCCGGACAGCTGGCTGAAGAATTCGCGGGTGCCGGATTTGGCGATGGTGCCGATGTGCTCGATGACCTCCTGCCGGCTCATGCCGATGCCGTTGTCGCTGATTGTCAGCGTGCGCGCCTCGCGGTCGAAGGCGACGCGGATTTTCAGTTCGGGGTCGTTCTCGAACAGTGCGCCATCCGACAGCCCTTCGAAGCGCAGCTTGTCGGCGGCGTCGGAGGCGTTGGAAATCAGTTCGCGCAGGAAAATGTCCTTGTTGGAATACAAGGAATGGATCATCAGCTGCAAGAGCTGTTTGACTTCGGCCTGAAAGCCCAGGGTTTCTTTGCTGCTGGTGGCGGACATGCCTGTTATCTCCCGTTAAAAACACACAAGGTGGAACGGGAAGTGGGGGCGGGGGCGGCGGGTTTCAAGCCCCGTGCGCGCGATTGGGGCCATTGCAAGCGCAGCGCTTCATGGCGCGTCATGGTCTATAAATGGAAGTTCCCTTTTTGCGTACCCGGAAACACCGGGTTGAGGGGTGAAGGAGGTTCAGCATGGCACGCAAATTCATCGATTGCAGGGAATATCCGAGCGAAATGAACTGTACGGTGTCGATGTCCGCAGACAGCGAAGCGGAACTGCTGGAAGCGGCAGTGCAGCACGCCGTGTCCGTTCACGGCCACACCGACACGCCTGAACTGCGCGAAGCGCTGCGCGGGATGTTCAGGGAGGTGGAACTGAAAAAAGCGGCCTGACGGTTACGCGAACCGGCGGTTTGCGTCGGGTTCCGGTTTGTTGGCGGCAGGCTTTGAATCCTGCCGTCAGGGTTGTTTTTGCCTGGACAACAGCGCCAGCAGTTCGACCTGCGCGCTGTAGGCCTTGGCGCTGCGCTTGGCGCGGCGGCGGTAGCTGCCGTCGGACAGCATGTCCCAGGCCTGCACGTTGTCGCGCAGATAGGGCTTGAGGCCTTCGTTGATGACGCGCTTCTTCAGCTTGGGATTGAGGATGGGGAAGGCGGTTTCGATGCGGCGGAAGAAGTTGCGATCCATCCAGTCGGCCGATGAAAGAAACACCCTCTCGTCGCCACCGTTTTTGAAATAGAAGATGCGCGTGTGTTCAAGGAAGCGTCCGACGACCGAACGTACCCGGATATGCTCGGACAGGCCGGGAATGCCGGGTTTGAGCGCGCACACGCCGCGGATGATGAGGTCGATCTTCACTCCGGCCTGCGAGGCGGCGTAGAGCGCGGCGATCACCTGCGGTTCCAGCAGCGCGTTCATCTTGGCGATGATGGCGGCGGGCTTGCCGGCGGCCGCCAGTTCGGCTTCGTGGTTGATGGCGGCGACGACTTCGCTGTGCAGGGTGAACGGCGACTGCCACAGGCGCTTCAGTTTGCCGGCCTTGCCGAGGCCCGTGATCTGGGTGAACAGGCCGCCGACGTCGGCGGTGATGGTCTCGTCGGCGGTCAGCAGGCCGAAATCGGTGTACAGGCGCGCGGTGCGGGCGTGGTAGTTGCCGGTGCCGAGGTGCGCGTAGCGGCGCAGCTCGCCTTCTTCGCGGCGGATGACCAGCGCCAGCTTGGCGTGGGTCTTGTGGCCGACCACGCCGTAGACGACATGCGCGCCGACCTCTTCCAGTTTGGCGGCCCAGTTGATGTTGGCTTCCTCGTCGAAGCGCGCCATCAGCTCGACCACCACAGTGACCTCCTTGCCCGACTGCGCGGCGCGGATCAGCGCCTGCATCAGCTTGGAATCGGTACCGGTGCGGTACACCGTCTGCCGCATGGCGACGACGTGGGGGTCGGCAGCGGCCTGTTCGATGAAGTCGATCACCGGCTGGAAGGATTCGAACGGGTGGTGCAGCAGGATGTCGCCCTTGCGGATCTGCGCGAAGATGTCCTCATCCTTGGCCAGCCGTGCGGGCAGGGTGGGGGCGAAGGGGGCAAACTTGAGATCGGGGCGGTCGACCCAGTCGGGCACCTGCATCAGGCGCACCAGGTTGACCGGCCCCTGCTCCTGGTAGAGGTCGTCGGCATCGAGCTCGAACTGTTCCAGCAGGAAGGCCGCCATCGACGCCGAGCAGTTGTCGGCCACCTCCAGCCGCACCGCCGCGCCGAAATGCCGTTGCGGCAGTTCGCCCTGCAGGGCCTCGCGCAGGTTCTTGGTTTCCTCGTCGTCGACGAAGAGGTCGGAGTTGCGGGTGACGCGGAACTGGTAGCAGCCCTGCACCGTCATCCCGGTGAACAGTTCGCCGACGTGGGCATGCAGGATCGATGACAGGAACACGAAGCCGTATTCGCAGCCGGCGATTTCTTCGGGCATGCGGATGACGCGCGGCAGCGCGCGCGGCGCCTGCACCACGGCGGCGCCGGAATTGCGACCGAAGGCATCGCGCCCGGACAGCTCGACCGCAAAGTTGAGGCTCTTGTTGAGGACGCGCGGGAAAGGGTGCGACGGATCGAGCCCCACCGGCGTTAGCACCGGCATCAACTCGCGGAAGAAGTAGTCGCGGATCCATGCCGCCTGGATTTCGTTCCACTGCGTGCGGCGGATGAAGTGGACGCCGTGCTCGGCCAGTTCGGGAATGATTTCCTTGTTGAAGAGCTCATACTGCCGGGCCACCAGCGCATGGGCCGTTTGCGATACCGCGCGGAACTGCTGGCGCGGTGTCATGCCGTCGGGCGAGCGCTGGGTGGAGTTGGCGCGGATCTGTTCCTTGAGGCCGGCCACCCGCACCTCGAAGAATTCGTCCATATTGCTCGACACGATGCACAGGAAGCGCAGGCGTTCCAGCAGGGGCATGGACGGGTCGTCGGCTTGGGCCAGCACGCGGCGCTGGAACGCGAGGATGCCGAGCTCGCGGTTGATGAGCGTGTCGGGACTGGGCAGATTCATGATGGATTTATTCGTAGTGTGCTTCAATGATAAACGCCCGTGTCTGACCCAAACATGACAGTTATATGACAACGCCGCCTCCGAAGGAAGTCGAGCTCAAGCTGGCATTGCCGCCGGAGCAGGCTGCGGCCTTCCTGAAACGCATGGCGCGGCGGCGTACCCTGAAGGGTACAAGCACCGAGCCGTTGCACCCTGAAGGGCACAAGCACCCTGAAGGGCACAAGCAGCAGGACCTCGTCACCCGTTATTTCGACACGCCGGACTTCGCCTTGAGCGCGCAGGGCGTGGCGCTACGCGTGCGTCGAGTGGGACGGCGCTGGTTGCAGACGCTGAAGACCGAGGGCGAGCGGGCCGGCGGTCTGTCGCGGCGGGTCGAGTTCGAAATGCCGGTGAGCAAGGGGACGCCGGACTGGACGCGGTTCCCACCTGAGGCGCTGGCGTATGTGCCGGAAGCGCTGCGCGACCAACTCGTTCCGCAGTTCGAGACGCGTTTTCACCGCACCACTTGGCTGCTCGGGGGCAAGCGCGGGGCGCAGATCGAGGTCGCGCTCGACGTCGGCGAAGTCGTTGCGGGCGGGCGCAGCCAGCCGATCTGCGAGGTCGAGCTCGAACTGAAATCCGGCCAGCCGGATGCGCTGTTCGCGCTGGCGCTGGAGTGGGCCGCCGCGTTCGACTGCCTGCCGTTCGACATCAGCAAGGCCGAGCGCGGCGTGCGCCTGGCGCACGGCGTGGCGACGGCGCCGGTGAAATCCGTTCCGCTGGCGCTCGACGACGGCATGAGCGTGGAGGAGGGGTTCGCTGCGATCGTCCAGGCGTGTCTGGCGCAGTTCCAGGCCAATCTGCCGGGCGTGCTGGGTGTTCTCCCTCTTCCGCTTGCGGGGAAGGGCGGGGAGGGGGAAGTGGCAAACGCTGGGCCCGAATCGGTTAACGAATACGTGCACCAGGCGCGGGTGGCATTGCGGCGGCTGCGCGCGGCGCTGCGGCTGTTTGGCAAAACGTGCGTGCTGCCGCCCGGGCTGCTGGATGGCCTGCGCACGCTGGCTGCCGCGCTCGGCCCAGCGCGCGACTGGGATGTGCTGTGCGGCGAAACCCTGTCGGCGATCGCGCCGCATTATCCCGACGCCGAATCCTGGCAGCACGGCATGCAGGCGCTGGAATTGCATCGCACCGGGGTACGGGCAGCAATGCGGGACGCGCTGGCGCAGGCGCACCCGGGCGCCTGGCTATTGGCGATGCAGCGCTGGTTGTTGCAGCATGGCTGGCGCGTCGATCCTTCCGGCGGAACGCTGACGGAAGCGCAGCGTTTCGTCCAGCTGGCGCCGCTCGACGCCTGGGTGAACCGGGCGCTGCGGAAGGGACATCGCCCCGTCGTTCGCGGCGCGCGCGATTTCACCACGCTGTCGCCGGTCCAGTGCCATGCCCTGCGCATTGCGATCAAGCGCCAGCGTTATGCGGCCGAGTTTTTCCAGACCTTGTTCAAGGGCGCGCGGCAAGCCCGCTATCTGGCGGTGCTGCGCGACGCCCAGGACAGCCTGGGGCGGGCCAACGATGCGCGCATCGCTTCGGGGCTGCTGACGGCAATGCCGGCAGGGACGGGGCCGATGCGGGATTTTTCCCTCGGCTGGCTGGCGGCGAAACAGGCGGACGGGGCGAACGGCGAGCGTGCCGGGCTGATGCGCGCGTTCCTGAAATTGAAGCCTTACTGGTAGATTCGGGGCGAACCCCGGGTGCTGTACAGGGGTCCTTGCTGTGACCGGATGCCGGACTTTTTCAAGGAAAACCGATGGAACTCATTTTGTGGCGACACGCCGAGGCCGACGATGCCGTCCCCGACCTCAAGCGCGAACTCACCGACAAGGGCCGCAAGCAGGCGGCGCGCATGGCCGACTGGCTGACGCCGCGGCTGTCGCAGGATATCCGGATTCTGGTGAGCCCCGCCGCCCGCACCCTGCAGACCGCGCAGGCGCTGGGACGCGGCTACCAGCGGGTACCGGCCCTGGCGCCGGGGGCCAGCGCGGAAGACGTGCTGGCCGCGGCAGGCTGGCCGGATGCGGCCTATCCGGTGCTGGTCGTTGGCCATCAGCCCACGCTGGGGCAGGTGGCGATGCAACTGCTCACCGGGCAGACCGGCGACCTGGCGGTGAAAAAGGGGAGCATCTGGTGGTTTCAGAGCCGCGAGCGGGCGGGGCAATTGCAGGTGGTATTGCGCGCTGTGGCCACGCCCGACTGGTTATAATCGCCGGGTGACTACCCAACCCATCAAGACCAGGCAGCCGAACCCGACCACGCAGACGAGGAACGTCCAGTGCCGGGTTGGCTGAGCAGTCTGCGCGACCTGATCGCGGAAGCGAGTCCGCTGCGCCGCCTCATGCTTGCCCTGCTGGTGTTGCTGCCGCTGGCGGCGCTGACCGCGGCCTATGTGTGGCTCAATCCACCGGTCTATCGCGTGCTCTACCCGCACCTCTCCGACCGGGCGGGCGGCGAGGTCATCGCCGCGCTCGAGCAGCTCGACATTCCCTATCATCTGACCGCCGCCGACGGCAGCATCGAGGTGCCGGCCGATCAGCTGCACGCGGCCCGTTATCGCCTCGCCGCACGCGGCCTGCCCCGGTCCGATGCCGACGTGCAGAACGAGGTCGACCGCGCACCGCGCTTCGGCGCCTCGTCGCTGGAGGAACAGCAGCGTTATCAGCACGCGCTCGAAACCGATCTGGCGCGCTCGATCCAGTCGCTGGAAACGGTCGAGCTGGCGCAGGTCCATCTCGCCCTGCCCAAGGTCTCGCCCTTCCTGCGCGACGCGCCGCCGGCCACTGCCGCGGTGCTGGTGCGCTTGCGTCCGGGCGCGCGGCTGTCGACCGAGCAGGTGACGACGATCCAGACCCTGGTGGCCGCCAGCGTGCCGCGCATGAAACGGTCCGAGGTACAGGTGCTCGACCCGCGCGGCGTCCTGCTCGGCGGAGCGGCGCCCGAGGTGGTGCAGACGCGGCGGATGGCGCTGGAGCAGGATCTGGCGCGACGGGCGCTGGCCGTGCTGACGCCGTGGCTCGGCAAGGACCGCGTGAGCGTGCAGGTGACGGCCACGCTGGAAGACAGCGACGTCGAGCAGACGGTGGAGCGGGTGCGCAACGTCATGGTGGGCGGTCAGACGCGTCCGCTGGAAAAGACCGTACGCACCACGCATACGCCGGAAGGCCGCATCCAGCGCGTGAATGCCATCGTGATTCTGGGATTCGAGGCGAGCGCCGCCGAACTCGCGCGGGCAGGCCAGTTGGCCCGCCAGGCGCTGGGGCTGGTGCCGGCGCGCGGCGACGCGGTCAATGTGTATGCGCTGCCTGCCGTGGTTCCCCAGCCGCCGCCCGAAGCTGTGGCTGCACATCAGCCGGTCCAGGCGCCGCGCTCGATTCCGCGGATGCAACCCGCCAGTCCGCCGCCGGCCCAGGCCGCTCCTTTCGACATTCAGCCCTGGATGCTGGCGGCTGCCTTGGCGATCCTGTTCCTGCTGGCTGCCGGCGTCTGGCGGCAGTCCCGTCCGGCGCCAGACGCCGAGCTGCCCATCGAGGATTTCGATGCCGAGCTCGACGCCGTCCGCAACCAGGTGCTGGCCAATCCGCGCGTGACCGCCGACGTCATCAAGCTCTGGATGCGCGCATGAGCAGCCGCATGAATCAAACCAGGATGCGCGCATGAGCCAGGCCGGCATCGAGAAATCCGCCGCGCTTCTGCTCGCACTCGGCGAAGATGCCACTGCTGCCGTATTCCGCTATCTGAGCCCGCTGGAAGTGAGCCGGCTCGGCAGCGCCATGCGCGAACTCGACGTGCTGCCACGCGAACGCGTGCGTGCGATCCTGCGCGATCATGCCGCCGAGGCCGCCGAGCAGACCGGATTTGCGGCGGATACCGGCCGTTTTCTTGATGAGACGCTGAAGCAGGCCTTCCGCCCGGAGCGGGCGCAGGCCATGCTGCAGCGCCTGGGGGCGTCGGCCGCACAGGCACTGGAGAAGCTGGCCTGGCGCGAGCCGGCGGAGATCGCCGGTCTGCTGGAGGCGCAGGCGCCCCAGCTGATCGCCGTGGTGGCCGCGCAGCTGCCGCGCGACGTCGCCGCTGCGGTGCTCGAGTTGCTGCCCGGCAAGACCCGCGCGGACACGCTGCTGAGCCTGGCGCACAGCGAGGTGCCGAGCATCGACATGCTGCGCGATCTGGAGGACTGGCTCGCGGGTCTCGATGCCACCGAATCGCCGCAGGGCGAGGCTACGGTGGCGAGTTTGCTGGGGCAGATGAGCGAGGGCAGTGTCGCCGCTGCCCTCGTCCAGCTCGACCGGAACGACGCGGACCTGGCCGCGCGCCTGCGCGTGCGCAATCTCGCATTCGAAGACCTGGCGCGGCTGCCCGAGGCGGGTCGCAAAGCTTTCCTGCGCAACGTCGCTGCGCGTACCCTGCTGCATGCCCTGAAGGGCAGCGACGGCAGGGTGCTTGATGCCCTGACGGCCGTGATGAGTCCGACCGCCGCCCAGCGCATGCGTGTCGACCTGGATACCCTGGGGCCCGTTCCGGTAACCGCGATCCAGGCTGCGCAGGACGAAGCAGGTGCAAGCCTGCGGCGACTGGCGGCAGAGGGCGCGATCCAGTTCCCTGACGAAGAGGAGGCGGCATGAGCACCGACGATAAACGTCCGCCCGACAGCCCCACGGCGTTCGAGCAGTGGGAGGTGGTGGAACTGGCCTCGTCTTCAGGCGGCGCTGCCGCAGAGGTCGATCCCGAGACCGAATTGGCCGCGCTGCGCGAGGCCGCGCGCGCCGAGGGCTACGCCGAAGGGATGGCCGCCGGGCGGGCGGAAGGCGAGCAGGCCTGCGGCCGCATGAAACAGCTGGCCGAAAGCTTTTCCTCGACCCTCGACAACCTTGATTTCCGCCTCGCCGACATGGTGCTGGAACTGGCGCTCGACGTCGCGCGCCAGGTGGTGGCGGGCGAGCTCGCGGCACGGCCGGAGCGCATCCTCGACGTGGTCAACCTGGCGCTGAAGCAGATGGCGGAAACCAGCCGCGAGGCGCGCCTGCTGCTGAATCCGGACGACGCCGCGCTGGTGCGCCCGCACCTCGACCAGGTGCTCGACAAGAACCGCCTGCGCATCGTCGAGGACGTGCGCATCGTGCGCGGCGGCTGCCTGATCGAGACCTCGCAGGGCGACCTCGACGCCACGCTGCCGGCACGCTGGCGCCAGGTGGTGCAGGTGCTCGGCAGCAATCTGAACTGGATCGAATGATGGACCGCATCGTCCGCCTGCGCGAATACCTGGCCGACTGCCGCCGCGCAGTGAGCTGGGCGACGCCGATCGCCACCAGCGGGCGGCTGACGCGGGTGTCCGGGCTGGTGATGGAGGCGGTCGGACTGCGGATGCCGGTCGGCAGCCAGTGCCATATCCAGATTCCCGGCGGCCAGAGCATCGAAGCCGAGGTGGCCGGGTTCGCTGGCGACCGCCTGTTCATCATGCCGGCGACCGACATCTACGGCGTGATGCCGGGTGCGCGGGTGATCCCCGACAATCCGCTGGCGGCCCAGCCGCCGCGCCTCGGCATGCGCTACATCCCGCGCCGCCGCGCGCAGGACCGGGTGCGCCAGGTGCCGGTGGGCGACAGCCTGTTGGGGCGCGTGCTCGACGGTGCCGGGCGCCCGCTCGATGGCCTTGGACCGCTGATGCTGGAACGGC
Source organism: Hydrogenophilales bacterium (assembly GCA_016195805.1). Taxonomy (GTDB): domain Bacteria; phylum Pseudomonadota; class Gammaproteobacteria; order Burkholderiales; family Thiobacillaceae; genus Thiobacillus. Next base: position 203,731 of record JACPYT010000002.1, read on the forward strand.
GGGTGCCGCTGTACAGCCGTCCGATCAATCCGCTCGAGCGTGCACCGATCCGGGAGACGCTGGACGTCGGCGTGCGCGCGATCAACGGCCTCTTGACGGTGGGGCGCGGGCAGCGGCTCGGCCTGTTCGCGGGCAGCGGCGTGGGAAAAAGCGTGCTGCTCGGCATGATGGCGCGCATGACCGAGGCCGACGTGGTGGTGGTGGGCCTGATCGGCGAGCGCGGCCGCGAGGTCAAGGAATTCATCGACCGCATCCTCGGCACCGAGGGCATGGCGCGCGCCGTGGTGGTGGCGTCGCCGGCCGACCATCCGCCGTTGATGCGGCTGAATGGCGCAGCCTATGCGATGTCGATCGCCGAATATTTCCGCGACCAGGGCAAGAACGTGCTGCTCATCATGGATTCGCTGACGCGTTACGCGATGGCGCAGCGCGAGGTGGCGCTGGCGATCGGCGAGCCGCCCGCGACCAAGGGTTATCCGCCGTCGGTGTTCGCCAAGCTGCCGCAACTGGCCGAGCGCGCCGGCAACGGCCGCAGCGGCAGCGGTTCGATCACCGCGTTCTTCACCGTGCTGATGGAAGGCGACGACCAGCAGGATCCGATCGCCGATGCGGCGCGCGCCATCCTCGACGGCCACATCGTGCTTAGCCGCGACCTCGCCGACGCCGGGCATTACCCCGCGATCGACATCGAGGCCTCGATCAGCCGTGCGCAGCCCGACCTGCTCTCCGACGACGCGCTGGAGCGCACCCGCCGCTTCAAGTATCTCTATTCGCGCTACATGCGCAGCCGCGATCTGCTGGCCGTCGGCGCTTATGTGCCGGGCGCCGATCTGGTGCTGGACGAAGGTGTGCGGCTGTATCCCCGGATGCAGGGCTACCTGATGCAGGGCATGCGCGAGCGTTCGACCCTGAATGACGCGCGCGTCGGCCTCGACGAGGTGCTCGGATGAAGCCGTTTTCCCTCGCGCGGGTCCTGCAGCTGGCCGAGCGGCGCAGCGAAACGCTGTCGCGCGGGGTCAAGCTCGCGCACGGCGTGTGGCTGCGCGCACGCGGCCGCCAGGTGCAGCTGCTCGCGCTGCGCGACGCTCATATTGCACAGCTGGCGGGCGAACTGCGCGGGGGCGTGACGGCGGCGCAGCTGCAGGAAACGAATCGTCTGCAACGCGCGCAGGCGGCTGAAATGCAGGCGGCGCAGGCCGCCATCGACGCCGCCCATCGCGACTGGCAGGCGCGGCTGGCCGAATGGATGCAGACCGAGCAGCGGGTGAAGGCGCTGCGCCTGCTGGAGCAGCGCCATCTGGCGCAGGCCGCCATCCAGCAACGACGCGTCGAGCAGCGCGATCACGACGAGCTGGTCGAGCTGACGCATCGGCGCGATGCGGGACAGCGGGGACGCTGATGCGGCTGCTAGAACTTACGCCTGACGAAATCGCTTTCCTGACGGCGCCGTTCCCGCTGTCCGACGATTTGCAGATGCGCCTGACCCGCAAGCTTGCCGCGACGCTGAGCGCACGCCTGCGCCTGCCGCTTGAGGCGATGCCGCAGCCGGCGCCTGCACGTGTCGATACACCCGCGTCGCCGACCTGGCAGCCCGATGCCGCGCTGGCCAGCCTGTGGCTGACGCGCCGCCTGGGCGGGCGTGACGTGGGGGGCAGCGGCCCCTTTGTCCCCGCCAGTTGCGTCCGCACCCTGGATGCCGTGCTGGCGGAATGCTGGCTGGATGCGCCGGCTCAGGCCGCGCCGCCGCATGCGCTGGCCTGGCGCATCGCGACCGGTCTCACGCAGGCAACGCTCGCCGTAGCTTTGCCGCATTCCACAACCGACATGACGCGCTGGGCGCGGGAGGTCATCCGGCATGGCTAGATTCGTCGCGGCAGGCGCGTTGCTGCTGATTCCGTCCTGGGCGCTGGCGGCGACCGATACCGCCGGCAGCATGCTCACCGTGCTGCTGAGCCTGGCACTCATCCTCGGCGGGTTCGTCGCGGTCGCCTGGTTCGTCCGGCGTTATCTGCCGGGCATGGGAACGCAAGGCGCAGTCAAGGTGGTGGGGACGACGGCGGTGGGCGCACGCGAGCGCGTGGTGGTGGTCGAGGTCGACGGTACCTGGCTGTTGCTGGGCGTGGGCGGCGGCAATGTGCGTCTGCTGCATACCCTGCCGAAACCGGACTCGATCCAGGAGCATGCACGATGAAGGCGATTTTTCTGCTGTTGGCACTGGGCCTGAGCGCCTCGGCCTGGGCCGGGGACGCCAGCGTGCCCCTGTTGAGCGTGACGCCGGGCGCGGGCGGGCAGGTGATCGGCGTGCCCGGCGCGAGCCTGCCCTGGCTGCTGCTGTTTCCGTTTCTGCCTGCCTTGCTGTTGGCGTTCACCGCCTTCACCCGCATCGCCGTGGTGTTGTTCCTGCTGCGGCAGGGTCTGGGCAGCCCGACCGCGCCGCCCAATCTGGTGCTGATGGGGCTGGCGGTGCTGCTGACCATTTTCGTGATGTCGCCCGCACTCAAGACCATCAATGCCGAGGCCTACCAGCCTTATCTGGCCGGCGCACTGAGCTTCAACGCCGCCGCCGAAAAGGCCGCGTCGCCGCTGAAAAGCTTCATGCTGCGGCAAACCCGTGCCGAAGACCTGGGCTTGTTCACGGAAAATGACAAAAGCATCGATCCCAAGCGGGTGGACAGCGTGCCGCTGGCCGCGCTGGCGCCGGCCTTCCTCACCAGCGAACTCAAGACCGCCTTCCAGATCGGCTTCATGGTCGTGCTGCCGTTCCTGGTGATCGATCTGGTGGTCACCGCCGTGCTGACCGCGCTCGGCATGATCATGCTGCCGCCGCAACTGGTGTCGCTGCCCCTGAAACTGCTGCTGTTCGTCACGGTGGACGGCTGGCACCTGCTGGTCGGTTCGCTGATTGGGAGCTTCTGATGGAAGGCGGTGTTTTCTAATGGAGGGCCTTGCGCGCGACGCGCTCTGGCTGGTGATGCTGCTTGCCGCGCCGGTGTTGCTGGCGGGGCTGCTGACCGCATTTGCCATCAGCCTGTTTCAGGCGGCCACGCAGATCCTCGAACCGACCTTGTCCTTCGTTCCCAAGCTCATCGTCGTGCTGCTCGTGCTGGCGCTGCTGGGCAGCTGGATGGGCGGGCAGCTGGTCGAATTTGCGCGCAGCATGCTGACCGATTTCCCGGGCTTGGTCGAATGAGCGGCTTATGCCCCTGAGCGAAGCGAGCCTGTCGGTCTGGGTATTTGCCTTTGCGCGCCTCGCCGGCTGGACCGTGTTCGATCCGCTGACCGGCCGCCTGCCGCTGCTGTTGCGCCTGTTCCTGGCCGCCGTGCTGGCTGCCGTGCTGGCTCCGGGCTTGGCGGCCGGCGCCATTGCTCCCTTCAGCGTACAGGGTTTGCTGGCACTGGGCATGGAAGTCGCGTGGGGCGCGGCGCTGGCGCTCTGCGTGTGGCTGGTGTTCGCGGCGGTGAGCGCGGCGCTGGTGTGGGCCGGCCACACCGCGACCGGCGGCCTGCTGGCGCTGACCGCCGAACAGGCGGCGCCGGCGGACGCCGCCTGGCGCGCCCTGGCCGGATGGCTGGCGGCGATGGCGTTTCTAGGGGCAAGCGGGCATCTGCTGATTGTGCACGCGCTACGCGACAGCTTTGCTGCCATGCCGTTTGCCGTTCTGCCCGCCGCAACGGACCTGCGCCAGTTGGCCGAAGCCGGCAGCTGGCTGTTTGCGACCGGCGTGCAGCTGGCCTTGCCGCTGCTGGCCCTGGCGCTGCTGGTCCAGCTGGCATTCGGCATCGTGGCGCGCACCACGCCGGGCTTGGACATGTTCTCGGCCGGACTGGGCGTGGCGGCACTGGGGCTGGTGGCGCTTTGGATCGTGGCGGTGCCGCTGCTCGCGCATGGCGTCGGCCTGGGCATCGAACAGCTGACAGGCTGGCTGGGCAGGCTCGCGTCGAGATAAAGCCAGTCGCAGCCAGATAGATTAGAATGCTGCGATTTATCGTGAACGCGCTGGAACAACGGCGCGGTACTGAAATAAAAGCGGCGGAAACAAGATGGCAGAAATGAATACAGCCAGAGGAAGCCTGGTTGCGATAGTCACCCCCATGTCAGACGATGGCGCGCTCGACCTCGACGCGTTGCGCCGTCTGGTCGACTGGCATATCGCCGAAGGAACCGACGGCATCTGCATCGTCGGCACCACCGGCGAATCGCCCACGGTCAGCTTCGATGAGCACTGCCTGCTGATCCGCACCACGGTCGAGCAGGTCGCCGGGCGGGTACCGGTGATCGCGGGGACCGGCGCAAATTCCACCGCCGAAGCGATCGAACTCACCGAGTGCGCCAAGGCCGCAGGCGCACAGGCCGGTCTGTCGGTGGTGCCGTACTACAACAGGCCGACGCAGGAAGGCCTCTACCAGCACTACAAAAAGATTGCCGAGTCGGTCGATCTGCCGCTGATCCTCTACAACGTCCCGGGGCGCACGGTCGCCGATCTGTCGAACGACACCACGCTGCGTCTGGCGGACGTGCCCGGCATCGTAGGCATCAAGGACGCCACCGGCAGCATGGAGCGCGCGGCCGACCTGCTGCGCCGCGTGCCGAAGCATTTTTCGCTGTACAGCGGCGACGATGCCTCGGCGATGCCCTTTCTGCTGCTGGGCGGGCACGGCGTGATCTCGGTCACCGCCAACGTGGCGCCGAAACTGATGCACGAGATGTGCGTGGCGGCGCGCGACGGGAACCTGGCGCGTGCGCGCGAACTCAATAATGCATTGCTGCCGCTGCACAGCAAATTGTTTGTCGAGGCCAACCCGATTCCGGTCAAATGGGCGTGCGCAGAGCTGGGCCTGATCCCGTCCGGCCTGCGTCTGCCCTTGACCCCGCTGTCTGCCGGCTTGCACGACACGGTGCGTGATGCGTTGCGTCATGCCAAACTGATCTAGCACGATGCAATGCGCCGTGCCGCTTTGATGCAAGCTTTTCTTTAGGACACCTTATGCGTTTATTGCCCCTGTTCTTGATGGTTGCCGTAGCCCTGTCGGCCTGCGGCATCGTGGAATCCAAAAAGATCGATTACAAATCGGCTCAGAAGGCGCCGACGCTCGAAGTGCCGCCCGATCTGGTGGCGCCGACAGCTGACGACCGCTACGCGATTCCCGATACCCAGGGCGGCGGCACCGCCACCCTGTCGACCTACAGCCAGGAACGCAAGGCCACGCCGGCCGCATCGACCACACTGTTGCCCACGGAAGAAAAGGTTCGCATCGAGCGCGCCGGCAGCGAACGCTGGCTGGTGGTGCAGGCGACCCCGCAGCAGGTATGGCCGGTGCTCAAGGACTTCTGGCAGGAGAACGGCTTCATCATCAACAAAGAGTCGCCCGCGACCGGCATCATGGAAACCGACTGGGCGGAAAACCGGGCCAAGATTCCGCAGGACGTCATCCGCCGCACGCTCGGCAAGGTGATCGACGGCCTGTATTCCACCGCCGAGCGCGACAAGTTCCGCACGCGCATCGAAACGGGCAAGGACGGTACCGAGATCTACATCAGCCATCGCGGCATGAAGGAGGTCTATACGACCGAGGGCAAGGACCAGACCAAATGGGAGCCGCGCCAGCCCGATCCCGAACTCGAAGCCGAAATGCTGCGCCGGCTGATGCTGCGCTTCGGCGTGGAAAAGAGCCGCGCCGATGCGCTGCTGACCCAGCAGCAACAGCCGGAACAGGCGCGCATCGTCCAGGACGCCGGTGTCCCGGTGCTGGAAATGGATGAAGGCTTCGACCGGGCCTGGCGTCGGGTCGGCCTCGCGCTCGACCGTGTCGGCTTTGCGGTGGAAGACCGTGACCGCTCCAAGGGTGTCTATTACGTGCGCTACATCGATCCCGATATCGACAACGCCAGCAAGCGCGACGACGGCATGCTCGCCAAGCTCGCCTTCTGGCGCAGCAAGAAGCCACAGACCTCGCCGCAACTGCAGATCGTGGTCAGCGAGGCGGGCGAGAAGAGCCGTGTCAGCGTCACCGGCACCGACGGCAAGCCGGCCGACGACAAGACGCGCAACCGCATCATCAATCTGCTGCACAAGGAATTGAAGTAATTGAAGTGACGGGCGAAGGCGCTTGATGAGGTTTGCAAGCCTGGGCAGCGGCAGCGAAGGCAACGGCCTGGTGGTCGAGGCCGGTTCCACCCGGGTGCTGATGGATTGCGGCTTCGGGCTGGCCGACAGCATTGCGCGGCTGGCGCGGCTCAAGCTCGCAGCCGCCGACCTGGCCGGCATCGTCGTGACCCACGAGCACAGCGACCATATCGGCGGAGTAGGGCGGCTGGCGCGCAAGCACAAGCTGCCGGTGTGGCTGACCGCCGGCACGCTGGCCATGGCGCAGGATCTCGACGGCGTGGCGGTGCGGGTGATCGACAGCCATGCGGCATTCGCGGTCGACGGGCTGGAAATCCAGCCGTTTCCGGTGCCGCACGACGCGCGGGAGCCGGTGCAGTTCGTGTTTGGCGACGGCAACCGCACGCTTGGGGTGCTGACCGACGCGGGGTGCAGTACACCGCACATCGAGGCCATGTTGGATGGCGTCGACGCGCTGGTGCTGGAATGCAACCATGACGCGACGATGCTGGAAAACGGGCCTTATCCCGCGAGCCTCAAGCGTCGCGTGGGCGGGCGTTTCGGCCATCTGGAAAACGGCCAGTCCGCAGCCTTGCTGGGCAAGCTGAAACATGAAAAATTGCAGTGCGTGATGGCTGCGCACGTATCCAAAACGAACAACACGTCCGTGCTGGCGCAACGCGCGCTGGCCCAGGTGCTGGCGTGTGCGGACGAAGATGTGCGCGTGGCCTGCCAGACGGCAGGATTTGACTGGATCCGGATTTGACCGGCCAGGACATTAATTGAACCAGCGATTTAACTGGACAGACTTTGACGACTTTTGCTGAACTCGGGCTGGCGCCCGACATCCTGCGTGCCCTCGACGAGATGGGGTATGCCACACCGACGCCGATCCAGGCGCAGGTGATTCCCCTGGCGCTGCAGGGCGGCGACATTCTCGGCGCCGCGCAGACCGGCACCGGCAAGACGGCGGCCTTCGCGCTGCCGCTGATCCAGCGCCTGTTGCCGTTCGCCAACAACGGCACCTCGCCGGCCAAGCATCCGATTCGCGCGCTGATTCTCACCCCCACGCGCGAGTTGGCGATCCAGGTCGAAGAGAGCGTGCAGGCCTACACCAAACACGTGCCGCTGCGTTCGCTGGTGGTCTACGGCGGGGTCAACATCAACACGCAGATCCCGATCCTGAAAACCGGTGTGGAAATCCTGGTGGCGACGCCCGGCCGCCTGCTCGATCACGTGCAGAACAAGACGCTCTCGCTCTCCCAGGTCAACACCCTGGTGCTCGACGAGGCCGACCGCATGCTCGACATGGGCTTCATGCCCGACCTCAAGCGCATCGTCGCGCTGCTGCCGGCGCAGCGGGTGAACATGATGTTCTCCGCCACCTTCCCGGAGGAAATCCGCAAGCTCGCCGACAGCATCCTCAACACCCCGACCTTCATCGAGGTGGCGCGCAACACCACCGCCGTGACGGTCACCCAGGTGGTGCACCCGGTGCACCACGAACGCAAGCGCCAGTTGCTCGCGCATCTGATCAAGAGCCGCGACTTGCGGCAGGTGCTGGTGTTTACCGGGACCAAGCTGGGTTGCAACCGGCTCGCCAACGAACTCAACAAGACCGGCATCCACTCCGACGCGATCCACGGCGACAAGACCCAGCAGGAGCGCATCAAGGCGCTCGACGCCTTCAAGGCCGGCACCATCCGCGTGCTGGTCGCCACCGACGTCGCCGCGCGCGGCATCGACATCGAGGCGCTGCCCTTCGTCGTCAATTACGACCTGCCGCACAACGCCGAGGACTACGTGCATCGCATCGGCCGTACCGGCCGCGCCGGCGCCCTGGGCGAGGCGATCTCGCTGGTGAGCGAATCGGAAACGCGTTACCTCAAGGACATCGAGAAGCTCATCGGCAGCACGCTCGCACCGGTGATCGTTCCCGGCTTCGAACCCGGCGCGGCCGATGTGCCGGCCTACCAGCCGCGCGCGCCGCGGCCGGATCGGCACGGTGAACGTGAACGCAGCACGCCGCGCAGCAAACCCGCTGCAACGCGCGATGCGTTGTTCGACGCGCCCTATGTGCCGAGCGAAGTCTCGCGCTCAGATCCCCCCCCCGCCCTGACGCGGCCGACGCCCAAAAAGCAGGTGGCGGCGCTGTTCCGCAGTCCGGTCAAACCCGATTCAACCGGACAGTGAACTGGGACCTGCTGTTGCTGGGGCTGTTGGGTGCGGTAGGCTGGTACTGGTATGCCGGCATGCAGGTGCGTGAACAGGCCATCGCAGTGGGCCGCCGCGCCTGCGGCGAGGCAGGGGTGCAATTCCTCGACGAGAGCGTGGCCCTGAGCCGGACCCGTTTTGCGCGCAACGGCAGCGGCCAGCTGCAATTCCAGCGCGACTATCGCTTCGAGTTCTCCGATACCGGCAACAACCGCCGCCCCGGCGTCGTTCGCATGCTCGGCGAGCGCGTCGAATGGGTCGGCCTCGATGGGGAATGGCAGTCGGGACACGTGGCCAGCGTCACCCGGCTGCCGGGTTGATCCGGGGAGGCTTCGCCTTGCAGACGCAAGGCGTGGTCGCGTTCCGGCTTTACTCCTGCTCGATTTCGAGGATCGCCAGACTGATCTGCTGGCCCAGATTGGTATCCCACTCCGCCCAGTCCTGGTAGGCCTTGAGCTTTTCTGCGATGACCGGCTTCATTTCGTAATCGCTCTTGCCTTCGCCGTACATGCGCCGCACTTCGGACATCAGCGTACTGAAATAGGCTTTCTGGTCTTCGACAAACTTGCGGTCGCCCGTCTTGCCGTGGCCGGGCACGTAGCGTTTCGCGTTGAGGGCAAGCGCCCGGTCGGTGGCCTTCATCACGCCCTTGAACGTGCCGTCGCGGATATTCATGACCTGATGGTTCAGCACGTTGTCTGCGGTGAACAGGATGCGGTCTTCCACCACCTCGATCATCAGGTCGGTCTTGCTGTGCGCGTCGGTCGACGAATGGATGCGGAAGGTTTTGCCGCCGATTTGGAATGCCTGGCCGTCGGCCGCTTCGACGGTGGGAATCACGGCATGGGTGCCGTCGGTGTAGCCGCCGGTCATGTCCGACATCAGCTTGATCCAGAACGCGTCGGCGCCGTTCCTGGCCTGCTTGATCATGTCGGGGTGGGCGATCAGCGTGGCGTTCGGCCAGGCTTCCAGAATCGCCTGGTTGCCGAGCCAGTGGTCGCCGTGGACGTGGGTGTCGAAGATATGGGTGACCGGCTTGTCGGTCGTCTTGCGAATCTGGGCCACCACCATGCGGCCGACCTGCACGCTCGAACCCGGATCGATCACCACGACGCCCTCCTGCGTGACGACCCAGGCCGGGTTGTTCATGAAGCCCTGGTTGGCGACCGAAGGCACGCCTTGCGGGCCATGGATGACATAGGTGTCGGCGCTGATTTTCTGCGCCGGGTACGGATGGACGACGTCATTGGGGCCGGCCAGCGCCGACGTGCAGAAGGCCAGGATGGCGAGCAGGGGAAGGATGCGCATGGGGGCTTCTCCGTTCGGTTTGAAAGACAAACATACACAGGCCGGGGGATTTGTTTAATGGTCGAATCGGCCTACCACCACTTCTCGAAAATGATGCGGTTCATCGGCACACCCAGGTCGTGCAGCAGGGTGCTCATGTCCTCGACCATGCCCTTGGGGCCGCACAGGTAATACAGCGTGTCGTCCGGCACGTCGAGCGCATGCAGCTTGACCGGGTCGATGCGGCCGGTGAGGCCGTGCCAGTTGGCATCGGGCTGGGTGACGGTGATGCTCACGTGCAGGTTGTCGTGCGTGCGGACGGCATCCTCGAGTTCGTCGCGGAACAGGATTTCACGGCTGTCCGACACGCTGTAGACCAGATGCGCGCAGGTCGGCAAGGCCGTATCGCGCACATGGCGGAAGATGGACAGCAGCGGCGTGACACCCACTCCGCCGCCGATCAGCACCACGTTGTCGCTCATCTCGGGCAGATAGACGAACGGCCCCTGGCCTTGGCTCACACGCACGCGGTCGCCCACCCGGGCGCGTTCGTGTATCCAGCGCGCCACCGGATGCCGCGCGCTGGCCTTGATCGCCAGTTCGATCTCGCCCTGATGGATGGGGGAGGTGGTGATGGAATAGCCCGAGGTGTGCGTCACGCCGTCGACTTCGATGCTGAGGTCGACCCACTGCCCCGGCAGAAACCGGAAGCCGGCATCGGGGATGGCAAGGCGGAGGGTATGGATGCTGGGCGTAGCGGGGGTGATCGCCGCAATCCGGGCGTCAAAGATATGCAAGGCTCAATCCTGTTTTGTCTTCTGGAAGGCCAGCGAGGCCGAGTTGATGCAGTAGCGCATGCCGGTGGGGGCCGGGCCGTCGGGGAAGATGTGGCCCAGGTGCGACCCGCAGCGGCGGCACAGGGCCTCGACGCGCACCATGCCGTGGCTGGCGTCGGTTTTTTCCGCCACGGCATCGGCGTTCAGAGGCTGATAGAAACTTGGCCAGCCGGTGCCCGAGTTGAACTTGGCGGCCGACGAAAACAGCGGCTCACCACAGGCGGCGCAGCGATACTCGCCGTTTTCGTGATGGTCCCAGTATTGCCCGGTGAACGCCCGCTCGGTACCGTGCTCGCGCAGGATGCGATATTGCTCGGGGCTCAACTCGGCGCGCCATTCGGCGTCGGTTTTTGTTTTATCAAAGCTCATGGTCTTCTCCGTCAGACAAAGAGTGTATACGAGGTTGACAGCGTCATCGCGGCGGGTTTAATCTTCGTTCAGGTATTAGACTTAGTCTAAAAACCGTAATTTCATCCACTGGCCGGCCTGCTATACATAGAGGGTCGGGTAAATCAGACAGGATGGAAATTCCAATGCTGCAAGGCATGTCTATGTAAACAAAGGAGATCAGGTTATGCAACTCAAAGGTTCGAAAACCGAAGACCATCTGAAAGCCGCCTTTGCGGGCGAATCACAGGCCAACCGCCGCTACCTCTACTTCGCAGCGAAAGCCGACGTGGAAGGCTACAACGACGTTGCCGCCGTGTTCCGCTCCACTGCCGAAGGCGAAACCGGCCATGCGCACGGCCACCTCGAGTACCTGGAAAAGTGCGGCGACCCTGCCACCGGCATGGCTTTCGGCCCCACCGCCGACAACCTGAAGACCGCGATCGCCGGCGAAACCCACGAGTACACCGATATGTATCCCGGCATGGCCAAGGATGCACGTGCCGAAGGCTTCGACGAAATCGCCGACTGGTTCGAGACGCTGGCCAAGGCCGAGCGTTCGCACGCCAACAAGTTCCAGAAGACGCTGGACAGCCTGGGCGCGTAATTCTGCCCGAGCCAAAAGCGGGTCGGTTTCGGCCCGCTTTTTTTTGAATCTATAGTCATATTTATACCAAGTCTAAACTGGAGTTCGCATGAGCACACGCGAAGGCAATCTCGAAGCCCCGACCCGTCATCCGCTCGACTGGAAAAATCCCGATTTCTACAACGAGGACAAGCTCAACCACGAGCTCGAGCGCATCTTTGACATCTGCCATGGCTGCCGCCGCTGCGTCTCGCTGTGCACCGCGTTTCCGACCCTGTTCGACCTCGTCGACGAATCCGAGACGATGGAAGTGGACGGCGTGGCCAAGGCCGACTACTGGAAGGTGGTCGACGAGTGCTATCTGTGCGACCTCTGCTACATGACCAAATGCCCCTACGTGCCGCCGCATCCGTGGAACCTCGATTTCCCGCACACCATGCTGCGCGCCAAGGCGATCAAGTTCCAGCAGGGCGGCACCACGTTCCGCGACAAGCTGCTGTCCTCCACCGACGCGATGGGCAAGCTCGCCTCGATTCCGGTGGTGGTGCAGGCGGTCAACGCCAGCCTGAAGAGCAAGCCGGTGCGCAAGCTGGTCGACAGCGTGCTCAAGATCCACCCCGACCGTCAGCTGCCCGAATACGACAGCGCGAAGTTCCGTTCCACCGCGAAGCCGCGCAACGACTTCGCGGTGAAGCCCGGTGAGAAAACGCCCGGCAAGGTGGCGATCTACGCCACCTGCTACGTCAACTACAACGAGCCCGGCATCGGCCACGACCTGCTGAAGCTGCTGGCGCACAACGAAATCCCCGCGGTGCTGGTGGAGAAGGAAGCCTGCTGCGGCATGCCCAAGCTGGAGTTGGGCGACCTCGACGCGGTGGAGAAGCTCAAGGACACCAACATCCCGCATCTGGCGAAGCTCGCCCGCGACGGCTATGCGATCCTCACCGCCGTGCCCTCGTGCACGCTGATGTACAAGCAAGAACTGCCGCTGATGTTCCCGCACGACGCCGACGTGCAGGCGGTGAAGGAGGCGATGTGGGATCCGTTCGAGTACCTGATGGCGCGCAACGTCGACGGCCTGCTGAAAACCGATTTCAAGGACCCGCTCGGCAAGGTCGCCTACCATGTGCCGTGCCACCAGCGCGTGCAGAACATCGGCAACAAGACGCGCGACGCGCTGCAGCTGGCCGGCGCCACCGTCACGATGGTCGAGCGCTGCTCCGGCCACGACGGTACCTGGGGCGTGAAGACCGAGTACTTCGACAAGTCGATGAAGATCGGCAAGCCGGTGTTCCGCCAGATGGCCGAGCCGCAACCTGATTATGTGAGTTCCGACTGCGCGATTGCCGCGCGTCACATCCTGCAGGGCATGGGCGATTCCAGTGCGCAGAAGCAGCATCCGATTACGCTGCTGCGCATCGCCTATGGTCTGGAATAACTGTTGTTAGCAAGGAGAGCGATATGCCGCACATTACCCGTGACAGCCTGATGACCCTGGAAAGCTATTCCAAGGTACGCCCGGCGCTGCGCGCCGAAATCATGGCGCACAAGAAGAACCGCATGGTCGAGCTGGGCGACCACGTCACGCTGATCTTCGAGGACGAGAAGACCATGCGCTACCAGATCCAGGAAATGCTGCGCGCCGAGCGCACCTTCGAGGACGCGGGCATCCAGGACGAGCTCGACGCCTACAACCCGCTGGTGCCGGACGGCACCAACTGGAAGGCGACCATGATGATCCAGTATTCCGACCCGGACGAACGCAAGGTGGCGCTGGCAAAGCTGAAGGGCATCGAGGACCGCGTCTGGGTGCAGGTGGCCGATCAGCCGAAGGTGTTTGCCATCGCCGACGAGGACCTGGAGCGCGAGAACGAGGAAAAGACCTCGTCGGTGCACTTCCTGCGCTTCGAGCTGGATCCCACCTCGATTGCGGCGGCGAAGGGCGGCAACCCGATCCGCATGGGCATCGATCTGGCCGCCTATACGGTGGAATCGATGACGCTGGCGGACACGACGCGCGCTGCACTGGTCGTCGATTTGGCCTAAAGTCATAGGCAGGCGGTAGAACAACACTACGACAACGCACCGCCATCCTTCGAGGAGGTGTGATGCTGGATCAATTGCTGGTTCATCAGGTACGGCGGCGGGTCGAATCCTCCGGCTTGCCGTTCGTGGTCGAATTGTGGAATGGCGAACAGGTCGGCGCGGCCGCCAATGCGGCGGTGCGGGTGCGGCTGCACCAGGCGGCCAGCCTCAAGGCCATGGCCGACCCCAACCTGGGCACGCTGGCGCGGGCCTACGTCGAGGGCGACCTCGATCTGGAAGGCGATGTCCGCGACATCCTCGCGCTCGGCGACCGCCTGTGCAATGCAGGCGACTGCTCGCCGAAAACCGGATCAGACGGCTGGAAGTGGTGGCGCCACACGCGCAGCAAGGACCGCAGGAACATCCAGTACCACTACGACGTGTCCAACGATTTTTACGGCCTGTGGCTGGATGCGCGCCGGGTGTATTCCTGTGCCTACTTCAAGACCCCGGACATGAGCCTGGACGAAGCGCAGGAGGCCAAGCTCGACCACATCTGCCGCAAGCTCGATCTCCAGCCCGACGAGCAGTTTCTCGACATCGGCTGCGGCTGGGGCGGGCTGATCCTGCACGCAGCGGAGCGCTACGGCGTGCGCGCGGTCGGCATCACCCTGTCGGACGACCAGCATGCGTATGTCAGCCGGCAGATTGCTGCACGCGGTCTGGCCGGCCGGGTCGAGGTGCGCAGGATGGATTACCGTGACGTGCCCGAACTCGGCAGCTACGACAAAATCGCCAGCGTGGGCATGTTCGAGCACGTCGGCCGTCTCAATCTGCGCACCTATTTCGACAAGATCCATGCGCTGCTGAAGCCGGGCGGGATGGTGCTCAACCACGGCATCACCACGTCCGAGCCCGAGGCCAGCGGCCTCGGCAGCGGCATTGCCGAGTTCATCGAAGACTATGTGTTTCCGGGGGGCGAGCTGGTGCACGCCTCCGATGTGCTGCGCGCCGCGGCAGGCAGCGGCCTCGAATGCCTCGACGCCGAGAACCTGCGCCCCCATTACGGCAAGACCCTGTGGCACTGGGTGACCCGGCTGGAGGCGCATGCCGACGAAGCCCGTCGCCTGATCGGCGAACAGAAATACCGCATCTGGCGCATCTACATGGCGGGCTCGGCCTATGCCTTCGATCACGGCTGGATGGAGCTGTGGCAGGTGCTGGCCGGCAAGGCTGTCGACGGCACGCAGCCGAACTATCCATTCAAGCGGGATTTCATCTATCGCGTGCCTGAGTTTTGGCACTCGGGATTCCGCAGGCCCGATGATTTGTAATCGGCGTCTGCGCGGGTCATCATGCGTTAAAGCAATCAGGAGCCCCCATGACACGACGACCCATACGCCAGCTTGTCCCTGCCTTCGAGGTCACCGAAGGCGCCGGGGTCACCGTCCACCGCAGCATAGGTACGCCGGCGCTGCGCAATCTCGATCCTTTCCTGATGCTGGACCACTTCGGCAGCGACAACCCGGACGAATACATCGCCGGTTTCCCGGACCATCCGCACCGCGGCTTCATCACCTTCACCTACATGCTCGATGGCCACATGGAGCACCGCGACAGCATGGGCAACCGTGGCGATCTCAAGGCCGGCGGCGTGCAATGGATGAAAGCGGCCAGCGGCGTCATCCATTCGGAGATGCCGCAGCAGACCAACGGCTTGATGCGCGGCTTCCAGCTCTGGATCAACCTGCCGGCGCGTGAAAAGATGTCGGCGCCGGCGTATCAGGAGTTCTCTGCCGCAGCGATTCCCGGGGTGGCGCTGGAGCAAGGCAATGTGCGGGTGCTCGCGGGCCAGTTCGGCGTCACGCGCGGGGTCATCGAGGATCCGGCCACCGACGTCCGCTACCTCGATGTCACCCTGGCGGCCGACGCGCGATTCAGCCTGCCGCTGGGCGACACGCACACTGCCTTCGTCTACGTCTTCGAAGGCAGCGCCCGCCTGGCCGGCGAGGACCTGGCGACGCATACCCTGGCGGTGCTGGGATCCGGTGACGCGGTGGAAATCGAGGCCGGCACCGCCGGTGCCCGCTTCATCCTGGTTGCCGGCCGGCCGATCGGCGAGCCCGTGGTGCAGTATGGGCCCTTCGTCATGAATACCCGCGACGAGATCGAACAGGCCTTCGCAGACTACCAGGCAGGCCGCCTGGTGCAGGCCAGGGCGACGATGACGGGGCATTGAACGAGAGGTCGGCGAGTTGCCGGTGTTCCCGGGTCTGCCTGCCGCCCGTGCGCACAGGCGCCTGACGAGCCGGATTCGGGCAAGCCGTGGGGAGCAGGGAGAGAAGACATGGCCGTATTCCTTGCCGACGCACTGGTGCTGGGGCATCTGCTGTTCGTCGCCTTTGTCATGGCAGGCGGGTTCCTGCTGGTGCGCTGGCCGAAACTGGCTTGGCTGCACTTGCCGGCTGCTGCCTGGGGGGCGATCATCGAATTCACCGGCTGGATTTGCCCGCTTACGCCGCTGGAGAATCGCCTGCGCATGCTCGGCGGGGGCAGCGCTTACAGCGGCGGCTTTGTCGAACGCTACCTGTTGCCGATCCTGTATCCCGAGAATTTGACGCTGCCGATCCAGCAGGTGCTGGGCGGCGTGGTCGTGGGCGTGAATCTCGTTGCGTACGCGCTGGCTTACCGGGCTCTGCGTCGCAAGGCGGTGACTCAATCCGCCTGGCGATCCAGGTCCTGATCCGCCAGCGAGACCGGGTCTTCCATCGGCTCCAGGTGGGTGGTGATATGCGCGTGCGGCACGGCCCGCCTGATGTCGGCTTCGATGCGCTCCGACCAGTCGTGGCCTTGCTGGACTGTCCAGGCTCCGGGCACCATGAGATGGAAACTGACGAAGGCGCGGGTCCCGGCCTGGCGCGTGCGCAGGGCGTGGAACTCGAGGCCCTGCTGGCGATAGCGATCCAGGATGCCCTCGATCGCCTTGAGTTCGTCTTCTGGAATGGACACGTCCATCAGGCCCGCGGCAGAACGCTGCAGCAGCTGCCACCCGGTCCACACGATGTTCATGGCCACCAGAATGGCGATGACCGGGTCAAGCCAGAGCCAGCCGCTCAACCACACCAGCCCGACGCCCGCGATGACGCCTACGGACGTCCAGACGTCGGTGAGCAGGTGGTGCGCATCGGCTTCCAGGGTGATGGATTTGTATTTGCGGCCCACCCCCATGAGGATGCGCGAGGTGACCAGGTTGATTATCGTAGCGACCACCGACACGCCCAGGCCGATCCCCACTGCTTCGAGCGGCTGTGGATTGAGCAGGCGCTCAATGGCCGCATAGGCGATGCCAACCGCTGCAACAAGGATGAGGAAGCCCTCGAATGCGCTGGAGAAATACTCCGCCTTGCCGTGTCCGTGTGCATGATTGTCGTCCGCCGGCAGGGCTGCCAGCGTCAGCATGGCCAGCGCCATCATCGCCCCTGCCAGGTTGACGAAGGATTCGAGCGCGTCGGAGAGCAGGCCGACCGAGCCGGTGAGCCACCAAGCCCAGCCCTTGAACAGGATGGTGGACAGGGCCGCGGCGATGGAGAGCCAGGCGTAACGTTTGAGGGTGGCAGGTAACATCTCGGCGTGGTTGACGGCGGGGAGGAAATGGCTCGGATTGTAGCGCAGGCACCGCCGCTTCCTTGTGCGTGTCGCCATGCGCTATGGTGAAGATTTCTTCCTCAGGAACGCACCGATGCCGGATACGCTCAACGCCGCCATCCGCCGGCGCTATGCCTGCCGCGATTTCGTCGCCGGCCGGGCGCTTGCGCCGGAACAGCTGGACCTGCTGCTCGAGGCGGGACGGCTGGCGCCTTCGGCCTTCGGCCTCGAGCCCTGGCGCTTCATCGTCGTGACCGACGCAGCGCGGCGGGCGGCGGTGGCCCGTGCTTGCCTGGATCAGCCGGCCGCGCGTACCGCTGCGGCGCTGATCGTGGTCGTCGCGCTGGTTGCGGCGCTCGATCCGGCATCCGACTACGTGCGGGCGCGCCTGGCTGCCGAGGCGCGCGGACAGGACGCGGCGCCGATCCATGCGGCCTACCGCGCGTTCCATCGGGCCGATGCCATCGCCGGGTGGGCGGTGGGGCAATGCAATTTTGCGGCCGCGCATATCCTGCTGCAGGCGGCACACATGGGGCTGGGAAGCTGTCCGGTCGGCGGTTTCGACGAGCCGGCCCTTGCTGCCGCCGTCGACCTGCCGCCAGGCGAGGTGCCGGCCCTGGTCATCGCCCTCGGCGAATGCCGGCATGCGGCGCCCGAGCGGATCCGCAAATCCCCCGACTGAACGCGCCGGCCATCTTTCTTGAAGACATCCCGCGGATGAATCAATAAAATGCGGGGGATGAAAATCCTGCCCGCCCTGCTCCTGTGTCTGCCGCTCGCCGCCCATGCCGCGTGGATGGACTTCGATCACGATTTTGAACAGGACAAGCCCTGGTCCGAGGTGGCGGCTCAGTTGCCGCCCTATCCGAAGGAGCAGAACCTGCTGCCGTTCACCGTTTCGTCGGCGACGGACAACCGCTTCTTCGTCGATGCCGAATCGATCAGCGTCGGGAGCGACCAGGTCGTGCGCTACACCGTGGTGATCAAGGCCGCAGGCGGGGCGACGAACGTTTCCTTCGAAGGCATACGCTGCGAAAGCGGCGAACGTCGCCTCTATGCCTACGGCCATCCGGACGGCACCTGGTCGAAGGCGCGCAATGCAGGCTGGGAAAGCATCCGGTTCCGTTCGCTGCTGTCGTATCACAAGGCCTTGTACGAGGACCATTTCTGCCCCGGCGGCATCAACGTCCGCAACGCCAAGGAGGCTGTGGAAAGCCTGCGGCGCGGGAAGCGCTGATGCAGTCCGTCCTGAGGCACGCCCGGCGCATCGTCGTCAAGGTCGGTTCCAGCCTGGTCACCGCCGAAGGGCGCGGGCTCGATCACGCCGCACTGTCGCGCTGGGCCGAGCAGATCGCCGCGCTGACCGCGCAGGGCAAGGAAGTGGTGCTGGTGTCCTCGGGCGCGATCGCCGAGGGCATCGCC
This sequence comes from Hydrogenophilales bacterium, assembly GCA_016195805.1. Taxonomy (GTDB): domain Bacteria; phylum Pseudomonadota; class Gammaproteobacteria; order Burkholderiales; family Thiobacillaceae; genus Thiobacillus. Next base: position 222,237 of record JACPYT010000002.1, read on the forward strand.
AGGCTGGGCTGGAAGAAGCGTCCGCAGGCCGTCAATGAATTGCAGGCCGCCGCCGCCGTCGGACAGATGGGCCTGGTGCAGGCCTACGAATCGATCTTCCGCACCCACGGCCTGCACGCCGCGCAGGTGCTGCTCACCCACGAGGACCTGGCCGACCGCACCCGCTATTTGAACGCACGTTCCACCCTGCGCACGCTGCTGGAGTTGCGCGTGGTGCCGATCATCAACGAGAACGACACGGTCGCGACCGACGAGATCCGCCTCGGCGACAACGATACGCTCGGCGCGCTGGTGACCAACCTGATCGAAGCCGACTGCCTCATCATTCTCACCGATCAGCCCGGCCTCTACACCGCCGATCCGCGCAAGTATCCGGACGCCACGCTGGTGATGGACGCGCACGCCGGCGACCCCGATCTCGAGCGCATGGCGGGCGGGGCGGGCAGCAGCATCGGCACCGGCGGCATGCTGACCAAGATCCTTGCGGCCAAGCGCGCGGCGCGGAGCGGCGCCCATACGGTGATCTGCAGCGGGCGCGAGGAGCGCGTGCTGCTGCGGTTGGCAGCGGGCGAGGCGATCGGCAGCCAGCTGGTGGCGCGCCAAGCGCCGCTCGCCGCACGGCGGCAGTGGCTCGCCGACCATCTGCAGCTGCGCGGCGGCGTGGTGCTCGACGACGGCGCCGTGCGTGCCCTGCGTGAGGACGGCAAGAGTCTGCTGCCGGTCGGCGTGAAAGGCATCACCGGAGAATTCGAGCGCGGCGAAGTGGTGGCGATCGTCGATACCGACGGCTGTGAAATTGCGCGCGGGCTGGCCAACTACAGCGCCAGCGAGGCGCGCCGCATCGCCGGCAAGCCGTCGAGCGCGATCGAGGCCGAACTCGGCTACATGGACGAGCCGGAGATGATCCACCGCGATAACCTGGTGGTGCTGGCGTGACCGTCACGCTGGATTTGCTGCGCCACGGCGAACCCGTCGGCGGGCGCAAGTATCGCGGTCAGATCGACGACCCGCTGTCGGAAAAGGGCTGGGCGCAGATGCATGCGGCAGTGGGCGAGACGGCGGCATGGACGCGGATCGTCTCGTCGCCGCTGGCGCGCTGTCGTGCCTTCGCCGAAATGCTCGCCGACCGCCATGGCCTGCCGCTGACGCTCGACGAACGACTGATGGAAGTCGGCTTCGGCGTGTGGGAAGGCAAGTCGGCCGCCGAGATCGAGCAGGATGCGCCCGGCACGCTGGCGCGCTTCAAGGCTGACCCTGTGAATGCCCGTCCGGCCGGAGCGGAACCGCTGGCCGATTTTCACGCGCGGGTGGCGGCCGCGCTCGACGACCAGCTTGCGCAGCATGCAGGCCAGCACGTGCTGCTGGTGGGGCACGCCGGCGTGATCCGCATGGCGTTTGCCTGGGCGCTGCACGTGCCGCTGGAGCATGCCTATCGCATCGAGGTGGCGAGCGCCGGGCTGACACGCCTGCGTTTTGACGACGGCCGCGCGAGTCTGATCTTTCACGGCGGCGGTCTCGCCCACCGGTGATCCGCCGCGGTTTTCTCTGTCTGTGCCTGCTGCTTGCCCCGACCGCGCAGGCGGCGACGATCCACCTGCGCGACGATGCCGGGCAGGCGCTTGCGTTCAGCCGGCCGCCGCAGCGCATCATCGCGCTGGCGCCGCATCTCACCGAACTGTTGTTCGCCACAGGCGCTGGCGCCCAGGTAGTGGGCGTGGATAGCGCCAGCGATTACCCGAAAGCTGCGCAGACATTGCCGCGTGTCGGCGACTTCAGCCGCATCAACTTCGAACTCATCCTGGCGCTGAAACCCGATCTGGTCATAGTCTGGGTGGGCGGCAACCGGGCGGCGGACATTCACCGCCTGCAACAGCTGGGCGTACCCGTGCTGCAGACCCAGGCGACCCGGCTCGACGACGTGGCACGCCTGTTGCGCCTGATCGGACTGGCGAGCGGCCACGCCAGGGAAGGAGAGCGGGCAGCGCAGGACTTTTCCGCGCGGCTGGCCACGCTGCGTGTGCGCCCCGGCCGGAAGCCGCCGGTCCGTGTGTTCTATCAGGTATGGGATCGTCCGCTGATGACGGTGGGCGGCACGCACTGGATCAGCGATGCGCTGGCGCTATGCGGCGCCCGCAACGTGTTTGCCGACCTGCACGCGCTGTCCCTGGTGGTGTCGCGCGAAGCGGTGCTGCAGCGTGCGCCGGAACTGATCGTGAGCGGCAGCGATGCGCCCGACATGCGCAGCACGTGGCAGCAGTTTACCGGCCTGCCGGCTGTCAGAAACCGGGCCTTTGTGCGGGTGGACGCGGACCGCCTGCATCGTCTCACGCCACGTCTGATCGGGGGTGTGGCCGAGCTGTGTACGGCGATTGAACCTTATGTCCGGTGACGCGAGTCGCTGGTCTTGCGGTTGGGACAGTTTTCCTTGATGCAGTCGGCGTAGATCTGCAGCGAGTGATCGTGGATGGCGAATCCGCGTTCCTTGGCGATCCGGTTCTGGCGCTTTTCGATTTCGCTGTCGAAGAATTCCTCTACTTTGCCGCATTGCAGGCAGACCAGATGATCGTGGTGGTCGCCCTGATTGAGCTCGAATACGGCCTTGTCGCTGTCGAAGTGGTGACGAATCAACAGCCCGGCCTGCTCGAACTGGGTCAGCACGCGGTAGACGGTGGCGAGGCCGATGTCCTGACCTTCGTCGGAGAGCAGGCGATACACCTCCTCGGCAGTCATGTGGCGTTTGTCGCTCTGCTCGAACAGATCGAGGATTTTCAGGCGTGGCAGCGTGGCTTTGAGACCGATGCTCTTGAGATCGGACGGATTGCTCAATGGGGTCTCCGGAACGGGAACGCGAATACGCTATGATACGTTTTTTTCCAACCGCCCAAACCTTTCCGGTTTCCTGGCCATGCGTCATTTCCTGATTTCTGCCCTGTTTTTGAGTCTGCTCGCGGGATGCTCCAGCGTCAGCATCGGCCCCCATCATATCGATGTGCAGCAGGGCAATGCGCTCGACCAGGAAAACGTCGCGCGCCTGAAGACTGGTCTGAACCGTTCACAGGTCCGCTTCCTTCTCGGTACGCCACTGATCGTCGACCCGTTCCGCACCGATCGCTGGGATTATGTGTATATGTTTTACAAGGCGGGGAAACTGACCGAGCAGAAACACATCACCCTGTTCTTCGAGGGCGACACACTGGCGCGTATCGAAGGCGATCTGCCGGAACCGGCCGCGCAGCCGTCGACGCCAGCCGTCGAGCCCCGGCCCGAGTCGCAGTCCGTACCCGCCACGCCGGTGGCACCGGATGCCGCTGCGGCGCCGCTCGCCGTCGAGCCGGCAGCGCAGTCCGCACCGGCCGCATCCGGGCCGGCTCCGACGCCGGCAGCGCCTGCACCGGTGGCAGCGCCTGTTGTGGCCCCGGTTGCACAGCCGGAAGCCGCCAGGGCCGAACCGGCCCCCCAGCCGTTGGCATCCGAAACCAGCATCGTGCCGCCGCTGCCGAGCCCGAAGGACGCTCCAGCCTACGTCGATCCGCGTCCCGTTCCCGAGCTGAGCCTGAAGCCTGAAACCGACGTGGCGCAAATCAAGCCGGATGCCATGCCGCCTTTTCCCGAGCCGCATGCAGCGGCGGCTGCAAGCGACGATCCGGTACTGAAATCGCTCAACGCCTGGGCTGACGCCTGGACGCACCGTGACAGCGACGCCTACTTCGCGGCGTATGACGCCAGCTTCGCTCCGCAGGATGGGGGCAGCCGCGCCGCCTGGGAGGCGCGCAAACGTCAGGTGTTGAGCACGGCGAAGCGCATCGAGGTGAAAATCGATTCGCCGTCGGTCGAGAAGGGCAGCGATGGCACGGCCACGGTGACCTTCAAGCAGTATTACCGATCCGGCAGTTATCACGATGCCGTCGTCAAACAGGTACGCATGGTCGAACGCGAGGGCCACTGGTTGATCACGGAGGAAAAGGTGCTGTCGCCCCTGAAGGATGGCCGGCCGTGAGCGTGCGGATCGCGATTGCCGGTGTGTCCGGCCGGATGGGGCGTGCCCTGCTCGAAGCAGTGGAAACCGATGCCGGCTGCACGCTCGGTGCGGCCCTTGACCGCCCCGGCAGCGTGCTGGTGGGGCAGGATGCGGGCGCTGCCTGGGGCGCCGCCAGCGGGATTCGGGTGACGGATCAGCCGGCAACGGCCCTGCAGGGCGCGCACGCGCTGATCGACTTCACCCGTCCCGAAGCCACCTTCGGTTATCTCGATGCCTGTGTCGCGGCCGGCGTGCCGCTGATCGTCGGTACCACAGGCTTCGATGAGGCGGGCAAGGCGCGCATAGCCGCGGCGGCGCAGCGGATTCCCGTGGTGTTCGCCCCCAACATGAGCGTCGGCGTGAATCTCCTGATGAAACTGGCCGAGCTCGCCGCCCGGGTGCTCGACGATGGCTACGACATCGAGATCATCGAAGCGCATCACCGCCACAAGGTCGATGCGCCGTCCGGTACCGCGCTGGGACTGGGGCAGGCGGTGGCGCGCGCGATCGACCGCGATCTTGCCAGCTGCGCCGTCTACGGGCGCGAAGGCGTCACCGGCGAGCGCGACCCCAAAACCATCGGCTTCGCCACCGTGCGCGGCGGCGACATCGTCGGCGACCACACGCTGCTGTTCGCCGGCATCGGCGAACGCGTCGAACTGACCCACAAGGCGAGCAGCCGCGCCACCTTCGCCCAGGGCGCGCTGCGTGCCGCCAAATGGCTGCAGGGCCGCGCTCCCGGTCTGTACGACATGCGCGATGTGCTCAATCTGAAATAAGGCTATGAACCAGGAAACCACCATGAACGCCGTCAAGGTCTACAGCACCGGCACCTGCCCCATCTGCGTCAAGGCCAAGGCCTTTCTCGACAAGCGCGGCATCGGCTATGACGAAGTCCGCATCGATCTCGACCGCGAGGCGATGAAGGAATTCGCCGTCGTGACCAATGGCGCACGCACTGTGCCGCAGATCGTCGTCGACGGCACCTGCATCGGCGGTTTCACCGAATTGACCGAGCTCGACATGGACGGCGGCCTGGACCATCTCCAGCCCTGATCGGGCTCGTGGCCGCCCGCAAAAGCGCGGTCAAGCATTGAAGCCGGGCTCCGGATCGGCTACAATGACGGCATTCAAATTCAGGCGGGTTCGCGCGAGCGGCTCGCCTGAATTTTGTCACCTGCGCCACGCCCGATTTTTTTGCCCAGCGGAGTCTTCCTTGTCTCGTGCCCAACCTGCCATCCTGGTTTTAGCTGACGGCTCGGTGTTTCGCGGCCTGTCGATCGGTGCCGACGGCATCACGACCGGCGAGGTGGTATTCAATACCGCGCTCACCGGGTATCAGGAAATTCTCACCGACCCCTCCTATTCGCGGCAGATCGTCACCCTGACCTATCCTCACATCGGCAACACCGGCGTCAACGCCGAGGACGTCGAGGCGGACCGCGTCCACGCTGCCGGCCTGGTGGTGCGCGACGTGCCGCGCCTGCATTCGAACTTCCGTGCCGGCCAGTCGCTGCCCGATTACCTCAGAAGCCAGAACATCGTCGCCATCGCCGACATCGATACGCGGCGTCTGACGCGCATCCTGCGCGAGAAAGGCGCGCAGGCGGGTTGCATCATGGCCGGTGCAGTGGACGAAGCGAAAGCCCTGGACGCTGCGCGCGCGTTCCCGGGCCTGGCGGGCATGGACCTGGCGAAGGTGGTGAGCGTACCGAAAGCCTACGAGTGGAACGAGACCGAATGGAAACTCGGACGCGGCTATGGCCAGCAGACCGCGCCGCGATTCCACGTGGTGGCCTTCGATTACGGCGTCAAGCGCAACATCCTGCGCATGCTGGCCGAGCGCGGCTGCCGCCTGACGGTGTTGCCCGCAACCGCCACCGCCGAACAGGCGCTGGCGCTGAAACCGGACGGTATTTTCCTGTCCAACGGTCCGGGCGATCCGGAGCCATGCGATTATGCGATCCGTGCGATCGGTGAACTGGTTGCGGCCAGGATTCCGACCTTCGGCATTTGCCTCGGCCACCAATTGCTCGCGTTGGCCTCGGGCGCCAAAACCGTGAAGATGAAGTTCGGCCACCACGGCGCCAACCATCCGGTGAAGGATCTAGACAGCGGTCGCGTCGCGATCACCAGCCAGAACCACGGCTTTGCAGTGGATGCGGCGACGCTCCCCGCGAATATTCGCAGCACCCATGTTTCGCTGTTCGACGGTTCGTTGCAGGGCATCGCGCGTACCGACGCGCCCGCCTTCAGCTTCCAGGGACACCCCGAAGCCAGCCCCGGCCCGCACGACGTGAGCTATTTGTTCGACCGATTTATCAAGCTGATGGCCGATCACGCCGGAGCACACTGATCATGCCCAAGCGCACTGACTTAAAAAGCATTCTCATCATCGGTGCCGGCCCCATCGTCATCGGGCAGGCGTGCGAATTCGACTACTCTGGCGCGCAGGCTTGCAAGGCGCTGCGCGAGGAGGGCTACAAGGTCATTCTCGTCAACAGCAACCCGGCGACGATCATGACCGATCCGGACATGGCTGACGTCACCTACATCGAGCCGATTTCCTGGCAGGTGGTCGAGAAGATCATCGAGCAGGAGCGCCCCGATGCGCTGCTGCCGACCATGGGCGGGCAGACCGCGCTCAATTGCGCGCTCGACCTGGCCAAGCACGGCGTTCTCGAGAAATATGGCGTCGAGATGATCGGCGCGTCGAAGGAAGCCATCGACAAGGCGGAAGACCGCGAAAAATTCAAGGCCGCGATGACCAGGCTGGGTCTCGGCTCGGCACGCTCGTCGATCGCCCACAGCCTGGAGGAGGCGCTGCAGGTGCAGGCTGCGCTTGGCTTCCCGTCGATCATCCGGCCCTCGTTCACCATGGGCGGGTCGGGCGGGGGGATCGCCTACAACAAGGACGAATTCGTCGCCATCTGTGAACGCGGGCTGGAAGCTTCGCCGACGCACGAACTCCTGATCGAGGAATCGCTGCTTGGCTGGAAAGAGTACGAGATGGAGGTGGTGCGCGACAGCAAGGACAACTGCATCATCATCTGCTCGATCGAGAACTTCGACCCGATGGGCGTGCACACCGGAGACTCGATCACCGTCGCGCCGGCGCAGACGCTGACCGACAAGGAATACCAGATCATGCGCAACGCCAGCCTCGCAGTGCTGCGCGAGATCGGCGTCGATACCGGTGGTTCCAACGTGCAGTTCTCCATCAACCCGGAAGACGGGCGCATGGTGGTGATCGAGATGAACCCGCGGGTGTCGCGTTCGTCGGCGCTGGCGTCCAAGGCGACCGGTTTCCCGATCGCCAAGGTGGCGGCCAAGCTGGCGGTCGGCTACACGCTCGACGAGCTGCAGAACGACATCACCGGCGGCGCCACCCCGGCCTCGTTCGAGCCGTCGATCGACTACGTGGTCACCAAGATCCCGCGCTTCGCCTTCGAGAAATTCCCGCAGGCCGACGATCGCCTGACCACGCAGATGAAATCGGTCGGCGAGGTGATGGCGATGGGCCGCAGCTTCCAGGAGTCGCTGCAGAAAGCCCTGCGCGGACTGGAAGTCGGCGTCGACGGTTTCGATCCCAAGACCACCGACCACGATGAGATCGAAGCTGAACTGATGTCGCCCGGCCCCGAGCGCATCTGGTACGTGGGCGATGCGTTCCGTGTCGGCATGAGCCTGGAGGAAATCCATGCGGTGTCGAAGATCGACCCGTGGTTCCTCGACCAGATCCAGGGGTTGATCGAACTGGAAACTTCGCTGACCGGACGGGCGCTGGCCGATCTCGGCCGCGACGAGCTGCGCGAACTGAAGCGCGCCGGTTTCTCCGACCGCCGGATCGCCAGGCTCTTGAACACCGACCAGCACGCCGTGCGTGCGCGCCGCAACGAGCTGGCGCTGCACCCAGTCTACAAGCGGGTCGACACCTGTGCGGCCGAGTTCGCCACGCAGACCGCCTACATGTACTCGACCTACGAGGAAGAGTGCGAGGCGCATCCGACCGATGCGAAAAAGATCATGGTGCTGGGTGGTGGACCGAACCGCATCGGCCAGGGCATCGAGTTCGACTACTGCTGCGTGCATGCTGCGCTGGCGCTGCGTGAGAATGGCTTCGAGACCATCATGGTCAACTGCAACCCGGAGACCGTTTCCACTGATTACGATACCTCCGACCGCCTGTATTTCGAGCCGCTGACGCTGGAAGATGTGCTGGAAATCGTGCGCATCGAGAAGCCCTTCGGCGTGATCGTGCAGTACGGCGGCCAGACCCCGCTGAAGCTGGCGCGCGACCTGGAGCGCAACGGCGTACCCATCATCGGCACCAGTCCCGACATGATCGACGCCGCCGAAGATCGCGAGCGTTTCCAGCAGATGCTGCACGACCTGGGCCTCAAGCAGCCGCCCAACCGCACCGCGCGCAATCCCGACAGCGCCATCCGGATGGCCGAGGAGATCGGCTACCCGCTGGTGGTCCGCCCCTCCTACGTGCTGGGCGGCCGCGCCATGGAGATCGTGCGCGAGGAAGCCGACCTGCGCCGCTACATGACCGAGGCGGTCAAGGTGTCGAACAAGTCGCCGGTGCTGCTCGATCGCTTCCTCAACGACGCCATCGAAGTCGACGTCGATGCACTGTCCGACGGCGAGCAGGTGGTGATCGGCGGCATCATGCAGCACATCGAGCAGGCGGGTGTGCATTCGGGCGACTCGGCGTGTTCGCTGCCGCCCTACAGCTTGTCGCAGGACGTGCAGGATGAACTGCGTCGCCAGACGGTGGCGATGGCGAAGGCGCTGAAAGTGGTCGGCCTGATGAACGTGCAGTTCGCGATCCAGGGTGACGTCGTGTACGTGCTGGAAGTGAACCCGCGCGCCTCGCGTACCGTGCCCTATGTGTCCAAGGCCATCGGCGCGCCGCTGGCCAAGATCGCTGCGCGTGCGATGGCGGGCATCTCGCTGAAATCGCAGGCGTTCGAGAAGGAAATCATTCCGCCGTATTTCTCGGTGAAGGAGGCGGTGTTCCCGTTCCGCAAGTTCCCCGGCGTCGATACCATTCTCGGCCCGGAAATGAAGTCGACCGGCGAAGTCATGGGCGTGGGCGACAACTTCGGCGAGGCCTTCGTCAAGTCGCAACTGGCCTCCAGTTCCGAATTGCCCAAGCCGGGTGGGCGCGCGTTCGTCAGCGTGCGTTCGGGCGATCGCGATGCCATCGTCGAGGTGGCACAGATGCTGCATGACCTGGGCTTCAGTCTGGTGGCGACGCGCGGCACCGCGCAGGCGATCGAGTCGGCCAGCATTCCGGTGGCGATCGTCAACAAGGTCAAGGAAGGCCGCCCGCACATCGTCGACATGATCAAGAACGGCGACATCGACTTCATCGTCAACGTGGTCGAGGACAAGAAGGCGGTTAAGGATTCCTACGCCATCCGTGCCGAGGCGCTGGCGCGGCGCGTGGTGTACTTCACCACGCTGGCCGGCGCGCGCGCCGCCTGCATGGGCATGCAGCACGGCGACGAACTGAAAGTGTATTCCCTGCAGTCGCTGCATCAGCGGCTGCACTGATCTGAAGAGGCAAGCTTGTGAGCAAATTCCCCCTCACCGTCGTCGGTGCTGAAAAGCTGCGCGTTGAACTGCAGCATCTGAAAAGCGTGGAGCGCCCCGCGGTGATCCAGGCGATTGCCGAGGCGCGCGCGCAGGGCGACCTGTCGGAAAATGCCGAATACGACGCCGCCAAGGAGAAGCAGGGCTTCATCGAAGGCCGCATTGCCGATCTCGAAGGCAAGCTGGCCAATGCGCAGATCATCGATCCCGCCACGCTGGACGCGGATGGCCGCATCGTTTTCGGCGCCACGGTTGAACTGGAAGACGTCGAATCGGGCGATACGGTGACGTATCAGATCGTCGGTGACGACGAGGCCGACATCAAGCAGGGCAAGATATCGGTCTCGTCCCCCATCGCCCGTGCGCTGATCGGCAAATATACGGGCGACGGCGTGGACGTGCAGGCGCCGGGCGGCGTGCGCCAGTACGAAGTGCTGGACGTGTTCTACAAATAGCATGCGACGCTTCTGGGATGGCCTCGCCGGTGGGTTGCTGGTGTTGTGGATCGGCGGCATGTGGGCGATCGGCTACGTGGCCGCGCCGGTTCTGTTCGCCAATCTGGGCGACAAGCAGCTCGCCGGGATGCTGGCCGGCAGGCTGTTCGGGGTGATGGCGTGGATCGGCATCGCTGCAGCGACCTACCTGCTGGTCTACCGGTTTGCCCGCGACGGCGCCGCAGCGATGAAAACCCTGTTTTTCTGGGCGGTGGCGCTGATGCTGGCGCTCACGCTGGCGGGCCACTTCGGCATCCAGCCCATCATGCAGAGCCTGAAGGATCAGGCCATGCCGCACGCCGTGATGCAAAGCGTGTTTGCCGACCGTTTCGCCCGCTGGCACGGGGTGTCGAGCATTCTTTATCTGATTCAGAGCGCGCTGGGGCTGTTGCTGGTCTGGCGCTCGGGGCTGGCGCGATAGACCCCGCCAGGAACCCTTCAACCCGGCAGGACGATCACAGGCTTGCCGGCAGCGCGATAAATCACCAATATCTTGCCGATCTGCTGCACCGGCGCCGCGCCGGTGGCCGCGCAGATTTCCTCCAGCCAGGCACGACGCGTGTCCGGCTCGTCGCTGGCAGCCTTGATCTTGATCAGTTCGTGCGCGTCGAGTCCACGCTCGATCTCCTTCAGCACGGCAGCAGTCAAGCCCTGGTTGCCGATCATGACCACCGGCTGGCGGCTGTGTGCCAGGCCTTTGAGAAATTGCCGCTGGGCGGGCGTGAGTGATTTCATGCGTCTTCCTTAAACTGAGCGCGGATTGTAGCCGATAGAGTCATTAATACATGGCGCAGAAACCCAAACGGACCAAATCGGGCAGTGCCTGGATGCACGAACACGTGACGGATCCCTACGTCAAGAAGGCGCAGCAGGACGGCTACCGCTCGCGCGCCGCGTATAAATTGCTGGAAATCGACACGCGCGACCACCTGCTGCGTCCCGGCATGACCGTAGTGGATCTGGGGGCGGCGCCCGGCAGCTGGTGCCAGGTGGCGGTGCAGAAGATGAAAAAGCAGGGCAGGGTGCTGGCGATCGATCTGTTGCCGGTGGCGCCGATGCCGGGCGTCGACAGCCTGGAAGGCGATTTCACCGAGCCGGCGGCGCTGGCCTGGCTGGAAGAAAAGCTGCAAAACGGACGGGTTGACCTTGTATTGAGCGATATGGCCCCCAACATCAGTGGTGTCATGCTGCGCGATCAGGCTCGACATTACGAATTGTGCGAGTTGGCGCTCGATTTTGCGGTGAACTGGCTGAAACCGGACGGTGCCTTTCTCGTCAAAGTATTTCAGGGTGTCGGGTTCGAGGATTTTCGGACCCGGATGCGGCAGGCGTTCGAACAGGTGCTGATCCGCAAGCCGGACGCCTCGCGCGATCGCAGTACCGAGGTTTATTTGCTGGGACGTCGCCCTGTCGCAGCGCAGGATGGCGGGTCGTGATGCTGCCGTGACAACCCGGTATTGTGGGTTTAGAATGAGTCTAAGTGCGCCGTATTCGGCGCCAAGGAGTAAACGTGAACAATTTGTCCAAGAACATCGCCATCTGGCTGATCATCGCTGTCATCCTGATGACGGTGTTCAATCAGTTCGGCGCCCAGCGCACCGCGCAGTCGCAGATGCCGTACTCGCAATTCATCGAGGAGGTGCACCAGCAGCAGATCTCCAAGGTGGTGATCGAGGGCAACGTACTGAAGGGCGAGCGCAGCGACGGCCAGCGGTTCACCAGCTATGCGCCGAGTGACCCGTGGATGGTGTCCGATCTGCTGAAGAACGGCGTCTCGGTCGAGGCCAAGCCGGAAGAACAGCCGTCCTTCCTGATGAGCCTGTTCATCTCGTGGTTCCCCATGCTGCTGCTGATCGGCGTCTGGATCTTCTTCATGCGTCAGATGCAGGGTGGCGGCCGTGGCGGTGCCTTTTCGTTCGGCAAGAGCCGTGCGCGACTGCTCGACGAAAACGCCAACCCGGTGACCTTTGCCGACGTGGCGGGCTGCGACGAGGCCAAGGAAGACGTCGCCGAACTGGTGGATTTCCTGAAAGACCCGTCCAAGTTCCAGAAGCTGGGCGGGCGCATCCCGCGCGGCGTCCTGATGGTGGGCCCCCCGGGTACGGGTAAAACGCTGCTGGCCCGCTCGATCGCGGGCGAAGCCAAGGTGCCGTTCTTCAGCATCTCGGGTTCCGACTTCGTTGAAATGTTCGTCGGTGTCGGTGCCGCGCGGGTGCGCGACATGTTCGAGCAGGCGAAGAAAAACTCGCCCTGCATCATCTTCATCGACGAAATCGATGCGGTCGGCCGCCAACGTGGCGCCGGCCTCGGTGGCGGCAACGATGAACGCGAACAGACGCTGAACCAGTTGCTGGTCGAAATGGATGGCTTTGAAGCGACCACCGGCGTCATCGTGATCGCCGCGACCAACCGTCCCGACGTGCTCGATCCGGCGCTGCTGCGCCCGGGCCGTTTCGATCGCCAGGTGGTGGTGGGTCTGCCCGACATCCGCGGCCGCGAGCAGATCCTGCTGGTGCACATGCGCAAGGTTCCGGTGGCGCCCGATGTGCGGGCCGATATCCTGGCGCGCGGCACGCCGGGCATGTCCGGCGCCGACCTTGCCAATCTCGTCAACGAGGCGGCCCTGTTTGCCGCTCGGCGTAGCAAGCGTCTGGTGGACATGGACGATTTCGAGCAGGCCAAGGACAAGATCTTCATGGGCGCCGAGCGCAAGTCCATGGTGATCACGCCTGAGGACAAGAAGAAAACGGCTTATCACGAGTCCGGCCATGCAGTGATTGGCATGTCCTTGTCGGGTTGCGATCCGGTGCACAAGGTGACGGTCATACCGCGCGGCCGCGCTCTGGGCGTGACCATGTCACTGCCCGAAATGGATCGCTTCAGCCTCTACAAGAACCAGATGCTGGACCAGATCAGCATGTTGTTCGGTGGCCGGGTGGCGGAAGAAATCTTCGTCGGTAGCATCTCGACCGGCGCCTCCAACGATTTCGAGCGCGCCACCAGCATCGCGCGCGACATGGTGACGCGCTACGGGATGTCTGAAGCGCTGGGTCCGATGGTATACGGCGAGAATGAAGGCGAGGTGTTCCTCGGACGTTCGGTGACCACGCACAAGAACATGAGCGAGGCCACCATGCAGAAGGTCGATGCGGAAATCCGTCGCATCCTGGACGAGCAATACGCGCTGGCAAAGAAAATCCTGACTGACAGCCGAGACAAGGTCGAGGCGATGACGGCCGCTTTGATGGAATGGGAAACCATCGACGCCGAGCAGATCGCCGACATCATGGCGGGCCGCCCGGTGCGCCCACCCAAGCCGTCAGCCACACCCCAGCCGCCTGCCAGCGGCGGCGACAAGCCCAGTGCTCCGGCGCCGACCGCACAGCCTGCGCAGGAAACCTGAGCGGCGGGACGTCATCACCCACTACAATGGAGGGGCTTTGGCCCCTCTATTTTTTATGCCTGTTCTTCACGCCGGTTCGCATCGCCTTCCGCTCAATCATCCCAGCATCATGGGCATCGTCAACGTCACGCCCGATTCGTTTTCGGATGGCGGACGGCTGCATGACGCGCAGGCCGCGATTGCCCACGCGCTCAAGCTGCGCGAACAAGGCGCCGATATCCTTGACGTCGGAGGGGAATCCACCCGACCCGGCGCAGTGGCTGTGCCTGCCGACGAGGAAATCGGACGCGTATTGCCGGTGATCGAGGCGCTGGTTCGTAAGGGTTGCCTGGTGTCGGTCGACACCAAAAAACCGGAAGTCATGCGTGCAGCGCTCGCTGCCGGGGCGGCAATGGTGAATGATGTGGCGGCCCTGCAGGCCCCGGGTGCGCTGGAGACGGTGGCAGCGTCGGGAGCGGCAGTATGTCTCATGCACATGAAGGGTGAACCCCGGAGCATGCAACAGGCCCCCCGTTATGACGATGTGGTGGACGAGGTGAAGCGTTTCCTGCAGGGGCGGGTAGACGCGTGCGTAGCGGCAGGCATCGGCCGAGAGCGGCTGGTGATCGACCCCGGCTTCGGCTTCGGCAAAACGCTGCAACACAACCTGGCACTGCTGAAGCGCCTGGATCGTCTGGCCGAACTGGGCCTGCCGGTGCTGGCCGGGCTGTCACGTAAATCGATGCTGGGCGCACTGACAGGGCGCACAGTGGATGAGCGCGAATTTGCCGGGGTGGCGGCGCACCTGATAGCCGTGACACACGGGGCGCGGCTGCTCCGGGTACATAATGTTGCGGCCATGCGCGATGCGCTGGCCGTCTGGAATGCAGTGGAGGGATAGTAAAAATGGGACGTAAATATTTCGGCACCGACGGCGTGCGGGGCAGGGTGGGCGAATCGCCCATCACCCCCGAGTTTGTGATGCGTCTGGGCTATGCCGCCGGGCAGGTGCTGGTGGCCGACCGTGGCAGCCTGCCGCCGAACCAGCACCCGACCGTGCTGATCGGCAAGGACACCCGGATTTCAGGCTATATGCTGGAAGCCGCGCTGGAAGCCGGTTTCACTGCGGCCGGTGTGAACGTGCTGATGACCGGGCCGATGCCTACGCCGGCCGTGGCCTATCTGACGCGGGCATTGCGCCTGCAGGCCGGAGTGGTGATCTCGGCTTCGCACAACCCGTTCGAGGATAACGGCATCAAGTTTTTTTCCGCCAGCGGCCAGAAGCTGCCGGACAGCGTCGAGGAGGCGATCGAGGCACATCTGGATCAGCCGATCGTGACGGTCGAAGCGCGCCAGCTGGGACGCGCCCGCCGCATCGAGGATGCCGCAGCGCGCTACATCGAGTTTTGCAAGAGCACCTTCCCCAATAATCTCGACTTGCGCGGGATGCGGATCGTGGTCGACTGCGCGCACGGGGCGACCTATCACATCGCCCCCCACGTGCTGCACGAACTGGGTGCAGAGGTGATTGCCATCGGCAACGAACCGAACGGCTTCAATATCAACGACGAATGCGGTGCGACCCATACCCAGGCCCTGTCCGAGGCGGTACGCACGCATCATGCGGATATCGGCATCGCGCTCGATGGCGACGGCGACCGCCTGATGATGGCTGATGCCGAGGGGCGAGTGTACGACGGCGACCAGCTGGTCTACGTTATTGCCCGCCATCGCATCCAGAGCGGCTACATGAAGGGCGGCGTGGTGGGCACACTGATGACCAACCTCGGCACCGAGCACGCGCTGGCGCGTATCCATATTCCGTTCGAGCGTGCCAGGGTAGGCGACCGCTATGTGCTCGAGCGTCTGCAAGCCAACGGCTGGATGCTCGGCGGCGAAACCTCGGGGCACATTCTCTGCCTGGACAAGCACACGACGGGTGACGGAATTGTTTCAGCCCTGCAGGTGCTGCGCGCCCTGTGCGAAACGGGCGAGACGCTGGATGCCTTCACGGCCGATCTGGAGACCTATCCGCAGGTGATGATCAATGTGCCGGTGGCAAAAGGCTTCAGGCTGGATGCCGCGCCCGCGGTCAGTGCCTCGGTCGCCAAGGCAGAGGCTGCGCTGAATGGCAGCGGCCGGATCGTTTTACGAGCCTCCGGTACCGAGCCGCTGATCCGCGTGATGGTGGAAGGGCGCGATGCCAGCCTGGTGCGTCACACGGCTGAAACAATTGCTGCTGCAGTCAGGGCGGCCGCCGCAGGCGGGTGATTTCCCGTCCTGAAATATATCTGTAATATTCGCCCGTTAGTATGACTGCGTCGCCTGGGCGGCAAAGTCAAAACTACCGGAGATTTACATGATTACTATCAATAAACTGGCCAAGGGCTCCCTGGCTGTGGCCATGGGCCTGGCTTTCTCTGTTAGCGCGCTGGCCGCTGACATCACCGGCGCGGGTTCGACCTTCGCCTATGCGATCTACACCAAGTGGGCCGAAGGCTATCAGGCCAAGACCGGCAGCAAGGTCAACTATCAGGGCATCGGTTCGTCGGGCGGCGTCAAGCAGATCAAAGCCAAGACGGTCGACTTCGCAGGCAGCGATGCGCCGCTGAAGGAAGAAGAGCTGGATGCTGCTCACCTGGTGCAGATTCCGACCGTGATGGGTGGTGTCACCATCGTCATGAACGTTCCCGGCATTGAATCCGGTAAGCTGAAGCTGGACGGTGCCACCGCTGCCGACATCTTCCGCGGCGCGATCACCAAATGGAACGCCCCCGCCATCGCCAAGCTGAACCCCGGCGTGACCCTGCCGGACCTGGCCATCACCGTGGCGAACCGCTCGGACGGTTCCGGCACGACCTACGCATTCAGCAACTACCTGGCCAAGCAGTCGGTGGCGTTCATGCGCGAAGTCGGCGCCGGCAACACCGTGAACTGGCCGGCCAACTCGGTGGGCGGCAAGGGTAACCCGGGCGTAGCCGCCAACGTCGAGAAGATCAAGGGTGCGATCGGCTACGTCGACTTCTCCGATGCAGTGAAGAACAACATGAAATTCGTCATGCTGAAGAACCATGCAGGCAACTTCATCATGCCGAGCCAGAAGTCGGTTGCCGATGCTGCTGCCGGCGCGAACTTCAAGGTTCGCGGCATGGCGCCTGATCTGCTGGACCAGTCGGCCAAGAACGCATGGCCGATCACCACCGCGACTTTCGTGCTGGCGTACGAAAAAGGTTCTGATGCCGCCAAGCAGAAAGCCATCGTCGACTTCTTCACCTGGTCCCTCAACAACGGCCAGAAAGAGGCTGCCGAGCTGGGCTATGTTGCACTGCCGCCGAATGTCGTGAAGATGGTTGAAGCGGAAATGAAGAGCATCAAGTAAGACGCCGAGCGTCTCGCAGATGTTCGCCGGGGCAGCATGCTGCCCCGGCTGTTCTACGAAAGCAGCTGCCGCGTTGTCGGCTGCTTTCGCAGATAAAAGAACCAAACCAATAGGCACCCCATAGTGAGCGAGCCCAGCGCATCCGCCGGAATCGATCTGCATGCCAGGCAGGTCCGAAAATTTCGGCTGCAGGACATGTTCTTCCATCACTCCACCCAGATTTTCGCCTTCGTTGTTCTGGCGGCACTGGTGGGTATTCTGGTCTCGCTTGCCATCGAGGCCTGGCCAAGCCTCAAGACGTTCGGCCCCGCCTTCCTGTGGACCAATGTCTGGAGTGTGCCGGACGACCGGTTCGGTGCGCTGGCGGCCATCTACGGCACGGTGACGACGTCCGTTCTGGCGCTACTGATTGCAGTGCCGATCAGCTTCGGGATTGCCTTGTTCCTGACCGAGACCTGTCCAGTGTGGTTGCGCCGCCCCCTGGGTAGCGCTATCGAATTGCTGGCGGGAATTCCCTCCATTGTGTATGGCATCTGGGGATTGTTCGTCTTCGCGCCGCTGTTTTCCGAGTATGTCCAGCCGCCCTTGCAGGAGTGGCTGGGCAAGGTGCCGGTTATCGGCGGCTGGTTCGCCGGTCCGCCCATCGGGGTTGGCATTCTCGCTGCCAGCATCGTCCTGGCCCTGATGATCATTCCCTTTATCGCTTCGGTCATGCGCGATGTGTTCGAAACGGTGCCGCACGTGCTCAAGGAATCGGCTTACGGGGTCGGCTGCACGACCTGGGAAGTGGTGCGCAATATCGTGCTGCCTTATACGCGGGTAGGGGTCATCGGCGGCATCATGCTGGGGCTGGGGCGTGCACTGGGGGAAACCATGGCGGTGACCTTCGTGATCGGCAATGCCAACCGCATCAACGGCAGTCTGTTCGCGCCGGGCACCTCGATTGCCTCCACGCTGGCGAACGAGTTCGGCGAGGCGGATCCCGGCCTGCATATTTCTTCCCTGTTTGCATTGGGCCTCGTTTTGTTTGTCATCACCTTTGTCGTGCTGGCGATTTCACGCTGGCTCATCAGCCGCAGCATAGGCTCGGAAGGGCTGTAATCGACATGATTAGCCTATACACGCGCCGGATTTGGCTGAACCGCATCGGCATTACCCTTTCCATGCTCGCAATGAGCCTGGGGCTGATCGCTTTGTTGTGGATTTTGTGGACCCTGTTTTCCAAGGGCTTTGCCGTGCTGAGCTGGGATCTGTTTACCCAGGACACGCCGGCGCCCAGTTCCGAAGGGGGGGGCTTGCGCAATGCGATTGTCGGTAGCGCTCTCATCCTGTTGTTTTCCATGCTGATCTCGACACCGATCGGCATTCTGGCGGGAATCTATCTGGCCGAGTTCGGCAGGGTGTCGAAATTTGCGTCGTTTACCCGCTTCATGACCGACATCATGCTGTCGGCGCCATCCATCGTCATCGGCCTGTTCGTTTATGCACTGTTCGTGGCGACTACCGGCGGCTTCTCGGGATGGGCTGGCTCGCTGGCGTTGTCGCTGATCGCCATCCCGGTGGTAGTGCGCACCACCGAGAACATGCTGAAGCTGGTACCGACCAGCCTGCGCGAAGCGGCATTTGCGGTGGGGGCGCCGCGCTGGCAGGTATCGCTCAAGGTGACGCTGCGTGCGGTCAAATCGGGTGTGGTGACGGGCGTGCTGCTGGCCATGGCGCGCATCACCGGCGAAACCGCACCGTTGTTGTTCACCGCGCTGAACAACCAGTTTTTCAGCACCAACATGGCGAAACCCATGGCCAACCTGCCCGTGGTGATCTTCCAGTTCGCGCTGAGCCCGTTTGACAACTGGGTGGCCCTGGCCTGGGGCGGGGCGCTTCTGATCGCCTTGCTGGTACTGGCGGTCAACATCGGCGTGCGCGTCGTTTTCCGCAATAAAGACAAACGTTAATTTCTCCGGAGCTTCACGATGCCCGATCAAGCCATGCCTGCCGGCGAAAATGCTGCTTTGCAAGTCCGCAACCTGGATTTCTTCTACGGCGATTTCAAAGGCCTCAGCAACGTCAACCTGGACATTGCGCACAAGAAGGTGACGGCCTTCATCGGACCCTCCGGCTGCGGCAAATCCACGCTGCTGCGCACCTTCAACCGCATGTACGACCTATACCCCGGCCAGCGTGCCGAAGGCCAGATCCTGTTCCATGGCAAGAACCTTCTGGACAAAAGCCAGGACGTGAACCTGGTGCGCGCCAAGATCGGCATGGTGTTCCAGAAACCGACGCCGTTCCCGATGACCATCTACGAAAACATCGCCTTCGGCGTGCGGCTGTACGAGCGCATGTCGAAAAGCGCCATGGACGATCGCGTCGAGTGGGCACTCAACAAGGCCGCACTGTGGAGCGAGGTCAAGGACAAATTGAACAAGAGCGGCCTGTCGCTTTCCGGCGGTCAGCAGCAGCGCCTGTGCATTGCGCGCGCGGTCGCGGTCAAGCCGGAAATCGTGCTGCTGGACGAACCGACCTCGGCGCTGGACCCGATCTCCACCGCCAAGATCGAGGAGCTGATCAACGAGCTGAAAAGCGATTACACCATCGCCATCGTCACCCACAACATGCAGCAGGCTGCGCGGATTTCGGATTTCACGGCGTTCATGTATCTGGGCGAACTCATCGAGTTCAACGAAACCGGCACCATTTTCATGCGACCGGGCAAGAAGCAGACGGAAGACTACATTACTGGCCGGTTTGGTTGACCGGCCAGTAATGTAGCGGCGGAGGCTAACGTGAGCGAAGCGAATGTTAAGGCTAATGCCGGCCGGAGCCGCTCCATCACCGGCCGTTTTGGCTGATTCCTCCGCGCGCCATGGGTCGGGCGGTTGACCGTCCGGCGCGTAGCGCTTACCATCGCGCACTTTTGTTTGGCAGACTCCTGCTGTGGATAAGACTATGCGCAAGAAGCTCGTAGCCGGTAACTGGAAAATGCACGGCAGCCTGGCTGAAAATGCCGCGCTGCTGGCTGCAATCAAACCCGCTTTGAACGGAATCGAAGCCGCGGTGTGTGTGCCTTTCCCGTATCTGGCGCAGGCGCAGGCTGTGCTTGCAGGGTCGTCGATTGCCTGGGGCGCGCAAAATGTGTCCGAACAGGCCAAGGGTGCGTTCACGGGTGAAGTATCCACTTCGATGCTGCTCGATTTCGGTTGCCGCTACGTGATCGTCGGGCATTCCGAACGGCGCAGCCTGTATGGCGAATCCGACGAGCTGATCGCACGCAAATACCTGGCCGCACAGGCGGCCGGCCTGACACCGATCTTGTGTGTCGGCGAATCGCTGGATGAGCGCGAATCGGGTGTGACCGAAGCAGTCGTGGCGCGTCAGCTTGATGCCGTGATCAAGGCGGCCGGGGTGGCATCGCTGGCCAAGGCTGTGCTGGCCTACGAACCCGTGTGGGCGATCGGCACCGGCAAGACGGCAACGCCGGAGCAGGCCCAAGCTGTGCATGCCTTCATTCGCGGCAAGATCGCCGCCCTCGACGCGGGCGTGGCCGACCAGCTGATAATCCAGTATGGGGGTAGCGTAAAAGCTGCGAATGCGGCAGAATTGATGGCTCAGCCGGATATCGATGGCGGACTGATTGGCGGTGCTTCCCTGGTCGCCGATGAGTTCATCGCGATTTGCCGGGCAGCAGCCAAGTAAGCGTCGCCGAGTAAGAATCAAGTCATGGAAACACTGGTCTGGGTCGTTCACATTATCGTTGCCATTGCGCTGATCGCGCTGGTGCTCCTGCAGCATGGCAAAGGCGCGGACATGGGCGCGGCATTCGGCAGCGGTTCGTCGGGCAGCCTGTTTGGTGCCAGCGGTTCGGCCAATTTTCTGAGTCGCAGCACCGCAGTGCTGGCAAGCCTGTTCTTCCTGACCAGCCTGGGGCTGGCGTATTTCGGGCTCCAGCAACACAAACCGGCGGCCAGTGTGCTTGACCGCACGGTTGTCCCAACGACCACGCAGCCCGTTGTGCCATCGCAGGTGCCGGGCAAGAATGCGGGCTCGAAAGCGGGGGACATCCCGCAGTAAGCAGTAATATCCGGGCGTATGCCCTTGGCCGACGTGGTGGAATTGGTAGACACGCTATCTTGAGGGGGTAGTGACCTAGGTCGTGCGAGTTCGAGTCTCGCCGTCGGCACCATCAAATTTCCTGATTCGTTCATTAGCGTTCGCTATTGATTAAACGATTGATTTTTAAGACAAAAATACCAATTTTTCGGCTTGACAGTCGACGCTCTGCACTAATACACTCGGGTCATAATTACTCAACAGCCTGACAAGGGCGTAGCCGGAGGAACCCGTGGTGCTGGAAAACTACCTCCCCATTCTATTGTTCATTCTGGTCGGCCTGGCGTTCGGTATCGGCCCGATCATCGCCGGTGGCCTGCTGGCACCGCACCGCCCCGACAGCGAAAAACTCTCTCCCTACGAATGCGGCTTCGAAGCATTCGAAGATGCGCGCATGAAATTCGACGTGCGCTACTACCTCGTCGCCATTCTGTTCATCCTGTTCGACCTGGAAATCGCTTTTCTTTTCCCCTGGGCCATCGTGCTGGAGGAAATCGGCTTGGCGGGTTTCATCGCCATGATGGTTTTCCTGGGTATCCTGGTCGTCGGCTTCATCTACGAGTGGATGAAGGGTGCGCTGGAGTGGGAATGATGATGGAGGTCACGCTATGAGCATCGAAGGCGTCCTCGAACAGGGCTTCGTCACCACCAAGGCCGATCAGCTCATCAATTACATGCGCACCGGTTCGATGTGGCCGATGACTTTCGGGCTGGCCTGTTGCGCGGTGGAAATGATGCAGGCCGGTGCCTCGCGCTACGATCTCGACCGCTTCGGCATCGTGTTCCGCCCGAGTCCGCGCCAGTCCGACGTGATGATCGTCGCCGGCACGCTGTGCAACAAGATGGCGCCGGCACTGCGTAAGGTCTACGATCAGATGGCCGAACCGCGCTGGGTGATTTCCATGGGCTCGTGCGCCAACGGCGGCGGCTATTACCATTATTCCTATTCGGTGGTGCGTGGCTGCGACCGCATCGTGCCGGTCGACATCTATGTTCCCGGTTGCCCCCCGACTGCAGAGGCCTTGCTGTTCGGCATCATCCAGTTGCAGAACAAGATCCGTCGCACCAACACCATCGCCCGTTAAGCCATCTACATGCCCGCAAAGCTGGAGTCACTTTCCATTTGTCTGCAAAACGTTCTGGGTGAAGCCACTGTCCAGGCCGTCGAGCGATTGGACGAGCTGACGTTGATTATCAAGCCGCAGGCGTATGCGGCCACCATGCAAACCTTGCGCGATCATCCCGATTGCCGTTTCGAGCAACTGATCGACCTGTGCGGCATGGATTATTCCGACTATGGTGAGGGCGCCTGGGGGGGCGCACGTTTTGCCGTGGTGGTGCATCTGCTGTCGGTGTCGAACAACCAGCGCGTCCGGGTCCGCGTATTCTGTCCCGATGATGATCTGCCGGTGGTGGCGTCGGTGGTCGATATCTGGCCGTCGGCCAACTGGTTCGAGCGCGAGGCCTTCGACCTGTATGGCATCGTGTTCGAGGGGCACCCCGACCTGCGTCGCATCCTCACCGACTACGGTTTCATCGGCCATCCATTCCGCAAGGATTTCCCGCTGTCGGGCAACGTCGAGATGCGTTACGACCCGACCCAGCAACGCGTGATCTATCAGCCGGTGTCGATCGAGCCGCGGGAAATCACCCCGCGCATCGTGCGCGACGAAAGCTACGGGGAAGGGCGCTGATGGCCGAGATCAGAAACTACACCATGAACTTCGGTCCGCAGCATCCGGCCGCGCACGGCGTGCTGCGCCTGGTGCTGGAACTCGACGGCGAGGTAATCCAGCGCGCCGACCCGCATATCGGCCTGCTGCACCGTGCGACGGAAAAGCTCGCCGAGCACAAGACCTTCATCCAGTCGGTGCCCTACATGGACCGCCTCGACTACGTGTCGATGATGGTCAACGAGCACGCCTACGTGATGGCGATCGAGAAATTGCTCGGCATCGAGGTTCCCGAGCGCGCGCAATACATCCGCGTGATGTTCGACGAGATCACCCGCATCCTCAACCATCTGCTGTGGCTGGGTGCGCACGCGCTCGACGTTGGTGCGATGACGGTGTTCCTGTATGCCTTCCGCGAGCGCGAGGATCTGATGGACTGCTATGAGGCGGTATCCGGCGCACGCATGCACGCGGCCTATTATCGTCCTGGCGGCGTCTATCGCGATCTGCCTGACAGCATGCCGCAGTATCAGGCCCAGCACACCCGCAACGAAGCGACGATGAAGTCGATGAACGCCAACCGCCAGGGTTCGTTGCTCGACTTCATCGAGGATTTCACCAACCGGTTCCCGACCTACGTCGACGAATACGAGACGCTGCTGACCGATAACCGCATCTGGAAGCAGCGCACGGTCGGCATCGGCGTGGTCTCGCCCGAGCGTGCCAAGGCATTGGGCTTCACCGGTCCGATGCTGCGTGGTTCCGGCGTCGAATGGGACCTGCGCAAGAAGCAGCCTTACGAAGTCTACGATCGCATGGACTTCGACATCCCGGTCGGCACCAACGGCGACTGCTACGACCGCTATCTGGTGCGCATCGAGGAGTTCCGCCAGTCCAATCGCATCATCAAGCAGTGCATCGACTGGCTGCGCAGGAACCCCGGCCCGGTCATCGTCGACAATCACAAGGTCGCTCCCCCCGATCGCCTGTCGATGAAACAGAACATGGAAGAGCTGATCCACCACTTCAAGCTTTTCACCGAAGGCATGCACGTGCCGGCGGGCGAAGCCTATGCCGCGGTCGAGCATCCCAAGGGCGAGTTTGGCATCTACCTGGTATCCGACGGCGCCAACAAACCCTATCGTCTGAAAATCCGTGCGCCGGGGTATGCGCATCTGGCCGCGCTCGACGAAATGAGCCGCGGCCACATGATCGCCGACGTCGTCGCCATCATCGGCACGCAGGATATCGTTTTCGGGGAGATCGACCGCTGATGCTGTCTTCTGAATCGCTTGCGCTGATCGATGTCGAGGTCGCCAAATATCCGCCGGAACAGAAGCAGTCTGCGGTGATGGGCGCGCTGCGCATCGCCCAGACCGAGAAGGGCTGGCTGAAGCCCGAACTCATCGAGTACATCGCCGATTATCTCGACATGCCGGCCATTGCCGCATACGAAGTCGCGACTTTCTACAACATGTACGATACCCGGCCGGTGGGACGACACAAGATCACCTTGTGCACCAACCTGCCGTGCATGCTGAGAGGGGCGAACGAGATCGCCGAGCATCTCAAGAAAAAACTTGGCATCGGCTTCGGCGAAACCACCGAGGACGGCCGCTATACGCTGAAGGAAGGCGAGTGCATGGGGGCCTGCGGCGATGCGCCGATGTGCCTGCACAATAACCACACCATGCACACGCACCTCACCCCCGAGCAGGTGGACGAACTCCTGGACAAGCTGAAATGAGCCTGCTCACGCCCACCCATCAGGTCTGCAGCTGGACCCAGGCGCTCGACAACCCGGCGTCGCTCGCGACCTATGTCGCCAACGGCGGCTATCAGGCGCTGCGCCGCGTCGTTGCGGAGAAAGTGTCGGGCGACGCCATCATTGCCGAACTCAAGACCAGCGCCTTGCGCGGGCGCGGCGGTGCTGGCTTTCCGACAGGCCTGAAGTGGAGTTTCATGCCGCGTGCTTTCCCGGGCGACAAGTACATCGTCTGCAACAGCGACGAGGGCGAACCGGGTACCTTCAAGGACCGTGACATCCTGCGCTACAACCCGCACCAGCTGATCGAGGGCATGGCGATCGCCGGCTACGTGTTGGGCGCGCGCGTAGGCTACAACTACATCCACGGCGAAATCTTCGAGATCTATGACATCTTCGAGCGTGCGCTGACGGAAGCGCGCGCGGCCGGCTACCTAGGCGACAATCTGTTCGGTACCGATTTCTGCTTCCAGCTGCATGCGCACCACGGCTACGGCGCCTACATCTGCGGCGAGGAAACCGCGCTGCTCGAATCGATCGAGGGCAAGAAAGGCCAACCGCGCTTCAAGCCGCCGTTCCCGGCAAGCTTCGGCCTGTACGGCAAGCCGACCACCATCAACAACACCGAGACGCTGGCCTCGGTGCCGTGGATCGTGCAGCACGGCGGCCAGGCTTTCCTCGAACTCGGCAAACCCAACAACGGCGGCCCCAAGCTGTTCTCGGTGTCGGGCCACGTCAACAAACCCGGCAACTTCGAAGTGCCGCTCGGTACGCCGTTTTCCGAATTGCTCGAGATGGCCGGCGGTGTGCGCAACGGCCACACGCTCAAGGCCGTCATTCCCGGCGGATCGTCGGCGCCGGTGCTGCCGGGCGACATCATGATGGACTGCACCATGGATTTCGACTGCATTGCCAAGGCGGGCTCGATGCTGGGCTCGGGTGCGGTCATCGTGATGGACGAAACGGTCTGCATGGTGCGTGCACTGGAGCGGCTGTCCTATTTCTACTTCGAGGAGTCCTGCGGGCAGTGCACGCCGTGCCGCGAGGGGACCGGATGGATGTATCGGGTGATCCACCGCATCGAGCATGGACAAGGCCGGCCGGAGGACATGGAATTGCTCAACAGCGTGGCAGGGCACATCGGTGGCCATACCATCTGCGCGCTGGGCGACGCCGCGGCGATGCCGGTGCAAAGCTTCCTCAAACATTTTGGCCGCGAGTTCGAATACCACATCGAACACAAGCGCTGCATGGTCTGAACGGAATCTGACGATGGCTACGCTCAATATCGAAATTGACGGACGCGCGCTGCAGGTCGAAAGCGGCGACACCATCATGGATGCGGCCAACCAGGCCGGCATCACGATTCCACATTTCTGCTATCACAAGAAGCTTTCCATCGCCGCCAACTGCCGCATGTGCCTGGTGCAGGTGGAGAAGGCGCCGAAGCCGCTGCCCGCGTGCGCCACGCCGGTGACCGACGGCATGAAGGTCTACACGCGTTCGGAATATGCCATCAACGCCCAGAAAAGCGTGATGGAATTTCTCCTCATCAACCATCCGCTCGATTGCCCGATCTGCGACCAGGGGGGCGAATGCGCGCTGCAGGATCTGGCCGTCGGCTATGGCGGCTCGGCCTCGCGCTACCAGGAAGTCAAGCGGGTGGTGCGCGACAAGAACCTCGGCCCGCTGATCGCCACCGACATGACGCGCTGCATCCATTGCAGCCGCTGCGTGCGCTTCGGCCAGGAAATCGCCGGCGTGATGGAACTCGGCATGCCCGGGCGCGGCGAGCATACCGAGGTGATGCCGTTCCTGGAGAGCCAGGTGGCATCCGAACTGTCGGGCAACGTCATCGATCTGTGCCCGGTCGGCGCGTTGACCAGCAAACCCTTCCGCTATACCGCCCGTGCTTGGGAGCTGTCACGCCGCCCGTCGATCAGCCCGCACGACAGCCTCGGCTCCAACCTTGAAGTCCACGTCAAGGACAACAAGGTGATGCGCGTGCTGCCGCGCGAGAACGAGGACGTCAACGAGTGCTGGCTGGCCGACCGCGACCGCTTCTCCTACGAAGGCCTCAACACGGCCGAGCGCCTGTCCCAGCCGATGGTCAAGCACAACGGCCAGTGGGTGGAAACCACCTGGCAGATGGCGCTCGAATTTGTCGCGGACAGACTGAAAGCGATTCCAGCCGAGCGGATCGGCGCGCTGTCGACGCCGTATCGCCCGGCGGAAGAGTTGTTCCTACTGCAGAAGCTGATGCGCGGCATGGGCAGCGGCAACATCGACCACCGTCTGCGGCAGTCCGACTTCTCGCTCGACGACAAGGCGCACGGCGGCTTCTGGCTCGGCATGCCGGTGACCTACATGTCGCGCCTCAACCGCATGCTGGTAGTGGGTTCCAACCTGCGCAAGGACCACCCGCTGATGGCGCACCGTATCCGCGAGTCGGTGCGCTGGTATGGCCAGCTCAACCTGATCAATGCGCACGAGGACGAATTCCTCGGCAAGGTGCACGCCAAGCGCATCGTCGCGCCGTCGCAGCTCGCCAGTGCACTGGCGGGCGTGTGCCGTGCGCTGGCCGAACTGAAAAACCTGCCGGTGCCGGACATCGCTGCGCACGGCATCGTCGACGACACCGCACGCAGGATGGCCGAGAGTATTGCGGGCGGCGGCCAAGGCCCGATAGAGGGCGCGCGCGCGGTGTTCCTCGGCAACATGGCGCAGCATCACCCCAGCTATTCGCAGATTCACGCGTTGGCGCAGGAGGTGGCACGCCTTTCCGGCGCCAGTTTCGGCGTGCTGGGCGAAGCGGCCAACAGCGTCGGCGCCGTGGCGGTCGGCGCTGTTCCGGGGCGGGGTCCGCTGGGACAGCCCGCCGTCAAGGGCCTCAATGCGCAGCAGATGCTGGCCGAACCGCTCTCCGCCTATCTGCTGCTGGGCGTCGAAGCCGAGCTCGATACCCACGATCCGGTGACCGCGATGGCGAGCATCAACGCGGCGGACTTCGTCGTGGTGATGTCGCCCTACAAGGGCAAGTCGCTCGACTATGCCGATGTGCTGCTGCCGATCGCGCCGTGGACCGAAACCTCGGGCACTTTCATCAATACCGAGGGGCGCGTGCAGAGTTTCAGCGCGGTGGTGAAGCCGCTTGGCGAAACGCGTCCGGCCTGGAAAGTATTGCGCGTGCTGGGCAATCTGCTGGGGCTGGCGGGGTTCGACCACAACGATTCCAAGGAAGTGTTACGCGACGCGCTGGGCGACACGCCCATCGGAACGGTGCAGGCTTTCCTCACCAATGAAGTCAGCGGCGTGCGGGTGGTACCGCCCCAGGCTGGCGGCGGACTCGAACGCGTCGCCGAGGTGCCGATCTACCAGACCGACGCCGTGGTGCGCCGTTCGCCCTCACTGCAGATGACGTTGGACGCGGCGCTGCCGGTGGCGCGCATGCACAGTCGGCTGATCGAGAAGCTCGGGCTGCAGGAAAACGGCCGCGTCTCGGTTCGCCAGACGGCGAGTGCGCTGACCCTGAAGGTCCAGCGTGATGATTTTCTGCCCGACAACTGCGTGCGTGTCCCCAGCGGCCATCCGCTGACGGCCGGCCTGGGCCCGATGTTCGGGCCGATCACGGCGGAGCCGGTCTGATGGAGAATGCAGGCATGGACTGGACCGCCATTCAAGCCGTCGTCTGGACGCTGATCAAGATTCTCGCGCTGGTGGTGCCGCTGATGCTCGGCGTGGCCTACCTCACCTACGCGGAACGGAAAATCATCGGCTGGATGCAGGTGCGCATCGGCCCCAACCGTGTCGGTTTCCAGGGACTGCTGCAGCCGATCGCCGACGCGGTGAAGCTGCTGATGAAGGAAATCATCATCCCGTCGGGCGCAAGCCGTGGGCTGTTCATCCTCGGACCCATCCTCGCCATCGCCCCGGCGCTGGCGGCGTGGGCGGTGATTCCGTTCACCGACAGTCTCGTGCTGGCCAACATCAACGCCGGTCTGCTCTATGTGATGGCGATCACCTCGATGGGGGTCTACGGCGTCATCATCGCTGGGTGGGCCTCCAACTCCAAGTACGCCTTTCTCGGCGCCATGCGCTCGGCGGCGCAGATCGTGTCGTATGAAATCGCCATGGGCTTCGCGCTGGTCGGCGTGCTGATGGCGGCGCAGTCGCTCAACCTCACCGACATTGTGCATGGCCAGGCGGGCGGGCTGCATCACTGGTATATCTGGCCGCTGTTCCCATTGTTCATCGTGTACCTGATCGCCGGTGTGGCCGAAACCAACCGTGCGCCGTTCGACGTCGCCGAAGGCGAATCCGAGATCGTCGCCGGTTTCCATGTGGAATATTCCGGCATGGCATTCGCCGTGTTCTTCCTCGCCGAATACGCCAACATGATCCTGGTCGCCGCGCTGACCACGCTGATGTTCCTCGGCGGCTGGCTGTCACCGGTGACCTTCCTGCCGGACGGCATCGTCTGGTGGCTGCTCAAGACCGGTTTCGTCCTGTTCCTGTTCCTGTGGTTCCGTGCCACCTTCCCGCGCTATCGCTACGACCAGATCATGCGTCTGGGCTGGAAGGTGTTCATTCCCATCACCCTCGTCTGGATCGTCGTCGTCGGCGGCATGATGCAGACGCCGTATGGGTATCTTTTCCACTGAGCGCGCCATGAAACGGATCACGAATTTCTTCGGCAGCTTGCTCCTGATCGAACTGCTGCGCGGCATGATGCTCACCGGGCGCCATCTGTTCGCGCGCAAGATCACGGTGCAGTTTCCGGAAGAGAAAACCCCGCAAAGCCCGCGCTTCCGCGGCCTGCATGCGCTGCGCCGCTACCCCAACGGCGAGGAGCGCTGCATCGCCTGCAAGCTGTGCGAAGCGGTCTGCCCGGCGCTGGCGATCACAATCGAATCGGAGAAACGCGTCGACGGCACCCGCCGCACCACGCGTTACGACATCGATCTGACTAAATGCATCTTCTGCGGCTTCTGCGAGGAGTCCTGCCCGGTCGATTCCATCGTCGAAACCCGCATCCTCGAATACCACGGCGAAAAACGCGGCGACCTCTACTACACCAAGCCCATGCTGCTCGCGATCGGCGACCAATACGAAGAGCAGATCGCACGCGACCGCGCTGACGACGCCAAGTACCGCTGAAACCAGACAATGACCTATACGACCGCGATTTTCTATTTCTTCGCCGCCATCCTGGTGTTTGCCGGACTGCGCGTCATCACCGCACGTAATCCGGTCCACGCGGCGCTGTACCTGGTGCTGGCGTTCTTCACCGCGGCCGGGCTGTGGATGCTGCTGGAAGCCGAGTTCCTCGCCATCACCCTGGTGCTCGTCTACGTGGGAGCGGTGATGGTGCTGTTCCTGTTCGTGGTGATGATGCTCGACATCAACCTGGAAAAGCTGCGCGAGGGCTTCTGGGATTATCTGCCGTTGGCAGGCTTCGTCGCGGTGCTGCTGGTGATCGAGATGGCACTGATACTCGGCAGCCGCCACTTCGGCCTCGAGGTGATGGGGGCGCCCGCGCCGCACGCCGCCGATTACAGCAACACCAAGGAACTCGGGCGGGTGCTGTATACCGAGTACGTCTATGCGTTCGAACTCGCGGCGGTGATACTGCTGGTGGCGATCGTCGCCGCCATCGCGCTGACGCTGCGCCGGCGCAAGGACAGCAAGTACATCGATCCTGCCGAGCAGGTGAAGGTCAGGCGCAACGACCGCCTGCGCATCGTGAAAATGCAATCGACCCCGAAGCCCGGGACAGGGGAGGGCGGCGCGTGATTTCTCTATCGCATTACCTGGTGCTGGGCGGTATCCTGTTCGCCATCAGCGTGCTGGGCATCTTCCTCAACCGCAAGAACGTGATCATCCTCCTGATGGCGATCGAGCTGATGCTGCTCGCGGTGAACATGAACTTCATCGCGTTTTCGCATTACCTCGGCGACATCCACGGCCAGATCTTCGTCTTCTTCATCCTCACCGTCGCCGCAGCCGAATCGGCTATCGGCCTGGCGATCCTGGTGGTGCTGTTCCGCAACCTGCACACGATCAACGTCGATGACCTCGACCACCTGAAAGGCTGATGCGCGTGGACATGCAGACGCTCTATCTCGTCGTGCCGCTGGCGCCGCTGTTCGGCGCGATCGTCGCCGGCCTGTTCGGCCGGCTGGTGGGCCGCACCGGCGCCCATGTCGTCACCATTGCCGGGGTGGCCGTCTCGTTCATTGCGTCGGTGTTGGTGTTCCAGGACGTGCTCGCCGGTCACACCTTCAACGGCACCGTCTACACGTGGATGACGCTGGGCGACCTGCACTTCGAGGTGGGTTTCCTGGTCGATGCGCTGACGGCGATGATGATGCTGGTCGTCACCTTCGTCTCGCTGATGGTGCACGTCTACACCATCGGCTACATGCACGACGACCCGGGCTACCAGCGTTTCTTCAGCTACATCTCGCTGTTCACCTTCTCGATGCTGATGCTGGTGATGAGCAACAACTTCCTGCAGCTGTTCTTCGGCTGGGAAGCTGTGGGTCTGGTGTCCTACCTGCTGATCGGCTTCTGGTACACGAAAGAGACGGCGATCTACGCCAACCTCAAGGCCTTCCTGGTCAACCGGGTGGGCGATTTCGGCTTCATTCTCGGCATCGGCCTGGTGCTGGCGCATTTCGGCTCGCTCGATTACGCCACGGTGTTCGCCAAGGCACCGTCGCTCGCCCGCGAAACCATCACGCTGTGGCCGGGCGCGCCGTGGATGCTGATGAGCGTCATCGGCATCCTGCTGTTCATCGGCGCCATGGGCAAATCGGCGCAGTTCCCGCTGCACGTCTGGCTGCCCGACTCGATGGAAGGCCCGACGCCGATTTCCGCGCTGATCCACGCGGCAACCATGGTGACCGCCGGTATCTTCATGGTGGCGCGCATGTCGCCGCTGTATGAACTGTCCGACACGGCGCTCAGCTTCATCATGGTGATCGGCGCCATCACCGCGCTGTTCATGGGCTTCCTCGGCATGGTGCAGAACGACATCAAGCGGGTGGTAGCGTATTCGACCCTGTCCCAGCTCGGCTACATGACGGTCGCGCTCGGCGCTTCGGCCTATTCGGTCGCGGTGTTCCACCTGATGACGCATGCCTTCTTCAAGGCGTTGCTGTTTCTCGCTGCCGGTTCGGTCATCATCGCCATGCATCACAACCAGGACATCCGCTACATGGGCGGCCTGAAGAAATACATGCCGATCACCTGGGTGACCTCGCTGATCGGCTCGCTGGCGCTGATCGGCACGCCTTTCCTGTCCGGCTTCTATTCCAAGGAAAGCATCATCGAGGCGGCCAAGATCTCGCACCTGCCAGGCGCCGGCTTCGCCTATTTCGCCGTGCTGGCGGGTGTGTTCGTCACCGCCTTCTATTCTTTCCGCATGTACTTCCTGGTGTTCCATGGCAAGGAGCGTTTCCATCAGGGGCACGGCCATGGCAACGAGCCCGACGCGCATCATGGACACGACGGCGCCGGGCATGATGGGGCGCATGGCCAAGATCATGGCGGACAGCCGCACGAAACGCCGTGGGTGGTTACCGGTCCCTTGCTCGCGCTGGCGCTGCCCTCGCTGGCGATCGGCTACATGACCATCGAACCGATGCTGTTCGGCGACTTTTTCGGCCGCGCGATCTACGTGGCCGACCGCCATCCGGTGATGCACGAGCTGGATCAGGAGTTTCACGGCGCGATGGAAATGGGGTTGCACGCGCTGACGACACTGCCGTTCTGGCTGGCGGCGGCGGGCGTGGGGCTGGCGGCATTTTTCTACCTCAAGCGCCCGGATATTCCGGCGGCGATTGCAAGGCGTTTCAAATTCCTGCACCAGATGCTGCTCAACAAATACTGGTTCGACGAGCTCTACAGCTGGGTGTTTGCCCAGGGCGCGCTCGCGCTCGGTGGCGGCCTGTGGCGGCGCGGCGACCAGAACGTCATCGACGGCTTTTTCGTCAACGGTTCGGCGCACCTGGTCGAACGTTTCTCGCGCCTGGTCAAGGCCTTTCAGTCGGGCTACATCTACCACTACGCCTTCGCCATGCTGATCGGGGTATTCGCCCTGGTGACCTGGTTTGCGCGCTTGAACTGAGCCATGCTGAACAACCTCCTTTCCCTCGTCATCTGGGTTCCGATTCTGGCCGGCGTGATCGTGCTCGCCACCGGCTCCGACCGCAACGCGGCGCTTGCCCGCTGGCTGGCGCTGGCTGGTGCGCTGCTGGGACTGATCGTCGCGATTCCGCTGGCCACCGGCTTCGACACCGCCACCTCGGCGATGCAGTTCGTCGAAAAGGCGGCGTGGATACCGGCGTTCAACGTTCATTACCACCTCGGCGTCGACGGCATCTCCATGCCGCTGATCCTATTGAACAGCTTCATCACCGTGCTGGTGGTCATCGCCGGCTGGCAGGTAATCCAGGACAAGGTTGCGCAGTACATGGCGGCCTTCCTCATCATGTCCGGCCTCATCAACGGCGTGTTTGCGGCGCTCGATGGCATCCTGTTCTATGTCTTCTTTGAGGGCATGCTGATCCCGTTGTACCTGATCGTCGGCGTGTGGGGCGGGCCGAACCGGGTGTATGCCGCGTTCAAGTTCTTCCTCTACACCCTGCTCGGCTCGCTGCTGATGCTGGTGTCGATGATCTATCTCTACTTCCAGTCGGGCGGCAGCTTCGACATCCAGACCTGGCATACCACCGCGCTCGGGATGACTGCGCAGACGCTGATGTTCTTCGCCTTCCTGCTGGCATTCGGGGTCAAGGTGCCGATGTGGCCGGTGCACACCTGGCTGCCCGACGCCCACGTCGAGGCGCCGACCGGCGGCTCGGTGGTGCTGGCGGCGATCACGCTCAAGGTCGGCGCCTACGGCTTCCTGCGCTTCATCCTGCCGATCGTGCCGGATGCCAGCCACGAACTGGCCTGGTTCGTCATCCTGCTGTCGCTGACCGCAGTGGCGTACATCGGCCTCGTCGCGCTGGTACAGGCCGACATGAAAAAGCTCATCGCCTATTCGTCGATCGCGCACATGGGCTTCGTCACCCTCGGCTTCTTCCTGTTCAACCCGCTCGGCGCCGAAGGCGGACTGGTACAGATGATCTCGCACGGCTTCGTCTCGGCCGCGCTGTTCCTCTGCATCGGCGTCATGTATGACCGCCTGCATTCGCGCCAGATCAAGGACTACGGCGGCCTGGTGAACAAGATGCCGGTGTTCGCCGCCTTCTTCATGCTGTTTGCCATGGCGAATGCCGGATTGCCGGCGACCAGCGGCTTCGTCGGCGAATTCATGGTCATCATGGCGGCAACCCAGGTCAATTTCTGGTTTGCCTTCGTCGCCGCCACCACGCTGATCCTCGGTGCGGCCTACACGTTGTGGATGTACAAGCGCGTCGTGTTCGGCGCGGTCAGCAACCCGCACGTCGAGGAGATGCGCGACATTAGCCTGCGCGAGATCCTGCTGCTCGGCGTCCTCGCCGTCTGTGTGCTGGTCATGGGGCTGTATCCCAAGCCGTTCACCGATGTGATGCACGCGTCGATGGTCGACCTGTTGGCGCACGTCGCCCAAAGCAAACTGCCTTAAGGTTCCAGGATGAGACACGCCATCATGCAGTTCGCGCCTGTTTTCCCCGAGATGTTCGTGCTTGCCATGGTCTCGCTGATCTTGGTGATCGACGCCGCGGTCGACGACGGCAAGCGCTATCTGGCCTATGCACTCTCGTTCGTCACGCTGGCCGGCGCGGCATTCCTGACTCTGCACGACTTCTCCACCCTGCCGGTGCTGGCGCTGGGCGGGCTGTTCATCGGTGACCCGCTGTCCGACGTGCTGAAGCTGTTTCTCTATCTGACGGTGGCGGTGGTGCTGGTGTATTCGCGCGACTATCTGCGTGTACGCGGGCTCTACAAGGGCGAGTTCTTCGTGCTGGCGCTGTTCGCGCTGCTGGGGATGATGGTGATGGTGTCGGCCAGCCATTTCCTCACGCTGTACCTCGGCCTCGAACTGCTGTCGCTGTCGCTGTATGCCATGGTGGCGCTGCAGCGCGACTCCAGCGTGGCAACCGAGGCAGCGATGAAATACTTCGTGCTGGGCGCACTGGCATCGGGTATGCTGCTCTACGGCATGTCGATGGTGTACGGCGTCACCGGTTCGCTTTCACTCGGCGACATGGCCATTGCCCTGCAGGACGGTACCGACCTGCGCATCCCGCTGGTGTTCGGCATCGTCTTCATCGTCGCCGGCCTCGCGTTCAAGCTTGGCGCGGTGCCGTTCCACATGTGGGTGCCCGACGTCTATCACGGCGCACCGACCGCGATGACGCTGTTCATCGGCTCCGCCCCCAAGATCGCCGCATTTGCCTTCGTGATCCGCATCCTGGGGCAGGGGCTGGAATCTCAGGTGGGCGACTGGCGCGAGATGCTGGTGATCCTGGCCGTGCTGTCGATGGCGCTCGGCAACGTCGCCGCCATCGCGCAAACGAACCTCAAGCGCATGTTCGCCTACTCGACCATCTCGCACATGGGCTTCATGCTGCTGGGTATCCTGGCCGGCTCGCAGAACGGCTACGGCAGCGCGATGTTCTATGTGCTGGTATATGCGCTGATGAGTCTGGGCGGATTCGGCATGATTCTGCTATTGTCGCGGGCCGGATTCGAAGCCGACCAGCTGGACGACTTCAAGGGCCTGAACCGCCGCAGCCCGTGGCTGGCTTTCCTGATGCTGCTGCTGATGTTCTCGATGGCCGGCGTGCCGCCTACGGTGGGGTTCTATGCCAAACTGTCGGTACTGCAGGCGGTGGTCGAGATCGGCTACGTGTGGCTGGCGGTGGCTGCGGTGCTATTCTCGCTGATCGGTGCGTTCTACTATCTGCGGATCGTCAAACTGATGTATTTTGACGCGCCGGTCGACACCGCACCGATCACCGCCAGCCCCGATGCTCGTGTCGTCATGTCGGTCAACGGGCTTGCGATATTGGCGCTGGGGATCGTGCCGCAGCCGCTGATGGCGGTGTGCATCCACGCCATCCATGCGTCTTTCTGAACCGGAGTATTTGAACCAAACCGGGCTGGAGCGGGTCTGCTCCGGCGTTACCTAGCTTTTCGGATCCACCGTGAATTTTTCCACTACCCTGTTGCTGATCGTGGCGTTCATCGCTGCCAACCTGCCTTTCCTTGTCGAGCGTATTTTCTTCGTCATCCGGCCCAAAGCCGGCCCCAAGAACTTCGCCTGGCGGCTGTTGGAACTGGTGATTCTGTTTTTTGCGGTCGGTGGCATTGCGCGCTTGCTGGAGAGCAACCTGGGCGACATCCAGCATCAGGACTGGGAGTTCTACGCGGTCAACGCCTCACTGTTCGTGGTATTCGCCTATCCGGGCTTCGTCTACCGTTATTTATGGAGACGGCGCGGCGGCTGAGGTGAGACCACCACGAAATCCGAGGTACTTTGCCTGCCGTATCCGAGGATTTGTTCGGACCAATCGCAGCGAACGGTTATGCGCCCGCCGGAAGGATGAATCTAGTGACTAATCTGTCGGTCTTTTTTACATGGACGCAGAAAATAACTTTATTCTAATGTAATGCAATATCGGTACTTGACACCTAAGTGCTTGATCGTAAATCGCAAGAAAACGCAGGAACAAAGTCCAGCGTTTTGGCACATGTATTGCTTCTTTTCTGTGAGTTTTGCGGAATAGGCAAACTACCTCCGTACAAGACTCTACCAGGCCATTAAGAGCCCACTCACTTCGTGAGTGAACGAACCAATAAAAGTACATAACAAGATCAGCGCGTGACGTGTCAGAGCATCAAGTTGATGGGCTTTGCCGCTGTCAACACGCGCGTGTTAAATCTGGTTAGTACATTACATAGGGGGAGACTAAGGTGGAAAATTTCTCGAATCACAAACGAAGCGCCGTGCTCAAACTGGCCGCACTCGCCTTGCTGTCCGGCCTTTCAATTGTGAACACTGCTCAGGCCGACACGACCTACAACATGGGTACGCTCAGCACCACGCCTTACGTCAACGCGGCCACCGTCACGGCGGGGTCGGTGTTCACCCTGCCAAGCACTGGTACTACGCAATACAATTTCACCGATACCTACAATTTTTCAGTACCGAATTCACTGGTTGCAAGCACGGCGGTTACGGTTGACCTCAGTCTGGGGAACCTCAGCTTCGATATCTCGAACCTGAAACTGGACTTGTTTGCGGGTAGCACCTGGCTGGCCGGCGACATGGTCACCGGCTCGTCGGATGTCTCGGTCAGCGTCGCTTCGCCTGTGACGGCCGGGAGTTACTACTTCCTGGTGCGAGGTTTTGCGGATGGCATAGGTACGAACCAAGGCATTTACACCTTCACCGCCGCCGCCGTTCCGGAGGCTGATACCTACGCCATGATGCTGGCGGGGCTTGGGCTGATCGGATACACCGTCAGTCGTCGCAAACGCAGCTAGAACTAGTTCGCCGGTCGATCCGCCCGCCTCTCGCCTGCCGGCTTGGGGCGGGTTTTATTTTCAGCTTTCCTTGAACCGGTTTGAGTTCGGGAGATTGTATCGATCAGTCACGATAGAATTGAGGCAAAGAACTGGAATCTGGAATGGACACCATCGAATTCAAGCTGCGAGGCGAGCACGTCGCACTCTGCGACTTACTCAAACTCACCGGCATTGCCGATAGTGGTGGCCAGGGGAAACTCATGATCGCCAATGGTGAAGTGACCGTTGACGGCCGGCCCGAAAGTCGCAAGACGGCGAAAATACGAGCGAACCAGACGGTGCGTTGTCTGGGGAAGAGTGTTCGCGTTGTGGCGGTCGAGGCTTAAAGAAAACAGAAGGTATAGCGCCCGGAATCGAACACAACTGCCAGCCGTGCGCCACGGTTGAGCGCATAGTCCCATGAGCCCTTGGTGGCGCAACCTTCGTGGCATTCGCTCACGCCCGCCGGCGATTCGAGATCGCGTTCGCGGTCGTACCAGCTCAACAACATGGTGTCGTCACCCAGCTGCTGCTGCGCGATGGCCGTCGCCAGCTTTAGTGCGGCATTAAAGTCGAGGCCGAGTTCAGACGTATTGAGCCGCAGGGTTTTCATGGCGCGGTGTCAGTCAGCGCCTTGAGGGCGTAGAGCATGTCGAGCGCCGCCTTTGGCGTGAGGGTGTCGGGATCGAGTTCGCGCAGCTGGTCGAGCGCGGGGTGCGGCGGCGGGGTGTCGTTGGGGAGATGCGCGGCGAACAGGTCGCCCTGCGGGCCGGGTTGCAGCTGGGCATCCTCGAGTTCGCGCAGATGGCGGCGCGCCGCGTGAATCACCGGGCTCGGCACGCCGGCCAGACGCGCGACCTGGATGCCGTAGCTTTGCGAGGCCGGGCCTTCTTCCACCGCATGCAGGAACACCAGATCGGCGCCGTGCTCCTTGGCATCGAGGTGGACGTTGGCGAGCTGGCGGAATTCCTGTGCCAGCTGGGTCAGTTCGAAATAGTGCGTGGCGAACAGGGTGAATGCGCGGGTGGCGGTGACCAGATGGCGCGCCACCGCCCAGGCGAGCGCCAGGCCGTCGAAGGTGGAGGTGCCGCGGCCGATTTCGTCCAGCAGAACCAGGCTGTTGGCGCTGGCGTTGTGCAGGATGTGCGCGGTCTCGGTCATTTCGACCATGAAGGTCGAACGCCCCCCGGCCAAGTCATCGGAGGCACCGATGCGGGTGAAAATCTGGTCGACGTCGCCGATCTTCGCCGAGCTGGCCGGCACCCACAGGCCGCAGCAGGCAAGCAGCGTGATCAGCGCGACCTGCCGCATGTAGGTCGACTTACCGCCCATGTTGGGACCGGTGATCAGCAGCATCTGGCGGCTGCGGGTCAGGCTCACGTCGTTGGGGATGAAGTGGTCGACCTGTGCTTCGACCACGGGATGACGACCGCCGCGGATGACGATTCCGGGCTCGCTGGTGTAGTCGGGAGCGCACAGCTTCAGCGTGCCGGCGCGCTCGGCCTGGCTCGCCAGCACGTCGATTTCGGCCAGTGCAGCGGCAATCGCCAGCAGATCCGGCACATGCGGTGTCAGCGATTCCAGCAGCGCCTCGAACAGCATTTTCTCGCGCGCCAGCGCGCGGTCCTGCGCCGACAGCGCCTTGTCCTCGAAGGCCTTGAGTTCCGGCGTGATGTAGCGCTCGGCATTCTTCAGCGTCTGGCGGCGGCGGTAATCGTCAGGAACGTTTTCCGACTGCGCGCGGCTGACCTCGATGTAGAAGCCGTGCACCTTGTTGTACTCGACCTTGAGCGTGCCGATACCCGAGCGTGCGCGTTCGCGGGTTTCCAGTTCCAGCAGGAAGGCCCCGGCATCGCGCGTCAGCGCGCGTAGTTCGTCGAGTTCGCCATCGTAGCCGTCGGCGATGACGCCGCCTTCGCGCAGCACGCTGGCAGGCTCGGGCTGGATGGCGCGGGCGAGCAGGGCTTGCAAGTCGGACCGTGCGGCGAGCGCGTCGCGCAGGGCGGCCAGGCGTGCGCGGTCGTCGGGCAGCGCTGCGGCGAGTTCGGGCAGCAGCGCCAGCGTGTCGCGCAGGCCGGACAGGTCGCGCGGACGCGCGTTCTTCAGCGCGATGCGGCCGCTGATCCGCTCCACGTCGGCGCAGCTTTTCAGCAGGCGGGTTAGGGTGGCGGCTGTATCGTCCAGTTCGGCCAGCAGGCCGATGGCATCGCGCCGCTGAGTCAGGGTTTCACGGTCGCGCAGCGGATGGTGCAGCCAGTGCCGGAGCAGGCGTGTCCCCATGCCGGTGGCGGTGGTGTCGAGTACCGACAGCAGCGTCGGTGCCGCTTCGCCGCGCAGCGTCTCGGTGAGTTCGAGATTGCGCCGGGTGGCGGCGTCGAGCTGCACGAAGTCGCTGTCGCGCTCCGCGCGAATCGACTGGATATGCGGCAGTGCGGTGCGCTGGGTGGTCTGGATGTAGTCGAGCAGGGTGCCCGCTGCAGCGAGCGCCCGCGGCAGGTCGGCGACGCCGAAGCCGGCGAGGTCGCGGCTGCCGAATTGCTGAGCCAATCGGGTCTGCGCGCCGCCGGTATCGAATTGCCAGGGTGCCAGCCGGCGTACCGCACACGTCGTGCCCTCAAGCGCGAAGTCGTCCGGTGCCAGGATTTCCGCTGGCCGTACCCGTGCCAGCAGGGCGGGCAGGGTGGTGGCGTTGATTTCGGTGATCTGGAAACGCCCGGCAGCGAGGTTCAGCCACGCGACGCCGAGCGTTTCGGTGCCGGGGGCGACCGCCAGAATCAGCGTATCGCGGGTCGCGTCCAGCAGGCCCGAGTCGGTCAGTGTGCCGGGCGTGACGATGCGCGATACCTGCCGCTCGACCGGGCCCTTGCTGGTGGCGGGATCGCCCACCTGTTCGGCGATCACCACCGATTCGCCCAGCTTGAGCAGCCGTGCCAGGTATTGCTCGGCGCTGTGATACGGCACCCCGGCCATCTTGATTGGCGCGCCGGCGGAGGCGCCGCGCGTGGTGAGCGTGATGTTCAGCAGCCGCGCGGCCTTTTCGGCGTCGTCGTAGAACAACTCGTAGAAATCGCCCATGCGGTAGAACAGCAGCATGTCGGGATGCTGTGCCTTGATGCCCAGGTACTGCTGCATCATCGGCGTGTGGGCAGTGGGCTCCTTGGCGATGGACATGGGTGACTGCTGGTTTGGATCAGACTTTCAGTTCGGGCGGCAGGTGGGGCGCGATGACCTGCAGCATCTGCCCGAAGATCTTTGGCGTGGCGGCGACGATGTTGCCGGATTCGAGAAAGCCTTCGTCGCCCATGAAATTGCCCACCAGCGCGCCGGATTCCTGCGCGATCAGGCTGCCGGCGGCGAGATCCCAGGGCTTCAGGTGCATCTCCCAGAAACCGTCGTAGCGGCCGCAGGCTACGTAGCACAGGTCGAGGGCGGCCGAGCCGGGGCGACGCAGGCCTGAGGTGGCGCGCATCATGTCGCGGAACATGTTGATGTAGGCCTCGGAAAAGCTGAAATCGCGGAAGGGGAATCCGGTACCGATCAGGCATTCACTCAGCTTGGCGCGCTTGCTGGCGCGGATGCGGCGGTCGTTGAGCATGGCGCCGCGCCCGCGGCTGGCGGTGAAGAGTTCGTTGCGCGCAGGATCGAACACCACGGCCTGGGTGATCTGGCCCTTGTGCTTGAGCGCGATGGAAACGGAATATTGCTGCAGGCCATGCAGGAAATTGGTGGTGCCGTCGAGCGGATCGATGATCCACTGGTAGTCCTCGCCATTCTTGGCA
Organism: Hydrogenophilales bacterium; assembly: GCA_016195805.1. GTDB lineage: Bacteria > Pseudomonadota > Gammaproteobacteria > Burkholderiales > Thiobacillaceae > Thiobacillus. The sequence continues at coordinate 262,942 of JACPYT010000002.1, forward strand.
TCGGCCGTGCCGGACTCCTCTGCTAAAATCCCGTGATTTGGATAGGCGTCGAGCAGGGTTTCGATGATGGCGCGTTCGGCCATCTGGTCGACTTCGCTGACGTAATCGCGATCCTGCTTGCTCCGCACGGTGAGCTGGTCGAGGTCGAGCGAGGCGCGATTGATGATCGCCCCCGCCTTGCGAGCGGCTTTCACCGCCGTATTGAGCATGGGATGCATGGTGTCTGGCTACAGATTCAAAGAACGAACCGCTATTTTACTTGATGACGTTAACTTGATGACGCCGGCCGACCCGAAACTTCTCGCCAACATTCGCATCGTGCTGACGCGCACCAGCCACCCCGGCAATATCGGGGCGGCGGCGCGGGCGATGAAGACGATGGGACTGTCGCAGCTTGTTCTCGTCGATCCCGCGGTGTTTCCCAACAGCCAGGCCGACGCCATGGCTTCGGGCGCGGCCGATCTGCTGGCGCAGGCACGGGTGTGCACGTCGCTGGCCGAGGCGCTGGCCGACACCACGCTGGCGCTGGGGGTGTCGGCGCGCCGGCGCGACATCGTGTCGGAAGTGCTGACGCCGCCTGAAGCATCGCTGCGGCTGCTGAGCGAAGCGCCGGTCGGCCCGGTGGCGCTGGTGTTCGGCAACGAAACCAGCGGGCTGTCGAACGAGGAGCTGAGCCTGTGTCAGGGATTGGTGACGATCGCCGCCAATCCGGACTACAGCTCGCTCAACCTGGCGGCTGCGGTGCAGGTGCTGGGCTACGAAATCCGCCAGGCCTGGCTGGGCCATGCGAGCTGGCCGCAGCCGGAGATGGACGCGGCGACCGGAGACGAGGTGGAGAAGTTCTACGGCCACCTGGAAACCGCGCTGGCCGAACTGGAATTCCTCAATCCTGGCTCGCCCGGCAAGCTGATGCTGAAATTGCGGCGGCTGTTCGCCCGCACCCGGCTGGCGAAGGAGGAGGTGAACATCCTGCGCGGGATTTTGACCGCAGCGCAGGAAGCGAAGCAGGCCGCCTCGCGCATGCTGAACCGCGACGCGGAATAGTTGACTAAATTACTGGGAAATAGCATTCTCGATCCATGAGCCTTTTCAGCCAACTCAAGGAAGACATCGCCGTCGTGTTCGACCGTGACCCGGCCGCACGCTCGACCTTCGAGGTCGTCACCACCTACCCGGGCTTCCACGCCATGGTCATCCACCGCCTCGCGCACAAGCTGTGGCGCATGGAATGGAAGTGGCTGGCGCGCTTCACCTCGCACATTGGTCGCTGGCTCACCGGCATCGAGATTCACCCCGGCGCCACCATCGGCCGCCGCGTGTTCATCGACCACGGCATGGGCGTGGTCGTGGGCGAGACTGCGGAAATCGGCGACGACTGTACGTTGTATCACGGCGTCACGCTGGGCGGCACCTCGTGGAACAAGGGCAAGCGCCATCCCACTCTGATGCCTGGCGTGGTGGTGGGGGCGGGCGCCAAGATCCTCGGCCCGATCACCATCGGCGCCAATGCGCGGGTCGGCTCCAATGCCGTGGTCGTGAAGGACGTGCCGGACAACGCAACGGCGGTGGGCATTCCCGCGCGCATTCTGGACAGCGCGGCAGAAAAGCAGCGCAATCAGCAGGCCGAAAAACTGGGCTTCTCGGCCTATGCGATTTCGTCCGACATGAATGATCCGGTGGTGAAGGCGATCCACGGGCTGATCGACCACTCGGCCCACATCGATCACCGGCTGGATCTGATCCTGGCGCAGTTGCAGAAACTGGGTGCCGAGATGCCGGCCGGGCAGGACAAGCCGGACGATTTCGACCCGAACTATCTGAACAAAATAGTTGACTAAATTGCTAAGGTAAGCAATAGTTGACTGAAATGCTCGGGAATTTTATAGTTCGGGCGAAATTTCAGGAGAATGAGTCATGAGATTGACCACAAAGGGTCGCTTCGCAGTCACCGCCATGCTGGATCTGGCCCTGCGCGGCGGCAAGAATCCGGTGACGCTGGCCGGCATCAGCGAACGCCAGGACATTTCCCTGTCGTATCTGGAGCAGTTGTTCAGCCGCCTGCGCCGCCATGAACTGGTCGAAAGCGTACGCGGCCCGGGCGGCGGCTATTACCTTGCACGCGCGCTCGACGAGGTCAGCGTGGCCGACATCATCCGCGCGGTGGACGAACCCATCGACGCCACCCAGTGCGGCGGCAAGGAAAACTGCCATGACGAGCACCGTTGCCTGACGCATGACTTGTGGATGGGCCTCAACGCCCATATTTACGATTATCTGGACAACGTGACGCTGGCCTCGCTGGTGGCCAAGCAGGACGAGTGCAAGGAAAAGGTACTGCAGGACCGCCGCGCGTCGAAGGTTTCGCTGGTGGCTTGAACGATTCAAAAGGGCAATAAACAATGAAGACTCTGTATTTCGATTACTCCGCTACCACCCCGGTCGATCCCCGCGTGGCGGCCAAGATGATCCCCTACCTGACCGAGCATTTCGGCAACCCGGCATCGCGTTCGCATCCCTATGGCTGGGAAGCCGAAGCAGCGGTGGAAGAGGCGCGCGGCCACATTGCCGCGCTGGTTGGGGCTGATCCCAAGGAAATCGTCTTCACCTCCGGCGCCACCGAATCGAACAACCTCGCCATCAAGGGTGCGGGGCATTTCTATTCCGCTACCAAGGGCAAGCACATCATTACCGTGCGCACCGAGCACAAGGCCGTACTCGACACGGTGCGTGAAATGGAGCGCCAGGGTTTCGAGGCCACCTACCTGAGCGTCAAGGAAAACGGCCTGCTCGACCTCGACGAATTCCGCGCCGCGATCCGCCCCGACACCGTGCTGGCCTCGGTGATGGCGGTCAACAATGAGATCGGCGTGATCCAGGACCTCGACGCGCTCGGCAGGATCTGCCGCGAAAAGGGCGTGATCTTCCACGTCGACGCCGCGCAGGCCACCGGCAAGATGCCGATCGACCTGACCAGGCTGCCGGTTGACCTGATGTCGTTCTCGGCCCACAAGACCTATGGCCCCAAGGGCATCGGCGCGCTGTACGTGCGCCGCAAGCCGCGCATCCGCCTGGAAGCGCAGATGCACGGCGGTGGCCACGAGCGCGGCATGCGTTCGGGCACGCTGGCCACCCACCAGATCGTCGGCATGGGCGAAGCCTTCCGCATCGCCCGCGAAGAAATGGCGACCGAGAACGAGCGCATCCGCATGCTGCGCGACCGCCTGTATGCGGGTCTGAAGGATATTGAGGAAGTGCACCTGAACGGCGACATGGACCAGCGCGTGCCGCACAACCTCAACGTCAGCTTCAACTTCGTCGAAGGCGAATCGCTGATCATGGCGATCAAGGATCTGGCGGTATCCAGCGGCTCCGCCTGCACCTCGGCCAGTTTGGAGCCGTCCTACGTGCTACGCGCGCTGGGCCGCAGCGACGAACTGGCGCACAGCTCGATTCGCTTCTCGATCGGCCGCTTCACCACCGAGGAGGAAGTCGATTACGCCATCAAGCTGCTGCACGAGAAGATCGGCAAGCTGCGCGAACTCTCCCCGCTCTGGGAAATGTTCAAGGAAGGCATCGACCTGAATACCGTGCAGTGGGCTGCACATTGATTTTGAAGTAAGGAGAACGAATATGTCCTACAGCGATAAAGTACTCGACCATTACGAAAACCCCCGCAACGTCGGATCCTTCGCCAAGGAAGACGAAGGCGTCGGCACCGGCATGGTCGGCGCGCCCGCCTGCGGCGACGTGATGAAGCTGCAGATCAAAGTCGGCGCCGACGGCCGCATCGAAGACGCCAAGTTCAAGACCTACGGCTGTGGCTCGGCGATCGCATCGAGCTCGCTGGTGACCGAATGGGTCAAGGGCAAGACGCTCGACCAGGCGATGGAAATCAAGAACACCGCGATTGCCGAAGAACTCGCGCTGCCGCCGGTGAAGATCCACTGCTCGATCCTCGCCGAAGACGCGATCAAGGCCGCGGTGGCCGACTACAAGCAGAAAAAAGGTCTGGAGTAAGCCATGGCGGTGACCCTGTCCGAGCGTGCAGCGCAACATGTCACGAACTACCTCGCCAAACGCGGCAAGGGTGTCGGCATCCGTCTCGGCGTGCGCACCACCGGCTGCTCCGGCATGGCGTACAAGCTGGAGTTCGCCGATGAGGTGCCGGAAGGCGACGAGGTGTTCAGCAGCCATGGCGTCACCGTGTTCGTCGATCCCAAGAGCCTGGCCTACATTGACGGCACCGAGCTCGACTACGCCCGTGAGGGCCTCAACGAAGGCTTCAAGTTCAACAATCCGAATGTGAAGAACGAGTGCGGCTGCGGCGAGTCGTTTAACGTCTGATCATTTGGTGAAGGGTAAAGGGTGAGGGGTGAGGTGGAACGTCTTGCCCTGCGCCTCGCCCCTTACGCCTAACGCCTCACCCGCCATGGATTTCACCCAAACCCATTTCGAACTGTTTGGTCTGCCGGCGACGTATGCGCTGGATCGGGCGAAACTCGACGCAGCCTACCGCGAGTTGCAGAATACGGTCCACCCGGACCGCTTCGCGGCGCAACCGGAAGCCGAGCAGCGGGTGGCCATGCAGTGGGCGACGCAGGTGAACGAGGCGTATCAGACGCTTAAACATCCGGTGAACCGCGGGGTCTACTTGCTGAAACTGCAGGGGATCGATGCGCTCGACGCCAGCAACACCAAAATGGCGCCAGCCTTCCTGATGCAACAGATGGAATGGCGCGAGGCGATCGACGAGGTGCGCGCCGGCGGAAGCGTGGGCGCGCTGGATGCCCTATCCGACGACTTGCGTGCGGCACATCGCCGTATCGAGGCGCAACTGGCCGCCCTGATCGACACCGCACACGATTTTCCAGCTGCCTCCGAAGCCGTGCGCCAGCTGCGTTTCATGGACAAACTCATCGCCGAAGTCGGCGACGTGTACGAAGAACTCGAAAGTTAAGACATGGCCCTGCTGCAGATATCCGAACCCGGCATGTCCACCGCGCCGCACCAGCACCGGCTGGCGGTCGGCATCGATCTGGGTACGACCAATTCCCTGGTGGCCACGGTGCGCTCCGGCCTCTCCATGGTGCTGGACGATGAGGCAGGGCACTCGCTGCTACCTTCGGTCGTGCGTTATCACGCCGGCGGCGACGTGGAGGTGGGGTATGCCGCCCAGTCTGCGCAGAATCTCGACCCCCACAACACCATCGTTTCGGTGAAGCGCTTCATGGGCCGCGGGATTGCCGACATCGAGGATATTGCCAGCCTGCCGTATCGCTTTGTCGATGCGCCCGGCATGGTGCAGCTGAAAACCGCTGCCGGCGTGAAGAGCCCGGTCGAGGTCTCGGCCGAAATCCTGAAGGTGCTGCGCCAGCGTGCCGAAGCCGCGATGGGAGGGGAACTCGTCGGCGCGGTGATTACCGTGCCGGCCTATTTCGACGATGCCCAGCGCCAGGCCACCAAGGATGCCGCACAGCTCGCAGGACTCAACGTGCTGCGCCTGCTGAATGAGCCGACTGCGGCGGCCATCGCCTACGGTCTCGACAACGCCTCCGAAGGCGTCTATGCGGTATACGACCTCGGTGGCGGCACCTTCGATATCTCGATCCTGAAGCTGGCCAAGGGCGTGTTCGAAGTCCTGGCCACCAACGGCGACTCGGCGCTCGGCGGCGACGACTTCGACCAGCGCGTGTTCTGCTGGATGCTCGAGCAGGGGCGCTTCGCGCCGCTGTCGGCGGGCGATGCACGCTTGCTGTTGACCAAGGCGCGCGACGCCAAGGAAGCCTTGACCGAACATACTGAGGTGCGCGTCACCGCGGTGCTCTCGACCGGCGAAATGATGGACGCGACGCTGACGCAGTCTGCCTTCAACACCATGACCGCCAGCCTGGTCAGTAAGACGCTGGCGCCCACCCGCAAGGCGCTGCGCGACGCCGGGCTGGCCGTGGACGAGGTAAAGGGCGTTGTCATGGTGGGTGGTTCGACCCGCATGCCCTGCATCCGCCAAGCCGTGGCCGACTTCTTCAGGCAGACCCCGCTCACCAATCTCGATCCAGACAAGGTCGTCGCGCTGGGCGCCGCCATGCAGGCAGACGTGCTGGCAGGCAACCGCGCCGGCGACGACTGGCTGCTGCTCGACGTGATCCCGCTGTCGCTCGGTCTCGAAACCATGGGCGGCCTGACCGAGAAGGTCATCCCGCGCAACACCACCATTCCCACCGCACGCGCGCAGGATTTCACCACCTTCAAGGATGGCCAGACCGCGATGAGCGTGCACGTGTTGCAGGGCGAACGCGAACTCGCGTCCGACTGCCGCTCGCTGGCGCGCTTCGAACTGCGCGGCATTCCGCCGATGGTGGCGGGCGCAGCGCGCATCCGCGTCACCTTCCAGGTCGACGCCGACGGCCTGCTGTCGGTGTCGGCGCGCGAACAGAGCAGCGGCGTCGAGGCCAGCGTGCAGGTCAAACCTTCGTACGGCCTCGGCGACGAGGACATCACGCGCATGCTGAAGGACGCCTTCACCCACGCCAAGGACGACATGTACGCGCGTGCACTGAACGAGCAGATCGTCGACGCGCAGGGCCTGATCGCCGCCACCCGCGCGGCGATGGCGGAAGACGGTGCACTGCTCGATGCGGCCGAAACCGCTGCGATCGAAGTCGGCATCGCCGCCCTTGAAAAATTGATGGCGGGCCCCGATGTCGAGCCTAATCACCACCTGGCCATCAAGCGCGGCATCGAAGCACTGAATGCCGCCACCACCGAATTCGCCCAGCGTCGCATGGACCAGAACGTGCGGCGTGCCATGGCCGGACAAAAACTGGAAACCTTCGGTTGAGCGGGCTGCCCCCATCATGCTGAACGACGATTTCATCGAATCCCTGCGGGTGAGGCTCGAGGCCCACCCGATCTACGCGGCCGTGCAGACGCTTGACGACCTGCGCATCTTCATGCAGCACCACGTCTATTCCGTGTGGGACTTCATGTCGCTGATCAAATACCTGCAGCATGAAGTCGCACCCGCGCGCTGGCCGTGGACGCCGAGCCGCGACGCCTCGGTGCAGCGCTTCATCAACGAACTGGTGCTGGAGGAGGAAACCGACATCGCACTGCCGGGGCAGGAAGGCTTCACCAGCCACTTCATGCTGTATCTCGCCGCCATGCGCGAAGTCGGCGCTGACGCCGACTCCCCCGCACGATTCGTGCAGATGGCAGGCGAGCAGGGCATCGACGCGGCGCTTGCTTCCGGCCTGGTGCCGGCGCCGTCCGCCGCCTTCACCCGTACCACCTTCGGTTTCATCGACAGCGGCAAGCCGCATGCCGTGGCCGCTGCGCTGGCGCTTGGGCGCGAGCACGTCATCCCGTCGATGTTTCGCGCCTTCCTGTCACGCATGGCGGTGACCGAAGCACAGGCGCCAAGCTTTCACTATTACCTCAACCGTCACGTCCATCTTGACGAGGATTTCCATGCGCCGTTGTCGTTACGTCTGCTTGCCGCCCTGTGCGCTGACGACGCTGGCAAATGGCATGAAGCCGAAGCGGCTGCGGAGGCTGCGGTCAATGCCCGTATTCTTTTCTGGGATGGTGTGTTAAAAGCACTGCCCAGCCATCACGCCCAGGCAGCTTGAGCGTATTTCTCAGCCGTATAGACTAAAGTCATGCCCCAACTCATCGTATTGCCCCATGTCGAACTCTGCCCCGAGGGTGCCGTGATCGAAGCCAAGCCAGGTGACACCATCTGCGATACCCTGCTTGCCAACGGCGTCGAGATCGAACACGCCTGCGAAAAATCCTGCGCCTGCACCACCTGCCATGTCATCGTGCGGGAAGGCTTCAATTCACTGGCAGCGTCAACCGAAGAAGAGGATGATCTGCTCGACAAGGCTTGGGGACTGGAGCCGCAATCGCGGCTGTCGTGCCAGGCGCGCGTGAACAGCAGCGATCTGGTGATCGAAATTCCAAAATACACCATCAACATGGTCAAGGAAGGGCATTGAAATGAAGTGGACGGATTCCCTCGACATCGCCATCGAACTCGCCGAGGCCCACCCCGAAATCGACCCGCGCACCATCCGCTTCACCGACCTGCACAACTGGGTGATGGAACTGCCCGATTTCGATGACGATCCGAATCATTCGGGCGAGAAAATCCTCGAAGCGATCCAGATGGCGTGGATCGACGAGGTGAGTTGAAAGATACGGCAGCTGTGCTCGTAGAATATCTGCGCCATGAAAGAAGGGGGCTGATGCCCCCCTTTTTCATTGCGCTGTATTGCGCTGGGAAAGCGTCAGAATTTGTAGACCAAGCCGGCGGAAAGCAGATCAACGTTCGCTTGGCCAGTGCCGCCATTATCGGCTCTTCCGCCCGCTTTGAAATAGCGTTCCCATTCCACGCGGAGCCCTGCCGATTGGGTGAAGTTGTACTGCCCGCCCAGGCCCAATGACCATACGACATCGGTATCACTGGAATTGTTGTTCGGGGTGCCGGCGATCGTGCCATTGACATCGGTACCCAGGATATTCATTCCACCCCGGCCAATCAGGGTGAAGCTGGGATTGAGTGCATACGTCCCGACCAGTTGAAGGAGCATTCCCTTGGTTTCTCTTGAGCCGGTCTTGGCACCGCTGTACCCGACTTTGCCTAAATCGACATAGCCAGCTTCCATGGAAATGTATTCATTCACTTCCAGGCCGCCGTATACCTTCCAGGCAGTATCCTTATCGTCGCACGTGGTGCCTGCGGGACAGGAAATGTCCGAGTCGGATTGCCCCAGGCTGGCGCCGAGGTAAGGCCTCAGGGTGAAATCGAAAAACCCGGCAGATGCGGGGGTGGACAGGACCAGTGCCGCAGCCATGGCTGCGGCGAGATGCTGAGTGCGCATGTAAAACTCCTCCAGAGTGAATTTGATTTATTTATTGTGATGACACAAAACAGGCTCGACATCCGACTTGTTCCGGGATGGCCAGCCGGGAAACCCTTCGCAAGATTAATCTATTTTTACGATTTTATGTAGTTGATAATGTTTGCTTATCCATTCTGGCGAGGGATACGAGAGGTGTACGTTGTGGGTGTAGACCCAGGTGATGCTTTCTGAACTCGCCCTCAGTCTTGGGGCAATCCATGCCCGTATCGGGTATCTGACTGCAAGGGATAGGCTGTACGAAGAGCGCGTAAGCGATGCCTGTTTGCGAGCGGGTAGGCTGCTGGTTTATTGAGCGAGCAAAGCTGCCTCTGCCTCATGCTAGACTGCTCCAAAATTCGAGACGAGCATGGCCGAGGAGACAGAACTTTCCCGTACCGAACCGGCAAGTCCGCGGCGCCTGCAACAGGCACGTAGCGCCGGGGACGTTCCGCGTTCCGCAGAACTCACGGCGTGGGCGGTGTTGCTGTCGGCGCTGGGTATGCTGGGCTGGCTGGCGCCGCGGCTGATCAATGCCTTGCAGACGCTGACCGAGGCGGCTTTCATTTACGCAGCGCAGCCGCTTTCCCCGGTTTTTATTGAGGCGGTATGGTCTGCATTGTGGGCCGTGCTGCCGGTGCTGGCCGTCATTTTCGCCGCTGCCCTGGTGGCGCCTATCCTGCTTTCGGGCTGGGTGTTTGCGCCCCAGCTTGCCCAGGCTGATCTGACGCGCGCCCACCCTTTCAAGCCCTTTGTCAGACTTTTTTCTGTCGACTCCTTGTTCGATGGATCACTGATGCTATTGAAATTGGCACTTGCCGCCGCTGCAGTCGGCTGGGTCCTGACGAATGGCTGGCCGGAACTGCAAGGCCTGACCCGCAGCGATATGAGCGTTGCGCTGGACGCAACGGCGGCCTGGGTGGGACGCGGTGTGCTGGTGCTGGCGGCGGCGCTGACGCTGGCCGCCGCGGTCGACGCTGGCTGGCGCTGGTGGCGCTATTTGCGCCGCCACGCGATGACTTGGCAGGAAGTGCTGGCCGAGGCGCGCGAATCCGAGGTCCATCCCGAAGTACGGGCGCAGCTGCGCGGCCGCCAGCAGCGGGCCGGCCAGCGCGTTGACGAGGTGATCGGGTGAGCGCACAGGGCGTGCTGGTGATGGGCCTGCCGGCGAACCGGCTGGCGGTGCCGGGGCTGGTGCTGCTGATCCTGGCGATGATGGTGCTGCCGCTCCCCACCTTCATGCTCGACGTGCTGTTCACGCTCAACATCGCACTGGCGATGATCGTGCTGCTGGTGAGCCTGAACGCGCGGCGTCCGCTGGATTTCTCGGTGTTTCCCACAGTGCTGCTGCTGACCACGCTGCTGCGTCTGTCGCTCAACGTGGCGTCCACCCGCATCATCCTGATGCAGGGCCACACCGGGCCGGAGGCGGCAGGCAAGGTGATCGAGTCGTTCGGCAATTTCCTGGTCGGCGGCAACATCGCGGTCGGCTTCGTGGTGTTCCTGATTCTGGTCATCATCAACTTCGTCGTCATCACCAAGGGCGCCGGACGCATTGCCGAGGTGGCGGCCCGCTTCACGCTCGACTCGATGCCGGGCAAGCAACTGGCCGTCGATGCGGACCTGAATGCCGGCTTCATCAACGAAGGCGAGGCGCGGATGCGCCGCGGCGAGATCGGCCGCGAAGCGGATTTCTATGGCGCGATGGACGGTGCCTCCAAGTTCGTGCGCGGCGATGCCATCGCCGGCATGATCATCCTCGTGGTCAACCTGATCGGCGGCATTGCGGTGGGTTTGCTGCAGCACAACCTGGGGGTTGGCGAAGCGCTCGGGCGCTATGCCTTGCTGACCGTGGGCGACGGACTGGTGACGCAGATTCCCGCGCTGATCATCTCGACCGCGGCAGGCATCGTGGTGAGCCGCGCATCGAGCGAGCAGGATCTGTCGCGCGAGTTTTCCACGCAGATCTTCGGCCGGCCGCAAACGCTGTATGTCGCCGCGGCGGTGCTGGGTGCGCTGGGCGTGATTCCGGGAACGCCGCATCTGGCGTTTCTGACCATCGCCGGCATGCTGGGCGGGCTGGGATTCTGGTTGATGCGCCGTCAGCGCACGGCAGCGTTCGACGTCGAACCGCTCGAACCGATCGAAGCCGAAACCGCGCCGACCGACGTTACCTGGGACGATATCCCGCCGGTCGATGTGCTGGCGCTCGAAGTCGGCTACCGGCTGATTCCGCTGGTCGACCGCAATCAGGGCGGCGCGGCGCTGAACAGAATCACCGAGGCGCGGCGTCGGTTTGCCACCGATATGGGGTTGGTGGTCCCACTCATCCGCGTACGCGACAACCTCGACCTCAAGCCGAACACCTATCGCATCACGCTCAAGGGCGTCGACGTAGCGCACGGCGAGATGCCCACCGGCCAGGTGCTGGCGGTCGACATGGGCGACGTGCTCGGACACATCGATGGCGCACCGGGGCTGGATCCGCTGACCGGACTGGCCGGGGTATGGATCGAGGCCGGCCGGGTGGAGGAGGCCGAACTGCGCGGCTTTGTGGTGCTGGAGCCCGCCGAACTGATCGCGCGCCAGGTCGAGGCCGTATTCCGCCAGCATGCGCCGGAACTGCTGGGGCGCACCGAAGTGCAGCAGCTGCTCGACACCCTGGCGCGCAGCCACCCGGGGTTGGTCGAGGATGTGACGCCGCGCCACCTGCCGCTGACCAGCGTGCAGGCGGTGCTGCAACAGTTGATTGCGGAAAACGTCTCGATCCGCGACACCCGCACCCTGTTCGAAACGCTTGCGGCGCGCGCGCCGAAGAACCAGGCCATCGATGAACTGGTGGAAACCGTGCGCGCGGCGCTGGGGCGCAGCATCGTCGATCGTCTGTTCGAAGGCAGCAACCTGCTGCATATGATCGGCTTGGCGGCAGCGACCGAAACCCATTTGCTGAACGAGATGGGCGACGAGGGCGAGGCGCTGTTGTCGCCTGCCACGCTGGATGCATTGAACGACGCCGCGGAACGCGCAGTGGCCGAACAGGAAGCCGCGGGCTATCCGCCCGTACTGCTGACTTCTCCCGGCCTGCGTGCCATCCTCTCGCGCCTGCTGCGGCGCAACTTGCCGCGACTTTCGGTGATTGCCTATGCCGAGGTGCCTGCCGATAAAATGGTTCAGGTGAGTGCGGAACTGATGATGGGAGAGCGTGAATGAGCGTGCGGGTATTCGTCGCGGCAAATGCGCGCGAAGGTCTGGCGCGCGTGCGCAGAGAACTGGGCGACGACGCCGTGGTGCTCTCCACCCGGCCGCACCCGCAGGGCGTCGAACTCCTGGCCAGCGCCTACGGCGACCTGGCGGTACCGGCGGTCAACGAAGCGCCAGAAACGGCCGGCAGTTCGCGGATTCTGGCCGAATTGTCGCGCCTGCGCGGCCTGCTGCAAAACCAGCTGGCGGGCTTTGCCTGGGGCGCGGCGCGTCGGCGCGACCCCGTCCGGGTGGCGTTGATGCAGACCCTGTTCGCGGCAGGTTTTGGCAGCGCGCTCGCCCGTACCCTGGCCGCACGCCTGCCGCGCGGGCTTGATAACGAAGCCGCACAGCGCTGGCTGCGGCAGGTGCTGATACGCAACCTGCCGGTGCAGGGACGGGAGGCGGATCTGCTGGCCCGGGGCGGCCGCTACGCGCTGGTCGGCTCGACCGGGTCAGGCAAGACCACGACGCTCGCCAAACTCGCCGCACGCGGCGTCGAGGACCATGGTGCTGCCCAGGTGGCGCTGGTGGCCGCCGATGCCTACCGGATCGGCGCTGCGGCACAACTGACGGTGTATGCTGAGCTGCTTGGCGTGTCGCTGCATGTGGTCGAAGACCAGGCCGGGCTGGCCCGGCTATTACCGCAACTCGCCACCAGGAAACTGGTGCTGATCGACACCGCGGGCTTCGCCCCATCCGATCCGCGTACCCGCGAGGGACAGGCACTCGATGCGATGGGTGTACGCCGTCTTGCGGTGATCGCTGCGAACCAGCAAGGGGCGGCGATCGAACAGGCGATGCTGCGTTTCGGCGAAGGTGCGGCTGCCAGCATTCTGACCAAGCTCGACGAAGCCCCGCAGCCGGGGGCGGCGCTCGACAGCGTGATCCGCCATCGCCTGCCGCTGGCCTACATCGCAGGCGGGCAGCGCGTGCCGGAAGACCTCCACACCCCCAACGCCGCCTATCTCGTCGATCGCGCATTGAAAGGCGGGCAGCTCGCCACCCCGTATGCCCTGGAAGCCGAGGACTGGCCGCTGTTTGCAGGCGTGGAGGCCGAACGCGCGGAGCGCCACGCCATAAAAGTCCTGCATGGCGGCTGACCAGGCCGCCGGGTTGCGCCGCCACAGTGCCCGGCAACCGGCGCGCTGCATCCACGTTTTTTCCGATTCACCCGACACCGCGGCCAGCCTGGCGCAGGCACTGCACCAAGCTGGCCGGGCGCCCCTCCTGGTCGACATGCAGGGCCGGCTGTTTGCCGACGCCCCGGCGCGCAGCCTGTTCGACTGGAGGCAGCAGCTTCAGCGCGAGCAGCTTCAAACACTCCCGCTGGCCTACGGCGCAGGCTGGTATGCGCCTGGCGTGCGTGCGGATGAACCGGCCTTGTCTGCCGTGGCGAACGGCTACGACCATGTGATATTCGACGTGGGCTGGGGGAGCGGGCTTGCGCTGCTGCCGGGGGCGGCGCACACGGTGCTCATGGAGATCCGCCATGCAGACAAGAACCTGCATGCCGACGAACCGATGCTGCGAACCTATGCGCTGCTCAAGACGCTGGCTTGTTTGAAGGGGACAGTCAGCGTGGGCTTGCTGGGCGACCGGCTTGCCTGCGATCATGTCCGGGCTGCGAGTTGCCGTTTTCTAGAGCAGCGGTTCGCACATGCCATTTTCAGCCTGGCAAACGAGGATGATGCATTTGCCGCGCTAGCCGTTAGAATGGCGGACGAGGAGACGAGCCTGAGGGCTTGTTAAATAAAGACAGGAAACACCTGAAACATGGCTGGTAAACTCTCGTCGCAAGACGAACAGATCACCAAGTATGCGCCGCTGGTCAAGCGCATCGCGTATCACATGATGGCGCGGCTGCCCGCCAGCGTCGAAGTCGACGACCTCATCCAGGTCGGGCTGATCGGCCTGATGGACGCGGTGGGGCGCTTCGACGGCACCCAGGGCGCGCAGTTCGAATCCTATGCCACCCAGCGTATCCGCGGCGCCATGCTCGACGAGCTGCGCGAAGCCGACTGGCTGCCGCGTCACGTGCGGCAGAAGTCGCGGCAGATCGAGTCCGCCATCCACCGGCTGGAGCAGCGCAACGGCAAGTCGCCTTCGGAACAGGAAATTTCCGCCGAACTGGGCATGCCGATCGACCAGTATCAATCCATGCTGGGCGACGTGAAATGCTCCCAGTTGCTCTATTACGAAGATTTCTCGGATGAAGACAGCGCCAGCTTTCTGGAGCGTTATCTGGTCGACGGCAGCAACGACCCGCTGGCCGTACTGGAGGATGAGGGGTTCCGCGACAGCCTGATCGCCGCGATCCACCATCTGCCCGAGCGCGAGCGCAGCATGATGGGCATGTACTACGAACAGGACATGAACCTGAAGGAAATCGGCGCGGTGCTCGGCGTATCCGAATCGCGCGTGTGTCAGCTGCATTCACAGGCGGTTGCGCGCCTGCGCGCCCAGCTCAAGATCTGGAAAGACTGACGCGGTATCGTCAGCCGGTCCTTCGGGTTGAGTCCAGGATCGGCGCCTGCAGCGTTCAGTGCTTGGCAATCGAACGACCATTGCCTGCGCACCGCGTCTTGCATCCATCCGATCCTGGGCTCAGCGCGGGGCATGATTCCTGCTGCAATAGGCGCCGAATCCGCGATAATGGCGGCTTGTTCAATCCGCTCGTCCGTCTTCCCATGAGTCAAGCCCCCCTCACAAAAAGCGCAGCCAAGAAAAAAGCCCTCGACTACCACCGCCTGCCCAAACCCGGCAAGCTCTCGGTCGAATCATCCAAGCCCTGCTCGACCCAGGCTGACCTGTCGCTGGCCTACACGCCTGGCGTGGCGCAGCCGGTTCTGGAAATTGCGAAGAATCCCAAAACCGCATACGACTACACCAACAAGGGCAACCTGGTCGCGGTGATCACCGACGGCACCGCGATCCTCGGCTTGGGCAACCGCGGTCCCCTCGCCGCCAAGCCGGTGATGGAGGGCAAGGCCGTGCTGTTCAAGCAGTTCGCCGGCATCGACGTTTTCGACATCGAGGTCAACGCGAAAACGCCGCAGGACTTCATCAAGGTAGTGGAGGCGATCGCGCCCACCTTCGGCGGCATCAACCTCGAGGACATCGCCGCGCCGCACTGCTTCGAAATCGAGGCGGCGCTGAAGAAGAAGCTCGACATCCCGGTGTTCCACGACGACCAGCATGGCACGGCCACCATCATCTGCGCGGGCCTCATCAACGCGCTGCACGTGCAGGGCAAGGCGCTCGAGACCGCGAAGATCGTCTGTCTCGGCGCCGGCGCGGCGGGCATCGCCTCGCTGAACCTGCTGGTCGCGATGGGCGCGCAGAAGCGCAACATCCTGCTGGTCGATTCCAAGGGCGTGGTACACAAGGCGCGCACCGACCTCAACAGCTTCAAGAAGGCCTACGCGCGCCAGACCAAACTGCGCACGCTGGAAGAAGCGATGACCGGCGCCGATGTGTTTGTCGGCGTCTCCGGTGCCAACCTGGTGAGCCCCGCGATGGTGAAGCGCATGGCCGACAAGCCGGTGGTCTTCGCGCTGGCCAACCCCAATCCCGAAATCCTGCCCGAGAAGGCCATGGCGGCGCGCAGCGATCTGGTCATGGCGACCGGCCGTTCCGACTATCCCAATCAGGTCAACAACGTGCTGGGCTTTCCCTTCATCTTCCGCGGCGCGCTCGATGCGCGCGCGAAAGAGATCACGCAGGCCATGCTGATCGCCGCGGTGCACGCGCTGGCCGGACTCGCGCGCGAGCCGGTGCCGGCGGCGGTGCTGAAGGCCTACCAGCTGAAGAAGCTCAAGTTCGGCCCGGATTACATCCTGCCCAAGCCGTTCGATCCGCGCCTGGCCCAGCGTGTACCGCAGGCCGTGGCGAAGGCAGCCTTGAAGAAGACGCCCAAAGGGGCGGTGAAAAAGGCCAAGGCGCCCGCCAAGCGGCGTTAACCCGACCGACCCACGCCGTGCCGTGAAACCGATCGCGCGCCCCGTCTACCTGAATCTGCTGCGCATCCATCTGCCGCTCACCGGCTGGGTGTCGATCCTGCACCGGGTGTCGGGTGCACTGCTGTTTGCGGCCTTGCCGTTCGCGGTATGGGCGCTGTCGGTGTCGCTGTCGGGCGAGGCCGGTTTCCGGCGGATGGCGGACACGCTTGTCCACCCGCTGGTCAGGCTGCTTGTTCTGCTTCTGGTCTGGGCATTTGCGCATCATGTCTTGGCCGGCTTGCGGCACCTGGCGCTTGATGCGCACTGGGGCATGGACCTGAAGCGTGCCCGGCAGAGCAGTCTCGCAGTGTTGCTGGCTGGCGGTCTGGTCGCGCTCATCGCCGCGTGGAGACTGTTCGCGTGAAGTCGACGACTGGATCGCATACCGGCACCGGCACCTGGCTGGTGCAGCGCGCGACCGCACTGGTGCTGGCGGTGGCCTTGCCCGGACTGATGATCCATTTCCTGGCAGCATTACCGGTCGATTTCTCCGGCTGGCAGGCGCTGTTTTTGCCGCTTTGGGTGCGTGTGATGTTGCTGCTCACGATGACGGCACTGGCGCTGCATGCCTGGGTAGGGATGCGCGACATCTTCATGGATTACGTCCATTCGACCGGGGCGCGCCTCGCCATGTATCTGACCGTGATCGTCATCCTGGCAGGCAGCGTGGCATGGCTCGCCGTGATCGTGTTTGGTGGAACGCAGGGGAGCGCGGCATGAACACGCGCCGCTTCGATGCGCTGATTGTCGGTGGCGGCGGTGCCGGCCTGCGCGCGGCGCTGCAGCTGGCGCGCTCGGACTACAAGGTCGCGGTGGTGTCGAAAGTATTCCCGACGCGCTCGCACACCGTGTCGGCGCAGGGCGGCATCACCGCCGCGCTCGCCAACGTCGACGACGACCGCTGGGAATGGCACATGTACGACACGGTCAAGGGTGGCGACTGGCTGGGCGATCAGGACGCGATCGAGTTCATGTGCCGCGAGGCCGCCAGCGCGGTCTACGAATTGGAGCACATGGGGCTGCCGTTCTCGCGTCTCGACAACGGGAAAATCTACCAGCGGCCGTTCGGCGGCCAATCGAAAAATTTCGGCGGTGACCAGGCCACCCGCACCTGCGCCGCTGCCGACCGCACCGGTCACGCGCTGCTGCATACGCTGTACCAGCAGAACATTGCGCACCGCACGCAGTTCTTCGACGAATACTTCGCGCTCGACCTGCTGCGCGATGCCGAAGGCTACTGCCTCGGCGTCACCGCGATGAGCATCGAAACCGGCGAGCCGCTCTTGATCGAGGCACGCACTACCTTGCTCGCCACCGGCGGGGCAGGGCGGGTGTTCTGGAACAGCAGCAATGCCATGATCAACACCGGCGACGGCCTCGGCATGGTGCTGCGTGCCGGGCTGCCGTTGCAGGACATGGAGTTCTGGCAGTTCCATCCCACCGGCATCGCCGGCGTGGGTTGCCTCATCACCGAGGGCGTGCGCGGCGAAGGCGGTTACCTATTGAACAGGAACGGCGAGCGCTTCATGGAACGCTACGCGCCGCACGCGAAAGACCTCGCCGGGCGCGATGTGGTGGCGCGCGCCATTGCCATCGAAATCGCCGAGGGACGCGGCTGTGGAGCGCGCGGCGACTATGTCGATCTCAAGCTCGACCATCTGGGCGAGAAAACCATCGCCGAAAAACTCCCCGGCATCCGCGACCTGGCGATCCGCTTCGCCGGCGTCGACCCAGCCGAGAAAGCCATTCCGGTTGCCCCCACCGCGCACTACATGATGGGCGGCATCCCCACCAACCTGCACGGCCAGGTCGTCGCCCCCGCGCGCTTCGGCCCCGAGGAACCGGTTCCGGGCCTGTATGCCGTCGGCGAATGTGCCTGCGTGTCGGTGCATGGCGCCAACCGTCTGGGCGGCAACTCGCTGCTCGACCTCGTCGTGTTCGGCCGCGCCGCGGGCATGCACATGCTGGAGTATCTGCGCGACAACCCCTATGCGCGGCCCTTACCCGACCATGCGGCCGAGGCCAGCCTGGCGCGCCTGGCACGCTGGGAGCAGTCTGGCAGCGAACGCGTGGCAGCGATCACCGACGACCTCAGGCGCGTGATGCAGGCGCATGCCGGCGTGTTTCGCATCGATGCGGTGCTGCGCGATGGACTGGGAAAGCTGGGCGAACTGGAAACACGTCTGGCCCATGCCGGTCTGCAGGACACCAGCCGCGTGTTCAACACCGCGCGCATCGAGGCGCTGGAACTGGAGAATCTGATGGGGGTGGCGCGGGCGACGCTGGTGTCGGCGCTCAACCGCACCGAGAGCCGTGGTGCGCATACGCGGGAGGATTTCCCGCAACGCGACGACGAGCACTGGCTGAAGCACACCCTGTATTCGCGCGAGGGCGACCAGGTCGATGCCAAGCCGGTGCGGCTGAAGCCGCTGACGGTGGAGTCGATCCGGCCGAAGGAGAGGGTATATTGATGAAATTCCGCCTCCACCGCTACAACCCAGAGACCGACGCCAAGCCCTTCATGCAGGACGTCGAACTCGACATCGACCCCGCCGGCAAGATGCTGCTCGATGCCCTGCTGGCGATCAAGGCGCAGGACGAGACGCTGTCCTTGCGCCGTTCCTGCCGTGAAGGCGTATGCGGGTCGGACGCGGTGAACGTGAACGGAAAAAACAGGCTGGCGTGCATCACGCCCTTGCCCGAGCTGAAGGAGCCGATCGAGGTGCGGCCGCTGCCGGGGCTGCCGGTGATCCGTGACCTCATCGTCGACATGGAACCGTTCTACAAGCAGTACCGTTCGATCAAACCCTGGCTCGTCAACGACGCGCCCGAGCCCGAGGTCGAGCGCCTGCAGAGCCCGGCTGACCGTGCGCTGCTCGACGGCGCCTACGAGTGCATCCTGTGCGCCTGCTGCACGACCTCGTGCCCTTCGTTCTGGTGGAATCCGGACACCTTCGTCGGTCCGGCCGGGCTATTGCAGGCGTACCGCTTCATCGCCGATAGCCGTGACGAGGCGACGGCCGCGCGGCTCGACAACCTGGAGGATCCGTACCGGCTGTATCGCTGTCGCGGCATCATGAGCTGCGTGGAGGCTTGCCCCAAGGGACTGAACCCGACGGCGGCGATCGGGCGCATCAAGTCGCTGCTGGTGAAACGGCGTGTCTGACATCTTGTCCTGGCGCTGCCGGCGCGGATTGCTTGAACTCGATCTCTGGCTGGGTGGCTTTTGGACCGCGCACCGCGCTACACTTCGACCTCACGAGACAGCCGCGCTGGGGCGGCTCCTGACCCTGTCCGACATGGAGATTGTAGACAGGCTGCATGGCAGGTCGCCCGCGGGCGACGGCGACCTTGAAGCGCTTATCGAACGCCTACAGCATTATCGAGCTGCAATAATTTTGGAATCGCGATGAAAAAAACCGTCACCCTCACGTTCAGCGATGGCAGCCCGTCGATCGAACTGCCCATCGAACAGGGCACCTATGGCAAGCCGGTGATCGACATCCGGGCACTGGGCGCACACGGCTATTTCACCCACGATCCGGGTTTTACCGCCACGTCGAGCTGCACCTCGGCCATCACCTATATCGACGGCGACGAAGGCCTGCTGTATTACCGCGGCTACCCGATCGATGAACTGGCCTACCAGTCGGACTACATGGAAGTCAGCTACCTCCTGCTCCATGGGGAACTGCCGACGGCCGAGCAGAAGACGGCATTCGAGCAGTCGATCCGCCATCACACCCTGCTGCACGACCAGATGGAAAACGTGTTCCGCGGCTTCCGCCGCAGCGCCCATCCGATGGCGGTGATGATCGGCGTGACCGGGGCGATGTCGGCCTTCTATCACAGCGGCCTCGACAACTTCAATCCGCAGCATCGCGAGGTCGTCGCCCATCGCCTCATTGCGAAAGTGCCGACGGTGGCAGCCTGGGCCTACAAGTTCAACGAGGGCCAGCCCTTCGTTTATCCGCAGAACCGCCTGAGTTATGCCGAGAACTTCATGCACATGATGTTTTCCAGCCCCTGCGAGCCCTACGAGCCCAATCCGGTGCTGGCGCGCGCGCTCGACCGGATTTTCATCCTGCACGCCGATCACGAGCAGAACGCGTCGACCTCGACCGTTCGCCTGGCCGGTTCCAGCGGCGCCAATCCCTATGCCTGCATCGCCAGCGGCATGGCTTCGCTGTGGGGACCGCTGCATGGCGGCGCCAACGAGGCGGTGCTGCGGATGCTGGAGGAAATGGATCATGTCTCCAAGATCCCGGAATTCATCCGCCGCGCGAAAGACAAGTCCGATCCCTTCCGTCTGATGGGTTTCGGCCACCGCATCTACAAGAACGTCGACCCGCGCGCCGCGATCATCCGCCAGACCTGCTACGAAGTGCTCGACGAACTCGACCTGCGTGACGATCCGCAGTTCAAGATCGCGCTCGAGCTCGAACGCATCGCACTGGAAGACGAGTACTTCATCGCCAGGAAGCTCTACCCCAACGTCGATTTCTATTCCGGCATCATCTTCCGTGCCCTGGGCATCCCCACCAGCATGTTCACCGCGCTGTTCGCCATGGCGCGTACCGCCGGCTGGGTTGCGCAGTGGCACGAAATGCTGTCCGACCCGGCGCACAAGATCGGCCGCCCGCGCCAGCTCTACACCGGGTCGGCACGGCGCGAATTCGTTCCGATCGAACAGCGCAAGGCCTAGCGGGACGCCAGGAATCGATCGGCCATGAGCGCACCCGACTGGCATCTGACTTCGCCGTTGTATGCCGGCAATGCGGCGTATCTGGAACAGTTCGGCGACGACGCGCTGGCGCCGTGGCTGACACAGCCACTGCCGGGTGCGGCGGCCGGGTCGGATGCCGCGCAGGTTGCCGTGCTGCGGCTGATCAACGCCTATCGCTATCTGGGCGTGCGGCAGGCCGACCTGGATCCCCTGCGGCGTTTCGAACCGCCGCCGACGCCTGAGCTTGACCCTGCGCACTATGGCCTGACCGAGGCCGACCTGACGCGTGAATTCGAGACCGGCTCGTTGTTCGGCGTGGAGCGCACCACGCTGGCCGATATCCTGCAGCGCCTGAACAACGCCTATTGTGGCCATGTCGGCGCCGAATACATGCACATCACCGATGTGGCCCGCAAACGCTGGCTGCAGGAGCGCATCGAGTCGGCCCAGGGGCGATTCGGGGTGTCAGCGGACCTGAAGAAACAGCTGCTGAAGCGGCTGACCGACGCCGAGACGCTGGAAAAATTCCTCCACACCCAACACGTCGGCCAGAAACGTTTCTCGCTCGAAGGCGGCGAGAGCCTGATTCCGCTGCTCGACCAGGTGATTGCGCGTTGCGCGCGCCATGGCGCCAAGGAAATCGTGATGGGGATGGCGCATCGCGGACGCATCAACGTGCTGGCCAACATCATGGGGTGCTCGCTGGAAAGCCTGTACGAAGAACCGCGCAACGGCTATCCGGATTCGCCGCTGTCGGGCGACGTCAAATACCACCAGGGCTTTTCCTCCGACATCGCCACGCCGTATGGTCCGGTGCACCTGGCGCTGGCATTCAACCCTTCGCATCTCGAAATCGTGCATCCGGTGGTGCGCGGCTCGGTGCGGGCACGTCAGGACCGTCGTGGCGACGTGCTCGGTTACGAAGTGGTGCCGGTGATCCTGCACGGCGACGCCGCGCTGTCGGGACAGGGCGTGGTGATGGAAAGCCTCAACATGTCGCAGACGCGTGGCTTCAGGAACGGCGGCGCGATCCACATCGTCATCAACAACCAGATCGGCTTCACCACCTCCGACCCACGCGACGTACGCTCGACCCTGTACTGCACCGACGTGGCCAAGATGGTCGAGGCGCCGGTGCTGCACGTCAACGGCGACGACCCCGAAGCGGTGGCCTTCGCCGTGCAGACCGCGGTGGACTACCGCTATACCTTCCACAAGAACTGTTTCATCGACCTGGTCTGCTACCGTCGCCACGGCCACAACGAGCAGGACGAGCCGCTTGCCACCCAGCCGCTGATGTATCGACGCATCCAGGCCCATCCCAGCACGCGCATGCTGTATGCCCAGCGGCTGGTCGACGAAGGCGTGCTGTCCCAGGCGCAGGTCGACGACCTGGTGGATGTGTGCCGCGAACGGCTGGAACATGGCGAATCGCTGAGTTCGCCGATCCTGTCCGATTTCAAGGCAACCTATGGCATGGACTGGGGGCGCTTCAAACACGGCGCCTCCAGCGAGGTGTCGACTGCGGTATCGGCCAGCCGGCTGGATTTCCTGGGCGAGCGCATTACCACGCTGCAACACGAAATCGAGCTGCATTCACGGGTGCAGAAAGTGCTGGACGACCGCCGCAAGATGCGGGCTGGCGAACTGCCGGTGGACTGGGGCTATGCCGAGACCCTGGCCTACGCCAGCCTGCTCGACGCCGGCTACAACGTGCGGGTATCGGGGCAGGATTCGGCGCGCGGCACCTTCTTCCATCGCCACGCAGTGTGGCATGACCAGAAGCGCGAACGCCGTCAGAGCGGCGTGTATGTACCGCTCGAACACATTCACGACCGGCAGGGCGATTTCAACATCATCGATTCGCTGCTGTCGGAAGAGGCCGTGCTGGCGTTCGAGTACGGCTACGCCACCGCCGATCCCGACACGCTGGTGGTGTGGGAGGCGCAGTTCGGCGATTTCGCCAACGGCGCGCAGGTGGTGATCGACCAGTTCATCACCAGCGGCGAAGCCAAATGGGGGCGCCTGTGCGGCCTGACGCTCATGTTGCCGCATGGCCTCGAAGGGCAGGGGCCGGAGCATTCGTCGGCACGCCTCGAACGCTATCTGCAATTGTGCGCACAGGAGAACATCCAGGTCTGCGTGCCGACCCTGCCGGCACAGATGTTCCATCTGCTGCGGCGGCAACTCGTGCGACCGCTCAGAAAACCGCTGGTGATCATGAGCCCCAAGAGCCTGCTGCGTCACCCTGTCTCCACGTCGTCGCTGGCGGATCTGAGCAGCGGGACGTTCCTGCCGGTCATCGATGATCCGCGCGCACCGCGCCAGGCGAAACGCGTGGTGGCGTGCAGCGGGCGCGTGTGGTTCGATCTCGAGGCGGCCCGGGCGGCGCGCGGGTTGGACGACATTGCGCTGGTGCGGGTGGAACAGCTTTATCCCTTCCCCGAGGCAGCGTTCTGCGCCGTGCTGAACGCCTATCCGCTGGCCGGCACCTTCGTCTGGGCGCAGGAAGAACCGATGAACCAGGGCGCGTGGTATCAGACCCTGCATCACCTCAATCACTGCGCGCCCGGCGGGCGCCGCTTCCACTACGCTGGGCGGCCCGCGGCGGCTGCGCCGGCATCGGGCTACGTGTCCCGCCATCGGGCTGAACTGGAAGCGCTGATCGGCGACGCGCTGGAGACCCCCTATGAAGCTTGAGGTGCGTATACCGTCCCTGTCCGACTCGGTTGCCAGCGGCACCCTGCTGCCGTGGCGCAAGCAGGTCGGCGAGGCCGTGGCGCGCGACGAAACGCTGGTCGATCTGGAAACCGACAAGGTGATCCTGGAAATTCCTGCGCCGGCATCCGGCACGCTGGTCGAACTGCGCCAGCCCGAAGGCGCCGTGGTCAAGGCCGCCGAGGTGGTGGCGGTGATCGAGACCGGCGAGCACGATGTTGTTCCGACACCTGCCGAGAAGCCGGTGCAGCCGGTTGCCTCAGCACCCCTCGCGCCGCCTGTAGCATCCATGCCTGCGCCGACGCAAGCCAGCGTGGCCTTGCCCACTGCGCCGGCCGCAGCACCCGTCATCCCGTCAGGCGAAAGCCGCCGCGAGCCGATGTCGCGCCTGCGCAGTCGCGTGGCCGAACGTCTGGTCGCGGCGCAGCATACCGCCGCCATGCTCACCACCTTCAACGAGGTGAACATGCAGCCGGTGAACGAACTGCGTCAGCGTTTCAAGGCCGACTTCGAGGTCAGGCATGGCGTCAAGCTCGGCTATATGTCCTTCTTCGTGCGGGCGGTGTGCCAGGCGCTGCAGCAGTTCCCCGTCGTCAATGCCGCCATCGACGGCAACGACATCGTGTGGCAGGGCGACGCCGACATCGGTATCGCGATCTCCAGTCCGCGCGGGCTGGTGGTGCCGATCCTGCGCCGCGCGCAAGCCCTGTCGTCCGCCGAAATCGAAGCGGCCATTGCCGACTTCGCCCGCCGCGCGCGCGAGGCGAAGCTCACGCTCGAGGATCTCGCGGGCGGCACCTTCTCCATCACCAACGGCGGCGTGTTCGGTTCGCTGCTTTCCACGCCCATCCTCAACCCGCCGCAGTCGGCGATCCTCGGCATGCACACGATCCAGGAGCGCCCAGTGGCGGAAAATGGCCAGGTCGTGATCCGTCCGATGATGTATCTGGCGCTCACTTACGACCACCGCCTGATCGACGGGCGTGACGCGGTGCAGTTCCTGGTTGCGGTGAAGACGGCGCTGGAAGCGCCGGAATCCCTGCTGGAGAGCGTCTGAGATGACCGACAGCCTGGTCGAGATCCGTGACCTGCATTTCGCCTACGGCGACCGCTCCGTGCTCAGGGGTATCAACCTGTCCATCCCACGCGGCAAGGTCGTCGCCATCCTCGGCGTCAGCGGCTGCGGCAAGACCACCCTGCTGCGCCACGTCGGCGGCCAGTTGCGGCCGGCGCGCGGCCAGGTGAAATTCGACGGGCAGGTGGTGCACGAACTGGACAACGACGCGCTCTACGCCATGCGGCGAAAGATGGGGATGATGTTCCAGGTCAGCGGGCTGTTCAGCGACCTGTCCGTGTTCGACAACATCGCCTATCCGATGCGCGAGCACACCGACCTGCCGGAAGACGTCATCCACGACCTGGTGCTGATGAAATTGCATGCAGTCGGCCTGCGCGGTGCCCACGCCCTGCGAACCAGCGAACTGTCGGGTGGCATGGAACGCCGAGTGGCACTGGCCCGGGCGATCGCGCTCGATCCCAGGCTGATCATGTACGACGAGCCTTTCGCCGGCCTCGACCCGATCTCGCTCAACACCATCGCCAACCTGATCCGCCGGCTCAACGATGCGCTCGGCCTGACCTCGATCGTGGTGACCTACGACGTCTCGGAATCGCTGAAAGTGGCCGACTACGTCTATTTCATCCATGACGGTGTGGTCGTGGCTGAAGGGGAGGCTTCTGCAATGGGCGACTCGACCGACCCTTTCGTCCATCAATTCGTCCACGCAGAGCCGGATGGGCCGGTGGCCTTCCAGTATCCGAGCAGGCCGTTTGGGGAAGAACTGGACATCTCTGCCGCCGCATCCGGGATAAAGCCCACCGCGTAGCCGCTGCGGGGCCTCGCACGCTTCAGTTAAGCGAAAAATCGTCGTTATTCCCTGATACACACAGTTGGATGGGAGGCCCGGTGAGCAAAGCCGATTCTTCATACTGGAGGGCTCAGGCATGAGCCTGCCGTCAACCCGGGAAAGCGATGCCTTCATCGACTACGGCGCCTTGCGTGCGCTGGTGGTGGACGATTCCCCGGGCATGCGCAATGCCCTGCGCCTGACCCTTGCCAACTTCGGCATCACCAAAATCCAGATGGTGGCCAATGCCGCCGAAGCGATCTTCCAGATCAAAAACAGATCCTACGATTTCATCCTGAGCGATTTCAATCTGGGCGAAGGGCGCGATGGTCAGCAATTGCTGGAGGAATTGCGTCACAGCAACCTGATCTCGCTGGAGACCGTCTTCATGATGGTCACGGCAGAGTCCTTTTACGAGAAGGTGGTCGCCACGGCCGAACTGGCGCCGGACGACTACATGATCAAGCCCTTCAGCGCGGAGCTTCTGCGCAGCCGGCTCACGAGCATCCTGCTGCGCAAGCGGGCATTCCGGGACGTCTACTGGAGTTTTCAGGTGCAGGATCTGGAAGCCTCGATCGCTGCCTGCGATGCGCTCATTCGCAACAAGCCGAAGTATGCGGTGGATGCCCTGCGCTTCAAGGGCGAGCTGCTGGTTGCGCTCGGCCGTTTCGAGGAGGCCGAGGCCTTGTACCAGCAGGTGGTCACGATGCGTGCCATACCCTGGGCACGTCTGGGCCTTGCGCGGTCTTTGCACCTGCAAAAGAAAGTGGAGGCGGCCGAGGAGGAACTGCGCGACGTGCTGGAACACGCACCGGAGATGGTTGCCGCCTATGACCTGCTCTCGGAAGTCTGCCTGGAGAAAAAGGATGTAGCGGCTGCGCAGGCAGCCCTGGAAAAAGGCGTGGCCATTTCGGCCAAAACGGTGCGCCGGCAGCAGAAGCTGGGAGAGGTTGCCTACGGCAACGGCGATCTCGACGCCGCGCGCACGGCATTCGACAACGTGCTGGAGAAGGGACGCCATTCCATTTTCATCACGCCGACCGATTTCGGCAATCTGTGCAGGGTGCAACTGGAGCAGGGCGATCTCCAGGCGGTTTCCGATACGCTGAAAAAGAACAAAAGCACGTTGCAGGCGAGCCCGGAAGGGCAGCTTGTGATGGCGGTCACGCAGGGCATGGCGCATACCCGGACCGGCAATCTCTCGGAGGCCGCCAAGGCGCTTGACGAGGCGGCAGGCCTGCGCGCCGGCGGAACGCGCGGGGATGCGCAGCTCATGCTGGATCTGGCTGGCGTTTGCATGGCCAGCGGCCGCCACGACGAGGCGGATGCCGTCGTCGCCGAGGTGGCGCGCAATGCGCATGACAGCGAGGCGCTGCTGGCCAAGGCGAAGCGGCTCTACGACGAAGCCGGGCGGGCGGATGCCGGCGCCAGCGTGCTGGCCTCCGCTACCAGCGACGTGCGTACGCTCAACAATGAAGGGGTGGTACTGGCACAGCGTGGCGACTATGGAACCGCCGTGGAGAAATTGCTGACGGCCTGCCGCGAAGCGCCCTACAACCCGCGCATCCTCATGAATGCCGTGTGGGTGATCCTCAAATACATCGACCAGATCGGCATGGACGAGGCCATGATCGAGACCGCCCGGGCTCAGCTCGGAGAAGCGGAACGCCAGGCCCCCGGTCACCCCCGCATTGCGGGGCTGCGCCTGCACCTGAGGGACGTGGAGAACCGCTTCGGCATTCAAAGAAAGGCCGCCCGATGAAATTCGACGGCACCGATCTTTATGCCGCGCTGATCCACGAACTGAAGAACAGTCTGGGTGTGCTGTCGATGACGCTCGAACGCATTCCGCTGCAGGGCGAAACCGAGCACGATGTCGCAGTCGTCGCTGCAAGGCAGTTGTGCGAAGGGGTGGTCGACCGGCTGCATCAGGCGCTGCTGATCTACAAGGCGGAAAACCAGCAGATTCATCTGATCCTCGATGCCTATTCGCCGCACGATCTGCTGCAACAGATCGAGGCCAGGGCGAACGCACTGGCACGCGGCCGTTTTCGTATCGAGGTGGCTATTGCAGAGGACCTCCCCGCGCTCTGGTTCTTCGATCGCGATCTGATTGAAATGGCCCTGATCAACGCCATCCATAATGCACTTGTCTATGCGCGCTCGACCATCCGGATCGAGGCGGACGTGGAGGCCGGCTGTCTGGTCTTGAGCGTCCGCGACGATTCGCCGGGCTACCCCGAGCACATTCTGGGGGGCCTGGCCGATGGCGGCGCATACCCCACCACCGGAACCGGTCTGGGCTTGCAGTTTGCCAGGCTGATCGCGCAGAGCCATGACAACCGCGGACGTTTAGGCGAGCTGCGGCTCTACAACGACCCCGGTGCGGTTTTCTGTCTGCGTCTCCCCTGATAAATGCCCCGTGCGTGCGGGTCTGTCTATTCAGCCAGCAGGGTGACCTTGGTTTCGGCGGTGACGCGGTCGATGTCGAACTGCAGCACGCAGTATTCGGTCTGTTCGTCGACGGGCGTGGGATCGTCCGCGCAACTGCAGCCGGCAATCACGCCGGTGTAGAAGATTCCTGACTTGGCGCGGATCAGGCCGGCTTCCTCGCTCATGCTGATGATCATCGCCTGGAAAGGCCGATCCGTTACATAACTGCTGGACGACAATCCCTGTTGCAACGGGAGTTGCCCGGCATCCAGCTGTTCGATTTCCCGCTTGAGGACATCCTTGAATTCGGGGGTTCCCCAGGCATGCAGGGATTTGGGCAGGTGGCACATGGGTGGTTGTCTCCATCGGGTGGTGGGCGCGTCGTGAATACCTGGCCCGCGCCATGGCCAGGACTGGAAACAGGGATTGTCCGTCGTGGCTACAACCCCGGCAATTGCGACAGAGGATAGCCCATGATGAACTGCGCTACTTGGCCTACCGGCTTGGGATGGCTGAAACAGTAACCCTGAAGAATGTCGCATTCGTGCGTCCGCAGAAACGCTACCTGTTCCATGGTCTCGACCCCTTCCGCAATCACCTCGAGTCCCAGTTTGTGGCCAAGCGAAATGCTTGCCTCTGCGATTGCCCCGACGTTTCCGTTATGCGGGGAATCCGGAATGAAGGCGCGGTCTATTTTCAGGACATCAAGCGGGAAACGTTTCAAATAGGCCAGGGAGGAGTAGCCCGTTCCAAAGTCGTCGATGGCGAGGCGCACGCCCAGCGCATCGAGGGCACCCAGGATTTCGCTCGTGACCTGCACGTCATGCATGGCCGTAGTTTCGGTAATCTCGAGTTCAAGATGATGCGGGGGTATCCCTTCGTCGCGAATAGCCTGCTGAACGCGGTCCAGAAGAGCCCGCTCCCTGAATTGCCGGGCCGAGACATTGACCGATATCCGCAGCGGTGCGAGGCCCGCTTTGTTGAATTCCCGGTATTGCGTGCAGGCGCTACGCAGCGCCCATTCTCCAACGGGTACGATCAAACCGGTTTCTTCCAGCAAAGGAATGAAATCGTCGGGTGATACGAGTCCATGCACAGGGTGTTGCCAGCGTATCAGCGCCTCCATTCCGGCAATTCCCTTATTGCGAAGATCCAGCTGGGGCTGATAGTAGAGCACAAATTCCTTGCGATCGAGGGCACGCCGGAGATCCGTTTCCAGTGCCAGCAATTCCTCCCCCCGCGCGTTCATTTCCGGTGCATAAAATTGATATTGGTTACGCCCGTTTTCCTTGGCCCGATACATCGCCGCATCCGCATTCTTCAGAAGCGTTTCGGGATCGCTGCCGTCATGGGGGTAGACGGAAACGCCCATGCTGAAAGCAGCATACACATCCTGCCCTGCGATGAAGATCGCGGTCTCGAACGCCTCGCGCAATTTGTGAAGGATGGCCAGGATGCTATCGGAATGGGTCAGGTCGCCGATCAGAATCGTGAACTCATCTCCGCCGTAACGGGCCACGACATCGTTCGGGCGTACGCATTCCCTGAGCCGCCGCGCCACTTCACGCAGCAGCGCATCGCCGGCGGCATGGCCCAGGCTGTCGTTGATGCGCTTGAAATTGTCGATATCGAGAAAAAGCACCGCGGCCAGAAAGCGGCCGCGCCGGGCACGTGCAAGCTCACTCGAAAGATGTTCTTCGAGCAACAACCGGTTGGGGAGCTCGGTCAAGGCGTCGTGGGTCGCCTGGCGTTTAAGCTCGTGCTCGAAGTGTTTGCGTTCGCTGATATCGCGGGCGATGGTGGAGAAGAATTCTGATGCGCCGTTTGCGCCGCCATGGGCGAGCACGACCTGGGAGACGGCGATCTCCCGTCCGCCCGTTCCATTCACAACGCTTTCTCCATGCCATACGCCGTCGCGTCGTGCTTTGGGGAACGCCTCCATAAGAATCCGTTGCGTGGCCCATTCGGGGTGGCAGTCGGCAATATATCGGGCACTCAGGTCTTCATCATTCGACAGGCCCAACATGGCCCGGCCGGCCCGATTTAGATAGCGCAGACGGCCGTCGCCATCCATGATTGCGACGAAATCCGTCGTGGCTTCCAGAATTTCCAGCAGCTGAGTCCGCTTTTCTTCCGATCGTACCCTGTCGGTAATGTCCCGTCCCGTCGACACGAAGCTCGATATCCGCATGGCGCTGTCGAACAGGGGCGCGATGGTTTGCTCCTCGTAGAACAGGGCGCCGTCCTTGCGGCGGTTGACGAGCGTTTCCCGGAACACGCCGCCCGCGAGAATGGTGTCCCACAGGTTCCGGAAAAAGGCCTCGTCATGGTGTCCTGATTTGATCAGCGCTGGCGTGTCACCGATCGCTTCTTTCGCGGTGAAACCCGTGAGCCGTTCGAAAGCCGGATTGACGTATTGAATTTTTCCTTGCGGGTCGGTGATAAAGACACTGTCGGCCGCCTGCTCCACCACCATGGAAAGCCTGCGTACGGCCTGTTCTGCGGTGCGGCGTTCGCGGCGCATCTTTGCATCATAAAGTTCCCTGTGTATTGCAGGAACGAGGCGTGTCAGGTTGCCTTTCATGACATAGTCCTGAGCACCCGCCCGCATGCCAACAACCGCTGTATCTTCTCCGATCGTGCCAGAAACGAAAATGAAAGGGATATCGGGATCGTGGTGCTTGATGACCTCGAGTGCCCGCGAGCCGCTGAAGTAGGGCATCGAGTAGTCCGAGAACACGATATCCCAACTCTGCTCGAGCGCTTTCAGCAGTGCCTGTTCGGTTTCCAGGCGTTGCCACTCGAGACTAAAGTTCGCGTGTTGCAAATGCTCCACCAACAGCAACGCATCGTCTTCGGAATCTTCCACGATCAGCGCGCGTAGCCTCGTCTTGCCTGTCGTTTCACTCATGCTCGACCCTCGATTTATGACGCACTGGCGGACGCCTAATTGACGTTGGGCGGCGCTTGATTGAGCAGGAGCCAATAAAGACCGAGTTGACCTGCCGCTCGGACAAAGTCATCGAAATCCACCGGTTTGCGCACATAGCTGTTGGCACCCAATGCATACCCCTTGATCCGGTCTTCCTCTTCGTTCGAGGACGTCAGGATCACCACAGGTTGCAGGCGCGTAGTCTCGGTGGCACGGACACGGCGCAGCACTTCCAGGCCATCTATTTTGGGGAGTTTGAGGTCCAGCAACACCACGGAAGGATGGTCGTTCGGATCCCTTCCGGCATAGGCCCCGGTGCAGAACAGGTAATCGAGCGCTTCCACGCCGTCGCGCGCGAGGATAAGCCGGTTGCCGATATTGTTGGTTTCCAGGGCATGGACGGTCAAGGCTGCGTCGTCCGGATTGTCTTCCACTAGAAGTATGCTTTTATCGCTCACGATGACATCTCCGGTTCCAGGGTGAAATAAAATCGCGTCCCTTTTCCGACCTCGCTTTCGGCCCATATCCTGCCTCCGTGCTTGTGAATGATCCGTTGCACAGTGGCGAGCCCGATGCCCGTCCCAGGGAATTCGCTTGTATCGTGCAGGCGCTGGAATACACCAAACAGCTTATTGGCATAAGCCATGTCGAACCCTGCACCGTTGTCGCTGATGACATAGGTTCGGCTGCTCCGATTGGGTGAGAGTTCCATCCCGATCCGGGCGTCGTCACGGCCTCCGGTGAATTTCCAGGCATTGCCGAGCAGGTTGTCGAGGGCGATGCGCAGCAAACCCTTGTCGCCATGCGTGAGAAGATCGGGGGCGATGTCGAATTGCACATTGCGGTCTGGCACCTGCTTGCGCAGGTCATCGGCAACCTCGCTGGCCAATGCGCTCAGGTCCACCTGATCGAGCTTGAGTTCAGTACGGGTGACGCGCGACAGCTTGAGCAGATCGTCGATGAGCGTGCCCATGTGCTGGGCGGCCCGGCGCACTCGGCCGAGACGATCGCGCCCTGTCTCGTCGAGCCGGTCGGCGTAGTCGGTGAGCAGAATGCGGCTGAAGCCGTCGATCGCCCTGAGCGGGGCACGCAAATCATGGGAGACCGAGTAGCTGAACGCCTCGAGTTCCTGGTTGATGGCTTCCAGTTCGATCGAGCGGCTCTGCAACTGCCGTTCGATCTCCTTGCGCCGAGTGACATCCTCGATGATTCCGTCGTAATAAACCCGGCCGTCCGCCTCGCGTTTCAGCGTAGCCGTAATTGCACCGTAGAACGGTCGTCCTTTCAGGGTGCGCATTTCGATTTCCTCACTGACGACGGCATCCAGCTGGATCGCGTTTTCGCTGAACAGCGGCTGGCCGGAGGCCGTCTGGAAGGTGGCAAGCGGATGTGCAAGCAGGGCCTCCACAGAGTCGGCTTCGAGCATATTGACCAAGGCCTGGTTTACCTCGAGGAACCGCCCTTCGGGTCCGGCCGTCTTGCGATATACCCCAACCGGCAGATTGTTCATCAGCTCCCGATAGCGTGCCTGCGCCTCCAGGCGCTGGCGCTCGGCCTGCTTGCGCGTGCTGATGTCGCGAATGATGGCCGTCACGACCTTGCCCTGTGGCGTCTCTAGCGGGCTCAGGCTGATTTCAAGCGGAAATTCGCTGCCGTCCTTGCGTCGGCCGAACAGTTCCATTCCTACGCCCATGGGGCGCGTGTAGGGGTCGGCGGTGTAGCTCGCACGGTGGATTTGGTGGCGGCTGCGCAGGGGCTCGGGAACCAGGATCTCGATCGGCTGTTGCAGCAGTTCGTCGCGGGCATAACCAAAATATTTCTCGGTCTGCGCATTGACCAGCACGATGCGCCCCTCGCGGTTGACGATCACGATGGCATCCGGCGCCGATTCAAGCAAGGCGCGAAAACGCGCCTCGCTCGCCCTGACCGATTCTTCGGCCCAACGCCGGCGCACGCTGTAGAAGGTGATCGCCCAGGCTGCGAACGTGAAAATGAGCGCCAGGGCGATAAAGACCATCCACAGGCGTCTAGACAGAACGGCGACCGTCGGGGCAAGCGCGGTTGTGGGTTGGTTGGCCACCAGGAACCAGCGCTCGGCCCCCCGGGTGTCCGATGCGCCGTTTGGGTCGGGGAGGGGGGTGACCGCGGCGTAGGTATACAAGCCTTGATCGGTCAGAAACTGGCCTTCGCGAGACGCACCGATCATCTTCCAGGCTTGTGGGTCACGTTTGGCCAGACGCTTGTCTGCACGATCCGCAAACATGAATCCCCATTCATCCTCGGCACGCGCCCCAAGCATCCAGTATCCGTCCGCATTCAAGAGCCAGATATGGGGGGCGGTCCGATCCGTTTCCGAAATATCCCGCAGATGGCCGAGGAAATTGTCGCCCAGATAATTCAGGATGATGACGCCGCGCTCGTGGCCCTGCTGGTCGAAAACCGGAGTGCCGAAACGCATCGTGGGCTTCAGCGGTTGTTCGATCTTCCCTTCCTCGATATTCAGATCCAGCGGCGAAACGTAGATTTCGCCACGCTTCAGGGCCAGTGTTTCGCGCACATAGTAGCGGTCGGATTTGTCCTGCAGCCTGCTGGCCGGAACGCTCTCGGGATGACCGTTGTTCCAGTTGACGCGGACGATCTCGCGTCCGCTTGTGTCCAGAAACCTGACCTGGTCGTAAAGCGCCTTGCGCGAAGCGAAAGCAAGGTAGCGGGCGGCTAGCGGGGCATAAGCCGGCGGGGTGTCATGGGTTCCGTCATTCAGGAGGGCGTATTGATCCGTCAGGTAGAGCAGGTCGGAGCGAACGTTCGAGAATTCAGTCAGACTCGTCTGGATGGCGAGCTGCAAGGCCTCCCGTTCCGCGGCTTTTTTTAGCGCCAGGGCGCTTTTCGCCTGTACGAGATAAAACGCCCAGATGACCGCTGCGAGTAGCAGCATGGTCGGCAGCCAGATGATCAGGAAGCGGCGTATGAGCGGAAGCCCGGCCACTGGTTTTTTGCTGTCAAAATAGGCACTCACGGTCTTCATTGGCGGCTCAGTCCTTCTTGTGTAGAGGGAACTGCTCGAGGGGGCGCCTGCGCGCCCACCCGTCGAAACCAAATTCACCGCCCTGAAACCGTGTCTTTATTCCTTGGGGGTACCCTTGCGGGAAGGATTGTTTTTTTATTGATGGGCGGGACAGGAAGACCCTTCAGCCCCCTGCTGCGCCAGCATCACACCCCGTTCCCGCGAAAGATAGCCTACTTTGCAGCACGCAGCAAAAACAAAGTCACCCGAAGAAACCGCACGCAATCACAACTTTTAAATGCGTATCCCCCGGCTTGACACGATTTGTCCGGAACCCATCGGGATAGGGGGTTAAACGCTTGGCTGCCTTGACATTCGTGCCCAAGGCTACGGAGGAATGGGGCACACGGGCGACGGCCGAATCATGTTGTTCCGACGCCACATTTCACCTGGTTGCGCCCCGATCTCTTGGCCGCATACAGTGCATCGTCCGCCGCCGTAATCAGTTCATCGGCGGTTTTTCCGTGCAGCGGGAATCCCGCTACGCCGAAAGAAGCCGTTACCCTGATAGCGGTCGTGCCGAACATGATGGGGGTCGCCGCGAGGGCTGCCCGCAACTGTTCAGCCCGCTCGCAGGCTGTTTCTTCTGGCATGTCAGGCAGGATCAGTAGGAACTCCTCCCCGCCGTAGCGGCAATAAATGTCGCTGCCGCGGGCATGCTGCTTCATCAGCCTGCCGAATTCCCGCAGCACTTCGTCACCGGCCTGATGGCCATAGGTGTCGTTGACGGTTTTGAAATGATCGAGATCGCCCATCACCACACTGATCGGACAATGCTGGCGTGCCGCGCGGATCAGCTCACGCTCGAAGGTCTCATCCAGGTAGCGGCGATTGAACAGGCCGGTCAGGGCGTCGTGGATGGCCATTTCATGCAGCCGTGAATTCAGCATTCGGACGTTCGTTTCTGCCTGCACCCGTTCGCTGATGTCCGTCAGAACTGCAATCAGGGCCGGCTTGCCGGCGATGCTCATGGGCGAACTGGCGATCTCGACATGTACGCAGGTTCCATCCTTGCGCAGTCCGAGGTAGACGGCAGGATGGTCTTTCGTTTCACCCGCGATGCCCTTGAGGATATGTTCCGTGACCAGGGAGCGCTCATGCTCGACCACGACGTCGAGTGGCCCCAGCTGCAATAATTCGTCTACGCTGTATCCGAAAATCGAGGCCAGCTTCGGGTTGGCATGGCTGAATTTCCCGTCCAGGATGATCGCTATCCCGACCAGGGACTGGTCTACCAGGCCATGAAACTTCGCTTCGGATTCACGCAGCGCACGCAGAATCTTCTCGTTCGTCCGCAAAGCCGTTTCCAGCTCCTCGGTGCGGCGACGGACCTGTTCATCGAGCATGATCGCGGTCTGGAATCGGCTGAAGTCAGATGTGCCGATGCTCATGCTGCGCTCGGCCCGGTTCATCAGTGCCTGGATGATCTTGTTCAGACGGACGATTTCGGCTCGCAGGGTGGGTTCATCCATGTCCTTGTCCATCCGGTCAGTCAGCAAGCGCCTTCGGTGCCGTGCCGATGGCAATTCCGGTGAAGGTCTGATTGACGTGCACGCCATGGAACTGTTCGCCATAGCTGTTGAAGCCGATCGTGTTGTTGCGCCGGAAGATCGTCTCGACGCGCTCCTTGGTGCCCGCCTGTGAAATTTCCAGATTGCGCAGGATGCAGTCGCAGCCGAACACGATCTGCGGCGGCCCGATCTCCGCCCGGATTTTTTCGAAGGTCTGCTCCAGGTTTTCTACCAGATCCACCCCATGCGCCACCCTCAGCACCAAGCCTTCCTCGATTGCACAAAAAAAGGTCAGGCTGCCGTTGGCATTGACCTTCTGGATGGAGCGCACATAGTCGGTGCCGCCGATTGTCACCACGACCGGCCCCGCGGCGAAGCGCATCGGGTTCAGATCACGAACGTCGATGCCTACCAGTCGCGCGTATTCCTGGGCTGCCGGCAGGCCGTTGATTTCGTTAACGATGCGTCTGGCTGGATCGGACTGCGTCACCACCAGACGCTCGGAGGTGGAAATGAAATGCTGCGTCTTGAACATCCTGAAGGGTAGGGACGTACTGATCAGGATCAGCACCGCGCAATCGGAATGGAACGTCCCTTCGCTATATACGTACGTTTTGGCGAATTTCAGGTCGTCGCCCGCCGAGCCGCCAAACAGCGGAATCTCGCCCAACGCATACTGCAACGTATGCGCCACCAATTCCTCGCGCACCGACAGCCCATCGATCAGCAAAAACGCGAAACTGTTATCCGGACCCGC
This sequence comes from Hydrogenophilales bacterium, assembly GCA_016195805.1. Lineage (GTDB taxonomy): Bacteria > Pseudomonadota > Gammaproteobacteria > Burkholderiales > Thiobacillaceae > Thiobacillus. Next base: position 299,131 of record JACPYT010000002.1, read on the forward strand.
TTCAGGCGCCCGGCTTTCGAGTTGTTGCAACAGATTCTGGGCAAATGCATGGCCGCCGACGATATCGAAGCGGCGCAAGTGCGCCAGCCGGCCGGCGACGGCAATGCAACTGCCTGCGGCAAAGCTGGCCCCCGTCAAGCTATGCTGACGATAGGCATCCGGACCGATTTCACCCGCCGTGGTGCAGCCAACCACCTGAGTCCCCGCAAACAAACGACTCATTTCCTCGGCCACTGCATCGAGGTCGTATCCGCCGGAACAGAAAAAAACCACCAACTCCAGGTTGGGCTGCGCGACAGCGGCGTGGAACTCCCGAACGGCCTGCCTGGCATCTGCCGCACAGGATTGCGACAGGCGAATATCGGTCTGGCTATCCATTGCCGTCTCCATGATTGAGTTAAGCGTAGCGCAAAATGGCAATGGCCATTTATTAAAGCGACTTGCGGCTGCGATCGTCAGGTGCACGGCCCGGGGCAATCGCCTCAAGGGTTCTGGCCATGTCCTCGAAAACCAGCTTCGAGTTCATGATGTAGGTATGACTTGACGGTACTTTGAGTGCTTCGGCCTCAAAACGGCCAGTGGCCTCGGAGATGCTGAGGATGAAGTCGTTGGCTTCCGTGCCGAAAGGCAGCCAGGCGCCACGCAGGCCGCCGACGCCGGCATAGATCCTGGTTGGAACGGATGGCATCGGCAGTTGTGACATGAACGCGTCCACCGCCAGCAATTGGCCCATTTCGCCCGTCAGCAGTTTATAGAGCCGGATTCGGGAAAAGAATTTGGCGGCCTTGCAGGCAACCATCGGCGGCGCGAGAAAAAAACAGGCTGATGGCGTTCGGTTTTCCAAATGGCCGAGGGCAGCCCTGATGATGACCGTTCCGAGAGAATGGCCAACCAGCGCGTAATGTCCAGTATCGACCCGGCGATCGATCAACCTTACCAGCCGGGTGACCGCACTCTGCAAGCCTTCGAAGGTCGGGTAATAGCCGAACAGAACCGGAGTGTGGCCCGCCCGTCTCAGGCGCCGGCGCAGCAGCATCATGGAAACGGGCGTTGTTCCCATTCCGTGGATTAAAACCATATCCATACGTCCTTCTCGCAAGGCTCAAGGTTTGACGTCTTGCCCCCGCCAGCGGCCGAAAGAAGAATCGCGCGGATCCGCTTGCATGCACCCGGAGCATATCGCCATTTGGCTAGGTCATTCAGGCGCTAGGTCGCTGCTTGGCCGAGCAGCCGTTCATAGACCGCCAGGTCTTCGGCGGAATGGCAGCAGAAGAGGACTTCCCGGATCCCGGGCGACACGTAGATTGCCGCGCGAACCGTGGCGATGGCGATGCGGGCGGCGGGTTCGAACGGGTAGCCGTAGGCCCCCGTGCTGATGGCGGGGAAGGCCAGCGTGCGGATGCCGTGCTGTGCGGCAAGCTTGATCGCGCGGCGGTAGCACGACGCCAGCTGTTCGGGTTCGCCGCGTTCGCCGCCATGCCACACCGGGCCGACGGCATGGATCACGAAGCGGGCCGGCAGGCGATAGCCTTGCGTGAGTTTGGCGTCGCCGGTCGGGCAGCCGCCCAGCAGCCGGCATGCCTCCAGCAACGCCGGCCCGGCTGCGCGATGGATCGCACCGTCGACGCCGCCGCCACCCAACAGCGACGAATTCGCCGCGTTGACGATGGCGTCGACCTGCAGCGTGGTGAGGTCGGCCTGAACGGCGCGGAGGGTGGCGGGCATGGCGAGTCAACGCGCCGGACGGGGCTGCGGGGTCCGGATGAAGGCCTGCCGATCGAATCCCAGCGCAGCGGCTCGCGTCAGCAAGGCCTCCAGCGTCGGCTCGTCGAACCTGGGCGACCTCGCCAGAATCCACGCATACTTGCGGCTCGGTTCGCCGACCAGCACCCACCGGTAGTCCGGGTCGAGCTCCAGGATCCAGTAGTCGCCATAGAAGGGGCGAAAGAAGCTCACCCGCAGCTTGGCGCCCTGGCTGCCCGCCACGACCTTGGCAACTCCATGGGCCTGTTCGAGCTTGCCGTTTGCGGTACGGCACTGGTTCAGCACCGCGACCGCTTTGCCGTCCGGGCGATACGTCGCCTGGGTATCCGAAACACACTGCGCCTGGAAGCGGTTGGGCAGCCGCGCGATTTCATACCAGGTGCCGTAATAGCGATCCAGATCAACCGCCTGGACGGTCGCGAGTGGCGGGTGGGTGGACGTGCAAGCGGCCAGCAGGAGTGAAGCTCCGCTGCCCGCAAGATAGGGAAAGCATTTCATGACCCGATGTCCCGTATAGGCGCTATGCGATGAGGGAACGGTACGTTCGGAACGATGCGTCGGACATCTGTGCGTGTGCTCAGACTCTGACGAAATAGGGGAGCGCGATGAGCGCGATCCCGATTGCGACCAGCAGGATCGTATTGGAAATGAAATAGGGGAAGACCATGAGGGCCAGCCCACAGAACAGCGGAACGATCGCTTGCTGCTTCTTGCCGTACAGGAAGAATCCAAGGCCGGCCGAGCCGAAAAGCAATCCCCAGAGAAGTGACGACATGCTCAATTTGGTGTGACCTCACACATTGCCTTAGCGAGTTGCCAAAACCCTATGCCCTTGCAACGGGTCTGTCCAGATCCTTGGCCAGTCTCATGCACGCAGGCTCGAATGCATCATCGGACCCAGGCACGATCTGTCAGGTCGGCCACCCGATCCACATCATGCACGATCCCGGGATCGTCCGTCTCGCACCGCACGATTGCTTCGGGAAAGGCTACCACGATCCGCCGCGCCCCTTCGTCGCCGGTCAGTGCCGTGAGTGGCTCCCCCCACTGGCGGGCAAAGCCTACCGGGTGTCCCCGGCGCCCCCGGTATTCCGGGACCACGATGCTGCCGCCGGCGCGCAGGGCGGTTGCCACGTGGCTGTAGCTGGCGGGCGCGATGTAGGGCATGTCCGCCAGCGCGACGATCCAGCCGGCGGCATCCGCAGCGGCGCGGACGCCTGCTGCCAGGCTGTGGCCCATGCCGAGGTGGGCCTCTGCGCTGACCACGAGTTCGAAGCCTTCTGCCGCCAGCAGGTCCGCCAGCCGGCCGCTGTCCGGCCGCACCACCGCCAGTACGCGGTCGCAGGCCGGGCGCAGGCGGCGGGCTGAAACCAGTCCCACTGGGGTTGCGTCGGACAATGGGTGCAGCAGCTTGTCGCTGCCGAAGCGGGCGCCGCTGCCGGCCGCCAGCAGGACACCGACGATGGGAGCCGCCGACGCCATCGGCTCAGTCGATGCGGCAGCCGGAACGGTCCGCCGCAGACTGCCGCGCCGCTTCCGGGTTGGTGTGGACGCCGTTCTTGATCGCGGTGATCTCGGCGAGGATGGAGACGGCGATTTCAGGCGGCGTGCGGCTGCCGATGGGCAGGCCGACCGGCCCATGCAGCCGCGCCACCTCGGCATCCGAGAGGTCGAAATGCTGCAGCAGTCGCGCACGGCGCTTGGCATTGTTGGCGCGCGAGCCGAGGGCGCCGACGTAGAAGGCCGGCGACTTCAGGGCTTCGAGCAGGGCCATGTCGTCGAGCTTGGGGTCGTGGGTCAGCGCCACCACGGCGCTGCGGGGATCGAGGCCCAGATCCACAACAATGTTGTCCGGCATTCCCGGCAACAGGGTGGCGCCCGGGACGTCCCAGCCGGCGCTGTATTCGATACGGGGGTCGCAGACTAACACCTGGTAGTCCAGCGCTTGGGCCATTGCCGCTAGGTAGCGGGAGATCTGGCCGGCGCCGATGATTAGCAGGCGCCAGGCCGGACCGTGCAGGGTGGTCAGGTGCCGGCCATCCCAGCTGAGTTGATCGCTGCGGCAGCCGTCGCGGATGGCCACCGTTCCGGCGTCGAGGTCGACCGTGCGCAGCGCCAGTTGTCCGGCGGCGATACGTTGCGCCAGGTCGTTCAACAAGGCGAGGTCGGGGGCTGGTTCGATCACCAGTTCGAGGACGCCGCCGCAGGGCAGGCCGAAGCGGTGCGCCTCATCCCGCGTCACGCCGTAGCGTAGGAGGAGTGGCTGGGTATGGTTGAATTCGCCGGCGGCCATGCGGGCGATCAGATCGTCCTCGATGCAGCCGCCGGATACCGAGCCCTGCACCCGGCCGTCGTCGCGCAGCGCCATCCACGCCCCGGGGGGGCGCGGCGCCGAGCCCCAGGTGCGGGCCACGGTGACCAGCGCGAAGCGGTGCCCATCGGCGGCCCAGCGACGGACTGCCGCCAGCACCTCGCTGTCCTGGCTGTCCATGCTCAGGCGGCCAGGTCGGCGGGGTTGAAGGGCAGGCGCGTGAGATGCTTGCCGGTCGCGGCAGCGATGGCGTTGGCCACGGCCGGCGCGGCAGGTGGCACGCCGGGCTCGCCAATGCCGGTGGGCGCGGCGGTCGAGGGCACGATATGTACCTCCACCGTCGGCATCTCGTGGATGCGCAGGGGCGGATAGCCATCGAAATTGCCCTGCTCGACGCGCCCTGCCTTGAGGGTGATCTCGCCATGCAGGGCGGCCGACAGGGCAAAGCCGACGGCCCCTTCGACCTGGGCACGGACGTTGTCCGGGTTGATGGCGATGCCGCAATCCACCGCGCAGACCATGCGGTCAACCTTGACGCTGCCGTCCCTGGCGACCGTCACCTCGGCCACCTCGGCGACGAAGGTGTTGAAGGACTCATGTACCGCCACGCCGCGGCCGCGGCGTTCGCCCGGCTTGCCCGGCTTGAGCGGCGTGCCCCAGCCCGCCTTCTCGGCCGCCAGTTTCAGCACGCCGGCATGGCGCGGATGCTGGGCGAGGAGTTCCTGGCGCAGCGCCACGGGATCCTTGCCCATCGCCGCGGCCACCTGGTCGAGGAAGGTCTCGGTGGAGTAGGCGGTGTGGGAGGAGCCCACCGAGCGCCACCACAGCACCGGCACCGGGATGTCCTGCGGGGTGTGCAGGTCCACCTTCAGGTTGGGAATGGCGTAGGGCAGGTTGGCGGCGCCCTCCACCGACACCAGATCGACGCCATCCTTGATCATGCCGCTTGCAAAGGGGGAGCCGGCCATGATCGACTGGCCCACTAGGCGGTGGCGCCAGCCGGTCAGCCTGCCGTCGCCGTCCACCGCCGCCTCCAGCGCATGGTGGAACAGCGGCCGGTAGTAGCCTGCGCGCATGTCGTCCTCGCGCATCCAGACCAGCTTCACCGGCGCGCGGCCGTTGATTGCCTTGACGATGTGGGCGGCCTCCAGCACGTAGTCGGAATGGCTGCTGGCACGGCGGCCGAAGCTGCCGCCGGCATACAGCATGTGGATGCTCACCTGTTCCGGCTTGAGGCCGAACAGGCCGGCCAGGGCGTGCTGGTCGCCGGTCTGCATCTGCTCGCCGTTCCATACCTCGCAGCCCCCGTCGCCGAGCCGGATCACGCAGTTCATCGGCTCCATCGCGGCGTGTGCCAGGTAGGGGAAGTCGTAGCTGGCGCGGACCACCTTGGCTGCCTTGCCGAAGGCCTGGTCCGGGTCGCCGCTCTGGTGTGCGACGAGGCCAGGCGTCTTCGCCAGTTCCCGGTAGCGGGCGAGAATCTCGTCGCTGCCGAGCGTGAAGGCATGGCTTTCGTCCCAGCTTACCGAGAGGGCGTCGCGACCCTTCTTCGCGCTCCAGGTGTCGGTGGCCAGCACGGCCACGCCCTGGGGAATCTGCACCACGTCGACCACGCCCTTCACCGACTTGGCGCGGCCGGCGTCGAAGGATTTGACCGTGGCGCCGAAGCGCGGCGGATGCGCCACCACCGCAACCAGCATGCCCGGCAGCTGCACGTCCTGGGTGAAGCGGGCCTGGCCGTTGGTCTTGTCGAAGCTATCCTTGCGCTTGACCGCTTTGCCGACTAGGCGGAAATCCTTGGGATCCTTCAGTTTCAGGTCGGTGGGCACGGGCTGCTTCGCTGCCAGCTCCGCCAGTTCGCCGAACGTGGCCCGGTGCTTCGATTTCGCGTGGCTGACCACGCCGTCGCGCACGGCGATCTCGGCGGCGGGCACGCTCCATTGCTGCGCGGCGGCGCCGACCAGCATGGCGCGGCCGGCCGCGCCGGCCTTGCGTAGTTGTTCCCAGGAATTGGCCATCGCGGTGCTGCCACCGGTGCCCTGGGCGGGCCCCCAGAACAAGTTGTTGTAGCGCTTGGCGTCGGCCGGCGCGCCTTCGATGCGCACCGTCTTCCAGTCCGCATCCAGTTCCTCCGCCAGGATGGTGGCGAGCCCGGTGTAGGTGCCCTGGCCCATTTCCAGGTGCTTGGAGATCACCGTCACGGTATTGTCGGTGCCGATGCGGAGGAAGGCATTGGGCTCGAAATGGATCGGGCCGATTGCGCCTTCGCCGGCCTTGCCGGGGCCGGCGGCCGCAGCATCGGCAAGGCCGGGCAGGAAAAATCCGAGCGTGAGGCCAGCGCTGCCCTGCAGGAAACGACGGCGGCTGAGGTTTTCGAGTGTGTTCATCGCGCGCTCCTAGACGAGGGCCTTGGCGGCTTCGTGGATCGCCGCGCGGATGCGGACATAGGTCGCGCAACGGCACAGGTTGCCGGACATGGCGTTGTCGATGTCAGTGTCGCTGGGCTTGCGGTTCTGGCTCAGGAGCGCCACCGCGCTCATGATCTGGCCGGACTGACAGTAGCCGCACTGCACCACGTCCAGCTTGCGCCAGGCCGCCTGCACCACCTTGCCGATGCGCTGCTTGTCCACTGCCTCGATGGTGGTGACCTTGCGGCCGGCCACCGCTGACACCGGTACCGAGCAGGAACGCATCGGCGAGCCATCCACCAGCACCGTACAGGCACCGCAGAGCGCCTCGCCGCAGCCGTATTTGGTGCCTGTCAGCTGCAGCGTGTCGCGTAGCGCCCACAGCAGCGGCGTATCGGGCGCAACATCGAGTTGCTGCAGGTTGCCATTCACGTTGAGTTGGATCATGGGCAAGACTCCTCAGAGGATAAATGAGCACCGCAGCAACCCCGGCGGCTGGCGAAGGCTGAATGCATCCGATGACAGCGTCACACTGATCCGATCATTCTAGAAGATCAATCGAAAGGGATTTGTTTAATTTTGCGCCCCGGGGTGCGCGGGTGAACGTTTTCTGCGGAGGTTGCCTTGCCACTGGCATCCAGGCTGCGTGCAGCGAAACCGGCGCTGTCTGACGAACAGGTTCAGGATCCGGTCGATGAAGCGGCGGCGGATACGGATCAGGCCGGACTGCCCGCAGATCGGGCATGCGTATGCGTCGGGGCTGGCATCGTTGGGTGACGGTTCGGCGCTGTTTTCCAGGGCATAGGCGTTCGCGGTCGAGCGGGCATGATTGATCATGCCGATCTCCCCGGGAAGATTCGGGGAGATCTCAGGCGATGCCGAAAAAAACAGGGGCGTTGGATCACGTCTGGAATACGAAAGTATCAATGCAGCCAGGCTGCTTGCTGGAATTGACCTGCGTGGGGCAGGCCGGTTCCGTGCCAGCGAGACATCCAGCGCAGTCGTGGACGCCGGTTGGCAAGCTTCATGGCTCACCTGCACGACCGCGATGCGCGGATCAGCGCGGTGTACTTGGCGGCGTTGCGTCGTTGGCCTCGATGCCATAGGGCTCGAAGTCATATTTTTCCGGCTTGATGGCAGCGATGATGTGGTCGAGGCTGGGTGCGTCCGCATTGACGGGCACGGGAATGACCTGCTTGGCTTCAACAACCTGCTGCACGCGATCCCAGTTGATTTTCGGCGTATAGCGCGTCAATGCTTCCATCGCCAGCATGAACAGCCCCCCCTCGGGGCTGGGATACTCGACTATCGGGCTGGACACGCTGAGGTAGAGCAGAGAACCTCTTTCGCCCACCATCACCGGCTGGTTGATGAAACGCACGGGTGTGCCGACGGGCACGTCCGGAAAAAGGGCGGCAGCATTCTCCGGATACAAATGAAGGCAGCCGTGGCTCACTTGCATGCCTACCCCCCAGGGGCGGTTGGTGCCGTGAATGAAGATTTGCGAGAATCCGGTTTCCAGGGCGAGCATGCCCATGGGGTTGTTGGGGCCTGGCGGAAAGTAATCCGGGAAGTTGGTCTCACCCTGGTTGCGGTGTTCCGCCTGAATGTCCTTGGGGACGATCCAGGAAGGGTCCTTTTCCTTGGCGATGATGCGGGTGCTGCCCAAAGGCGTGGACCACCCCGGGCGCGAAATCCCGACAGGGTAGGTGACCACCGTCGCCGGCTCGTTGGCCTTGTGGCGGGGGAAATAGTAAAGTCGACGCTGAGGAATGTTCACGATGATGCCGACCCAAGGTTGCGGCGGCAGGATGAATTCGGTGGGCACGACAACTCGGGTTCCCTCGCCGGGGAGCCAGACCGAAACACTGGGATTGGCGAGGGTGATTTCCTCGTAGCCGAGGTCATAATGGCGGGCGATGTCCAGCAAGGTGTTGCGCGAGTCGGCGGTCACCACATGAATTTGACCGACGATCGTGCTGCCATCGGTGGGCAGGGGAAATGTCGCTCCCCATCCGGGAGCGGCCCAAAACAGAAGCAACAGCACAAGCCTGTGCAAACCGGAAACCGGGCGCAGGGGTGCGGGTAGCGTTAAACAAGGCTTTGATTTCATAGACTGCTCATGAGGGTTGTTTCGTTGCGACGTTGTTTAGCTGCGTTGTTGGTCGCCGTTGTCGTGTGGATACCCGCTGTCTCCTGGGCAAGCGGGGGACAACCCTGGATCCTGGTGGATACCCAGGCGCTTACCCTGACCGTTCTCTCCGCGGAAAACCACGTCCTGGTTCGTTTCCACAATATTTCCATCGGGAGCGGCGGCGCTGCAGAATCGCATCGCCGGGGTGACGAGACCACGCCGCGCGGCGTTTTTCATGTGACCTGGGTCGATCGCCACAGTCGTTTCGACACGTTCTACGGGCTTGATTATCCCTCAGCGCACATCGCCCGCCGCGCTTATGTCGAGGGAAACATCAGCGAGGCAGAATTTGACGCCATCATGCAGGCCTTGCGGCACCGTCGCACCCCGCCCCAGAACACGCCGCTCGGCGGACAACTGGGTATTCACGGTCTGGGCCGCGGCGATCCCAGCGTCCAGCAGGCAGTCAACTGGACCGACGGCTGCGTGGCGCTGACCAACCGGCAACTCCGGCTGCTTTCGCGCTGGATAGACGTGGGTAGCCGAGTGGTCATCCGCTGAAATCCGGAACCGCTCGTCGAGGCAGAAACCCAAGCATCGCCATGTATGCGCATGCCGCATGGCGTCAGAGGACAGATGATGCCTGAGGCACCACCGCCCTCCTGCCCTGCAGAAATTATTTCTGCATCGTCTTCTTGAACATCCGGTCGATTTTCTCGGCCAGCTTCTCGACTTCGGCTTTTGCCGACTCGGCTGTGGAATTGGCTTGATCGGCAGTCGACTTGGCAGCGTTGGCGTTGGCGTTGGCTTCATCGGCCTTCTGCGATGCCTGGGCGGCCGCAGCTTTGGCGGCGTTGGCGTTGGCGTCGGCCTCGTTGGCCTTCTGCAATGCCTGATCCGCCGTGCTCTGGGCTTTGTTCAGATTGTCGGTCGTGGCGCAACCACCCAACAACGCAACGCAAAAAAGCGAGGTGCCAAGAAGGGAAAGGGTTTTGTACGAGCGTGCTTGGTTCATATTTTTGCTCCAAATTTAAAGTTCTTAGAAAACGCCGCTCAAGCTAAACGCGGCTGGGCTGTTACCCGGTCAGCCCGCCAGAATGCGGACTTCCCGAGACGCTTACATACAATATAAGCAGGACATGTAGAAATGAAAACCGGATTTTGGTTCCTCGGTCGAAGGCATGAAACATAAAAAGTTCCGCTTTCATGACAGAAAGTCCTGTTCAATGCGCCCCACTGGCGACCGGAGCGGCTCCCTGCCTGGGCGGCCTGGCCAGCCAGACCAGCAGCATCAGGGCGACAAAGAAGCAGCCGGACAGCCAGAAGATGTCGTTGGTCGCCAGTAGCACTGCCTGCTGGCTGATGATCCGGTCCAGCATGGCGGGGTCCGTCGCCGGATTGGCCAGATTGCCGAGAGCATCGGCAATCGTCGGGTCGAAGGCCGAGACGTGCGAGGTCAGGATGCTGTGGTGGAACGCGGCGCGCCGGTCCCACAGCGTGATGCTGAGGGACGTACCAAAACTGCCGGCCAGGATGCGCGAGAAATTCGACAGGCCGGTGGCGCTGGGCATCAGGTGCGGCGGAATGCCCGACAGGGTCAGCGCGGTCAGCGGCACGAAGAAGGTCGCGACGCCGAAGCCCATCAGCAGGCGCGGAATGACGATGTGCTGGAAGGTGACATCGGTGTTGAACTGGCTGTTCCAGAACGACACCGCGGCGAACACCATGAAGCTGAAGGTGGCCCAGATGCGCAGGTCGACCTTGTGCATGTTCTTGCCCACGAAAGCGGACAGGAACACCGGCAGGATGCCGATGGGCGCGGCGGCCATCCCGGCCCAGGTGGCGGTGTAGCCCATGTTGGTCTGCAGCCATAGCGGCAGGATCACCACGTTGCCGAAGAACACCAGATAACCGAAGCTCAGGATGACCGTACCGACCAGGAAGTTGCGCTGGCCGAACAGATGGAAGTCCACCACCGGATGGCGGTCGGTCAGTTCCCACACCACCAGCACGCTCAGCGCCACCGCGGAAACGACCGCCAGGGCGACGATGGTGCCGGACTCGAACCAGTCCAGCTCGTTGCCCTTGTCCAGCAGGATCTGCAGCGCGCCCACGCCCAGCACCAGCAGGACCAGGCCCACCTTGTCGATGGGCACGACCTGGGTCGCGCTGGAACGCTTGCCCAGGATCGTCCAGGTCAGGAAGGCCGACAGCAGGCCGACCGGCAGGTTGATGTAGAAGATCCACGGCCAGTTGATGTTGTCGGTGATCCAGCCGCCGAGGATCGGCCCGAGGATGGGCGCGACGATGACGGTCATCGACCACAGCGCCAGGGCAAGCCCCTTTTTTTCCGGCGGGTAGTTGTTGAGCAGCAGGCTCTGCGAGAGCGGGATCATCGGCCCCGCCACCGCGCCCTGCAGCACGCGCGCGGCGATCAGGACCGGCAGGCTGGACGCCAGGCCGCACAGCCAGGACGCCAGGGTGAAGAGCAGGGTGGACAGCACGAACAGGCGGACGTCGCCGAAGCGGCGCGACAGCCAGCCGGTGAGCGGCAGGGCGATGGCGTTGCTGACGGCGAAGGAAGTGATGACCCAGGTGCCCTGGTTAGGGCTCACCGCCAGGTCGCCCGAAATCGCCGGCAGCGAGACGTTGGCGATGGACGTGTCCAGCACCTGCATGAAGGTACCCAGGCTCAGGCCCAGCGTCAGCAGGATCAGCGTGGGGCCGTGCAGCGGCGGGTGGGCCATGGCTCGGGGCTCAGCCACCGCGTAGCGTGTTGGGCCGGCGCACCTGGTTGGCCCGCAGGATGGAACGGATCAGCGCATCCGCACCGGTCGCGTCTTCCACCGGGGTGACGTAGCGGGTCGCGGGGAGCGTTTCCGCCTTGCCGGCGGCGCGGGTCTCCACCTCGACCTTCATCGACAGGCCGACCCGCAGCGGGTGCTTGGCCAGCTCCTTGGGGTCGAGCGCGATGCGCACCGGCAGGCGCTGGACGATCTTGATCCAGTTGCCGCTGGCGTTCTGCGGCGGCAGCAGCGAGAACACGCTGCCCGTGCCGGGCGACAACCCCACGACCGTGCCGTGGAAGGTCGTGCCGCTGCCGTAAAGGTCGGAGACCAGTTGCACCGGCTGGCCGACGCCCATGCCCTTCAGCTGGTCCTCCTTGAAATTGGCCTCCACCCACAGCTGGGTGACCGGCACGATGGCCATGAGCGCCATGCCGGGGGCGACCTGCTGGCCGACCTGGACCGAGCGCTTGGCTACCTGGCCAGCCTCCGGCGCGCGGATCTCGCAACGGGCCAGCGCCAGCCAGGCTTCGCGCAGCCGGGCCTCGGCCTGCTTGACGGCCGGATGGGTCGCCACCGTGGTGCCGCCCACCTCCGCTTCGGAGGCGGCCAGCTGGGCGCGCGCCAGATCGAATTCGGACTTCGCCTTGTCGCGCGCGGCACGGGCGTGTTCGGCCTCTTCGCGGGAGACGGCCTCGACCGCGACCGCCCGTTCGCGCCGTGTCAGATCGACCTCGGCCTGTTCCAGGGTGCGCTGCTTGACGGCGAGGTTGGCGACCTGCTGGGCGTGGGCCTCGTAAGTCTGGCTGATCCGGCGCACGATTTCTCCGAGGTCCGCTTCGGCCTTGTCGAGGGCAAGCCGGGCATCGGTGTCGTCCAGCTTGAGCAGAACTTGGCCCTGCTTCACGAAATCGGTGTCGTCGGCCAGCACCGCCGCCACCGAGCCGCCGACGCGCGGCGTGACCCGCACCAGATTGCCGGCCACGTAGGCATCGTCGGTACTTTCATGGCCGCGGCTGTGGAGGAACCAGCGCACGCCCCAGGCAAGGCCGGCAACGAGGAAAATCAGGGCCAGAATGGTCAGCAGGCGTTTGCGTTTGGCCGGATTGGCTTCTGGGGGCTGAACGGTCATGGTGCGGGGTCCTTGAGGGTGGCGTCACCGCCCAGCGCCTTGAACAGCGCCACCCGGGCGCGCAGGCGGGCGGCCTGGATCTCGATGTCATTCATGCGCTGGCCGAGGACGGCGCTGTCCGCTTCGAGTGCGTCGAGCGGGTTGGCCAGTCCGAGTGTCTGGCGCTGTCTCGCCAAGCCGCGGGTCTGTTCGGTTTCCTGCAGCGCCAGTCGCTGGGCCTGGCTGCGCTGTTCCAGGCTGGCGATCAGGGCATAGGTATCGGCGGCCTGTCGCGCGGCGTCGAGGATGGTGCGGTTATAGGCCGCCACCGCTGCGGCGTAATCCGCTTCGCGCAGCCCCAGTTTCGCCCTCAGGGTCTGGCCGTTGAAAATCGGCAGGTGCAGGGCCGGGCCGATTGATGCCGACAGGCTGTTGGCCTGGAATAGTTTTCCCAGGTCGAGGGTTTCCAGCCCGACCATCATGCGCAGGTCCAGGTTGGGATAGAAATCCGCCCGGGCGGCGGCGCTCTGGTCGGCGGCGGCTTCCACCCGGCTGCGCAGCGCCGCCACGTCGGGCCGGCGTGCCAGCCAGTCCATCGGCAGACGGTCGGGCAGGGGGGGAAGACGGGCTTCGAGCGCGGGCGCCGGCAGATCGCCGGCGTGGTCCGGGTCGGCGCCGATCAGGGCGCTCAGGCGGTAGCGCAGGGAACGCGCCTGATATTCCAGCCCGCGGATCCGGTCCTCGTCCAGGTCCAGTTTCTTGCGGGCATCGATCAGCGGCTGCGCGGCGTCCAGCCCAAGGTCGAAACGTACCTTCAGCAGGGCGTGTTCCCTGCGATGGACTTGTTCCAGCGCGCGGGCGACCTGTAGCCGTGCCTCGACATCGGCCCCCGCGAAATAGGCATCGGCGACCGCTGACGCCACGCCTAGGCGAACTGCGGCGGCTTCATCCTGAGCCGCCTGGCGTTCGTTGCCGGCCGCCTGCACCAGTGCCCGATTCCTGCCCCACCAGTCCAGGTTGTAGGAAAGATTCTGGGTGAGGTTGGTCTGGGTAAAGGTGCTGCCGCCGATGGGCGGCGGGAACAGGCCGTTCCTGCTCAGGTGTTCCCGGACCATCGTGGCATCGGTTTCATAGTGGACCTGGGCATCCAGGCGGGCCAGGCGCTCGGCCTGATCGGCCATGCGCAGGCGCGCCTGGACGGCGCCCAGATCAGGAGCGTCCTTCAGCGCGGTATCGATCAGACGGTCGAGATCGGCCAGACCAAAGGTTTGCCACCAGTGTCCCGACGGGGCCGGTGTGTCGTCGTGCTGGGCGGATGCGTGCGCCAGGGTCTGGAGCGTGGCGGCAACCTCGGGCGTCTTCAGCGCCGGACGGGGAGGCAGGTCATGGGGCAGTTGGGCACAGCCGGCCAGACCCATGAGAAGACCCGACAGCAATCGCTTCATGATGCCGCCCTGAACCGGCCTAGGCCGGCCAGCATCTTACGCAACAGACGGTCGAATTCGGCCACTTCGGCCGGGCTGAAGCCGGTCCATTGCTGCTCGATCCGCTTCCAGATCACAGGCAGGGTTTTCAGAATCAGCTGTCGTCCGCTTGGCGTCAGCGACAATTCCACCCGACGCCGGTCTGCTGTGCTCGGCGTACGGTCGACCCAGCCAGCGCCGACCAGTTCGTCGGCCAGACGCGTGACATTGGTGCGCGAGGCAATCAGGGCATCGCTCAAATGGCAGGGGTTGAGCCGGTTGTCCTCGCTGCTCAGGATCATGGCGAGCGCCAGGAAGGTGGAACTGTTAAGACCGAATGTCGACAGGTGCTGGTTATAGACGTCATCCAGCTCTTTGAAAACGTAGAAAAACAGGCGGTTGAGCACAACCTGATCCTGAGGCATGCCGGGCAATTGCCGGGCAATGCGGTCGATGCCGTTTTCGAAATAGGTGAAGTCCAGGTTCACGTCTAAGCCAGCCATCAGGATTGGTTGGTGACATAGTGCCGCGAATAGTTTCAAATGTAACTATTTTTATTATTTAACATAATATACATTATGCGAAGTACAGGAAATGGAGAGGCAATAGCCTGCTAACTCGAGCGAAAAGATTCAGGGGGTTACATCGCTGGCTATCGCAGGTTAAGTCAGCTCAACGGCCCATTTTGGATCAGTGGGTTAAGCCATCTACTTAATGTTTTCTTAACACCTTATACCTCGGTCTTAGCCCCATCTTTACCGGCAAACATCTAGAGTCCATGCATCGCCATTTACCCTGCAAGGTGATGTCATGGATCTGCTTTACCTCGCCCTGGCCGTAGGCTTTTTCGCTCTCACGGCCATTCTCGTGTCCGCTTTCGAAAAATTGCGGAGGTGCTGATGAATACCCTCTATCTCATAGCGCTGATCGCCGCGATGGGCGTCTTTGTCTACTTGCTGGCGGTGCTGTTCTTCCCGGAGGACTTTTCATGACTGCAAATGGCTACCTGCAATTGGGTCTTTACCTTGTCGCTCTGATGGGGCTGGCCTGGCCGCTGGGGCTGTACATGGCCCGCATCTATGGTGGCGAGTTGCCAGGCTTCGTCAGATGGATCAAGCCCCTGGAGAACGGCGTCTACCGGCTGTGCGGCGTGAAGCCGGGCGATGACATGCCCTGGACCCGCTACGCTTACGCCATGCTGGCCTTCAACCTGTTGGGTTTCCTCGCCGTCTACGCTCTGCAGCGGCTGCAAGTCTGGCTCCCGCTCAACCCGGAAGGCCTACCCAGCACTACGGCCGATCTCGCCTTCAACACGGCGGTCAGCTTTGCCACCAACACCAACTGGCAGAGCTACGGTGGCGAGACGACGTTGAGTTCCCTGACCCAGATGGCCGGCCTGACGGTGCAGAACTTCGTTTCCGCCGCCTCTGGAATGGCCGTGCTGGTGGCCCTGATGCGCGGCTTCACGCGCAAGGACGCGAGCGGCGTGGGCAACTTCTGGGTCGACATGGTGCGCTCCACGCTCTATATCCTGTTGCCGCTTTCCCTGGCCCTCTCGCTGGTCCTGGTCAGTCAGGGCGTGGTGCAGACCCTCTCGCCCCATGCCAATGCGGCGCTGGTCCAAGCGGTCGAGTACGAGCAACCCAGGATCGGCCCCGACGGTCAGGCGATGAAGGACGCCAAAGGCCGGCCGATCATGGAGAAGGCCACCGCAACCAAACAGGCCATCGCGCTCGGCCCGGCCGCCTCGCAGATAGCCATCAAGCAACTCGGCACCAACGGCGGCGGCTTCTTCAACGCCAACTCGGCACATCCGTTCGAGAATCCGACCCCGCTATCCAACTTCCTGGAGATGTTGGCCATCCTGATCATCCCGGCCGCCTTGTGCTTCACCTTTGGCCGCTTCGTCGGCGACATGCGCCAGGGCGGCGCCATTCTCGCCGCCATGACGATCGTGTTCGCGGCTCTGCTGGCAGTATGCGTCGGGGCGGAGCAATCCGGCAACCCGCTGTTCGACCGCCTTGGCTTGGCCACGCAAGCCTCCGGCCTGCAGGCCGGAGGCAATATGGAAGGCAAGGAAACCCGTTTCGGCGTCGTCAACTCAGCGCTCTGGGCCACCGCCACCGCCGCCGCCTCCAACGGCTCGGTGAATTCGATGCACGACTCCTTCACGCCCATCGGCGGCCTGGTGCCCATGTGGCTGATCCAGCTGGGCGAGGTGATCTACGGCGGCGTTGGTTCCGGCCTGTACGGCATGATCGTGTTCGCTCTCATCGGCGTCTTCGTGGCCGGTCTGATGATCGGCCGCACGCCCGAGTACCTGGGCAAGAAGATCGAGGCCTTCGAGGTGAAGATGGCTGCCGTGGCCATCCTGGTGCCGCCCCTGGTGGTGCTGGTGGGCACGGCGCTGGCTGTAGCGCTGGACGTCGGCAAGGCCGGCATTCTCAACCCGGGCGCGCACGGCTTCTCGGAAATTCTCTACGCCCTGTCCTCGGCCGGGAACAACAACGGCAGTGCCTTCGGCGGATTGACCGCCAACACGCCTTTCTACAATACCCTGCTCGGCTTCGCCATGCTGTTGGCTCGCTACTGGCTGGCAGTGCCGGTGCTGGCCATTGCCGGGGCGCTGGCGGCCAAGAAGATCGTCCCGGCCTCGGCGGGCACCCTGCCCACCCATACCCCGCTGTTCGTGGTCCTGCTGATCGGCACCGTGATCGTCGTCGGGGCACTCACCTTCGTGCCGGCGCTGGCGCTGGGGCCGGTGGTCGAGCACCTGCAGATGATCTCGGTCAAATAAGGACTTCACCATGCATAAACCACAAACGCTTCATGACGCTGCCCTGCTCAAGGCGGCGGTATGGGACGCGGTGAAGCGCCTGTCGCCCCGCCACCAGGTGAAGAACCCTGTGATGTTCGTGGTCTGGCTGGGCAGCCTGCTGACCACCGGACTGTTCATCCAGGCCTTGGCTGGGCAGGGCGAGGCCCCGGCCCGCTTCATCCTCGCCATCACCCTGTGGCTGTGGTTCACGGTACTGTTCGCCAACTTCGCCGAGGCGGTCGCCGAGGGCCGGGGCAAGGCCCAGGCGGCGGCCCTGAAAGGCATGCGCAAGGCCGTCATGGCCAAGAAACTCAAGGAACCGCGCCATGACGCCCCGACCCACATGGTCAACTCGGAGGAATTGCGCAAGGGCGACGTGGTGCTGGTCACCGCCGGCGAGTTCATCCCCGGAGACGGCGAGGTGATCGAAGGCGTGGCCTCGGTGGACGAGTCGGCCATCACCGGCGAGTCGGCACCGGTGATCCGCGAGGCCGGCGGCGACTTCAGCGCCGTCACCGGCAGCACCCGGGTGCTGTCCGACTGGCTGGTGATCCGCATCGCCGTGAACCCCGGCGAAACTTTCCTCGACCGCATGATTGCCATGGTGGAAGGCGCCAAGCGCCAGAAGACGCCCAACGAGATCGCCCTGACCATCCTGCTGGTGGCGCTGACCCTGGTGTTCCTGCTCGCCACCACGACCCTGCTGCCGTTCTCGCTGTTCAGCGTGCAGGCGGCGGGCAGCGGCCAGCCGGTCAGCGTCACGGTACTCGTTGCGCTGCTGGTCTGCCTGATCCCGACAACCATCGGTGGCCTGCTCTCCGCCATCGGCGTGGCTGGCATGGGCCGCATGATGGCGAGAAACGTCATCGCCACCTCCGGCCGCGCAGTGGAGGCAGCCGGCGATGTGGACGTGCTGCTGCTGGACAAGACCGGAACCATCACGCTGGGCAATCGCCAGGCCAGCAATTTTCTGCATGCCGCAGGCGTCAGCGAACAGGCCCTGGCCGACGCCGCCCAGCTCGCCTCGCTGGCCGATGAAACGCCGGAAGGCCGCAGCATCGTGGTCCTGGCCAAGCAGAAATTCAATCTGCGCGGCCGCGACGTGCAGGAACTGGGAGCAAGCTTCCTCCACTTCACCGCTCATACACGGATGAGCGGCGTCGACCTCGACGGGCGGCAAATCCGCAAGGGAGCAGGCGATGCGATACGCGCTTATGTTGCCGAAAATGGTGGCCATTTTCCGCCCGAAGTGGAAGCCATCGTCGAACAGGTTTCCAAGCGCGGTTCGACCCCGCTGGTGGTGGCCGAAACGGCTGCCGGCCATGCCCGTGTGCTGGGCGTGGTGGAACTCAAGGACATCGTCAAGGGCGGCATCAGGGAGCGCTTCGCCGAGCTGCGACGAATGGGCATCAAGACCGTGATGATCACCGGCGACAACCGCCTTACCGCTGCCGCCATCGCGGCCGAGGCGGGCGTGGACGACTTCCTCGCCGAGGCCACGCCCGAGGACAAGCTGAAGCTCATCCGCCAGTACCAGGCCGAAGGCCGGCTGGTGGCGATGACCGGCGACGGCACCAACGACGCCCCGGCACTGGCGCAGGCCGACGTCGCCGTGGCCATGAACACCGGCACGCAGGCGGCCAAGGAGGCCGGCAACATGGTGGATCTGGATTCCAACCCGACCAAGCTCATCGAGGTGGTGGAGACCGGCAAGCAGATGCTGATGACGCGCGGCTCGCTGACCACGTTTTCCATCGCCAACGACGTCGCCAAGTACTTCGCCATCATCCCGGCTGCCTTCGCCACGACCTACCCGGCATTGAATGCCTTGAACGTCATGCATCTGGCCACGCCCGCGAGCGCCATCCTGTCGGCGGTGATCTTCAACGCGCTGATCATCGTTGCCCTCATCCCGCTCGCCCTGAAAGGCGTTAAGTACCGGCCGCTCGGTGCCGAGGCGATCCTGCAGCGCAACCTGCTGGTCTATGGCGCAGGCGGCCTGGTCGTGCCCTTCCTCGGCATCAAGGCCATCGATCTGGTCCTGGTGGGACTCAACCTGGCTTAAGGAAACATCATGCTCAAGGAATTCAAACCCGCGCTGTTGATGCTTGTTCTGATGACCGTGCTCACCGGCGGCGTCTACCCCCTGCTGGTCACAGGCATCGCCCAGGGCATTTTCCCCCGCCAGTCCAACGGCAGCCTGATCGTGCAGGATGGCGAGGTGGTCGGCTCCGAACTGATCGGGCAGCCTTTCACCGATCCGAAGTATTTCTGGTCCCGCCCGTCGGCTACCAGCCCGATGCCCTACAACGCCGGGGCATCGAGCGGCTCCAACCTGGGGCCGCTCAACCCGGCCCTTGAAGAAACCGTCAAGGCGCGCATTGCCGCACTCAAGGCGGCCGATCCGGCTAACGCCGCGCCCATCCCGGTGGACCTGGTCACCGCTTCCGGCAGCGGCCTCGACCCACACATCAGCCCGGCTTCCGCCCGCTGGCAGGTTCCCCGCATCGCCCGCATCCGCGGCCTCGGCGAAGACGAAGTGATCCATCTCATCGACGCCCATACCGAGGGTCGCCAGTTCGGCCTGCTGGGCGAGCCACGGGTCAACGTGCTGACGTTGAATCTGGCACTGGATCACCTGGGCAAGCCGTAAACTGTCGCCATGGCCGATACCCGTCCCGATCCGGATGCCCTGCTCGCACGCATCGAATCGGATGCCGAACGTGCGCGGCAGGGCAAGCTGAGGGTCTTTTTCGGCGCCTGTCCCGGCGTAGGCAAAACCTACGCCATGCTGAATGCCGCGCGTGCGCTGCGTGATCAGGGGGCCGACGTGGTGGTAGGGGTGGTGGAAACGCACGGGCGTTCCGAGACCGCCCAGTTGCTGAAAGGGCTCGAACTGCTGCCGCCCCGAGTCGTGGCCTACCAGGGGCGGGAACTGCGCGAATTCGATCTGGATGCGGCGCTCGCGCGCAAGCCCGCCCTCATCCTGGTGGACGAACTGGCGCATTCCAACGTGGCCGGATCGCGCCATCCGAAGCGCTGGCAGGACGTGGAGGAATTGCTGGCGGCCGGCATCGATGTCTGGACCACGGTAAACGTGCAGCACCTGGAAAGCCTCAACGACATCGTCGGCGGCATTACCGGCATCCAGGTGCGCGAAACCTTGCCCGACCGGGTGTTCGAACAGGCCGACGAGGTCGCCCTGGTGGACCTGCCGCCGGACGAACTGCTGCAGCGGATGAAGGAAGGCAAGGTCTATCTGCCCCAGCAAGCCGAACGCGCCATCCGCAACTTCTTCCGCAAGGGCAACCTGATCGCGTTGCGCGAACTGGCCTTGCGTCGCACCGCCGACCGAGTGGACGCGCAGATGCGGGAATACCGCAGCGACCAGGCGATCAGCGAAGTATGGGAAGCCAAGGAAAGGCTGCTGGTGTGTCTGGGTCCCGGCGCCGGCGGCGACCGGCTGGTGCGTGCCGCCGCCCGGCTGGCAGGCAACCTTCATGCCGACTGGATCGCCGTTTATGTCGAGACGCCGAGACTGCAGCGCTTGTCCGAGACCAATCGCGACAAGATCCTCAGGACCCTGGCCCTGGCCCGGGAGCTGGGCGCGGAGACTGCCACCCTCGCTGGCCAGGAGGACGCACAGACCCTGCTGACCTATGCCGTCAGCCGCAACGTTTCCAAACTGGTGGTAGGCAAGAGTTTGCGTACCGGCTTGTCGCGGATGCTGCGCGCGCCCCTGTCGGATCGGCTCTCCTTATTAGCGGAAGATGTGGACGTCTACGTGGTGGCCCACGAGGCTGAGGCGCCGGCGGCCGGCAAAGCGCTCTCCGAGCCCTTCACATTGGATAGGGAGCCTGTCCCCAGAACCCGATGGCAGGGCTATGTCTGGGCCGGGGGGATCTGCGCCTTCGCCACGGCAGTTTCCCAGGCCGTCACGCCCTGGTTCGATCTGGCCAACATCATCATGTTCTATCTGCTGGGCGTGGTCGGGGTGGCGGTCCGCTACGGGCGGGGGCCCGCCATCCTGGCCTCCTTCCTGAGCGTGCTGGCTTTCGACTTCTTCTTCGTACCGCCGAAACTCACCTTCAGCGTGGACGACACCCGCCATCTGTTTACCTTCGCCATCATGCTGGCGGTGGCCCTGACCATCAGCAACGTAGCCGCTGGCCTGCGCTATCAGACGCGCATCGCCCTGTACCGGGAGCGCCGCACCCGTGCGCTCAACGAGCTGGGCCGTGAGCTGGCAGGGGCACTGTTGCCGGAAAATATCGTGGATATGTCGCGGCACCATCTGGAAGGCCTGTTCCAATGCCAGGTGTGCATCCTGCTGCCGGACGCCCAGGAAAAGCTGTATTCACCCATGCTATTGCCCGAACACAAGGAACTTCCCCTGGACACGGCTATTGCCCAGTGGGTCTACGACCACCAGCAGCCAGCCGGGCTGGGGACCCAGAGCCTGCCGGGTGCGCCCATGTACTACCTGCCCCTGAAGGCCCCCATGCGCACCCGGGGCGTGCTGGCCCTGCTGCCCAGCCAGAAACGTCTCCTTTTCCAGCCCGAACAGGCACGCCTGCTGGAAACCTTTGCCGCCCAGATCGCCCTGGCGCTGGAACGGGTGCACTACGTCGAGGTGGCCCAGGAAGCGCTGGTGCGCATGGAATCCGAACGACTGCGCAACGGCCTGCTGTCTGCCTTGTCTCACGACCTGCGCACCCCGCTCACCGTGCTGGCGGGCCTGGCCGATTCCTTGCCGCTGGCCGGTCCGCCGTTGCCCCCCGCCCAGGCCGAGATCGCCCAGGCCATCCGCGCCGAGTCCCTGCGCACCAGTACGCTGGTGAGCAACCTGCTGGACATGACGCGTTTGCAGGAGGGCCATATCCAGCTCAAGCGGGAATGGCAGCCGCTGGAAGAAGTGCTGGGCGCCGCCTTGCAGACGCTGGCCATCCCGCTGGCGCGGCACGAGGTCCACGTCGACCTGCCGGCGGACTTGCCCCTGCTGGAGTTCGACAGCGTGTTGATGGAACGGGTGTTCTGCAACCTGCTGGAGAATGCCGCGAAATACACGCCGGCAGGGAGCCGCATCGAGATCGGCGCCCGCAACGAGGGTGACACCGTCGCCATCATCGTCGCCGACGATGGCCCCGGACTGCCGCCCGGCCGGGAGGAAAGCCTGTTCGAGAAATTCACCCGTGGCCAGGACGAATCCGCCGTGACTGGCGTGGGACTGGGCCTGGCCATCGTGCGCGCCATCGTCCAGGCCCACAAGGGCACGGTCAGGGCGGAGAATCGCCCGGAAGGCGGCGCCCGCTTTGTCATCACCCTGCCCACGGGCGACCCGCCCGCCATCCCCCTGGAGGCCTGAACCCGAGTGGAAGACCTGCGCGCTGCTTCGCCCACGGTGGTCGTCGTCGAGGACGAGCCCCAGATCCGCCGCTTCGTGCGCACGGGGCTGGAGGCCGAAGGCTGCCACGTGGTGGAGGCTGGCACGGGAGAACGTGGCCTGGTGGAAACCGGCACGCGCAAGCCCGACCTGGTCATCCTCGACCTGGGCCTGCCTGATCGGGACGGCGTAGACGTGGTACGGGATCTGCGCAGCTGGTCCACCGTCCCCATCCTCATCCTGTCCGCCCGTGTCGACGAAACCGACAAGGTAGCCGCCCTGGATGCCGGCGCGGACGATTACCTGACCAAGCCATTCGGCGTGGCGGAACTGCTGGCGCGGGTACGCGCCCTTATGCGACGCACGCGCATGGCCGGCGGCGAAGGGCCGCTGATCGCATTCGGTGAGATCACCGTTGACCTTGCCCGCCGGCAAGTCATCCGGGACGGCTCAGAGGTCCATCTCACCCCCATCGAATATCGGCTGCTTGCCCTGCTCATTGCCAACGCAGGCAGAGTGCTTACCCACCGACAACTGCTGCGCGAGGTCTGGGGTCCCAGTCACGCCGAAGACACCCACTACCTGCGCGTCTATATGACGGGCCTGCGCCGCAAGCTGGAGATGAATCCAGCGCAGCCGCGCCATATTCGTACCGAATCGGGCGTGGGCTACCGTTTCGTGCTCGACACGTAAGGGGATATTTACGATTTCGTAGATACGATTAACTGAAAGGTAAAAGGCTGGCCCCTAAGTCATTGATTATTTTGGAGCGGCGTTGGCAGGTTGTTCTGGGTCTTATACACCGTGGAAGGCTTGGTGCAGCCCTGCTAAATCCAAATGGCAACTTATGCTAAATGCATAACTTCAACTCAATGGCGAGGCAATCGTTTGCAAGTTCAAACTACCAACAGAGACTTCGTGGAGAATCAATTAATTACAAATTTATTTTGTTGTTGGAGTTGAACATCCGAATCAGACAAAGACAGCGGAAATCCATGTTCCAAGCAGTCGGCTGATTAGCAGTACGGTTACGGCAACTGCAAAATGTCTCACGATTTCTTTGCCGACATTGGCGCCTCTTGCACGTGCAAGCCGATACGTCAGCAATGTGAGCAGCAAGAACCCCCACACTCCAGCCGTTATTACCAATAACGCGCGGGGCGTGAAAATGACCAGGGCGACGAAACTCAATGAGGCGAGCAGGCGCGTGGCAAAGTTCGCTGCGGTCGCTATGAATGCCTGGTGGCTTTCGAGTCGCTCGGCTTCCTGATACGCGTGGACACTGAGCGAGTCGGTGAGGTTGTCCGCCAATGCGACGATCAGCAAACTGCTCACCATCGCCCGTTGACTGCTTGTGGCCGCGTCCAGCCCCAGGATCAGGCCCATGCTGGTCACAATCGCCGCAGTTCCGCCGAAGCTGATCCATGTGGGTCTAAGGGTAATCATCTTCTCTTCGTCACCTGCCAGGGTGATGTCGGTCAGAAAGCTGGCTGGCCACAAAACCGAGCCGAACTCATGATGGAACGCCGCTTATACAAGGGACAGTCCAATCATAGGCCCGGAAGCCTATTGAACACAGGATGTTCCAAATAATTATTCGCAGCCGATACTGAACGAAGACGTAGTCCGGACTCTCTTAACGATAAAGATGGAGGTCTGCGCATGAAGAATCCGGATCTTCTGGAAAGGGGCTTTGTCACCACGAAGGTAGGTACCGTGGTTGACTTTGCCCGAAAAGGCTCGCTGTGGCCGATGTCGTTTGGCCTGGCTTGCTGCGCTGTGGAGATGATGCAAGCCGCCACCTCGCGCTACGACATGGACCGCTTTGGAATCGTATTTCGCGGAAGCCCGCGCCAATCCGATCTCATGATCGTCGCAGGAACGCTTTGCAACAAAATGGCGCCTGCCCTGCGCAAGGTTTACGACCAGATGGCCGAGCCGCGGTGGGTGATTTCTATGGGCTCCTGCGCAAACGGGGGCGGGCCTTACCATTATTCGTATTCGGTCGTGCGCGGCTGCGATCGGATCGTTCCGGTGGATGTCTATGTGCCGGGTTGCCCGCCGACTGCCGAGGCTTTGTTGTTTGGAATTGTCCAGCTGCAGCGCAAGATTCATCATACGAACGTATTCGCGCGCTGATCCCCGGCAACCGTCGTCCGGTCGAAATTCGCGCTATGCGCTTTTCCCCACGGCACAGATATTCTTCCCCAGTTCCCATTCCTGCGCCTGGCGCTCGTCCGGAATGGCCAGCCCCGCATTGGCCCGCTTGATCTCGACGTAGGCCGGGGGAAACTCCGGCAGGCTCGCCAGGATATAGTCACAGAAGGCCTGCTCGCCCTCGGCCAGCTTGAGCAGGCCCGGATTGCGCTGCTTGAGCTCGCCCAGCGTGGCCTGGTAGACGCCGTGTGCGTCGCCTGTCGCAATGTCGCTGAAATGGGCCGGCAGCACCCGCGTCTCGTCCGGCAGATCTGCCATCCGCTTCAGCGACGCGTAGAGCAGCGGGGCCCATCCCTCCGCCCTGCCCCCTAGATCCGGGCGGGCGATGGATTCCAGAAACAGGCTGTCGCCGCTCAGCAGGTAACGACCCTCGATGAGGAAGGCGACCATCCCCAGGGTATGGCCGGGAAAGTGCAGCACCCTGACCTCGGCCTGGCCGATGCGAAGCGTCTGCCCTGCTTCCAACGGGCGATACGCGATCCGCGCGGGCAGCAGGTCCATGGGGTGGATCGCGTCATAGGGGTGCAGATGGTAGGGAATGTGGTCGCCCTGCCCCAGCGCCGGCCCGCCGCTCAGGTGATCGGCATGGAGGTGCGTATCCAGCACCCATTCGATTCGCGCCCCCACGGCGGCGGCCAGTTCGTGATAGGTCGCGATGTGACGGGCGGGGTCGAATACCGCAGCGCGATGCTCGCTCACCAGGACATGGCTCAGGCAGCCGCGGGCCGGACGCACCACCTGGTAGAGCGAAAAGCGCTCGGTCTCCACCACCGGATGCCAGTAGTAGAAGTTGCCCCAGGCTTCCATGCCCCCTTCCAGGTTCGCCGCATCGAAACCCAGGCGACGCAGCCCCTCGGCAACGTAGCGGGAGGTATTGCCTTCGGCACAGACGGCAAGGATGGGCCGGTCGACGGGCAACTGCGCCATGAGCTGAGTCTGCACCCCGCGCATCACGGCTTCGGTGACATCCTCCTCCTCGCCCTCCAGGTCGAGCAGCTCGAAATAGGGAAGATTGAGCGTGGGGTTGGCATGCGGGCCTTCCACCCGCCAGCGTTCGAATTCGTCACGGTTGCGCACATCGAGGATGAACATCGGCTCGTCGCGCAGAAGCCGTTCCCACACCTGCTGCGGACTCGCGGCGGTGGTGACTTTCTTCAACATGAGACACCTCCTTGCGGAGCCCCACATTGCGGAACATCGCGCGGTCCAGGCTCCGCGGCATTCCGGGTTGACCGAGCGATTTATCGACTTGAAGTATAGGAATGTTTCCTGGCTGCCGACTTACGCGATGAGGTGGTGGACGGGAAGCTTGCTCATCTGCCATTCGCCATGCGTCGCGTCAAACTGGGATGCGGTGAACACATGCCAGTCGGGGTCGATCAGCCTCGGGTGGTCGGCACGATAGTAGTAGCCCGGCCAGCGGGTTTCCTCCCTGAACAGCGTATGCCTGACGACCGCTTCGGCGGTCCAGACCCGGTGAGCGAGCTCCCAGGCGCGCAGGAGCTGGTGCATATCCTCCGCACCGATGTGGTCGAGATCCTCCTTCAGCATGCCGATGAGTTCCAGCGCCCGGTCCAGCATCGGGCCGTTGGTGACATAGAACATGCTGACACCGCCGACGTACTCGTCCATGATCTTCTCCAGCCGCTGCAGGCCCTGCAGCGGCGACAGATAATGCGGCGCCACGCTGCCGGCGACGATCTCGTTGCGGTTGACGGCATAGGTCTGCAAAGGCCGGAAGACCGATGTCCTGAGCCGGTCGACCTCGGCTTCGTCGATCTGGGGCGGGCTGGCCAAGTCCATCACATATTTGACCGCCGCCTTGCCGGCGATCCGGCCTTCGGTAAACGAGCCGGACGAGAATTTGTGCGCGGAACCGCCGATCGTGTCCCCGGCGCCGAACAATCCTTCGACCGTGGTCATCCGGTTGTAGCCCCACTGGTAGTCCGCCGGCGCGCAATCCTCCGGCCCGCTCGCCCAGGCGCCCGAACAGGTGGCGTGCGACCCCATGACGTAGGGTTCGGAAGTGATCAGTTCGGACGGCCGCTCCCTGGGGTCGATGTTCTGCGACGCCCAAACGACGGCCTGGCCGACCGTCATGTCGAGAAAGTCCTCCCAGCCGATGTCTTCCTTCTCCTTGGAATCGAGCACCCGTTCGGTATGCATGTAGATGGGCCCCTTGCCAGCCTTGATCTCCTGCAGCAGGGCGTGGTTGCGTAGGCAGGTCGGCAGCGGCGTGCTCTCCGCATACTTGCCGACCATGGCCTTCATCCCGTCGAGCATCGCCGCCTCGAAATGCTCGCCGTAGGCGTTGGTGGCCGGGGCCTTCAGCAGTAGAAACCAGGCGCCGACCGGGCCGTAGCCGTCCTTGAAGCGGGCGAGCACGATGCGGTTCTCCATCTGGATCATCCTGGCGCCCGCCTGGATCAGCAGCGCGTAGGCCGACGCGCTGCTCCACGGTGAATACCAGGTCCGGCCCGCGCCCTCGCCCACCGAGCGCGGTCGGAAGATGTGCGAAGCGCCGCCTGCAGAATTGATGACGGCCTTCGCGCGGAACACGTAGAACGTGCCGTCGCGCACATGGAAGCCGACCGCGCCGGCGACCCGGTTGGGGCGCGTCCTGTCCATCAGCAGATGGGTCACCATGATGCGGTTGTACACCTCGGCCGATTTCTTCGCGGCCTCGGCGATGATCGGCTTGTAGCTCTCGCCGTGGATCATGACCTGCCACTTTCCTTCACGCAGATAGTGGCCGGTCTCCGGGTTCTTCATGATCGGCAGGCCCCATTCCTCGAACATGTGAACGGTGGCGTCGACGTGGCGGGCGATGTCGAAGACCAGGTCTTCCCGTACCAGCCCCATCAGGTCGCCTCTGACATAGCGCACGAAGTCGTCCGGCTGGTTCTCGCCCCACTGCATCCCCATGTAGCAGTTGATCGCCGACAGGCCGTGGGCGACGGCACCGCTGCGATCGATGTTGGCCTTCTCGGCGACGACGATCTTCAGGTCGCGCCCCCAGTAGCGGGATTCGTACGCGGCGCCGCAGCCGCCGAAGCCGCCGCCGATGACGAGGATGTCGGTATCGACGAACTTGACGTTTCCGGGTGATCGCAGGCTCATGGCGATTCATTCTCCAGAGCCGGCAGGGTCGGCAGAAGCGCCACCTTGAGTGCCGCGGGCTCGTGCGCAAGCAGCGGCGAACCGAGGCTGCCCAGGTCGGGGACTTCATATTCGGACGGCGGCATGATCGAGCCCCAGGGCGTGGTCCGGATCGGGAAGCGGAATTCCTTTAGGCGCCCGTCGCGGTATCGTATCTTCCAGGAGATGGTGCCCTTCGCCTCTTCCCGCAGTACTCTGACGCTGTGGCCCAGCGGCGCGAAATCCGCATAGCCGCGGACGTCGATCGCATGCTGCGGACAGGCTTTCACGCAGGAATAGCATTCCCAGCAGAAATTGGGTTCGATATTGAAAGAGCGCCGATAGACCGGGTCGATGTGCATGATGTCGGACGGGCAGATATCCACGCACTCCCCGCATCCATCGCATCGCGTCATGTAAGTGAAGGTCGGCATCGGGTCACCTCCCGCCATCTGCGGGGGTCGGCAGGTCGGATGATCCGTCCGCCTCCTCCATCCGCTTCTGGAAGGCCACCACGGGCTTGTAGAACATGTGGGCGAACTTGGACCAGGGGACCGAAACAAAGAGCAGCGTCGTGAAGAGAAGGTAGAGGCCGAAGAACAGCTGGGTTGCCATCGCGTTCTGCGTCCATGCCACGACTTCGTACAGCAGTGCGAACGTCACGCTCGCGAGCAGCGAGGCGATGAACAGATCGGCCCGCATCAGATGCCAGACGGGATGTCTTTCCTGAACGACATTCACCCTGAGAAAGAAGAAAAACCAGTATCCGCCGATGAGAACCATCAGGGCACCGATATTCCACAGGACGGGCAGGAGAAGCGGCGTAGCCGGATCCGCCGGATAGACGAATACCAGCACGATGGTCGTGAGCAGATAGAGCACGAAGCCATAGGACATCAGGACATGCGAAATCCTGCGGTTCCGATTGCAGAACTCGCCGGAAGTTGCGATCTCGTTCAAGGTCCTGAGCGCGATGACGGCCGTATCCGCGCCGCCGAGTTGCCGCGCGGCGACAGCGCGTGAACGCTTTCCCTGTTGCACGAAAAATGTGGCGCTGCGCTTGTGATAAAGATCGAACGCGGTTCCGGCGGCGACCGCGAGAACCATTAGAACGACGTAGAGCTGCAAGTAGAACGGGGGCAGAAAATCTGTCAGCGGGACGAACGGGTTGTCGATGAGCATCATGACCTCCAATGCCAGTCAGTCCTCCTCCCCGGATGATGGAAACGCCTTGTTATGCAGGCTAAGGCTACGATTCAACATGATGTTGCGCGCCAGCCATGCGCCAGATGCCAGAAACGCTGACTATTCAACTCACGCTAGCATCTATGGCGGTCATGTCAATTTGCTCACGAAGTGGGTTGCGGTTTTGGCCGATCCGGGCCAACTGGCAGCTTTCCGGCCGGGCCTCTGCGCCCTTTGCTGGAGAGACCTGGGGTATTGGCACACAAACCTTTGCCAGGCCCGGATTTACGATAATCACGACGAAGGCATATGAGGCCGGGTGAATGACCAAGCTATTGATTTTTTGGGTTGTCATTAGCAACTTGAGCCTGGCCATCGCACAACTTCAAGCGGCCATCCAGCGCTAGGATTGAACTAACAGCGGCCTGCACGCATCGATATCTGCACGGCCCGAAACCTTCCTGAGCGCAACCGCCTGATCATCCCATCGTTGGCCATGGAAGCCGGCCTGGTATCGGAGCCGGATAGTGCGTCGGAATTGAACACGCCGATTCGGGCTTCCCAATAAAGGACACCATGAAAAACAAGGTCGCCCAGCCATCGGGCAAAGCCCCCGCATCGCATTGGAGCAACCCCGTCTGGGCATCCGCACGCAAGGATATGGTCGGCAACGCGCTGGGTACATCGAGATTGTGGTTCAGCGTCGCGCAAGGAATCGTCAGCGAGGTGTATTACCCGCGCATCGACATCCCCCAGCTCAAGGATCTGGGATTCATCGTCGCCGATGACCAAGGTTTTTGGCGGGAAATTCGCCAACAGCCGGGCTACACCCTGGAATTCGCCGCGCCAGGCATCCCGGCGCTGACGATCCGCCACGCGCACCCGCGTTTCAGTTTCAGCCTCAGGATCTGCCCCGATCCACAGCGCGATGTCCTGTTGCTGGATATCGAACTCGGCGGCGACGACAGCCTGCGCCCCTACTTGCTGGCGGCCCCGCGTCTGGGTGGGGATGCCGGCAATAACCGCGGCTGGGCCGATGCATGGGAAGGCCGCCCACTCTTGTGGGCGGAACAAGGTCTGTTTGGCATGGCATTGATGTGCGCCGACGCCGACGGGCTCCCGGGTTTTGGCAGGCGCTCGGTAGGCAGCGTGGGTGAAAGCGATCTATGGCAGGATTTCGATCGCCACCGGCGCATGACCTGGAGTTTTGCCGAAACCGAGCCGGGCGAAGTGGCGCTGGGCGGCGAACTGCCGCGCCGCTGCACCCTGGCCCTGGCGCTGGGCAGCAGCAAGGAAGCCGCGGCAACCCTGGCATGGAGTGCGCTGATGCAGGGTTTCGAGTCGGCCTGGCAAGGCCAGTGCGAGGACTGGGCCGGCTGGCAACAAAGCTGGCAACCGCCGCCCGCGCTCGCTGCCCTGCCGGATACGGCGCGCCAGTTGCTGCAACGCTCGGCGAGCGTACTCAAGATGCACCAGGATCGTACCTATCCCGGGGCCGCGGTCGCCAGCCTGTCGGTGCCCTGGGGCGAAGCCAGCTCCAGCCGGGGCGGCTATCATCTGGTGTGGTCGAGGGATCTGGTGGAAACGGCGGGCGCACTGCTGGCGATGGACCAGTTCGACGATGCGCAAGCCGTATTGTGCTATCTAATCGCCACCCAGCAGGCCGACGGCCACTGGCTGCAAAACCAGTGGCTGGGCGGCAAGCCGTTCTGGCAGGGTATCCAGCTGGACGAAACCGCGTTCCCGGTCTTGCTGGCCGCCGCCCTGCACGCACGCGGCGCGCTGGCGCAGGTTCCGGTGCGCGACATGGTGCACCGTGCGCTCGACTTCATCCTGCGCCAGGGCCCGGCCACCGGACAGGATCGCTGGGAAGAGGACGCAGGCCTCAACACGTTCACCCTGGCCGTGGCCATCGCCGCGCTGGTGGAGGGGGCGGCATTGCTGGACGGTCGCGAGCGCGAATGCGCGTTGATGCTGGCGGATTACTGGAATGCCCGGCTGGAGGACTGGACCTGGGCGGAAGACACGGTCCTGGCACGCAGCCTGGGCGTGCCCGGCTACTATCTGCGCAGCGCGCCCACCGACGAACTGTGCCACGATGGCGCCAAACTCGAACACCTGCTGATCAAGAACCGCAGCCTTGATCCAGGCTTGCCTGCCGACGAGCAACTGGCGACCGATTTCCTGCAGCTGGTGCGCTATGGTCTGCGCGACCCCCATGACCCGCGCATCGTGGCGAGCGTGACCGCCATCGACAGGCTGCTCAAGACCGACACGCCCAACGGTCCGGTATGGCACCGCTACAACGGCGACGGCTACGGCGAGCACGCGGACGGCAGACCCTTCGACGGCAGCGGGCACGGACGCGGCTGGCCGCTGCTCACGGGCGAGCGCGGCCACTATGCCTTGATGGCCGGAGAAGATGTCCTGCCCTACATCGAGGCGATGGCCGCCATGACCGGCACGGGTGGCCTGCTGCCGGAACAGGTATGGGATGCCGACCCTCTGCCCGCGCACGATCTCTACCCCGGAAGGCCCAGCGGATCCGCCATGCCGCTGGTGTGGGCGCACGCCGAATACATCAAGCTGTGCCTGAGTCATGCCCAGGGCTATCCGGTGGATCGCCCGGCACAGACCTGGCTGCGCTATCACGGCCAGCCGCCGCGCATTCCCTATTCCCTGTGGCGCCTGAAACAACGCCTGCGCAACCTGCCTGCCGGCAAGGAGCTGCGTCTGCTGCTGCATCTCCCGGCGCGCGTGCACTGGGGACGCAACGGCTGGCAGGACATCGCCGACGTGGACACGCAGGACTGGGGACTGGCGCACATCGCCGTCCTGCCGACGACGACGCTGAATCCCGGCGACACGCTGGAATTCACCCTGTACTGGCCGGACACCGGGCAATGGCAGGGGGAGGATTTCCAGATCCGCATCGTGACTGCAGGGGAGCCATCATGCTGAATATCGACTTGAGCGGGCGCCGGGCGCTGGTCACCGGTTCCAGTTCCGGCCTGGGCGAAGCCATCGCCATGGCTTTGTCCGGCGCGGGTGCCCGGGTGGCGATCCACTATCGCAAGGCACGTGCAGCCGCGGATGCGGTGGTGGATCGCATCGCCCGGCAAGGCGGCACGGCGCAGGCGTTTCAGGCCGACATCTCGGCGCCCGAAGAAGTGGTTCGGCTCTTCACCGAAGTCGGCGCCGCATTCGGCGGGCTGGATATTCTGGTTAACAACGCCGGCATGGACGGCGGCGCGGCCAATTGTGCGGACAGCGAGCCAGACCGGTGGGCGCGTGTCATCGCGGTCGACCTGCAAGGTCCCTACTACTGCGCGCGCCAAGCGCTGCATTGGATGCTGCCGCAGAAACGCGGGGTCATCATCAACATCACCTCGGTGCACGAATTCATTCCCTGGTCGGGCTACAGCGCCTACACCAGCGCCAAGGCGGGGCTGTCGATGTTCACCAAGACCCTCGCCCAGGAAGTGGCGGCGAGCGGCGTGCGCGTGCTGGCCATCGCGCCCGGCGCGATCAAGACCCCGATCAACGCCAGCGTCTGGCAAGACCCGCAAGGACTGGCCGACCTGGATCAGAAGATCGCCATGGGCCGGCTGGGCGAGCCGGCCGAAATCGGCCAGGTCGCGGCTTTCCTGGCCAGCGACCTGGCCAGTTACATCACCGGCACCAGCATCGCAGTGGACGGCGGCATGCTGATCTACCCCGAATTCCGCCATGGCGGATGAACAGGATGCCGACCTGATCATCGTCGGCGGGGGCACCGGGTACGGCACGCGGGTTTGCGCACGGGCACCCGGCGGCCTCTCCATTCTGGTGCTGGAACGGGAAGAGCATCTGCCCAGGGGAAAAGCCACTGACAGGTGGATGCGGTGTTTCAGGCCCACCGCTACCCCACCCGCGTCGTGGCTGAATTAGCAGGTTGCTCGGGCCCCCTGTAGCAAAACAGGCCCATCCACCCCTCAAAACCGTCCCGATTCGGGGCTACGGTAGTGAACACAAAAAACCTTCATGCGGATGTCACGGGCGTGTCTTCGCGTCGGACTACGGTGGCTGGGCAGCCTACTGCATCGTCCCTGGATACAGGGCCTACCGGGTAGAGGTTCCGCTCCCGATCCCGCGCAATGAAACAAGGATGGAGCACGCGACGATTCCCTCGCCCGGATATCGAATCACGCCTACCAATCTACGTAAAGGACAAAAGCATGCGCGTAAACAACCTGCCCCGATTGACGCTGATGGCGCTGAGCATCGCAGCCATCGGTCATGTTTCAGCCCTCTATGCAGCAGACGACGGGGCGTCCGAGCACCGTCGCGGCCGGCACACCCTTACCCCGATTGAGCACGTCATCGTTATCATGGGTGAGAACCATACGTTCGACAACGTGTACGGCGGCTACCGTCCGCCCCGCGGCCAGTCGGTCAGGAACCTGCTTTCGCAGGGCATCATCAATGCCGATGGCAGCCCGGGGCCCAATTTTTCCAAGGCTGCGCAGCAACAGGCCAGCAACCCGAATCTCTACATGCTGGACCCCTTGCAGACCGGCCCCTATGCCACCTTGCCGCAGCCGAACACGACCTATGCCACCGGCCAGACACCAGGCGTGCCGGACCCGCGCTTCCCAGCGGATCTCCCGAATGGCCCCTTCCAGATCACGAAATACGTGAGCTATGACGCACATGTGGGTGATCCGGTGCACCGCTTCTTCCAAATGTGGCAACAGCATGACAAGGGCAGGAATGACCTGTTTCCCTGGGTCGCCGAAACGGTCGGCGTCGGTCCCCAGAACAGTTCGCACATTACGCCCAACAACACTTATCAGGGCGGCCTCGCCATGGGGTTCTATAACATGAGCACCGGCGACGCCCCCTACTTCAAGGCGCTCGCGGAAGACTATGCCATGAGCGACAACTACCATCAGTCGATCATGGGGGGAACGGGCGCGAACTTCATCGCGATCGTCACGGGTGACGTGGCCTACCACAATGCAAACGGCGCTGCGGACGTACCGCCTGCGAACCAGATCGAGAACCCGAACCCGCAAGCCGGGACCAACAACTTCTACCAGCAGGATGGCTACGGCGGCGGTTCCTACGTGAACTGTGCCGACGCAAGCCAGCCCGGCGTCAGCGCGGTCCTGGATTACATCAATGGCTTGCCGGGCGAAGCGTTCCGCGGCGGCAATTGTGCGGCCGGCCACTACTACCTGCTCAACAACTATGGCCTTGGCTACACGGCAACCGGCCAAGTCAAGCCGCTGGGGGCGAACATCTTCACGCTGCCTCCGCAGACGCTCCCCACCATTGCCGATGCGCTTTCCGACAAGGACATTTCCTGGAAGTGGTACAGCGGCGGTCGCAACAACGGCAACCCGACCGGCGAGTATTGTTCGATCTGCGACCCGCTGACCGGCTTCACGTCGGTCATGACCTCCTCGCTCAAGGACAATCTCCAGGACGTGACGCAGTTCTATCAGGATGTGCTCGACGAGAAGAGCATGCCGGCAGTGGCCTTCATCCGGCCCTTCGAAAGCATGGCCGGCCATCCGGCGAACTCGACGATGGACGGCTACGAAAATTTCGTGAAGGACATCATCAGTCGAGTGAAGGGCAACAAGAAACTCTGGGCGAAGACGGCAATTCTCATCACGATGGATGAAGGCGGCGGCTATTACGACACAGGCTATATCCAGCCCGTCGATTTCTTCGGGGATGGCACGCGCATTCCGATGGTCGTCGTCTCGCCGTTCGCGAAGAAGGGCCACGTGGACCACAGCTATAGCGACCACGCTTCGATCCTTAAATTCATCGAGAAGAACTGGCGCTTGCAGCCGCTGTCCGAACGCAGCCGCGACAACCTGCCCAATCCCGTCGCCAGCGCACGGGACCCCTATGTGCCGCTCAACCGGCCGGCGGTCGGGGATCTGATGGGCATGTTCTCGTTTGAGCATGCGGCTGAAAATTCCCGCGACCAGGTCGGGCACAACGACGACAAGTAACGGCTTTTCGCAGTAAGGGGTCAGGACGGCCGGGGTGGGAACCCCGGCCGTCTTTTCTTCCAACACTAGCTCAGCATGCCTTGCCGCTCGATGAAAGCGATGATGTCTGGCAGGCCTTGCCCGGTCTTGAGATTCGAGAAGACGAACGGCCGCTCGCCACGCATCTTTTTGGCATCGCGATCCATCACCTCCAGCGAAGCGCCGACCATGGGCGCAAGGTCGATCTTGTTGATGACCAGCAGGTCGGACTTGGTGATGCCGGGCCCGCCCTTGCGCGGAATTTTCTCGCCGGCCGCCACATCGATGACGTAGAGCGTGAGGTCGGACAGTTCGGGACTGAAGGTGGCGGCCAGGTTGTCGCCGCCGCTTTCGACGAAGATGACGTCGAGGCCGGGGAAGCGCTTGTTGAGCCGGTCCACCGCTTCGAGGTTGATGCTGGCGTCCTCGCGGATGGCGGTGTGCGGGCAGCCGCCGGTCTCGACGCCGATGATGCGCTCCGGGGCTAGCGCTTCGTTGCGCACCAGGAACTGCGCGTCCTCCTCCGTGTAGATGTCGTTGGTGACGACGGCAATGTTGTAGCGCTCGCGCAGCGCCGTGCACAGGGCCAGGGTCAGGGCGGTCTTGCCGGAGCCGACGGGGCCGCCGATGCCGACGCGCAGCGGCTGGGAGCGAGGGGTCATGATCTGAACAATCTCGTGTACTGGGTTTCGTGGCGGCTGCTGGCGATGGCGAACGCCGGCAGGACATTGTGGGTGGCCTCGATCGGGCAGGCGGCGGCGTCTTCGGCGAGCGTCGGGATGCGTTGCCCCAGGGCCAGCAGCATGCGCTGGCCGGCGGTTTGCCCGAGCGGGACGGCTTTCACTGCGGCCATGACCTGGTTTTCGGCCCAGGCCCAGAGGTAGCCGCCGATCGCATCGGGGGCAGGAATGGACCAGGCCGCCGCCGCGCAACTCCAAGCCAGGGGAAAACTCGGCGCGCTGAAATCGGCGAGCGGCGCTGCCGGAAAATCCGCCAGATCCGTCAGCAGGCGGGTGAGCGAATGGCCCATCTGCAGGGTTTCGGCGCGCAGCTCTGAACTCTCGCGGCTGGCGATGAATTCGGCATCCAGTTCGGCCAGTCGCGCCGTGTCGCGGCTTCCCCAGGCCGCCAGCATGTGCGCCAGGTAGACCGCTTCGAAACGCGCAACGCCGAATGCCAGGCAATCGCCGATCCAGGCCAGCGCGGTGTCCTCGTTCCTTACCGCACCCGTTTCCACCGCCCATTCCAAGCCCTGGGAATAGGTATACGCGCCGACCGGCAGGGTCGGGCTGGCCAGATGCAGCAGCCGGATCAGGGCGGTGTTCATCTGCGTCCGAGCAGCATCATGTCGTGGATGCGCGGGCCGCGTCCTTCGCCGTCGGCGCTGTGTCCGTGCGGATGGGCATGGCCGCCGTGGCCGCCATAGGCGCCGCTCTCGGGGTCGAAGGGTGCTTCGCTTTCGCTGACCGACAGTCCCAGTCCGCGCACCATCTCGCCCAGCACGTGATCGCGCGCGAAGCGCACCAGACCGGGCTGCAGTTCCACCGCCACGTGGCGGTTGCCCAGGTGGTAGGCGGCACGCGCCAGCAGGAGGGCATCATCGCTGCGGACCTCCAGCACCGATTCCGGGGCGGCGATCACCTCGACGACGCGGCCGTCGTTGGCGAGCAGGCGATCGCCCGCCCGCAGCACCGTGCCGCGCGCCAGAAACAGGCCAGCCTCCTCGCCGCTCTGCAGTCGCGTACGCAGCCGGCTCTTGCAGCGCAGGTCGAAAGGCAGCACCAGACGTTCGGTGGGCTGTTGATCCGAAGGCGCGCGGTGTTCGATGACGATCATGGTCGAAGGTGGCTCAGAACAGAAAGTAACGTTGCGCCATCGGCAGCACGGCGGCCGGTTCGCACACCAGCAGCTCGCCATCCGCGCGCACGGCATAGGTCTCGGGATCCACGTCGATGACCGGCGTGGCGCTGTTGTGCAGCATGTCCCGCTTGCTCAGCCTGCGCGTGTTCTTCACTGCCACCAGGGGCTTGGCGAGGTTCAGTGCCGCCACCTCGGGGTTCTCCAGCGCCGCCTGCGAGACGAAGGTGACGGCGGTTTTCAACCCGCCGGCGAAGCTGCCGAACATCGGCCGGTAGTGCACCGGCTGCGGCGTCGGGATGGAGGCGTTGGGGTCGCCCATGGCGGCGGCGGCGATCATGCCGCCCTTCACGATGAGGCTGGGCTTCACGCCGAAGAAAGCCGGCTTCCACAGCACCAGATCGGCCAGCTTGCCGATCTCGATCGAGCCCACCTCATGGCCGATGCCGTGGGTGATGGCGGGGTTGACGGTGTACTTGGCGATGTAGCGCATGACGCGGAAGTTGTCAGCGTTTCCATCCCCGCGCGCCGCGTCCTCCGGCAGCGTGCCGCGCTGCAGCTTCATCTTGTGCGCCGCCTGCCAGGTGCGGAGGATCACCTCGCCGACCCGGCCCATCGCCTGCGAATCCGACGACATCATGGAGAAGGCGCCGAGGTCGTGCAGGATGTCCTCGGCGGCGATGGTCTCGCGGCGGATGCGGCTCTCGGCGAAGGCGATGTCCTCGGCGATGGACGCATCGAGGTGGTGGCACACCATGAGCATGTCGAGATGCTCGTCGATGGTGTTCACCGTGTAGGGCATGGTCGGGTTGGTCGAGCTCGGCAGCACGTTGGGCATGCTCGCCGCCTTGATGATGTCCGGTGCATGGCCGCCGCCCGCACCTTCGGTATGGAAGGTGTGGATGGTGCGGCCCTTGAAGGCGGCCAGCGTGGTCTCGACGAAACCGGATTCGTTGAGCGTGTCGGTGTGGATGGCCACCTGCACGTCCATCTCGTCGGCCACGCCCAGGCAGGTGTCGATGGCCGCCGGCGTGGTGCCCCAGTCCTCGTGCAGCTTCAGACCCATGGCCCCGGCGCGTACCTGTTCGCGCAGCGGTTCCGGCTGGCTGGCGTTGCCCTTGCCCAGAAAACCCAGGTTCATCGGGAAGGCATCCGCCGCCTGCAGCATGCGGTGGATGTGCCACGGCCCCGGCGTGCAGGTGGTGGCGAAGGTGCCCGTCGCGGGGCCGGTGCCGCCGCCCAGCATGGTGGTGACGCCGGACATCAGCGCCTCCTCGATCTGCTGCGGGCAGATGAAATGGATGTGGCTGTCGATGCCGCCGGCGGTGACGATCATGCCCTCGCCGGCGATGATCTCGGTGCCCGCGCCGATGGCAATCGTCACGCCCGGCTGCACGTCGGGGTTGCCGGCCTTGCCGAGGGCGGCGATGTGCCCGCCCTTGATGCCGATGTCGGCCTTGAGGATGCCGGCGACGGCATCGACGATCAGCGCATTGGTGATCACCGTGTCGGCCACCTCGGCGGACACGTGCCGGCTCTGCCCCATGCCGTCGCGGATCACCTTGCCGCCGCCGAACTTCACTTCCTCGCCAGGGATCGTGCAGTCCTGTTCCACCTCGATCCACAGCTCGGTGTCGGCCAGGCGTACCCGGTCGCCGACGGTGGGACCGAACATTTCCGCATAGGCCTGTCGGGTGATGTTCATAGCGCCCCCTGAATCCGCGCCTGAAAGCCGTACACCTTGCGCGCGCCTGCATAGGCGACGAGTTCCACCGTACGGGTCTGGCCCGGCTCGAAGCGCACCGCCGTGCCCGCCGCGATGTTGAGGCGCATGCCGCGCGCCTGTTCGCGGTCGAAGGCCAGCGCGGCATTGGTCTCATAAAAGTGGTAGTGGGAGCCGACCTGGATCGGACGGTCGCCGGTATTGGCCACTTCCAGCACGCGCGTGGCCCGGCCGGCGTTGAGCTCGATCTCGCCGGGCTGGATCAGCATTTCACCGGGGATCATGATCCGCCTCAGAACAGGGTGGAGACGACCAGCGCGCCACCCACCCAGGCGACCGCCCGACCCAGCGTACGCGCCCGTTCCTGGCGTTGCCGCAGGGCCGCGTGCGCCAGCAGCATGCCGAGGCCATGCAGCGCGGCCGAACCGAGCAGCATGCCGGCGAGAACGTTCGTTCCGGAGGACAGTTCCCCGCCGTGCGCCAGGCCGTGGCAGAACGCGAAGCCGCCGATCAGCCCCAGCGAAACGCTTTCATTCAGGCGCAGCGGCATCGCCAGCATCAGCCCCAGCAACACGACCGACGCGGCGACCATCGGCTCCAGCCCGGGGAGCGTGATGCCCCCCTGCCCCGCGATCGCACCCATCGCCAGCATGGCCATGAAGAGCGCGGGCGCCTGCCACACCCGGCGGCCGTGCAGCACGCTCCAGGTCCCCACCATCGCCATGGCGAGCAGATGATCGAGCCCCAGGAATGGATGGACGAAACCGCCGAGGAAACCGTGGCCGCCGTGACCGGGGTGCGCAAACGCCGTCGCAGGCAGACAGAGGACGGCAGCGAGCAAAACCTTCTTCAAATTCAGCTTCATGTGCGTTCCTTTTAAACGATGGGATGATGAACGGTGACGAGCTTGGTGCCGTCTGGAAAGGTGGCTTCCACCTGGATTTCCGGGATCATTTCCGGCACGCCCTCCATGACCTCGTCGCGTGACAGCAGCGTGGTGCCGTAGCTCATCAGCTCGGCCACCGTGCGGCCGTCGCGCGCGCCTTCCAGGATGGCGGCGGTGATGAAGGCCACCGCCTCGGGGTAGTTGAGCGTGAGACCGCGCGCACGGCGCCGCTCCGCCAGCAATCCGGCGGTGAAGATCAGCAGCTTGTCCTTTTCGCGTGAGGTCAGTTCCATGCCAATTCCTTCATGTGTTCCAGATGCGCGGCCATTGCGCCTCGCGCCCGATCAGGGCCGGACGCAGCACCTGCCACAGGGCGGCAAACCAATGGCGCGCCGCCTCCGACGAATGGCCCAGGTAACGCGCCACCAGCAGGTCCGGCAGTTGCGTGAGGCCGTGCCGCGCGCCGGTTTCCAGTACCGGGATCTCGCGGCAGGCGGCCAGTAGGCCCGGCTCGATGTGCGGCGCCACGGCCAGCAAGGTCCCGCTGACGCTGAAGCCGGCCAGCCCGGCAGGCGAAGCCAGCAACCCGGAGCCGCCCTCCAGCCGTCCCCGTTCCAGCCAGATGGGCTGCCCCGCGCGACTGACCCGCGTCGCCAGATGCAGGGCACCGTTGCCGAATCCTTCGCCGGACGCCCGGCGCCCCAGGCACAGTATTTCCATGCCGATGAAGCAGGCCTCGGCATCCAGGTCGATGGTGCTGTCCATCGCCGCGCGTGCGGCATCGAACACGATGGTCTCCTGCGGTAGCCATTCCAGCACCCCGCCCGCTTCCACCGTCAGACCCAGACGCTGCCGGGCCCACGCGCCGCCGCTGCGGTACCACTTGCCCGCCCCCGGCGTGGTCAGCAAGGCGTGCGCGCCCTGCCCCACCGTCACGTCGATCTCCAGCTCGTCGCCGCCGGCGATGCCGGAGGGCGGATGCAGGACGATGGCATGGCAGACCGCCTCGCCTTCGGGATAGAGCGGCTTCTGCACGCGCAAGGGCCCCATGTGCTCGCGGCGGGCGAGGATGGTGGCTGTCTCGCGCCGCTGGAAACCCAGCGCCAGGTGGGCGTGCCAGGTCGAGGGAAGGGGTTCGGCGAGGTCCATGCGTCCGTCATACCGAGAGCAATTCCCGCACGCCATCCCGTTCCATGTCGGGGCCGGATCCGTGCTTGATGATCACGCCGCGCTCCATGAGCAGGTACTGGTCGGCCAGCGAGCGGGCGAAGTCGTAGTACTGCTCCACCAGCAGGATGGCCATGCTGCCCTCCTCGGCGAGGACGCGGATGGCGCGCTCGATGTCCTTGATGATGGAGGGCTGGATGCCCTCGGTGGGCTCGTCCAGGATCAGCAGCCTGGGACCGAAGGCCAGCGCGCGGCCGATGGCCAGCTGCTGCTGCTGGCCGCCGGAGAGGTCGCCGCCGCGCCGTTTCATCATCTGTTTCAGCACCGGGAACATCTCGAAGATGCGTTCCGGGATGGGCGTGCCGGCGGGTCGGGTGGCGAGGCCCATGCGCAGGTTCTCCTCCACGGTGAGGCGCGGGAAGATCTCGCGGCCCTGCGGCACGTAGCCGATGCCGGCCTTGACCCGGGCATGCGAAGGCGCCGCGGTGATGTCCTGGCCGTCGAAACGGATGCTGCCGGATCGGGCCGGCAGCAGGCCCATCAGGCACTTGAGCAGCGTGGTCTTGCCGACGCCGTTGCGGCCCAGCAAGGTGGTGACCTGCCCCTTGCCGGCCTCGAAGCCGACGTCGCGCAGGATGTGGCTGCCGCCGTAATACTGGTTGAGGTTCTCTACATTCAACATGCGTCAGCGCCCCAGATACACTTCGATCACGCGCGGGTCGGCCTGCACGGCGGCGAGGCCGCCCTCCGCCAGGACCGAGCCTTCGTGCAGCACCGTCACCTTGCCGCCGAGCTGCTCGATGAAGGCCATGTCGTGTTCCACCACCACCAGGCTGTGCCTGCCCGCCAGCGACTTGAACAGCTCGCCGGTGCGCTCGGTCTCGTCGTCGGTCATGCCGGCCACCGGCTCGTCGAGCAGCAAGAGTTGCGGCTCCTGCATCAGCAGCATGCCGATCTCCAGCCATTGTTTCTGGCCGTGCGAGAGCAGCCCGGCCTTGCGGTCGGCCTCGCGGTCGAGGCGGATCAGCCTGAGCGTGTCGGCAATCCGGTCGCGTCCGACGTCGTCCAGCCGGGCGAACAGGCTGACCAGCGCGCGCTTGTCCGCCTTCATCGCCAGTTCCAGGTTGTCGAACACGGTGTGATTCTCGAACACCGTCGGTTTCTGGAACTTGCGGCCGATGCCGGCGTGGGCGATCTGCGGTTCGGTCATGCGGGTGAGGTCCAGCGTCTGCCCGAAAAAGCAGGTGCCGGAATCTGGCCGGGTCTTGCCGGTGATGACGTCCATCATGGTGGTCTTGCCGGCGCCGTTGGGGCCGATGATGCAGCGCAGCTCGCCGGCGTCGATGGCCAGGCTCAGCTTGTTGAGCGCCTTGAAGCCGTCGAAGCTGACCGAGATGTCGTCGAGATAGAGGATGACCTTGTGGGAGATGTCGAGGCCCGGCTGCAGGATGTGGCCCACCGCCGGCGCATTGTCTTCCCAGCCATGGCCCTGTTCAGCAACGCTCATGCGCGCCCCCTGTTGCGAATGCGTTTCCATAGCCCCACCACACCTTCCGGCAGCCATAACGTCACCATGACGAACAGCGCGCCGAGGAAGAACAGCCAGTAATCCGGAAAGGCCACGGTGAAATAGC
This sequence comes from Hydrogenophilales bacterium, assembly GCA_016195805.1. Classification (GTDB taxonomy): domain Bacteria; phylum Pseudomonadota; class Gammaproteobacteria; order Burkholderiales; family Thiobacillaceae; genus Thiobacillus. The sequence goes on from JACPYT010000002.1 coordinate 341,145, forward strand.
TCTTCGACAGGTTCACCAGCGCGGCGCCGATGACCGGCCCGATCAGCGTGCCCCGCCCACCCACCGCGGCCCAGATGGCGATCTCGATGGAATTCGCGGTCGACATCTCGGACGGGTTGATGATGCCCACCTGCGGCACATACAGGGCGCCGGCCACGGCGCACAGCATGGCCGACAGCGTCCAGATGAAGAGCTTGTAGTGCAACGGGTTGTAGCCCATGAACATGACGCGCGACTCGGCATCGCGGATGGCCGTCAGCACCCGGCCGAACTTGGAGGTCATCAGCCAGCGCCCCAGCAGCAGGGTCAGCATCAGCATCAGCGACGACAGCGCGAACAGGGTGGAACGCATCTCCGGCGAGGTGATGTCGTAGCCGAGGATGCGCCGGAAGTCGGTGAAGCCGTTGTTGCCGCCGAAGCCGGTCTCGTTGCGGAAGAAGAACAGCATGGCGGCGTAGGTCAGCGCCTGGGTGATGATGGAGAAATACACGCCGCGGATGCGCGAGCGGAACGCGAAGAAACCGAACAGGGCCGCCAAGAGGGCCGGCACCGCCAGCACCAGGAACATCGCCCAGAGGAAGGAATCGGAGCCGGTCCAGTACCAGGGCAGTGTCTTCCAGTCGAGGAAGACCATGAAGTCCGGCAGGGTCGAATGGTAGGAGCCGTCGGTGCCGATCTGGCGCATCAGATACATGCCGAAGGCATAGCCCCCGAGCGCGAAGAACACGCCGTGGCCGAGCGACAGGATGCCGGCGTAGCCCCAGATCAGGTCCATGGCCACCGCCACGACGGCATAGCACATGATCTTGCCGCCCAGGGTGATGACGTAGTTGGACACGTGCAGCGGATTGTCGTGCGGCACGTAGACATGGAGCACCGGCAGCAGCACCAGCGTGATGGCGGCGAACAGAGCCAGCGCGATCCAGCCGGTGCGCGTCAGCATGCCGAGGAAGCGGAGGGTGACCGGCGTCCGCATCTCAGTTCTCCACGAACCGGCCCTTGAGGGCGAACAGGCCCTGGGGCCGTTTCTGGATGAAGACGATGATGATCACCAGCACCACGATCTTGGCGATGACGGCGCCGGTCCAGCCCTCCAGGAACTTGGTCAGCACGCCCAGTCCCAGCGCCGCCCACACGGTGCCGGCCAGCTGGCCCACGCCGCCCAGCACCACCACCATGAAGGAGTCGACGATGTAGCCCTGGCCCATGTCCGGGCCCACGTTGGCCACCTGCGACAGCGCCAGGCCGCCCAGTCCGGCGATGCCGGCGCCCAGGCCGAATGCCAGGGTGTCGATGCGGGCCGTCGGCACCCCCACGCAGCCGGCCATGGCCCGGTTCTGGGTGACGGCGCGCACGAACAGGCCGAGGCGGGTCTTCTGCATCAGCACCCAGACCAGGGCCAGCACGAACAGGGTGAAGCCGATGATGACGATGCGGTTCCAGGGCAGCACCAGGCCGGCCATCACCTCCACGCCGCCGGACATCCAGGCCGGGTTGCCCACTTCCACGTTCTGCGCGCCGAACAGCACCCGCGCGGCCTGGATCAGGATCAGCGAAAGCCCCCAGGTGGCCAGCAGGGTCTCGAGCGGCCGGCCGTAGAGCCAGCGGATCACCGTGCATTCCAGCGCCATGCCCACCAGCGCCGAGGCCAGGAAGGAAACCGGGATCGCGGCCACCACGTACCAGTCGGCGTAGGCCGGCAGATGGCTGCGGAACACGCCCTGCATGAAATAGGCGGCATAGGCGCCCACCATCAGCAGCTCGCCGTGGGCCATGTTTATCACGCCCATGACGCCGTAGGTGATCGCGAGCCCGAGGGCGGCCAGCAGCAGGATGCTGCCGAGCGAGATCCCGGTGAAGATCTGTCCCAGCGTGTCGCCGATGGCCAGGCGCGATTCGATGGCCTTGACCGAGGCCGTGGCCGCCTGGCGCACCGCGGCGTCGGCTTCGTTGGCCGGATCGGTCAGCGGCAGCAGCAGGCCGCGGGTGGTGGGGCTGGCGTCGTGGCCCAGCGCCCGCACGGCGGCGAGACGCAGCTTCGCGTCCGGGCTGGCCAGGTTGGCCTGGTCGAGGGCGAACCGCAGCAGGTGTCTGATCTCGGCGTCAGTCTCCTTCGCCAGCGCCTTGCCCATGACGGGAACCAGTTCGATCCCGGGGTCGGACTGCAGCTCGCGCGCGGCGGCCAGGCGCACCGCCCGATCGGGATTCAGCAGGCGCAGGCCGGCGATGGCGTTGTCGAGTTCGGAACGGATGCGGTTGTTGATGGTAATGGCATCGTATTCCGCCGGGACCGGATCGATCTCCGCGCCGGTGGCGGCGTCGAAGGCCTTGTCCTCGGGCATCAGGAACACCCGTCCGTCCGGCGTCACCATCAGGCTGTCGCTGGCCAGCGCCTTGAGCACCTTCAGCACGTCCGGGTCGCCGCTGGTTCCCAGCTTCTGGATGGCGGCGATCCTGGCGTCGGAGTCCTCGGCCGCCAGCTGCTTCACCAGCGCGGGGTCGAGCGCGGCCCGGGCCGGCAGCGCAGGCAAGGTGCACAACAGCAGGGCGATCAGGAAGCGTTTCATGGAGTTCGCAGTCTTATGGGTAGGTGCCCGTCATTCCCGCGCGGACGGCGACATCCGCGCGGGAATGACGCCCCCGCAGGGGCGCCAGCCGGTGATCACTTGGTATCCGGCTCGTCCTTCTTCTTGTCGTTGCCGGGGATGTAGGGGCTCCAGGGCTGGGCCTTGATCGGGCCCTTGGTCTTCCACACCACGTTGAACTGGCCGTCCGGGCGGATCTCGCCGATGAACACCGGCTTGTGCAGGTGATGGTTCTTCGGGTCCATCTCCACCGTGAAGCCGTCCGGCGCCTTGAAGGTCTGGCCGGCCATGGCGGCGATGACCTTGTCGGTGTCGGTCGACTTCGCCTTCTCGACCGCCTGCTTCCACATGTGGATGCCAATGTAGGTGGCTTCCATCGGGTCGTTGGTCACCACGGTGTCGGCGTTGGGCAGCTTCTGCTTCTTGGCCCAGTCCTTGTACATCTTGATGAAGGCGGTATTGGTCGGGTTCTTGATCGACTCGAAGTAGTTCCATGCCGCGAGCTGGCCGACCAGCGGCTTGGTATCGACGCCGCGCAGTTCTTCCTCGCCCACCGAGAAGGCTACGACCGGGATGTCGGTGGCCTTGATGCCGGCGTTGCCCAGTTCCTTGTAGAACGGCACGTTGGAGTCGCCGTTGATGGTGGAGACCACCGCGGTCTTCTTGCCTTCGGAAGCGAACTTCTTGATCTTGGCGATGATGGTCTGGTAGTCGCTGTGGCCGAAGGGGGTGTACTCCTCCATGATGTCGGCGTCGGACACGCCCTTGCTGTGCAGGAAGGCGCGCAGGATCTTGTTGGTGGTGCGCGGGTAGACGTAGTCGGTGCCCAGCAGCACGAAGCGCTTGGCGCCGCCGCCGTCCTTGCTCATCAGGTATTCAACGGCTGGGATCGCCTGCTGGTTCGGCGCCGCGCCGGTGTAGAACACGTTCTTCTCGAGCTCCTCGCCTTCGTACTGCACCGGGTAGAACAAGAGGCCGTTCAGCTCCTTGAACACCGGCAGCACCGACTTGCGCGAGACCGAGGTCCAGCAGCCGAACACCACGTCCACCTTGTCCTTGGAGATGAGCTGGCGCGCCTTCTCGGCGAACAGCGGCCAGTTGGAGGCGGGATCGACCACCACCGGCACCAGCTTCTTGCCCATCACGCCGCCATGCGCGTTGATGTCGGCGATGGTCATCAGCGCGGTCTCCTTCAGCGCGGTCTCGGAGATGGCCATGGTGCCGGACAGGGAATGGAGGATGCCGACCTTGATGGTGTCGGCGGCCATGGCAGAGAGGCTGGCCAGGCCCGACAACGCCATCAGGCTCGACAGCGCGGTCATTTTCAGGAAATTGCGACGGGTTTGCATGGTGAACTCCTATCGGGAATCAATAAAAAACCAACTGGAAAACAAATGCGTGATCGGGCACAGCCGGGCCGCACCCGCTGCCGAGCATCAGAACTGGACCTGCAGGGCGACGTTGAACGCCTTCACGTCGTTCGCCCCCGTCACTTTCGTGTTCGAGAACGCGGCGGCGACCTGGGCGTTGTAGCCGTCGATGATGTAGTTCACGCCGAGGTCGTACTTCTTGGTGTCGATGTTGGTGTCAGGCGAGAACTTCTGGTAGCGCGCGAACGGCTGCAGCTGGCCCCAGCCCACCTTCTGGTCGAAGATGTAGCCCAGCCCGGCCGAGTAGGCCTTGCCCTGCTCGCTGAGGAAGACGTTGCTGGTGTCGTAGTTGTAGCCTGCCGCCTCGACCGACAGCGCGCCCGGACCGACACCCTTCTTCTCCAGCAGGAAATCGACGCTGTAGGACGCGTAGTCGCCCGTCTTGATCGTCGAATAGGCCCCGCCCTTCTGCGAGCGGCCTGCGATGCCGATCGCCAGGATGTCCTTGGAGCCGAGATAGTTGCCCGTGCCGTAGTAGCCCGGCTCGGCATCCCAGAAGTCGACCTGGACGCGGCCGGCGTACATCAGGCCGTCCGAGCCGGTGCGGTTGGCCGTGTTGCTGCTGGCAGGCGCGGGCGCGATCTTGAATTCGGTATTGCCTTCGAACGCGCCGAAGGCGTAGGCCAGCTTGCCGTCCATCAGGTTGCCAACCACCGCCACGCCGTCGTCGCGCCCGATGTAGCCGCCGTTGTAGCCGTAGCGCGACGCGATGCCCGACCAGTAGCCGCCGCCCAGGGAGTAGTACGGACCGGCCATGTTGGCGCGGTCGCTCGGCGACAGGAAGCGGCCGGCCCAGATCGCCACGTTGGGCGCGACCTGGAACTGGACGTTGGCGTCGATCGGCTGGAAGCCTTCGCCGGCAATGTCCTTCTCCGTGTTGAGCATGCCCTTGATGTACTTGTTCAGCGAACCCGACAGATAGATGCGGGCGCTGTCCAGGCTGAAATCGTGCGAATACGACGTGCCGTTGGGCGCGCCGTTCTCCACGCTGCTGTAGCTGCCGCGCATGCCGAAGCCGATGCTCACCGACTTGTCCTCGCCGAACGTGATCGTGCCGCCCGCATGGGCCGGCATGGCCGGCAACAGCATCCCCGCGGCCATCGCCAGTACCAGCCGGCTTCCCTTGAACTCCAGACTCATTTCACTTCCCCCCTTGATTAAGAAACCGCCATCGAACCGATGCGGAAGGCCGCACCTAGGTAAACACTGAACAAGTTGCCGTTCGTCCTGAGCTTGTCGAAGGAAGCCTGTCGAAGGACCTGTTCAGTGTTTCCCTCGAACACACCAAGAACGCACCCATGCTTCAAACGTGGACCGAGGTTACCGAGCGCCTTGGGGGATTGAAATAAGTCATCCTACGTAGTCGGATCACGTGCCGGACGGCCGGATTGAGTGCTACTTTTCCGGCGACCGATGAAGAACGCGAACGCGTTCAGGAGGAGAAAACGTGATGATCGAACCTGGCCAAAGCAGAACCCTCATCCTTGCCTGCGCCCTGCTGCTTGCCCTGCCGCTGAGCGGCTGCGGCGAGTTCGCCTACAAGCGCGGCGCCAGTGCGGGCGACCTGGAAGCTGCCAAGAAAACCTGCCGGGAAAAAGGCAGCGGTGCCGCCTACGAGCAATGCTTGGCCGACAGCGGCTGGACCGTCCAGAACCTGGGCCGGATGGAACCCCTGGATGCCGACCCCGTCATCGAAGCCTCCGTCATCCCGAGCAATATCCGGATCGAAAATGCGACCAGCGCCGCACCCGACAAACACGACGCGGAAGACAAGGGATCAGGCCCGGCCCCGACACGCAAGCCCGACCTGCTGGACACCTTCAAGGTGAGTTCGTGGTGGAAAGCCGGCAGCGGCGCCAGCAGCCTCGAAGTCGACACCAACGCATGCGTGGCGCAACTGGGCGAGGCGCATCGGCCGGTGCAGACGCAGCAAACCCAGACGGCAACGCGGGGGTTGCTGCTGTGCATGAAGGCGAAGGGGTGGAGCGCGTTGCGGGCGAAATAGTCACTCGCTCGACATCACTGGTTTAGGTAGATGACTCATTCGCTGGCCGCTTCTCGGCGATTCTGTTGAAAAACTCGATGTCGCAGCAGGGTTTAGCTTTCACCAAGGCTGGAATTTCGGAGCATTGTTATTTTTCAGGCTTCAACCGGGTCCAGATGCCCGGTTTTCTTGTTGATCCTGCTGCTTTTGCGTCATGCA
>JACPYT010000016.1 GCA_016195805.1 Hydrogenophilales bacterium
CATCAAAGGCACAGCGGACGCCAGCCAGGAGCAGAGCGCCGGCATCGAGCAGGTCAACCAGGCGGTGGGCCAGATGGACGAGATCACCCAGCAGAATGCTGCGCTGGTGGAACAGGCTGCGGCTGCGGCCGAGAGCCTGCAAGACCAGGCAGCCAAGCTGGCAGATCTGGTGGGCTACTTCACTCTGGTTGAGGGGGGCAATGCTTCGGCTCGCCCTGCAACAGCAACCCCTTTCCCGCCCGGGGCCACGGATAAGGCTGTAGGCACTGCGCTGATGCGTCAGAAGAAACTGGCCGTCGGGTGATGATTGATTGATATCGGTCGACTCTTTCAGGAGTCAGCCGATTGAGCGGTTGTGAAGCGTTGTAGTGTGGTTATACGGGGCTCGGTTTGAACGCGCGTTGGCATTGAGAACGCGATATTGAGTAAAGAAGCAATTTCGACATGAAGCCCGCACCCAAGCATTCATCAGATAACACCAAGATATTCGAGTTCACGCCGCGCGATTTTGCCCGGGTGCGGGCCTTGATCTACCGGCAGGCCGGCATCGCGCTGACCGAAAGCAAGCAGGAAATGGTTTACAGTCGGCTGGCGCGCCGCCTGCGGGCAAAGGGCCTGAACACGTTCGAGGAATATCTGGACGGGCTGGAAAGCGGTCGGGACAGCGAGGAGTGGGAGGCTTTCACCAACGCGCTTACCACCAACCTGACCTCGTTCTTCCGTGAAACACATCACTTTCCGATCCTCGCCGAGCATGTGAAAGCGGTGAGGACACCCGTATCCATCTGGTGCTCGGCCAGTTCGACCGGCGAGGAACCCTATTCGATCGCCATGACGGTATGCGAGGCGTTCGGGACATTGACGCCCCCCGTCAGCATCGTCGCCACCGACATTGATACCAATGTGCTGGAAACAGCGGAAAATGGCGTGTATCCGATCGATCGCATCGACAAGATGGCGCAGGATCGCGTCAAACGCTTTTTCCTGCGGGGCAAGGGAGATCGCGCTGGGCAGGTGCGCGTGCGCCCTGAGCTGCGCCAGCTGATCACCTTCAAACCCCTCAATCTGCTGGCGCAGAGCTGGCCGATCAGCGGGCCGTTCGATGTGATATTTTGCCGCAATGTGATGATTTATTTCGATAAACCGACGCAGGGCACGATTCTCTCGCGGTTTGTCCCGTTGATGAAACCGGAAGGCCTGCTGTTTGCCGGGCACTCGGAAAACTTCATGTATGCGTCCGATGCGTTCAAACTACGCGGCAAGACGGTGTACGAACTGGAGCACCGTTATCGTGTGGCCAGCGGCAGGAACAATGCATGAACCCCGCCATCGAAGAACAGCTTGCGACCAATCTGTATTACGACCGCACCTTCGACTGCGAGGCCGCCAAGATTTTGCCTGGCGAGTATTACTTTACCAATCAGCCCATGCTCATCGTCACCGTACTCGGTTCCTGCGTGGCGGCGTGCATCCGCGACAAGGTCTCGGGAATTGGCGGAATGAATCATTTCATGCTGCCGGACGGCGGCGGGGATCCCGGCAATCCGATGTCGGCATCGATGCGCTATGGCGCATATGCGATGGAGGTGCTGATCAACCAGCTTCTCAAGGCGGGCGCCCGGCGCGAAAACCTCGAGGCCAAGGTGTTCGGCGGGGGCAATGTCCTGCGCGGCTTTACCAGCATGAACGTGGGGGAACGCAATGCCCAGTTCGTGCGCGACTTCCTGCGGGCGGAAAACATCCGCGTGGTGGCGGAGGACCTGAACGACGTGCATCCGCGCAAGGTGTATTTCTTTCCGCAGACAGGCAAGGTCCTCGTGAAGAAGCTCAAGCAACTCAACAACTACACTTTGGTGAAGCGCGAGCAGGACTACGCGAGCCGGCTCAAGACAAACGAGGTGGTCGGCGAGATCGATCTGTTCTGATCGCCGGCCGGTACGACGCCAGGAAAGCAAGCATCATGAAAATCAAGGTTCTAATCGTGGATGATTCGGCGCTGATTCGCGGCGTAATGAAGGAAATCATCAACAGCCAGCCGGACATGGAGGTGGTGGGCGTGGCCCCCGATCCGTTGGCGGCACGCGATCTGATCAAACTGACCAACCCGGACGTCCTCACGCTGGATGTGGAAATGCCGAAGATGGACGGCCTGGAGTTCCTGGAAAAACTGATGCGCTTGCGTCCGATGCCGGTGCTCATGGTGTCGTCGCTGACCGAACGCGGTTCCGAGATCACCATGCGCGCCCTGGAGCTGGGGGCGGTCGATTTCGTCACCAAGCCCAAGATATCGATCCAGAGCGGCATGCTGGAATACACCGATGTCATCGCGGAGAAAATCCGCATCGCCGCCCGTGCCAGGATCAAGCCGCGTACGCTGCCGTCCCACGGGCAGGCCGCCGCCGGCGAGCTGGCACCGTTGCGCAACCCGTTCACCAGCAGCGAAAAGCTGATCATCATCGGCGCATCCACCGGCGGAACCGAAGCCATCAAGGATTTCCTGATCCAGCTGCCATCCGATTGCCCCGGCATCCTGATTACCCAGCACATGCCGGAAGGCTTTACGCGCTCGTTCGCCAACCGGCTCGACAAGCTGTGTAAGATTTCCGTCAAGGAAGCAGAGGGAGGCGAACGCGTGCTGCCCGGCCATGCCTATCTCGCACCAGGGCATTCCCACCTGCTGCTGGTGCGCAGCGGCGCCAACTACATGACCAAGCTCGACCAGGGGCCGCCGGTCAACCGTCATCGCCCCTCCGTCGATGTCCTGTTTCATTCGGCGGCGGTCAGTGCGGGCAAGAATGCGGTCGGCGTCATCCTCACCGGGATGGGCAAGGACGGCGCGGCGGGGATGCTGGAAATGAAAAAGGCCGGCGCCTACAACCTGGCGCAGGACGAAGCGTCGTGCGTGGTGTTCGGCATGCCCAAGGAAGCCATCGCCATCGGCGCCACGCATGACGTGGGCCCTCTGCATGAATTGCCGGGACGGGTGATGGAGTTCTTTGCTGCGCATGGCAACCGTGCGATGCGGGTGTAAAGGTCCGTTCGGACCAGTTGTCCGGGCGGGTTTCCTGCTTAAGTTTGGCGCTGCAATGCCGATTAACCCAGTAACAATGAACTGTATCAATGGAGTACTGCATGGCCGATCCGAACACGAAATTCCTGGTTGTTGACGACTTCTCCACGATGCGCCGCATTGTGCGCAATCTGCTCAAGGAACTGGGTTACTCCAACGTCGAGGAAGCCGAAGATGGCGCCGACGGCCTGGCCAAGCTGCGGGCCGGGAACTTCGATTTCGTCGTGTCCGACTGGAACATGCCCAACATGGATGGCCTCACCATGCTGCAGAACATCCGGGCCGATGCGGCGCTGTCCAAGCTGCCGGTCCTGATGGTCACCGCCGAAGCCAAGAAGGAAAACATCATCGCCGCCGCGCAGGCCGGTGCCAACGGCTATGTGGTGAAGCCCTTCACCGCGGCCACCCTCGACGAGAAGCTCTCGAAGATATTCGAAAAACTAGAAAAAGCAGGAGCCTGACTTGGATACGCAATTCGTCGGCTCCGCTGCGTGCGCCACACAGGGCGTGTCCGCCCCCGTGCAACCCGCCGCCAATGTCGGCGAGGCATGCGAATCGGACGAGATGCTGGCGCGGGTCGGCCAGATTACCCGGACCCTGCATGACAGCCTGCGCGAGCTGGGCCTGGACAAGGTGCTGGAAAAGGCGACGACCGAGATTCCCGATGTCCGCGAACGCCTCAATTACGTGGCGCGCATGACCGAACAGGCGGCGCAACGCGTGCTCAACGCCACCGATACCGCCATTCCCTTGCAGGAGCGGATCGACGCGGGTGCCGACGAAATTCTGAACGGCTGGCAGACCACCTTCAAGGCGCCCTTTTCGGAAGCCAATTATCGCGACATGGCGACCATGACCATGCAATGCCTGGCGGATATGCGCAATGACACCAGCGCAACCAAGCAGCAGTTGCTGGATATCATGATGGCACAGGATTTTCAGGACCTCACCGGCCAGGTGATCCGCAAGGTGACCGACCTGGCGCATAACCTGGAGCAGCAGCTGGTGCAGCTGCTGATCGACTATGCGCCGGCGGAGGTGAAGCGGGAATCCAGCAGCGGCCTGCTCAACGGCCCGCAGATCAATCCCACGAACAAGAACGACGTGGTGGCCGACCAGAGCCAGGTGGACGACCTGCTCGACAGTCTCGGTTTCTGACCGCTACACCAATCAAGGTGCAAGGCCCGGGCTGCAGGGGGATTCCTGCATCCTGGCGCTTGCATTTTTTATGGGCGTAGCGTTCGGATGACCAGATGGGTGGCCTCGAACCCGTTCTGGAAGATGTGTTCAAGCTGGGGGGTGAAATAGGGCAGGGTGATGTCCAGCGCAATCAGTCCCACCCCCAGGGTGATCGGAAAGCCGATTGCAAAGATGTTGAGCTGGGGCGCCGAGCGCGTGAGGATGCCGAGTGCCAGGTTGGTCATCAGCAGGATGGCGATCAGCGGCAGGGCCAGTTGCAGGCCGACGGAGAACACGATGGAGCCGTATCCGGCAACCGTGTAGAACCCTGCGGCAGCCAGCGGTTGCGGGTTGATGGGCAGGCTCTTGAAGCTTTCGGCCAGCACGCCCAGCAACAGCAGATGCGCGTTGACCGCCAGGAACAGCAGCGTCGCCAGGAGATTGAAGAACTGGGCGATAACCAGCGTCTGGCCGGCACTCTGCGGGTCGAAGAAGGTCGCGAACCCCAGGCCCATCTGCAGGCCGACGATTTCGCCCGCCGCCTCGACCGCGGCGAACACGACGCGCATGATGAAGCCGATCGCCATGCCGATGAGGAGTTGCTGGACCAGGATGAGCAGCCCCTGCCAGGAGCCCAGTCCCACATCGGGCATGGGCGGCAGGGTGGGCGCGACGATCAGGGCGATGAACACGCCCAGGCCGATCTTGACGCGCCGGGGCACGGAGGTGTGGGCGAACACCGGCGCCAGCATGATCAGACCGAGTATGCGGGTGAGGGGCCAGATGAAGCTGATCAGCCAGGCATTGAGCTGGGCATCGGTGAGGCTGATCATGGACGCTTGACGGAACTAGCCGACCATACCGGGCAGGTCGGTCAACACCCGTCGCATGTAGTCGGTCATGACCGTCAGCATCCACGGCCCGGCGATGGCGAAAGTGGCGAGCACCGCGATGATCTTGGGAATGAACGAGAGGCTGGCATCGTTGATCTGCGTGGCGGCCTGAAAGATGCTGACGATCAGGCCGACCACCAGGGTGACCAGCAGGACAGGGGAGGCCACCAGGATGGTCATTTCCATGGCCGTGCGGCCCAGGGTCATTACGCTTTCGGGCGTCATGGCAAATGCTCCGTCAGTAAAAGCTTTGTGCAAGCGAACCCAGCAGCAGATTCCAGCCGTCCACCAGGACGAACAGGATGAGCTTGAAGGGCAGCGAAACGATGGCGGGCGACACCATCATCATCCCCATCGCCATGAGGATGCTGGCGACGACCATGTCGATGATGAGGAAGGGGATGAACACGGCAAAGCCGATCTGGAAGGCGGTCTTCAGTTCGCTGGTGATGTAGGCCGGGATCAGCACGCGCATCGGCACATCGGCGGAGGTCTTCGGCGGCGCCGAGCCCGACATCTTCACGAACAGCGCGAGATCGGTCTCGCGCGTCTGCTTCAGCATGAATGCGCGCAGCGGGACGGCGCCCTTGTCGAGTGCCTCGCCCATCTGGATGCGGTTCTCGGACAGCGGCTGATAGGCGTCGACGTAGATCTTGTCCAGCGTGGGCCCCATCACGAACAGGGTCAGGAATAGCGCCAGGCCGATCATCACCTGGTTGGGCGGCGACGACTGGGTGCCCAGCGCATGGCGCAGCAATGACAGCACGATGATGATGCGGGTGAAGCTGGTCATCATCAGCAGCGCGGCCGGCAGGAAGGACAGCGAGGTGAGCAGCAGCAGGGTTTGCAGGCTCAGCGTGTAGGTCTGGCCGCCGCCGCTGGGGGTGCTGGTGAAGGCCGGCAGTCCCGCGCCCTGGGCCAGCGCCAGGGTTGGCAGCAGCAAAGCGGCCAGCACGAAGAACGCATGCATCATGCGGCGATGCAGCTTATTTTCCACGGCGCTTGTCCCCCAATGGGGATTTCTCGATCAGGTGTTGCAAGCCTGCCGCAAAGCTGGCGTTGAGGCTGGGCGCGGCCGGTGACTGGATTTCACAGCGGGGCAGGGTCATCAGTGCGTTGACGCTACCGGGTGCCACGCCCACCACCAGCCACGATTCGCCCACCTCGACCACGACGACGCGCTCGCGCGCACCGACGGACGCGCTGCTGATCACCTGCAGCACACTGGACGTGCCGCCGCGGGTGACGCCGAAGCGTTTGGCGACCCAGGCGGTGGCTGCAATCAGCAGCAATACTGCGACGAGGCCGATGAAGACCTGAAGCAGGCTGCCGGCGGCAGACACGGCAGGGGCCGGCGCAGTGGCATTGGCTGCGTGCGCCAGCAGCGGGAGGCTCGACATGACGGCCGCAACAACCCGTTTCATTTGTTGAGTTTCCGAATCCGTTCGGCAGGGGTGATGATGTCGGTGAGGCGCACGCCGAACTTGTCGTTCACCACCACCACTTCGCCCTGGGCGATCAGGCAGCCGTTGACGAGCACGTCCATCGGCTCGCCCGCCAGGCCGTCGAGTTCGACCACCGATCCCTGCGCCAACTGCAGCAGGTTCTTGATCGCGATCTTGGTGCGCCCGAGTTCCACGGTCAGCAGCACCGGGATATCCAGAATGAAGTCGATGTCCTTGGCCAGTCCGCCCGATGCGGCGGAGCCCGACAGATCCTGGAAGACCGCCGGACTCGGTGTGGCGGGAATCGCCTGTTCGGCCATCGCGGCCGCCCAGTCGTCCTCGGCGATGGTTTGGGTAATGTCTTCAGGCATGTTGATCTCCTGTTTGCGGCTCGCCCGCACTGGTCGACAGCAATTTTTCGACCCGCAGGGTGTATTGACCGTTGAATTTTCCGTAGGCGCATTCCATGACCGGGACGCCGTCCACCTTGGCCTCGATCGTTTCCGGAATGTCGAGCGGGATGATGTCGCCCACCTTCATGTCGACGATGTCGCGCAGGCTGACAGGCGCCGTGCCGAGATCGGCGACGATCTCGACTTCCGCCATCTGGACCTGCTGGCGCATGAGACGGATCCAGCGCTTGTCGACTTCCAGGTTCTCGGCCTGCAGGGCACTGGTGAGCAGATCCTTGATCGGCTCGATCATCGAATACGGCATGCACATGTGCATCTCGCCGCTGATCTGGCCGAGTTCGATGGCGAAGGTGACCGCTACCACCACTTCGTTGGGCGTGGCGATGTTGGCGAACTGGGTGTTCATTTCCGAGCGGATGAACTCGAATTCGATCGGGTAGACCGGCTCCCAGGATTTCGAGTAGGCCTCGAACACGATGTTCAGGATGCGCTGGATGATGCGGTGCTCGGTCTGGGTGAAGTCGCGCCCTTCGACCCGGGTATGGAAGCGCCCGTCGCCGCCGAACAGATTGTCGACCATGAGGAAGACCAGGTCGGGGTTGAAGATCATCAGGGCGGTGCCGCGCAGCGGTTTGAACTGTACCAGGTTGAGGTTGGTGGGCACCACCAGGTTGCGGATGAACTCGCTGTATTTCGACACCCGTACCGGGCCGACCGAGATTTCCACCCCGCGCCGCAGGAAATTGTAGAGACCGATGCGGAGCAGACGCGCGAATCGCTCGTTGATGATCTCGAGCGTCGGCATCCGGCCGCGCACGATGCGTTCCTGCGTGGCGAGGTTGTAGGGCCGTACGCCTGAGAAATCGTCCGATTCGGCCGGCGTATCGTCGACTTCGCCGGTCACGCCTTTCAACAGCGCGTCGACTTCGTCCTGCGAGAGAAAGTTGTCGGCCATGGACGGTGTCTTCTTACTGGATCACGAACGTGGTGAACAGCACGTCGTCCACTTGTTGCGGTTTGCCGTTGGGATCGAACGGCTGCTTGACCTGCGCCAGGATTTCCTGCGCCAGCTTTTTCTTGTCTGCGGCCGTGGCCAGCTCGTCGGCCTGCTTGCTGGAGAGCAGGGTCAGCAGGCGGCTGCGGACACGCGGCATATGCACCTTGATAGCATCGGCCTGGGAGGCGTCGGCCACTTGCAAGGTGATGTCGGTCTGCAGAAACTGCTCGGCGCCCTGGAGATTGACGGTGAAGGTGTCAAGCGGCAGGTACACCGGCACTTTCGGCGCTTCGGCCGTCTTGGTGTCATGACCACCCTGCATGAAAAACCACGCGCCTGCGCCGCCGCCCAGCAGTATCACGAGGGCGCCCACGACGACGAAGAGCTTTTTCTTCGATTTCCTGGCTGGGGCAGCTTGCTCAGCTTCGACGACTTCGACAGGTACAGCAGGTGCGGCCATTGATGCTTTCCTCTATAGGGGAAATGGGGGGCAGATGGTTGTCATTATCGAAAGAAACACGCGTCTTCGATTCCGTAAAAAGAGGGGGAAAAGGGACGCATATCGTTCGATGCCGGGTTGTCCGGGTCAGGCGAAGGTATCGACCAGACCACGCCCGGATTGCCTGATCGGCGCCTGAATGGCCTGCAGGCCGGGCGGCGAGCCGGCGTCCGTCCCGGGGAACGGGGGGGCGATGCGTTGTGCCTGGCGATCGGGCGTGTCGTTCCGTTGCTGCGGCGTATCGGCACTGACCGTCGCCTGCCCCAGCTGGATGCCGGCGTCATTCATCATTTCACGCAGTCGCGGGAAGGCCGCTTCCAGTGCCTGGCGGACTTCGGGTTGTGCCGAGAAGAAGCTGGCCGTGGCCTGATCATGAGTGACATTCAGCACGATCTGAAGCGGGCCCAGATTGGGCGGGTTGAGGGTAAGCGAAGCGGTCTGCTGGGTGCCTGCCGCCATCCACACCAGCTTGTCGCCCAGTGCCTGACCCCACGCAGTCGTTCCGACCGTCGGCGCCAGCCGGGGCGCCGACACGTCGGCGGCTGAGAACCCGGCATCAACCGGGATGTGCGGTGCGACCCGCATCGCAGCGGTGCCTACAAGGTCCGACAGGACTTCACCTGTCTTCGCGGCATCGGCGTTCCGGGCTACCGCCAACTGTCCCTGAAAGGTGGCGGAATCTGCCGGGGCGGCAGTTCGTGCGGCCACGGCTGGCATATCTTCCTTGCCGGACAGGCGCGGATCGATTTTCTGCGTGACATGGTCATCGCCGGCTTGTCGTATGACCGGCTGGCCGTGGTCATCGCCGGCTTGTCGTATGGCCGGCTGGCCGTGGTCATTGCCGGCCCGTTGTGCGGCCTGCGCACCCTGTTTGTCGCCGGCCGGACCGACGGCCGGCGCGACTGGAATCATGCGCCCATTGCGGGTATCCAGGACGGGCACGGCAGCGGCTCCCGGGGTGGCAGACATCGGCTCTGTGGGGGTAAGCCGGGTCCCGGCCGGGGCAGCCGTCGGCTTGAACGCGTCCGGGTTGATTGCCAGCGCAAGCAAGGTCTCCGGTGCGACCGCAGCGGCATCCTCGGCCGGGATCGTCTCATCCTTGTCGTGCGCGGCTTTCCCGCCGGGCCTGGCTTGCTGCGCGGAATCGGTTTTGCCTTCTGCCGTGCCGGCAGGCCGGGATGCCGGGTCGGGCTTCGCATTGGCATCGCTGCTTTCCTTGGCGGCGTCGTTCTTGCGGCTCTGGGCGATTTCGCCTGACAGCACCTGGCTGAACGGCACGTCCGGGGCGTCCGAATCTGCCGATTTGCCGGCCGGGGAGGCGGCCTGGACGGCATTGGTGGGCGTGATATTCATAGGAGTCGCGTTCATAGGGGGCTGTCCCGTCTCAGGAAGGGGTTCTCTTGTGCAGCGAACGTCGAGCGGCATGCTCGTCGTTCTGCTTCTGGTCGAGCCAGAGCTCACGGCGCGACTGTTCCTTGTTCGCCCGTTCGGCCAGCGTGACGAAGGACATCTTCTTCTGCTCGCTGGCCTGCCAGGCTGCGCGTGCCTGGGTGATCCGCTGCTGGGTGTCGCTGACGACTTTTTGCTGGCCGGAGATGGCGTGGTCGAGCTTCTGCATGAAGACGTGGAAATTGTTCAGGTGCGTCGTGCTGATCCCGGTGGTCAGGCTGCTCTGGCAGCGTTCCGCATAGTCGTTGCGGTACTGCAGCAACAGATCGAGCTTCTGCGCCGCCTCGTCGCCGGCGCGCAGCGCGATGCCCAGTTGCTTGGCGGCCTCGTCGGTTTCCTTGTGAGCCAGATCGATCAGGGTGTTGAGTGCGGAGGGGGTGGCCATTCAATGTGCTCTGTGCGTTGGGCGTGTTATTGGAACAAGGCTGCAAGCTCGGCCAGGCTGGCCTGGACGTCGGCGCGCTCGTGAATGTTCTGTTGCAGGAAAGTCTCCATCCCGCCCTGCAGGCGGATGGCCTCGTCCAGCAGCGGATCAGTGCCGGCTGCATAGGCGCCGACGTTGATCAGATCGCGGCTGCGCTCGTAGCGTGAATAGAGCTTCTTCAGGCGGCGCGCGAGCTGCTGCTGCTCCGGCGTCGTGATGCTGTGCATGGCGCGGCTGATCGACTGTTCGATGTTGATGGCCGGGTAATGTCCGCTCTCGGCCAGCGAACGATCCAGCACGATGTGGCCGTCGAGAATGGCGCGTGCGGCATCGGCGATCGGATCCTGCTGGTCGTCGCCTTCGGTGAGCACGGTATAGAAGGCGGTGATCGAGCCGCCGCCCGGCTTGCCGTTGCCGGCGCGTTCCACCAGTGCCGGCAGCTTGGCGAAAACCGACGGCGGATAACCCTTGGTTGCAGGCGGCTCGCCGATCGCCAGGGCGATTTCACGCTGGGCCATGGCATAGCGGGTGAGCGAGTCCATGATCAGCAGTACGTTTCTGCCCTGGTCGCGGAAATGCTCGGCGATCGAAGTGGCGTACGCCGCACCCTGTAATCTCATGAGTGGGGGCGTATCGGCGGGCGCGGCCACCACGACGGCGCGTGCGAGGCCTTCCTCGCCGAGGATCTGTTCGATGAATTCCTTGACCTCGCGGCCGCGTTCGCCGATCAGGCCGACCACGATCACGTCGGCGCTGGTGTAGCGTGCCATCATGCCCAACAGCACGCTCTTGCCGACGCCGGAGCCCGCGAACAGGCCCATGCGCTGGCCGCGACCGACGGTTAGCATGCTGTTGATGGCCCGCACGCCGACGTCGAGGATGTCGGTGATCGGCGCACGCGCCAGCGGGTTGGCGGCGCGGGTGTTGAGCGGCGCGGTGGCGGAGGTCTGCAGCGAGCCGAGATTGTCGAGCGGTCGCCCGCTGCTGTCGAGCACGCGCCCCAGCAGCGCATCGCCGACCGGCAGGTGGCGGGTACGGTCGCTGGGGCGCCGGCGCGGGTGGTTGACCTGGCCCGGGCGCGGCAGGGTGGGGATCACCTCCACCGGGAACACCCGCGCGCCGGGCACGAGACCCTCGACGTCGCTCTGCGGCATGAGAAAAATATGGTCTCCCGCGAACCCCACTACCTCGGCCTCGAGCTGCGAGCCATTGGGCAGCGGCACGGTGCAGGCGCTGCCGACCGGCAATTTCAATCCGACTGCCTCCATCACCAGCCCGGCCACGCGGGTGACACGGCCGGAGACCTGCATCGGTTCGGCGATCGCCAGCAGTTCCCCGCAGTCCTGCAGGTAGGCTTTCCAGCGGGTGCTGTGGGGCTGCGTGTCCATCAGGCGGCCAACCAGTCCGAATTCTTGCCGAGTGCGGCGGCCAGGCGCTGCCAGCGGGTGTGCAGCGACGCGTCGATCTGGTTGTTGGCCGTTTCCACGCGGCAGCTGCCGGGTTCGAGCTGGGTATCGTCGGCCAGTTGCCAGCCGATCTTGCCGAGTTCGTCGCCCATCTTGTCGCGGACCAGCATGGCATCGCCGGGGTGTAGATACAGCAGGGCCGGCTGATGCAGGGCCGGCAGATAGCGCACCGCTTCCTTGACGATCGGGATCACCAGTTCGGGCCGTACCGGCAGGGCGGTTTTGAGGAGGGCGCGCGCGAAGTCGAGCGACAGATCGAGTACCTGCTGCGAAATCGTCTCGTCGGCCCGTCCGACCTCGGCCGCGAAGGTGTCCGCAATGCCGCGCAGCCTGGCGGCCTCGAGCGCGGCGTCCTGCATGCCCTGTGCGTAGCCTTCGGCATGGCCGGCGTGGTAGCCCTCCTGCCTGGCCTGCTCCTCGATTGCACTGATCTGTTCGATCGTTGGCAGCACGACGGCGGAATGCCCGGGTTGGCTGGCCGGAAGGGGGTCGAAGCTGGCCATCTCCCAAGGCCGGCAGGCGGCCTGATCAAGGCTAGACATACTTCTCCTCCCCCTTGGCGCCCAGCGAGATCTGTCCTTCGTCGGCCAGTCGGCGGACGATCATCAGGATTTCCTTCTGCTGGGCCTCGACCTCGGACAGGCGCACCGGTCCCTTGGATTCCAGGTCTTCCCGCATCATTTCAGCGGCACGCTGCGACATGTTCTTGAAGATTTTCTCGCGCATCTCCTCCGATGCGCCCTTGAGCGCGATGATGAGCGAGTCGGACTGCACTTCGCGCAGCAGCAGCTGGACGCCGCGGTCCTCGATGTCGATGATGTTCTCGAACACGAACATCTCGTCCATGATCTTCTGCGCCATGTCGGGGTCGTAGCTCTTCAGGTAGTCCATGGCGGACTGCTCGTTGTCGCCGCTCATGAAATTGAGGATGTCGGCCGCCGCGCGCGTGCCGCCCATCGGCTGTTTCTTCAATACGTCGCTGCCGGACAGCAGCTTGGTCAGCACATCGTTGAGTTCGCGCAGGGCGGCCGGCTGCACGCCGGAGAGCGTGGCAATGCGCAACAGAACGTCGTTGCGCAGGCGCTCGGTGAAGCAGCCCAGCACCTCGCAGGCTTGGTCGCGCTCCAGGTGTACGAGGATGGTCGCGATGGTCTGCGGATGTTCGTTGTGGATGAGGTCGGCCACCGATTCGGCGTCCATCCACTTCAGGCTTTCGATGCCGCTGGCATCACCGCCGCCGCCGAGGATGCGGTTGAGCAGCGAGTTGGCCTTGTCGTCGCCCAGCGCCTTCTTCAGCACGCTGCGGATGTAGTCGTCCGAGTCCAGGCCCAGCGAGGAATTCTGGTCGGCCACGTTGTTGAAGTCGTGCAGCACGCTTTCGACCTCTTCCTGCGGAATGGCCTTCATGCTGGTCATCGCTTCGCCCAGCTTCTGCACTTCGCGCGGCCCCAGGTATTTCATGACTTCCGCCGCGCCTTCCTCGCCCAGCGCAAGCATCAGGATCGCCCCCTTGGTGATGCCGTTCTCACTCATGGCTGCCTACCCAGGTTTTGACGATGTTGGCGACGACGCGCGGATCCTCGCTGGCCATTTTCTGGGCCCGCGTGAGGTTTTCCTGGTAGTTGCGCTGGCCGGGGAGCGCCATCAGCTCTCCTTGGCCGGCGTGCTGCAGATGCGCATTGTGGCCTGGGGGCGGGAGGGCAGGCATCTCGGAGAGCTTTTTCAGCAACGGCTTGGCGGCCTTCAGATACAGAACGACGAGCGCTACGGCCATCAGCAGATACTTGCCCGTTTGCATGCCCAGTTCGATGGTCTCGGGCTGCTTCCACATCGGCACGTCGGGAATGGTTTCCGGTGCCTCGCTCGCAAAGGGGCTGTTCACCACGTTGAGGGTATCGCCCCGTTCCTGGTTGTAGCCCATGGCTTCCTTGACCAGGTTGGTGATCTGGGCAGTCTCGGCCGGGCTCAGCGGCTTCATGACGACCTTGCCGGATTTGTCGACGCTCTTCTTGTAGTTGACGACCACGGCAACCGACAGGCGCTTCAGGCCGCCGCCCGCCTTCTGCACGTACTGGATGGTCTTGTCGACTTCATAGTTGACGGTGGAATCCTTGTGCGTGGTGGTGGTTGGCGCGGCCGGCACGGCTGCGGCAGGGGGCTTCTGCCCGGGAGCGGTGATCGGCGCGGTGGCGGGCGCTGGCGGCTGGTTGGTGAGTGCGCCCGGTACGCCGGCCGGATTGGCCGAGCCGTTCATCGACTCGCTGGTCTGCTGGCTGCGGATGGCCATGGCATCGGCTGTCTGGTTCGGCTTATAGGATTCGACCGCCTGTTCGCTGTGCGAGAAATCCATGTCGGCCGTCGCTTCGGCACGCACGTTTTCCGCGCCGACGATGGGGCTGATGATGGATTCGATGCGCTTGACGACGTTCTGCTGGTAATCCTGAATGTACTTGATCTGGCTCGGGTCCATGCCGTTGGCGCTGGCTGCCCTGGCCGTATCGGTCAGCAGGTTGCCGTTCTGGTCGACGACGGTCACATTCTTGGGCGACAGCTCGGGAACGCTGCTGGCGATCAGGTGGACGATGGCGCTGACCTGCTGGGCATCCAGCACACGGCCGGGATGCAGGTTGAGCAGCACCGAGGCGGTGGGCTGTTTCTGCTCGGAGACGAAGACCGAGTCCTTGGGCATGGCCAGATGCACGCGCGCGGCCTGCACCGCCGAGAGGGATTCGATCGAACGGGCCAGCTCGCCTTCCATGGCGCGCTGGAAATTGACCTGCTCGAGAAACTGGGAAGCGCCCAGCTTCTGGTTTTCCATCAGTTCGAAGCCGACATTGCCGCCTTTGGGCAGCCCCTGCGCAGCCAGTTTCAGGCGTGCGTCGTGGACGCGGTCGGCAGGCACCATCAGGGCGACGCCGCCTTCGGCATATTTGTAGGGAATGTTCATTTTATCGAGCTGGGCGACAATCTCACCGCCATCCCGATCGCTGAAGTTCGAAAACAGCACGCGATAATCGGGCTGCCGTCCCCACATCCAGACAGCCGCCATGACCGCGATCACCGCGGCCACGCCCAGCATCAGGATGATTTTTCGCCCGCCCGCCGTCCGCGTGAAATCCATGACGTTGGCCGGAACCACCATTTCACCTGCACCCGCCATTATCTTGCCCCCATCGTGCCGGCGTCATGGGGCGCCTGGATTCTGATTGCCCTGTTCACTCGTGTTGTCCCATGAGAGTTTCTCCGTGTGATCGAATTATCGGCAGTGCCGCGTATTTCAATCGGGGGAATAGAAGCCGGTTTCGGGCGTTTATTGCGCTTATGGCTTGCCGCCGGCCTGATAAGGTGAGCACGTGGAAAACCGCCTGAGCAGGCAAGGAGGGCACGATGAGCGTAGGCATGATCGATACCAGCAGGATCGAGGCGATGGTGGCGCAGCTGAAGGCAGCGGCGGCCCGGGCCACCCCTGCGGGCGCCAACCCGATAAGCGACAGCGGCCTGCAGGCCAAACCGGCTCCCGGCGCGGCCGATTTCTCGACGGCCCTGAAATCCTCGCTCGATCAGGTCAACCAGAGCCAGCTGCAGTCGCAGAAGCTGGCCGAGCGCTTCGAGATGGGCGACAGCAGCGTCAGCCTCTCCGACGCGATGATTTCCTTGCAGAAATCCAGTATCGCCTTCCAGCAGACCGTGCAGGTGCGGAACAAGCTGGTGTCCGCCTACCAGGAAATCATGAATATGGGCGTCTGAAGACACGCACCCCTGCACTGCAGGGGCTTCACGATGCAAACGCCAGGACTCGAGCGGAACGCGCGGCCTTTATTCTGGCCGCGCGTCGTTTGCATGCATCTCAATGTACGTTTTTCAGCGCCTGACGCAGCGCATTGGCCAGATCTTCCGCCACGAACTTGGCGACATAGGCGTCCGCGCCGACCTTCCTGACGTGCGCCTCGTTGGTCGAACCGGTCAGCGAGGAATGGATCACCACGGGGATCGAGGCAAATCGCGGATCCTGCTTGATGTTGCGGGTCAGGGTGAAACCATCCATTTCGGGCATTTCCAGGTCGGTCAGCACCAGGGCGATCCGGTCCTGCACGGTTTTTCCCTCGCCCTGCGCCTTGGTGGAAATGGCCTGCAGCTGGTCCCAGGCTTCCTTGCCGGTCTTGCACATGATGTAGGGCAGCCCCATGGCATCGAGTCCCTGCTCGATCATGGTGCGCGCGATCAGCGAATCGTCCGCTGCCAGGATGACCGTACCGGGCTTGATGTCGACGTGGGGTCCCACGCTGTCGGACGAGGTGTCCTGCTCCTCGGGCGGCATGACTTGGCGCAGGATCGTTTCCACATCCAGCACCTGGGCCAGGCGCTCGCTGTTGTCGCCGTCCAGGCGGGCGATGCTGGTCACCATGCCGCTGGCGCCGTTGCCCTCGGCAGACAGCACCTGGCGCCAGTCGAGACGCACGATATCCTCGACCGATTCGACGGCAAAGGCCTGCGTGCTGCGGGCATACTCGGTGATCAGCAGGATGTTCAGTCCGGTGCGGGGGGTGCAGCCCGCCACGGCCGGCAGGTCGATGACCGGCAGGATCTGGCCGCGCAGGTCGACCACGCCCATCATGTTGGGCGGCGATCCGGCAACGGCCGTGATGACCGGCATGGGGATGATTTCCCGGATCTTGAATACGTTGATGCCGAACAGTTCGCTGCGTGCGAGACCGGGGTCCTCGCCCAGCCGGAACAGCAGCAGTTCCAGCTTGTTGGAACTGGTCAGATTGGTCCGTTCGTCAATTTCCTGCTGGATCGTTTGCATGGCGGGGTTTCCTTGATTCCTTAATAGGTGTGGGCGCGCGTCTCAGAGGCTGTTTCGCCGCGCACGCTCGATATCCATGACAAAGCGCTGCAATTTGGCCGCCATGTCGTTGGGCAGATCGATGAACTTGCAGCCCAGGCGTGTCTGGAAGGCCCCGTTGTGCAGGCGTATCTGCGCCGAATTGCGCACTTCCAGGGTGGTAAAGACCGCGCTGGTCTCGGGCAGCAGCAGCTTGCATCCGGGTAGTATCCGGCCGGTTTCCGTGCCGAGGCGGCCGCCGGTCTCGGCAATGGCCACGCCGCCACAGCCGATGTCCACGATGTGGGTGGAGATCGGTTCCGGGTCATCCGCCATCCACGACGGCACGATGCACTTGACCGGATTGGCGATGGGCAGCGGCACCCGGAAATGCTCGCGCCGCTGCAGGCGAATCATCGACTTGGGCAGGGCGATGCGCAGCGCGGGGAGTTTCTCGTATTCGCACAAGGTCACCGGGCCGGTCGCAAAGGTGATGGACACCCCGTCCAGCTGGGTGACGAACTCCGCGCCCTTGCCCGACAGCAGCTCATGATTGAGCGCGTCGCCGCGGGCGCTGTCGAGGATCAGGATGTTCTGGGTCTCGTTTACGCCAAGCACCGACGTGACGATGATCTGCCGGCTTCCCGGCAGATCGAGATTGACCAGCAGCTTGCGTTTCTGGATCGCACGCAGCAGGAAGAGAATCTCCGTGCGCGAATGCAGGGTGTAACGCGCCAGCTGGCCGTCATGTTCGGAGGGGATGGAATCGTGTTGCACGGGGGGAGAAGCCATTCTGGTCAAGTGTTATTGTGCGGCAGGGCCGGTTTGTCGGATTCTTCCAGGTGGTAGAGCCAGGCCAGCAATTCGGCCACCGCGATATACAGCTGCGGCGGGATATGGCTGTCGAGGTCGATCTGCATCAGCAGCGCCAGCAGCTCGCGCGATTCGTGAACGTACACGCCTGATGCGCGGGCTTTCTCGATGATGCTGTCGGCCAGGATCCCGCGCCCCTTGGCCACCACGCGCGGCGCCGCATCGCCAGTGCGGTAGGCGAGCGCGGCGGCGGCACGCTGCTTGTCAGGCGTCGGCATCGTTTTGCACCG
Source organism: Hydrogenophilales bacterium (assembly GCA_016195805.1). GTDB lineage: Bacteria > Pseudomonadota > Gammaproteobacteria > Burkholderiales > Thiobacillaceae > Thiobacillus. The sequence continues at coordinate 17,764 of JACPYT010000016.1, forward strand.
AGAGGCTCTGCAGCGTGCAGCCCGCCGCAACCAGCCGTTTGGCCAGCTGGCCCTGGTTTCGCTGCAGCAGCGCTTCGGCGCCAGACTGTTCCGGGACCATCCGGATACTGAATGCCTGACGCGCATCGAGCCTGATATGCACGGTCAGGGTGCCGAGCTGCGGCAGCGTCAGCTTGAGCCGGGATTCCCAGCCCGTCGCGGTGGCGTGCGTGGCGCCGGCATTCGCATGATCCGGCTCCGCATCGGTTTCCTGGCGTAGCTGCCATTCCAGCGCTTGCCCCGGCCATACGTCCCCGCGCCAGACGAACTGCGGTGATTCCAGCACCTGCAACTGCTGCGACAGCAGGGCATGCATGGGATTGAGTGGCGGTTTCTCCCCGGCTGGCTCGGCCGCGCCGGGCAGGGCCAGCGCGCTGGCAGGGACGGCTGCAGCACGTGCGGAATCGGTTGCGGCGTGTCGGTTTTGCGGCTCCTGCATGAGGCCGTCCAGGCTGTCCTGGCCGACCACCCAGTCGGCCAAGTGCGATTCGTAGAACAGGCCGCTGCGGACCACTGCGGTGCGCAGCGCGAGTGCCAGTTCCGCGGGCTGCGTGGCGGGGTGGTCGAGCAGTGGGGCGGGCGGCGTCAGGGTGGGCAGAATGCGTTCGGGCACGCGCTGCATGAGGTCGCTCAGCATGCGTGCGGTCTGGCTCAGCTGCGGCCCCCCGCTGGCGGTGGTTTCGGGCGTTTCGAGCAGAAACACCGGTTGCGGCATGTGGCCGGCAAAGCGCAGGCGCAGGGTGTCGCCGGGTGCCGTCTGCGGGGGCAGGCGCATCGCAACGGTCTGCCCCTCGATTTCAACCAGCGAGATGCCCTTGGTCAGGCTCTTCACCAGGCCGGTCAGCGTCTGCCCAATGCTCAGGTGTTCGAATACAGCTGCCGGTGACGCCTGGTCGCGTTCGGTGGCGTTCAGTACCGGCTGCACGGGCGCCAGCCCGGACACAGGCCGGCCCGTGGTGCCCGGCGTGAGCGGGACATCCAGCATGCGGGCCAGATACTGAACCGGGAGCATGGGAAGCGGGCGTCAGGCCCGATGGGCTCCGTACGCCTCGATGCTGCGCTGGCTGGTGCGCAACATGTGCAGCCGCTGCTGCAGTTCATTCAGGCGGGGCTCGGTCAGTGCGCGGATCTGGGCGTCGTTCTGCAGAATGGCGCGGATGATCGCGACCTTGGTGCGCTGCTCGTGCTCGTTCATCTTCACCGGTGCAGCCTGCATCAGATTGCCGACGTAGCCCTGGCAGCGCTGCTCCAGCGTGGCCAGATGATCCCATTCGCCCTGGCGGGCGGCGTTCAGCATGGTGCCGGTCAGTTCGGAGAGCGATTCGTAGGTGGCGAGCATTTCGTTGCTGGTCATGAGGGGCTCCGATTCAGGCTGCAATGGGGTGATAGGACGTTTGGGGGGCGGCGCGGCCGGTGGCGGCGATCTGCAGCCAGGCACCATGAAGCTCGCGCAGCAGGCCCAGCACTTCTTCCAGCGGCGCGGTCTGATTGTTGAGGTGGGCGAGCATCAGGCGCTTGCTCATGTAGTCGTAGAGGGCATCCAGCTGCTGGGCGATTTCGCCACCCTGCTTGTGGTCGAGCGCGGCGCGCAGGCCCTCCAGAATGATGGCGCTGGCCTGGGTGATGGCGGCGGATTTCTTGACCAGGTTACCCTCCTGGATGTGCTTGATCGCCATCCGCACGGCGAGTTCTGCGCCTTCATACAGCATGGTGATCAGTTGGTGGGGGCTGGCGGCCACCACGCCGGTTTCCAGACCGACATTGGCATAGGTATTGGCGGCAACGCTGGATCGTGTGTACACGTTTTCCTCCTCGTTCAATAATGCTGGCTATTAGCCAGCATTTTGGTCAGAAATGTGGCGGGGGCGTTCATTTGGTCGGGGTGCCCAGCTGCTGGGTCAGGTAGGTGCTGGTGGAGTTCATGCTGCTCAGCAGCATGTTCAGGTTGGTATATTCGGTCGTGTATTGCTTCTGCAGCGCCGACATCCGGTTGTTCAGCTTGTCGATCTCGTCATTGCGGGTCTTGATGGAATCGTTAAGGCTCTGCGTGCGCGTGTCGATCAGGCCACCCGGCGTAAGCGTGGACTGCCCCCAGGCTGCCAGTCGGGTGGCGAAGCCTGTCGATGACGAGAACAAATTGGTTACATCGCTGAAATTGGCTGCCATTGCGCTGTCGAGCTGGGTGCTGTCCAGCAGCAGCGAACCATCTTTCTGGAACGAGATCCCCACCTGAACCAGCGAGGTCAGGGTGCCGCCACTCGCGGGCGTATTGAAGATACTGCGCAACTGGTCCTGCATCGTGCGCAAGGTGCCGTCGCCTGCCAAGGTCCCTCCCGGCGAGGTGCTGGTGCCATAGGCGGAACGGGACTTGATCTGGCTGGCCAGGGCGTTGTAAGCATCGACAAAACTGGACGCTGCGCTGTTGATGGCTGTCGTGTCGCGCGCAACCGTCAGGCTGGCCGGCGTGAGGGTGGTGTTCTTGAGCGTCAGCGTGACGCCCTGGATGGCACCGCTGACGGTATTGGAGGCGCTGGTGACTGCGATGCCGTTGACCGTGAGATTGGCATTCTGCGCAACCTGGGTCTGGGTCAGGTTTTGCACGCCAGCCGGGTCGTAGGCCAGCAGGTTATTGACGGCGGCGTCGCCGCCGCTGGTGGTGATCTTGAGGCTGTTGGCGACGCCGGAACTGGTCGAGGCCAGCACGAGCCGGTAAGGCGTGCCGCTGCCGTCGTTGACGATGGTCGCGGAGACGCCCATGCCGGCGGCATTGATCGCGTCGCGTATGCCGGCCAGGGTATTGTTGGTGCTGTCGATGGTGATGCTTTTGGTGCCGCTGCCGCTGGACGTGAAGGTTGCCCCACTGTAGACGCCGTTGGTCAGCGTGCCGCCGCTGATGGTGCCGAAATCGAATGTGATCGTCGTGGCGGTGCCGGTGCCGATGGCGGCGGTGCTGCTGGTTTGCCCGGCGGCGATCAGATTCTGCGACTGCGCCAGCTGGCTCACGTTCATGGTATAGGTACCGGCCACTGCAGTGCTGCCTGCCGTGGCTGAAAGAACGTTGGGATCGGACGGTGTGGCGGCGAATTTCTGTAGACTGGTGCTCAGGTTTTGCGCAGCGGTTTGGAAGCCCGACACCAGACTGCTGAGCGTGCCGAAGGATGAAATCTTGGCCTGGTAGTCAGTGACCTGGGTGTTGAGCGTGTCGATGGGCTTGCGCTCGACCGCCATCAGCTGGGAGACGAGGGTAGGGACATCGAGTGCAGTCGCGGTTGACGATGTAATGGCCATGATGAACCTCCTGACTCAAGCCTTTTGTTTCAGCAGCAGACCCTGCTGGAATTGTTCAATGCCACGTGAAATTGCAAGGGTTTCTTCGGTTGGATATTGGCGAATCAATTTGCCCGTGCTGGTGTCCACCATCTTGACCACGACTTTGTGGGTGTCGGTGTCCACGCTGAATTCCAGGTTCTGGTTCGCTTGCTGCATGGCTTTATTGAGCGTCGCCACTGCATGGTTCAGCTCTTCCGCGGAAGGTTGCTGAGGGACGGCCGGCGTGTCTGCGACAGCCTTGGGCTCGGTATTGCCTGCACCATTGGTGCGCGCAGCCGGGAGTAAAGCCTGATTCATGAGAGGGTTATTCTGGATAATCATCGCGATATCCTTCATGTCAAATCCCCAACCGGCCATTCGGGTTCCGGTTGGGGGGGCTCATGTTAATTAACCACTTAACGCAGCAGGGTCAGCACGGTTTGCGGCGTCTGGTTGGCCTGCGCCAGGACCGCGGTGCCTGCCTGTTGCAGGATGTTGTTCTTGGCCTGGGCCGAGGTTTCGGCAGCGTAGTCGGTATCCATGACACGGCTGTAGGACGCCGAAAGGTTGACCGAAGCGGTCTGCAGCGTGGCTACTGCTGACGAAAGCGCTGACATGTCGGCACCGTATTTGGCGCGCTGGGTGTTGATTGCGGTCAGCTCGGTGTCGAATGCGCTCAGGCTGGCGAAGGCCGTCGCGGCCGTGTACGCCGTGGTCGCCGCACCGCCGGCGGTGGCAAGATTCGCGTCGACCGTCACTTTGGTGTCAGCTGTTGTCAAAGCGGAAATACGGGCGTTTTCGGCGAGGAGCTGGGTTGCTTCTGCGTTCGAGGTAAAAGCAGCGCTACCGCCCTGGATGTAGATTTCGCGCAGGCGCTGCGTATTCTCGGTGATTTGGGCCATGTAGCCGTCGTTGGTTTGCGCCTGGGAGATCCCGTTATTGGCATTGCGGATGTTCATGTTCGCGCCGCGAATCTGGGCGTCGTAGTTGGTAGCGATGCCGAGGCCGGTCGCGTCGTCCTTTGCGCTGTTGATGCGCAGGCCGGACGACAGTCGTTCTTGGGCAGTTTGCAAAGCGGCTGCAGACCTGTTCAGGGCAGCGCCGGCAAACAGAGCGGCTACGTTGGTGTTGATTACTTGTGCCATGAGTGTTTCTCCTTAAGTGGGTCGAAGGTTCCCGGCTCTTGTGCCCCGCAGGGGTGCTGGTGCCGTCAACGTTGGTCTGGCCGCTGGGGCTGTATGAACCGCCGTTGTGAGAGGAATCGTCGGGGGTTGGAGAAAGTTAAGGCTCCTGTTTCAAAAATCTGCATGATCTTCAGTCCGCGGCCTGCACAGGGGCCTCAGGAGCCAGGCAGACCCGGTTCTTGCCGCGCTGCTTGGCTTCGTACATGGCGCTGTCGGCGCGAGCGATCGAGGCTTCCTGCGATTCGCCGGGAGTACGTTCGGCGACGCCGGCGCTGAAGGTGATCAGCACGCGCTCGTTGTTGTCGAGGAAGTATTTCTTGGTGAGGCTGCGCTGCAGGCGGGTGATGATTCGTGCGGCCTCGTCGAGCGGCGTGTTGGGGAGGATGACGATAAATTCCTCGCCGCCCAGGCGCGCGATGTGGTCGGTGAGACGCAGCTCTTCCTTCGCAACCTTGACCAGATGGATGAGGGCTTCGTCGCCGGTCTGGTGGCCGCGTGTGTCGTTCAGTGTCTTGAAGTTGTCGACGTCGAGTACGGCGATGCTGAAGGGGGTGTTGTAGCGGTCGGCGCGCGAGGCTTCACGTGCAAACTCGTCATCCAGGCCGCGCCGGTTGAGGCTGCGCGTCATCGGGTCTTCGCGTACGAGCGCGCTCATCTGGGCGAGTTCGGCTTCCAACTGCTTGATGCGGTCTTCGGCCTGCAGGGCGGTGTCGCGTTCCAGAATCAGCTGTTCGTGGGCGCGACGGGTATCCGACTGCGCGGCGCGGGTTTCATCCAGCAGGGTCTCGAGGATGCGGTTCAGCTCCAGCACGTCTTCGGTGTTGCTGATGCGCTCGATGTGGGAGGTTATCTTGCCCTGGTATTCGTCATTGGCCGCCACGGCGTCGCTCATGCGGCTGACGAAGGTGGTCATGGTGGCTTTGAGTGTGGCGGTGGCTTCGCGCAGGCCGTGCTTGACCATGCTTTGCTTGAAGATGACGTCCTTGAGCCGTTTTTCCGCCTCCTGCAGCGACTGGATCCGGAGCGGGCCGGTAATGACTTTTTGCACCAGGTCGAGCTGGCCGCGCAGCCAGGTGTCGTCGTCGAGCAGTTCGCCGATGTTTTCCACCAGCAGCAGCAGGATGCGCTTGAGCATTTCCTGCTGTTGCTGGACGTCCGGCGCCTGCATCTCGATGCCGACCCACAGGGATTTCAGGCCGGATGCGGCATTGCGCAGGGAGGCGGCGCCGTCGGCATCGCGTACAGCGTCGGCCAGCTCCTGGGCCTTTTCCGCCAGGCGCGGGCTGTGGGACAGCTGGGTGACGACGCCGAATTCCAAAGTTTTGGCCAGCAGGTCGCGCAGCAGGGCCAAGTTCTCGCCGCCGCCGCTTTCGCCTTGCTGTTTGAGCAGCAGGGTGATCTGGCCCAGTTGCCTGCGGCACAGCGCCCAGTCGCCCTTGCGGATGGCCTGGTTCAGGGCTTCCACGGGGGCGGCCAGTTCGGGATATTGTCGATTGAGGTCCATCACCAGCCCGGACAACGCCGTGACGGCAGAAGGCAGGTTGAGGTCGGCCGTGGGAGCGCTGGGCACGCCGACGATTTCCTCGTACAGGGTCTGGTAGTTGTCCGGGGTCGGCGCAATCCGGCGCATGGCGAGGCGGCGCAGGGTCTCGCGCGCCACTTCGGTCGGGTTGTCCAGATTGATATTGACGGTTGGTTCAGCCATGGCGGCGCTCAGCCCCGGAGAGAGTATTTGCTATGCCTCGCATGTTAGGGGTGGCCAGTCCGCGGCGAAGGCTGGATTAGGGTAGTAAAAGGGGGGTATTTCTGGGGAAGGGTGCGAGAGGAGTGCCACCGCCCGCTCCACATTCGTGGGAACGAACGGTGTGTCGGGAACCCTCGCTCATGCGCCTGCAGGCACATCGCCGCGCCACGCTACAGGCTAAGCCATTCCATGCGGCGCGCGGATTCGGCGATCTTCTCCAGAAAATGCAGGCCTTCCCTCGATTGGGTAGCTCCGAACACGAATTCTGAAGGCTCGTACTGCCCTTCCTTGAGGGATCGCAATTCGCCAGCGATATCTGCGTAGAGGTTCGCAAATGCCTCGATGAACCCCGAAGGGTGCCCAGCCTTGAAACGGTTGTAACGCAATTGCTGTGCGGTCTTCGCCTCACACGATCCGCGATCCAACCTGCAGTGACGGCCGTCGTTATCCGCCCAATTCAGGTTTTCGGGTTCCATCTGGAACCACTCTGCACTGGCAGAATCCCCGAAGACCCGAATGCGCAGCCCATTTCGAAGGCCGAGAGCGGTTTTCCCCCACCACGCATTGACGCGTATGTCGTCCTCGTAATGGGTCAGGCAATAGACATTGTCGATCAGCCCGTCGAACTGCCCATAACTCGATTGGTCGCCAACCAGGCTCTGCGGTTTGCAATGCCCCGTCAGGAAATCGACCAGATGGTGTACGTGAACCCCCAGGTCGAGCGATACGGTTGGTACCGCATAGTCGACCCTGCGCCAGTCCTGAGGGTTTGCGCCCAGACGCAGGAAACCCTCCTGAGGCATTTCGATCTGAATCTGCTGGATCTTTCCGAGGCGGCCTTCGCGCATCATTCGCTGAAGTTCCCTGACCATGGGGTATCCGGAGTAGTTGTACGTCACGGCAAGATACCCGCGCTTTCGCTCGATCGCTTCTTCAATCGCCCGGCAATCGGCACTGGACACCGCAAGCGCTTTTTCGCAAATCACCGGAAAGCCCGCGTCGATTGCTTCGATGGCGATTTCCGTGTGGTTTGGCGTTGGCGTGAGAATCACCACCGCATCGATACTGCCCGCCTCAACACCAAGCAATTCTTGCCAACTCCGGTACAGCCGCTCGGGAGCTACGCCGTAGACACGCGCGGAGTGCTCGTTCTGGGAGGGATCACGACTGAAGCAGCCGGCTTCGACGCGAAAGTGGCCATCAAGCCGACTCGCGTTGAAGTGCGTGAATCCCACTGCAGAGTTCAATGCGCCACCGATGAATGCAATGCGCAGCGGTTCATGAGGAGTAAAGGTCATAGTAATGGGTTCGCATTCGTTGGAATAATCGTCCTGAGCGTTTCAAGCCTGTCTCGAGCCCTGTTGCGATCGAGTCACACGAAAAACATAACAGTCTCCGACCACCCTTGCGTGTAGTGGCGAAGAAAGACCCGATAATCCGGATTCAAGGACAAGATGAAATTTGGGATCTCACGAAAATCACTGGCCGAGTGGTAGACGGAGATCGCCAGTTTTGGTTTGTTCTCAAGAATGTGTCCCCGACAGCCGGACAACGCTTTGAGCTCCCACCCCTCGAGATCCATCTTGATGAAACTGACGGGCTGTTTGACGGCTTGATCGAGCGTCGTCACTTTGATGCGCTTATCGGAGGTCGAGGACACCGATGATGCCGAACCCGAATCAGGGTCGAATGACAACTCGCCGTCACAGTCCGACAGCCCTTCCTGGATGAACTCGATATCGCGGAATTCCTTGAGCCGAACTCGCGCAGCCGCCATGTTTGATCCAGAGGGCTCGAACAAGAACACCTTCTCGTAGTCCGGGTGCCGTCGACAGAACTCCTCGGTCGTATCGCCGTCGAACCCGCCTGCATCGACGAACACCTCGCGCCTCAGTTCCAGAAATTCCTCGAAGTATTGATCCCGCAGTCGAACCTTGTAGCCGTTCATGTAATCGGCATCGGCGGTCAGGCGATACCTCAAGATGTCCGACAAAGTCTGTTTCGATTCCTCATCCTCAAGGCGTTCGAACAGATTTCCCCATTCGCCTTGATGGTCCTGATAATCGCGTCGTTGATCAATTACGAATTTCGGCCATTTGATTCGTCCGCCGGCTGCGTGAATCAGCTCACTGATGTTCAGCAGCCCCTTGATGGGCTGCACACCCATTTTCGTACTGACATCGACCGGGCTGATCGACGTCGAACAGTTGAGGATCACGGCATCTTTCGGAAGCTGGGCGGAAGCAACCACCTTCAAATCGTTCCATATCCCTCCACTTTTGGCGAAGTCGTCGACGAGCCCGTCCAGATGGACCAGCGCTGCGACCCCGGCAGACTGCTCGTTCCGGCCAATCACGAATCGCGTGAAGCCTGGCGCCGGCATCAGGAATCGTGAGGCAAGATCCTGTCTGCCAGGGATCCGACGCAACGCACCAAGGACTTGTTGCTCAAATTCATCGCGCGTCATCTTGCTCTCCAAGAGAAAGCTTCCCCAGTGGCGGAGATACCCGGTAGATTTCTCGTCTAAGCATCCGTTCGAACAGCCGATCCTGATCCCCCCGGTTCCTGGATTCGACAAAAAGCAAACCAATTCGACTGAATGGGCTGGGTCGGATCAAGTCGCCCGCGATTGCCAAGGGCACCCATTTGACAATCTGCATTGGGCTCCTGAACTCGACGGATTCCATATGCTGTTCGTATGGCAGGGAAACCGTGTGACGGGTGATCCAGTTGTGCTGGAGCGCCTTCGGCGGCTCGATCATGGTTTGGCCGATGAAAGGCCGCGCATACGCCTCACAGTACGGGAATCCGGTCGACAGTTCGATCAACTGGCTGTACAGGTCGCCCGGACAGCGCCGTGTGACTTCCACGAACCAGAACCGATCGCCCTCGACGAGAAACTGCGTATGGAGCAGTCCATCCTGCAAGGCCAGTCGCCCGGCCAGTTTGATGATTTCACCGCGTATGGCCTCGAGCATATCCGTGGAAAACGCGTAATCGACCCGACTGATATCGACGACAAAAGGATTTGCCGTCCCGTGCTCTTCCACGATGAAATCGGCAACGATAACGTTGTTCGCGACGAATGCGGAGTGACTGTAAAGGCGCCCGGATATGTACTCCTCGATAATGCAGGTGTTCGATCTTGAAAATGACTCGGCAGCCGCAATCGCAGCGTCAAGCGCCTTGCGGTCACTTCCACGGACAACTGTTGTCCCTCGACCGCTGAATGCGTCAACCGGCTTGACGATGACTTGCCCGTCCGTTCCCCCCCGGTCTGCTGGAAACACCTTTGGCACTGGAATTCCGGCATCGGCGGCGAACCGCCTGAACCTTTCTTTGTTGTTGATGACTTCGGTGGCCTCTACTGTGTCAATCCCATAATAGGGGCGACGCTGATTGATCTCGGCACAGGCCAGATAGGACCGATCATTGCATCCTGGAACCAGGTAATGGATCCCGAGACGGTCAACCAGCTCCGTCAAGGCATCGACATTCGAATAGTCAAGATTGACGTAGTTCTTTGCGGTGCGCGCGAGATAGTCATTCGGGTTTCCACCGACGACAAACACTTCGTTCCCTGTGCCGATCAGATATCGATAGATCGGCGATGCCGAAACATTCGTGTCGACAAGAAGTATTTTTTTCATCGTGACGGCGCGATCGCGGTTGACTCTGATGGGTGGACGCAGGGCATGCCGTCAACGTGCGGCCTGCGACAGCCCGCGATCAACCCAATAACAAAATCGATCTGTTCATTGGCCAGCCCCGGGTAAATGGGCAGGCAGATCACCTGTGCTGATGCTTTTTTCGCGACTGGCAAATTGGAATGAGCAGCCGACGGCATCCCGCGATACATCGGAAAATCACTGATCAACGGATAGAAGTAGCGCCGTGCATAAACGCTGTTGTCACGCAGTATCTGATAGAGCGCATCCCGGCTGAGCGGAAAGTCTGGGCGCACCATGATCGGGAAATAGGAGTAGTTCGTCACCTCCTCACTCACCATACCCAGGCAATGGATGCCGTCGACGCCAGCCAAGCCGGCACGGTAGCGGGCATCTATTGCCCGCCGCTGCAGCAGCGCCGCGTCGATTCCCTTGAGTTGCAGCATGCCGAAGGCTGCATTGATTTCGCTCATCTTGCCATTGATGCCGGACGCTACGACAGTGACTTCGTCGACAAAACCGAAATTTTTCAGGTGATCGATGTGGCGCTTGGTCTTGGCGTCCTGGCAGACGATGGCGCCGCCCTCGAAGGTGTTGAACACCTTGGTCGCGTGGAAACTCAGCACCGACAGATCGCCATGGTTGAGCACGCTTTCGCCCTGAAATTGAACACCAAAGGCATGGGCAGAATCGTAGATCACCTTCAATCGATAGTTGTCGGCGATTTCCTGGATGCGCACCACATCACAGGGATGGCCATAGCAATGGACGGGCATGATAGCGGTGGTCTGCGGCGTGATGGCTGCCTCGATTTTGTCGGGGTCGAGGTTGAGCGTATTCGGGTCGACATCAACGAATACCGGCTTGATGCCATTCCACAGAAGAGAATGAGCCGTGGCCACGAAAGAGTAGGGGGTAGTGATGACTTCGCCCGTGACACGCAATGCCTGGAGAGCGGTCACAAGCGCGAGTGTGCCGTTGGCGAACAGCGAAATGTGCTTGACACCCAGATAATCGCAAAGCGCACGCTCAAATTGCTCGTGAAACGGACCATTATTGGTCAACCATTTGCTCTCCCAGATCTGCTCCAGATAGGGAATGAACTCTTCCAATGGCGGCAACAATGGCCGTGTCACGTGAACGGGCGATGTCTTCCTGGAAGTCATTTGTCTGCATCCTCTGTCGCGCTGGTTACATCGTGCAAATGCACTTCGAACGACTCGGCCGGCATGCCCTCACACCAACGACGCCACATGGTTCGCAGTGCGCGCTCCAACCCGGCGGCAATGATTTCCGGCTTGCGTAATGGGGACTGGCTCAAATGGTCGCGAAGGCTGCTGCGCAATTTGTCGAGTGCGACAAGGTTCTCCGACCAATACACTCCCCGTGCCACAAAGTATTCGGCATCCTCAACACCAAAATCCGGCAAGCCGGCCTGGGATAGTATCGCCACGCCCACTCTGCCCGGCGTGCCCGCACCAGCCAATGTCAATGTCGGTACCCCCATCCACAGCGCGTGGTGGGTCGTGGTGCCACCGTTGTAGGGAAAGGTGTCGAGACAGATATCAACCTGGTGATGCAGGCGCAGGTAGTTTTCCATGTTGCTGCGCGGGTGGAAATCCAGGCGCTCCCGTGCCACCCCCTCATTTTCAAACCATTCAACCAGTGCATCTGGTTTGCCATCCGTTGGCATGGCTCCCAGCAGCATGCGTGAATCGGGCAGCGCGCGCAGCAGTTTCGACCAAAGTGCAATGACTTCACGGCTCAATTTGTTAGGCCGGTTGAAGCTGCCGAAGGTCATATAGCCGTTGCTCAGCGCAGGCAAAGCGTTGACTACTGGCGCGAGCTCGTAAGGCAAGAATGGCACATTGGCTGGCAGACGGGCTATTTTCTCAGTGAACTGGTCGTCAAATTGACCAGGTGGCAACAGGAAACGGTCAGCCAGGTAGTAATCCACTGCATGAAGTCCGGTCGTGCCGGGGTAGCCAATCCAGCTTGCCTGGATTGGCGCAGGTTTACGGGCAAAGGTCAACAGGCGATTTTTGGCAGTGTGGCCTGAGAGATCGATCAGGATGTCGATCCCGTCAGCGCTGATTTTTTCCGCCAACGCGGCATCCGACAGGCCAACAATCGGGTGCCAGTGTGCGAAGTGACCCCGCAAGCGTTGTGTGACATTGTCAATAACTAAGTTGTTGTAGTAGGCGTGCAGTGACAATTGCGGATAGCCAGCCAGTTGAGTCAGTACCGGCTCGATGAAGTTCGCAACAGCATGGTTGTAGAAGTCACCCGAGACAAAACCAATTCGTAAACAGCGTTCAGGATCTTTTGAATGGGTATGTCGTGGCCAATGAGCACGCAGGGGGGCTTCAAATTGTTCGCCGAATCGGCAGTGTTCGAGAAATAATAATTTTGCATCCGTTTTTTCGTTTAGGGCAAGGTAGTAAAGCAGGTTGCTATAGCTATTGGCCATGTCAGGGGCAAGGTCCAATGCTCGTCTAAAGCTGACTCCGGCTTCATCGGGGCGGCACAGACTCAAGAGGGTGTTAGCCAGGTTGCAATGTGCCGTAATGCTGTCCGGCATGATCTGTAGCACCCGCTGATAGCTGATTTCGGCGTCCTCAAAATGGCCTACATGACTGAAGATCCGGCCCAGTTGGAAGTGCGCGGTAGCATCTTCCGGGTTGATCTTTAACAAGCGTTGATAGCACGCTTCGGCCTCATTCAGGAGATCCTGCTCATGAAGGAGCTTGCCTAGGTTCTCGAGAGCTTTGATGTTGTATGGCTCGATCTCCAGGGCCCTGCGATAGCAGGCCTCGGCCAGTCCCAACTGATCCTGCTCCTGGAAAATTGACCCCAGGTTGTTATGTGCGTTCGCGTACTCCGGCCTGATTTCCAGCGCTCGCAGATAGCTGATCCTGGCTTGTTCGATTTGGCCCAGTTTCTGCAGGACGACCCCCAGGCTGCTGTGCGCCTCTACATAATCCGGCTTGATCTCCAGCGCACGTCTATAACTGGCCTCTGCGTCCTCCATTCGGCCAAGTTCCTGGAAGACGTTGCCCAGGTTGCCGAGTACCTCGGTAAAACTGGGATTGATCTCCAGTGCTCGCCGGTAGCTGGCTTCTGCTTCATCCAGTCGACCAAGCGTCTGCAAGGTATTGCCAAGATTGCTGTGCGCCGCAGCGTTATGCGGTTGAAGTTGTAATGCTTGCCGGCAACTGGCTTCGGCTGCATCGAGTCTGCCCAGATCCTTGAGCGTTGCGCCCAGATTGTTGTGCGCCTCGGCGTAATCCGGCTTGATCCGTACCGCTTTCCGCAAGTTTTTCTCGGCTTCTTCCGGATGGCCCAGGTTACGTAAGGTAACGCCCAGATTGCAGAGTGCATCGGCATAATGCGGGTTGATCCGCAGCGCTCGCCGGTAGCTGGATTCCGCCTCTTGCGGCCGGCCCAGTCCCTGCAGGGTAACACCCAGGTTGTAATGGGCCTCGACGTCGTTCGGAGAAAGCGCTGCCGCTTTTTTCATGGGTTCCAGCGCATCCGCGCAGCTGCCCAATTGCATGTAAACCACACCCAGGGTCTTCCAGCCGAACTCGTTCTGAGGAAATTGCTCCGTCATCGTTCGAGCGAGGGCGACGGCTTCTGCATGGCGCCCTTCGCGGAACGCGGCCAGCAGCGTGTCCAATTCCCTGGGGCTGGGTTGCTTTTTCTTGTGTGAAGCCGATTTTCTGGCGGATGCAACGGGCATTGCCTCCCTGGGGGGGCGCCGGTGCCCGGTAGTTGATGGTTCCGGGGGCTGAGCACTGTCGAGCCGTGCCGCCAATGCGTCTACTTCATCACCTTGCAATCCCTGCCGCCGGGCAAGGGCTAGCACCTGTCGCGCATCCTCCTGCTGGCCGGCCTGGGACAATGCGTCGATGTAGCCGAGCCAGAATTGGCCGCGCGTTGGGTCGGCATCCAGCGCCGCATTGAAATAGGGAAGCGCGGCGGCGAAATGATTCGTCTGTACGGCCAATATGCCCAGGTGGTAGTTCGCCTCGGGATGATTCGGCTGGGCTTGCAGGAGGGCCAGGTAACGCCTGGCGGCGTCTTCCAGCTGCCCGGCCTGATGTAGAGCGACCGCCTGCCCGAGGGCCTGCTCGATCGTTTGCGCTTCGGGTTGCTGGAGGAAGGCGCTTGTAGCCATGAGTGATGATTTGCCCTGATCGGGACGATGACCCTTTACCATTCCTCGCATGGTAGGCGCCGCCGGTGCAGGCCGAAGGATGAATTAGGGCGGGAAAACCCCGGCAATTCCGGGGATGGGGGCGGCTGCCGGATTCCTGCGGGGAAAATGCCGGCGCTCTCGAGCGGCCGATCAGTCCAGCAGGCCGTGCTTGATGGCGTAATGCGTCAGCTCGGCGTTGTTTTTCAACTGCATTTTCTGCAGCAGGCGGGCTCGGTACATGCTGATGGTCTTGACCGACAGGGCGAGCTTGTCGGCGATGGCGGTGACGGTGAGTCCCGAGGCGATCATGCACAGGGTCTGGTATTCGCGGTTGGACAGGATCTCGTGCGGCAGGCCGGCGCGTTCGCCGCTGATCTGGCTGGCGAGTTCCTGGGCGACTTCGGCGCTGATGTATTTCTTGCCCGAGGCGACCAGGCGGATGGCGTCGACCAGCTGGTCCGGCGCACTCTGCTTGTTGAGATAGCCCGCCGCACCGGATTTCAGCGCCCGCACCGCGTACTGGGTTTCCCGGTACATGGAGAGCATCAGCACCTTGATGCCGGGGTGTTCCTTTTTCATGAGCTCCAGCGTTTCCAGGCCGCTGCGGTCGGGCATGGAAATGTCCATCAGCACCAGGTCCCACGGTTCCAGCCGGGCCATCTGCAGGGCGCGGCTGGAACAGTCGGCCTCGCCGGCCACCACGATGTCCTCGACGTCGGCCAGGATCAGCTTGAGTCCCTCGCGGACGATGGCATGGTCGTCGACGATGAGGATGCGATAGGGTTTTGCTGCCGCCACGAAAGTTCTCTGCTTATATTTTCGCTGATTATGCCGTCATTTCGCCGTATCGGGCACGGCGGCGGACAGCGGGATGCGCAGGCTGACCTGGGTCCCCTGCCGTTTGGCGGGTTGCACGGTGAGTTCGCCGCCCAGCGCGGCCGCGCGTTCGGTCATGCCGAGAATGCCGAAGCTGGGCCTGGCGCCGCGCACGGGCTGGAAGCCGCGACCGTTGTCGGTGAGCGTGATCCGCAGGCTGTCCGGTTCCCGCACCAGTTTGAGTCTCACCCGCGTGGCACGGGCGTGCTTGGCGACATTGGTCAGCGCCTCCTGCACGATGCGGAACGCGGCGATCGCGGCATCGGGCTCGAGCGGGATGGGCTCGTCGGGCGCACTGATCTTGTAGGCGATATCGGTGTTGCGGCCGAAGCGCTGCAGTTGCCAGGTGAGGGCGGGAACGATGCCGAAATCCAGTGCCGCCGGCCGCAGGTTGGAGGCGATGCGGTGCGCCGCCTCGAAGGTCTGGTCGACCACATTGTCCAGATAAGCGGTACGCTCGAGCAGCAGCGACTGTTCGGGCGGCAGATGCCGCATCAGCCACGACAGCCCGATCTTGATGGTGGTGAGGTTGCCGCCGAGGTCGTCATGCACTTCGCGGGCAAGGTACAGGCGCTCCTGTTCCTTGACCGCCTCGACGTGCGTGGCCAGCGCGCTCAGCTGGGCCCGGGAATGCAGGAGTTCGGCCTCGGCCTGCTTGCTGTGCGTCATGTTCAGCATGATGCCGTCCCAGATCGTGCCGTCCGCGGTTTTGCGCTGGCTGACGCGAATCGCGACCCATTTCACGTCCTTCCAGGCCTTCATCCAGATGCGGCCTACCCAGTTGAAGCTCATATGGCCACCGACGGCGTCAGCCAAGCGGGCCAGGTAATCGGGGCGGTCATCATCCACGATCAGCTTGAAGAAACGCTCGGGATTTCCACGCAGGGCGGACGCCTTGATGCCGAGCAGCTGGGCGGACTGTTCGCTCACGTAGCGAAGCGTGGGGAGCGTATCGTGCTTGCGCTGGATCTGGAAGGCCATGCCCGGAATATGCGCCACGATCGCGTGCATGTCCGAAACCGAATGCGCCAGGGCCTGCCGCGTGGTCTCGCGCTGGCTGACGTCGTTGGCAATCCAGATGAAAACCGGTTTTTCGTGGTCGGCCGAGTAGAGCATCCGGGCCTCGACCGGATAACGGGTGCCGTCGCGGCGGCAACAGTGCACGCTGAGGGCGGTGCGGCGTTTCTTGCCGTTTCTCAGTAGGGTGAGCAGGGTATTGAAAGCCTGCCTGTCCTCGGGGGCCAGAAAATCCAGCGGCGTCAGTTTCTGCAAGGCCCCGGGCCGGTAGTGCAGATTCTTCGCCGCCGCCGGATTGACCTGCACGATCTGCAGGGTGTCAGTGTCGAAAACCACCACCTCGGTTGCCGATTCCTGCAGGACGGCCTTGAGCAGGGCCCCTTCGTAGGCCGCTCTGGATGAAGCCATAGGTCTCCCCAATGTTGGAACGATGGCGATCTCGGTCGCCTTGAGGACCCTATTATCGGCGCAAACGCGCATCCGGCCAGCCGTCACTTGAAATCGGACAAATTTCCCCGATTTACTAGACTGATCGATGAGGGAATACCGTATGTCCACCACACGCCCCGCTGCCGTTGCAGGGTTGTTCTACCCGGACAACCCGACCGAGCTCAAGCGTACCGTTATCGACCTGCTGGCCGCCGTCAGGGGAGAGGCTTCGCTGCATGCGCCGAAGGCGCTGATCGTTCCGCATGCCGGCTATATCTATTCCGGTGCCGTTGCCGCCAGTGCCTATGCGCGACTGGGCGGGCTGCGCGGCCGCATCCGCCGGGTGGTACTGCTCGGCCCCACGCATCGCGTCCCGGTGCGGGGGCTGGCGCTGCCCGAGGCGGAGCGTTTTGCCACCCCGCTCGGCGACGTCCAGCTGGATCGTGCGGGTATGCAGGCCATTGCCCGTCTGCCGCAGGTGGTTCGCAGCGCGGCGGCGCATCAGATGGAGCATTCGCTGGAAGTGCAGCTGCCCTTCCTGCAGCAGGTGCTGGGCGATTTCCAGCTGCTGCCGCTGGCGGTGGGCGACGCCACCGCTGCCGAGGTGGCCGAGGTGCTGGAGACCGTGTGGGGCGGCGGCGAGACGCTGATCGTGATCAGTTCCGACCTGTCGCACTTCCTGCCGGACGCGCTCGCCCGCCAGGTCGACGGCGCCACCGTGGACGCCATCCTGGCGCTGGATTCGCACCTCAATCACGAACAGGCCTGCGGCGCCACGCCGGTCAACGGCCTGCTGCTGGCGGCGCGCAGGCATGGCCTGCACCCGGTCGCGCTGGACGTGCGCAACTCCAGCGACACCACCGGCGATCCCGAGCGGGTGGTCGGCTATGCCGCCTTTGCCTTTCAGGCCGAGGCAGGTCCTGAGCGGAACCGGAAAGTCGAGGCCGAAGAGGCCGATACAGAGAAAGGCACATCCCTGCTGAAGCTGGCGCGCGCCGAGATCGCCAGACAGTTCTGGGAGGACATGGCGGAGCCGCCGGTCAGGTCCTGGATGGCCGAGCCCGGGGCCAGTTTCGTCACGCTCATCCGGCAGGGCGATTTGCGCGGCTGTATCGGCAGCCTGGAGGCGCATCGCCCGCTGGGGCTGGATGTGCGCAAGAACGCCGTGGCGGCGGCATTTCGCGACCCCCGCTTCATGCCGCTCGCCCGCAAGGAGTTCGAAGACGTACGGGTCGAGGTATCGGTGCTGTCGCCCCATGAACCGCTGGTGGTCGGCAGCGAAAAGGACGCGCTGGACGCCTTGCGGCCCGGCATCGACGGCGTGGTGTTCGAATACGGGCATTTCAGGAGCACCTTCCTGCCGCAGGTGTGGGAGCAGCTGCCCGATCCGGCCGAGTTTCTCGCCCATCTCAAGCGCAAGGCCGGGCTGCCGATGGATTTCTGGGCGGACGCGGTGCGCCTGTCACGCTACACGGTCGATAAATGGAGGGAGGCGGTCGCATGAGCATTCCCGAATCGCATTATCCTGCGCGCTGGTGGCATGTGCTGCCCGACGGTCGCATCGAGTGCGACCTGTGCCCGCGCTACTGCAAGCTGCACGAGGGGCAGCGCGGCTTGTGCTTCGTGCGCAAGAACGAAGGCGGCAAGCTGGTCCTCACCACCTACGGCCGCTCGTCCGGTTTCTGCGTCGACCCGATCGAGAAGAAGCCGCTCAACCATTTCTATCCCGGTTCGTCGGTGTTTTCCTTCGGCACCGCCGGCTGCAACCTGGCGTGCAAGTTCTGCCAGAACTGGGACATCTCCAAGTCGCGCGAGACCGACACCATGGTCGACCAGGCGATGCCGGACGAGATCGCCCGGGCGGCCGAAGAAAGCGGCTGCAAGAGCGTGGCCTTCACCTATAACGATCCGGTGATCTTCGCCGAATACGCGATGGACGTGGCCGACGCCTGCCATGCGCGCGGCATCAAGACCGTGGCAGTCACCGCAGGCTACATCACCGAGGAACCGCGCCGCGAATTCTATTCAAAGATGGATGCGGCCAACGTCGACCTCAAGGGCTTCACCGACGACTTCTACGTCAAGCTGACCGGCGGTCACCTGCAGCCGGTGCTCGACACGCTGATGTATCTGAAGCGCGAAACGAACGTCTGGTTCGAGATCACCACGCTGCTGATTCCCGGCCACAACGATTCCGACGCCGAGCTCGGGGCGATGAGCCAGTGGATCCTGCGCGAACTCGGCCCCGACGTGCCGCTGCATTTTTCTGCCTTCCACCCCGACTGGAAGATGCGGGACGTGCCGCCCACGCCGGCCTCCACGCTGACGCGGGCGCGCGACATCGCGCTGAAGGCCGGGCTGCACTATGTCTACACCGGCAACGTGCACGACCCGGCCGGCGGCACCACGTCCTGCCCGGGCTGCCACGCGCCGCTGATCGTGCGCGACTGGTACCGCATCGACCACTACAGCGTGACGCCCGACGGCCATTGCCCGAAGTGCGGCAGCGCCATCGCCGGCCGCTTCGGCGCGTTCAGCCATCCCTTCGGTAACCGCCGCATTCCGGTTGCCATGCACCGGGAGGACCGGCCATGAGCACCTCGACCCTGGTCCACATCCCGGCCGGCGGCGTCACCGTCGAGGGCATGCTGGAGATTCCCGACGGCGCCGTCGGACTCGTTCTGTTCGCCCACGGCAGCGGCTCGTCGCGCCATTCGCCGCGCAACAACACCGTCGCCGGCGAGCTGCGCGCAGCCGGCGTCGGCACGCTGCTGATGGACCTGCTGACGCCCGAGGAAGATTGCGATTATTCTCGCCGCTTCGACATCGGCTTGCTGACCCAGCGTCTGCTGGAAACGGCGCGTTGGGTCGGTTCACAGGAAGCCACGAAGCATTTGCCGCTTGGATTCTTTGGCGCCAGCACGGGCGCCGCCGCTGCGCTCGAAGCAGCGGCAGCGTTGGGCGATGGGGCCCGTGCCGTGGTGTCGCGCGGCGGCCGTCCCGACCTCGCCAGCGAGCTGGCACTCTTGAAGGTGAGCGCGCCGACGATGCTGCTGGTCGGCGGCTACGACGACGGCGTGATCGACCTCAACCAACTCGCCTACGACCAGCTGCGTTGCGAGAAGGAAATGGTGATCGTGCCCGGCGCCACCCATCTGTTCGAGGAACCCGGCACGCTGGAGGCGGTGGCGACGCGGGCGGCGGGGTGGTTCGCGGAGCATCTGCCGTCGCGCCCACAGTGAGCGGACTGGCCGGCTGAGAGCGGGCATGGCATGATGGCCCGCATGCCGGAAGCCTCCCCCAACGCCGTTTTCGTCGCACGCGGTCTCACCAAGGTCTACCGCATGGGCGAAGTCGAAGTACAGGCGCTGCGCGGCATCGACCTCACGCTCTACCGCGGCGAGCTGGTGGTGCTGCTCGGCCCCTCGGGTAGCGGCAAGTCGACGCTGCTGAACATCCTTGGCGGGCTCGACGCGCCGAGCGGCGGCGAGGTCTATTACCTCGACCACAAGCTGACCGGCGCGAGCGAGATCGAGCTCACTCGCTTCCGCCGCGAGCACGTCGGCTTTGTGTTCCAGTTCTACAATCTGATTCCCAGCCTTACCGCGCGCGAGAACGTCGCGGCGGTGACCGAAATCGCCGAATCGCCGATGCGCCCGGAGGAGGCGCTGGGTCTGGTGGGGCTCGGCAACCGGCTCGACCATTTTCCCGCCCAGCTCTCCGGCGGCGAGCAGCAGCGCGTCGCGATCGCCCGCGCCGTCGCCAAGAACCCGGCGGTGCTGCTGTGCGACGAGCCGACCGGCGCGCTCGATTCGGCCACCGGCGTGGTGGTGCTCGAGGTGCTGGAAAAGGTGAACCGCGAACTTGGCACGCTGACCGTGCTGATCACCCACAACGCCGGCATCGCCGACATGGCCGACCGGGTGATCCGGCTGTCCGATGGCCGGATCGCCGACATCCACGAGAACGCCGTCAAGAAGCCGGCGTGCGAACTGGCTTGGTGAAACATGTCCCCGCCCGACCCGCTTCCTGCAAGTTTCTGGCAGCCGCCGCTGGCGGCGCTGCAGGCGCAGCTCGGCAGTTCGCCTGAAGGCCTGAGCGAGGCGGAAGCCGAAGCGCGGCGCCGCACCTTCGGCCCCAATCAGCTGCGCCCGCATGCCGAACGGGCATGGGTGCTGCAGTTTCTGGCCCACTTCAGGAACCCATTGGTGCTGGTGCTGCTGGCGGCCAGTGCGATTGCCGGGATGCTCGGCGACATGAAGAGCTTCGTCGTCATCAGCGTCATCGTGCTGATGAGCGTGACCCTGGATTTCTTCCAGGAGTTTCGCGCCAGCCGTGCCGTCGAGAAGCTGCGGCACACGGTGGCCTTGCGCGCGGCGGTGATACGCGGCGGCCAGGCGCGCGAGATTCCCGTCGCCGAACTGGTTCCCGGCGACGTGGTAATGCTTGCGGCAGGCGATCTGGCGCCGGCGGACGGGCGCGTGCTGGACGCGCGCGACCTGTTCGTCAACCAGGCCCTGCTGACCGGCGAATCCTATCCGGTGGAAAAGCACGCGCAGGATGCGCTTCCCGACGCCGACATGACCAGCGCGACGAATGCACTGTTCCTCGGCACCTCGGTCATCAGCGGGGCAGGACGCCTGCTCATCATCCGCACCGGTTCCGCGACGGCCTTGGGGCAGATCGCCGACACCCTGGTGCAACGCCCGCAGGCCACGGCCTTCGAGCGCGGCACGCAGGCCTTCGGCGCGCTCATCCTGCGCCTTACCGTGATCCTGGTGCTGGCGGTGCTGCTGATCAACGCGGCGTTCCATCGTCCGCTGTTCGAGTCCTTCCTGTTCGCGGTGGCGCTGGCCGTGGGCCTGACGCCGGAACTGCTGCCGATGGTGCTGTCGGTCACGCTGTCGCAGGGCGCGATGCGGCTGGCGCGGCGCCGCGTCATCGTCAAGCGGCTCTCGGCGGTGCAGGAACTCGGCGGCATCGACGTGCTGTGCACCGACAAGACCGGCACGCTGACCGAAGGCCACATCCGGCTGGAGCGCCACGTCGACGCCCTCGGCCGCGACAGCGCGCGCGTGCTGGAACTCGCCTGCCTCAACAGCCAGTTCGAAACCGGCATCAGGAGCCCGCTCGACGACGCGATCCTGGCGCACACCCACATCGACGTCAGCGCGTGGCGCAAGGTCGACGAGGTGCCGTTCGACTTCGAGCGGCGGCGGGTCTCGGTGCTGCTGGAGCGCGCCGGGGCGCGCAGCCTGTTCGTCAAAGGCTCGCCCGAGGACGTGCTGCGGCTGTGCACGCGGTATGAAGACGCGGAGGCGATGCCCCCTTTGGACGACGTAGCGCGCGAACGCATCCTGGGCCTGTTCGAGGAACTGAGCCGCGACGGCTTCCGGGTGCTCGGCATCGCCTGGCGCCAAGTGCCGCCGCAACAGGACCACGCCGTGGTCACCGACGAGAGCGAACTGGTGTTCTGCGGCTTCGCGGCCTTTCTCGATCCGCCGAAAGCCAGTGCGGCGCCGGCACTCGCCGCGCTGGCGGCCGGCGGCGTGGCGGTGAAGATCGTCAGCGGTGACAACGAACTGGTTGCGCGCTACATCTGCGACAAGCTGGGCGTGCCCATCACCGGCGTGCTCAACGGCAGCGACATCCAAGGCATGAACGACCCCGCCCTGCACGCGCAGGTGGAGCGGGTGAACCTGTTCTGCCGCGTCACGCCCGCGCAGAAGACGCGCATCCTCAACGCCCTGCGGGCACGCGGCCACGTGGTGGGTTTTCTCGGCGACGGCATCAACGACGCGCCGGCGCTGCATGCGGCGAACGTCGGCATTTCGGTCGACAGCGCGGTCGACGTCGCCAAGGAGGCGGCGGACCTGGTGCTGCTGGAGCACGATCTGAACGTGCTGCAGGAGGGCGTGCGTGAAGGCCGCCGCACCTTCGGCAACGTCACCAAGTACATCATGATGGGCACCAGCTCCAACTTCGGCAACATGTTCAGCATGGCCGGCGGCACGCTGTTCCTGCCTTTCCTGC
The DNA here is from genome assembly GCA_016195805.1 of Hydrogenophilales bacterium. Lineage (GTDB taxonomy): Bacteria > Pseudomonadota > Gammaproteobacteria > Burkholderiales > Thiobacillaceae > Thiobacillus. The sequence goes on from JACPYT010000016.1 coordinate 40,264, forward strand.
CGATGCTGCCGATCCAGATCCTGCTCAACAACTTCCTCTACGACCTGTCGGAGATCGCCATCCCGCTCGACCGCGTGGACGAGGACACGCTGGCCCGCCCGCGGGTGTGGGACATGCAGTTCATCCGCAATTTCATGCTGGCACTCGGCCCGGTGAGTTCGGTGTTCGACTTCCTGACCTTCTTCGTGATGCTGACCGTGTTCCATGCGGACGAGGCGCTGTTCCACACCGGCTGGTTCATCGAGTCCATCGCCACCCAGGTGCTGGTCATCTTCATCATCCGTACCCGCGGCAGCCCGCTCGCCAGCCGGCCGAATGTCTGGCTGGTGGGGCTGTCGCTCGCGGTGGTGGCGCTGGCGGCGCTGCTGCCCTGGCTGCCGTTCGCCGGCCAGCTGGGCTTCGTGGCGCCGCCACCCGCGTTCTATGCGGTGCTGGCCGGCATCGTCGCCGCCTACCTCGCGGTCATGTTCTGGGCCAAGCAGGCGTTCTACCGGCGCTGGGAACGGCGCAACGGGAGGGCGCGATGAAGGCGCTCGACCGCAAACTGTTCCGCGATCTCTGGCACCTGCGCGGCCAAGTGCTGGCGATCGCCGCGGTGATCATGGGCGGTGTCGCCACCATGGTGATGTCGCTCTCCACCTACGATTCGCTGGTCAGCACGCGCGACCGTTTCTACAGCGAATACCGCCTGGCCGACGTCTTCGCCAGCCTCAAGCGCGCCCCCGAGCCGGTGGCGGAACGGCTCGCCGAGATTCCCGGCGTCGAGCGCCTCGAAACGCGCGTGAAGGCAGGCGTCAAGCTGGAAGTGGCGGGCTTCTCCGACCCCATCACCGGCCAGATCCTGTCGCTGCCGGACGTCGGCGAGGCGCAGCTCAACCGGCTGTACTTCAAGCGCGGCCGTACGGTACAGCCCTGGAGCACGGACGAGGTGGTGCTGTCCGACACCTTCGCCGATGCGCATCATCTGCAGCCGGGCGACACGCTCGCCGCCATCATCCACGGCAAGCGCAAGACGCTCACCGTGGTCGGCGTCGCGGTGTCGCCGGAATACGTCTACCAGATCGCGCCGGGCGCCATGTTTCCCGACTTCAAGCGCTACGGCGTGCTGTGGATGGGGCGCAACGCGCTCGCCACCGCCTACGACATGAAGGGCGCCTTCAACCAGGTCAGCCTGACGCTGGCGCGCGACGCCAACGAGCAGGACGTGATCGACCGCGTCGACGCGATCCTGGCCGACTCCGGCGGCACCGGCGCCTACGGACGTAAGGACCAGTTCTCCAACCGCTTTCTGAGCGAGGAATTGAAGCAGCTGCGGACCATGGCCACCGTGTTCCCGGCCATCTTCCTCGGCGTCGCCGCCTTCCTGCTCAACGTGGTGCTGAGCCGGCTGATCGCGCTGCAGCGCGAGCAGATCGCCATCCTCAAGGCGTTCGGCTATAGCTATGCGGCGATCGGTGCGCACTACGTCAAGATGGTGCTGCTGATGGTGCTGCTCGGGGTGGCGGCCGGGGTGGCGCTCGGTACCTGGTTCGGCCAGGGGCTGTCGCATGTCTACAGCGAGACGACCTTCCGCTTTCCCTATCTGGACTATCGTCTGCAGCCGGGCACGGTGCTGATCGCGCTGGCGGTGTCGGCGCTGGCGGCGGTCAGCGGCACGCTGGTTTCGGTCATGCGCGCCGTGCGGCTGCCGCCGGCCGAGGGCATGCGCCCGGAGATGCCGACACGTTACCGCACCAGCCTGGTCGAGCGCCTCGGCCTGCAGCGCTGGCTCGCCGCGCCGTCGAGGATGATCCTGCGCCACATCGGGCGGCGTCCGCTGAAGTCGCTGCTGACCGTGCTCGGCATCGCCTGCGCCTGCGGGCTGATGATGGTGGGCAACTACCAGAAGGGGGCGATCGATTTCATGGTCGACGTGCAGTTCCGCCAGGCATCGCGCGAGGACCTGGCGCTCGCCTTCATCGATCCCACCTCCGGCCGTGCCCTGCACGAACTCGCCGCGCTGCCCGGCGTCGACTTCGTCGAAGGCTATCGCGACGTGCCGGCGATCCTGCGCTTCGGCCAGTACCGGCATCGTGCCGCGCTGTTCGGCATCCAGCCGGAGGGGCGTCTGCACCGCTCGCTCGACAGCCGGCTGAAGCCGGTGGCGGTGCCGCCGGGCGGCGTGGTGCTGACCGATTATCTGGCGAACGACATCCTGCACGTGAAGCCGGGCGATATGCTGACGGTGGAGGTGCTGGAAGGTAGCCGCCCGGTGCGGCAGGTGCCGGTGCTCGGCATCACCCGGCAGTATCTGGGCGTGTCGGCCTACATGCAGAAGGAGTCGGTGAATGCCCTGATGCGCGAGGGCAATACGGTGACCGGCGCCTATCTGGCGGTGGAGCCGGGCAGCGAGGCAGAACTGTACGCCCGGCTGCATGATCGCCCGCGCGTGCTCGGCATGGTCGCCAACAAGACGGCGGTCCAGAGCTTCTACGCCACCATTGGCGAGTTCATCCTGTTCTACAACCTGGTGGCCACCGTGCTGGCCGGCGCCATCGGCTTCGGCGTGGTCTACAACAGCGCGCGCATCGCCTTGTCGGAACGCGGGCGCGAACTCGCCAGCCTGCGCGTGCTGGGCTTCACCCGCGGCGAGATCGCCTATATCCTGCTGGGAGAACTGGCGCTGCTGACGCTGGCGGCGATTCCGGTCGGTTTCCTGGTCGGCGTCGGCCTGGTCGGCATCCTGGTGGTGGCCTTCCAGAGCGAGCTCTACCGGCTGCCGCTGATCCTGACGCCGGAAAACTACGCCATGGGTGCGAGTGTCGTCATCGTCTCCGCACTGTTGTCAGGCCTGCTGCTATGGCAGCGCCTCGGCCGGCTGGACCTGGTGGCGGTTCTGAAAACACGCGAATAGGACAACTACGGACCATGCGGCTGCGCGCAAAGATCGGAATGCTCACTACCGCGGCACTGGTGGCGGCGGGCCTCGTGGTCGGTTTCATGCCGCGTGCGGTGCCGGTCGATATCGCCGAGGTAAGACGCGCGCCGCTCACGGTGACGGTGGAGGAGGAGGGCAAGACCCGGGTGCGCGAGCGCTATCTGGTGTCGGCGCCGGTGGCCGGCTATGCGCGGCGCATTGATCTCAAGGCCGGCGATGCCGTGGCGGCAGGACAGGTGGTCGCGGTGATCGAACCGGCGCGTTCGGTGGCGCTCGATCCGCGTACCCGCGTGCAGGCCCAGGCGCAGCTGAGTGCCGCGCAGGCCGCGCTGGCGGTGGCGCAGGAAAATGCGCGCGCCGCCGCGGCCGCGGCGAAACTGGCACAGCAGGAGCGCGTCCGGGCCGAATCCCTGCGGCAATCGAACTTCGTCTCCGCCCAGGCGCTCGACACGGCCCGTACCGCGGAAACCCGCGCGCGTGCCGCGGAACAGGCTGCGCAATACGCGGTCAGGGTGGCCCGGTTCGATCTGGAAACGGCGCGCGCGGCGGCCGCCAGCACGGCTCAGTTGCAGCGCGGCGGTGCGGCCGACGTGCTGCAGGTGCGTGCGCCGGTGGCGGCGCGCGTGCTCAGGCTGCAGCACGAAAGCGAAGGCCCGGTGGCGGCCGGCCAGCCCCTGCTCGAGCTCGGCAATCCTGAAAGCCTGGAAGCCGAGGTGGAGGTACTGTCCACCGATGCGGTGAGGATCGCAAGCGGCTCGAAGGTGGTCCTGGATCGCTGGGGGGGCGACCGGCTCATCGAGGGCAGGGTGCGCGTGGTCGAACCGGGCGGCTTCACGAAAATCTCCGCGCTGGGCGTCGAGGAGCAGCGGGTGCGCGTCATCGTCGATTTCACCTCGCCGCGCGAAGCGTGGGTGCGGCTCGGCGATGGCTATCGCGTGGAAGCGCGCTTCGTGCTGTGGGAAGGGGCGGACGTTCTGCAGCTGCCGACCAGCGCGCTGTTCCGCCATGGCAAGGGCTGGGCGGCATTTCGGCTGGAGGGCAGTCGCGCCCGCCTGACACCGGTCGGAATCGGCCAGCGCGCTGGGCTGGCCACCCAGGTGCTGTCCGGACTCAAGGCCGGCGACCGGGTGGTGGCGCACCCGGACGAAACGGTCCGCGACGGCGTGCGCGTCAAATCGCGCGGATAGTCAGGACGACGGCCGTCCCGCTTCCCTCAGGATGTCGATCACCTCGGCGTCGTCGACCTGCGGAAAGTCCGCGTAGAACTGCCCCACCGCCTGGAAGAACATCGGCGTGTCCAGGCACACCACCTCGTCCGCATAGGCGCGGATCTTCTCCAGCGTGTCGGCCGGCGCCACCGGCACCGCGCAGATCAGACGCGCCGGCTTTTGCGCGCGCAGCGCGTGCAGCGCGGAAATCATCGTCGCGCCGGTGGCGAGGCCGTCGTCGACCACGATGACGATGCGCCCGGCCGGGTCGATCGGCGGCCTCAGCGGCGTGTACTGGGCGCGGCGTTTCCTGATGGTGTCGAGCTGCGCCTGCTTCTCCTGCGCGAGATAGGTCGGCGTGCCGCCGGCCGATTCGGCGTAGTCGGCGATGTAGCTCCAGCCCGATTCGTCGATCGAGCCGATGGCGAATTCCGGATTGAACGGCGCGCGCAGCTTGCGCACCAGCACCACGTCGAGTTCGCCGCCCAGCGCCCGTGCCAGACGCTGCCCCATCGGCACCGCCCCGCGCGGAATGGCGAGGATCAGCGGATGCTGGCCCTTGTAGGCATCGAGCGCGACGGCCAGCCGGTCGGCGGCCTGATTGCGGTTGGCGAACATCATGGCGGTTTTCTCCTGTCTCGGCTTTCTCATCTTAGGCTGGCGCGCGGCCCTGAACCTTAATGTTCGCGGTGCCAGATCAGTTCGCCGTCCTTGTAGACGGCCTTCACCCGGTGGAAGGGAACTTCATGCGTGTAGCCGTCGGCATCGGTGACCTGGAAGGAAAAATGGTCGCCCCGCGTGAGTTGCACCCGGTTGATCGGAACCTCGATCACCTTGTCGTCTACGCGGTCGTAATAGCCGAGCACGAAGCGCCCCTGCGCGAACGCCGCGTCCCAGCGTATCCGATTGAGCAGTTCGTGGATGGGGATCATGTCGCGGGCCGGGGTCGAGGCAATACGTATCGTTTCCCTTCACTATAAGCATTCGCCATGGCCTGTGCGCGCAGCCCGCAACCGTGGCCTCAATGAAAAAGGCCCGCAGTGCTGCGGGCCTGGGGGGCGTGTGGGTCAGACAGAGCGGTCAGAACTCATATTCGACCTGCATCCGGAACGTGTTGTCCGGTGCGGCGTTCGATGCGCCGAACAGCCAGGCGGCGTTGTAACGGATGGCTTGGCGGTCGCCCACGTGGATTTTGCCGAAGATGGCCGGCCCTATCTTGTGGGCCTGCTCGCTCGCGGGCTCCCATTTGTCCCACGGGCCCATTTCGCCGAAGCCCTGCAGCCCGTATTCGAGGGCGGGCAGCCAGCGATACTTCGCCTGCCACTGGTAGCCTACCTCGGCGGACCTCGATACTGCGGCATCGATGTGTTTCTCGAACAGGATGTTGGCGTTCAGCTGCAGCTTGCCGAATTCGGTCTGGAACAGCGGCCCGACTTTCAGCTCGGTGCCTTCGTCGCGGTTGCTGGGAACCTCGATCTCGGTGATGAGGCCGACATCCACCGGATATTTCCCGGTTTCGGTGAGCTGGAACTTGTTCTCCCATTCGAAGGCGTCGTAGCGGGTGCTGTTGCCTTCCTTGGCGTACTTCACGTAGATCTCGGTGAACCACCAGTCGTTGGCGCCGTAGCCCAATCCCAGCGAGCCCATGGATTGGCGCGGTGCGGTGTCGGAGGTGCCGTACTTGAGGTCGATTTCCTTCTCGCCTTTCTCGACAGCGGGCGTGTAAATGTAGTCGGTGGGTTCTGCGCGGGCGGATTGCAGGCAAAGCAGGCCCAGCACAGCCATCAAGGCTGCGGTCGATTTCATGGTGGTTCCTTTCAGACGGTCAGTTTGTTTGAGGTGGCGGTGCGACTCCAGCGCATCCCGGCCAGGATGACGAGGAATGTCAGCGTGTAGAACAGCACCTGCATGCCGCTGGGGCGCGCCTCATAGCCGGCGAAGAGGTGCAGCAGGTTGCCCAGGAACGAGTCCATGGGCAGCAGGGACGAGGAATCCCAGAGCGGGCTGACAAGCGAGCGGATGATGTCACCCTGGATCAGCAGGCGCGCCATCTGACCGGCCATGCCGGCCGCCAGGAAGAGAATCAGGACACTGGTGACGGTGAAGAAATGACGCAGGGGGATGCGGGCAAGCCCCGAATACAGTGCCCAGCCCGCAGCGATGCCGGCCACCAGACCCAGCAGTCCGCCGCCCAGCATGGAGACACGGCTGGAACCGGCACTGGCGGCCAGACCGTAAAGGAACAGGGCGGTTTCCGAGCCTTCGCGGAGGACGGCCAGCGCGATCAGGATGGCCAGCGCCGACATTTCCCGTTGCCCCGATTTGACCGCGTTCCCCACCGACTTGGCCTGCGCGGCCATTTCGCGTCCATGGGTGGCCATCCAGATGTTGTGCCAGCCCAGCATCAGAACGGCGATGCCCAGAATGGCGGCGTTGAACAGTTCCTGGCCGGCGCCTTCGGCCAGATTGGCGATGGTCTCGGTCAGCCCCGCCACCACCAGAGAGCCGGCCAGGCCGACGCCCACGCCCACGGCGAGCCAGAGGTTGCGGCCGGACAGGCCGCGCGTGGCCGCCGCGATGATGCCGATGAGCAGGGCCGCCTCGAGGGTTTCCCTGAAAACGATGATGGCCGATCCGAACATATGCTTACTCCGCCTCGATCACGCCGCGCGCGGTCTTCTCGTTGAATTCACCGTAGAAGGGGTATTTGCCGGGCGCGAGCGGGCCGATGTAGATCGTCGCCTTGCCATTGCCGGCGATCAGTTTTTCGCGGTTGAGTTCATGGCTTTCGAACTCTTCCGGCGTGCTGTCCTGATTGCTGACCACCAGCTTGACCTTCTTGCCGGCCGGCACCTTCAGCTCGGTCGGAGTGAAGCGATGGTCCTTGATCGTCAGGCCGAGTTCCAGATCGGCGGCCAGGCTAGCCAAGGGATACAGCAAACAGGCGAGGACAAGCGCTCTCATGGGTACTCCAGAAATTTGTCGTATGGGTAACGATAATCGTTCTTATTAATATGCGCAAGAACTTTCTGAAGTGGTTGGTATCGGGCCCGCCCGTCATCAGTTAGCGTGCACCGGCCTTGTTCTAGGGGAAGGGCGGCTCGAGGGTTGGCCGTCTGCTTTTGCGTCAGGCGCTGCCCAGCGCATGCTTCCAGGTGCGCAGCGGAATGCAGGTCTGCAGGCGGTACACGGCGCGGTCGACCAGCGCGGCATGGATTTCGTGGCCGACATTGGATGCCACGTCCAGCGTGGCGTCCCCCTGGTGTTGCGAAAGTCGCTCGTAGGCGGCGTAGGCATGAGCGACCGGAATGATCCGGTCCTCCTTGCCGTGCAGCAGGTGCAAGGTGGTGAACTCGGGCGCCTGCTCGGGCAGCGTGGCGAAGCGGCCCGAAAATGCCAGCACCCGGCCGACGCTGCCGTCATGCGCGATGCCGTATTCCAGGGCCATGATCGCGCCCTGCGAGAACCCGGCCAGCGCCGTGTCCGGCTGCATGACCTTGAAGCGTTCCTGCGCCTGCCGCACCAGGGCATGCAGGGCGGGCATGACCTCGGCCACGCGCGCGGCCCGGTTGTCCTCGGTTACCCCATCGATGGAGAACCATTGCCGGCCGCCGCTTCCCGTATCAAATGCGGTGAAGCCTTCCGGGAGCAGGCACGCCGCCTGGGGAAAGGCGGACCCGAGCGCTTCGGCCAGGGGCAGCAGGTCCGATGCCGTGCCGCCCACGCCATGCAGCAGGATGAACAGCTGTTTGACCGGCCCGGCCGCGGGCAGCAACTCGATCCCCTGAAAGGCAGCTTCAGTCATGGGCTGTCTCCGATATCGGCCTGGCTGCCGGCTTCATCCCGGCTTGAACAGATTCTTGAATGCCCGCGGTTGCGAACGCCAGTACTGTTTGGGCGCATCGATCTGCGCGCCCAGTTCCGCCGCCGCATGCCAGGGCCAACGTGGGTCGTAAAGCATACCGCGGGCGAGCGCCACCATGTCGGCCTGTCCCGCGGACACGATGGTTTCAGCTTGTTCCGGCTCGGTGATCAGGCCCACCGCGATCGTCGGCAGGCCGGTTTCCAGCTTGATCCGCTCGGCGAACGGAACCTGATAGCCCGGCTCGACCGGGATCTGTTGCAGCGGCGACAAGCCGCCGCTCGACACGTCGATGAATGCGCAGCCGCGGCGCTGCAGTTCCCTGGCGAACGCGACGCTCTGCTCGATCTCCCAGCCGCCGTCCACCCAGTCGGTGGCGGAAATGCGGATGCCCACCGGCAGGTCGGCCGGCAGCGCGGCGCGGACCGCGTCGAACACTTCGAGCGGAAAGCGCATGCGGTTCTCCAGCGTGCCGCCATAGCGGTCGTCGCGCGTATTCGACAGCGGCGACAGGAATTGATGTAGCAGATAGCCGTGCGCCGCGTGCAGTTCGATCACGTCCACGCCCAGCCGCTGCGCGCGTCGCGCCGCGGCCACGAAATCGTTGCGGATGCGCTGCAGTTCGGCCGCGTCCAGCGTGAGCGGCGGCGTATCGTCTGCCGCAAAGGGCAGGGCCGAGGGCGCAAGGGTTTGCCATCCGCCATCGCTTGGTGCGAGATGCTGGCCGCCCGCCCACGGCACCGCGGTGGAAGCCTTGCGGCCGGCGTGCGCCAGCTGCATGGCGACGGGAATCGGGGAATATTGCCGGACCGACTGCAGCACACGCGCCAGCGCCGCCTCCGTCTCGTCCGACCACAGGCCGAGGTCGTCGGGCGAGATGCGGCCTTCCGGCGCGACCGCGGTGGCTTCGATGAACATCAGGCCGGCGCCGGACAAGGCGAGATGGCCCAGGTGGATCAGGTGCCAGTCGGTGGCGCGGCCTTGGTCGGCGGAATACTGGCACATCGGCGCGATGACGATGCGGTTGTCCAGTTTCCGCGTGCCGAGGGTGATCGGAGAAAACAGGGTGCTCACAGTGAAAGACTCCCTTGCGTGTTCAATGTCCGGTGCCGTCCTGCCATACATAGGCATCCATCGCCAGCCCGCCATAAGCGAAGGGCGGCTGATGGCGGGTGGGCAGATCGCCGTTCGCCGCACCCAGCGCGACGAAAAACGGCAGCAAGTGCTCTTCGGTCGGATGGGCCGCCGCGCCATGGGGTGCGGCGCGATAGTCCAGCAGGGCCGCGGCGTCGCCTGACGACGCGTGCTCGGCCACCCAGTCGGCAAAGCGCTGCGCCTGCGGCAACGGCGCATGATCGTCTGTCGCATGCCAATCCAGCCAGCCGAAGTTGTGCGTGATCGAACCGGTGGCGAGGATGAGCACGCCCTCGTCGCGTAGCGGGGCAAGGGCCTGCCCCAACGCAAAATGGGCGGCCGGGCTGGCGTTGCGCACCAGCGAGAGCTGCGTCACCGGCACATCGGCCTGCGGAAACATTGCCGACAGCGGCACCCAGGCACCGTGATCGAGCCCGCGGCCGGGATGGAGCTCGGCCGCCGTGCCGGCTGCGGTCAACAGGGCGATGGCACGCTCGGCCAGCACCGGTGCGCCCGGCGCGGGATACGTCATGGCATGGAGCACCGGCGAGAAACCCGAGAAGTCGTGAATCGTTTCCGGCGCCCCCGACAGGCTGGCGGTGGGTAGGCGAGCTTCCCAGTGCGCCGAGATCGCGAGGATCGCCGCTGGCCGCGGGATGGCCCGGCCGATCCCGCGCCAGCAGGCCACGGCCTCCGGCGCCTTCAGCAAGGCATCGGGGGCGCCGTGGGACACGAACACGACGGGCAGGCGAGACATATCGGACTCCATTCTCCGCCAGAGGCGGCGGTTTACTGCTTGTTGACCGCGACCGCTTCCATCGGGATCTCGAGGGTCACGTCATCGGACACATAGGGCGCGTACTTGCCCATGTTGAATTCGGTGCGCTTGATCTTGGTCACCGCATTGGCGCCGATCGCGTCCTTCTTCATGATCGGATGCGGCATCGCCTGGAACGAGGTGACGGTCAGCGTCACCGGCTTGGTGATGCCCTTGATCGTCAGGTTGCCGTCGACCGAGACCGGCTTGTCGCCGTCGAATTTCACGGACGTCGACTTGAACGTGATGGTCGGGTACTTCGCGGTATCGAAGAAATCCTCGTCCTGGATATGCTGATTCAGCAGGGCGTAGCCGGTGTTCACCGACTTGGCGTCGATGGTGACGTCCACCGAGCCCGTTTTGGCGGCCTTGTCGAACACGATCGTGCCGCTGGTCTTGTCGAAGCTGTGCACCTGGTTGGAATAGCCGAAATGGTTGTACTCGAAGCGCGGCTGGGTGTGCGTGGTATCGATGATGTAGGTTTCCGGCGCGGCGAAGGCGCTGGCGGCGAAGGAAGCGAAGGCAAGGGCGATTGCGAGTTTCTTCATGGTGTTTCTCCTGGGTGAAAAATGAGTGAGTGGAACTACTTCTTGCCGGCAGCCGCAGCGGCCACCAGCCGGAACTTGATTTGCACTTCGTTGGCGACGGTGCCGTAGTCGGCCCACATGCCTTCGCCGATGCCATAGTCGCCGCGCTTCAGCACGAAGCTGCCTTCGAACACGCCGAGATTGCCTTCCTGCCTGAACGTGGCCGGCGTTTTCGCGTCAAGGGTGCGGCCCTTGATGCTCATCTTGCCCGCCACCTCGAAGCGGTTGTTGCCCAGCGGCTTGATCGAGGAAGACACGAAGCGCGCGACGGGAAACTGCCTGGTGTTGAACCAGAGCTTGCCCGCCACCTCGTCGTTGCCCTCGGGGAACCCGGTATCGACGCTGGCGAGCTCGATGGCGATTTCGGCCTGGGCGAGCGCCGGCTTCGCCGGGTCGAAATCGATGCGCCCGCCGAAGCGGTTGAAGCGCCCGTTGATCGGCACGTTCATCTGCTTGTAGGCGAACGTCACCGTGCTCTTGTCGGGCTGGAGCTGGTTGAATTCGGTTGCGTGGGCGCCGGCGGCCAGCAGCAGGGCGGCCAGGCCTGCTGCTGCCGCGATGCGCGTTGCGCGAGGCTTCAAGAAAATGCTCATCGGGTTTCCGGATGAAGGGCGGGCGGCGTGTTTCATGTATGAGCTCCTGAGTGTGGGCGGATACGATAGGTTCACTGTACGCAAGCCGGAGGTCCGGAAATAGGCTACATTTCGCAAATTATTGTTGCTCTCAAAGCAACAATTGAGCGGAGGCATTCATGGATCGACTCGACAGCATGCGGCTGTTCGTGCGGGTGGCCGAACTCGGAAGCTTTTCCGCCGTGGCGCAGCAGATGAACGTGGCGCGCTCGGTGGTGACGCGGCAGGTGGCGGCACTGGAGGCGCACCTCGGCACCAAGCTACTGGCCCGCAGCACGCGGCGCCTGAGCCTCACCTCGGCCGGCGCGACCTATCTGGAAAAATGCCGCGAAATCCTCGGCCTGGTGGATGCTGCCGAAGCCGGCCTGACCGAAGACAGCCAGGCGCCGCGTGGTCACCTCCGGATCACCCTGCCGTTCTCCTTCGGCATCCGCCAGCTGATGCCGATGTTCGGCAACTTCATGACCGCCAACCCGGAGATCTCGGTCGAACTGGAATTCAGCGATCGCCGCACCAATCTGATCGAAGGCGGATTCGATCTCGCCATCCGCATCACCGATCGGCTCGAGCCGGGCGACGTGGCGCGCAAGATCGGCAGCAGCCGCGGCGCCGTCGTGGCCGCGCCCGACTATGTGAAACGCCAGGGCCGTCCCCGCCATCCCCGCGACCTGATCAAGCACGAATGCTTCGGCTATGTGCTCGCTTCGCGCTCCGGCTGGGCCTTTCTCATCGACGGCAAGACGGAATGGTTCCCGGTGGCCGGACGCCTCGAAGCCAACAGCGGCGATGCCCTGCTTGCCGCTGCGGTCGGCGGGCTCGGCATCACCCACCTCCCCACCTTCATCGTCGAAGCGGCCGTGCGCGAACACCAGCTGGACATTCTGCTGCCGGCGTTCCGCACCCCGGAGCTGGGGATCTATGCCGTCTTCCCGAGCAATCGCTACGTGCCGCATCGCGTCAGGGCGTTGGTCGAATACCTCGCCCAGCGGATCGGCTACAAGCCGCCGTGGGACGAAATCCTGCCAAACGGATAGCGTCGTTGCCGTCGCCGTCTGATTGTCGGGCGACGCAGCCGGTCTGGCTTGAAGGGGCCGCCGCATCGGTTACACTCGGGCAGAAGCCAGATAAAAAGCACACCATCCGATCCACGCGCATATCCAAGGCATGACCGCACCCGCAAAACCCTGTCCCTTCTGCCAACTCGATCCCCACCGCATCGTTGCCGAAGATGAATTCGCCGTGGCCTACCGCGATGGTTTCCCCGTCTCACTCGGCCACACCGTCATCATCCCGCGTCGCCACGTCGCCACCCTGTTCGAGGCCACCGAAGCCGAGCAGGCCGCGCTGCTCAGGATGCTTGCGCAAGCCAAGGCCATCCTCGACAAACACCACCAGCCCGATGGCTACAATATCGGCATCAACCACGGCCCGGCCGGCGGTCAGACCGTCCCGCACCTGCACATCCACCTCATCCCGCGCTACCGCGGCGACAAGGAAGACCCGCGCGGCGGGGTGCGCTGGGTGCTGCCGGACAAGGCGAAATACTGGGCGTGATGCGCGCGGACACGCATTCTGATATTTTTGCGGCTTTTTCGACCACAGTTCCTGGAGTATCCACGATGTACAACACCTTCAAACCCGAACAGCCCATGGGCCTGATGGACTTCGTCCGCGCCGCCAAATCCTGCATCAAGGAAATTCCGCCGCGGACGCTGCTGGACAAACTCAATGCCAAGGAAGACCTGCTGCTGCTCGACGTGCGTGAGCACGGCGAATTCGAGCAAGGCCACATCAAGGGGGCTCATTTGGTGCCGCGCGGCATCCTCGAGGCCGCAGCCGACCCCGCCTATCCCAAGCATCTGCCCGAACTGGCTGCGGCCCGCGACCGTCAGGTCGTCGTCTACTGTGCCACCAGCGGCCGTTCCGCCATGGCGGCCGCCGTGTTGCAGATGATGGGGTTCAAGAACGTGCTGAACATGGAAGGCGGCTATACCCGCTGGGTCGACGACGGCATGCCGCAGGAGCACGAAGCCACCTATTGATTGATCCTGAGCAGACGAAGGCGCCGGCATATGGCTGGCAAAAATGAAAGGCCCGCAGCGATGCGGGCCTTTCTGTATTGAGCATCCCGCATCGGGTTGCCCATCTGCTATACATCGATTATTGGTGCAATCTGCGCAATTGCTGCCAAAGCGCCGTCAACGACCGTGGCGGTTCACCTCTCAACGTACGGAAACCCGTTCTCCCCAAGCTCCCTGTGAACGGATCCGCATCATTAAGCGGGGCATCCGACGAACAGCCAAGGAGTGACATCATGGATACACAATGGAACGTGGCGGGCACATACTTTGAATCCTGCAACTGCGAGGCGGCTTGTCCGTGCGTGTTCACGAGTCCACCGACCGAGGGCGACTGCAAGGCGCTGATCGGCTGGCATATCGATCAAGGCAGGTTCGCCGATATCGCGCTCGATGGATTCAATGCCGCGCTGTTTGCATTTGCGCCCGGACACATGCTGCAAACCAAATGGAAAGTCGCCTTGTACGTCGATGAAAGGGCCGATGCCAGGCAGCAGGATGCCCTCACGAAGATATTCTCGGGTGCGGCCGGCGGCCACCTCTCTGCGCTGGCGCCCTTGATCGGCGAGGTCCTCGGCGTCAGGAGCGCCGCCATCGATTACCGCCTCGCAGGCAAGCAGCGCAGCCTGACCATTCCGCAGGTGGCACACATGGAAATCGAGGCGATGGCCGGCCAGGGGGGCGAGGAGGTCACGCTTTCCAATGTCCCGTTCACGCCGGTGCCCGGCTATCCCGCAGTGGTGTGCCAATCGAAGCGCCTGAGCTTCCACGATCACGGTTTCGATGTGGAAATTTCCAGAAAGAATGGGTTCTATTCCCCCTTCAGCTACCAGGCCTGACGGGCGATACGGTACCCGTGCCGCAAGCGTTGGGGTTGCCGCCAGTGTGGCGGGGATTGCGGCGCTGGCGTGGGGCTATCTCGCCTACCAGGCCTGGGCCATGGACCACATGGACCTGGTGGACATGGCAATGCCCGGCGCTCAGCAATGGGGGCCGTGGGATTTGATCGTGGTATTCACGATGTGGGCCGTCATGATGGTCGGCATGATGGTTCCGTCTGCAAGTCCGGTGATCCTGCTGTTTACGCGTATCCACAGCGGGCGTCATTCCCAGGACGCCCCGGGGGTGGCGAGCGGGCTGTTCCTGGTTGGCTATGTGCTCGCGTGGACGGGTTTCAGCATGGCTGCCACGGTGATTCAATGGGGAATGCACAGCGCCATGCTGCTCTCGCCTGCGATGGTCGGCACCAGTCCGCTGCTGGGTAGTGCGGTGCTCATCGCCGCTGGACTCTACCAGTGGACCCCCGCGAAGCACGCCTGCCTGACCCATTGCCGTTCCCCCCTCGGGTTCTTGCTTAACGAGTGGCGAGACGGCGCGCGGGGTGCACTGGTCATGGGCTTGCGACACGGCCTCTATTGCACCGGCTGCTGTTGGCTGCTGATGGGAGTCTTGTTTGTCGTCGGGGTGATGAACCTGCTGTGGATCGCACTGCTCGCCGTCTTCGTGCTGCTGGAAAAGAACCTGCCGCAGGGACGGTGGCTTAGCCACACCACGGGCCTGGCCCTGATCGCGTGGGGAGCCTGGATGGCGCGTGGGGTGATGGCCTGACTTCGAACTTCTACCTGAATAATGCCGGACCCCATGGCCTCTTTATCATCGTTAAAAGGTACTGAAGTAAGAAAGCTGGCCGGAAAGGCAAAAGGCCCGCATGATGCGGGCCTTTTCGTATCTGGCTCCCCGACCTGGACTTGAACCAGGGACCTGCGGATTAACAGTCCGTCGCTCTACCGACTGAGCTATCGGGGAATGGGAAGCGCGCATTCTAGAGATGGCCGGCGATTCGGTCAACCCTCAGCCGTCATTTTCCACCTGCAATTCGGGGACGTGGTTGAAGGCGATGCGCATCGGCGCGGCGCCACGGCCGCTGTGCGCGCCGCCGAAGTACAGGGTGTTGGGGCCGTAGCGCTGGTTGATCCGGTCGAGCACGCTGTTGAGGGGTTCGTGCTGGTCGTCGGGGTCGAACAGGTCGCGCGTGACCTGGCTGTGCTCGACGAGGTCGGACAGGGTGACGCCGACCTTGAGGATGGGGCCGGGATCGGGCGGGCGGCGCTGCCACAGTTCGGCCAGCACGGGGTTGAACTTGAGGGTGTCGGCATGCGGCGAGAAGCGCGCCTGGTCGACCCAGCGGGCGTGGCCGGCGACGGTCTTCAGGTAATGCAGATGCAGGCTCAGGGTGCCTGCGCAGTAGTCGTAGTGGCGTAGCCGCATCGCGGCCTTGTGCAGCAGGCGCTTGAGCACGGCGAGGGCGGAGACCGGGTCGCGCAGCTTGGGGGCGAGCACGTGCGAATGGCCGATGCTGGAACGCTGCGTGGGGGCGGACGCCACGACCTCGCCGTGCAGCTTGGCGTAGAAGCGTTCGCCTTCGATGCCGCCCCAGGCATGGCGCAGGGTGTCCTTACTGGCGGTGCAGAGCTGCTCGACCGTGTGGATGCCGAGCTGGTTGAGGCGCTGTTCCATGGCGCGACCGATGCCGGTCAGGGCGCCAAGTTTGAGGCCGTATAACCGCCCGGGCAGTTCGTTCTGGCGGATCACGACGAGGCCATCCGGCTTCTGCATGTTGGACGCGGTCTTGGCGAGGAAGCGGTTGGGCGCGATGCCGACCGAGCTGTGCAGGACCTCGCCGACTTGGTCGTAGATCGCCTGTTTGATCTGCTTGCCCAGCGCGATGGCCTTGGCTTCCTCGCGGTCGCTGCCCATCAGCTCGCAGGCCATTTCGTCGATGGAGAGCACGTCGCCGACGGGGGTGCAGGACTCCACTGCGGCGACGATGCGATGGTGGATTTCCACGTAGGTCGAAGGCCGTGCCTGCACGAACACGATGTCCTTGCAGAGTTTCCGGGCCTGCCACACTGCGGTGCCGGTACGGATGCCGAAGCGCTTGGCGTCGATGCTGGCGGCGATGCAGCAGGTGGTGTCGGCCATCACCGGCAGTACGCCGACCGGCCGGCCGCGCAGTTCGGGACGCAACTGTTGCTCGACCGAGGCGAAGTAGGAATTGAGATCGACGTAAAGCGAATGCAAGGACATGGCGGACTGCGATATCCCGGCTTCCCCGGATGAGGGGGCAAGGCTGGGCTGGGGTTGAGGTCTGAATAGTGTATATCCATACACTATTCCGGATCAATTCAGCCCGGGTTCGCCAGGTTCATCCGCTCCAGCCGCTGGCACAGGGTGTCGATGATGCGGCGCGACAGCGGGGCGGAGTGGCGCATCAGCTCTTCCAGTGTCTGCGGCGGCAGCGCTAGCACGGTGATCTCGCCGTCGGCGACAACCGAGGCGGTGCGCTTCTCGTTCAGCAGGTAGGCCATTTCGCCGAACAGCTGGCCCTCGTTGAGCTCACCGAGGCGGCGGCGCCCGCCATCGGTGTTCTTGTATACCAGCGCCCGGCCGGCGTAGAGGAAATAGGCAGTGCGCGAGTCGTCGCCTTCCTCGATCAGGCTATGGCCTGCCGGATGGATCTCGCCGTATTTTTCCAGCAGGCGGTGGGCGTCGGCGAAGACGTAGCCTTCGAGCTTGCTGGCGCCTTCGCCGCTGCCGCCGAGGAATAGCTTTTCCAGCGCGGTGATGTCGGCCTTGCCCCAGGCGTACAGCGCCTGCGCCCACAGGTACAGCAGCAGGAAGGCGAAATAGCCGCCGATCAGCACGAACACCACGCCGCCGAGCGCGCCGTACAGGCTGTGGTAGTTCTCCAGCTTGAAGAAGGCGCCGAACAGCGCGAGCAGCAGGCCCAAGCTGACCGTCGCGGCCAGCGCGAACGCGGCGGCGTCGCGCGCGCGCGGATGCCGGCGCGGTAGCCGCCAGTAAGCGACGAACAGCAGCGCCCACACCATGGCAAAGCCGAACAGCGAGTTGAGCACCTGCAGCACCTGGGCATTGCCGGTGCCGATGAAGTCGTTCTGCGCCAGGAAACTCAGCGTCACCTGCGCCAGCGCTGCCAGCCCCATCAGCAGGAACAGCACCGGCAGGATGACCAGCGGCAACACCCACGACACGATCGCATTGCGCTTGGTCTGGTCGGGAAAAATGATGCCGAACGTGCCCTGCATCGTGTTCACCAGTCCCCGCGACGACAGCAGCAGCGTGACGAGGCCGACGCCGCCGGCGGCGAGCTGGGTCTGGCGCGGAATGAAGCCGAGGGCGGTGAGCTGCTCCAGCTGCAGCTGGTTGTAGAGCGCGGCCATCAGGATGGTGGCGGGCACCGAGTTCTCGGCGATGTGCCCCAGCAGTTGCAGGGCGTAGCTCAGCAGCAGCAGCAGCGGGGTGGCCGACAGCAGGAAATAGAACGCCGTCGCCGCGGCGTGGTTCTGCAGGCCGTTCTGCTTGAACAGGCGCCAGGTGGTGTAGCCGAGCTGCAGCAGCCAGCCGAGCCTACCCTTCGGGGCATAACTCCCAAGGGCGGAGGGCGGGGCGGGGGTGCGCATGGCGCTAGCCTACCCGCGCCGGGCACGCTAGGCCAGCGCGGCGGCGATGCGCTTGAGCGCCTTTTCCAGGTTGGCGTGCGAGGTGGCGAACGACAGGCGGATGTAGCCCTCGGCGCCGAAGGCCGAGCCGGGGACGACGGCGACGTCGGCCGACTCCAGCAAGTATTCGGAGAAGGCGATGTCGGTCGCTTCCTCGATGACGTCGCGCGCCAGCAGGTTCAGGATCGCGGGGCGCACGTAGGGGAAGGCATAGAACGCACCGCCGCTGTCGACGCAGCTGAAGCCGGGGATCGCGTTCAGGCCGTCGACGACGAGGCGGTGGCGTTCCTTGAAGGCGTCGAGCATCGGCGTGATGCAGCCCTGGTCGCCGTTCAGTGCGGCTTCGGCGGCCACCTGCGAGATCGAGGTGGGGTTGGAGGTGGACTGCGACTGCACGTTGGTCATCGCGCGCAGGATGGCTTCCGGACCCGCCGCGTAGCCGATGCGCCAGCCGGTCATCGAATAGGCCTTCGACACGCCGTTCAGCACCAGGGTGCGGTCGTAGAGGTCGGGGCAGACGTTGAGGATGTTGACGAAGGGTTCGTCGTTGAGCCGGATGTGCTCGTACATGTCGTCGCTGGCGATCAGCACCTGCGGGTGCTTGCGCAGCACGGCGCCGAGCGCGGCGAGTTCGTCACCGCTGTAGACGGCGCCGGTGGGGTTGGAGGGACTGTTGATGACGACCAGTTTGGTCTTGGTTGTGATCGCCGCTTCCAGCTGCGCCGGGGTGATCTTGAAGCCCTGCTCGATGCCGGCCTCGACGATCACCGGTTTGCCGTCGGCGAGGATGACGATGTCGGGATACGACACCCAGTACGGCGCCGGGATGATGACCTCATCGCCGGGGTTGATCACCGCCTGCACCAGGTTGAAGAAGCTCTGCTTGCCGCCGCACGACACCAGGATCTGCTTGGGCGAATAGTCGAGGCCGTTGTCGCGGCGGAGCTTGTCGATGATCGCTGCCTTCAGGCTGGGCGTGCCATCGACCGCCGTGTATTTGGTGAAGCCAGCGTTGATCGCCTTGATCGCCGCGTCCTTGATGTGCTGCGGCGTATCGAAGTCGGGCTCGCCGGCGCCGAGGCCGATGATGTCGCGGCCGCTCGCCTTGAGCGCGGCGGCGCGGGCGGTGACGGCCAGGGTGGGCGAGGGTTTGATGGCCTGTACGCGGCGGGAGAGTTCCACTATGGTTCCTTCAGAGCATCCGCTGGAGCGGAAGTGCTACTATCGACAAGTTTTAGCCGCGCGATTTTAACCCGAATGTTTCATAAATTCGCGTGATGATCGCGCAGGATTTTGTTTTGTAGGGGAATTTTGTGAAGGAGTGGCGTAGTGATTCATACGCCCGACTGAGCAAAGTTTCCATACGAAGCAAAAGACCAGCGAGGGCGCGCGGCAATTTATGAAATATTCGGGTTCTGATGTTCGTCACCTTCCCCAATAGCCCCTTCCGTCTGTTCCAGCCGTTTCCGCCGGCCGGCGACCAGCCGACCGCGATCGCCCAGCTGATCGAGGGGATCGAGGACGGCCTGGCGTACCAGACCCTGCTGGGGGTGACCGGCTCGGGCAAGACCTTCACCATGGCCAACGTGATCGCGCGGACCGGACGGCCGGCGCTGATCATGGCGCCCAACAAGACGCTGGCGGCGCAGCTGTATTCCGAGATGCGCGAATTCTTCCCGGAAAATGCGGTCGAGTATTTCGTCTCCTACTACGATTACTACCAGCCCGAGGCCTACGTCCCGGCACGCGACCTGTTCATCGAGAAGGACTCCAGCATCAACGAACACATCGAGCAGATGCGGCTGTCGGCAACCAAGTCCCTGCTGGAGCGGCGCGACACCGTGATTGTCTGCACGGTGTCGGCGATCTACGGTATTGGCGACCCGTCCGACTACCACAGCATGATCCTGCTGCTGCGCGAGAACGAGAAGATGAGCCAGCGCGACGTCATCACGCGGCTGACGCAGATGCAGTACGACCGCAACGACATCGAATTCAAGCGCGGCGTGTTCCGCGTGCGCGGCGATGTCATCGACATCTTCCCGGCGGAACATGCGGAAACTGCGATCCGCGTCGAGCTGTTCGACGACGTGGTGGAAACGCTGCACCTGTTCGACCCGCTCACCGGACAGATCCTCTCCAAGGTATCGCGCTTCACCGTGTTCCCGTCGAGCCATTACGTGACGCCGCGCGAGACCACATTAAGGGCCATTGAGCAGATCAAGGTCGAGCTGCGCGACAGGCTGGAGTGGTACTACGCCAACGGCAAGCTGGTCGAGGCGCAACGGCTGGAGCAGCGCACCCGCTTCGATCTCGAGATGATGGTCGAGCTCGGCTTCTGCAAGGGCATCGAGAACTACTCGCGCCACCTGTCGGGGCGCAAGCCGGGCGAGCCGCCGCCGACACTGATCGACTACCTGGCGAAGGATGCGCTGATGTTCATGGACGAATCGCACGTCACAGTGACGCAGGTCGGCGGCATGTACAAGGGCGACCGCTCGCGCAAGGAAAACCTGGTCGACTACGGCTTCCGCCTGCCGTCTGCGCTCGACAACCGCCCGCTCAAGTTCGAGGAATTCGAGGCGCTGATGCCGCAGACCGTGTTCGTCTCCGCCACGCCGGCCAAGTACGAGGCCGAGCACGTGGGCCAGGTGGTCGAGCAGGTGGTGCGGCCGACCGGGCTGGTCGATCCGGTGGTCGAGGTGCGGCCGGTCGGCACCCAGGTCGACGACCTGATGAGCGAAGCGCGCAAGCGCATCGCCGTCGGCGAGCGCGTGCTGGTGACAACGTTGACCAAGCGCATGGCCGAGGACCTCACCGACTACCTTGCCGAGCACGGCATCAAGGTGCGCTACCTGCATTCCGACATCGACACCGTCGAGCGCGTCGAGATCATCCGCGACCTGCGGCTGGGCGAGTTCGACGTGCTGGTCGGCATCAACCTGCTGCGCGAGGGCCTCGACATTCCCGAGGTGTCGCTGGTTGCGATCCTCGACGCCGACAAGGAAGGCTTCCTGCGCTCCGAGCGCTCGCTGATCCAGACCATCGGCCGTGCGGCGCGCCACCTGAACGGCAGCGCGATCCTCTATGCCGACAAGATCACCGAATCGATGCGGCGTGCGATGGACGAAACCGATCGCCGCCGCACCAAGCAGGTTGCCTTCAATACCGAGCATGGCATCACCCCGCGCGGGGTGGTCAAGCGGATCAAGGACATCATCGACGGGGTGTACGACGCCGACGCGACCCGTCAGGAGCTCAAGGCGGCGCAGACGGTGGCCGAATACAAGGTATTGGATGAGAAGACGCTGACGAAGCGGATCAAGAAGCTGGAAAAGGAGATGCTGGATGCGGCGAAGAACCTCGAATTCGAGAAGGCGGCGGAACTTCGCGACCAGTTGAAGGAACTCAAGCAGGTGTTATTTGGTGTGGAAGAACATGACTAGAGTGTTGATGGTGTGCATGGGAAACATTTGCAGATCCCCGATGGCGGAGGGCATGCTGCGCAAGGCGCTGCAGGAGGCCGGTCTCGACCGGCACGTGGAAGTCGATTCGGCCGGTACGCATGCCTACCACGTCGGCTCGGCGCCCGATCCGCGGGCGCAGCACGCGGTACGCCAGCGCGGGGTGGAGATCGGCCAGTTGCGCGGACGCAAGGTGGCGGACGAGGATTTCGAGCGCTTCGATTACATCCTGGTGATGGATGGCGACAATTACGACAGGCTGGTCCAGCGTGCGCCGGCCAGGCACCATGGCAAGATCCGCCGTCTGCTGTCGTTCAGCCGCAAATATCCCAATCTCGACGTGGTCGACCCGTATTACGGCGGCCCGCAGGGGTTCGAGGAAAACCTCGACATGATCGAGGATGCGGTGCAGGGCCTGATCCGCGATATCACCGGCGCGTCGCAGATGAAGATGCGTTCCGGCAATTGACTGCGATGCCGCAGCCATGAAGAAGGGCCGCTGAACGCGGCCCTTTCTATTTGCGGTGCAGGGTTTATTTCGCCTGCGTTTCCACCTGCACCAGGGGTTCCTGGGGCACATTCGCCTGCGGGCGGGCGCGCCGGCGGGTGGGGTGCGGGGCAGCCGGAGCGGGCGTTTCGGCGACACTTGTTGTCACGGTTGTCACGGGCGCCGTGGTTTCCACCTGCATCAGGCTGATGGGCTCGGCTTCGGCCCTGACCGCGGGACGGCGGCGGCGGCGCGGCCGGGAGGGCTCGCTGCTTTCAGCCGTGCCGGCCGCTGCGCCCCGGGTTTCCACCTGTTGCAGGTCGGCCTTGCTGGCTGCCAGGTCCGCCAGGATGGTGGCGGGCGATGCGGTGACCGCGCCCGACTGTGGCGCGGCAAGCGCCGGCATGGCTTCCAGTTCAAGCGCTTGCTGGGCCGGTGCGGTGGCCGCAGCCGGGGCGGCTTTGGCCGGACGTGCGATTTCGATGATCGCACGGTAGCCGGCGGTTTCGATGATGGCCTGCGGCGCGGCTGCACCACCGGCCACTGCCGTTTCCGGACGGGCTTCGCGCGGGCGACGGTTGCCGCGGCCGCGGCGGCTGCGCGGTTCGCGCTTTTCCTCACCAGCGGCTTCGCGCGGCGCTTCGGCGGCTTCCGCCACGCGCGGCGCAGCTTCGGCCTCGGGACGCGGTTGCTTCGGCTGACGTGGCGGACGCGGTTGCTTGGGTTGCTCGCTGCCGCGGGCTTCACGCTCCTCGCGGCCTTCTTTCTGACGCGGCTCCTGCTGACGCGCTTCGCCGTTGCGGGGCTCGCCTCGTCCTTCACCACGACCTTCGCCGCGACTACGGCGCTGGCCGGGCTTGCGCTCACGCTCGCCGCGGCGTTCGCTTGGGCGTTCGCTGCGCGCGATGGCGGCGACCGGTTCGGCTGCGGGCACGGCTTCGGCCGTGGACGTCTCGTCGCCGCGCTTCTTGAACCAGCCGAAAATGCGCTCGAACAATCCACCCTGAGCCTGCGGCTCGGCCTGTACCACCACCGGACGTGCGGTCGGGCGCTCGGCCGGGGCGGGCTGCGGCGGTGCGATCGACTTGACCGCCGCTTCCTGGCGTGCCGGCGCGGCAGCCGTCGCAGTCTGGTAGACGGATTCGGTTTCCGGCACGACCGCCATCTTGTAGCTGGGCTCGGCGGCCCCGCTCAGGTTGAGTTCGTCGTGGCGCAGGCGGGTGATGGTGTAGTGCGGGGTCTCCATGTGGATGTTGGGGATCAGCACCACATTGACCTTGAGACGCGATTCGATGGTGTGGATGTCGACGCGCTTCTCGTTGAGCAGGAAGGTGGCGACGTCGACCGGCAGCTGCACGTGCACGGCGCCGGTGTTTTCCTTCATCGCCTCTTCCTGCAGGATGCGCAGGATGTGCAGCGCCGACGATTCGGTACCGCGGATGTGGCCGGTGCCGTGGCAGCGCGGGCAGGGCGTGTAGCTGGTTTCACCGAGCGAAGGCTGGAGCCGCTGGCGCGACATTTCCAGCAGGCCGAAACGCGAGATCTTGCCGGTCTGCACGCGGGCGCGGTCGTGATGCAGGGCATCGCGCAGGCGGTTTTCGACCTCGCGCTGATGCTTGGGATTTTCCATGTCGATGAAGTCGATCACGATCAGTCCGCCCAGATCGCGCAGACGCATCTGGCGGGCGACTTCGTCGGCCGCTTCGAGGTTGGTGTTGTAGGCGGTCTGCTCGACGTCGCTGCCCTTGGTGGCGCGCGCCGAGTTGACGTCGATCGACACCAGTGCCTCGGTATGGTCGATGACGATGGCGCCGCCCGACGGCAGGTTGACCTGGCGCGAGAACGCCGACTCGATCTGGTGCTCGATCTGGAAACGCGAGAACAGCGGCACGTCGTCGCGGTAGAGCTTGACCTTGTTGACGTTGGCCGGCATCACGTGCGCCATGAACTGCTGCGCCTGTTCGTAGATGTCTTCGGTGTCGATCAGGAGTTCGCCGATGTCCGCCGAGAAGTAGTCACGGATGGCGCGGATCACCAGGCTGCCTTCCTGGTAGATCAGGAAGGCGCCTTTTTGCGAGGTAGAGGCGCCGTCGATGGCTTTCCACAGGCTCAGCAGGTAGTTCAGGTCCCACTGGAATTCCTCGGCAGAGCGGCCGATGCCGGCGGTGCGGGCGATCAGGCTCATGCCTTCGGGGATGTCGAGCTGCGCCAGGGTATCGCGCAGTTCGTTGCGCTCCTCGCCCTCGATGCGGCGCGACACGCCGCCGCCACGCGGGTTGGTCGGCATCAGCACGACATAGCGGCCGGCCAGCGAGACGTAGGTGGTCAGCGCTGCGCCCTTGTTGCCGCGCTCGTCCTTTTCCACCTGGACCAGCAATTCCTGGCCTTCCTTCAGGTTTTCGGGAACCTTGCCGTTGCCGGGCAGGCAGGCGCGGGAAATTTCCTTGAACGGCAGGAAGCCGTGGCGCTCGCAGCCGTAATCGACGAATGCGGCTTCCAGGCTGGGCTCGACGCGGGTGATGACACCCTTGTAGATGTTGCCCTTGCGCTGTTCCTTGCTGGCGGACTCGATGTCAAGGTCGACGAGCTTCTGTCCGTCGACGATGGCAACCCGGAGTTCTTCCGCCTGGGTTGCGTTGAAAAGCATGCGCTTCATTGTTTACTCCCGCGCGCGTGCATACGGGACAGGCCAGACTGCCGCCTTGTGTCAGCGGCTCATGCGATCACGGGTTGGGTTGGTGAATTGGCATGGAGCGAAGGTGTCCTGTTCCTGGAGAGTGTCACCGGCAAAGCCGGGGCGGTCTTTCCGATTCCCGCTGGCATGGAGCCGGGCGTGAATGCTGATTTCGTATGCTTCTTGTCGCGTCATTGATAACATCGCTGCTTTGCCGACTGGCGGGGCGGGTGGTTTCGACTGTTCGCGCCAACTTGAATTGTGAGCTGGGCGGCAGGAATCCAGACGGGCCGGGCAGGCGGCGGCCGGTGAGCGTTTTAACCGGCATGATCTCTAAAATTTACGGCATGAATGCCGGGCAATTGGACAGGCAAAACTCGGCCTGAACCGGCGGTAGTGTATATGAAAATGAAGGACTTAGAGAAAGATTCGGTCAAGCGGCTGAAGATCGACGACAGCGCGGACAGCCAGCGTCTCGACAACTTTCTGATGGCGCGGCTGAAAGGCGTGCCCAAGAGCCGGATCTACAAGCTGGTGCGGGGCGGCGAGGTGCGGATCAACGGCGGCCGCGTCGACGTCAGTTATCGCCTGAAGCTGGGTGACGAAGTGCGCATCCCGCCGGTGCGCACGGCCACGCCGGTCATTACCCCCGCCACCCACCTGCCGCAGGGCGGCATCCGCCTGCTGCCGGCCATCCTCTACCGCGACGACGCGCTGATCGCCCTCAACAAGCCGGCCGGTATGGCGGTGCACGGCGGCAGCGGCATTTCGCGCGGGGTGATCGAGCAGATGCGGCTGGAGCTGCCGGAATGCCGTTATATGGAACTGGTACACCGGCTCGACCGCGAGACCTCCGGCGTGCTGCTGATCGCGCTGAAGCGGCGCGCGCTCACCGGGCTGCACGCGGCGATGCGTGACGGCAAGATCGAGAAACGCTACCTCACGCTGGTGGCGGGGCGCTGGCCGAATCCCGTGCAGCACGTGAAGCTGCCGCTGCACAAGCGTGTCACCGACGAGGGCGAGAAGCGCGTGACGGTGCGTGACGAAGGGCAGGCCGCCCACACCATCTTCCGACGTTTGCAAAGCTTTTCCGATTTCACCCTGCTGGAAGCGGAACTGAAGACCGGGCGCACCCATCAGATACGCGTGCACACCTCGCATCTGGGCTTCCCGATCGCGGGGGACGACAAATACGGCGATTTCGAGCTCAACAAGCGCCTGATGAAGCAGGGACTGAAGCGCATGTTCCTGCACGCGGCGAAACTGGTGTTCGATCATCCCATTTCGGGCGAGCGCATGCAGATCGAGGCGCCTTTGCCTGATGATTTGGCCAAATTTCTGGATACCTTGAATGCCCAAGCAGTTTGACTTATTGATTTTCGACTGGGACGGCACCCTGATGGATTCCGCCGGGGTAATCGTCGATTCGATCCAGCGCGCCTGCGAGGATATCGGCCTGCCTGCACCGAGCGATCGCGCCTCGCGCCAGATCATCGGTCTGGGACTGGTCCAGGCGTTGCAGGCCCTGCTGCCCGATCTGCCGGCCGAAGACTATCCACGCCTGGTCGAACGCTACCGCCACCATTACCTGGGCCGCGACGACCAGATTCCGCTGTTCGCCGGCGTTGTAGACGGGATCCGCGAATTGCACGCGAGCGGCTTCCAACTGGCCGTGGCCACCGGGAAAAGTCGCATCGGCCTGGAGCGCGCGCTCGAAGCCAGCGGCCTCGGCGCTTGGTTCGCCGCCACCCGTTGCGCCGACCAGACGCATTCCAAGCCGCACCCGGCGATGGTGCTGGAGCTGATAGCCGAACTCGATGCCGATCCCGGCCGTACGCTGGTGATCGGCGACACCAGCCACGATCTGCTGATGGCGTCGAATGCCGGCGTCGCCAGCCTGGGGGTGACCTATGGCGCACACGAGGCGGGGGACCTGCATCCGCACGCGCCGCTCGCCCTGATGGACAGCTTTGTCGAGGTGCACGCATGGCTGAGCACCAACGCCTGATCTGCGCCGCCAGCGACCTCGCCGAACTGGGCCGCGGCGTGCGTTTCGAGTTGATCCGTTTCGGCCAGCCGCAACAGGCTTTCGTGGTGCGTTATGACGGCCAGCCGCGCGCCTTCCTCAACCAGTGCGGCCACGTGCCGGTGGAACTCGACTGGCAGGAGGGCGAATTCTTCGACCACTCGCGGCTATACTTGATCTGCTCCACCCACGGCGCGCTCTACCACCCGGCAAGCGGATACTGCGTCGGCGGACGCTGCGCCGGACGCGGCCTGATCCCGGTTCCGGTCGTCGAACATGACGGCCATGTGTATGTATTGGAAACAGCCTGATGGAAGAACAATGAGCGAACAAGAAAAACCTGCCCCGGCAAACTGGGAGCGCGACGTCCTGGAAAAACTGGCGCTGTCGGCAATTCAGGAACAGCGCCGCAGCCGCCACTGGAGCATCCTGTTCAAGACGCTGGGCTTCCTGTATCTCTTCATCATTCTGTTCCTCGCGGCAGGCTGGTTCGGCTCGGACGGCGTGTCGATCAAGGAACACACTGCGCTGGTCGACCTGCAGGGCGAGATCGCATCCGACAAGGCCAGTGCCGATACGGTGATCGCTGGCCTGCAGAGCGCGTTCGACGACAAGAAGACCAAGGGCGTGGTCCTGCGTATCAACAGCCCCGGCGGCAGCCCGGTCCAGGCGGGGCAGATCCATGACGAAATCAAGCGCCTGCGTGCCCTGCATCCGGACATTCCCCTGTATGTCGTGGTGGACGACATCTGTGCCTCGGGCGGCTATTACGTCGCCGTCGCGGCTGACAGGATCTTCGTCGACAAGGCCAGCATCGTCGGCTCCATCGGCGTGCTGATGGACGGCTTCGGCTTCACCCAGACCATGCAGAAACTCGGCGTCGAACGTCGGCTGCTGACCGCGGGCGTCAACAAGGGTTTCCTCGATCCCTTCTCGCCGGTCGACCCCAAGCAGGAAGCCTATGCCAAGCAGATGCTGGAAGAAATCCACGGCCAGTTCATCGACGTCGTCCGCGAAGGCCGCGGCAAGCGCCTGAAGGAAACCCCCGAGATGTTCAGCGGCCTGGTATGGAGCGGCGAGAAGAGCATCCAGCTTGGCCTCGCCGACGGCTACGGCACCGTTGAAACGGTCGCGCGCGACGTCATCAAGGCCAAGGACGTCGTCGACTTCACCCAGCACGAGGGTCTCGCCGAACGGCTCGCCGGGCGCCTGGGCGCGTCGATGGCAACGGCGCTGGCGCCGTTCGAAAAAGCGGGCGTCACCCTGCGTTGAGCGATTACCGGCCGATCCCCTGCGCCGATCACGAGCGGCTGGAGTTCGCCGCCCTTACAAAACAGTGGCTGGAGGTGCGGGTGGAAGGCGGCATGGTGCAACGCCTGCTGCCGCTGGATGTGTACACCCGCGACGGCGCCGAATGGCTGAAGGCCGAGAACGAGCGGGGTGAAGCGATGATCGTGAGGCTGGACCGGCTGACATTTTGATCGTGGCAGCTAAGGCTGGGTGACGAAAGCGCCGTAATCAATACATGGCGAGTTTCGCCAGACAAGGTTTTATCTCTCCGCCCTTCGCCCAGGAGAACCGTCGTGCCCTCGCTTGCTTCGCGACCGGGAACGGTCCGTCTCTCGTCACCTGGCCTGCTGGCGCTTTCGGTCCCGGCATTCTCCGCAGGCCTGGATAGCGCTTCCAGCGGCAGGGATGCGCCGGCAAACTTCTCGCCGGAACAAATCCTTGCGTTTTCCCAAAAAGTCGAGCACGTGCTGGCCGCTCAGGACGCGCGGGTGGCGATCCTCGCGCGGATGGGACGGCGGCTCGCCGAGATGCCGCCGGGAATGCGCTTTACCCACACCGCCTTCGCCGTGCAGGCTGCGCTCCCGGCAGCAAGCCCGGCGTGGCGATATCAGATCCAGAATCTGTACCAGCTCAAGAGATCGCCCGACAAGAGCGAACTGGTGCAGGATTTCGCCGGGGACTTCTTCGGCGTGGCCTACGAACTTGAGGCGGGCATCGTCGTGCCCTCGCTGGAACTCCAGGCGCGGCTCCTGAAGCTGATCGCCTCGCCGGATTATGCCGCCCTGCATGACGCCAACTATTCGGTCATTGCAAATCCCTATACCGAAGGCCGGCAGAACTGCACCGAGTTCGTGCTTGATGTGATCAGTGCCGCAATCCATCAGACCATCGATCCTAAAATTCTGAAAACGCATATCAGGGCGGGTTTCGAGCCACAGAAAATCGAAATCAATGCGCTCAAGCTACGATTGGGCTCGATGTTCGTGAAAGGAATATCGCTTGACGACCACGACGGGACGCCCGTGACGGCGACGTTCGAGGCCATTGCCAGGTACCTGCAGCGGTTCGATCCGGGATGTGCGCTGCTGACGGTCAAGCCGGACTAAGGGCGGCACTCCCGGGACAGCGCGTTAGAGCAGGCGTGCTTCTCTCGAAATCCTTAGATTCCGATTCCGAACACTACCAACCGGTCCTTGACAGCATCGGCCTGTCCGCGCCAGTTTTTCGCGCTGCAGGTCTGGATGCGCTGGCTCGGCAAGCTGAGATCGGCGCCGACGCTGACGAGCGTATCGGGTGACAGGGTGGTGGCCAAAGCGTCGAGCAGGGCGGCGCTGCGGTAGGGCGTTTCGATGAACAACTGGGTGGCGCGGTCGCGGCGCGCAGTTTTTTCGAGTTCACGGATGGCCTGGCTGCGCTCGGGTTCCTTGGCGGGCAGGTAGCCGTGGAAGGCGAAGCGCTGGCCGCCCAGCCCCGAGGCCATCAAGGCCAGCAGAATCGACGACGGGCCGATCAGCGGCACGACTGGAATGTTCGCGCGATGCGCGGCCAGCACAAGTGCCGCCCCGGGATCGGCCACGGCGGGGCAGCCCGCTTCCGACAGCAGGCCGACGTCGTGGCCGGCCTTGAGCGGCGCCAGCAGCGCGTTGATGGCTGAAGCCGGCGTGTGTTCGTTGAGTTCCTCGAGATGCAGCGTCTGGATCGGCTGCGGGTGGCCCATCGCCTTCAGGTGCGCGCGTGCGGTCTTGGCGCGTTCGACGACGAAGTGATCGAGCCGGCGCGCGACGGCGAGCGTGTCGGGCGGCAGGCAGACTTCCGGGCTGACCGGGCCCAGCGGTACCGGAATCAGGTATAGAGTGCCCGTCACGAAATCAAGCCGAGCGCCATGTGAGGACGTCGACGCCTTCGTTCAGCAGCATCCCGGTCAGCGCCATCAGCGGCAGGCCGATCAGCGCGGTAGGATCGGGGCTGTCCATGCGTTCCATCAGCGCGATGCCGAGCGACTCGCTCTTGGCCGAGCCGGCGCAGTCGTAGGGCTGTTCCTTGTGCAGGTAAGCCGTGATCTGTGCGTCGCTGAGCGGGCGGATGTGTACCACGGTCGGCACATCCTGTGTCTGCGCGTGGCCGGTGCGGCTGTTCAGCAGCGTCAGCGCAGTGTGGAATACCATGGCCTTGCCCTGCATTTTTTTCAGTTGGGCGAAGGCGGTGTCGAAATTGCCGGGCTTGCCGAGCTGTTCGTCGCCGAGCATCAGCACCTGGTCGGAGCCGATGATGAGTGCGTCGGGGTGCGTCGCTGCGGCCGCCTGCGCCTTCAGTACCGACAGGCGCAGCGCGGTGGCCGAGGGCGATTCATCGGGCAGCGGGGTTTCGTCGACGTCGGGCGCGAGCACTTCGAATGGGATATGCAGACGTGACAGCAGCTCGCGCCGATAGCGCGAGGTGGAAGCCAAGACAAGCTTGGATTGTCCCGGTTGGGCCTGGCCCAGCTTCATTCCGGCTGAATCTCGACCAACGCCATGTCGGGCGTCACCGCGTCGCCTTTTTTCGCGAATATGCTGATGACGACGCCGGCGATCGGCGCCTGCACTTCGTTCTCCATTTTCATCGCCTCGATCACCAGCACGCCGTCGCCGGCCTTGACCTTCTGGCCGATACTCACCAGCACGTCGACGATGGTGCCGGGCATGGCGGCCGTGACGTGGCCGGGGTGGCTGGCGCGCGGCTTCTGGCCGGCGGCGGCCGGTGCGGCGGCCGCCTTGCGCGGCGTGCTGTCGCCGCCGGTCGAGACCGCGACTTCGTTCAGCGGCTCGACCAGCACTTCTTCCGAGACGCCGTCGATCGATACGAAATAGGGACGCTGGGCGGCATCGCTGCGGCCACTGCCGGAAAGCTTGATGTGATAGGTCTCGCCATGCAGCGTGATCCTGAACTCGTCGGCGGCGTAGCGCGGTGCGCTGTCCTCCTGCGACGCGCCCGGCGGCAGCAGTTGTTCTGGCTTGAGGCTGCCGGCCGCGCGTTCCTGCAGCCAGGTCTTGCCGATCTCGGGGAACATGGCGTAAGTCAGCACATCCTCGTCGGACTTGGCCAGTCCTTCGATTTCGCCGCGCAGCTTGTCGAGTTCGTCGGCAATCAGATCGGCCGGACGGCAGGTGGTGACCTCGAGGTCGCCGATGGCGATCTTGCGCACCTCTTCGTTGATGGGGCCTGGTGCCTTGCCGTAGCGGCCCTGCAGATAGAGCTTCACCTCGTTGGTGACGGATTTGTAGCGTGTGCCGGTGAGCACGTTCAGTGCCGCCTGGGTGCCGACGATCTGCGAGGTGGGGGTGACCAGCGGCGGATAGCCGAGGTCTTGGCGCACCCGCGGAATTTCGTCGAGCACGGCATCCATCTTGTCGAGCGCACCCTGTTCCTTCATCTGGTTGGCCAGGTTGGAAATCATCCCGCCGGGTACCTGGTTGATCAGCACACGGGTGTCGGTACCGGTGAAAGCCGATTCGAACTGCCAGTATTTCTTGCGCACCTCCTTGAAATAGGCCGAGATTTCCTCGATCAGCGGCAGCGACAGGCCGGTGTCGTAGGCGGTGCCGGCGAGCGCGGCGACCAGGCTCTGCGTGGTGGGGTGGCTGGCGCCTTCGGCGAATGCGCCGACGCTGGTGTCGATGAGGGTGGCGCCGGCTTCCACGGCCTTCAGGTGCGTCATGTGCGCCAGGCCGGACGTGGCATGGCTGTGGGTGTGGATCGGCAGGTGGGTGGCTTCGCGGATCGCGCACACCAAGTCATACGCCGTATAGGGCGTGAGCAGGCCTGCCATGTCCTTGATCGCGATGGTGTCGCAGCCCATCGCGGTCAAGCCCTTGGCGAGCCCGACGAAATGCGGAATGTCGTGCACCGGGCTGGTGGTGTAGCAGATCGCGCCCTCGGCGTGCCTGCCGGCGGCTTTCACCGCTTCGATCGAGACCTTGAGGTTGCGCAGGTCGTTCATCGCGTCGAACACGCGGAAGACGTCGACGCCGTTGTCGGCCGATTTCTGCACGAAGGCCCGCACCACGTCGTCGGAATAATTGCGGTAGCCCAGCAGGTTCTGTCCGCGCAGCAGCATCTGGATGCGCGTGCTGGGCAAGGCCTTCCTGAGCTTGCGCAGGCGCTCCCACGGGTCTTCGCGCAGGAAACGCACGCAGGCGTCGAAGGTGGCACCGCCCCAGGCTTCCAGCGACCAGAAGCCGACCTGATCCAGTTTTCCGCAGATCGGCAGCATGTCCTCGGTGCGCATGCGGGTGGCGATCAGCGACTGGTGGCCGTCGCGCAGGACGAGATCGGTGATGTGTACTTTTGCCATGGTTTACAAGCCCTGATGTGCTGCGATGGCGGCCGCGATGGCGGCAGCCACCACCTCCGGCGGTTTCTTTTCGGTGTACTGGGTGAGTTCGGGGTGTGATTCGACGAAGGCGGTGTTGAAACGCCCGCTACGGAACTCGGGATTCCTGAGAATTTCCTGGTAATAGGGGATCGTCGTCTTCACGCCGTACACGAGCATGTCGGCGAGCGCGCGGCGGCCGCGCTCGACCGCGGATTCCCAGGTCAGGTTCCACACCGTGAGCTTGGCGCACATCGAATCGAAGTAGGGCGGAATGACGTAATCGGTGTAGATCGCCGCATCCACCCGCACCCCCGGGCCGCCCGGCGAGTAGTAGCGCGTGATGCGGCCGAGGCTGGGCAGGAACTCGTTCTTCGGGTCCTCGGCGTTGACGCGGAATTCGATGGCATAGCCGCGATGCGCAATGTCTTCCTGCCGGTATTGCAGCGGCAGGCCGGAAGTGATGCGGATCTGCTCCTGCACGATGTCGACGCCGGTGATGGTCTCGGTGATCGGATGCTCGACCTGCAGCCGGGTGTTCATTTCCATGAAATAGAACTGGTTGTCCTGATCGAGCAGGAATTCCACCGTGCCGGCATTGACGTAGCCGACCGCCTTGGCTGCGCGCACGGCCAGCTTGCCGATGTACTGGCGCTGCGCCTCGGTCAATTGTGGGCTTGGCGCGATTTCGATCAGCTTCTGGTTGCGCCGCTGGATCGAGCAGTCGCGCTCGAACAGGTGGATGATGTTGCCCTGCGTGTCGCCCAGGATCTGCACCTCGATGTGCTTGGGCTGCACCACACATTTCTCGACGAAGACCTCGGGCTTGCCGAAGGCCTTGCTGGCTTCCGACACCACGCGGTCGTAGTTCTTCAGCAGCTCGTCCTCGCTGTCGCAGCGGCGGATGCCGCGCCCGCCGCCGCCGTTGGTGGCCTTCAGCATGACCGGGTAGCCGATCTTGCCGGCCAGCGCACGCGCTTCCTCGACGTTCTCCAGGTTGTGATCGGAGCCCGGCACCACTGGGATGCCGGCGGCGATCATTGCGTTGCGGGCCTGGATCTTGTCGCCCATGCGGCGGATCACCTCGGGCGAGGGACCGATGAAGCGGATGCCGCGGCGGGCGCAAATGGTCGCCAGATCGGGGTTTTCGGAGAGGAAACCATAGCCCGGATGCAGGGCGTCGCAGCCCGAGGCGGCTGCCAGGTTGACCAGCGTGTGCGCGTTCAGGTAGCCGAGAATCGGGTCCTTGCCGATGTGGTAGGCCTCGTCGGCCTTCTTGACGTGGAGCGCGTGGCGGTCGGCGTCGGTGTAGATGGCGACCGACTTGATGCCCAGTTCGGCGCAGGCGCGCACGATGCGGACGGCGATCTCGCCCCGGTTGGCGACCAGTATTTTCTTAAGCATGGACTCGCCTGAAGTTGGGGTGGCTGGGGTTTCTTTGACAAAAAGAACGCGAAATCATATCATTGCGGGCTAATGTTGTTGACCATATCAACCGGGGTGCGTTGCCATGCTTCAGGCTGTTGAAGTCGATCCATGGCGTTTTTGCAGGGATGCGCAGTCGTGGGAAATCCAGTCCGAGGTGGCTGCGTTTCCGCGACTTGCCCATGAATTTACGCAAGGCGCGCTGTTCTGTCGAGTTGTCGGGCGAGTGGACCCGCGTGGCAGCCTGTCCCTGCAGGTGTCGATCAGCGGCGAGGTGGGACTGACCTGCCAGCGTTGTCTGGGTAGCATGCCGCATGCGGTCGAGGTTGAGCGCACGCTGTATCTGGCGCGCAACGAATCCGAGCTGGAACGGCTGGACGCGTTGCCCGACAGCGATGCGATTCAGCCTGGCGAGCGACTGAGCCTGGTCGAGCTGGTTGAGGATGAAGTGTTGTTGAGCCTGCCGCTTGCACCCATGCACGCAGAAGGTGAATGCTCCCTACGTGGGGCGCAATGAGGTTTTGGGCGCCGGGTTCCGGCGCCACGATTTTTAAGGAGTAAGAAATGGCTGTTCAGCAGAACAAAAAGTCCCCGTCCAAGCGTGGCATGCACCGTTCGCACGATTTTCTGACCAACCCGCCGCTGGCCGTCGAGCCGACCACCGGTGAAGCGCATCTGCGTCACCATATCAGCCCCAACGGCTTTTATCGTGGCCGCAAAGTCGTCAAGGCCAAGGGCGAATAATTTTCTTGCGCGTCACGGCGTGGTTGTTGATGCCTGGCGCGACCGACTCAGCCAACGATTTCCGGCTGTATGAGAAACATCACAGTCGCCATTGATGTCATGGGGGGCGATCATGGCCCCCATGTCACGGTCCCGGCGGCGATCCGTTGTCTTGCACGTCACCCTGACCTTAATGTGATTCTGGTCGGGTCGCAGGACATCATCGCGGCCGAGCTCAAGGCGCACCGGGCCAGGACCGGTCCCCGTCTCATCGTGCGTCACGCCAGCCAGGTGGTGGCGATGGACGAGGCGCCCGCGCTGGCCCTGCGCGGCAAGAAGGATTCCTCGATGCGGGTGGCCATCGACCTCGTCAAGTCCGGCGAGGCCGATGCCTGCGTGTCGGCGGGCAACACCGGCGCCCTGATGGCGACCGCGCGTTTCGTCCTGAAAACCCTTCCCGGTATCGACCGTCCCGCCATTGCCGCCGTCATGCCGACGATCAGCGGCCACGCACTGGTGCTCGACATGGGCGCCAACGTCGACTGCTCGGCCGAGCATCTGCTGCAGTTCGGCATCATGGGTGCGATGCTGGTGTCGGCGGTGGAACACAAGCCGAACCCGAGCGTGGGCCTGCTGAACATCGGCGAAGAGGACATCAAGGGTAACGACATGGTGAAGCAGGCGGCCGAACTGCTGCGCGACAGCCATCTGAATTTCTACGGCAACGTCGAGGGCAACGACATTTTCAAGGGCACTACCGATGTCGTGGTGTGCGACGGCTTCGTTGGCAACGTGACGCTGAAGGCCTCCGAGGGGCTGGCCAAGATGATTTCCACCACCCTGCGCGCCGAGTTCCGGCGCAACTGGCTGACCCGCATCGCCGGTTTGCTGGCCATGCCGGTGCTGAGCGCCTTCAAGCGGCGGATGGATCCGCGCCGCTACAACGGCGCCACCCTGCTGGGACTGAAAGGCGTGGTGGTGAAGAGCCACGGTTCGGCCGACCGTTTTGCCTTCGAACACGCGATCGAAACGGCCAGCGACGAAGTCCGCAACAACGTGCTGAAACGCATTACCGATCAGATCCAACTCCTGCAACGGGTAGCCGCTTGACCTATTCCCGCATTCTCGGCACCGGCAGCTATCTGCCGGCCCGCATCCTCACCAACGCCGATCTCGAAAAGCTGGTCGAGACCAACGATCAGTGGATCGTCGAGCGCACCGGCATTCGCGAACGACATATTGCCGCCGAGGGCGAGTTCACCAGCGATCTGGCGACCCAGGCGGCGCGCGCGGCGCTCGATGTTGCGGGCCTGAAGCCTGACGACATCGACCTGCTGCTGGTCGCCACCACCACGCCCGACCTGGTGTTTCCCAGCACCGCTTGCATCGTGCAGTCCAAGCTGGGCATGAGCAACGGCCGCCCGGCATTCGACCTGCAGGCCGTGTGCAGCGGCTTCGTGTACGCGCTTTCCGTGGCCGACCAGTTCATCAAGACCGGTGCGGCGAAGCACGTGCTGGTGATCGGCGCCGAAACGCTGTCGCGCATCACCGACTGGAACGACCGTGGCAACTGCATCCTGTGGGGCGACGGCGCCGGCGCCGTGGTACTGGGCGCGTCTGCCGAACCCGGCATCATCGCCACCCATATCCATGCTGATGGCCGCCACAAGGAGCTGCTGCGCACCACCACCGGTCCGTCGACCGGCCTGCACGAGCCCGCGCTGATGCGGATGGAAGGCAATGCTGTATTCAAGATGGCGGTCAACACGCTTGACCGCATCGTCGACGAGACGCTGGAGGCCAACGGCCTCTCGAAATCCGACATCGACTGGCTGGTGCCGCACCAGGCCAACATCCGCATCATTGCCGCCACCGCGAAAAAGCTCGGCATGAGCATGGACCATGTGGTCACCACCGTGGCCGGCCATGGCAACACGTCTGCGGCCTCGGTGCCGCTGGCGTTCGACGTCGCGGTGCGCGACGGCCGCATCCAGCGCGGCCAGACCGTGCTGATGGAAGCCTTCGGCGGCGGCTTTACCTGGGGCTCCGCGCTCCTGAAATATTGATTCAAGGAACATGCAAGTGGCTGCACTCGATAAAAAAATCGCTTTTGTATTTCCCGGTCAGGGCTCGCAATCGGTGGGCATGATGGCCGGCTGGGGCGAGCGTGCCGAAGTGCGCAATACCTTCGCCGAAGCGTCCGACGCGCTCGGGCAGGACCTGTGGGCGCTGGTGACCGACGGCCCGGCCGATCTGCTCAACCAGACCGTCAACACCCAGCCCGCGATGCTGGCGGCCGACATCGCCGCCTGGCGCGTGTGGCAGGCAGCGGGCGGTGCGACGCCGGCGCTGCTGGCCGGCCACAGTCTCGGCGAATACGCGGCGCTGGTGGCCGCCGGATCCTTGAATTTTTCCGATGCAATCAAACTGGTGCGTTTCCGCGCCGAAGCGATGCAGGCCGCGGTACCGGAAGGCGTTGGCGCGATGGCGGCAATCCTGGGACTGGACGACGATGCCGTGCGTGCGGTCTGTGCCGACGCTGCCGCGGGCGAAGTGGTCGAGGCGGTGAACCTCAATTCCCCCGGCCAGGTGGTGATCGCCGGCAACAAGGCGGCGGTCGAGCGCGCGATGGCGCTGGCGAAGGAAAAGGGCGCCAAGCGTGCGCTGCCGCTGCCGGTTTCCGTGCCGTCGCATTCCTCGCTGATGCGGCCGGCCGCCGAGAAGCTGCTGGCACACCTGCAAGGCGTTTCGATTTTCGCGCCGACCATTCCCGTGCTGCACAACACCGACGTGCAAAGCCATGCCGATGCGGATGCCATCCGCGTCGCGCTGGCGAAGCAGCTGCATACCCCGGTGCGCTGGGTCGAGACCGTGCAGGCGCTGAAGGCCGCCGGCATCGAGCGCGTCATCGAATGCGGCCCCGGCAAGGTGCTGGCGGGCCTCGCCAAGCGCATCGACGACAGCCTGCCGGCTCTGGCGCTGGTCGACGAAGCCAGCCTCGCCGCCGCACTGAACAACTGACAGGAGACACCATGCTGCAAGGACAAATCGCGCCTGGCTTTAATCTTGGAGGGCAGATTGCCCTCGTGACCGGTGCCAGCCGCGGCATCGGCCAGGCCATCGCACTGGCGCTCGGCAATGCGGGCGCCACCGTGGTCGGCACCGCCACCAGCGACAAGGGCGCGCAGGCGATCGGCGACTATCTCGCCGCGGCCAACATCAAGGGCGACGGCATGAAGCTCGACGTCACCGACGCGGCCGAGGTCGACGCCGTCATCGCGGCGATCGAAAAGGATTTCGGTGCCATCGGCATCCTGGTCAACAATGCCGGCATCACCCGCGACAACCTCCTGATGCGGATGAAGGATGAGGAGTGGGACGACATTCTGGCGACCAACCTGACCTCCGTGTTCCGCCTGTCGCGCGCCGTGCTGCGCGCGATGATGAAGGCGCGCAGCGGGCGCATCATTTCCATCGCCTCGGTGGTGGGTGCGATGGGCAACGCCGGGCAGACCAACTACAGCGCGGCCAAGGCTGGCATCATGGGTTTCACCAAGTCGCTGGCGCGCGAAGTCGGTAGTCGCAACATCACGGTCAACTGCGTGGCGCCGGGCTTCATCGACACCGACATGACGCGTGCCTTGCCGGACGCACAACGTCAGGCACTGCTGGCGCATATCCCGCTGGGCCGGCTGGGTGCCGCCGAAGATATCGCGCAGGCTGTCGCCTTCCTGGCGTCGCCTGCCGCCGGCTATATTTCGGGCACCACCCTGCACGTCAACGGCGGCATGTACATGGCGTGATTGGCCACAATATTTGGTAAAATCGTCCGGCTTCAATTTTCACGGCTTCAATTCTGTTGAAGCCTTATTTCAAGAGAGGATCAGTAATGGATAACGTACAGCGTGTAATTAAAGTCGTCGCCGAGCAATTGGGCGTCAACGAGGCGGACATCAAGAATGAGTCCTCCTTCGTCGGTGACCTGGGCGCTGACTCGCTCGATACGGTTGAGCTGGTGATGGCGCTGGAAGAAGAGTTCGGCTGCGAGATCCCCGACGAAGACGCAGAAAAGATCACCACCGTCCAGCAGGCGATTGACTACGTCAACAGCCACTCGAACTGATCGTTTACCAGTAATAGAAGGACTGACTTTTGTCCAAACGTCGCGTTGTCGTCACCGGCCTGGGAATCATTTCCCCGGTCGGCAATACCATCCCGGAAGCCTGGGACAATCTGGTTGCCGGTCGTACCGGGATCGCCCGCATCAGCCGCTTCGACCCTTCGCCTTTCGCCTCCCACATGGCCGGCGAGGTGAAGAACTTCGACGTTGAGCAATACCTCAACCCGAAGGAAGCGCGCCGCATGGATACTTTTATCCAGTTCGGCATGGCTGCCGGCATCCAGGCGATACGCGATTCGGGCCTGGAAGTCACCGATG
Organism: Hydrogenophilales bacterium; assembly: GCA_016195805.1. Classification (GTDB taxonomy): domain Bacteria; phylum Pseudomonadota; class Gammaproteobacteria; order Burkholderiales; family Thiobacillaceae; genus Thiobacillus. Next base: position 78,897 of record JACPYT010000016.1, read on the forward strand.
CCAATGCCGAGCGCATCGGCATCAACATCGGCTCCGGAATCGGCGGCTTGCCGCTGATCGAGGAGACCCATTCCCTGCTGCTGGAGTCCGGACCGCGGAAGATTTCCCCTTTCTTCATCCCCGGTTCCATCATCAACATGATTTCCGGCAACCTTTCGATCCTGTACGGGATGAAAGGCCCCAACCTCGGCGTCGTCACGGCCTGTACCACGGGTCTGCACGCGGTCGGCTTGTCCGCCCGCATGATCGAGCACGGCGACGCCGACGTGATGATCGCCGGCGGTGCCGAGTGCGCCACGTCCCCCTTGGGCGTGGGCGGCTTCTCTGCCGCACGCGCGCTGTCCACCCGCAATGACGACCCGGCCACCGCCAGCCGTCCGTGGGACAAGGATCGCGACGGTTTCGTGCTGGGCGAGGGCGCCGGCGTGCTGGTGCTCGAGGAATACGAGCATGCCAAGGCGCGCGGTGCGAAGATCTACGCCGAGGTGGTGGGTTTCGGCATGAGCGGCGACGCCTATCACATGACGGCACCGAGCACCGACGGCCCCCGCCGTTCGATGCTGAATGCGATGCGCGACGCCGGCGTGAATCCTGACCAGATCAACTACATCAACGCACACGGCACCTCGACGCCGCTGGGCGACAAGAACGAAACCGAGGCGATCAAGCTCGCCATGGGCGATGCCGCCTACAAGACCGTGGTCAACTCGACCAAGTCGATGACCGGCCACCTGCTGGGCGGCGCCGGCGGGGTGGAATCGGTATTCACCGTGCTGGCGGTGCACCATCAGCTGTCGCCGCCGACCATCAACATCTTCTCGCAGGATCCGGAATGCGATCTCGATTACTGCGCCAACACCGCACGTGAGCTGAAGATCGATTTTGCGCTCAAGAACAACTTCGGGTTTGGCGGCACCAACGGGTCGCTGGTCTTCAAGCGCGTTTGAGCTCGCGGGGGTCGCCCCATCGCAACAACAGATCAAGCCAGCGCGCTCGAAATCCGGGAATGGCCGCAGCGGCCTGACCTGATCCGGCTTCAGTCGTCCAATCCGCAGCGTTATCCCGGCCTGTTCGCCAGCAGTGGCAACAGCGGCTGGGACGTGCTGTTTGCGTTTCCGCAGGAGGTCACGCGTGTAAGCGCGGCCGAGGGCTTGAGCGGTTTGCAGTCGCATCCGGCGATGCGGCTGCATCCTGCCCGGTCGGACTGCGACCTGCCGTTCACCGGCGGCTGGCTGTGTGCGCTGGCCTATGAGCTGGGCGGGCTGTTTGAGCCCAGCGTGGGTCTGGCCGAGGATGCCGAATTCCCCTGTGCCTGGCTGGCCCGTATACCGGCCGCGATCCTCTACAACCGTGGCAGCGGGCGCTGTGTCCTGGTGGCGGAATCCGGCCAGACTGCGCTGATCGATACCATGGCAGACGACCTTGCGCAGACGCTGCCTGCGGTCGCAACCTTGCCGACGCCTGTTGCGCTCCATGAAGACGATCCTGTGGCATTCCTGTCGGGTGTCGCGCGCATCCAGGACTACATTCGTGCGGGCGACGTATTCCAGGTCAACCTGTCGCGCGGCTGGCAGGCCGAATTCGCGGCAGCGGTCCCGCCTGCGGCGCTGCTTGCACAGCTGATGCAGAAGAATCCCGCGCCCTTTTCCGCGTTGCTGCAGATGGACGACTGGGCCATCGTGAGTTCGTCACCCGAACGGTTGGTGCGCCTGGGCCGCGACGGCGCCCTCGAAACCCGGCCGATTGCCGGCACTCACCCCCGCAGCGAAGACGCCACGGAAGATGCCGCCCTGCGCGCACGCCTGCAGGCGCATCCCAAGGAACGTGCCGAACACGTCATGCTGGTCGATCTGGAGCGCAACGATCTGGGACGCGTGTGCGAGCCCGGCAGCGTGAAGGTGGCGGCGCTGATGGAGATCGCCAGCTATCGCCATGTGCACCACATCGAATCGACCGTGTGCGGACGGTTGCGCCGGGACATGACCGTGTTCGACGCCTTGCGCGCCGTGTTTCCCGGCGGCACCATCACCGGCTGTCCCAAGGTGCGCACCATGCAGATCATCCGTGAACTGGAGCGGACGCCGCGCCGCAGCTACACCGGCAGCGTCGGCTACATCAATCGCGACGGCAGCTTCGATTTCAACATCCTGATCCGCAGTTTCCTGCTGCGCGGGCAGGCAGTGGGCTTCCGTGCCGGTGCGGGCATCGTGGCCGATTCGGTCGCGGCGCGCGAACTCGACGAGACCCGTGCCAAGGCGCGCGGCCTGTTGCGCGCACTGGATTGCGCATGATCCTCGTCAACGGTCATCCCGCGGACACGGTGGATGCTCGCGATCGCGGGCTGGCCTACGGCGACGGCGTGTTCCGTACCCTGCGTACGCAGGCCGGCCGGCCGCTGTGGTGGCGCGATCATTACGCCAAACTGGCGGCCGACTGTGCGGCGCTGATGCTGGCGTGTCCCGACGAAGCCGAATTGCACACTGAAGTCTGCCAGGTCGCCGAAGCGGGGGAGGGCGTCGTGAAAATCATGCTCACGCGCGGCGCCGGCGCACGCGGCTATGCGCCGCCGCAGGACCAAGCAGCCATCCGGATCGTGCTCTCCGCACCGCTGCCGGTTTACGCACAGGCCGGCGCACCGGATGCGATCACGGCGCGCTGGTGCAGCCTGCGCCTGGCGCGCCAGCCCAGGCTGGCGGGAATCAAGCATCTGAACCGGCTGGAAAACGTGCTCGCGCGCGCCGAGTGGAGCGACCCCGGGATATTCGAAGGACTGCTGTGCGACGACCGCGGCGCGGTGATCGGCGGGGTGATGAGTAATCTTTTGATCATGAAGCACGGCGAACTGTTCACTCCGGATCTGGCCGAATGCGGCGTGGCGGGCGTGGCCAGGGCGCGCCTGCTGCGCGCTGCACCGCGCCTGGGCATCCCGACCCATATCGGCCGCCTGCCGCCAGCGGCTATACTCGCTGCCGACGAAGTGATGATCTGCAACAGTGTCATCGGCGTGCGCCGCGTGGCCAGGCTGGATGACGTGACATGGCCGCCTGCGGGTTGGACGGCCGCTTTGAATAACGCCTTGTATGAAAACCTGGATTAAACGATTGATCACGCTTGCCGGTCTGGCTGCGCTGCTGGGCGCAGGCGAGCTGGCCTGGTATGGCAACCGGCCCCTGCCGATCGAGCCGCTGCCGAAAACATTCGATGTGGTACCCGGTACGAACTTGCGCAGCCTGAGCACGATGCTCGAACGCGAAGGCGTGATCGGCAATGCACAGGTCTTCTGGCTGCTCGGGCGCGTGCTGGGCAAGGCCGGGACGCTCAAGGTGGGGGTGTATATCCTCGACCGGCCGCTCACGCCGCTGGAACTGTATGCCAAGATCCAGCGCGGCGACGTCTCGCAGGCGATCGTGCAGTTCATCGAAGGCTGGAACTGGCACGAGGTGCAGGCCGAACTTGCCGCGCAGCCGATGCTGAAGAACGACAGCGCCGGCATGAGCGAAGCCGGCATCCTGCAGGCCATCGGCGCGGAGGAAAACCACATCGAGGGTCTGCTGTTCCCCGATACCTATTTCTACGCCCCGCAGGCTTCCGACCTCAGCGTGCTGCGCCGCGCCTATCGCCGGCAACACGAAAAACTCATGGCCGCCTGGGAAACCCGTGCGCCCGGTCTTCCCTACCGTACGCCGTACGAAGCGCTGATCATGGCGTCGATCGTGGAAAAGGAGACCGGCACGGCATTCGAGCGTCCGAAGATTGCCGCCGTGTTCCTGAACCGGCTCCGGCTGGGCATGCGCCTGCAGACCGACCCGACCGTGATCTATGGGCTGGGTGATCGCTACGACGGCAACCTGCACAAGGTCGACCTGCAGCGCGACACCCCGTACAACACCTATACCCGTGCCGGGCTGCCGCCGACGCCGATCGCGATGCCCAGCGAGGCCTCGATCCTGGCTGCGCTCAATCCGGCCAGGACCGATGCGCTGTACTTCGTATCTCGCGGCGACGGCACCCATGTCTTTTCCAGCACCCTCGAAGCTCACAACCGTGCGGTAAACCGCTACCAGCGATGACGAAACCCGGAAAATTCATCACCCTCGAAGGCGTCGACGGCGCCGGCAAGAGCACCCATCTGAGTTTCGTCGCCGACTGGCTGCGCAAGCAGGGCAGGGAAGTCGTTGTCACCCGCGAACCCGGCGGCACCCCACTCGGGGAAACCCTGCGCGAACTGCTGCTGCACCGCGACATGGATGCCGATACCGAGTTGCTGCTGATGTTTGCCGCGCGCCAGGCGCACCTGGCCGAACTGATCCTGCCCGCGCTTGCCCGCGGGGCGTGGGTGGTATCCGACCGTTTCACCGATGCCAGCTATGCCTACCAGTGCGGTGGGCGCGGCATCGCGGTGGCGCGCATCGCCGCACTCGAAACCTGGGTGCAGCGCGGCTTCGCGCCCGACCTCACGCTGCTGTTCGATGTGCCGCCCGAGGTGGCGGAAGCGCGCCGCTCGGCTGCGCGCACCGCCGACCGCTTCGAGCGTGAGGCGGACAGCTTCTTCAGCCGCGTGCGCAACGCCTATCTCGACCGCGCGCGCGCCGAACCCGCGCGCATTCTTGTGCTGGACGCGCGCCACAGCATCGCCGACCTGCAGGCCGAAATCGGCGAATTGTTGAAAGGGCTGGGGTGAGCGCACCCTATCCCTGGCTGGAAACTCCTTGGCAGCGCCTGTTGGCGACCCGGGCGCGTCCGGCGCAGGCCCTGCTGCTGGCGGGGCCGCGCGGGGTGGGAAAGGGCGCGCTGGCGCGGGCGTGGGCGCAGGCGCTGCTGTGCGAAGCGCCGCAGCCTGATGGCGCGGCCTGCGGCGAGTGCCCCGCCTGCCACTGGTACGAGACGGACACGCATCCGGACTTCCGGCTGCTGACGTTGCAGGAAAAAACCGGCAAGGAAGGCGAAACCCGCATGGCCACGGCGATCGAGGTCGACCAGGCACGCGAGGCGGTCGACTTCGTCCAGCTGTCCACCTATCGCGCGGGGTTCCGGATGGTGCTGGTCGACCCGGCCGACAGCCTCAACGTGGCGGCGGCCAATGCGCTGTTAAAGGTGCTGGAGGAACCGCCGTTAAATACGGTATTCGTGCTGGTCTCGGATCAGCCGCGCCGCCTGCTGCCGACCATACGCAGCCGCTGCAGCCGCATCGACATCGGTCTGCCGCCGGCCGATCAGGCGGCGCAGTGGCTGGCCGGGCAGGGCGTGGACGACGCGGCGAACCTGCTGGCACTGTCCGGCGGTACGCCGCTCGACGCGCAGCGCTGGGCCGACGGGGCCGAACTGGACGAGCGCCGCGGCGTGCTGGAAGGCCTGGCGCTGCTTGATCGGCTCGACCCGGTGACCCTGGGCGAACGCTGGAAGGCGGTTAGTCCGCAGACCTGGCACAACGTGGCATACAAGTGGCTGGGCGATTTGCTGGCGGTGAAGTTGCGGGGCAGCGTGCAGTTCAACCGCGATTTTGCCGAGGCGTTGACGCAGCTGGGCAACCAGGCCGATCTGGCGAAGCTGCTGGCCCTTGCCAGAACGCAGGCGAACGAAGGCAGGACGCTGGCCCACCCGCTCAACCGGGCGTTGCAGCTCGAAGCCTGGCTGATCCAGTACCGGCACGTGTTTGATTGAAGAGGTTCGAAAATGAGTGCAGCAGTCAATGATGTCGCAGGCCAGGTACGCCCCGGCGTGCTGTCCCTGTCCATCAAGGAAAAATCGGCGCTTTTTGCCGCCTACATGCCGTTCATCAAGGGCGGCGGGCTGTTCATTCCCACCAACAAGCACTACAAGATGGGCGAGGAAGTGTTCATGCTGCTGACGCTGATGGACGATCCCGCCAAGTTGCCGGTTTCCGGCAAGGTGGTGTGGGTGACGCCCTCGGGCGCGCACGGCAGCCGCACCCAGGGCGTGGGCGTGCAGTTCGCTTTCAACGAAAGCGGCAAGGCGGCGCAAAACAAGATTGAAGGTTTGCTCGGCGGTTCGTTAAAATCGGTGCGTCCAACCCACACCATGTAACGCCGTCTGCGGCGTTCACGAGCCGCATGTACATCGATTCCCACTGCCACATCAACTTCCCCGACCTCGCCGGCAAGCTGCCCGAGGTCTTCGACCTGATGGCAGCCAACCAGGTGAGCCACGCGCTGTGCATCGGCGTGGAACTGGAAAAATTCCCCGAAATCCGCGCGCTGGCCGAAGCGCATGCGAATGTCTACGCGTCCGTGGGCGTGCATCCGGACCATGAAGGCTGCGCCGAGCCGACGGTGGCGGAACTGGTCGCACTGGCCGACCACCCCAAGGTGGTGGCGATCGGCGAGACCGGGCTGGATTATTTCCGCCTGACCGGCGACCTCGAATGGCAGCGCGAGCGTTTTCGCACCCACATCCGTGCGGCGCGTGCCTCTCAGAAACCTTTGGTGATTCATACCCGTGCCGCCGCAGAGGACACCCTGCGCATCATGCGCGAGGAACAGGCGGGCGAGGCGGGCGGGGTGATGCACTGCTTCACCGAAAGCCTGGCGGTGGCGGAGGCCGCGATCGAGCTGGGGTTCTACATCTCGTTTTCCGGCATCGTGACCTTCAAGAGCGCTGCCGCCCTGCGCGAGGTAGCGGCCACCATTCCGCTGGAGCGTATGCTGATCGAGACCGATTCACCCTATCTGGCACCGGTGCCACACCGTGGGCAGACCAACCAGCCCGGTTTCGTGAAGCACGTGGCGGAGGAAATCGCGCGGGTGCGCGGCATGACGGCCGAGGCGGTGGGCGACGCCACCAGCGAGAACTTCTTCCGCCTGTTCGCCGCGGCCCGGCCGAACTGAAATCGGGTGGCAGGCCTCATCCACAGGCCTGCCACTTTCGGGGCTTACTGCCCGAAGAAGGACTTCACCTTGTCCATGAACGACTGCGCGCGCGGATTGTTGTTGCGTCCCGGGCTCAGCGACTCGAACTCGCGCAGCAGTTCGCGCTGACGTTCGGACAGGTTCACCGGCGTTTCCACCAGCATGTGGCACATGAGGTCGCCCGGCGCGTGGCTGCGCACGCCCTTGATGCCTTTTCCGCGCAGGCGGAACACCTTGCCGGACTGCGTTTCGGCGGGAATCTTGATCTTGGCGTGGCCATCCAGCGTGGGGATCTCGACCTCGCCGCCGAGCGCCGCGGTGGCGAAACTGATCGGCATCTCGCAATGCAGGTCGTCGCCGTCGCGCTTGAACACCGGGTGTTCCTTGAGGTGGATCACCACATAGAGGTCGCCCGGTGGGCCGCCGTTGACGCCGGCTTCGCCTTCGCCAGCCAGACGGATGCGGTCGCCGCTGTCGACCCCGGCGGGAATCTTGACCGACAGCGTCTTGTGCTTCTTGACACGGCCTTCGCCGTGGCAGCTGGGGCAGGGGTCGGCCACCATCTTGCCGGTGCCGCTGCAGCGCGGACAGGTCTGCTGCACCGAGAAGAAGCCCTGCTGGATGCGGACCTGGCCGTGGCCGCCGCAGGTGGTGCAGGTGGTCGGCTGGGTGCCGGGCTTGGCGCCGCTGCCGTGGCAGGTGCCGCATTCTTCCAGGGTGGGAATGCGGATCTTGGTTTCGGTGCCGCGGGCACCTTCCTCCAGCTCGATTTCCAGGTTGTAGCGCAGGTCGGCGCCGCGATAGACGCGGTCGCGGCGATTGCCGCCGCCGCCCCCGAAAATGTCGCCGAAGATGTCCGAGAAGGCGTCGGAAAACCCGCCGCCGCCGAAACCGCCGCCCATGCCGGCCTGCTGGTCGACCCCGGCATGGCCGAACTGGTCGTAGGCGGCGCGCTTGTCCGAGTCGGACAGGATTTCGTAGGCCTGTTTGGCTTCCTTGAATTTCTCCTCCGCGCCCTTGTCGTCCGGGTTGCGGTCGGGATGGTGCTTCATGGCCAGCTTGCGGTAGGCCTTCTTGATTTCTTCGTCCGAGGCGTTCTTGGCGACGCCGAGGACTTCGTAGTAGTCGCGTTTTGACATGGTGGTGAGCGGTGAACGGTGAGCAGTAAGCGGAAAAGCAAAAAGCGGTGAACGGGCTTGCCGCTCACCGCTTACCGCTCACGGCTTACTTGTCTTTCACCTCTTCGAATTCGGCATCGACCACGTTGTCGTCCGCAGCATGGCTGCCCGCGCCGGCTTCTGCGCCTGCTGGCTGCGCGCCGCCCTTGGCCTGCTCGGCCTGGTACATCTGCTCGGCGAGCTTGTGGCTGGCGGTGGCGAGCGCGTTGGTCTTGGCCTCGATGGTGTCCTTGTCGCCTTCGCGCACGGCGTCTTCAGCTTCCTTCAAGGCCGCCTCGATCGCAGCCTTTTCGTCGGCCGACACCTTGTCGCCGTACTCGGTGAGCGACTTCTTCACCGAGTGGATCATGCCGTCGGCGGCGTTGCGCGCGGTCGCGAGTTCAACAGCCTTGTGGTCTTCGGCGGCGTTAGCTTCGGCGTCCTTCACCATGCGCTGGATTTCCTCCTCCGACAGGCCGGAACTGGCCTGGATGCGGATGGTGTTCTCCTTGCCGGTCGCCTTGTCCTTGGCCGATACGTGCAGGATGCCGTTGGCGTCGATGTCGAAGGTGACCTCGATCTGCGGCATGCCGCGCGGTGCGGGCGGGATGTCGGACAGGTTGAACTGGCCGAGGCTCTTGTTGCCCGAGGCGACTTCGCGTTCGCCCTGCAGCACATGCACCGTCACCGCGCTCTGGTTGTCGTCGGCGGTCGAGAACACCTGGCTGGCCTTGGTCGGGATCGTGGTGTTCTTCGGAATCAGCTTGGTCATCACGCCGCCGAGGGTTTCGATACCGAGGGAGAGCGGCGTCACGTCGAGCAGCAGCACGTCCTTCACTTCGCCCTGCAGCACGCCGCCCTGGATCGCGGCGCCGACGGCGACGGCTTCGTCCGGGTTGACGTCGCGGCGGGGATCTTTGCCGAAGAAGTCCTTCACCGCGTCCATCACCTTGGGCATGCGGGTCTGGCCGCCGACCAGGATGACGTCGTCGATCTGCGAAGTGGAGAGGCCGGCATCCTTCAGCGCCATCTTGCACGGATCGATGGTGCGCTTGATCAGATCTTCCACCAGTGCCTCGAATTTGGCGCGGGTGATCTTCACCGCCAGGTGCTTGGGCCCGGAGGCGTCCGCCGTGATGTAGGGCAGGTTGACTTCGGTCTGCTGGCCGGAGGACAGCTCGATCTTGGCCTTTTCCGCCGCTTCCTTCAGGCGCTGCAGCGCGAGCACGTCCTTCTTCAGGTCGACGCCCTGCTCCTTCTTGAATTCCTCGGCGATGTAGTCGATCAGGCGCTGGTCGAAGTCCTCGCCGCCGAGGAAGGTGTCGCCGTTGGTCGACAGCACTTCGAACTGGTGCTCGCCGTCCATCTCGGCAATCTCGATGATCGAAATATCGAAGGTGCCGCCGCCGAGGTCATACACGGCGATCTTGCGGTCGCCTTCCTTTTTGTCCATGCCGAAGGCCAGCGCGGCCGCGGTCGGCTCGTTGATGATGCGCTTGACTTCGAGGCCGGCGATGCGGCCGGCGTCCTTGGTGGCCTGGCGCTGGCTGTCGTTGAAGTAGGCCGGCACCGTGATGACGGCTTCGGTCACTTCCTCGCCCAGGTAGTCCTCGGCGGTTTTCTTCATCTTGCGCAGGGTCTCGGCCGACACCTGCTGCGCGGCCATTTTCTTGTCGCGCACTTCGACCCAGGCGTCACCGTTGTCGGCCTTGACGATCTTGTAGGGCATCAGGCCGATGTCCTTCTGCACTTCCTTCTCTTCGAAGCGGCGGCCGATCAGGCGCTTCACCGCAAACAGGGTGTTCTTCGGGTTGGTGACGGCCTGCCGCTTGGCCGGCGCGCCGACCAGGATCTCGCCGTCTTCGGTGTAGGCCACGATGGACGGCGTGGTGCGCGCGCCCTCGGCGTTTTCGATCACCTTCGGCGTGCCGTTTTCCATCACCGCCACGCAGGAGTTGGTGGTACCCAGGTCAATGCCGATAATGCGTCCCATGATGCGTTCCTTCTAAGTAAGTTTGAATTGATTCGAATGTGGGGGAGGTCGGGCTTAATTCAAGACGCTGCGCTCAAGCGTCCTTGCCCTTGGAAACCATCACCAGCGCCGGCCGCAGCGTGCGCTCGTTGAGGCGGTAGCCTTTTTGCAGCACTGTCACCACGGTGTTGGCCGGCTGGTCGGACTCGATCATCTGGATGGCTTGATGCTGATGCGGGTCGAATTTCTCGCCCATCGGGTGGATCTCGTGCAGATTGAATTTGCCGAAGGCGGAAACCAGCTGCTTCAGGGTCAGCTCGACCCCGTCCTTCAGGTTTTCAACGCTGGGGGATTCTACTGCCAGCGCGGCTTCCAGGCTGTCCTTCACCGCCAGCAGTTCGCCGGCGAAATTTTCCACCGCAAACTTGCGCGCTTTGTCGACGTCTTCCGCCGCGCGGCGGCGCATGTTTTCGGTTTCCGCCTTGGCGCGCAGCCAAGCGTCGTGATGCTCGGCCGCCTGGAGCTCGGCCGCTTTCAGCGCCTCTTCCAGGCTGGGCATGGTGTCCTTTTCGGGGTGGGCTTCGGCCGGGTTGGTGTCGGTGTTGAGTTCGTCCTGCATGTGGGCTCCCAGTTGGTTCTGGCGGAGAACTGGGGACGAAAGACCGGGATTCAAGGGGAGCAAGGCATTTTTTCTGTCGCGGCGGCGAAAAAGCACGACTTCAACTCCAATTTGCCGCGCGCAGGGGCTTCCGGTATGATGCGCCGCTCTCGGAGAGGTGGATGAGTGGTTTAAGTCGCACGCCTGGAAAGCGTGTTCAGGATAATATCCTGACGGGGGTTCGAATCCCCCCCTCTCCGCCAATACAATACGACCAGGCCATATTCATGCCGAAATATGCCTACCACGGCAGACTTTCCGTCGTTGTTCCCGTCAAGAACGAACAGGACAATGTTGAGCCGCTGGTGCGCGAAATCGCGGCGGCGCTGTCTAGCAACACCACGTTCGAAATCCTCTATATCAACGATGGCAGTACCGATGCCACCCAGGCGCGGCTGGAGACGCTGAAAGCCGAGTTTCCCATGCTGCGGGTGATCCACCATCGCAGTTCGTGCGGACAGAGCCGGGCGGTGACGACGGGCGTGAATGCGGCGCGCCATGAGTGGATTGCGACGCTCGATGGAGACGGTCAGAACGATCCTGCCGATATTCCTGCGCTGCTGGCCAGGCTGGCCGATCCGGCGCAGCCGCCCAATCTGGAGTTGCTGGCGGGTTGGCGTGCCCGGCGCAACGACACCTTCCTGCGCCGTCTGTCCTCGAAAATCGCCAACGGCGTGCGCTCGCGCATGCTGAAGGACAACACGCCAGACACCGGCTGCGGCCTCAAGGTATTTGCCCGCGAGACCTTCCTGCATCTCCCCAACTTCGACCACATGCATCGTTTCCTGCCGGCGCTGGTGATGCGCAATGGCGGCGCCGTGGTCTCGGTTCCGGTGCACCATCGTGCACGTGAGCGCGGCACGTCCAAATACGGCGTACACAACCGGCTGTGGGTGGGCATCGTCGACCTGTTCGGCGTGGCCTGGCTGCAGCGGCGCGTGCGCCTGCCGGTCATCGAGCCCGATTCAGATCTGTAGATGAAAGCCCGCGTCATCGTCAAGGGGTTGGCGCTGATGTTGAGCTTGGCGCTGCTGGGCTATCTGTTCAAAACCAGCGATCTGGGCAACAGCGTCAACCAGGCCTGGATCGATGCGCGGGTGCGCGGGCATGGTATCAACGGAGCGCTGCTATTCCTGCTGATGGGCGGGCTGTTTACCGCCATCGGTCTGCCGCGCCAGATCATCGCCTTTCTCGGTGGTTATGCCTTCAGCATCGGGCTGGGAACGCTGCTCGGCGTGCTGGCCGCGTTGCTGGGCAGCATGCTGAGTTTCAGTTATGCACGCCTGTTCGGCAAAGGCCTGCTGCGTACGCGGCTGGGTGAGCGTGCCGGGCGCTTCGATCACTTTATTCACGATCACCCTTTTACCATGACGGTGCTGGTCCGCCTGCTTCCGGTGGGTAACAACCTGCTGACCAACCTCGTAGCAGGGATTTCCAGCATCCGACCGGCCTATTTTTTCTTCGGTTCGCTGCTCGGTTATCTGCCGCAGACACTGGTGTTTGCGCTGGTCGGCAGTGGGGTTCAAATCGCGCCTGCCCTGAAACTTGCGCTTGCCATCGGCTTGTTCCTGATCTCTGGGGCATTGGGTGCCTGGCTTTACCGCCGCTTCCGCCATGGCCAGAGCCTCGACGGCCAGGTTGACGCCGCGCTCGACGAAATGGGAGGCTCGTATGATGAATCCACAACCAGGCTTTGAATCCTCCGGGCGTAGCCTGCTGTTGCTGAGCCTGCTGCTGCTGGCCGCGCTGGCCGGGGTGGCGATGCTGACGCGCCCGCTGACCCCGATCGACGAAACGCGCTACGTCAGCGTGGCGTGGGAAATGTGGCTGCGCGGCGACTTTCTGGTGCCGTTCAAGAACGGCGCGCCCTATAGCGACAAGCCGCCTTTCCTGTTCTGGATGTTCCAGGCCGGCTGGGCGCTGTTCGGCGTCAACGACTGGTGGCCGCGTCTGGTGATGCCGCTGTTTTCTGCCGGCGGACTGCTTCTGACCTATCGTCTCGCCCGCCGCCTGTGGCCGCAGCATCCCGGCCTGGGCGGACAGGCCGCGCTGGTGCTGGTCGGCGCGCTGCTGTGGATCGTTTTCTCCACCTCGGTGATGTTCGATGTGATGCTGACCTTCTGGGTGCTGGTCGGCCTGCATGGCATGCTTGCCGCCACCGACGGGAAGCGTAGCGGCTTGGTCATGCTGGGGGTCGCGATGGGCATGGGGGTGCTGACCAAGGGACCGGTTATCCTGTTGCATCTGTTGTCTGTTGCCGCGCTGGCGCCATGGTGGAATCCGGGCCTGCGATGGGGCCGCTGGTTCGGCGGGCTGCTGTTGGCCGTGCTGCTGGGTGTGGCCATCGCGCTGGCATGGGCGCTGCCAGCCGGGTTTTCGGGCGGCGATGCCTATCGCAACGCGATTTTCTGGGGCCAGACCGCCAATCGCATGGTCGAGTCCTTCGCCCACCGGCGGCCGTTCTGGTGGTACGTGCCGCTGCTGCCGCTGCTGCTGTTCCCCTGGTTCGCCTGGCCGGCATGGTGGAAAGCGCTGGCGGATCATCGTCGTGCCGGCCTCGATCGCGGTTCGCGCTTTTGCCTGGCCTGGATGCTGCCGGTGTTTGTCGCCTTTTGTTTCATCAGCGGCAAGCAGCCGCATTATCTGGTCCCGTTGTTTCCCGCTTTTGCGCTGCTGACGGCGCGCCTGCTGGCCGGGCGTGCGGATGCCCGGGTCGGGTTGCAGGCATTGCTGGCGGCGGCGTTGGGCGGCGTGATGATCCTGGCCGGTACCGGGCGGATTGCGGCATTGCATGGTCAGGTTGCGGCTTTGCCGCCGGTCTGGCCGGGCGTGATCCTGATCGTGCTGGCCGGGGTGGTTTGGTTAGCGGGCCGGCGCGGCGCCGCGCCGGTGCCCAATCTGGCTTTGCTTGGTGCGGCCATGCTGGCACTGGCGCAAGCGGACGTCATGCATTCGCTCAAACCCATGTACGACGTCAAGCCGATGGCCTTGGCGATCAGGCAGGTGCAGGACGAAGGACGCCCGGTGGCGAATATCGCGATCTACCACGCGCAATATCAGTTTCTCGGCAGGCTGAAAATGCCGCTGGCGGAGGTGACCGGAGCCAGTGCGCCGGCATGGCTTGCCGCGCATCCTGAAGGCTATGCGGTGGTGTATCTGGGCAGCAGCCGCAAGTTGGCTGCGATTCCCGCACGCCACAAACAGGCGTATCGCGGGGGGAGTGCGGTTCTGGTGGACGCACGAACCGCGGCCGAACTGCTGGCCACGCCTGTCGAATAGCCGGGCTTAAGCCTCGGCGTCGCGCTGCGGCAGCACCACTTCGCGCGAAGGCGAAATGGTCGAGATGGCGTGCTTGAAGATCATCTGTGCAGCCTGGTCCTGACCTTTCAGCAGCACCACAAACTGATCGAACGATTCGATTCGTCCCATCAGCTTGATCCCGTTGACGAGAAACACCGACACCGGAATGCGCTCCTTGCGCAGGGTGTTGAGGAAAACGTCTTGCAGGTGGTTATATTCTTTGGCCATGATCGGCTCCCTGTCAGGTGAAGACGGGGCAAAGCCCCGTTTATATTATTAGCGTATTACTCGATTTTTGCACCGGCACGAACTGCCGTGATGGCGTCGCGGACGCGCTCTTGCTGGAGCTGTTTGACGATTTCGCCGCGCACGGTATCCAGTGGCGGCAGCTTGGGTGTGCGCGTGTCGTCAAGCCGGATGATGTGGTAGCCGAACTGCGTCTTCACCGGTGTTTGGGTGGTTTCGCCTTTCTTCAGACTGGCCAGCGCGTTGGAGAACTCGGGCACGAAGGCGCGCCGATCGGACCAGTCGAGCGCTCCGCCGTTTTTGGCCGAGCCCGGATCCTGGGAGTATTTCTTCGCCAGGTCCTCGAACTTGGCTTTCTTGCCGAGTTCGGCGATCAGTTTCTTCGCCTCGGCTTCGGTTTTCACCAGAATGTGGTGGGCGCGATACTCGGGCTCCATCGGCTGGGCCTTGGCCTTGTCGTACGTCGCCTGAATTTCGGTGTCGGTGACCGGATGGACTTTGACGTAGTCTTCCAGATAGGCCTTGGCGAGTTGATCCTTGCGACGGATATCGAGCGCAGCAGCCAGGTTCGGTTCCTTGTCGAGCCCCTTTTCGAGCGCTGCGCGCGACAGCAGTTCGAGATTGACCAGGGACTCGCGCACGCGGGCATCCAGCTGCGGGGAGTCGGGCTGGCCCTGGGCCATTTCGCGCTTGACCAGATCGCCATACAGGGCGGGGATAGGCTTGCCGTCGACCACGGCCAGCGGCTTGCTGGCGGCGGCTGCCGGGGCGGGTGCTGCAGGAGCGGGGGTCTGTGCCTGTGCCAGCGGGGTAAGGGCCAGCAGGATCAGGGCGGGGAGAAGTGCAACGCGCATTCGGATTCCTTTCAGAGTTCTTCCGGGGTTAAGGCGGTAATCGACAACGCATGGATTTCGCGCTGCATGAGTTCGCCCATGGCTTCGTATACCAGCCGGTGACGGGCGAGGGTGGAGAGATTACGGAATTTATGTGACACCAGCGTGAGGCGGAAGTGCCCGCCTCCTGAGGCTGCGC
This sequence comes from Hydrogenophilales bacterium, assembly GCA_016195805.1. GTDB lineage: Bacteria > Pseudomonadota > Gammaproteobacteria > Burkholderiales > Thiobacillaceae > Thiobacillus. The sequence goes on from JACPYT010000016.1 coordinate 94,128, forward strand.
CGGCGTGTCCCTTGTGCTGGGCGCTTTCGTCTTCCAGCGTGTAGGTTTCGGGTTCCAGCGCGGCGAGGCGCTGGCGGATCATGTCTGCCGTGGTCATGCGGGAAAGGTTTTCCTGAAAGGTTTGACGCTGACACCGGCATAGACGCCGGCCGCCACGTAGGGGTCGGCGTCGGCCCACGCCTGCGCGTCGGCGTGCGTTTCGAATTCGGCGACGATCAGGCTGCCGGTAAAACCCGCGGCGCCCGGGTCATTGCTGTCGATGGCGGGGAACGGGCCGGCCAGCAAGAGCCGTCCTGCCTGCTGCAAGGCGTGCAGGCGTTCGACGTGGGCGGGACGGGTGGCAAGTCGCCGGTCGAGGCTGTCGGGCATATCCTGGCCGACGATGGCATAGAACATTATTGCTTTTCTTCCTTATCGAGATACCGGGTCAGCATCATGCTTTGACCGATTACAAACAACAGCATCAGCCCCAGGCTGCCGAACAGCTTGAAATCCACCCAGGCATCTGTCGAGAAGTTGAAGGCGACGATCAGATTTGCAACCCCCATGAAGGCGAAAAATCCGCCCCAACTCGTGTTCAACCGACCCCAGGCGATGTCAGGAAGTTCCATTTGTTCCTTCATCAGGCTCTTGATGACGTTGCGGCCGAGCGCGGCAGAACCGAAGATGATGGCGGCGAAGATCCAGTACAGAACGGTCGGCTTCCATTTGATGAAGCTCTCGTCGTGCAGCCACAGGGTGGCGCCACCGAACAGCACGATGATGCCGAGGCTGACCCACATCATGGTGTCGGTCTTGTGGCCGCGCAGTTTGACCCAGGCGATCTGCCCGACGCTGGCGACGATGGCGACCAGGGTGGCGAGATAGATGCCGGGCTTCTCACCCGCATGAACCGGCTGCGGCAGGCCCAGGCTGGCCATGAAGGCACGTGTGGCTTCGGCATTGGCGTCGCCGATCTTGTAGGCGATGAAAAAGACGATGATGGGGAACAGATCGAACAGCAGTTTTTTCATTATGGTTGGGCCATGCAGCCAGCCGTAATTCGGGCGATTGCTTATTTTGCTATGATTCCCCCTCCTGACCAAGCGCTTTTGGCGTTGGTCGCCTGACCCCGATCATCGATGCTCAATATCGATCTGCATTGCCATTCCAATGTGTCTGACGGTGTGTTGCCGCCCGCCGAGGTGGTCGCGCGCGCGGCCGCCAACGGCGTGCACGCGCTCGCGCTGACCGACCACGACGACGTGGCGGGGGTTGCCGCTGCGCGGGCTGCGGCGGACGCAGCCGGGCTGATGCTGATCCCCGGCGTCGAAATCTCGGTGAGCTGGGGCGGCCACACCGTGCACATCGTCGGCCTGCGCATCGACCCCGCGCATCCCGCGCTGGCCGCGGGTCTGTACGACATCCGCCTCGGCCGCATCGAGCGTGCCCGGCGCATGGGCGACGATCTGGCGCAGTCCGGCATTGCCGGCGCCTACGAAGGTGCGTATGACTATGCCGCCAACAAGCAGATGGTGGGGCGCACGCATTTCGCCCGCTGGCTGGTGGCGCAGGGCCACGCGCCCGACATGCGCAGCGCGTTCCGGAAGTTCCTGACGCGCGGCAACCCCGGCTACGTCGAGCACGAATGGACCACGCTGGAAAACGCCGTCGGCTGGATCCGCGCCAGCGGCGGCATGGCCGTGATTGCGCATCCGGGCCGCTACGCGTTCAACGCGCGCGAACTGCATCGGCTGCTGGACGCCTTTCGCGCGCTGGGCGGCGAGGGTATCGAGGTCATTACCGGCAGCCATCATCCTTCCGAATATGGCAAGTTCGCCGACCTGGCTCGCGCGTTCGGCCTCAAGGCGTCGCGCGGGGCGGATTTTCACGCGCCGGGCGAGGGCATCGACATCGGCCGCCTGCCTGCGCTACCGCATTACTGCCAGCCGGTCTGGCAAGGCTGGCCTGAACTCGAATCGCATTGTTCCCTTTCCCCGACCTGACGATCCATGGCGCAATTCTTCAATATCCATGCCGACAACCCGCAGCCCCGCCTGATCCAGCAGGCGGTCGACATCCTCAAGCGCGGCGGCGTGATCGTCTATCCCACCGATTCCTGCTATGCGCTGGGTTGCCACATCGGCGACAAGGAGGCGGCGATGCGGCTGCTGTCGGTGCGCGGGCTTGACACTGGGCACGACCTCACGCTGATCTGTCGCGACCTGTCCGAGCTCGGGCGCTACGCCCAGGTCGACAACACCCAGTTTCGTTTCCTGAAGGCGCACACCCCGGGTGCCTACACCTTCATCCTGCGCGGCACCCGCGAGGTTCCGAAGCGCCTGCTCCACAAGAAGCACGACACCATCGGCCTGCGGGTTCCCGCGCATCCCATCGTGCAGGCGCTGCTGACCGAACTCGGCGAGCCCATCCTGTCGTCCACGCTGCTGCTGTATGGGGAAGATGTGCCGCTGACCGAACCCTGGGAAATCCGCGAGCGGCTGGAGCACCTCGTCGATCTGGTCATCGACGGCGGCGCCTGCGGCCTCACGCCGACCACCGTGGTCGATCTGACCGGCGACACGCCCGTCGTGCTGCGCTTCGGCAAGGGCAATACCGCGGATTTCGAGGCCTGATCGCGCATGGAACTCACGCTGATTCAGAAAATTGCGGTGTTTGCCCTGCCGGTGATCTTTGCGATCACGCTGCATGAAGCCGCGCACGGCTATGTGGCGCGCTTCTTCGGCGACATGACCGCGGCGGCGGCGGGGCGGATCACTGCCAATCCGCTCAAGCACATCGACCCGGTGGGAACCATCCTGGTGCCGCTGGTCATCCTGCTGACCAGCAAATTGCTGGGCGGTGGGATGATCCTGTTCGGCTGGGCCAAGCCGGTGCCGGTCAACTTCGGCCGTCTGCGCCGGCCCAAGCAGGACATGCTGTGGGTCGCGGCCGCCGGCCCCGGCGTGAACTTCGTCATGGCGGTGTTCTGGGCGCTGATGATCCAGCTCGGCCATGCCCTGGGCAGCAGTTTTGCCAGCGCGCCGCTGATGCTGATGGGCGCAGCGGGCGTGTTCATCAACGTCATCCTGATGGCGCTGAATCTCATCCCGCTGCCGCCGCTCGACGGCGGCCGCATCGCCGTCAGCCTGCTGCCGATGAAGCAGGCCATGCAGTTCGCCCGGATCGAACCGTATGGCCTCTTCATCCTGCTCGGCCTGATGTTCACCGGCATTCTCGGCATCATCCTGTGGCCGCTCATCAGCGTTTTCATTGGCCTGACCGCACTGGTCACCGGCCTTGACACCACCCAGTTGATCGGCCTGATCCAGCTGGTGCTGTCCTGACCTTCACCGCTAACCCCTTACTGCTCACCACTCACCCAACATGTATTCCGATCGCGTTCTCTCCGGCATGCGCCCCACCGGGCGCCTCCACCTCGGCCATTACCACGGCGTCCTGAAAAACTGGCTGCGCCTGCAGAACGAATACCAGTGCCTGTTCTTCGTCGCCGACTGGCACGCGCTGACCACGCACTACGACACGCCGCAGGGGATCGACGAGAACGTGCGCGACATGGTGGTGGACTGGCTGGCGGCGGGCGTCGATCCGGCGCAGGCCACGCTGTTCATCCAGTCGCGCGTGATCGAGCATGCCGAGCTGCATCTGCTGCTGTCGATGATGACGCCGCTTGGCTGGCTGGAACGCGTGCCCACCTACAAGGACCAGCAGGAAAAGCTGGCCAGCAAGGATCTCTCGACCTACGGCTTTCTCGGCTATCCGTTGTTGATGAGCGCCGACATCCTGATCTACCGCGCCAACCGGGTACCGGTCGGCGAAGACCAGATTCCGCACATCGAATTCACCCGCGAACTGGCGCGCCGCTTCAACCACATGTACGGCCGCGAGCCGGGCTTCGAGGACAAGGCGCGCGCTGCGGTCAAGAAGCTCGGTTCGAAGAAGGCGAGGCTGTACGAGGAATGCCGCACCGCCTATCAGGAGAAGGGTGACGGCGAGGCGCTGGAGTCGGCCAAGGCGCTGCTGAACGACGCGCAGAACCTGTCGATGAACGATCGCGAACGCCTGTTCGGCTATCTCGAAGGCTCCGGCAAGATGATCCTCGTCGAGCCCGAGGCCCTGCTGACCGAGGCGTCGAAAATGCCGGGTCTGGACGGGCAGAAAATGTCGAAGTCCTATGGCAACACCATCGCGTTGCGCGAAGATCCCGAGACCGTCACCAAGAAAATCCGCACCATGCCGACCGACCCCGCGCGCGTGCGTCGCACCGACCCGGGCAATCCGGCCAACTGCCCGGTATGGCAGTTCCACCTGGTGTATTCCGACGACGCGACCCGCCAATGGGTGACTGCGGGGTGCACCAGCGCCGGGATCGGCTGCCTGGAGTGCAAGCAGCCGGTCATCGACGCCGTACTGGCCGAACTCGCCCCGATCCGCGAGCGCGCGAAGTATTACGAAGACAACCCCGACCAGGTGCGCAACATCCTCGCCGACGGCTGCGAAAAGGCGCAGGAACTGGCACGCGACACCATGCGCGATGTGCGCGAGGCGATGGGGCTGACGTTCGGCTACTAAAGAATCGCCCGCAGGACGATGCCGAACCGGCGCCGGTTCGGCATCGACAATTCCGCATCGGGAATTTGGCCTATAAATATCAATGAGGGTTTTGATACGGCGTATCGTTAGAGAGGCCTGAAGCGGGACATGGCCGGATTTGCCATGCAGTCATGATCCGCGTCTTTCAGCAGCGGCATCCTATGGAGGAATGCGCAATGAGCACTCAAAACGTACCGGGCGAACCGGATGTTCCCGACGTGACCAAAGAGCAGTTGATCGCTGATTTCAAGACGGTGGTGGCGGATGCGGAGGCCCTGATCAAGGCTACGGCCAATCAGGGGGGCGAGGCACTGGCCTCGGTACGTGCCAAGGCGGAAGCGTCGCTTGCCAAGGCGAAGGCGCAGATGGCCGATGCCGAGGCGGCATTGCTCGTTCGTGCCAAGGCGGCCGCCAAGGCGACGGACGTCTACGTTCACGAGAATCCGTGGAAAGCGATCGGCATCTCCGCAGGCCTTGCACTGCTCGTCGGTTTCATCATGGGCCGCCGCTAGTCGCCCGCCATGAGCGAGCAGACACCGGGTGGGGGCTTGTTCGATTCCCTGAAAGGCCTCGCAGCAAGCCTGGTCGCCCTCATACACACCCGGCTCGATCTGTTGTCGACCGATCTGGAGGAAGAGCTGGCGCGGCTGGTGTCGGTGCTGCTGCTGCTGTTCATCGCGCTGTTCTGTCTCGGCGTCGGGGTGCTGCTGCTCGCACTCCTGATCGTGGTCGCCTTCTGGGAAAGCCACCGGCTTCTGGCGCTGGGAGGGCTGACAGCCGTTTTCCTGGCAGGCGGTGCGGCGGCGTTCGGGTGGGCGCGACACAAGCTCAGAACCAAGCCGAGGTTGTTCGCGGCGAGTCTGGCTGAATTATCCAAGGACCGGCAGCATCTGATGCATCGATCATGAATCGCACCTTGAACCGGCTGGCCGCACGACGGGAATCTCTGGTGGCGCAGGCTGCGGCCCAGCGCAATGCGCTGGCACAAAACGTGGCACCCTGGCGCGCGCCCTTGGCGCTGGCGGACCGGAGCGTGGAGGCGATTCGCGCCCTCCGGCGTCATCCCGCCCTGCTGCTGGGCACCGCGCTCGTGTTTGTCGCCTGGCGGCCGCAGCGCGTGGGCAAATGGCCGCGGATGCTGTGGGCAGGCTGGCGGATCGGGCGGCGAATGTTCAGGAACTGAAAGATCTCTTGATCGGAGGGCAAAAAATGCGTTACCTGCTTATCGTGTTGTCGATGCTGCTTGCCTCGTTGACAGCGGCCCGCGCCGACGTCAGCGTAGGCGTCGGCATCCACGTGCCCGGCGTCAGCATCGGGATCAATATGCCTGCGTATCCCCGACTCGTCCGGGTACCGGGCTACCCCGTCTACTACGACCCCCGGGTGAATGTGAATTTTTTCTTTTATGACGGCCTGTACTGGGTGTTCCAAGGGGACAACTGGTACGTGAGCAGCTGGTACAACGGGCCGTGGGACTGGGTCGATCCTTACGACGTGCCGCTTTATGTGCTGCGCGTCCCGGTACGCTACTACCGCCGGCCCCCGCCGTATTTTCACGGCTGGCGCCCCGACGCTCCACCGCGCTGGAATGAGCACTGGGGCCACGAATGGGAGCAGCGCCGGGGCGGGTGGGATACGTGGGATCGCCGTGCCGCCCCGCACCCCGCTCCCTTGCCGAGCTACCAGCGGAATTATTCGGGGGACCGCTATCCGCGCGAGCCGGAACGGCAACAGACGATCCGATCCGAGCGCTACCGCTACCAGCCGCGCGAGCCCGTGACGCAGCAACATTACCAAAAGCAACGCAACGAGAATCAGAAGGGTCCGCAAGACAGGGGGCATGGAAACCAGCGCGAAGAGCGCGGGCAGGATCGCCGCTAATGACACGACTGCAGACGGTTCGGGGTCAGGCGTCGACACCCGAATGACGGTGCAGAGACATTCCGCGTTGAGGAAGTCCGGATGGGCGACTGCTGAACTGCTGGGGGAGGATGCGTGAATGCTGGTGACGTTTACGTGTAAGGCCTATGCCGATATCACGATGTTTGGTGACGTCGCGCTGGACATGCTGAAAATGATGGGGCACAGCGAGTCGGTCCCCGGCGCCATTCTGGCCGGGGATGTGCCTGCTGCGCTGGATCGTTTGAAGCGCGCAATCGAGTCGGCCAAGGCGGCGCCGGCCCGGAACGAATCTGAGAAAGCCCGGGACGATGACTCGGACGAGCCGCCTGTCAGCCTGGCGCACCGCGCCTTGCCCTTGATCGAATTGCTCGCTGCCGCTGCCAGGGAAAACTGCGATGTGATGTGGAAATGAAGCGAACAACGGTACCCGCAGCCTTGATGCGATCAATGCTCCGCTCCGGGTTTCAACCCGCGCAGTTTCTTGGTGTCCCCCCGCCGCTGCTTGCTGTCCAGACGCCGTTTCTTTGACGCCAGCGTGGGCCGGGTGGGGCGGCGCGGCGTTTCCACTTCGCAGGCTTCGCGTATCAGCGCGAGCAGCCGTTCCAGCGCATCGTCGCGGTTGCGCCGCTGGCTGCGATAACGCTCGGCTGAGAGGATCAGCACGCCGTCCTGGGTGAGGCGGCGTCCGGCCAGGGTGACGAGACGGGTGCGCACCGACTCGGGCAGCGAGGGGGAGTGGGCGACGTCGAAGCGCAGTTGAACGGCGGTCGACACCTTGTTGACGTTCTGCCCACCGGGGCCCGAGGCGCGTACGAAGTCCTCCTGAATTTCGCGCTCGTCGAGCTCGATCTGGGCGTTGACCCGGATCATGGCCGCGGTTTTGCGATCACCACTTCACCACATGCACGTTGTTGAGCGTGCGCCCGAGAAAGCGCTCGCCGATGGTCTGGAAACGCAGCGGCACGTCGGTGACGTAGAAGTCGTAGCGCGGCTGGGCGTGGCCGGGATTGGCGAGATGCTTCTCGGCCAAAACCGCGGCGACCTGCTCGGCCATGGCTTCGGCGGAATCGACCAGCGCGACCCCGTCGCCGACTACTTGGCGCAGCAGCGGCTTCAGCAGCGGGTAGTGGGTGCAGCCGAGCACCAGTGTGTCGATGTGCTCGGCCAGGAGCGGTTTCAGGTAATCCTGTGCCGTGAGCCGGGTGACTTCGTGGTCGAGCCAGCCTTCTTCCACCAGCGGCACGAACAGCGCACAGGCCTGCGAATGGATGCGCGAGTCGGGCGCGTAGTCGTGGATGGCGCGCGCGTAGGCGTTGCTGTTGATGGTGGTGGGAGTGCCGATGACGCCGATTCTCCTGCCGCCGCGCGCCGACACCGCGCCGGCGTCGATGACGTCGAGCACCGGCACCGGCGACAGGTCCTTGACCACCTGCGCCGCCACCGCCGCCATGGTGTTGCAGGCGATGACCAGCAGCTTGACGTCCTTTTCCAGCAGGAACTGCGCGATCTGGGTGGTGAAGTGGGCGATGGTCTCGACCGATTTCACGCCGTAGGGCACGCGCGCGGTGTCGCCGAAGTAGACGATGTTCTCGTAGGGCAGGCGCTCCATCAGGGCGCGCACCACGGTGAGTCCACCGATGCCGGAATCGAATACGCCGATCGGGGAGTGTGCATTCGTGGACATGGGTGGCAGGATGGCGGGATGACAAAGCCAGTATTTTACCTTCAGGGCCGCCTGTGGCGGCATCCGGCATGAGCGGCTGCGGTTGCGATTCGGTGTGCAGCGCGCCACCACCCGACCCGCGCTACCGGCGCGCGCTGTGGATTGCGCTGGTGCTGAACGGGCTGATGTTCGGTGTCGAGATCGTTTCCAGTTTTGCCGCGCAGTCGGTGTCGCTGCTCGCCGACGCGGTCGATTTCCTCGGCGACGCCGGCAACTACGGCGTGGCGCTGTTCGTGCTCGGCCTGGCGCCGGCGTGGCGCTCGCGCACCGCGCTGTGGAAGGGCTGGCTGATGGTGGGCTACGGCGTGTTCGTGCTCGGCAAGTCGGCCTGGCAGTGGTCGGCCGGCGTGGTGCCGGAGCCCTCGATCATGGGCTGGGTGAGCCTCTTGGCGCTGGCGGTCAATGTCGGCGTGGCGGCGCTGCTGTATGCACATCGCCAGGGCGACGCGCAGGCGCGCTCGGTGTGGCTGTGTTCGCGCAACGACGCGCTGGGGAATCTGGCGGTGATGGGAGCGGCAGCCGGGGTATGGGCGACCGCGCGTGGCTGGCCGGATATTGCGGTGGCGCTGGTGCTGGCCGGGCTGGCCCTGACTTCGGGCACGGCGGTGATCCAGCACGCGCAGCGTGAGTTGCGCGTGAATTAAACCAGCGCCCGCCAGGAATTGCGGACTGCCTAAACCGCTTGCTGGCGCGACAGTGCCCAGGCGACGTGTTCGCGTACCAGCGGCGACGGATGGTGCAGTCGCGCAGTGAGCGCGGTCTGGATGGCGGGCGAGGGCGGGGCATTGCCTAGCGCGACGGCGATATTGCGCAGCCAGCGCACGTACCCGATGCGGCGGATCGGCGAACCCGCCAACCGCTCGTTGAAGTCGGCCTCGCTCCAGGCAAACAGGTCCGCCAGCCGCGCGCTGTCGAGTCCGTTCCGTACGCCGAAATCCGGCAGCGTGGCGGTCTGCGCGAAGCGGTTCCACGGGCACACCAGCTGGCAATCGTCGCAGCCGTAGATGCGGTTGCCCAGCAGCGGGCGCAACTCGAGCGGGATGCTGCCCTTGAGTTCAATGGTGAGATAGGAAATGCAGCGCCGGGCGTCGAGCGAGTAGGGTGCAACGATGGCCTGGGTGGGGCAGACGTCGATACAGGCCTGGCAGGTGCCGCAGTGGCCGGCTTCGGGCGTGTCCACAGGCAGCGGCAGATCGGTGTAGATTTCGCCGAGAAAGAACCACGAGCCGTGCTGCCGGTTCAGCAGCAGGGTATGTTTGCCGCGCCAGCCGAGTCCCGATTTCGTGGCGAGTTCGACTTCCAATACCGGCGCGCTGTCGGTGAAAACGCGGAAATGGTGCGCGCCGATTTCCGCGCTGATTTTTTCGGCCAGCGTCTGCAGGCGGTTGCGCAGCACCTTGTGGTAGTCGCGCCCCAGCGCATAGCGGGAGACGTAGGCGGCGTCGGTGTCGGCCATCACCGCGTGGGGGTCGGCAGCGGCCGGCGGGAAATAATCCAGCCGCGCGCTGATGACGCGGACCGTTCCCGGCACCAGTTCGGCCGGCCGGCTGCGCTTCGTGCCGTGCGCCGCCATATAATCCATCTCGCCATGAAAGCCCCGATCCAGCCACGCCTGCAAGCCTGCCTCAGCCGCGCTCAATTCACCGTCCGCAATGCCCAGCGCGGCAAAGCCGAGCTCGCGCCCCCATCGCTTGATTTGTAATGCCAGACGGTTTAAATCCTGCTCATGCATAAGACTGATGATACCGTGCGCTGCCGCCGTCACTTGGCCGACGAGGCCGCGACGCTGGCATTCGGCGCGCAACTGGCGCGGGGCTTGAAGCCTGGACTTACGTTCTACCTCGAAGGCGATCTCGGTGCCGGCAAAACGACGCTGGTGCGCGGCGTGTTGCGCGCGCTGGGCTATGGCGGGCGGGTGAAGAGCCCGACCTATACCCTGGCAGAAAGCTACAGCCTGCCTGCATTTGAGCTGTATCATTTTGACCTGTATCGGATGCATGATCCGCGCGAGTGGCTCGATGCCGGGTTTCGCGATGTCAGCGACGGTCACGCCGTGAGCTTGATCGAATGGCCGGAAAAGGCTGCGGGCTGGCTGCCGCCCCCGGATGTGATCGTCCGATTGACAATTGCAGACGATGCGCGCGAAATTATCTGTGAAGCTGCAAGCCCTCGTGGCGCCCAATATCTGGAGACATGTTGCACGCCCTGTTGAGAGTTTTCCTGCTGTGTGGTTTGCTTGCGCCGGGCTGGGCCCAGGCGCTGCAGATCAGCGCCACCCGCCTATGGCCGTCGTCCGATTACACGCGGATCACCCTGGAGGCTTCGCAGCCTGTCGCCCATAAATATTTCCTGCTGTCCAACCCGGACCGGCTGGTGGTCGACCTCGAAGGGGTCGAGGCGGGTGCCGCGCTGGATGCACTGGCCGGGCAGCTGACCCCGGATGACCCCTTCATCGGCGCGATCCGTGTCGGGATGAACCGTCCCGGCGTCATGCGCCTGGTGCTGGACCTGAAAACGGCCGTCAAACCCTCGGTGTTCCAGCTGCAACCGCAAGGGCAATACGGCCATCGCCTGGTGGTGGATCTCTATCCGGCCCAGACCGGCGATCCGGCGGCCAGCGCCGCCGCGCCGCCGCAGCCGGACGTGGCCGAGCAAACCACGCCGCCCAAGCCGGCCAAACCGGAGGCGAAAGCCAAACCGGAAACGCCGCAGTATGCGCGGCTGATTACCGTGGCGATCGATGCCGGCCACGGCGGCGAAGACCCCGGCGCCAGCGGGGCGAACGGTTCGCACGAGAAGGACATCACCCTGGCGCTGGCCAAGAAGCTCAAGCAGAAAATCGACGCCCGGGAAAACATGCGTGCGGTGCTGATCCGCGACGGCGATTACTTCGTGCCGCTTGGCCAGCGGGTCGTCAAGGCGCGCGCGCTGAAAGCCGATCTGTTCGTGTCGATCCACGCCGACGCCTTCATCAAGCCGGATGCGCGCGGTTCGTCGGTGTTTGCCCTGTCTGAGCACGGGGCGACGTCGGTGGCCGCGCGCTGGCTGGCCAAAAAGGAAAACGACGCCGACCTGATCGGCGGCGTCAACGTCGACGTCAAGGATCCCTTCCTCAAGCGCACCCTGATCGACCTGTCGCAGACCGCGACCATCAACGACAGCCTGAAGCTTGGGCGGGCGGTGCTGAAGGAAATCGGCAGCGTCAACACCCTGCACAAGGGAGAGGTCGAGCAGGCCGGCTTTGCCGTGCTGAAGGCGCCCGACATCCCGTCGATCCTGGTCGAGACCGCGTTCATTTCCAACCCGGACGAAGAAAAACGCCTGAACAATCCCGCCTATCAGGACAAGCTGGTGGATGCCATCGCGGACGGCATCAAGGATTACTTCGACAAGCATCCCTTGACCGCCCCGTCGCGGCTGACGCGCAATCCATGACCGTCGTCAGCCTGTTGGGCGCGGCGGCCCCCGGATTCGACCGGCCGCTCGACGTGCTGGAGGCCTGTCACGGCCGCATTGGCAAGCAGTGCGATACCCTCGACAAATTGCTGGCGCATCTGCCGGCACACGGCGCGGATACGCAGGCGCAACAGGCGGCACGTGCGGTGCTGGCCTATTTCGATACCGCGGCGGTCCATCACCACGACGACGAAGAGCGCAACCTGTTTCCGCTGCTCGAACAGGCTGGTGCGCCGGGCGCCTGCGATCTGGTCGAGACCCTCACCCTGGAACACGAGGAGCATGCGCGGCTATGGCGCTGGCTGCGTCCGCTGCTGGCGCAGATTGCCGAGGGACGGTCGGCGGCGCTGGATGAGGCGCTGACGCGCCGCTTTGTCGCGATGAATCGCACCCACCTCGAGTTCGAGAACGCCCATGTGTTGCCGCTGGCAAGGCAGGTGCTCGGCGCCGCCGATCTCGAACGCCTGGGCCGCGCCATGGCGGCGCGGCGGGGTGTGCCATTTGCAGCGCAGTCGTGACGATCCGGATTCTCCCCGATGTGCTGATTTCACAGATCGCCGCCGGCGAGGTGGTCGAACGCCCCGCCGCGGCCTTGAAGGAAATCCTGGAAAACAGCCTCGACGCCGACGCGACCGATATCCAGATCGATCTGGAGCAGGGTGGCATCAAGCGCATCCGGGTCGCCGACAACGGTAGCGGCATCGCGCGCGACGAACTCGCGCTCGCGCTCACACGCCACGCCACCAGCAAGATCGCCAGTCTTGCCGACCTCGAGCAGGTGGCGAGCCTGGGCTTCCGCGGCGAGGCGCTGGCGTCGATTGCGGCCATCGCGCGGGTGCAGCTCACCAGCCGCAGCGCCAACTCTAGTCACACCGGCGCCGAACACGCCTGGACGGTGCAGGCCGAAGGCGGTCATCTCTCCGTGCCCGCGCCGGCCGCGCGCGGTACCGGCACCACGATCGACATCCAGGACCTGTTTTTCAACACGCCGGCGCGGCGCAAGTTTCTCAAGACCGAAGCTACCGAATATGCCCACTGCGCCGAGACCGTGCGGCGGCTGGCGCTGGCGAACCCGGGTACGGCCTTTACCCTGACCCACAACGGGCGGGTGCAGCTGCGCCTCAACGCCGAGCCGGCCCACTCGCGGGTACGCCAGGTGCTGGGCGAGGCGTTCGAGCAAAACGCCATTGCAGTCGAAGCCGCCGCCGGGGTGTTGCGGGTGTCCGGCTGGGTGATCCGGCCCAGCGCCGCAACGGGGAACCGCGACAACCAGCACGTATTCGTCAATGACCGCTATGTGCGCGACAAGCTGATTGTCCATGCGCTGAGGGAAGCCTACCGCGACGTGCTGCATCATCAGCTGAACCCGGCGTACTGCCTGTTCATCAGCCTGCCGCCCGACCTGGTCGACGTCAATGTGCACCCGGCCAAGACCGAGATCCGTTTCCGCGACAGCCGCGGCGTGCACCAGTTCCTGTTCCATGCGGTCGAGCGCCTGTTGTCGGCGCCGGTGACGGTGGGCAGTATTCACGGCGCGGCCGAGGTGCCGGCGCCGAGCGCGCCGAGAGCGGCCTGGGTTGCGCCGCAGCAGGCGTCGATGCCGCTACAGGTGAACGAGGCGATGGCGTTCTACGCGCCGCTGGGGCAGGGGCCAGGAGAAAGTGTCGCCCCTGCGCAGCCGCTTTCCGAGCGCGGGCAGGGCGATGCGCCGCCGCTCGGCTACGCGCTGGCGCAGCTGCACGGCGTCTATGTACTGGCGCAGAACGCGCAGGGGCTGGTGCTGGTCGACATGCACGCGGCACACGAGCGCGTCGTCTACGAGAAGCTCAAGGCCGCGCTCGAGGCCCGCGCGGTACCGGCGCAGACTCTGCTGATCCCGGTCGCGCTCACGGTCGACGCTCGCGACGTGGCGGAAATCGGCCCGCACCTGGATGCGCTCGCAAATATCGGCTTCGAGTTGTCGATCACCTCGCCGACCTCGGTGGCGGTGCGTTCGGTGCCGTGGCTGCTGAAGGACGCCGACCCGGTCGAGCTCACCCGCGCGGTGCTCGCCGAAGTCGCCGAATTCGGCGTCGCGCGCCTGCTGGCCGAGCGGCGCAACGAACTGCTGGCAACGCTCGCCTGCCATGGCGCGGTGCGCGCCAACCGCCGCCTGACGCTACCCGAGATGAACGCGCTGCTGCGCGAGATGGAAGCCACCGAGCGGGCCGGGCAGTGCAACCATGGCCGCCCCACCTGGTTCCAGGTCAGCCTCGGCGAACTCGATGCCATGTTCATGCGTGGCCGCTGATTCCCGGCCGGCAATTTTGACTATAATCCTGAGCTAATTAGTCGGGTATTGACGAGACCTTCATGAACGATCGCACTGAACGCAAGACCATTCCCATCCAGGACGTCAACGAGGCCAGCAACTGCGCCAGCGCCGAGCCCTATGCGCTGATGGTGCTGGGCGACTCGATGATGCCGGAATTCGAAGAAGGCGAAATCATCGTGGTCGAGCCGTCCGGCCTGGTCAAGGACGGCTCCTACGTGGTGGCCTACGTCAACGACGAATACATCTTCCGCCAGATCGTGAAGCGTGACGACGGCTGGATGCTGAAGCCACTCAATCCGCTTTACGAGAACATCCCGGTGGCGGATATCGATGTCGCCAAGGGCGTGGTCATCATGAAGAAACGGCCCGGCAGGCGAAGCGAGCAGAAGCGCTACATCTGAACGCCTCACATAAGCCAATGAAGTAAAAGTGGTTTACCTATTAATTCAATCTATTTATCCACGAATAGAATATTTAAATAAATTAGTTGACTGATTTACTCGGGTATATAGACTGGGGGTGTAGTCCAACCCTACACAACAGGAGAAAACCATGAGTGGATTGATCGCTAATTTTCCGACCGACGGTATCGTGACAGTCAACCGGGTGGTACTGAAACCGGAATACACGGTGGATGACCTGCAGGAGCGGGTGGCGTTTCTGTGCGAGAACGTCAAGACCTACCATTCCGATACGGGTTTCGTCGGCGGCTTCGTTGCGTTGAACTCCGGTCAGGTGTCGAACGAAGGCTCGACCATCGGCCAGGCTGTCGAAAGCCCGATGAAGGGCAAGGAGGCGCTGATCGTGACCTTCTGGACCGATTTCGAGAATCACGAGAAATCGCACCGTTCCGCAACCTTCCAGCCGCTGTTCCAGAAAGTGCTGGACCTGTGCGAAAACGGCAACGAGGAAATCGCCTACGAAATGCTGTGGTCCGGCAAGGCCTACGGTCCCGACGAGATCGCGGCGGCGCGTCAGGCCAAGGCGCAATACGCCCACGCAGCCTGAACGCCTGGGCAGATGAAGTCGGAGCGGCGGGGGAAACCCCGCCGCTTTTTTTCGCCTGGATGGAGGTTATCGGCCTGGAACGCCGAATCCGACCGCGCCACCCTGGCGCGGATCAGCTGGGGTCTTCCATGGCACGCGCATATTGCCCGTCGCGCGCCAGGCCATTGAGGCGGCAGCGCTTGAGAAGCGCCTGCTGCGCGGCGCCGACGTTGCCTTCCCGGCCCTTCCATGCGGCCAGCACCGGCGCCTGCAGCGCCCGCCCGTACGAGAAGCTGACCTGCCAGGGCTGCAGCCCCATCGCGTTCATGGCGTTGAGGTGGTCGGTCGCGTCTTCCGCGCTCTGTCCGCCGGAGAGGAACACGATTCCCGGCACCGCCGCCGGCACGTAGCGCCTGAGGCAACGCAGCGTGGCTTCGGCAACCTCCTGAATGCCGGCCTGGCGTACACATTTCTTGCCGGCGATCACCATGTTTGGCTTCAGCAGCATGCCCTCGAACCGCACGCGCTGGGCATCCAGCTCGGCGAACACCGTTTGCAGCACCTGCGCCGTCACCGCTTCGCAGCGCTCGATGCCGTGGGCGCCGTCCATCAGCACTTCCGGCTCCACGATCGGCACCAGCCCGGCCTCCTGGCACAGCGCGGCGTAGCGCGCCAGCGCGTGGGCATTGGCGCGGATGCCGAACGGCGACGGCAGGTCGCGCTCGTCGATGTCGATCACCGCCCGCCACTTGGCGAACTGCGCGCCCAGTTGACGGTATTCGGCAAGCCGGTCGCGCAGGCCGTCCAGCCCCTCGGTGATCTTGTCGCCGGGGCAGAGCGCCAGCGCCTTGGCGCCTTGGTCGACCTTGATGCCGGGAACGATGCCCCGGTCCGCCAGCAGCCTGGGGAAGGGAACGCCCTCGCGGGTACGCTGGCGCAGGGTTTCGTCGAACAGGATGATGCCGCCGATATGGCGCTCGATGCCGTCGGCGGTGAACAGGATTTCGCGGTAACGCCGGCGGTTTTCCTCGGTGGATTCCACCTGGATGGAATCGAAGCGCTTCTTGATGGTGGGGTTGCTTTCGTCTGCGGCCAGCACGCCTTTCTGCTTGGCGACAATGGCGTTCGCCACGGACTTGAGTTCGTCGATATTCATGGACTACGATCCTCCGGACGGGATGAAAGCATCGGATTTCCGGGCAATGTCCTGGCGCCCGTCATCCCTCACTGTAGACCTTAAACTTTTAAGCTTCAGCGCGGATCACGATGTGTGCAGCAGCCGGCGGTCACCGGTAAGCTGAGGGATAATCGCCCTCCATGCCATCCCCCCGCCATCCCCCTGCCATTTTCCTCATGGGGCCGACCGCCTCGGGCAAGACCGCGCTGGCGGTCAGCCTGGTCGAACGCTTCCCGCTCGAAATCATCAGCGTCGACTCGGCGCTGGTGTATCGCGGCATGGATATCGGCACCGCCAAGCCCGATGCCGCCACGCTCGCCCGTGCGCCGCACCATCTGCTGGATATCCGCGACCCCACCGAAGCCTATTCCGCCGCGGCGTTCTGCGACGATGCGCGGCGCCTGATGGTCGACATCGTCGCGCGCGGCAGGGTGCCGCTGCTGGTCGGCGGCACCATGCTGTATTTCCGCGCGCTGCTGCAGGGGCTGGATGACCTGCCGCGTGCCGATGCGGCGCTGCGAAAAGACCTGGAAGCGGAGGCAGCCGAGCGGGGCTGGCCGGCGCTGCATGCCGAGCTGGCGCAGGTCGACCCGGCGACCGCGGCGCGGCTGGCGCCGAACGATTCGCAGCGCATCGGCCGCGCGCTGGAAATTTTCCGGCTCACCGGCAGCCCGATGTCGGCGCTGCTCGACCGCGTGCAATCCGCGCTGCCGTATCGCGTGTTGCAACTCGCCCTCATCCCGTCCGACCGCGCGGTGCTGCATCGGCGCATCGCCGCACGTTTCGACGCCATGCTTGCCGCGGGCCTGGTCGATGAAGTGAAAGCCCTGCGCCGAACCCATGCGCTCACCTCCGATCTGCCCGCCATGCGCGCGGTCGGCTACCGCCAGGCGTGGGCCTGTCTCGACGGCGAAATTGATTTGAGGGAATTGCGCGAGCAGGGTATTGCCGCCACTCGCCAGCTCGCCAAGCGCCAGCTCACCTGGCTGCGTTCATGGCCCGATGCGGTGGTGCTGGATTGCCTGGCGGAGGATCTGGAGGTGCAGGCCGTGGAAAAGGTGCAGGCCCACCTGCAGGCCGAATGACGCCCTAATCCTTGCCGGTCGTTTCGACCCTGGCGCGGGCTTGCCCGCGATGGAAGCGGATGTCGACGGTGTCGCCCGGCTTGAGGGACGCGGCGTCCTGTACCACTGCGCCGTTTTCCAGCTGGACGATGCTGTAGCCGCGCGCCAGCACGCCTTCCGGATTGAGATGGGCGAGACTGCTGGTGAAGCGATACAGCTCGAGTTGGCGCTGGCCCAGGCCGCCCTGTACCGCGCGCCGGCCGCGCAGGCCCAATGCGTCCAGACGCTGCTGTTCGCGCTGGATGACGTGACGCGGCGTCACCAGCCGCTGGCTCAGGCGCGCGAGCTGCAAGTGTTCACGCGCCAAGCGCGTGTCGCCGGCATGGCGGAGCCGCTGCACCAGCTGGTTCAGACCGGTCTGCCGGCTGCGCAACTGTTCGGCCGGGTGGAGCAGCCGCCGCGCCAGGTAATCCAGCCGCTGTATCTCGTTGTGCTGTTTGCGGCCCAAGTGGTGTTGCATCTGGCGGGCCAGGTGTCCCAGTTGCTGCAACAATTCCTGGCGTACCGGGCTGGCGAGTTCGGCCGCCGCCGTCGGCGTCGGCGCGCGCAGGTCGGCGGCGAAGTCGGCCAGGGTGAAATCGGTTTCGTGGCCGACGCCGCTCACCACCGGCATCGGGCTCGCCGCAATCGCGCGCGCCACCGCCTCGTCGTTGAACGCCAACAGATCCTCCAGCGAACCGCCGCCGCGGCACACCAGCAGCACGTCGCACTCGGCGCGCGCGCCAGCGGTGCGGATCGCCGCGGCGATCTGCGCCCCGGCACCTGCACCCTGCACCGGAGTGGGGTAGAGGATCACCGGCAGCCCCGGCATGCGGCGCGTCAGCGCGGTCAGCACGTCGTGCAGTGCGGCGGCCTGCGGCGAAGTGACGATGCCGATGCGGTGCGGAAAGCGCGGCAGGGCGCGCTTCTTCATCGGGTCGAACAGGCCTTCGGCTTCCAGTTTCGCCTTCAGCTTGAGGAAGGCTTCGTACAGGCGCCCGGCGCCGGCGCGGCGGATCGTTTCGGCGCCCAGCTGGAATTCGCCGCGCGCCTCGTACAGCGAGGGCAGGGCGCGGATCTCGACGTGGTCGCCGTTGGCCGGGATGAAGTCGGCAAACTGGTTGCGCCCGCGGAACATCACGCAGCGCACCTGTGCATTGGCATCCTTGAGGGAGAAGTACCAGTGGCCCGATGCGGCACGGGTAAAATTGGACACTTCGCCTTCCACCCACAACAGTGGCAATTGCGATTCCAGCGCGCGACGCGCCATGCGGTTGAGTTCGCTGACGGTGAGCACGGGCAGGGCAGGTGCGCGGTCGGGAAGGTCGTCCTGAAAATTCATGGCCTGCAGGATAACGGGTTAGCCTCGGCACGGTTCATGCACAGTCATCAAACGCTCATAAAAAAAATCTGACCACCCTATTGACGGTAATTGTGTTTTTATAAGTCGCTGATATTAAAGGAATAAGTGCATTGTCTACTTTTTGGGCCAAACCACTTTTTCCTTTGTGGACGGGCGTTTAGAGAGATCGGCAGGGAGTTTCTCACAGACTTATCCACATCATTTGTGGAGAACTCGAAGGCACCCCGAAAAAAGTCGCCAGCATAAATTGGTGCTTGCCGAAACCTGCGCGTGGGCGCTACATTTCGCCTGTTGTTTTATTGGGAGTGGTATCCAGTGCTTGCCATCATCGAGGCGGCCGGTTGGCCGATCTGGCTGTTGATCCTGGCGTCTGTCATCGCCGTGGCCATCATCATCGAACGGGCCTATAGCTTGCGTAGCCAGGAAGTGGCGCCTGCCGGTCTGCTGCAGGAAACCATCAAGGTATACAAGGAACGCGGCGTGACGCAGGAACTGGTCGCGCATCTGGCCGAGGGATCCCCGCTGGGGCGGATTTTTGCGACCGCGCTGAAGAACGCCCACAACTCGCGCGAAGTGATGAAGGAATCCATCGAGGAATCCGGGCGCGCCGTCACCCACGAACTCGACCGCTTCCTGACCTCGTTGGGTACCGTCGCCAGCATGGCGCCTCTGCTCGGCCTGTTCGGCACGGTGATCGGCATGATCGAGATCTTCGGCGCGCAGACCGGTACCGGCACCAACCCCGGCCAGCTGGCGCACGGCATTTCGATCGCGCTGTACAACACCGCGTTCGGCCTGATCGTGGCGATCCCGGCGATGATTTTCTATCGCTTCTTCCGTGCCAAGGTGGAGTCGCTGGTGGTCGACATGGAGCAGCAGGCGATCAAGCTGGTGGAAATCGTCCACGGCGAGCGGAAATGAGAGCCTGTTGCAGCAGAAATCATGTCCCGCGTTGAGACCAGGATCGGATGGATGCAAGGCGCAGTGCGCAAGCAAGGGCCATTCCCTTGCCAAGCGCTGCAACGCAGCAGACGCCGATCCTGGCCTCAACCCGGAGGGCCGGTTGCCTACGGGCGCATTGCCGCGTTGCGGGTCGCTCATTTGGAACAGCCAAACCTCACTCCCCACGCCTTGCCCTGCATCCCGCAGGCAATCGGCGCGGGACATGATTTCTACTGAAACAGGCTCTATCCCATGAATTTTCGTAAAGGCCGCCGCGAGGACTATCCGGAAATCAACCTGATTCCGTTCATCGACATCCTGCTCGTCATCGTGATTTTCCTTGCGGTGACCACGACCTACGCGCGCTTCGCCGAACTCAAGATCAATCTGCCCACCAGCAGCGCCGCCCAGACCCCCAACCCGCCCAAGCAGATCGAGGTCGCCGTATCCGAGGACGGCCGCTACGAGATCGACAGCACGGTGGTGGCCGATGCGTCGATCGACGGGCTGGCTGCCGCACTCAAGAAAGCTGCCGGCAGCGAGAACGAGCCCGTGGTGGTGATCAACGCCGATGCGCAGGCCACCCATCAATCCGTGGTGAACGTGATGGAAGCGGCGCGCCGCGAGGGGCTGACCCGCATTACCTTCGCCACCCAGACCAACCCCTAAGCGGGCGTTCCATGTTTTCCCTTCAGCATGTCTGGGCGCGCACCGGCGCGTTCACCGTGCTGCTCCTGCCCCTCGCCATGCTGTTCGCTGCCGTGTCCGGATTGCGCCGTCTGGCGTATCGGCGCGGCTGGCTGCGCGTCGAGTCCGTCGGCGTGCCGGTGATCGTGGTCGGCAACATCACCGCCGGCGGCAGCGGCAAGACCCCGCTGGTGATCTGGCTGGTGAACTGGCTGCGCAGTCAGGGCTATCGCCCCGGGGTGATCAGCCGCGGCTATGGCGGCCACGCGCGCGGCTGCGTCGAGGTGCAGACCGACAGTCCGCCGGCGTTGGTGGGCGACGAACCGGCGCTGATCCGGCTCAAGACAGCCGCTCCGGTGGTGGTCGGACGCGACCGGGTGGCGGCGGCGCGCACCCTGTTGGAACGCCACCCGGGCGTGGACGTGATCGTGTCCGACGACGGCCTGCAGCATTACCGGCTGCACCGCGACATCGAGCTGGCCGTCATCGATGCGGCGACCGGGCTGGGCAACGGCTGGCCACTGCCGGCGGGCCCGCTGCGCGAACCGCCCGGGCGGCTGCGCAGCGTGGATGCGGTCGTCCAGGTGGTGCGCGGCGCCGTCCCGCCCCGTACCGATCGACCGGCTGCCTGGCGTGCCGATTACACCGCAGGGCAGGCCTATCGGCTGCGCACCCCGCAGGAAAGGCAGGCGCTGCGCGACCTGCCGTCGCACGACTGGCTTGCGGCGACCGGCATCGGCCGGCCGCAGGGCTTTTTTGCCATGCTCGATACGCACGGCCTGCGCTACCGTCCGCGTACTTTCCCCGATCACCATGTTTTCCGACCAACGGACTTGCCCGCCGACGCGGCGGTGCTAATGACCGAAAAAGACGCGGTAAAATGCCGGGAATTTGCAGGACCGGACTGGTGGGCGGTGGAACTGGATGTCGCCCCCGAAGACGGGTTCGTTCGCTGGTTGGGCGCACGCCTCAAACAATAAGAATGCTCGCGCGCGTGGGTCTGAGGGAGGGTTGGGAATGAAAGGTTCTGACTGGAGCGATCGCCGTCATCCCTGTCAATGGGAGGCCGAAAGCGAAGACACCGGATTCTGGGTGCCCGATCGTTCCGAGATCGTCACCCAGTTTTTCACCCGCTACCTGTTCTTTTCGCTCGCGGTCATCTATTTCTCCACGCTGGAAAGCGTTCGCCCGGTGCTGTTCAGCATCGAGCAGCTGCTGATCGCGCTGGGCGTTTATTTCTTCGTCAACAGCTGGTTCTTCCGGCAGGCGCTGCAAGGCGTCACGCTGCTGAAAATCCGCAGCGCCATGAGTGCCGACCTGATCATCGTCACCCTGTGCGTGATGCACGATCCCAATCCCATCCCGCCTTCGGCCCTGGCATTCCTGATGGTGCTGCTGGGCAACGGCATGCGCTATGGCATGCGGCTGTTCGCCGAAGTGCTGGGCGGCGCGTTTCTCGGCATGGCGATCGCCTTTGCCTTCCGCTACCGGGTGGGCGGATTCGAGGTCAATGCCGGCGATGTGTTTTTCGGCGTGTTCTGGGTCACCCTGGCCTTGTATGCCTACATCCTGATGGGGCGTATCGAGGATCAGCGCCGCCAGCTCGATTACCGCAGCCGTTTCGATACGCTGACCGGGCTGCTCAACCGCCACGGCCTGCTGGCCGCGGCAGACACCCTCTTCGACAGGGCGACAGCGGATACCCCGGCCACCGTGCTGTTTGCCGACCTCAACCAGTTCAAGGCGGTCAACGACCGCTACGGTCACGGCGTGGGCGACCGCGTGCTGGCCGAGTTCGCGCAGATATTCAACGAGTCGGCCGAGATGGGGGTGTGCGGGCGCTGGGGCGGGGATGAATTCGTCGCCATCCTGCCGCAGCGTGACGAAGCCGCCATCCGCCAGATTTTCGAACGCATCGAGGCCCGTACCGAAGCCTGGAGCGCCAGCAACGGCCTGCCGATGGCGGTCAGCCTGGGCGTCGCCCACGCCCCGCGCGACGGCAACGACCTGGTGACGCTGCTGTCGGTGGCCGACATCCATCTTTATCAAAGCAAGTCGCACCAGTCCGAAACGGCTGAGGCGCCCCCGAATTACAGGACCCTGATCAATGAACCCGAAGCTTCTTGAAATCCTCGTCTGCCCGGTCTGCAAGGGCCCGCTCGACTGGAAGAAATCCGCACACGAACTGGTGTGCCGCGCGTGCCGCCTGGCCTATCCGATCCGCGACGACATTCCGGTGATGCTGCCGGAAGAGGCGCGCGCGCTGTCGCCTGACGAAATTCACGGCAAGTAGCGCGGACTCAGGCATGCATTTCCGCGTAGTCATCCCCGCCCGTTACGCGTCCAGTCGCCTGCCGGGCAAGCCGCTGGCGGATATCGGCGGGCGCCCCATGGTGCTGCATGTACTGGAGCGCGCCCTGCAGGCGGGCGCCGAATCGGTGGTAGTCGCCACCGACGATGCGCGCGTGCAGCAGGCCGTCGAAGCCGCCGGCTACCAGGCCCTGATGACTTCGCCGGACCATCAGTCGGGCACCGAGCGCCTGGTCGAGGTCGCCGAAACCTTGCGTTGGCCGGACGACACGCTGGTGGTCAACGTGCAGGGCGACGAACCTTTGATCGACCCGGCGCTGATCCGCGAAGCCGCGCGCCAGCTGGTGTTGCACGACGATGCGGTAATGGCCACGCTGGCGCATCCGATCCACGACCACGCCGACTTCGTCAATCCCAACGTCGTCAAGGTGGTGGCCGACGAAGCCGGCTACGCGCTGTATTTCAGCCGTGCGCCCATCCCCTGGCCGCGCGACGCGTTTGCTGCGCAGCAGGCGATGCCGCACGAGCTCGGCGCGCTGCGCCACATCGGCCTGTACGCCTACCGTGCCGGCTTCCTGCGCACCTATGCCAGCCTGGCCAGCTCGCCGCTGGAACGTTACGAGATGCTCGAACAGCTGCGCGTGCTGTGGCACGGCCACCGCATCAGCCTCGGCATCACGCCCACCGCGCCCGCCCCGGGGGTGGATACGCCGGAAGACCTGGCGCGGGTTCGCGCGCTCTTCCAGGCTGCATAGCAGCCTCTTGAATCCCGCAATAAAAAATTTTAAGTGTTGTTCGAATCGCGCTTGCCTTAGGCTAGTGCGGTTTTGACATATCCATAATCGAGGAGACACGCAATGCGTTTGATTCTGTTGGGCGGCCCCGGCGCCGGCAAGGGCACCCAAGCCAATTACATCAAGGAAAAATACGGCATTCCCCAGATCTCCACCGGCGACATGCTGCGCGCGCAGATCAAGGCCGGTACCGAGCTGGGCATGAAAGCCAAGGCCATCATGGACGCCGGTGGCCTGGTCTCCGACGACATCATCATCGGCATGGTCAAGGCCCGCCTGACCGAAGCCGACTGCAAGAACGGCTATCTGTTCGACGGTTTCCCGCGCACCATTCCGCAGGCCGAGGCGATGAAGGCCGCCGGCGTGCCGATCGACTACGTGGTCGAGATCGACGTCGCCGACGAAGAGATCGTCAAGCGCATGTCGGGCCGCCGCGTGCACGTGGCGTCGGGCCGTACCTACCACGTCGTGTTCAACCCGCCCAAGGTCGCCGGCAAGGACGACGTCACCGGCGAGGACCTGATCCAGCGCGACGACGACCACGAAGACACCGTCAAGAAACGCCTCGACGTCTATCATGCGCAGACCGAGCCGCTGGTGAAGTACTACGGCGACTGGGCCGCACGCGGCGAAGCCGGCGCACCCAAATACGTCAAGATCGCCGGCGTCGGCAAGGTCGAAGGCATCCGCGATTCGATCTTCAAAGCACTCGGCTAACGGCGATGCCGCAACAGGTTCACCCGCTGACCGACACCGAACGCTGGATCGTCTCCAGCGCGGTGAAGGAACGCTACGGCAGGGACGTCGAGATCCAGGACGTCGAAACCGAAATCCGCCTGCATATCGACGACCGCGAATTGACGCTGTGCCCGGGCTTTTACTGGAACGAGCACGGCTGCCATTTCGTGCTGTCCAAAACGGGCGACTCGCGTTATCGCAGCATGTTCTTCTATCGCATCCGCGATCGCTTCAGCACTGGCCGCGAAGAGTACGACGACATCGGCGACTGCGTCACCACGCTGCTGAAAATGCAGGCCGACGAGGAAGCCAAGCGTCTGGCCGAGGGCGACGCGTCCGGCAACAGTTAAGCAATCCAAGCCAGCTCCATGCTGGCTTTTTGTTATGTCTGACCCGGGCAACCGGGTTCCATCAGGATAAAGAGGAGAAGCACCAACATGGCGAAAAAAATGAACGCCTTCTACGCGCAGTCCGGCGGCGTGACCGCCGTCATCAACGCCTCGGCCTGCGGCGTGATCGAAACCGCGCGCAAGCACAAGGACAAGATCGGCAAGGTCTACGCCGGCCGCAACGGCATCATCGGCGCGCTGACCGAAGACCTGATCGACACCACCAAGGAATCCGCCGCCGCCATCGCCGCGCTGCGCAATACGCCGTCGGGCGCTTTCGGCTCCTGCCGCTTCAAGCTGAAATCGCTGGAAGCCAACAAGCGCGAGTATGAGCGCCTGATCGAGGTGTTCAAGGCGCACAACATCGGCTACTTCTTCTACAACGGCGGCGGCGATTCGGCCGACACCTGCTTCAAGGTTAGCCAGCTGTCCGAGGCGATGGGCTATCCGATCCAGGCCATCCACGTGCCGAAGACGGTCGACAACGACCTGCCGATCACCGACTGCTGCCCCGGTTTCGGCTCGGTCGCCAAGTACATCGCCGTGTCGACGCTGGAAGCCAGCTACGACGTGCGCTCGATGGCCAAGACCTCGACCAAGGTGTTCGTCATCGAGGTCATGGGCCGCCACGCCGGCTGGATCGCCGCCGCCGGCGGTCTGGTCGAGGATCACGGCATTCCGGTCGTGATCCTGTTCCCGGAAATCGAATTCGACCAGAAGAAATTCCTCGCCCGCGTCGACAAACTGGTGAAGGAACACGGCTACTGTACGGTCGTGGTCTCCGAAGGCTGCCACTACCCGGACGGCAAGTTCCTCGCCGAGCAGGGCACCCGCGACGCCTTCGGCCACGCGCAGCTGGGCGGCGCTGCCCCGGTGGTCGCCAACATGATCAAGGACGCGCTCGGCCACAAGTTCCACTGGGCCGTCGCCGACTACCTGCAGCGCGCCGCGCGCCACATCGCCTCGAAGACCGACGTCAAGCAGGCTTACGAATTCGGCAAGAAGGCCGTCGAACTCGCGGTCAAGGGCCACAACTCGGTGATGCCGACGGTCGACCGCCTGTCCGACAAGCCCTACAAGTACAAGATCGGCATGGCG
The DNA here is from genome assembly GCA_016195805.1 of Hydrogenophilales bacterium. Lineage (GTDB taxonomy): Bacteria > Pseudomonadota > Gammaproteobacteria > Burkholderiales > Thiobacillaceae > Thiobacillus. The sequence goes on from JACPYT010000016.1 coordinate 119,704, forward strand.
CCGCTGTCCAAGGTCGCCAACGTCGAGAAGTTCATGCCGCGCGATTTCATCACCCGGGACGGCTTCGGCATCACGGAGAAGTGCAAGCGTTACCTGACGCCGCTGATCCAGGGCGAGGACTATCCGAAGTACAAGGACGGGCTGCCGGTATACGTGACGCTGAAGAACATTGCGGTGGCGAAGAAGCTGCCCACGTTCAAGCTCTGACAGAACCGGGGTCAGGGAAAAGCGATGACACTCGACCGCGCGCGGCAACTGCTCAAGGTGCAGGCCGATTTCGGCGGCTTCTACAACGGCAATTCAGCCAAGCTGATTCTGTCGGAAGTGCAGCGCGAGCATGGGCAGGACGCGGTCGATCAACTCATCCGGGAACTGGAGCTCGGCCGGATATTCGGTTTCGAGCCGGGTACGCGGTTCGAAGGTGGCCTGGCAATGGGTAAATAGGTGGACGGCAGCGCAAGCTGCCGTTTTGTTTTGGTGCGTAGTAAAAACGATAAGGAGTGGTGATGGAGACGCAGTTGATGTGGATTTTGGCCAGCGCAGTCCTGGCTCTGGTGTATGGCGTGGTGTCGATCGGCTGGATTCTGAAGAAACCCGCCGGCAATGCGCGCATGCAGGAAATCGCGCTGGCGGTGCAGCAGGGGGCGCAAGCCTACCTGAACCGCCAGTACACCACCATCGCCATGGTCGGCGCAGTGCTGTTCGTCGCGCTGTGGCTGGCACTGGGGGCGCACACCGCGATCGGCTTCCTGATCGGTGCGGTGCTCTCGGGCGCGGCGGGTTTCATCGGCATGAACGTCTCGGTGCGCGCCAACGTCCGCACTGCCGAAGCCGCTTCGCACGGCCTCAATGCGGCGCTCAACGTCGCCTTCAAGGGCGGCGCCATCACCGGCATGCTGGTGGTGGGGCTGGGCCTGCTGGGCGTGGCCGGCTACTACGCCGTGCTGACCATGATGGGCGCGACCTCCGAAGGCGCGATCCACTCGCTGGTCGGCCTCGGCTTCGGCGGCTCGCTGATCTCCATCTTCGCGCGACTCGGCGGCGGCATCTTCACCAAGGGCGCCGACGTCGGCGCCGACCTGGTGGGCAAGGTCGAAGCCGGCATTCCCGAAGACGATCCGCGCAACCCGGCGGTGATCGCCGACAACGTCGGTGACAACGTCGGCGACTGCGCCGGCATGGCGGCCGACCTGTTCGAGACTTACGCGGTGACCCTGATCGCCACCATGTTGCTGGGCGTGCTGATGGCGAGCCAGGCCGGCAGCGGTGCGGTGATCTACCCGCTCGCGCTGGGCGCGGTGTCGATCGTCGCCTCCATCGTCGGCTCGTTCTTCGTCACCGCACGCGAAGGCGGCAAGATCATGAACGCGCTGTATCGCGGCCTCATGGTGGCGGGCGGCCTGAGCCTGATCGCCTTCTATCCGGTGACGACGATGCTGATCGGCGACGGCCTGCAGATGAACGACGGCTCGGTGATCCCGGCGATGAACCTGTATTACGCCGCACTGATCGGTCTGGGCCTCACCGCCGCGATGGTCGTCATCACCGAGTACTACACCGCCACCGAATACGCACCGGTGCGCCACATCGCGCAGGCATCGACCACCGGCCACGGCACCAACATCATCGCCGGCCTCGGCGTGTCGATGAAGTCCACCGCGGCGCCGGTGCTGGCCGTGTGCCTGGCGATCTGGGGTGCGTATGCGCTGGCCGGCCTGTACGGCATCGCCATCGCCGCCACCGCCATGCTGTCGATGACCGGCATCATCGTCGCGCTCGACGCCTACGGCCCGGTCACCGACAACGCCGGCGGCATCGCCGAGATGGCCGGGCTGGATGAAAGCATCCGCAACATCACCGATCCGCTCGACGCCGTCGGCAACACCACCAAGGCGGTCACCAAGGGCTACGCCATCGGCTCGGCCGGCCTTGCCGCGCTGGTGCTGTTCGCCGACTACACCCACGCGCTGCAGGCCAAGACCGGCGGCGTCACCGCCTTCGACCTGTCCGACCACATGGTCATCATCGGCCTCTTCATCGGCGGCATGGTGCCCTACCTGTTCGGCGCCATGGGCATGGAAGCGGTGGGCCGCGCGGCGGGTTCGGTGGTGGTCGAAGTGCGCCGCCAGTTCAAGGAAATCCCCGGCATCATGGCGGGCACGGCCAAGCCCGATTATTCGCGCGCGGTCGACATGCTGACCAAGGCCGCGATCAAGGAAATGATCGTACCGTCGCTGCTGCCGGTGCTGGTTCCGGTGCTGGTCGGCCTGATCCTCGGACCCAAGGCGCTCGGCGGCGTGCTGCTCGGCACCATCGTCACCGGCATCTTCGTCGCCATCTCGATGACCACCGGCGGCGGTGCCTGGGACAACGCCAAGAAGTACATCGAGGAAGGCAACCACGGCGGCAAGGGCTCGGAAGCGCACAAAGCCGCCGTCACCGGCGACACCGTGGGCGATCCCTACAAGGACACCGCCGGCCCGGCCGTCAACCCGCTGATCAAGATCATCAACATCGTTGCGCTGCTGATCGTGCCGCTGATCGGGTGACGTGCGGCCGCTTGATCCGGAGCGCTGGAAACCGGCGCACGATGAAATGCGCTAAGCTTGTACCGGGGGCGTGCCCCCCGGAACGAAAAATCGTCCAAATTTGAGAGGAATTCGAACAATGGCAAAAAACGTTGGTGGGATAGATCGTGTCATTCGTGCGGTGGTCGGGATCGGCTTGATCGGTTATGCGATGTCGAATCTGCCGGGCGCTGAAAACTGGATGGTGCCGGCAGGCGTGGTCGGCTTCATTGTGCTGCTGACCGCCATCTTCGGCTTTTGCCCGGCTTATTTCCCGTTCGGCATCAAAACCTGCAAGGCGAAATAAACTTTCGCAATCCTGCAGGGTCATGCAAAGTGCGCCCCTCGGGCGCACTTTCTTTTGGAGTCTCCATGCGTTTATTGTTCGTGCTATTCGCGCTTGCGCTCGCCAGCGCAGCCCATGCCGGCGGGGTCGACCGCCTGAAAGCCTTCATTGCCGGCGCCAAGACCGCCGAGGCCGACTTCAGCCAGACCGTCGCTGACAAGAACGGCCATATCACCCAGCAGGCCAGCGGCAGGATGGCGTTTGCCCGCCCCGGCAAGTTCCGCTGGGACTACAGCGCGCCGTACGAGCAGGTGATCGTCGGCGACGGCAGCAAGCTCTGGCTGTACGACACCGACCTGAATCAGGTCACCGTCAAGCCGCTCGGCGACGTCATCGCCGGCACTCCCGCGGCCCTGCTGGCTGGCGACAACGCCATCGAAAAATACTTCAGCCTGAAAAATGCGGGCGAGATGGACGGCCTGGAATGGCTGGACGCCACCCCGAAAAACAAGGACACCACCTTCCAGCGCATCCGCATGGGCTTCAAGGGAGACGTGCTGGTGCAGATGGAGCTGTACGACTTCTTCGGCCAGCGCACCACGCTCAGGTTGTCGCACCTGGTTCGCAACCCGGCCATCGCGCCGTCGCGCTTCCGGTTCACGCCGCCGAAGGGGGCGGATGTGATCGGGGAGTGATCGGTCGCAGGGCAGGGCCACTTCGGCAAGGCTCTCCTAAGCAACGTCGAAGGGCTGCCCTGCCAAGACGCCGGATTTCCCCAAGCCAGCCCGAGCACCAGTTAGGTGACGCGCATCCGGCTCGTTACAATTCCTGAATGTCCTCCCAAGACCTGTTCCAGACCGGCATCCCCGAGCCCGCGCGCGACCCCCACGCCCCGCTGGCCGAACGCCTGCGTCCGCACACGCTGGGCGACGTCGTCGGCCAGACCCATCTGCTCGGCCCCGGCAAGCCGCTCAGGCTCGCCTTCGATTCCGGCAAGCTGCATTCGATGATCCTGTGGGGCCCGCCGGGCGTCGGCAAGACCACGCTGGCGCGGCTGACCGCGCAGGCTTTCGGCGCCGACTTCATCGCCATTTCCGCCGTGCTCTCGGGCGTCAAGGACATCCGCGAAGCCGTCGAGCGCGCGCGCATGAACCAGACCATGGCCCGCACCACCATCCTCTTCGTCGACGAAGTCCACCGCTTCAACAAGGCGCAGCAGGATGCCTTCCTGCCGCACGTCGAATCCGGGCTCTTCACCTTCATCGGCGCCACCACCGAGAATCCCTCGTTCGAGGTCGTCGGCGCGCTGCTGTCGCGCGCCCAGGTCTACGTGCTGAAATCGCTCACCCCCGACGAGCTCGGCCAGCTGATGCAGCGCGCGCTGCAGGAGCTGCCCGACCTGAAGCTGGGCGAGGGCGTCGACAAGCTGCTGGCCGCCTACGTCGACGGCGACGCCCGCAAGCTGCTGAACCTGCTGGAACAGCTCGACACCGCTGCGGCGACCGCGCAGGTGAAGGAAATCGACGCCACCTTCGTCGAGAACGCACTGGCCCAGTCGCTGCGCCGCTTCGACAAGGGCGGCGAGAATTTCTACGACCAGATCTCCGCACTGCACAAGAGCGTGCGCGGCAGCGACCCCGACGCCTCGCTCTACTGGCTGGTGCGCATGCTCGACGGCGGCGCCGACCCGCGCTATCTCGGCCGGCGGCTGATCCGCATGGCGAGCGAAGACATCGGCCTGGCCGATCCGCGCGCGTTGCGACTGGCGCTTGACGCCGTCGAAACCTACGAACGCCTCGGCACGCCCGAAGGCGAACTGGCGCTCGCCGAAGCCTGCCTCTACCTGGCCTGCGCGCCCAAGAGCAACGCCGTCTACGTCGCCTACAATGCCGCGCGCGCCTTCGTGCAGTCCAACCCCTCCAACGACGTCCCCATCCATCTGCGCAACGCGCCGACCAAGCTGATGAAGGAGCTCGGCTACGGCCGCGCCTACCGCTACGCCCACGACGAGCCCGAAGCCTACGCCGCCGGCGAACGCTACTTCCCCGACGACATCCAGGAACAGACCTGGTACCAGCCCACCCCGCGCGGACTCGAAGGCAAGATCGCCGAGAAGCTGGCGCATCTGAAAAAGCTGGATGAGGAGGCGGGGAAGTAGCGCATAACGACGAGGGAGCGGAGCGCAGGGGTTGCCTTACAATGAAGTCACAATACCGATCTGATTCATCACGACACCGTGCTTAAAAAGATTAAAGCCAGGGACCTCCTGCCAGGCATGCACCTGCACGAACTGTGCGGCTCATGGATGGAACATCCGTTCTGGCGCAGCAAGTTCACCCTGAACGATCCCGAAGACATCCGACGCATTCTCGAAAGCGGCATCGCCGAGGTCTGGATCGATACCGACAAGGGCCTGGACGTCCCGGGCAAGATCAGGGCGGAGGTCGAGGAGTCGGTTACCGACGTGCTGATGGAGGCGGAGATCGCACAGCACGGCAGGGCGACCGGCCCGGCGTCGATGAGCGAAGAGCTTCAGCGGGCCGCCATGATCTGCGCCAAGGCCAAGCAGGCGGTTGTCTCCATGTTCCAGGAAGTGCGCATGGGCAACGCCATCAGCGCCGAGGCGGCCGGCGACCTAGTCGAGGAAATCTCGTCGTCGGTGCTGCGCAATCCCGGCGCGCTGATCAGCCTGGCGCGGCTCAAGACCGCCGACGACTACACCTACATGCATTCCGTCGCGGTCTGCGCCCTGATGGTGTCGCTGGGGCGGCAATTGGGGCTGGAGGAGAAGGACGTGCGCGAGGCGGGCATGGCCGGCCTGATGCACGACCTGGGCAAGGCCCTGATGCCGATGGACGTGCTCAACAAGCCGGGCAAGCTCACCGACGACGAGTTCCGCATCATCAAGAGCCATCCCGTCGAGGGCCATCGCCTGCTGGTCGAGGGCAAGACCGCCAGCGACATCGTGCTCGACGTCTGTCTCCACCACCACGAAAAGGTCGACGGCAGCGGCTACCCCGACCGCCTCGGCGGCGACCGCATCAGCCTCGTCGCCAAGATGGGCGCGGTGTGCGATGTCTACGACGCCATCACCTCCAACCGCCCCTACAAGGCGGGCTGGGACCCTGCCGAATCCATCCGGAAAATGACCGAATGGAGCAAGGGCCACTTCGACGAACGGGTGTTCCAGGCCTTCATCAAGAGCATCGGCATCTACCCGGTCGGCTCGCTGGTGAAGCTCGGCTCCGGCCGTCTGGCCGTGGTGGCCGAGCAGTCGGATAAATCGCTGCTGGCGCCGCGCGTCAAGGTCTTCTTCTCGACCAAATCGCAGACCTACATCGTTCCGGAACTGATCGACCTCTCGCGTCCGGGCACGACGGAAAAGATCGTCAGCCGGGAAGACGCAGCCCAGTGGGGAATCAGGAACCTGGACGAACTCTGGTTGAGCTGACCGCGTTCCGGCGACGTCCCCATCGTGCGGATCAAGGTCCATCCGTGCTTGCACGCGGCAACCCGATCTGCTTATCCGACCCGGCGTTGCAAAAAGTCCATAAATGGACTAAGTTAACATCATCAGTCCAAAACGATACTTACGTGGGGGCGCGATGCAAAGCACAGCCAATGCCGTCAGGATCCAGAGCAAACCGGGCAGCCGCGAGCTGTCCGCCGCTGGTCTGCGCGCCTTCTTCAACATCGCGCGCGATTGGGGGCTTTCCACCGACGAGCAGATGGTGCTGCTGGGCGCGCCGGGACGGTCCACCTTCTTCAAGTGGAAATCCGCGCCCGAAACCGCCGACCTCAAGCGCGACACCCTCGAGCGCGTGTCCTACCTGCTGGGTATCTACAAGGCGCTGCAGATCCTGTTGCCCGCTGCCGATGCGGCCGACGCCTGGGTGAAGAAGCCCAACAGCGCGCCGCTCTTCGGCGGCAAGAGCGCGCTCGACCGCATGCTCGGCGGCAACGTCGCCGACCTCGTCGCCGTGCGTCAGTACCTGGATGCCCGGCGCGGCGGCTGGGCATAGGCAATGAAACTTGCCGTTCGTCCTGAGCCAGCGGAAGGGTCGCCGCTCAGCGGCGGGGCACCCACCGGCATACTCCTTGCGGGTGCTGTCGAAGGACCAGTTAAGTGTCCACCTATCCCACCAGAACGCTGAAGTGGAACCCGGCCTACCGGGTCATCCCCAGCCGCTTTCCCGCTGTCGGCCTGTTCGAGCGCGTCGCCCGCCCCGAGGATTTCGACGCGCTGTATGCGCTGGAAGCCATGACCAACGACCGCATCCGCGACGAAGTCGGCGAGATCAGCCTCGTCCCTGCGGAGGAGCGGCTGTTCGGCCCCGGCAGCACCTGCATCATGGCCGCGTTCACCCATCTCAACCCGCTGGGCAGCCGCTTCAGCGACGGCCGCTACGGCGTGTTCTATTGCGCCCGCAAGCGCGACACCGCCATCGCCGAAACCCGCCATCACGCCGCCCTGTTCATGGCCGCCACGCAGGAGCCGTCGATGCGACTGCAAATGCGGCTCTACAGCGTGGAAGCCAACGGCAAGGTGGCCGACCTGCGCGCGGCCAGCCAGGCCGATCCCCGCATCGTCGATCCGGACGACTACACCTATCCGCAATCGATCGGACGAAAACTCAGGTCAGACGGAACGCAAGGCATTCTTTACCCCTCGGTACGTCACCCCGGCGGCGAATGCCTGGCGGCTTTTCGCACGGGGATATTGAGAAACTGCCTGCACGCCGCCTACCTGGAATACAACTGGAACGGGCAGGGCATCGATGCGGTGTTCGAGGTCAATCAGGTGCTGTGAAGGCAGGGTACGGCACCGTTTTCCGGCACATTCCATGTCATCGCCGCGCCTGCAGCGCCGGATGATCGGGCAGCCGCTCGGGCAGGGCCTCGCGAATCTGCTCCGGGGTCATCTGCAGGGCCGAGGTGTTGCTGAGCGGCGAGAACAGCGGCGCAAACACCTTGAGCCCGATGTGCCGCCCCAGTTCGCGATAACTCTCGAACTGGTTTTCGTCGAAGAACTGGTCGCTCGTCGATTCGTGGGGAAAGCTGCGGTGGCAGGCGGCATATTCGCGCACATCGCTTGATTCGTCGCCGCTCTGCGAGGCCTTGATGTAGATCAGCACGCCCGGCTGCAGCCCATTCGGATAGCGGATGCAACCGACCGCGAAGTGCGATTCGCAGCGTTTGGATTTGCCCTTGGGCGGCCGCAGCGCGGCAAGGTCGATCTCGACGCTGACCCCGAAATCGGTCCAGCATTTGCGGATGGCGTTGGCCAGGTCCTCAAACTGGTAGTCCGGATCGCAGCCGGCATCCACCGCCACCACGATGTGGCAGCGCCGGCGCACCAGCTCGTAGATGCCGAGGTTCTCGAAATGGCCGCCGTCCGAAACATTAAGGAAGCGGGAACGGCTGTTCAGCGTTCCGAATACCTCCTTGATCAGGGCGAGGCCGCCGAAACGCGGGCTGGCCTTGCGCCAGGCGTGGGGGTGGCGCGGATTGCCGCACCAGCGCCCGAGGCGAACGTTGAACACGCTCAGCAATGCCGACATGACGGCCGACGTGTGATAGCCCATGTTGGGATTGGCCGCCGCCCCCGACGTGGCCACCACATTGCCCAGCTGGATGCCGCCCGGCGCATTCAGGAAAACAAACTGGTTGGCCCCGTAGTCTTCGGTGAGGCGATAGGCGCCGATGCGGTCGCCGTCCGAATCCCAGAATTCGTAGCCGGTATAGCGGGGCGTGAAGGTGAAGGATGCGGCTCGCCGCGTCTGCCAGGCCAGGTCCTCGCCGCCGGTCAGATTCATCGCCGCATTGATGATGGGGAAGGGCCGCTGGTTCTGCAGCACCGACAGCGGCAGGTCGTCCCCGGGGTCGAAGCCGGTGAACGGGTGGGGCTTGCGCACGACCTTGGTCGGCACGGCCTGTCCCACGCGCGTGGCACCGAGATAGCAGCGGGTCAGGCGGTTGCGGTAGAAGCCGTGCAGCGAGAACAGGTTGATGTCGATCCGCCAGCCCAGCAGACCGAACACCGCCGCGCAAACACCGCCCACCCACAGCACATCGGTCAGGTCCACCCGCGCCAGATTGAACAGGGACGCATGCAGGATGGGCGCGAACCGGTCTGCCGCACCGATCGGCACGCAGGCGTCGCATAGTCCGCCGGGGGTGGCCAGCACCGCATGCAGCACGCTCGCCAGCCCGATCGCCAGGCCGATGATGAACACATAGGGCACTACCACGACCACCCTGTTCAACCAGACCTTGCCCCCGCCTGATTGACCTTTGCCACCGGTCAGCGAGCTCTTGCCCAGCAGCACCCCGCCGATACTGCTGGCCGCCCAGGCCAGGCCGCCGGCCAGGGCGAGCCCCGCCAGCCACTTCACCAGCGGCGCCGCATACAGGGTGACCGCAAACACGCCCAGCCAGATCACCGCCGCCTCAACGACAAATCCCCCGAGGCGTGCCCACCACTCGCGGTCCTGGTCCGTATACAGCCGCTTCATCATCCCGATGTGCAGAGTCACCACGCCCGAATAGCTCAGCAACACCAGTGGCGTGCCGAACGTGGTCGCGTAGGCGACGCCGCCCACTTCGGGAAGACTCCCGGCCCCCTTGCGCAGGTAATAGAAAATCACCCCGCCTAGCGCGCCCGCCAGCAGCGTCCAGGGAAGCTGCCAGGCGAAACGGACCAGCCCCGCCGCCCACTCGATCAAGTCGTCCATCGCCTCACGCAGTCGCTTGGGATCACCAAGCGCCGCCCACAGCGCCAGCAGCTTTTTCAGCGCGGTCAGGGCGACTTTGCCTACCCCGCTCTTCAACCAGAAGACCACCAGCCAGGGCGCCAGATACACCAGCGTCGTCCACTTCACCCAGTCCCACAGCGAATACGCGGCAGCCGCGGTATGCGCCTGCAGCGCCAGTGCAAGCAGCCATGCCGAGAGCAGCGAGGGCACCACGATCAGGACGACGATGAACCTCGGCCCGCTCGAATTGAAGCGGTCGACTTTTTGGAACCGCATCAGGCTCAGTGCGCAGGCGCCCACGGCAAGCAGCAGCGGGCCTATCGCCAGGCCCATCATTACGGGCAGCCCGGTGTCTGCCAGCGGCGTGGCCAGCGCGAACTTCGCCGGATCGGCCAGCCAGCGGCCCCAGCCCAGCATCACATAGGGCAGCGTCAGCAGCGCGCAGAAGAACGCCACCAGGATCAGCTGGTTCAGCAGCAGATTGCGCAGATACGTGGAAATCGCCGCCAGCGAATCGCCCGAGAACATCCCCAGCCTGGGCGTCAGGTAATTGCTGTAGCGGCGCAGGAAGCGCAGCGAAGGATGTTCCGGCGGGCAGTCCGAAGCCGGCGTGCCCGCCGCGCACCACGGCCGCGCTTCGCCCGAAAGCTCAAGCTCCACCGTCGCCAGCGCATCCTCCACCGACTGGCCCGGCCTGCGGCTGCGGAAAATCAGCGTCGACAGCCAGGCCCCGATATAGCCGCCGCCCGACACCGTCGACAGATAGTCGAACGCGCGCAGCAGCCGCAGCCGCGCCAGCGCCTGGATCACCCCCAGGCAGAACGTCGCGCTGCGTATTCCCCCGCCCGATAAGGCCAGCCCCACCAGCTGCGCCTTGTCGGCGCACGCCTCCGGGCATTGCTGCGGATCGTTCGCCTGCGGACGCAGCCGCCCGATCTCGTCCCGCAACACACTGGAAAACTCGGCGCTGACCGTATTCGTATTCGAATCCATCTTTCCCCCTGTTTATTGCAGCGTGGCCAGCTGTCTTTGGTCTTCCTTATATTCATAGAGCAGGTTGGCGATGTCGGCGGTACCCGGGGTGGGTTTTTACGCGCTCAAAGAGATATACGCCTGCCCGGCTGGCGTGCGAAGATTCGGTTGATAACAAACGAGGGGAAGTCTTGGCTCCGCAGCCAGAACAACAAGCGAGGGGGAATATCGACGGGCTGCTGGAGGCGGCAGGCTGGCACGTCTGCGACGCTGATGCAGCCAACATCCACGCCGCGCGTGGTGTTGCTATCCGCGAGTTTCCGCTCCCTGGCCATGGTTTTGCTGATTACCTTTTATATGTGGACGGCAAGGCCGCCGGGGTGATCGAAGCCAAGAAAGAAGGCGTTACCCTCACCGGCGTCGAAACTCAGTCCGACAAATACACCAAGGGCCTGCCCGCCGGCCTGCCGCGCTGGAGCAACCCGCTGCCATTTGCCTACCAGTCCACCGGAGTCGAAACCCGTTTCACCAACGGCCTCGACCCCGTGCCGCGCTCGCGGTCGGTATTCGCCTTCCACAAGCCTGAACTGCTGGCCGAATGGCTGAACTACGCTCCGGCCGCGCAGCCGGGGCAGGGCGCCGCAGCAGAAGCCCCAGCCACCTTCCTCGCCCGTCTGCAACACATGCCGCCGCTCAAGGAAGAAGGCCTCTGGCCCGCGCAAATCACCGCGATCCGCAACCTCGAACAATCCCTGAAGGAAAACCGCCCGCGCGCCCTGATCCAGATGGCCACCGGCTCGGGCAAGACCTTCACCTCGATTTCCTTCATCTACCGGCTGATCAAGTTCGCCGGCGCGCGGCGCATCCTGTTCCTGGTCGACCGCGGCAACCTCGCCGACCAGACGCTCAAGGAATTTCAGCAATACGTCTCGCCCTACAACAACTTCAAGTTCAGCGAGGAATACATCGTCCAGCGCCTGCAGGGCAACCAGATCGACACCACCGCCCGCGTTTGCATCTGCACCCTCCAGCGCATGTATTCCATGCTCAAGGGCCGCGACCTGCCGGCCGATCTGGAAGACGAATCGGTCGACCAGCTCGGCAAGCTGTTCAAACAGCCCGAGCCCATCGAATACAACCCCAGCATCCCCATCGAAACCTTCGACATCATCGTCACCGACGAAGCCCATCGCTCCATCTACAACCTGTGGGCGCAGGTGCTGGAATACTTCGACGCCTCCCTCATCGGCCTCACCGCCACGCCCGGCAAGCAGACCTTCGGCTTCTTCCACCAGAACCTGGTGATGGAATACAACCACGAAATGGCCGTGGCCGACGGCGTCAACGTCAACTACGACGTCTACCGCATCAAGACCGCCATCAGCGAGGCGGGCAGCAAGGTCGAAGCCGGCTACTACGTCGAAAAGCGCGAGCGCGAAACCCGCAAGACCCGCTGGGAAGAACTCGACGACGACTTCGCCTACGACCCCAACCAGCTCGACCGCGACGTCGTCACCCCCGACCAGATCCGCACCATCGTGCGCACCTTCCGCGACAAGCTGTTCAGCGAAATCTTCCCCGGTCGCACCGAAGTGCCCAAGACCCTCATCTTCGCCAAGGACGACAACCACGCCGAAAACATTGTCGAGATCCTGCGTGAGGAATTCGGCAAGGGCAACGACTTCGCCCAGAAGATCACCTACCGCACCACCGGCGCCACGCCCAAGGAACTCATCTCCGCCTTTCGCAACAGCTACCACCCCCGCGTCGCCGTCACCGTCGACATGATCGCCACCGGCACCGACATCAAGCCGGTGGAAATCGTCTTCTTCATGCGCGCCGTCAAATCGCGCGGCTTCTTCGAGCAGATGAAAGGCCGCGGCGTGCGCGTCATCAAGCCCGACGACCTCCGCGCCGTCACCCCAGACGCCAAGGCCAAGGACCACTTCGTCATCATCGACGCCGTCGGCGTGTGCGAGCAGGACAAGACCGATGCCCGCCCCATGGAGAAAAAGCCCAGCGTCAGCTTCGAGCGCCTGCTGCAAGCCGTCGCCTTCGGCAACACCGAAGACGACGTCATCACCAGCATCGCCGGCCGCCTGGCCCGAATGGAACACCGCATCAGCGCCGAAGACGATGCGAAGATTCGAGTAGCAAGCGGCGGCCTAGGCCTAAAAGACCTAGCCCACCAGCTAGTCGAATCCCTGGACCCGGACCGCAGCACCGTTCGCCCTGAGCCCGTCGAAGGGCAAGCAAACCAAGCCCGCATCAAAGCTGCCAAACCCCTCTGCGACCCCGCCCTGCGCCAACTCATCCTCGACATCAAGGCCAAAAACGAAATCACCATCGACCACGTCAGCCAGGACCAGGTCATCGAAGCCGGCTTCAGCCAGGCCGCCCTCGACCGTGCCAAAGGCCTGGTGCAATCCTTCGAGCAATTCATCGCCGACCACAAAGACGAAATCACCGCCCTGCAAATCCTCTACAGCAAACCCTATAAACAGCGCCTTACCTTCGACGCTGTGAAAGAACTCGCCGACGCCATCGAAAAGCCGCCCTACCTGTGGAACGAATCCCAGCTCTGGCAGGCCTACGCCGCGCTGGAAGCCAGCAAGGTCAAAGGCGCCAGCGGCAAACGCATCCTCACCGACCTGGTGTCGCTGGTCCGCTTCGCCATCCACCAGGACAACGAACTAGTGCCGTTCCCTGAACGCGTCAACGTCAACTTCAAGGCGTGGCTGGCAGGGCAGGAAAGCGCAGGCAAGCAATTCACGGCAGACCAGCGGCGCTGGCTGGAAATGATCCGCGACCACATCGCCGCCAATCTCGGCATCGAGCCGGACGATTTCGAATACGCGCCATTCGCTCAGGAGGGCGGCTTGGGCAAGGTGTATCAGCTTTTCGGTGATGAGTTGAGCAGTCTCATTGAGCAATTGAATGAGAGCTTGGCGGCATGAAGGCCGAAGAGATGCGCGCGGAATATGCCGTTTTAACTCGGCCTGGAAACGGTGCAGGCACAGTCCCTTTCGGTGAAGTCACCGTACCGAAGGTTGATCAAGGTGGTCCGTTGGGTTCAGGTGATTTCACCTATATCGACATCAGTAGCGTCGATAACAAACAGAAACGCATCACCGAGTACAAGACCCTTGCTGTCGAAGCAGCGCCAAGCCGCGCCAAACAGCGTTTGAAATTCGGTGATGTGTTGGTGTCAATGACGCGGCCCAATCTGAATGCAGTTGCAATCGTGCCGGCCGAACTTGATGGGGCAGTGGGTTCAACTGGGTTCCACGTGTTGCGGGCTACCGAAGGGACTGAGCCGCGTTGGCTGTACTACGCCGTTCAAACCCAGGCGTTTGTTTCTGCAATGTCCGAGCTTGTTCAGGGGGCGCTATATCCAGCCGTTCGCCCCAAAGACATTCGCGCTTTTCAAATCCCGCATCCACCCCTCGACCAACAAAAACACATCGTCGCGGAAATCGAAAAACAATTCTCCCGCCTCGACGAAGCCGTCGCCAACCTCAAGCGCGTCAAGGCCAACCTCAAGCGCTACAAAGCCGCCGTCCTCAAGGCCGCCGTCGAAGGCCGCCTCGTCGAAACCGAAGCCGAACTCGCCCGCCGCGAAGGCCGCAGCCATGAGACCGGCGAGCAACTCCTGCAACGCATCCTCGAAACCCGACGAAGCCAGTGGCAAGGCAAGGGAAAATACAAAGAACCCGCCTCGCCCGACTCCACCGGTCTGCGCGAATTGCCGGAGGGGTGGGTGTGGGCATCCCCTGCGCAAATGTCAGCGGGTGAACCGTATTCACTAGCAATTGGACCGTTTGGTAGCAGTCTCAAGGTGAGCGACTACACCACCTCCGGGATGCCCTTGGTGTTTGTGAGGAACATCCGCGCAGCTATGTTCGGTGGACCTGACACGATTTATGTTAGCGAGCTGAAAGCAGAAGACTTGCGCGCACATTGGGTCGAAGCGGGTGACCTACTTGTTACCAAAATGGGTGATCCACCCGGTGATGTTTGTATCTATCCTGCGCACAGACCGCCCGCAGTTATTACAGCGGATTGCGTCAAGCTGCGGCTTGGTAACTTCGTGCCGACGCAGTTTTTCGCGTATGCAATCGAATCTGACTTAGTACACAAACAGATACTCGGTATCACAAAGGGTGTTGCTCAGTTAAAGGTCAGCCTTGGTCGGTTTGGTTCAATCGCATTCCCGTTACCGCCGATCGCTGAACAACACCGCATCGTCGCCGAAGTCGACCGCCGCCTCTCCCTCCTGCGCGAAACCGAGGCCCAAGTGGACGCCAACCTCCAGCGCGCCGAGCGTCTGAGACAGTCAATTTTGAGCCGAGCTTTCAATTCACGAATGATTTTGCATGATGGATATCCTGAAGCCGCTTGAGGAAGTAACCGAACCGGATGAACGGTGGGCAAATTTTGGCTACCCCAACCCAGTCGATTTCAGCTTTCGTCCCGTTGCGTTGCCGGAACGGCATGCCGCAATTGTGGCAATCTCCTTAACACCTAGCGTACCCGAATACATTCGAGAGCATTTCGAAACGGCGAAGAATCTCCTCTTGTATGCGTGGTTCGTATATCGCTTTATCCCCGTGGCCGAATTGCACGCGTATTCCACGGCGGAGATGGCGTTGAAGGAACGGGCAAGGAAGGAGTCTTTGCGTGCGAAAACCTTGGCGCCATTGCTAAAAATTGCCATTGAACGCCGCTGGATTGTCGACGAAGGTTTTTCCAACGTTCGGCGGGAACGCGAGGCGATGGACCAAGAATGGGAATGGCGGCGCCAACTTGGTGTGTCTTCAACTCCAGAAGAGCTGGATGCACAGCGGTATTGCAAGATGTTGTTTGATTCCATGCCGTACCTTCGCAACGATCTTGCACATGGCAGCAAGACAGTGCGCCCTGGTGGGCTTGGCACGCTTGCCATTTGTGCCGACCTAATCAATCAGCTGTTCAAGGCGCCGCAGCAGGAGTAGGTGTACATAAAGAGTAATAATTCATCTAATTGATGAACTGCTGTCATATTAATATAGTTTTTTTCCCCTAAAAAGTATATTGTGTGTGCCAATGATCTTCTTAAAGATGAATTTCGGCGCCTTGAGTATGAAACATGGAACCTCTTAAAGGCTTAGGAAAAGCAGATCGGGAGCGCTTGTCGGCAGTATTACGCGCGACGAAGGGCACGGTTTCGGTTGCGCAAGCGGCCGAGGTTCTTCGCCTGCCTGCGACACCCACGGCCAAAATGCTGGCGCGATGGGCCAAAGCAGGCTGGTTGTCGCGCGTTCGTCGCGGTCTTTATGTGCCGGTGCCGCTGGAGTCCAGGACCTCGGATGTGCCATTGGAAGACGCATGGGTGATTGCCGCGCAGCTTTATGGGCCTTGCTACATTGGCGGCTGGAGCGCTGCCGAGTATTGGGACCTGACGGAGCAGATTTTCCGCACGGTGGTGGTGCTGACTGTGCAGCGTCCCAGGGATCGGAGCCCGACTATCAAACAAACCGATTTTCTGCTGCGTTCGGTGCAGGAGAAGGCCCTGTTTGGGGTTAAGTCGGTGTGGCGGGGGCAGGTGAAAGTCGACGTTTCCGACCCGA
This sequence comes from Hydrogenophilales bacterium, assembly GCA_016195805.1. Taxonomy (GTDB): domain Bacteria; phylum Pseudomonadota; class Gammaproteobacteria; order Burkholderiales; family Thiobacillaceae; genus Thiobacillus. The sequence goes on from JACPYT010000016.1 coordinate 135,893, forward strand.
CTCGGACGATGCTGGATATGTTGAATGACCCACAACTGGGCGGGGGGATACGCTCGACGGTGGACATGCTGAAGAATTACCTCAAGTCAGAAAAGAAAGACCTCGCGTTGCTGCTCGAATACGCAAACCGGCTGGGTAACGGGGCGGTTTTCAAACGGCTTGGTTTTTTGCTGGAAAAATTTTCGCCCGCTGACCTGGACGCAATTTCACAGTGCCGTGAACGGCTGACCACTGGCAATGCAAAGCTCGATCCTTCACTGGAAACGGACAAACTGGTGACGCGGTGGCGACTCTGGGTTCCACAACGCTGGCTGGGGGAGTAGCGCCTTGATCGATCGGCAGGAAGTCATGGATTTTTCGCGCGAGTTTGGGCTCGCGCCGAATGTGATTGAAAAGGACTATGTGCTCGGCTGGATGCTTGCCGGTATTGCCGCGCATCCCGAGATCGGACCAAGCTGGGTGTTCAAGGGTGGTACGTGCCTGAAGAAATGCTTCTTCGAGACGTACCGTTTCTCGGAAGACCTCGACTTCACGCTCACCAATCCAGAACATCTTGCAGAGCCGTTTCTTCTGGAGACCTTCAAGCAGATATCCGAATGGATTTATGACCAGGCGGGCATTGAGGTGCCAGCCGATAGCATCCGTTTCGAGGTCTATGCGAATCCGCGCGGCAATGCCTCGGCAGAAGGGAGAGTCGGCTATCGCGGCCCGATGCAGCGGCGTGGGGATGCACCACGTATCAAGCTGGATTTAACCGACGACGAGTTGTTGGTGTTGGAGCCCGCAACAAGAGAAGTCCACCACCCCTATTCGGACAGGCCGGCGGATGGCATCCGTGTCCGCTGCTATTCCTTCGAGGAGGTTTTTGCAGAGAAAATTCGTGCCTTGGCGGAACGCGAGAGGCCGCGGGATTTGTACGATGTGGTCCACCTGTTTCGTCACGACGAACTCAGGCCAGAACGGTTATTGGTGTTCAGTACGCTGGAACAGAAGTGCGCATTCAAGGGCATTGATGTGCCGACGATGCAGACCGTTGACAACCAGCCTGCCCGGCTCGAACTGGAAGCGGAGTGGGGGAATATGCTGGCGCATCAACTACCGGTGTTGCCGGCATTCGAACAGTTCTGGCAGGAGCTTCCGGGCGTTTTCGATTGGTTGCATGGCGTCGCGGAAAAAATCGCCAGGCCATCGCTTCAAATGCATACACCCGGGGTGGGCGCGGTGGATGAAACGTGGCGACCGCCATCCATGTCGCATGCGTGGCACGCCGCAATCCCTTTTGAGATTATTCGCTTTGCCGCCGCAAACCGGTTGTGCGTGGATTTGACCTATCAAGGCACCCGAAGGCTGATCGAGCCATATTCCTTGCGGCGAACCCAGGACGGCAATCTGCTCTTGTACGCCGTGAAACATGAGACTGGAGAACCGCGATCCTACCGGGTCGACAGGATTCAGGGGGCCGAGGCGACGCAGGTGTCATTCATTCCACGATATCTGATTGAGCTGACACCCAGTGGTGTGATTTCTGTGCCACCTGTGTCCAGCCGCGCTGTAATGGATTTTGCACCTGGGACTAGCCGCCCTCGAACGGCTAGACACTCGCTCACGCATAACGGGCCAAAGTACGTGTTTGAATGCACATACTGCGGAAAAAAATTTACGCGGCAGTCCCACGATTCCGCATTGAAGCCACACAAAGATAAGAACGGGTATCCCTGTCCGGGACGTACCGGCTTTCTCGTTGACACCAAATATTGAGTAATGCCATGAGCCCATCCAACATCGTCCAGAAACTCTGGAACTACTGCAACGTCCTGCGCGACGACGGCATGAGCTACGGCGACTACGTCGAGCAGCTCACCTATCTGCTGTTTCTGAAGATGGCCGACGAGCGCAGCCGGCCGCCTTACAGCCAGAAGAGCCCGGTGCCAGCCGGCTATGACTGGCCGAGCCTGACGAAGAAGGATGGCGACGAGCTGTTCGACCATTACCGCCATACGCTGGAGGAACTGGGCAAGCAAAAAGGCCTGCTCGGCCTGATCTTCAACAAGTCGCAGAACAAGTTCCAGGACCCGGCCAAGCTGCGGCGGCTGATCGTTGACCTGATCGACAAGGAAACCTGGGTGTCGATGAGCGCCGACGTGAAGGGCGACGCCTACGAGGGCCTGTTGGAGAAGAACGCGCAGGACACCAAGTCCGGCGCGGGCCAGTATTTCACGCCGCGCCCGTTGATCCAGGCGATTGTCGACGCCATGGCGCCCCGACCGGGCGAGACGATCTCCGACCCGGCCTGCGGCACCGGCGGTTTTTTGCTGGCGGCGCACGACTATGTGGTGAAGCACTGCCCCAACATGACGTCGGCGGAGAAGAAGAAACTGCGCGGCGAAAGCTTCAAGGGCTGGGAACTGGTGCAGGCGACGGCGCGGCTGTGCGCGATGAACATGCTGCTGCACGGCATCGGCAGCCAGGAGTTCGAGCCGATTGCGGTGGGCGATTCGCTGGCTGCCGACCCCGGCGAGCGCTTCGACGTGATCCTGACCAATCCGCCCTTCGGCAAGAAGAGCAGCACCACCATCGTTGGCGAGGAAGGCAAGGTCAGCAAGGAGCGCGACACCGTCGAGCGCGACGACTTCTGGGCCACCACCTCGAACAAGCAGCTCAACTTCGTCCAGCACGTGAAGACACTGTTGAAGCAGAACGGCCGCGCCGCCCTGGTGCTGCCGGACAACGTGCTGTTCGAAGGCGGGGCAGGCGAGACGATCCGCCGCAAGCTCTTGCACGACTGCGACGTCCACACCCTGCTGCGCCTGCCCACCGGCCTGTTCTACGCCCAGGGCGTGAAGGCGAACGTGCTGTTCTTCGACAAAAAGCCCGCCGCCGAAACCCCGTGGACCAGGAAGCTGTGGATCTACGACCTGCGCACCAACATGCACTTCACGCTCAAGACCAACACGCTGAAGCGGGAAGACCTGGAGGAGTTCGTGCGGTGCTACCACCCGGAGAATCGGCATGATCGCAAGCCGACGTGGTCGGCCGACAACCCAGACGGCCGCTGGCGCGCCTACGACTACGAAGAGCTGGTCAACCGCGACAAGGCCAGTCTGGACATCTTCTGGCTGAAGGATGAATCGCTGTCCGACTCCGAAAATCTGCCCGCACCGGAAGTGATCGCGGCGGAGATCGTGGAGGATCTGGAGGCGGCGCTGGAACAGTTTCGGGAGATTTTGGCCGATATGGATGGCACCTCAATAGAAGTGCAGGGTGCTTGAAGCCCGCCAATTTAGATGGAACTGACTTATATCCTGGTCGATTTCGAGAATGTTCAGCCGCCGGACATGGGGCTGTTGAGCGGGGATCAGTACCAACTCAGAATCTTTCACGGACCCCACTGCATGCGCTGATTCGCGGGGTGAGCGCGCCGGCTGCAGGTAAACAGGCTGTCACAACCTCAAATACGCCAGCCTGCCCCGTTTGTCAGAGTGCCATGGTGAGGCGCACGGCCAAGCGCGGCGCGAATGCGGGCAACGGGTTCTGGGGCTGTACGCGCTACCCGGACTGCACGGGTACGCGGCCGAGCTAAACCAACGTCTTGGGAGCGGCGCCTGTTAAAATTGAACCTTGATAACACCCGCCGAAGCCACATTCGTATGTTTAAGACCGGCGGGTTGATTGTTGGGGAAAGTATGAAGACGACCGCCAGCCTCAATAGGAAAGTCATCAAGGCCGTGCAGACCTCCATGCAGATCGAAGGTTGCAAGCCAGCCCAGTCCGCTGAAATCAGGGCGCGGGCAAAAGCGCTGATGGAGCAGCAGGGTGTCCAAGTATCAGTCCCGGGAAAGTGACATCTACCTAAGCGTTCTGAAATTCGGGGATTGCGAGGCTTAGGTTCCGCTGAGCCCTGTCCATCAATACCTTGTCCGATCCCTACGCCAGAATCTTCCTCCTGAGCCACATGCGCGCCTATACCAGTCTGGCGGGGCACATCCTCGGCTCGCATCCGCAGATCAACGGCTATTACGAAATGCACCTCAGCTATGAAGACGCGTCCGCGCTGGACCGGCAGCAGGGGGCGTTGCTGCAAGGCGATGGGTTCAAGCCAGACAGCTGCTACCTTTTCGACAAGCTGCTGCACAACGACTATGTGCTGAAGCCCGATCGACTTGGGCTGGCCGAACTCAAGATACTAGTCGCACTGGCGGAGCCGGCGCACACGATCCGCAGCATCGTGCATCTGTTCCGCCAGAAGCCGGATCCAGATCTGTATGCCTCGCCGGTCGAGGCGGCCAGCTACTACGTGGAGCGGGTGCGGGCGATTGCGGATTTCTGCGGGGCGACCGACTGGCCTTATTTCTATTTCGATGCGGAGCTGTGGCAGCGCGCGCCGGAGCGGCTGCTGCCCCGGCTGACGGCATGGCTGGAACTGGATTCGCCGTTGAGCGAGCGGTATGAGGTGTTCAGCCAGACGGGGCGGGCGCGCCGGGGGGATACGTCGGAGCGCATGCGCAGCGGCGGAATCGACAGGGCGCGGAACGACTATGCGCATATTGCGATTCCGGACGAGGTGCTGCGGGCGGCGCAGGCGGCGTATCGGGAATGCCGGGAGTGGATTGTTTCCAGGGCGGCGGATTCCGTTTGCCTTGGGGAACGATAAGGAAACGCCGGACAGTCCTTCGACAGCACCCGCAAGGGGTACGCCGGTGGGTGCCCCGCCGCTGAGCGGCGACCCTTCCGCTGGCTCAGGCTGCGTCGTGAGCCCGTCGAACGGACGAACGGGCTAGGCGTGGATTGTTTGGATGGGTTCATTGGTCGCGCAGATTTGCTTACGGGCCCGAGCTCCGTTCGTAGTGAGCCCTTCGACGCAGCTCAGGACAGGCTTGTCGAACCACAGCGACTCGCTCCTTGCCACTACCAACGGGATCACAACGCCTTGTTCGTCCTGAGCCCTTCATCTTTGCTCGGGACAGGCCTGTGTCAGAACAAGCTATCCCAGGCATCGCGCTCGGCCCGATAGTTCATCAAGGCCTCGACGATCTGCTGGCGACGCGCTCCGCGATGCTCGACAGACTGGATCTGGCGCCAGGCCAGCGCATGCGCGCCGAAATTGCGGTCGATGTTGTCGATGAAGGCGCGCACCTGACGCAGGGCATCGGCCAGCGTGGCCGACCCCAGCCACCAGTGGCCGGAGTTGAACACGAGGTCGCTCAGCTGCCGGTTCTTCTCGACGATGGCGTCGTGCTTCTGCCGGTACAGCGCGAGCAGGTCGGCTTCCTTCTGATCGATCACGGTCTCGACCACATCGCGGGCGAAGGGCTGGTTCACATCGGCCCGCCTGACCAGCTCTTCGGTGGAAAACAGCATCAGGTCGCCAAAGAACTGGCGCTCGAATTCGTTGGAGAGATCGATGCCTTGCTGTGCCAGTTCCACGCCGGGGCGGAAGTCGTCGGCGAGCCCGGCGTCTGTGGTGCGGCGGTGCAGGTTGGGCATGTTGAACGAGGCGAAGCGCGGCCCGATCTCGGCGGCGATGAGCCGGCCGGCGGTGGGGCCGGACATGCGCAGGCGCAGGTGGCCGAAGGGGATGATGTACTTGAGCCCGGCGTAGTTGACGATGAAGTTGCCGGGGTAGACCGTGCGCGCGGGGCTGAGCTGGGTGAAGCCATTTCCATAGCTGAACCAGGTCTTGCGCGTGAGGTGCTCGCCGAAGAAGAAGGCGTCGAGGCGCTGAGCGAAATCGGCGAGGCAGGCGCCATGGTCGTGCTCGCCTTGCAGCCGGCAGGCGTAGGGGAAGGTCGTGGGCCCGTTGTTGAAGCCGAACAGCTTGGCCATGTCGTGATACGCGGCGTCGCCCGGTTGTTCTGCCGGCAGGCCGTGGAAGGTGCAGGCCGCCTCGTGGCGCAGGCCGGCCAGGCGGGTGAAGAAGGCGGCGACGTCGTCGAGAAAATTCGCCGCCATCACCGACGGCGACACGGGTGGGTCGCCTACCATCTTGCCGGTGAGCATGAGGGTGTCGGTGCTGCGGAAGATGCGGTCGATGGCGTGGAAGTAGTTCAGCGCGTAGACCACCTCTTCGCCGGCTTGGGTCTGCCGGTTCACGCAGAAGCTCTGGTCGCTGTCGACCAGGTAGTACAGCGTGTCGTCCTTGTCTTCGGTGAACTGCAGAAACTTCAGGTAGCAGAGGTTGCGGTTGGCGGCCTGGCCCTTGAGATAGAACGCGTCACGGGGCTGGCTGGTGAGCAGGTGGCCGAGCCGTTCGCGCTGCTGCGGGGGCAGGGCGTGCAGCAGTTCGTATTGCTCGTCGAGTCCGAAGTAGGCGACCTGCAGGCCTTTGTCCCGGTATTCCTCCACCAGCGCCTGATGGCGGCGGATGTTGGCTGCGTCGCGGCTGTCCTCGCTGACGATGACCTGGATCCTGTCCCACACGCCCGCGGTCTGGCCGCCGTAGTCGAACAGTGCGCAGAGCTGGTGGATGCTTTCGAGGCAGGCCTTGAGGTGGGGCGGGCGATCCGCCACCGGGATGGCGAGGATGAAGCGATGGCGCGCATCTCTGGAGTAACCGAGGCTGGCGCGCAGTCGGATCAGCGATTCCTGTTCGCGGAACAAGGCCTGGTAGCTCGCCAGCAGCGGGTGGAAATCTGCCGCGCCGAACCACATGGCCTGTTCCAGCAGGGGGGTGCACTGCGCGTAGAGATCGATGAGGGCATCGAGTGCATCCGCTTCGGCTGGTGAAGGGGCATCGCCCGCGGCACCGTTCGGCAAGCCATGCAGTCGGCTTGCAATGCCAGACAGCCCCGGGATGGCGGATTGGTAGCGTGCGATGCAGTCCTGCAGGGCCGGGATGGCGGGTGTATTCAAAGGGTGAGTGCCCGGGGGGTTCTCCGGGAGGCGGATGCGGCGATCAATGAGCGGTCGGTTCATCGGCACTAAGCGGCGCGTGCGAACGGCCGATACGAAGTGGAGGGCTAATAGTACCCGCCCGCGCATCAAACCCGGACAGTCGAGCCGGCTGTGCCGAGTACGCGCGATGGTTAGCCGCTGACCCGCACCCGCTTCTCCACCGTCAGCACGTCGCCCGCCGCATCCATCACCGCATACAGCCGGGGTTGCGGGCGGCCGGCCCAGGACGGGCCGGGGGCCGGGCTGTCGAGGTACACGACCTGTGCGCCGTCGAACTGCTTTTCGACCTGGCCGCGGGCGAGCAGTTCGTTCAGGGCGTCGATGGATATCCCGCGCTGCTTCATGCGGCTGAAGGCGAGGGGGCTGATCTTTCCGAGTTTCATCATGGTTTCTCCTGGCGCCGGCGCGGGGATGGCCCCCGCGCATGACGTTTTACGAATGGGATAGCGACACTGTATGAATATACAGCAAATGTGCTGTATGTCCATACAGTATTCGGAGGGCGGTCGGGAGGAAACGGGATGACCGCTCACGGGCCTTGCGGCGGCGTGAGCGGCAGCCATTCAGGGTGTGGGGCGGGCAGGCCCGCGTCGCGGCTTAGCTTTCGGGCAGGCTGGGCACGTTGATTTCCGCCAGGGCGCGGAACACGTCGTTGAACAAGACTTCGCCGTTGCGAACGAAACAGGCCATATCCGAGAAGCCGCAGACGGACAGCTGGTCGCCCGCCATCATCCAGCCGCTCGGTGTCCACCCGCTCTGGCCGGAAAGCGTCATGAACATGTCGCCGTTGTGCTGCATGTAGCGTCCGTTCGCATGGCACAGATCCGCTGCCAATTCGGCGTTGACGTGCTCCAGGTCACCGGCCGCTTCGGCCAGGCCGCCATCGTCCTGGAATCGCAGCGCGGCCACGACGCCCTTGAGCAGAAGCAATTTATCCAACTCGACCATGGTGCGTTCTCCTTGGGCGGCCGCTCAGGCGGCGTTGAAGCGCCGGTAGGCCGCGTCGTAGTCGAAGTCCTGCCGGCGCGCGAGCACGGCGTTGCCGTTCATGCCCATCACGACCTGATCGAGGGCGATGAAGGCGAACCCGCGTTCGGGCAGGAAGCCCTCCTGGCCGGTCAGTTTCGTCCAGCCCGTGGCCTGCATGCGGTAGATCGCCATGTTGGTGGCGCACATCTGCGCGACCAGTTCGGCAAAGTCGCGATCCACGCTGCCGCGCATCTCGCCGAGCTCGCCGGTGTCGGAAAACGCGATCGCGCCATACGCCCCCGGCAAGGACATCAGTTCATCCAGTGTTGCCATATCGCCCTCCTTCCCGTCTTGTCGGGTCGCGCTAGCGGCCAGCCGACTCGGTCATGGTCTTGATCAGCTGATTGAACGAGGCGTGGCCGGCCTTCACCAGGCAGGCGCTGTCGCGGATCGCGATGATTGCCATCTCGGGACCGAAGGTGATCCAGCCATGACCGTCCCAGCCGGGTTTGTCGGCAAGGCGCCCGAGGAGGCGTCCCTGCAGTTCGACGTTCATCGTGACATCCGCGCACAGGTTCGCCATTTCCGACGCCTCGGCTACGGTCATGACGCCCTCGAACTCTTCGAGAAAGCCCTTGCGGGAAAACAGTCCGGCGGTCTCCACCCCCGGCAGTTTCATCAGTTCGGACGTTCTGGACATGGCACCCCCGCAAAAGAATGAATGCGTCTTGAATATTAGAGCGCACCCACAAAACGACAATTGCAATTTGAACCCATGCCTGTTGTGCTGTATAAACATACAGTCATAGGAGACATGCCCATGCGAGACCTGACGCGCCGCCAGGAAGAAATCCTGAATCTGATCAAGGAGTCGATCGAGACCACCGGCCTGCCGCCGACGCGCGCGGAGATTGCGCAGCACTTCGGCTTCAGTTCGCCCAACGCGGCCGAGCAGCATCTCAAGGGGCTGGCGAAGAAGGGCGTGCTGGAACTGGTGCCGGGCACTTCGCGCGGCATCCGGCTGCCGGGCGGCGGCGGCCTGGCGGTGGTGGGTCAGGTGGCGGCGGGCAGCCCGATCCTGGCGCAGGAGAACATCGAGCGGCATGTCCAGATCGATTCCGCGCTGTTCGCTCCGCGCGCGGATTACCTGCTCAAGGTGCGCGGCATGAGCATGAAGGACATCGGCATCCTCGACGGCGACCTGCTCGCGGTGCATCGCAGCGCCGAGGCCAGGGCCGGACAGGTGGTGGTGGCGCGCATCGGCGACGAGGTCACGGTCAAGCGCTTCAAGCAGCGCGGCCACACCGTGCAGCTGCTCCCTGAAAATCCCGATTTCGAGCCGATCGTGGTCGACCTCACGCGGCAGGAACTGGTGATCGAAGGCATCGCGGTGGGCGTGATTCGCAGCGGCAGGGCCTTGTAGCGCGGCCTGCGGCGGGCCGGCGCTACGCATCGCCGGACGCCGGCTCCTCGCGTCCCGGCTTGTCTGTGCTCGATTGAGTATTTGCCGGGGCGCCCGGCCTCTGGGCAAGTGGGTCCCCCGCATGAGTTCATGCCGGCCGCGGTCGTGGCGCCTCCATTCCTTGGGCCTGCCTGTTCCCCGGTGCGTTCAAAATCCCATTCCCATGATATGGTTTTATCCATTGGTCATGGATTGGCCGGCTGCGCGGTACCGGTGGCAGGCAGGGCTGTCGTCCGCAGGGAGCAAGAACACATGGCGATGTCGAGTCGCAACACGATGCGGGAAATCGGCGGAGGGGCTTGCCTTGCCGCCACAGGAATCGGGGGATTGTTCGGTCGATGAGTCAGGATAGCCCGACCACCCCGTGGTCACCTGCGTGGCTGGTGCTGACCGCTGGCGTGACGGGTCTTTTGACCGGCGTGGTGGGCATCCGTTTCGCGCAGGATGTGCACTGGGTCCGCTTCTTCGACAATCTGCACTGGACGGCAGGCACCGTCATGGCGGCGGTTTTGGCCTGGATCGGCCAGCGCTCGGCGCCGGCGGAAAGCGCCCGGGGCCTGCGCTGGATGGCGATCGGCCTGACGGGTTACGCGACCGGCCAGATCATCTGGGATGTGCAAGCGGCCGTCGGCTACAGCGGGTTCCCGTCGCCGTCCGATCTGTTCTATCTGTGGCTGGGGCCCTCTGTCGCGGCAGGTCTGCTGATCGAGGCATTCCGGCTGGCCGACCGTGTCCAGCGCAAGACCCTGATGCTGGATGCCGCAACCCTGGCCATCGCCGCCCTGACCCTGGTTCTGGTGCTGTATCTGCCCAGGCGCGGAGAGATGGCCTTGCTGCCCCTGGCCGTGCTGGTGGCGTATCCGGTCAGCCTGTTTACAGCGGCCTGCATCGGCCTGATTGCCGTGCCAACCCTGCGTCTGAAATTTTCCTGGAGCTATTGGCTGCTCCTGGTGTCCCTGGAGGTCACGGGCATTTGCTGGATGGTCTGGAATTTGATGGCGCTGGACGGCGTGACCATCGACGGAACCTGGTTCAACAGCCTGTTTTCCTTCTCGGTGACGGGGATGGGGCTGGCGATGCTGACCTGGCATATCGAATCCTCCCGCAATGCCCTGTGGGAGCGATGGTGCGAAGGCTTCCTGCGTCTGCTGCCGCTGATGGCCGTGGTGTTATCCGGCGTTGCGGTCAAATTGTCCGACCCCCATGTAGGCGTGCCTCATGTCGTCAGTTACACCGTCGACCTCGGCGCGCTGGTCGTCGTCATCCTGGCAATGCTCAAGCAGAGCACGCTGGTGCGGGAGCATGATCTGCTGAAAATCGTCACCCGCAATCTGGAAGAAAGCGAGCAGCAAAAAAACCTGATCCTGCGTACCGTCCCGGACCTCGTGTGGCTCAAGGATGCGGCGGGCGCCTATCGGATGTGCAACTCGGCGTTCGAACGTTTTTTCGGAGCGCACGAGTCGGACATCGTGGGCAAGACCGATTTCGATTTCGTCCCCCCCGATCTGGCGCGTTTTTTCCGCCGGAAGGATGAGGCGGTCATGGCGGCAGGGCATCTCCTCAAGAATGAGGAATGGGTCACGTTCGCCAACGACGGCGCGCGCGTTCTGCTCGAAACGCTCAAGACACCTCTGCGCGACCGGGATGGAAGGATACTCGGCGTGCTCGGCATCTCACGCGACATCACCGAACGCGAGCACGCGAGCCGGCAGCTGACCTTGGTGAATTTTGCGCTGAACCACGTGAAGGAAGCCGCCTACCTGGCCGACGAGCAGGGCTGCTTTCATTATGTGAACGATGAAGCGTGCCGGGCGCTTGGGCTGCCGCGTGAGTCGCTCCTGAAAATGCGGGTGATCGATATCGATGGCGACGTGACGCAGCCGGAACAGTGGCAGGCTTTCTGGGCGCAGCTCAAGACCCAGAAGACGATGACGTTCGAGAGTCGGCACAAGGCCAGCGATGGGAATGCTTTCCCGGTGGAAATCAATGCCAATTATTTTGAATTCTCCGGGCAGGCGTATGTGCTGGGCCTGGTGCGCGACATCACCGAGCGCAAGGGGGTGGAGGAGCAGATCCGCAACCTGGCCTATTTCGACGCGCTCACCCGGCTGCCCAACCGGCGCCTGCTGATGGATCGGCTGGGCCAGGCACTGAGCGCCAGCCATCGCAGCGGCGAGTTCGGCGCGCTGCTGATCCTGGATCTGGATCAGTTCAAGACCCTCAACGACACGCAGGGTCACGATGTCGGCGACCGCCTGCTGGTCGAGGTGGCCCAGCGCCTGGTCACCCACATGCGCCAGGAAGATGTCGTGTGTCGCCTGGGCGGGGATGAGTTCGTGGTGGTGCTGGAAGGCCTGGGCCATGATGAGCAGCACGCGGCCAACGAGGCAGAGGTCATCGCAGAGAAGGTGCGCTTCGAACTCAACCAGCCCTATAGCCTGAGCATCAACGAAACGAAATATCACGGCGCGACCAGCATCGGCCTGACCCTGTTCCAGGGGCAGGACGCATCAGTCGACATGCTGCTGAAGCAGGCCGACGTCGCCTTGTACCAGGCCAAGGGCGCCGGACGCAATGCGGTGCGGTTCTTCAACCCGGCCATGCAGGCGGCCATCGACTCGCGCATGGGGATGGAGGCGGCGCTGCACCAGGCTCTGGACAAGGACGAGTTCAGGCTCTACTACCAGCCGCAGATCAATCAGCACGGCGAGTTGATCGGCGCCGAGGCGCTGCTTCGCTGGTTGCCGGCGAACCAGCCGCTGGTTTCCCCGGCCGAGTTCATCCCGCTGGCCGAGGAGACCGGACTCATCCTGCCCATCGGCCAGTGGGTGCTGGATACGGCCTGCGCCCAGCTCAAGGCCTGGGAACGCGATCCGCGCACCCGGTCGCTGCAGATGGCGGTCAATGTCAGTGCCCGGCAATTCCACCAGCCCGACTTCGTCGCCACGGTGCACCACAGCCTGGTTGCGAGCGGCATCAATCCGACCCGGCTCAAGCTCGAACTGACCGAGAGCGTGGTACTCGACAACGTCGATCTGGTCGTCAGCCGGATGCAGCAGCTCAATGCGCTGGGGGTGCGCTTCTGTCTGGATGACTTCGGCACCGGCTATTCGTCCCTGTCCTACCTCAAGCGTCTGCCTCTGGATCAGGTGAAGATCGATCAATCCTTCGTCCGCGACGTGACGGAGGATCAGAACGATGCCGCCATCGTGCGGGCCATCATGGCCATGAGCCGGTCGCTGGGTTTGCAGGTGATAGCCGAAGGGGTGGAAACCCAGGCGCAACGGGATTTTCTGTTGCAGAATGCCTGCCTGGCCTATCAGGGGTTTCTGTTCTGCAAGCCGATCCCGATCGAGGAATGGGACCGCTTGCTGAAATAGCGCGCATGGCCCCGCACACTATGTTCAACCCGACGGGACGATCAATTGGCACGCCGAAAACAAAGCCCTGTTGAAGATTGGATCGAGCTAAGCAGCAAGCTGCCGTGGTGGGCGGGCGTGCTGCTCGCGGTTGCCGCGTATGTCGGGCTGCACAGCGTGGCCGCCACCGAAGTGACGGCGGTCGCCCAGCCCGGAAAAATGGGCGCATTCGCAGGCCAGACGCTCGTCAAGACGCTGGCCGCTTTGGGCCAGTATCTGCTGCCGTTCGTTTTCCTGGTGGGGGCTGTCGTGTCGGCCTATGGGCGCTCCACGCGCCGCGCGTTGCATGCGCGGGTGGCGGGCAGTCCGGACTGGGGGGCGCTCAATGCCATGAGCTGGCGGCAGTTCGAGGCGCTGGTGGGCGAAGCCTTCCTGCGCAAGGGCTACGCGGTGACCGAGACGGGGGGCGGCGGTGCCGATGGCGGGGTCGATCTGGTGCTCAAAATGAAAGGCGAGACCTTCCTGGTGCAATGCAAGCAGTGGCGTGCCCTCAAGGTGGGGGTGAACACGGTACGCGAACTCTATGGCGTGATGGCGGCGAAAGGTGCAACCGGCGGGTTCGTAGTGACGTCCGGCGTGTTCACGGATGAGGCCCGGGCGTTTGCCCGGGGCAAGAATGTCGAGCTGATGGATGGCAAGGCGCTGCATGCGCTGATTCGCGGCGTGAGCGTGCCGCCCGCCCGGATTTTCCGGGACCCGCTGAGCGTGATGACGACAGGCGCACCGTTCTGCCCGGAATGCCAGAGCCGGATGGTGAAGCGCAAAGCCAAGCGCGGTGCGAATGCAGGCCAGGTATTCTGGGGCTGCATGCGCTACCCCGACTGCAAGGGCACACGCGCAATCTGATCGTTCCGGCAGGATTGATCGGGCAATCCTCTTCGGGCGTGTTAACACGCCCTAGTTGCCTTCCTGCTCCCCAACCGGTTCGGCATCGTGCATCTGCGGATGCGCGGTGCGCAGCCAGCCTGCCTCGGTGTCCCAGAACACCGGCTTTTCGGTCTGCAGCATGTGGAGCAGGTTGCGGTAGTCCTCCGAACCCAGGTTGGTCAGGCGGAACAGCTCGGTCAGGCGCGTTGCGCTGCGCAGGATGATGCGCCCGCGGCCGGATTTGTCGGGCGAGCCGGAGGGCATCCACTCGGCATAGTAGTGACCAATATTCACAACAGCCATCATCGTTCTCCTCGGGGTCGATCGACTTTAAAAATAGGCGGTTTTATCCCGATGCGGCTTGCTCCCTGTCGATGCGCAGCTAGATTGAAATGACCAGCTTGTTTTCGCAGGAAGAAATCGGCCATGGGGATTTGGCGAATCGCGGGGGTATTGATGATGAGCACGATGGGTACGGGACTGGCGCAGGAAACGGGCGCGATCAGGCTGCCGTCGCCCGAGACGGTGGGCGGCATCCCCCTGATGCGAGCGCTGAAGGCACGGCATTCGACGCGTGAGTTCGATGGCAGGGCGTTGCCGCCGCAGGTGCTGGCGAATCTGTTGTGGGCAGCCAATGGAGTGAACCGGCCTGACTCGGGCGCACGCACCGCGCCTTCCGCCCACGACTGGCGCGAGATCGACGTGTACGTAGCGATGGCAGACGGCGCTTACCGCTACGATCCGCCGACGCATACCTTGAAGCAGGTTGTCACGGGCGACATCCGTTCCCTGACGGGCGTGCAGGACTTCGTGGCGGCCGCGCCGGTGAACCTGGTGTACGTGGCGGACCTCGACCGGATGAGCGGGGCCGGCGCCGAAGACAAGGCGTTCTATAGCGCAGCCGATGCCGGTTTCATTGCCCAGAACGTGTATCTCTATTGCGCGTCGGCCGACCTGGCGGTGGTCGTGCGCGGCCTGATCGATCGCGATGCGCTGGGCGCCGCCCTGGGGTTGGCGAAGCATCAGCGCATCATCCTCGCGCAGTCGGTGGGCTATCCTGCCGGAAGTGCGAAATAGCGAACCGGGACACCTCACGAACGGATGCCGAAATTCGTCAAGATTCTGCTTGTCTGCCTGGTCTGCCTGACTGTTGTGGGCGGCGCGGCGTGGTGGATTCAGCGGCTGTTGGCATGACTTCGGAGGCGGCTCGAGCGGGGCGTAGCGAGCGGTGAGCGGAGCCGGTTCCGATCACCATTGGAAGGGCATTGCTGTCCCGGCACGCGTTTCCGGGCGTGCGCGATCATCACGTATTCCACGTATTCAAGGAGGCCTTATGAAAATGAAAATCGGGTTGATGCTGCTGCTGTGTGCGGCGGGTGTTGCATGGGGGCAGGACACCGAGCCGGGCGCGGCGGCCGCCTCCGACGCGGCCCAGGCCCCGGACAGCAATCAGGTCCAACCCAGGACGGACGTTCGGGATAGCCATGATCGATATATGGGAAAGCAGCGGCAGGGGCGCGACATGCGCCGCTGTCTGAAGCTGAAGACCAACGCGGCGATCATTCGCTGCGCCGAGCCCGGGCGTAAGCCGTAATCCGCATCGTCCGGCTGACGCCAGGCGTGGATGACGGGCTTGGCGACGCCGCTTTCCCATCTTGCCGTACCGTTGGCGCTGAGCGTGGCGCTGGGCCCGGACATCGTGCCGCCGGGGCTCATGGCGCTGGCGCTGGTCTGCGCGGTGCTGCCCGATCTCGACGCGCTGGGACTGTGGCTGGGCATTCCCTACGATCATCCGTTCGGCCATCGCGGCATCACCCACTCGCTGCCGTTTGCCGTGGCGCTGGCGGACGTGGGTGCGCTGCTCGCGCCGGCGCTGGGGGTGGATGTGTCGATCGCGTTCTGGGTGTTGCTGCCGAGCGCGGCGTCGCACGGGCTGCTGGATGCGCTGACCAATGGCGGGCTCGGCATCGCGCTCTTTGCGCCGTTTTCCAGCCGGCGGTATTTCCTGCCG
Source organism: Hydrogenophilales bacterium (assembly GCA_016195805.1). GTDB lineage: Bacteria > Pseudomonadota > Gammaproteobacteria > Burkholderiales > Thiobacillaceae > Thiobacillus. The sequence goes on from JACPYT010000016.1 coordinate 151,512, forward strand.
TGGCGGGTGATCGAGGTGTCGCCGCTGCGCCCGTCCGAACTTTTCTCGCGGCGTGGCCTCCGTGTGCTGCGCTCCGAGATGCGTTGGGTATGGGCGCCGTGCGGGGTGCTGGCGCTGGCGGGGCTTGCGGTGCGGGGGCTGGCCGGTCCGGTTTGAATGCGGCGGCGGTGAGAGGGAATCCAGTGTCATGACCGATGCAGCAAACGTCGCGCAGCACGCAGCCGGTGATCGCGCCATCGAGACCTTTCACCTGACCCGACGCTTCGGCGCATTCACCGCGGCCTACCGGGTGAATCTGGTGGTGCCCTACGGCGGAAGCTTCGGCCTGCTGCAGACGGCATCATTTACCGCATCGCCTTTGCGATGCACGTTCCCCTCCGCACCGAGCCGCTGTCGTTGATGCCCGACTGGCTGCGGACCGTGGCGCGGACGAACCCGTTGACCTACCTGGTCGATGCCCCGCGCGTGCAGATGATCGAAGGCGGGTAGGGAACGCACAGCCTGCCCATGAACTTCACGGTGCTGGGGACGGTGTTCGTCGTCTTCATCATGATTGCAGCGAGGCTCTACCCGCCCCTGATCGAGTAAGGGCTGTACCGTCGGGAGGATTCGCTGTCGGAATTTTTGACATATTGCCGCCACCCCTTCCGGCAAGCGGTTGTTTTACGAGCATGGAATGTTTTTTGCATCTGGTTTCTGTTCGTCGCGCCATCCCGGCGCGCCGGAAAAGAGGAGAGAACCATGAACAGCAAGACATGTCTGGCCTCGGTCCATGCAGTATTCCTGCTGCTGGCGGCATCTGCCGCGACAGCAAGCCCCTTCTTCTTCAGTACCGGCAATCCCGACGGCAAGATGGGCACCGCATCGCGCCCGGCGAGCGCGGGCCTGTTCGGGATCGAGTCGGCCGATGACTTCGTGCTCAGCCAGCAAACCAAAATCAGCAGTGCGACCTTCACCGGCCTGCTGACCGGCCGTGCAACGACCGCAGACATCGGTTCGGTTGGCGTTGAAATCTACCGCGTCTTTCCCAGTGATTCGGACGTCGGACGCACCTCCGGTGCGCCGACGTTCAGCACTTCAATGGTCCCGACCCGCGTCAACTCCCCGGCGGACGTGGCCTTCGATACCCGCACCGGGAGCGGTCTCGGCTTCTCCGTTTCGTCGCTTGGCAGTTTCACCGTGGCGAATTCCGTACTGCCCGGCGGGATCCATCCACTTCCGAACCCGATGACGGGGGGCGACGGGGCCGTCACCGGCTCGGAAGTCGAATTTGCCGTCAACTTCGTGACGCCGTTCGACCTCGCTGCAGGCCATTATTTCTTCGTGCCCCTGGTTGAACTCACCGGCGGCGATTTCCTGTGGCTGTCGGCGCCCAGACCCATCGTGCCACCCGGGACTCCGTTTCCCCCAGGCAGCACGGACTTGCAAACATGGACGCGCGACGACTTCCTGGCCCCCGACTGGCTGCGGGTGGGGACCGACATTGTCGGGGGTTCGCCGGCCCCTACATTCAACGCGGTGTTTTCGCTTACCGGTGAATCCGCAGCCTCGGGTTCCATTCCCGAGCCCGGGTCGCTGTTCCTTGTCGTGGCGGGCAGCCTTGCCTTGCTTGTCATGCGGCGGCTGAAACCCGCCGTCCGGCGCCGCGCCATTTGAATGCCTCGGCGCGCGGATCGGGACGTTCTGCCAGGAACGCACTTCCCATAAAACCCTGCAGACCGATTCCAAAATTCAATGGGCAGGTGCATGCCATCTCTCGGCCCGCAGGTATGATTACGCCCGCCCCGGCCTTGAAACGTAGATTCCGTGAAACTGTCGAATTGCATTGCCCCGCTCGTGTTCGTCTGGATGGCGATGTCATGTACGTCCGTCCAGGCGGATACCGCCACCATCGTCATCGTGCGCCATGGCGAGAAACCGGCCCAGGGCCTGGGTCAACTGACGTGTAAAGGACTCAACCGTTCGCTGGCGCTCGCGCCCCTGCTGTTGTCCCGCTACGGCAATCCGGTGGCAATCTATGCCCCCAATCCTGCCTTGCTGAAAACCGACAAGGGGATTCGTTATGCCTATGTCCGGCCGCTGGCGACCATCGAACCCCTGGCCATCCGTGCCGGCCTCCCGGTCAACATCGAGTGGGGGATGACCGACATCGACCCGCTTGCCGCGCAATTGCTCGCGGCCCCGGCAGGAACGCAGGTGGTGGCGTGGGAACACCATCTGGGCGAATTGCTGGCCAGACGTCTACTTACCCGCCTGGGCGGCAATCCGGATGAGGTGCCGCCATGGGAGGACCGCGACTTCGACAGCATCTTCGTCATTCGCATCAGCGCGAGCAGGGCAGGCCGGCAGGTGCGCTTCAGTCACGATCGGGAGGGGCTGGATGACGTGCCGGAAACCTGCAGTGAAGGACCGCGCGACGCGCATCCCTGAACGCCGAGGTCACCATTGAAAACGGCCGCGGCCGTCCCCATTGCGATGTCGTCCATCAATACCAACGTTTAACGGAAATTCAATATGGCAGAAGAGCAGAAAGAACCCTGGCTCAACCGGATGGCGCTCGCCACAGTGATCCTGGCGGTATGCGCCACGCTCTCGACCTTCAAGGGCGGCTCCTATTCGACGCAGAGCGTGATCAACCAGGCCCTGGCCTCCGATCAGTGGTCCTTTTACGAAGCCAAGAGCACCAAGCAGCATCTGCATGAACTCCAGGTGGAGCAGTTCACCCTGCAGGCCATGACCCTGCCGCCGGGCAGTGCGGTCGCCGACGCCTATGCCAGGAAGATCGCGGACGACCGGGCCAAGATCGAGCGCTACGCCCGCGAGAAGAAGCAGATCGAGGCCAAGGCCCGCGATCTGGAAAGCCAGCGCGACAACGCCAAGCTGCATGGCAAGCCGTTCGGCATCGCCGTCATTTTCCTGCAGGTGGCCATCCTGCTGAACTCCATCGCAGGGCTGATGAAGAACAAGAAAATCTGGTGGGCGGCCATTCCCGTTGGCCTGACCGGGCTGGGATTCTTCCTGGACGGGTTCTTCAACATCTTCTGACCAGGCCGGCCGGCAGCAGCTACCCGGTACGAACGTACGTTGCACCTTTCGGGATGAGGACAGTCCATGTCCGGGGCAAGTCGGATGCGATTGACGACCCCACATCCAACAAACGAGAGGAATGAAAATGCAGAAGATCAAATGGCTACTCGCCGGCGTGGTGGCGCTCGGCGCTCCGCTGGCCAACGCGGCGCAGGAGGCGGTGACTGCCGATCAGGTGGTCACGGCGATCGAGGGGACGTTCGGCGTCACGCCGGGCGAACGCCGCAATCACACCAAGGGGACCTGTGCGGTGGGCGAGTTCGTCGGATCGCCCAAGGCAGCGGCCTATTCGCGTTCGCTATTGTTTTCGGGGAAGCCCATTCCGGTCGTGGCGCGCTTTTCCCTGGCCGGCGGCAACCCCAAGGTGCCGGACACGGCCAGGAACGCCCGTGGCATGGCCCTGGAGTTCAGGCTTCCGGACGGCAACCTGCAGCACATGACGATGCTGAACACGCCGGTCTTCGGCGCCAGTCAGCCCCGCACGTTTCTCGACCAGATGATCGCGATGAAACCTGATCCGGCGACCGGCAAGCCCGACCCGGAGAAAATCAAGGCATTCCAGGCAACGCATCCCGACAGCCTGGCGCAGGCGGCCTTCCTGGCGAAGAACAATCCGCCGGCAAGCTACGCGACCAGCGCTTATTTCGGGATCCATACCTTCAAGTTCATCAACCGCCACAACAAGATCACGCTGGTGCGCTGGCGCTTTGTGCCGGAGGATGGCGAGAAGCGGCTGTCCGATGCCGAACTGAAAACTGCGCCCGCGAATTTCCTCGAGCGGGCGCTGATCGATCGCACCCATAAGGGGCCGGTGCGCTGGGACATGCTGGTGTCGATTGGCAAACCGGGCGATCCTGTGGACAACCCGACCGTGGCGTGGCCCGATAACCGGAAGCAGTTCAAGGCGGGTACGCTGACTCTCACTTCGGCCATGCCGCAGAAAGGCGCCGAGTGCGAAAAGATCAACTTCGATCCGCTGGTGATGAGCGATGGCATCGCACCGACGAACGATCCGATCCTGCTTTTCCGTTCCCCGGCGTATGCGGTTTCGTTTGCCAAGCGACTCGGAGGAATGTGAACGTTTAACCTGCCATGCGGGTTGATGGAATGTCGCGGCCGCCCTTCGGGGCGGTCGTCGTTTCCTTTGCCACGCCCAATGCAAGTTGGCACACAGGCACGCCTTCACTAAGATTAAGGAAGATGTGCAATGGTCCCCCGTGTGAGGTCGTGTCCGATGCCTGCGGGAGCCCTCTGAAACGTAACGACTGGAGAACCTGCATGCGCGCTTCCCTGCAAAGAAAATTCGTCCTGGCCCTGATCGCGACCGGCATTCTTGTCGCCAGCCCGGTTTTTGCCGACAAGCCGGACTGGGCGGGGCATGGAAAACCGGACTGGCGCGACGCGGGGCCGCGCGGCGGCGACTCGCGAGACCGCCGCGACGAACGTGGAGATGACCGCGGCGACGTCCGGGTGAACATGTATTTCGGCGATCACCAGCGTGCCGCCGTGCGTGAGTATTACCAGGACAGCTTCCGGCACGGAAACTGCCCGCCGGGACTGGCGAAGAAACACAACGGCTGCATGCCGCCCGGCCAGGCCCGGAAATGGCAGATGGGGCGGCCGCTGCCGCGCGACGTGGTCACCTACGATCTGCCGCCGCGTGTCGTGGTGAGCCTCGGCGTGCCGCCCGCCGGCTACCAGTACGTTCGCGTCGCCAGCGACATCCTGATGATCGCGGTCGGCACCGGCATCGTGGTGGACGCCATCGACGATCTGGGCGGCAGGTAAGCGAACAGCCGTGCCATGAAAACAGGAGCCAGACAGTTCGTCTGGCTCTTTTTTGGGAGTACTGCCGCCCCTTCCCTTCGCCATCCCGCCCGGACTGCCGGGCATGGCGTTTACCGTTTCCGACCCCAATTGCAAGGGTGAATGAGCATGAAGAGAAATCTGGCCTCCGTGGTGTCTTTCCTGGCTTTTTTGCTGACCGCCACCCAGGTCTGGGCCATGCCCTACACCGGGCTGGTTGCGTTTGGCGACAGCCTGTCGGACGCAGGCGGCAGCCCTTCCGCCGTTCTGAGCATTTACAAGCTGCTGGGCGGCAACTGCGATCCCTATCACCCGTGTCCGCCTTATTACGACGGGCGCTATTCCAACGGGCCGGTCGCCGTGGAACGTCTGGCGAATTCCATCCTGCCGGGGGGCGCCACCCCCGCGAATTTCCAGGACTTTGCCGTTTCGGGCGCCACCACGGGTCTCGGAAATTTCGGTGACGGCGGCACAGCCACCCATGCGGGACTGTATGGATTGCCCGGGATGAGTCAGCAACTCGGGATGTACCTGTCTGCGTCGGGCGGGGTGGCCGACTCCCATGCCCTGTATTTCGTATGGGGCGGTGCGAACGACTTTCTCACGCTCGATTCCCCCATCCTCGCTGCGCAGAACATCGCGAACTATGTGGGGGCGCTGGCGACGGCCGGCGCGGCACACATTCTTGTCCCCAACCTGCCGGATCTGAGCCTCACGCCCTTCGTGCAGAGCGTGGGGCTGCAGACGCAGGCCCACGCGTTTTCCACCGTCTTCAATTCGACGCTTGCCATCCAGCTGGGGAGTCTGGACCAGCTGTTCCCGGCTGCGGACATCATCCAGTTCGACACCTATTCCTTCCTCAACGATGTGGTCCTGAATCCTGCCAAGTACGGGCTTTCCAATTCGCAGGACGCCTGCCTGCCCTCGCTCCCAGGTGCGCCCTGCGCCAATCCCGACAGCTATGTTTTCTGGGACTCGTTTCATCCGACCACGGCGGCCGATGCCGTCATCGCCTCCGCCTTTGCGAAATCCGTTCCGGAACCGGGAACGATGGCGCTGCTTGCCGTGGGGCTGCTTGCGCTGTTTTATGCGGGCAGCCGGCGGCGTACGCGTGGCAGGTGATCCGGCCTGGCTAGCACCCCGGGCATTCCCTATCCGCCAGAAATTTTTCGAGGCCCACCCGGGCGCCGCCGATCCAGGGGGCGCCGTGGGCGAACAGCAGATGGTCGAATTCGCGTTCGCGCAGGTGTTTCAGGAATGCCTTGCGCAGGCCCTGCTTGACGCCTTCCGGGTCGTCGCCCATGTAGGCGTCCGGCACGAAACCGAGCTTGCCCCGCTCGCGCACGATGGCGTCGCCGACGCTCAGAATGCCGCCGTGCAGCGGCAGGTAGAGCGCGGTTTCCTCGGGGCATAGCGCCGCGACCTTGAGGGCGAGGACGCCGCCGGGCAGGCTCTTGCCATGGCTGAAGCCCCTGACCTTTTCGCCGCGGGTGAATTCGTGCAGGCCGTCCTTGTGGCACCAGACCTGCGCGCCATAACGCTCTTCGAAGCGGTCGCTGTGGCGATAGTGGTGGCGGTTGGTCAGGTAGACGTGCTGCGGCGCGCCGCGCGCCGCGAACCATTCGATGCCCTGCGCGGGCACGCGCGGGTCGATCAGCACCGGCGGGTCGGAGGCGTTGGTGTAGTAGGAATGGACATAGGCCTGGATGCCTTCGTGGAAGGTCTTCCAGTGCCAGACACGGGGGAGGATTTCTTTCATGGCAGTATCCTTCTGAAAGAAAGGACAATTCCGGAACAAATTAAAGAGGCCCCGTGCGGCGAGGTTTCTCATTTAGTCACAATTAGCTGATGGCAAGGGCCAGCCAGATAGTTCTCAAATATAGACAAGTCGGCCGGTAGGTCATTCGTCTCTGCCATTTACTTATGGTGCAATGGCGACATAGGGATCGATTAAGAGCCTATCTGGGCTTCTGAAAAAATGAGCGAGATCGCGAGCGAGCGTCAGAATGCGCTGAAATCGATTGTCGAAAGACAGATGGAGTTGCTGCGGTTAAGCTTGTTCGTGGCAACCCAAGGGCCAACTGTGTATCAGGGCGAAACGCTGCGTTGCACGCTTAGCGAAGCCAAGCTGAAGACGTCCCAACAGATCGCCATGGCGGCTGGGCAATCCGTTCACACGATTCTGAAGTGTGCTGAATGGCGGGGAATTCCGGTCCGTGACCTCTACCCAATTGCTCGAAGTGCTGTCGAATCCTTCATCAATGCCGCTTTTCTCTTGATTGAAGATGAGTCGGCAGCAGAAAGGGCTGTGCGCTGGGTGAAGTACCGAGCATGGAAGGAGGTCAACAGGGAGGTAGGCAGTGGTGAATTCAAGCTTCGTTTGTCGTCGTCACAAGGTGAACAATCGCCACTGGCGGAATTTTTGGAGTTCACAGCCAAAGGGGCAAGTCGTGAATGGTCCGCTTTAGATGCCCCCAGCCGCATAAGGCGCGTTGGGGAGATTGTGGGGAAGAAGGCCGGAAGCCGACTACTCGGAGCGTACGCGCTGATTTACTCGGTTTCCTCGGAAATCATCCACGGGTCGCCCTTTGGCGTGAATTTTTTTTACCAGGCGCACATGCCGCCAAGTGGGACGGTCGACGGGTTCCGTGAAGCCACAGGCAAACAAGTTGAAGGCATTCTGATTGCTGTGGCTCATGCGGCAGCTGGCTATCTGGCTGCCTTCTTCCGATCAATGCAAATGTCCGCACCTTACGAAACAGAACAAGAGTTGTTCAACCAGCTGCTGGCACTTGAAGGAGTGGAGCCGCAACAGGTGGAGTAGCTGACCTGACGAGGTTGAGGTACAAGCGACAGGCACGACTAACCGAGTCACCGACTGCACCTGATTTGGAAATAACGGTTGCGGATGTCATCAGTCCATTGTCGGCCGAGTTGAAGAGTGTGACTGAACTGCAACTTCTCCTCGGAAAGCCGCATGGATGCGAGAGATGTCGGTTCTTCCGTTGCAAAAGGAAGTGTGACTGAATTGCAACTTTTCCCCCCGCAAACCCGCATGGATATTAGGGTGTCGATTCTTCCAGTGGAAAACGCCGGGCAGGATTTCCTTCATGGCGGGACCTTTCTTCCAGACCGTACACCTCCAGTAAAGACGACGCCCGAGCAAATGAAAGCTGCCCGTGATGGTTCGCGGGGAGGCCGGTTGCCATCTATAACGGAGGGCAGGATCTGGAGAGACATCCGATGCACACGCCCCCCAGTGTAATGATCACCGGAGCCAACCGCGGCCTCGGGCTGGAGTGGGCGCGGCAGTATGCCGAGACCGGCCGGCGGGTGTTCGCGAGTTGCCGTCGCCCCGAGGAAGCCGACGACCTCAAGGCGCTGGCCGACGGGCATCCACGGGTCAGTCTGCACCGCCTGGACGTGACCGACAGCGAGCAGCTGCGCACCCTGCAACTCGATCTGGAAGACGCCCGGATCGACGTGTTGCTCAACAACGCGGGCGTGTACCTGGACAAGTTCATGGGGGACGTCGGCGGCATCGACTACGACGTCTGGCTGCGCACCTTCGCCGTCAACACGCTGGGGGCGGTGCGGGTGAGCGAGGCCTTCATCGGACAGGTGGCGCGTAGCGAGAAGAAACTGGTGGTGGCGATCAGCAGCCACATGGGCTCGATCGCCGAGATCGCCGTGCCCGGAAACTACGCCTACCGCTCCAGCAAGGCGGCATTGAATGCCGCGATGAAGGGACTGTCGCATGCGCTCTCGTCACGCGGCATCGGCGTCCTGCTGCTGCATCCGGGCTGGGTGAAGACCCGCATGGGCGGGCCGGATTCGCCGCTCAGTCCCGAGCAGAGCGTGCGCGGCATGCGCGCCCTGGTGGACAACTTCGAGCCGTCGCTGAACGGACGCTTCTTCCGCTACAACGGCAGCGAAATTCCCTGGTGATCCTGCGCGCGGGGTGACGCCCGTCTACTTGCTGTTATCGGGTGCCGAGCCCCTGCGCCAATAGGTGCGCAGCTTCTCCTGCTGCTCCTTGGTGAGGACGGCTTCCATGCGTTTCTGCGCCGCCACCGAAGAGTCGTACATCTGCTGCCGGAGCTTGCCGAATTCCTTGTACGCCGCGTCGATGGCTGCGTTGTCCCGTTTCGGGGCGAGGTTCAGGTCGCGCAGCCTGGCCTGCTGGTTCATCATCTCGCCCATCAGGGCCCAATGCGCCTTGCGGGTTTCATCCTGGATCTTGTTGACCTTGGCCTGCTGCTCCGGGGTCAGGTCGAGGCCGGTTCCCCAATAGGGCCCCATCATCATGCCGGGACCCATTCCATAGCCACCCATCATTCCCGGGCCCATGCCGTAACCCCCGCCGCCCATCATGCCGGGACCCATTCCATACGCTCCGTAACCGCCATAACCCCCCATCATGCCGGAGCCCATTCCGTAGCCTCCACCTCCCATCATCCCCGGCCCCCCTCCATAACAGCCGGGCGTGCCGGGGCCGCCCTGGCATGGGGGGGTGGGCTGGTCGGCGGCCAGGAGGAGGGGAGCCGTTCCGGCCAGGGCGAGTGCGAGGCTGCAGGCAGCCAGCCGGACGAACTGTCGTGTGTTGTTCATGGCAATTTCCTTTCCAAGCGGGGTTGATGAAGCGGTTGGAACGACAAAGGCATGCCCCCTATTTTTCCAGGAGGTCGTCCCGTTTCTGGAGATACTCGTCGCGACCGATTTCGCCGCGCGCGTAGGTTTCCTTGAGAATATCGAGCGGGTTTTTTTGTTCCGGACGGGCTTCGCTGCCACCCTCGCCCCGGGGTCTGGCAAACAGATACTTCAGCAAGGCGATGATCAGGAGAAGGGGAATCCCCCACATCAGGATCATCCAGAAGGCGCCGAACAGCATGCCGAACCCGCCATCGAACATCCATCCATGATTGTAGGGACCGTACATGCGCGTCCTTGCTTGGGTTTACGGGAATAAAGTCAGATCGGGCCGGGCGTAAACAAGATTTCAAGAAAACGGACAAGCCAGTCAACTATAGTCAAGCCGGCGTCGAACACAAACGGTGCTGGCGAGGCCATGCAAGTCTGCCGGTGGGTCAAGGTGAACCAGGATGGTGGGGGCATTCATTCGCGAATCATGCGAGCGGATCTTTGATCTTCTCAAAGCTTCATCCGATTGAGCCGCAAGGCGTTTCCCACCACCGAGACCGAGCTGAAGCTCATGGCTGCCGCCGCAATCATGGGGGAGAGCAGCAGACCGAAGAACGGATACAGCACCCCCGCCGCGACCGGCACCCCCAAGATGTTGTAGACGAAGGCGAAGAACAGGTTCTGGCGGATATTGCGCATGGTCGCCCGGCTCAGATGTCGTGCGCGGACGATGCCGCGCAGGTCGCCTTTCACCAGGGTGATGCCGGCGCTCTCCATCGCCACGTCGGTGCCGCTGCCCATGGCCACGCCCACCTGGGCCTGGGCCAGGGCGGGCGCGTCATTGATGCCGTCGCCGGCCATCGCTACCACCCGGCCTTCGGCCTGGAGCCGCTTGACCACCTCCGATTTCTGATCCGGCAGCACTTCGGCCTGCACCCGCTCGATGCCGAGCCTTTTCGCCACGGCCTCGGCCGTGACCCGATTGTCGCCGGTGAGCATCACGACCTGAATACCCTCCTGATGGAGCAGGCGCAGGGCTTCCGGGGTGGTCTCCTTCACCGGGTCGGCTACGCCAATGAGGCCGACGGCCCTGCCGTCGACGGCGACGAACATCACGGTCTGGCCTTCGCTGCGCAGGGCATCGGCCTGTTGCGCGAGTCCGCCCAGGTCCAGCTTCTGTTCCGCCATCAGCCTTTGGTTGCCTAGCGCCACCGTGTGGGCTTCCACCTCGCCGATGACGCCGCGGCCGGTGACCGAGCGGAAGTCCTTCACCTCGGGCAGGGCCAGTCCCCGCTCGCCGGCCCCGGCGACGATGGCCGCCGCCAGCGGATGCTCGCTCGCCCGCTCCAGCGCCGCACCGAGGCGCAGGATGTCGTTTTCGTCGAAGCCTGGCGCGGCGGTCACGGCCATCAGGCGCGGCCTGCCTTCGGTCAGGGTGCCGGTCTTGTCGACCACCAGGGTGTCGACTTTCTCCATCACTTCCAGTACCTCGGCGTGTCTGATCAGCACGCCCGACGTCGCGCCGCGGCCGGTGCCCACCATGATGGACATGGGCGTGGCGAGCCCCAGCGCGCAGGGGCAGGCGATGATCAGCACCGCCACGGCGTTCACCACCGCGTGGCCGAGGCGGGGCTCCGGGCCGACGAGCGCCCAGACCGCGAAGGTCAGCACCGCCACCCCCACTACCGTGGGGACGAACCAGCCGGAGACCGTGTCGGCCAGCCGCTGGATCGGTGCGCGGCTGCGTTGGGCCTCGCTCACCATGCGCACGATCTGGGCCAGCAGGGTATCGGCGCCGACCCGCTCGGCCCGCATCAACAGGCCGCCTGTACCGTTCACGGTGGCGCCGATGAGGCGGTCGCCGGAAGCCTTTTCCACCGGAATCGATTCACCGGTCACCATCGACTCGTCCAGCGCGCTGGCCCCTTCCAGCACCACGCCGTCCACCGGCACCTTCTCGCCGGGCCGCACGCGCAGCACGTCGCCGGGCATCACCTGATCGAGGGGAATATCCTCCTCGCGTCCGTCAGGGCGCACGATGCGCGCGGTCTTCGGGGCGAGGCCGAGCAGCATCCTGATGGCGGCGCTGGTGCGGCTGCGGGCGCGCAGTTCCAGCACCTGCCCCAGCAGCACCAGGGCGGTAATCACCGCCGCCGCCTCGAAATACACCGGCACCGTGCCGTCTGCCATGCGCAGAGCAGGGGGAAACAGCGCCGGGGCGAGAAGGGCGACGACGCTGTAGCCCCACGCAACCCCCACGCCGAGCGCGATGAGGGTGAACATGTTGAGGCTGCGGTTGACCAGCGAGGCCCAGCCCCGCTGGAACAGGGGCCAACCGCCCCACAGCACCGCGGGGCTGGCCAGCAGGAACTCGACCCACTGGATGGAAGCGTGGGGCAGGAAGCGGCCGGTAAACCCGGGTGCCAGGTCGGCGCCCATTGCGATGAGAAACACCGGCAACGCCAAAGCGGTGCTGAGCCAGAACCGACGGCTCATGTCGGCGAGTTCGGGATTCTCCGCCTCTTCCAGGCTGGCGGTGCGGGGTTCCAGCGCCATGCCGCAGATCGGGCAGTTCCCCGGTTCGCTGCGCACAATCTCCGGGTGCATGGGACAGACGTATTCGGTGGCGGCCGTTGCCGGCGCAGGCGGGGCGGGCGGCAGCAGCGGCTCGAGCGCCATGCCGCACTTGGGACAGGCGCCGGGCGCGTCCTGGCGGATCTCGGGATGCATGGGGCAGGTATAGACCACCGGTATTGGCGGGGGGCGGGCGTAATTCTGAGGAGCTGCCTGAAACTTGTGCAGGCAGCTAGCGGAGCAAAAGAAGTAATGCTTGCCCTGGTACTCGGCGCTGCCGGCGGCCGTTTGTTCGTCTACCGTCATGCCGCACACCGGATCGATTGCCATGGCGCGTTCCTTTCATCAAAACTGCTCCTTGCGTTTGCGCTTCCTAAGGACGCGAGCCCAGCTGCCAGCGGAAGATTCTGGGGATCGCCTCTCCGGTCCGGCGAATCTGCAATTCGACCGCTTGCGGCAGCGGGGTCACGGCGTCGAAGTGCAGTACCCCCTTGCGGTGATGCCCACCGGCGGGTGCGCCTTCCCAGCCCAGGGGGCGATAAGGCTTGCCGTCGGCGATGAGCGTCGAGGCGCGGGCCAGGTCATCGTCGAGGGGCTGGGTATGGGTTTCCAGGGTGATGGTGAAGTCCCACGTTTTTGCGCCGCGCGGGAATCCTCGTGGCGCGACGGTGATTTTCACGCCATCCTGGTTGCTGACTTGCGAAGCCGGAGCCGTTTCCGCTGCGCGTGCCTCGCCGAAGCCGGCTGCACAGAAGGGGGACAACGCGATAGCGAAAACCAGTGCACAGGCGATCAAGCGTCGACGAGACATTGTTGGTGCTCCTTGAAGGCTTTGATGACTTTCGGCGCGATATACAGGATGCCCGCCAGGTTAAATGCCAGCCCTAACCAGAACAGCTGGGCCTGATACTGGGCGACCAGGGTGATGAAACCCGTCACCCCCAGCACCGGCAGGATATTGACCAGATAATGGGCACAGCAGGAAATCATCGCGGCAGTCGAGGTCGTGCCCGAGGCGGCGACCATTCTGCCGGACATTTTCTGCTGGCCGACGAGCTGCCTGAGGCTGGTGTAGAGCCCCACCTGGATGCCGAAACCCAGCGCCAGTGCAATGATGAAATACCGGAAGGCGGCGAATTGCTCGAGGGTAAACTTCCAGCCCGAAATCAGGCTGACTACGCCGAAGTAGACGGCCAGCATGAGCACAAACGCAGCCGTTCCCCAGGATATGGATTTGACGAGCGCCATGAGGATATCCTTCACCGTTCCCCGGTATTACGCCCATTACTGCGGGCGTTATGGACCGTATATCGTCCTCGCCAGGGAACACAGCCTGCTGCCCGGAAAACCCGGATATGCAATGAAGCTTCCCGAATAATAGTCATGCTTGATTCAATCGGATAGGCGGGGATTTACCCGCGTTCCTTCTGGTCACTGGAGCGGAGCGACGACGAGCGGCACCATCATCTCCGCCGCGGAAAGCCCGCCATGCACGCCCGCGTGGGCATAGCGTTCCTCGCCCTTGAGCCAGTCGCGCAGGATGGCCTGGCCGCGGGGGATCAGGACGTAGTCGCCGAGACGGTCGCGCAGGCCGGGATGCGCCGCGCCCGGGCCCAGCCAGCCGCGCTGCAGGATATCTGCGCTGCTGAATAGCTGGATGCGGTCGGCCAGCTGCTTCCGCACATAGTCCTCGAATAGCCTTTCCCTGCCAGCGCGAACGTAAGCGTAGGCCATGCGGGGCTCGCCGCATAGCGGAAGCAGCAGGGTGTCGCGCAGGGCGGGATGGTCGTCCAGATCGATGGTCTGCTCCGGCGGGCTGTCGATGAAGCCGTGGTCGGGGTGACGATGAGGCGGCTGCCGCTGCCGGCGACCACGTCCAGCAGGCCTTCGAACGCTGCGTCCAGCGCGGTGAAGGCGGTCGCGACCTGTTCGCTGCGGATGCCGTATTCGTGAGCCAGGCTGTCGAGTTGCGGCCAGTAGGCATGGATGTAGCTCGGCGCATCATTGCGCAGCAGCCCGGCGATCAGGCCGAACAGTTCGTCCAGGGTGTCATAGCCGTGCCGCTGCGCGCGACCGGAGAGCGCGACGTTGAAATCCGAATGAACGATGTTCCGCGGACTCACCACGTGACAAGACAGGGGCAGACGGTCGAACAAGGGCATGAGTCCGAAGAGTGTCGCCGGCGTGACGCCGGCCTCGCGCAGGGCATGGCGGCCGGTGCGGACGCGGAAGGGCAAGGGGGCGGCGATGGCGCCGATCTCGCGGAAGTACATGTTCCAGCCGGTGAGACCATGCTGCTGCGGGGCGAGGCCGGTGAGGAAGGTGGGAATGGCGCTGGCGGTGGTGGAGGGAAAAACCGAGGTGAGCTGCCCGTGCAGATGCCGGCGTAGCGCGCCGTCGCGGCTGGACAGATAGTCCAGTCCGAGGCCGTCGACCACCAGCAGCACCAGATGGCGTGCGCCGGCCAGGGCCTGCGGCGGCAGCGTCGCCAGCGGCGGATAGGCGCTGGTGCCGCCCAGCGCCGTGGCGATGGAGCTCATGAGGTTGACCAGGCTGCCGCCACCATAGTCGGGCAGCACGAGGGCGGGGTCCTCCTGCGTTTTCCCTGCCTCGCTCATTGAGATGTTCCCCATTCATTCCGGTCCGGCCACGCGTGCGCATCGCACTCCGTTGTCAGGGTGAGCCCGCATCCTCATGGCGCCTTCCCAGCCAGTACGCGATCGGCAGCATGAGCGCTGCCGCCAGGGTCGGCGCCCAATAGATCCGGTCGTCCGTGTAGCCGTTATAGTGAAGGTAGCGCTCGGAGATGACCAGCGCCAGACAGGTGGCCAGCAGCAACAGGCCTGATGCCAGCAGCCAGGGTCCGCGCAGGCTTTCGATGAACAGGCCATAGAGCAGGAATGGCATCAGCACTGCGAACAGTACGCCAGGCTCGAGTACATAGCCAGCATTGTAGAAGGGCACGAGGGACGCGGCGGTAGCCCCGCCGAGCCCGAGCAGAATGATGAGATAGGCTGCTGGACGAAGGTCCCGGGTGGTGGTCATGACTGTCCTCCTTGGCATGCAAGTGGGGTCAATTTGACCGGCCGGACCGGGGCAGGGTTTCACCCCGCTGCTGGAAGAGGGTTTCGGGAACGGATACGCGCACCATGAGCAAGGTCTTTATTCGTCGCTTGAACAGTTTTTCCCATGCGTTGCGTGGCATGGGCCTGCTCGTGCGCACGCAAGCGAATGCGCGGGTGCATCTGCTGGCGGCGGGGATGGTGTGTATCGCAGGGATCTACTGTGGTCTGAGCCGGACGGAATGGCTGTGGATCGTCGCCGCCATCGTGTGGGTGTGGGGCGCCGAGGCCTTCAACACGGCACTGGAACAACTGGCCGACACCGTGCATCCCGAGCAGCATCCGGGCATCGGGCGGGCCAAGGATGCGGCGGCGGCCGCGGTGCTGACCGCCGCCCTGGGCGCGGCGATCATTGGCGTGCTGGTGTTTCTGCCGTATCTCGCCGCCTTGTGGCGGTGAGACGACGGCGAAGGTCTAGCCGCCCCAGGTTCGCACGCGTCCCACGTCCAGGTGGACGAAATCGGATGCGGGGTAGTAGCCGACGCCGCCGCCTTGCAGCGCGAGCCCGGTCTTGCGCAGATCGGCCAGCGCGACGCCGGGGATGCGGATGTCGATGGCTTTGCCTTCCATGTGCAGGCTGTGCTTGGCGACGCCGGAAGAGTGTTCGTGCAGCATCTGGTTGGTGGCGGGCGAACGGTAGCCCGATATGACCTGGAAGGGCTGCGAGGCGCCGAGCGCGAGGTCGACGCGGTTGAGCAGGTCCAGCAGCTGCGGATCGATGGCCGCGACCTGGTCGTTGCGGAAATCGCGCAGGACGTGGTTGATTTCGGCCAGTGACTCCGGGACATAGTCGCCCTGCACCCAGTAGGCCAGGTTAAGGCTCTCGCCGGTATGCAGGTTGTGGAAGCGCAGCCGGCGCTCGGGCGCGGCCTGCCACGCATTTGCCATGGCCGGAAGCGGCAGCGCGGCGGCCAGCATGCCCAGCTTGAGAAATTTGCGTCGACTGATGTGCTTCATGGCGGTCCTTTCGATCTGTTGACGGGAAGGCGGCCTACTTCTTCGGCCAATCCATCCTGAGCGGCGATTACGGCGTCGACTTTAGGCCAATTGATGGCCTGGCTCAAGCCGTTGGCTTCAGCCAGATCGCGCACGGTCTGCGCCGGGTCGATGCCCTTCTTGTAGATGTCTCGATGGACTTCGAGCAGGATGCGGCCGTCCTCGATCACCGCCAGCAGAACTGGTTGGTAAATGAGGCGTCCGACGGTTCGGACCCGGACCTGGTCGAAAAGTTCCGCAATATCATCGGGATGCAGACGGATGCAGCCGTGGCTCTGGAAATGGTACACGCTCGCTGGCGCGATGGTGCCGTGGATGCCGTAGCCCCACAGGCTCAAGCCGAGCCAATGGGTGCCGAGGGGATTGTCGGGGCCCGGAGGGACTTCCTCCTGCACGACCTTGCCTTCGCGGCGCATTTCCTCCTGGATCGATTTGGGCACCAGCCAGGGCTTGTTCGCCTGCCGATTGACGATCCTGAATTCTCCCTGCGGGGTGGGCCAGCTGGGCTTGCCCAGCCCGACCGGATAGGCGGAGACAAGCACGCCCTGGTTGAAGTGGAACAGCATGGCTTGCGGGAGGTTGATGAGGAGGCCGTCGTCGAGCGACGCCGGCACGATGTGGGGGTTGTGGATGCGCAAGCGCTGGCCGGGATGGAGGACGGCCTTGTTGAAGCTGAGCGCATTCTGCTGCGCCACAAGCCTGGGCGGCACGCCGAAACGGGCGCCGATGGCGGTCAGGGAATCCCCCTGCCTGACGGTGTATTCGGTGTCGCCGCCCGTTACCCGATGGGAAAGCGGCGGCAGATCCTGGGCCAGGGCCGGAAGGCTGAGTCCTGCTAGCAGGCAGACAAAAATGCGGCGTGCGAGAGTGAGCATGGTGCTGTTTCAGGGGGGCGGCGTGGCGCGAGGTCCGCCCTTCATGCGTCAGGCAGCGGATCCCGGGAGATTATGTCACGCCGTCGCGACCACGCGCGCCATTGCCCGTTGCACGAACATTCGCCCGCTTCCGGCCGTTGCGTGGGGGGGACTTGGCAGCCCTCAAAGGCTCCAGGGTTTGGCCAGGTTCCAGCCGATGCCGCGGCAGAAGGTGCAGGCCACGTCGCCCCGTTTGCCGGTGCCGCTGCAGCTCGTGCACTGCTTCCAGCAGGCATCGCGCGTGGCGACGGCAACGATGCCGCTGCAGCGCGCGCCGCGCCGGTTGCGAACGCAGCGCTGGTTGACGGATTCCTTGCGGTAGGTGATGGCCCCGCAGGCCTTGCAGACGCCGAGGGGATGCGGCTTGGCTGCGTCGCTCATGCGAGGGGCGGGCGAACCGGTGTCAGACATGCCAGCGCGTGCCCTGCATCAGTTGTATTTTCTGGGCGTGGCCGGCCGCGGCGCCTGGACGTGGGTGTCCTTGTGGCGGAAATTGATGCGGCCCTTGGTGAGATCGTAGGGCGACATCTCGATGGTGACCTTGTCGCCGGCGAGGATGCGGATGCGGTGCTTGCGCATTTTTCCGGAGGCGTAGGCGGTGATTTCGAAGCCATTGTCCAGGGTGACGCGAAAGCGGGTTTGCGGCAGGACTTCGTTGACGACGCCTTCCATTTCTACGAGTTCTTCTTTCGACATGCTGTGATTCCTCAGGGTGAGCCGATGGGGCGACGAAACCGTGCGCCGGAGTGGTGTGCGAAAGATCGCAGTCGGGGGCTGCGGCGCCGCGCCGGGGCGCGGTGGGGATGCCTGTGAGGAACGTCGACAAGATGCCCGTCAGGGGCAGGAAGGGACAAACCAAAAGACCAATTCGTCGGGCGAGTATGGGGGGCAGGCCCGGTCTTGGCAAGGCAGGATGCCAGCCTCCGTGGCTGGACTGGGTTTACGGTCTTGGGGGCAGGACGGCTGGCTGAAAAAGCCGCCAGACAGGCGGCGGATTCGAGATGCACGGTCCGGGGCATCGGCAGTTTGCCCTTGTCGCCAAAATTGGAAACGTAGCGCTGGTTGGCTGCGAGAACTTCTTTCAGGACTGTGCTCATGGCTGTCTCCTTGTCTTCTGATGACTGCGATGCGTGCGTGGGCGATCGACTGGCATCGACCCCCGTGTGATGTCGTCTGCGGGACAGCGGACGCCAGGAAAAATGCAGTATAGGCAAGCAGGAAAGTGGATGTGACCGCCCAGCGTCGGTCGGATGTACCGCAAAAACCGCATTGATTTTGTGTGATTTTCTGACATTTGTACCAACGGGCCCGGACTTTATTGACGGTATGCATGACGGCATCTCGCGGGTAAGATGACCCTTACTCCAGTTTCCCCGCCCGAGTCATGGCCCGCATCGCTGTACCGCTCACCGAAAGCCGCATCCGACAGCTGGAGCCGGCCGCCAAGCCGATCAAGCTGGCCGACGGCGGCGGCATGTATCTGCTGCTGCGGCCGGACGGTTCGCGTTACTGGCGGCTGGATTACCGTTTCGACGGCAAGCGCAAGACGCTGGCCCTGGGGGTGTATCCGGAAGTGGGACTGGACGAGGCGCGGCGGCGTCGCAGCGCGGCGAAATCCCTGCTCGCGGCAAGACAGGATCCGGCTGCTGCGAAAAAGGCGGGCAAGCTGGGCAATCGGGGTACCCGCGGTGACGAGCATGCCTACGCGCTGAAACTCATTGGCGAAGGCGTGTGGAGCTGGGATCTGTCCAGCGGCGTGGTGCGGCACGACGCACAATGGGCACGTCTGATGGGGCTGGACGAGCACCGTTCGGAACATGCCATGCAGGCAGCCGTCGGGCACCTGCATGAGGGGGATCGCGAAGCCGTGATGGCGGCCATCCAGAATTGCCTGGACGACAAGGCGGCCTTCGAGTGCGAGCATCGAGTCAGGCATCAGGATGGCAGCATCGCCTGGGTGCAGAACCGCGGCGAGGTGGTGGAACGCGATGCCGACAGCAGGGCGCTGCGCATGATGGGCAGCCTGCGCGAGATCACCGAGCAGAAGCGCGCAGAGCGCGTCATGCAGCGCCGCAATCTGCTGCTGCAGTCGATTGCGGCGGTGAACGAGATGCTGATGGCGGACCTGCCCGATGAGGAACTGATGTCGCGCATCTGCCGGGAACTGGTGCGCGGTGACTTGTTCAGCATGGCCTGGATCGGCCTGATGGACGAGGATGGCGTGACGGTGCGTCCGGTGGCCGAGGCCGGATTTGCGCAGGACTATCTCGCCCATGCGAATATCCGCTGCGACGACACGCCGCAAGGGCAGGGCCCCACCGGCACCGCGATTCGCATGGGTACCACCGTGGTCAACAACGATACCGAGACCAACCGGCGGTTTGCGCCATGGCGCGAACGCGCGCGTGCCCAGGGGTATCGCGCATCGGTGGCCACCCCGTTGCGGGTGCAGGGCCGCGTGATCGGGACACTCAATGTCTACAGCCAGGAAGCGCACGTATTCGGTCTGGACAAGGTGATGTTGCTGGAAAAGCTGGCCACCGATCTTGGTGTGGCGATGGGCAATCGTGCGTCGCTGACCGCCCTGCGCGAGAGCGAGGAACGCTTCCGCCTGCTGTTGGATTCATCCCCCGAGGCGATCTTCGGGGTCGACACCCGTGGCATCTGCACCTTCGTGAACCCCGCCTGCCTCAACATGCTGGGCTACACGCAGGAGGAGATGCTCGGCACCAGCGTGCATCACCTGATCCACCACACCTACCCGGACGGCCGTCCCTATCCCAAGGAGCAATGCCATATCCGCTGTTCCACCCTGGAAGGCAAGCCCACCCACGTGGACAGCGAGGTGCATTGGCGCAAGGACGGCACCAGCTTCCCGGTCGAGTACTGGTCGCGCCCGATGTACCGCAACGGCCAGTTGGTGGGGGCGGTGGTCAACTTCATCGACATCAGCGAACGCAAACGGATGGAACGGGCGCTGCGCGAGAGCGAGGAGCGCTACCGGCTGATTTCCAGCGTGTCGACCGATCTGCTGTATTCCTGCGTGCAGACGGAGGACGGTTTTCTGGCCGTCGACTGGGCGACCGCCTCGGTGGACCGCGTCTTCGGCTATACGCTGGATGAAATCCTGCAGCAGGGCGGCTGGCGCAGCTATGTGCACCCGGAGGACCTGCCCGAATTCGACCGCAGCATCGCCCATCTGGCACCGGGACAGCGCAGCGAATGCGAACTGCGCATTCTCGCGAAGGATGGCTCCACCCACCATATCCGCGCCTATACGCTGGCGGTGGAAGCGGAGGATGGGCGTGCCGGCAACCGTCTCTACGGCGCCTGTCAGGACATCACCGAACACCGGCAGGCGGAGGCGCGCATCGAGTTCCTCGCCCACCACGATGTGCTCACCGGCCTGCCCAACCGCGTGCTGCTGCGCGACCGTTTCGAGCAGGCATTGTCCCGGGCACAGCGGTCGCAGAAACATGTGGCGATGCTGTTCATCGACCTCGACAACTTCAAGATGGTGAACGATACCCTCGGCCACGCTGCCGGCGACAAGCTGCTGCTGGAAGCCGTCACGCGGTTGACCTACTGCACGCGCGACAGCGACACCATCAGCCGCCAGGGTGGCGACGAATTCATCCTGCTGCTCAATGAAATCCCGGACATCGAAACGGTGGAGCGCGTTGCAGCCGATATCCTCAGGCATCTGGCCGAGCCGGTGGAGATCAACGGCCACGCAATGAATGCCTCCTGCAGTATCGGCGTCGCCATGTACCCGCAGGACGGCAGCGATTTCGACAGCCTGCTGCAGAAGGCCGATACGGCGATGTACAACGCCAAGGACGCGGGCCGCAATACCTACCGCTTCTTCGACGACCGGATGAACCAGCAGGCCCATGAGCATCTGATGCTGCAGAACCGGCTGCATCAGGCGCTCTACCGGGCTGAACTGCAGTTGCACTATCAGCCGCAACTGGATGCCGACAGCGGCAAGGTGACCGGCGTGGAGGCGCTGCTGCGCTGGCACAACCCGGAACTCGGCGATGTATCGCCGGCCCGCTTCATCCCGGTGGCGGAAGATTGCGGCCTGATCGTGCCCATCGGCGCCTGGGTGATCGAACAGTCCTGCCGCCAGGCCCAGGCGTGGCGACAGGCCGGATTGCCCGACCTCATCATGTCGGTCAA
This sequence comes from Hydrogenophilales bacterium, assembly GCA_016195805.1. Classification (GTDB taxonomy): domain Bacteria; phylum Pseudomonadota; class Gammaproteobacteria; order Burkholderiales; family Thiobacillaceae; genus Thiobacillus. The sequence continues at coordinate 172,834 of JACPYT010000016.1, forward strand.
CCTGTCGGCCTTGCAGTTCCGTCGTGCCGGACTGATCGAGACCGTGTCGGGTGCGCTGGCGCGCAGCGGCCTGCCGCCCCACCTGCTGGAACTGGAACTGACTGAGACCATCCTGCTGCAGGATGTGGAAAACACCCTGGACACGGTGCGGCAGCTCAAAGCCCTCGGCATCCGGCTCTCCATCGACGACTTCGGCACCGGCTATTCCTCGCTCAGCTATCTCAAGCGTTTTGCCGTCGACCGGCTCAAGATCGACCAGTCTTTTGTGCGCGACATCAACGCCGATCCGGATGATGCAGCCATCGTCACCGCCATCATCCAGCTGGCGCGCAGCCTGCGACTGGGCATCATCGCCGAAGGCGTGGAAACGCCCGAACAGCTGGCGTTCCTGCGCGAGGCAGGGTGCAGCGAGGTGCAGGGCTACCTGTTCAGCCGGGCGCTGGCCCCGGCAGCGCTGGACGCGTTCCTGCGCGCGCACTAGGGCTTGTTCGCGTTATGCCCGGACGGGTTCTATGCTGGAAAGATGTCGAATGCCCGCGAGCCCCTGTCATGAGCCACAAACACGAGAATCTGTTGCGGTCGATTTTTGGAGGGCCGGTCGGTGGCAACGTCCACTGGCGCGAAGTGGAGGCCATGCTGACCCATCTCGGCGCCAGAGTGGAACCGCACCATGGTGCGAGCTTTCGCGTGGTGCTGAACGGCGTGGAGGGCTTCATCCACCGCCCGCACAACAGCACTACCTGCACCAAACAGGAGCTGCGGCACGTGCGCGAATATCTGGTGTCGGCCGGCGTGAATCCGTCGCAGGAGCAGGCATGAGCGCCGTCATGCGTAGCCGGCTGGTGTCCGCTTTGCTGGCCGTGGCCCTCGGTGCAATGCCGGCATGCGCGAACGCCCAGCAGAATGAGCCCGTCAGTGGCGACCGGGCCACCGACATGGTGGTCGACGCGGTCGTCATGCGTCCGCTCGGACTGGTGGCCACGGTGGCGGGTACAGTGCTCACGGTGGTGGCGCTGCCGTTCACGATTCCCAGCGGCAGCGTCGAAACCTCGGCCCGGGAGCTGATCCTCAGGCCCGCGGACTATACCTTCAAGCGCCCGCTCGGCGATTTCAGCGAGAGCGGCGAGGACCGGCACTGACGCCGGGAAACCCTTGCCGACACCGTGGGGTTTTCCGGGGGCGGGCCACCGAATCCGGCAGGTTTATCCCTATCAATCAACTAAATATTTGTAGGGAGGCTATTTGTTCCTATAGTTTTTTTATGGGTATCCATTGATAAGAACGGAGGACCGACATGCAAGTCACACGACGGCAGTTCTTCAAGCTGTGCGCGGCGGGGGTCGGCAGTTCCAGTCTCGTTGCACTGGGGTTCGCTCCTGGTGAGGCGTTGGCGGAAGTGCGTGAATTCAAGCTCGCGCGCACCACCGAAACCCGCAACACCTGTCCCTATTGCTCGGTCGGCTGCGGCATCCTGATCTACAGCCTGGGCGACCAGGCGAAAAATTCCCACACCGAAATCATGCATATCGAGGGCGATCCGGACCATCCGGTAAACCGCGGTACGCTCTGCCCGAAAGGCGCCGGCCTGCTTGATTTTGTGCACAGCCCGGATCGGCTCAAGCGGCCCGAATATCGCGCGCCCGGCAGCAAGGAATGGCAAGCCATTTCCTGGGACGACGCCTTCACCCGCATCGCCAAGCTGATGAAGGACGACCGCGACAGGAACTTCATCGCAAAGAACGATAAGGGCGAAACGGTGAACCGCTGGATCTCCACCGGCATGCTCGCCGCCTCCGCTTCCAGCAACGAAACCGGCTACCTGACGCAGAAGATCGCGCGCAGCCTGGGGATGCTCGCATTCGACAATCAGGCACGTGTCTGACACGGCCCGACGGTGGCAAGTCTTGCCCCGACGTTTGGCCGCGGTGCGATGACCAACCATTGGGTTGACATCAAGAACACCGACCTGGTCCTGATCATGGGCGGCAACGCCGCCGAAGCCCACCCCTGCGGCTTCAAGTGGGTGACCGAAGCGAAGGCGCATCGCAAGGCAAAGCTGATCGTGGTCGATCCGCGCTTCACGCGCTCGGCCGCGGTATCGGATTTCTATGCGCCGATCCGCGCCGGCACGGACATCGCCTTCCTGGGCGGCGTCATCAACTACCTGCTCACGCACGACAAGATCCACCATGAGTACGTGAAGACCTACACGGACTTCAGCTTCCTGGTGAAGGACGAGTTCGCGTTCAACGATGGCATCTACTCCGGCTACAACCCGGAGAAACGCAGCTATGACAAGTCCAGCTGGGGCTACCAGATCGGCGCGGACGGCTACGTCGTCACCGACCCGACGCTGCAGAACCCGCGCTGCGTGTACCAGATGATGAAGGCGCATTACAGCCGCTACACGCCGGAGGTCGTGGCCAGCATCTGTGGCACGCCCAAGGATGCCTTCCTCAAGGTGTGCGAGATGCTCGCCGAGACCTCGGCACCCAACAAGACCATGACCATCATGTACGCGCTGGGCTGGACGCAGCATTCCTATGGCTCGCAGATGATCCGCACCGGCGCCATGGTGCAGCTGCTGCTGGGCAACATCGGCGCGGCAGGCGGCGGCATGAACGCGCTGCGCGGCCACTCCAATATCCAGGGCCTGACCGATTTGGGCCTGTTGTCCAACCTGCTGCCGGGCTACATGAGTCTGCCCAGCGACGCCGAGCAGGACTACAAGGCCTATATCGAGAAGCGCGCCTTCAAGCCGCTGCGCCCGGGCCAGCTTTCCTACTGGCAGAACTACAACAAGTTCTTCGTCAGCAACATGAAGGCCTGGTGGGGCGATGCCGCGACCGCGGAAAACAACTGGTGTTTCGACTGGCTGCCCAAGCTCGACAAGGGCTACGACCTGCTGCAGGTGTTCGAGAACATGAATCAGGGAAAGGTCAACGGCTACCTCTGCCAGGGCTTCAATCCGTTGGCCTCGGCGCCATGCAAGGTGAAGGTGTCCGGCTCGCTGGCGAAGCTCAAATACCTGGTCATCATCGACCCGCTGGCCACCGAGACGTCGGAGTTCTGGCAGAACCACGGCGAGTACAACGACGTCGATCCGGCCAAGATCCAGACCGAGGTGTTTCGTCTGCCGTCCACCTGCTTCGCCGAGGAAGACGGTTCGCTGGTCAGTTCCAGCCGTGTGCTGCAATGGCACTGGAAGGCCGCCGAGCCACCGGGTGACGCCAAAGGCGACCAGGAAATCATGGCCGGCATCTTCCTCAGGCTGCGCGAGCTGTACAAGAAGGATGGCGGCGCCTTCCCCGACCCCATCCTCAACCTCACCTGGAAGCATCGCCAGCCCCATGCCCCGTCGCCGGAGGAGCTGGCGAAGGAGTTCTCCGGCCGTGCGCTGAAGGACGTCACCGACCCGAAGGACCCGACCAAAGTGCTGGCGAAGGCAGGCGAGCAGCTGAACGGCTTTGCCGAGTTGCGCGACGACGGCAGCACGAGCTGCGGCTGCTGGATTTTCTCCGGCGCCTGGACGGAGAAGGGCAACCTGATGGCGCGGCGCGACAACAGCGACCCGTTCGGCATCGGCCAGACGCTGAACTGGGCCTTCGCCTGGCCGGCCAACCGGCGCGTGCTTTACAACCGCGCGTCCTGCGACCCGGGCGGCAAACCTTACGATCCCACGCGCAAGCTGATCGCCTGGGACGCTGCGACCGGCAAGTGGGGCGGCTCCGACATTCCGGACTTCAAGCCGGATTCACCGCCGGAAGACGGCATGAATCCCTTCATCATGAACCCGGAAGGCGTGGCGCGCTTCTTCGCGGTGGACAAGATGGCGGAGGGGCCTTTCCCCGAGCATTACGAGCCGATGGAGTCGCCGTTGGCGGTCAACCCGCTGCATCCGAAGAACGCTCTGGCGCGGGCCAACCCCGCCGCGCGGGTGTTCAAGGAGGACTGGGCGACCTTCGGCAAGGCGGACCAATTCCCCTATGTGGGCACCACCTATCGCCTCACCGAACATTTCCACTTCTGGACCAAGCATGTGCGGCTCAACGCCATCCTGCAGCCGGAGCAGTTCGTGGAAATCGGCGAGGACCTGGCGAAGGAGAAGGGCATCAAGGCCGGCGACCACGTGCGGGTGAAATCCAACCGCGGCTTCATCGTTGCGGTGGCGGTGGTCACCAAGCGCCTGCGCACGCTCGATGTCGAGGGCAGGAAGGTGCACACGGTGGGCGTGCCGATCCACTGGGGTTTCATGGGCGTGGCGAAGAATGGCTACATCACCAATACCCTGACGCCTTTCGTCGGTGATGCGAATACGCAGACGCCGGAATTCAAGGCGTTCCTCGTGAACATCGAGAAAGTCTAGGGAGGCGACCATGGCACTGCAATCACTCGACATCAAGGCCCGCTCCGCCACCACCACGCCGCCTCCCCGTGCGCGCAACCCCGTTCACGTCGCCAAGCTGATCGACATCTCCAAGTGCATCGGCTGCAAGGCCTGCCAGGTGGCGTGCATGGAATGGAACGACCTGCGCGACGAAGTGGGAACGAACGTCGGCATCTATGACAATCCGCGCGACCTCTCCGACCAGTCCTGGACCGTGATGCGCTTTTCCGAAGTGGAGGTGGAGCAGGGGCGGCTGGAATGGCTGATCCGCAAGGATGGCTGCATGCACTGCGATGACCCCGGCTGCCTCAAGGCCTGCCCGTCGCCGGGGGCGATCGTGCAGTATGCGAACGGCATCGTGGACTTCCACGAGGAACACTGCATCGGCTGCGGCTACTGCCTGACGGGGTGCCCTTTCAACATCCCGCGCATCTCGAAGAAGGACAGCAAGGCCTACAAATGCACGTTGTGCTCGGACCGGGTGGCGGTGGGCCTGGAGCCTGCCTGCATCAAGACCTGTCCTACCGGCGCGCTGGTCTTCGGCTCCAAGGAGGACATGATCCACCACGCCGAGGGGCGCATCGCCGACCTCAAGGAACGCGGCTACGCCAATGCGGCGCTGTACAACCCGCGGGGTGTCGGCGGCACGCACGTGATGTACGTGCTGCAGCACGGCGACCAGCCCGAGCTGTATGCGAATCTTCCCAAGGACCCGCACATCAGCCCGCTGGTCAGCCTGTGGAAGGGGGTGACCAAACCCCTCATGAGCCTTGGCATTGGCCTGGCCGTCTTTGCCGGCTTCTTCCATTTCGTTACTGTGGGTCCCAAGGAGGTGGAAGAGGAAGAAACGGATTGAGCTGGTCCGTTCTTCATTCTTCCCACGACATCAAGGAGCGATCATGCGCACGACGATTCAACGCTACACCGCCCGGGAACGCAGCAACCACTGGGTGGTAGCCATCGCCTTCATCCTCGCCGGCCTGTCGGGGCTGGCGCTGTTCCATCCGGCCTTCTTCTTTCTCACCAACCTGTTCGGTGGCGGTCCCTGGGACCGCATCCTGCATCCCTTCATCGGCGTGGTGATGTTCCTGTCCTTCGTCGCCCTGGCGGCGCGGTTCTGGCGTTTTAACCACTTCACGCCGGCCGACCGCCAGTGGATGAAGCACATCGGCGATGAGCTGTGCAACCGCGACGAGCGATTGCCTGAAGTCGGCAAATACAACGCCGGCCAGAAATACCTGTTCTGGACGGTGGTGGTGACGGTTCCCGTGCTGCTGCTCTCAGGCGTCGTGATCTGGCAGCCGTGGTTTGCGCCATACTTTCCCATCTGGCTGTTGCGCGTGGCGGTGGTCATTCATGCGCTGGCAGCCTGGATCATGATCCTCGGCATCATCGTGCACGTCTATGCTGCGATCTGGGTCAAGGGCACGGTACGTGCGATGACGCGCGGGACGGTTTCCGAGGCCTGGGCCAAACACCATCATCGCGCCTGGTATCGCGAGATGACCGGCAAATGATTTCCGACCTTTCATGACAAGGATCGATTAGCGCATGACGACCACACTTCTGCAGCCCGGCGAAATCGAAGCGGCAGCCGGCAACATTCCGGAACTGCTGTTGCCGCCTGCCGACGCGTTTCTGGCGCGCGCGCTACGGCTGGCGCGGCTCGCCGAAGGCCACACCCTCGGCGACTACCTGCGTTTTGTTGCCCACCTGGCACGGGCGCAGCAGGACAGGCTGACGACAGGCGACACCGCCATGGCCATGCCTACGGCCGAACGGCTGGCGCAATGCCGAGAATACCGGATGCCCCCGCTGGCGCCCGCCGGTCTCGGTTTGCCGGAGGGCTGGCGCGACACGGCGCGGCACCTGGCACGGGCGGTTCGGCCGGCGTTGCCCACCGCAGGCCAGGCGGCACTGGAACCGGTTCTGGAAAAACAGGATGCCTGGCTGGACGCGCAGGCTGCATCCCTGCTCGACGGGAAGATCCAGGACCTCGATGTCGCCGCGGCGCCGGTTATCGGCGCCGCGCTGCAGGTGCACTGGGTCCGTCTCGCCCGTCAGCTCGATCCCAGACAGGTGGCGCGGCCCGAGCATCCCAACCTGTGCCCGGTATGCGGCGCACATCCGGTCAGTTCGATGGTGCGTGTCGGCGGCGCCGAGAGCGGTCTGCGCTATCTGCATTGCGCGCTGTGCAGTTCGGAATGGCATGTGGTGCGCGCCAAGTGCAGCAACTGCGACAACACGCGCGGCATCGCCCACTATCATCTGGAAGGAAGCAACCGGCTGGTGCAGGCCGAGGCCTGCCCGGAATGCCGCACCTATCTGAAAATCATCCAGCAGGAGAAGGATCTGCTGGCCGATCCGGTGGCCGACGACCTCGCCACCCTGACGCTCGACCTGCTCATGGACGAGGCCGGCTTCGTCCGCAGCGGAATCAACTGGTATCTGGTTCAGGGTCAACTATAAAGAGACACAGCCGCTTCAAGTCGTCGCTTCAACCATCGCAAAGGGATTGTCTATCGTGCATAGCGCCCCGCCACGCCCGCCCTCGATCGATCGCGTCCTCAACTGGAGCGCTGTTTTTCCCCTGATTGCCGAATACGGCCGCGAACCGGTGCTCGCCGGCGCGCGCAGCGTGCTCGACAGCGCACGCCAGACCGCGCGCACCGGCGAACGGGTGGATTACACCGAACACGCGCTGGCCTCCCGTCTCGCCTCGCATCTGGCGCAGCGCAACGCGCCCCGCCTGAAGCGGGTGTTCAACCTCACCGGCACCGTGCTGCACACCAACCTGGGGCGCTCCCCCCTCCCGGAGGAGGCGGTCGACGCGCTGCTGAGGGCGGCACGCCATCCCTGCGCGCTGGAATACGATCTCGAAACCGGCGGGCGCGGCGACCGCGATGACGTGGTTGAGGGCGTGCTGTGCGAACTCACCGGCGCCGAGGCGGCCACCGTGGTCAACAACAACGCGGCGGCGGTGTTCCTGCTGCTCAACACCCTGGCCATGCGCAAACAGGTGATCGTCTCGCGCGGCGAACTGGTCGAGATCGGCGGCGCCTTCCGCGTGCCCGACATCATGAGCCGCGCCGGAGCGAAGCTGGTCGAGGTCGGCACCACCAACCGCACCCATCTGCGCGACTTTGCCGAGGCCATCGGCCCGCGAACGTCCCTGCTGATGAAGGTGCACACCAGCAACTACGCGATCCAGGGATTCACCGCCAGCGTGCCGGAAACGGAGCTGGTGCAGCTTGCCCATGCGCACGGCCTGCCCTTCGTGGTCGACCTCGGCAGCGGCACGCTGACCGATCTCGCACGCTTCGGCCTGCCGAGCGAACCGACGCCGCAGGCGTCGATCGCCGCCGGCGCCGACCTCGTCACCTTCAGCGGCGACAAGCTGCTGGGCGGCCCGCAGGCCGGCATCCTGGTCGGGCGCCGTGAGCTGATCCAGCGCATCAGGAAGAACCCGCTCAAGCGCGCGCTGCGCGTCGGCAAGCTCACGCTGGCGGCGCTGGAGGCGGTACTGCGCCTGTATCGCGATCCCGACCGCCTGCCCGATCGCCTCACGGCCCTGCAACTGCTCACCCGGCCGCGCGGCGACATCCAGACCCAGGCCGAACGCCTACTGCCGCCCATGCAGCAGGCGCTGGCCGGCTGGCCGGTGACCGTGGCGGTCGAACCGGCCCTGTCGCAGATCGGCAGCGGCTCGCTGCCGATCGACCGGCTGGAAAGCTGCGCGCTGACCGTGCGGCCGTCCACGAAAAAATCCGGCGTGCTACACGCCCTCGAAGCCGCGCTGCGCGGCCTGCCGCTGCCGGTGATCGGCCGCATCGCCGACGGCGCATTGCGGCTCGATCTGCGTTGTCTGTCCGCTGCGGATGAAGCCGATTTCGCAGCCCAGTTGTCCCTGGTGAAACCCTGAGAGAAGGAGTCTTGCATGCAACGACGCGAATTTCTGTGGACGTCCGTGGCCCTCGCCGCCGGCGTGATGTGGCCGGCCGGCCGGGCCGAAGCGGCCTTCGAGCCGTCACCCGAGGATGGCTGGCGCACCTTCGATGTCACCCACCGGGTGGAGGTACTGCAGCCGGACGGGGCGACCCGCGCCTGGCTGCCGTTGCCTTCGGTGGACGAGAAGGACTGGATCCGCACGATGGGCAACCTGTGGCAGGGCAGCAGCGGGAATGTGCGCCTGCTCCGCGACCAGGAATACGGTGCGCAGATGCTCTACGCCGAATGGGCCGCCGGCGAGAAGCCCGTGCTGGAGGTCACCAGCCGCGTCGCCACGCGCGACCGCGCCGTCGACCTGAACCGGGCCGGCAAGGCCGCGCCGCTGTCGCACGCCGAGCGGCACCTCAATACCATGGCGACCAAACTGTTGCCCACCGATGGCATCGTCAGGAAGACCGCGCTCGACATCACCCGTGGCGCCCGATCGGACGAGGCCAAGGCACGGGCCATTTACGAGTGGGTGGTGGACAACACCTTCCGCAACCCGAAGACGCGCGGCTGCGGCCGGGGCGACATCCGCTTCATGCTGGAATCGGGCGACCTTTCCGGCAAGTGCGCCGACCTCAACGCGCTGTATGTCGGCCTGGCGCGCGCGGTCGGCCTGCCGGCGCGCGACGTCTATGGAATCAGGGTGGCGGATTCGCGTTTCGGCTACAAGAGCCTGGGCAAGAGCGGCGACATCAGCAAGGCGCAGCACTGCCGCGCCGAAGTGTGGCTGGCCGAACACGGCTGGGTGCCGGTGGACCCGGCCGACGTGCGCAAGGTCGTGCTGGAGGAACCGCCCGGCGGCCTCACGCTCGCCGATGAAAAGGTGAGCGACGTCCGCAAGCGCCTGTTCGGCGCCTGGGAAATGAACTGGCTGGCCTACAACACCGCGCACGACGTGCCGCTGCCGGGCTCGCGCAAGGTCACCGTGCCTTTCCTCATGTATCCGCAGGCCGAAACCGCCGCCGGCCTGCTCGACAGCCTGGATCCGGCCACCTTCAGCTACAGGATCACCTCGAAGGAGATCACTGCCTCATGATCGTCGGCACCGCCGGCCACATCGACCATGGCAAGACCACGCTGGTGCATGCGCTCACTGGCGTGGACACCGATCGCCTCAAGGAAGAGAAATCGCGCGGCATCTCGATCGAACTGGGCTATGCCTATCAGCCGCTGGAAGACGGCGGCGTGCTGGGCTTCGTCGACGTGCCCGGCCACGAGCGCTTCATCCACACCATGCTCGCCGGTGCCGCGGGGATCGATTTCGCCCTGCTGGTGGTCGCGGCCGACGACGGCGTGATGCCGCAGACGCGCGAGCATTTAAGCATCCTGAACCTGCTCGGAATCGAACGCGGGGCGGTGGCGCTGACCAAGATCGACCGCGTCGAGGCGGCACGCACAGCCGAGGTCGAACGCGACCTGCAGCGCATGCTGGCCGATACCGCGCTGGCGGGCGCACCGGTGTTCCCGGTGTCGGCGGCGGACGGGCAGGGCGTCGACGCCTTGCGCGCCCATCTGCATGAAGCGGCGCAGGCGATGCCGCAGGCGCGGGGCGAGGGCGGCTTCCGGCTCGTGGTCGACCGCAGCTTCACCCTGAAAGGCACGGGCACCGTCGTCACCGGCACCGTGTTCGCCGGCCGTGTCGCAGTGGGCGACGAAGCGGTGGTGACGCCGTCCGGCAAGCCGGTCCGCATTCGCAGCCTGCATGTGATGAACCGGCCGGCGCAGGCGGGACAGGCTGGGCAGCGCTGTGCGCTCAACCTGCACGGCGTCAGCAAGGACGAGGTCGCGCGCGGCGACTGGATCGTGGCGCCGCGCCTGCACGCGCCGACCGCGCGCTTCGACGTGCGGCTGTCGCTGTCGCCGCAGGCGCCGGCCGCGCTCACGCACTGGGCGCCGGTTCATCTGCACCTGGGCGCGGCGCACGTCATGGCGCGGGTGGCGCTGCTGGAAGGGGAGCGCCTGGCGCCGGGCGAAGGCGCGCTGGCGCAACTGGTCGCAGACCGCCCGCTCGGCGCACTCCACGGCGACCGCTTCATCGTGCGCGACGCTGACGCCCGCCACACCCTCGGCGGCGGCATCGTGCTCGACCCCGAGGCGCCGGCGCGCAAGCGCAAGACGCCGCTGCGGCTGGCGGAACTCGCCGCGCTGGACATTCCCGACACCGCGCAGCGCCTGCGTTGCCTGCTCGGCCTGCGCGGGCTCGACCTCGACCGGCTGGCCGTGCACTGGAACTGCAGCGATCCGGCTGCGCACCTGCCGGCCGACAGCACGCTGGTGCGCGCCGGCCATGAAACCTGGGCATTTTCCGCCGCGCACTGGGTGCGCCTGCAGGATGCGCTGCGCGCCGGTCTCGCCGCGTTTCACGAACGTTTTCCCGACGAACTGGGCCCCGATGCCGCACGCGCCCGGCGCATGTTCCTGCCGACGTTGCCGGCCGCCGCGTTCCTTGCGCTGACCGCCGCATTGCTGGCGGCAGGCACGCTGCAGCGCAGCGGTTCCTGGCTGCATTTGCCGACGCACAGCATCGCACTCACCCGCGAGGAGGACGCGCTCTATCAGCGCATCCGCCCCTGGCTGACGGAAGCCGCCTTCGATCCGCCGTGGACACGCGATCTGGCCAGAATGAGCGGCAAGGACGAGGCATCGATGCGGCGCCTGCTGCAGAAGCTGGCGCGTCAGGGCAAGCTCTATCAGGTCGTGCGCGACCTGTTCTACCTGCCCGAAAGCGTGGCGCAACTGGCCACCCTGGTGCAGGAACTGGAGCACCTTGGAGGCGAGACGCGTGCTGCCGAATTCCGCGACCGCAGCGGCCTCAGCCGCAAGCGCGCAGTGCAGGTGCTGGAGTTTTTCGATCGGGTGGGCTACACGCGCCGCGTGCGCGAAGCCCACCGGCTGCGCAATGCGGACATGTTCGGCAGGGCGGAACATGCCGCTTGAACTGGAAGGGAAGCGTGCCTGGTGGTGCGGCCGGACTTCAAATCCGGTTGGGGGTGTCAGTCGCTCCCGGGTGGGTTCGACTCCCACTTCCTTCCGCCACTCTGTCGCGACGGATCCTCTGTCGATCCGACGCACCCTGCGTAACCAAGCCCGGCGGTCGCATTCAGCATCCCCGTGCCTGAGTGCGCCAGGCGTTTGTTCGCTGCTGTAGCTGGGCCGGCCACGATCTCCTCGTATCCCCGTCGAAGTCGACTGCACAGCCTTCAGCGCCTTTGCCTGCGCGGGACTGCACCGCATCCGCTCGAGCAACCCGATTTCCAGTAAGCCCAGGCTGTCGTCGACGCGGATGCACGCGCAGCAATGTATCGAAAAAATCGATATAAAAGCGCAAAAAATATCGTTTGAAAAATAGATATATAGAAACTATCTTTTTCCACAGGGGCTATCGACAGGCGAATTCTGCGCCCGGTAAGAGCCAGCCCCCGGCCCGGGAGGCACCGCCTTGTGCCTTCCGAAGCTCCGGGACGGGCAGGGTGTGTCGCATGGCCGATCGATCAAAAGATGAATTGCCACTACGGAAGGAAGCAAAAATGAGCAAGCCCAAGCTGGAAACCCCCAATCTTGACGAACTCGAGAAAGGACCGTGGCCGAGTTTTGTTACCGGCCTGAAGCGTCTGGCGAACGAGAGCGGCATGATGCACGACCTGTTGGGTCAGCTCGAAACGTCGTACACGACCAAGAAGGGCTACTGGAAAGGCGGTACGGTCGGCGTGTTCGGCTACGGCGGCGGCGTGATCCCGCGTTTCACCGAGCTCAAGGACGAGGACGGCAAGCCCATCTTCCCAGAGGCGGCTGAGTTCCACACGCTACGCATCCAGCCGGCGCCCGGCATGCACTACACCTCCGACCTCTTGCGCAAGATGTGCGACGCTTGGCAGGAAACGGGCGGATCGGGCCTGATCGCCCTGCATGGCCAATCGGGCGACATCATGCTCCAGGGCATCCGGACCGAGAACGTCCAGCGCGCCTTCGACAAATTTAACGAGATGGGCTTCGACCTCGGCGGCGCCGGCCCCTCGCTGCGGACGTCCATGTCGTGCGTCGGCGCCGCCCGCTGCGAGCACTCCTGCTTCGACGAAGCCAAGGCCCTGCGCACCGTCATCAACAACAACATCGACGACATGCACCGGCCCTCGCTGCCGTACAAGTTCAAGTTCAAGTTCTCCGGCTGCCCGAACGACTGCGTGAATGCGATCATGCGTTCAGACCTGGCGACGATCGGCACCTGGCGCGACAACATCCGCGTCGACGAGAAGCTCGTGCAGGACTACATGAAGGCCCACGGCGAGGAAGATCTCGTCAACGACGTGCTGACCAAGTGCCCGACCAGGGCCATCACCCTGGTTCCCACCGTCAAGTTCAAGCCCGGCGAGCACGTGTCTGCCGCCGACCTCGGCAACGGCAAGACGATGTGCATCGACAACAAGAACTGCGTGCGCTGCATGCACTGCCTGAACGTCATCCCCGGCGGCCTGCGTGTCGGCCTGGACAAGGGGGTCACGATCCTGATCGGCGGGAAAGGCGTGCTGAAGATCGGCGCAACCATGGGCACGGTCATCATCCCGTTCATGAAGCTCGAGACCGACGAGGACTTCGAGAAGCTGAACGAGCTCGGGCGCAACGTGATCGACTTCTTCGCCGAGAACGCGCTGGAGCACGAGCGCACCGGTGAGATGATCGAGCGCATCGGCCTGACCAACTTCCTCGAAGGCCTGGACCTGCCGGTCGATCCCAACATGATCAGCCAGCCGCGCATGAATCCCTTCTTCCGTTCCGACGACTGGGACGAGCAGGTCGAGAAGTGGCTGGAATACAAGGCCGCCAAGTCGGCCTGAGTTTCATCTGGCGCTAGGTTTGCTTGCCGTCCGTCTGACGGCGAGCGGCGGCTGGGTCGTCGGGGCGAGCAGTGCGGCAATCGCCTCGACAACCGGTGCGGGCTTGTTTTTTTGTGGCATTGCCGGCCCCGCGCCGGCAATGAGTTCGATGTCATGAGCGCTCAGTCAGCCTTCCTGCCGAGCCACCTGCGCGCCTACATCAACCCGGCGAAGCCCACCGGCGGCGCGGCGCAAAGGGTATGACACGGAAGGGAAGCGTTCCTGGTGGTGCGGCCGGATTTCAAATCCGGTTGGTGGTGTCAGTCGCTCCCGGGCGGGTTCCACTTCCGCTTCCACTTCCACTTCCACTTCCACTTCCTTCCGCCACTTATCAGCAGGTGTCGGGTATCGGGAATTTGAGCCTGACGAGACGGTCGCATTGATGTTGTGAGAGGTCGGTTATCGGCCTAAAGAGACGGTCAGCCCGTCGGTCACGACGTCCGGTTCTCGCGCCTGAGCCGCCATCGGCCTGCCATTGACACCAATTGACCCTCAACGCGCACTTCCAGTCAGGAAACCTTCTCCGGCAGCATACCTGGATGCTTTCCGCTGATCCGCGTTCGTGCTACCCACCTGCTATTCTCAGGCTTGAAGCCTCGCCGAAATCCCGTCGTACAGGCTGGGTCTGGATGATCGCAGGAAACCGGAGGATGGATCGGACATGGCTGTTTCACGGGACAACATGCAGGATCCATTGCGCAGCGCCTCCGCAGCGGGCGCGGAACAGGCACGCGTCGTGGCGCAATCCCACGACAGCCCGGAGTGGCGTCGCTGGGGGCCGTACCTCAGCGAACGCCAGTGGGGAACCGTGCGCGAGGACTACAGCCCCGACGGCGATGCTTGGAATTATTTCAGCCACGACCAGGCGCGCAGCCGCGCCTATCGCTGGGGCGAGGACGGCATCGCCGGCATCTGCGACAAGTACCAGCACCTGTGCCTGGCCCTGGCGTTGTGGAACGGCCAGGATCCGTTCCTCAAGGAACGCCTGTTCGGGCTCACCAACAGCGAGGGCAACCACGGCGAGGACGTGAAGGAACACTATTACTACCTGGATGCCACCCCTACGCACTCCTACCTCAGGATGCTCTACAAGTACCCGCAGCGCGCATTTCCCTACGCGCTGCTGTTGGAGGAGAACCGAAGCCGGGGCAGGGAGATGCCGGAATTCGAGCTGATCGACAGCGGCGTATTCGACGATGACCGCTATTTCGACGTCTATGTCGAATATGCCAAGGCCGGTCCCCATGACATCCTGATGCAGATCACCGCTCACAACCGGGGGGCGGAAGACACGCCACTGCACATCCTGCCGCAACTTTGGTTCAGGAACGAATGGTCGTGGGGCGAGCCGGGAGTCAGGCCGCAGCTGTCCCTTGAGAATGGCGGCATCGTGGCGCGCCACACCAAGCTGGGGACCTATTACTGCTATCTGGATGGCGCACCCGATCTGCTGTTCTGCGACAACGAAACCAACGCGCCGCGCCTGTATGGCATCCCGGATCAGGGGCACTACAAGGACGCGTTCCACGATTGCGTGGTCGCCGGCCGACATGACGCCGTCAACCCGACGTGCACGGGCACCAAGGCCGCCGGGCACTTTGTTTTCGAGGTGCCGGCCGATTCCAACGTGACGGTTCGCTTGCGCCTGGCAAGAACCCCGCTGGAGCAACCGTTCGCGGATTTCACCGAGATACTGGCGCAACGCCACGCCGAGGCCGACGCCTACTACGATGAATTGCAGGCAGGCATCGGCGATGCGGATACGCGCCTGATCCAGCGCCAGGCCTTGGCTGGCCTGATCTGGAGCAAGCAGTTCTATTACTTTGACGTGCCACGCTGGCTGGAGGGCGACCCCGGTCTGCCACCGCCGCCTCCCGAACGCAGACAGGGGCGAAACTGCGACTGGGGCCACCTCAACAACGCCGATGTGATCTCCATGCCGGACAAGTGGGAATACCCCTGGTACGCGGCGTGGGATCTGGCCTTCCATTGCATCCCCCTGGCCATGGTCGATCCCGCGTTCGCCAAGGAGCAACTCGTCCTGATGACGCGCGAGTGGTACATGCACCCCAACGGTCAGACTCCCGCCTACGAGTGGGCATTCGGCGATGTGAACCCGCCGGTTCATGCCTGGGCTGCGTGGGAGGTATACAAGACCGAGCGCGACGCCAACGGCGGCAAGGGCGACACGGCGTTCCTGGAGCGCATCCTGCACAAGCTGCTGCTCAACTTCACCTGGTGGGTGAACCGCAAGGACCACGCCGGGCACAACGTTTTCCAGGGCGGCTTCCTCGGCCTCGACAACATCGGTCTGTTCGATCGCAGCGCGCCGCTGCCGGGTGGCGGCACCATCAACCAGGCCGACGGCACAAGCTGGATGGCCATGTACTGCCTGAACCTGATGCGCATCGCCCTCGAACTCGCGCAAACCAACCACGTCTACGAGGACATCGCGACCAAGTTCTTCGAGCACTTCCTCTACATCGCCAAGGCCATGAACAACATTGGCGACCAGAGCATCGGCCTGTGGGACGAGGAAGACCAGTTCTTCTACGACGTGCTGCGTTTTCCGGATGGCCGCATGATGCCCCTGCGCGTACGCTCCATGGTCGGGCTGATTCCGCTCTTCGCGGTCGAAATCATCGAACCGGAACTGCTGGAGCGCCTGCCGGACTTCAAGCGCCGGCTCGAATGGTTTATGAAATACCGCCCGGAACTGGCCGCCCTGGTTTCCCACTGGCTGGAACCAGGGCGGGGCAACCGCCGTCTGCTGTCGCTGCTGCGCCCACATCGGATGCGGTGCGTGTTGCAGCGCATGCTGGATGAAAGCGAATTCCTTTCCGCCTACGGCGTGCGTTCCCTCTCCCGCGCCCACCTGGATCAACTCTATGTCTTCTCTCTCGATGGCCACCCCGT
Source organism: Hydrogenophilales bacterium (assembly GCA_016195805.1). Lineage (GTDB taxonomy): Bacteria > Pseudomonadota > Gammaproteobacteria > Burkholderiales > Thiobacillaceae > Thiobacillus. Next base: position 189,004 of record JACPYT010000016.1, read on the forward strand.
AAGCGTGAGCTATGAGCCGGCGGAATCGGCGTCCGGCCTGTTCGGCGGCAACTCCAACTGGCGCGGGCCGATCTGGTTCCCGGTCAATTATTTACTGGTGAATGCCCTTTACCGTTTCGCCGATTTTTACGGCGAGGAGCTGAAGGTGGAATGCCCGACGGGATCCGGCCGCGCGCTTTGTCTCGATCAAATCGCCGAGGAACTGACGCGCCGGCTCACGGGCATTTTCCGCCAGGATGGGCAAGGTGACCGCCCGATTTACGGCGCCGCGGACAAACGGCGCGGCGATCCGCACTTCCGTGACCATATCCTGTTCTACGAGTATTTCCACGGCGACAGCGGGCGCGGCATGGGCGCCTCGCACCAGACAGGATGGACCGGTCTGGTGGCGAAGCTTCTACAACCGCGACGGTCGAGACAGCCCGGGTAAGGCTTGCCGCTTGCGATTATCTGAGTGGTTCCCCGCTGCCGATATGGTATATGTCCCAACTTTGGCCCGCGCTGGACTGCGAGTTTCCCTGGTAGGCGGCAGCGTGGATCGGTTCCCCCATGCCCATCTGGAACGCATCGAATCCACTGCTGGCTGGCTGGTCGGGTGCGGCCTGGGCAATACGTTCGCCCTGGCCGGTATTGTAAATGTCCCACCCTTTGCCAGGGTCCGACCTTGCGGGTGCGGCGGCGAACGCACACGCCATGCCCATGGATACGGTCACCATGTAAATCCATTTCAAAGCTTTCATGATCTTCTCCTTCAACAGAAACTGAACAGCCGTCCTCCTAAGTATTGAAAAGCGAAGTAGCCGAGGACTGACTACTTCCGACATAGTTCGGATGCATTCGCCCATTTGAGATAGGCAATCAAGTCGGCACGCTCCTTGTCGTCTTTCACACCTGCGTATCCCATCGAGGTGCCGGGAACGGTTTTCAGTGGGTTGGCGAGAAAGCGGTTGAGCGTCACTTCGTTCCACACGATGTTCGAGTGCCTCATCGCATCCGAATACGCGAACCCCGATACGCCCCCCGCGCGGCGCCCGAACAAGCCGCAGTGCCGCGGCCCGGTTCGGTCATAAGCGAGAGCATGACAGGCTAGGCAACGCGAATAGATGGCCTCGCCCGCCTTGGGATCGCCCGGTGGCATCGCGAGCGCAACCGTGGCGGCCATCCCGAGAATCATCGCCGCAGGCAGACGGGTCATGACATGAATGCAGACGGCACCGGCACTTCGCCCAGCGCGTTGCGCAGCACGGCCCAGTGCATCGCCTCGTCGCCGAGTATGCTGGCGGCTGCCGTGGAGAGATCGCGATTGCCGAACAGCGGCACGGCGCCCAGATAAGCACTGACAGCGCCTTTCTCCAGGGTGGCCGCGAAGCGCAGCACATCGGCCTGGCTCTTCAGGGTCTCGACCGGGAAGTGGTAGGCGGCTTTGGGTTCGACCGGCGTGCCGCCAAGTTTCCTGATGGTCTTAGCGAGGGTGTCGGCATGCTGTTTGTGATGTCCTTGAAACGTCACCGCAAGATCAAGCACGGGCTTTTGCAGCAGGCCGCTTTCCGCTCCCACCTGATAGGCGGCGATCGCTTCGAACTCCGCGCCGAGCGCGCTGTTGAGTATGCTTGCATCCGAGGTGACGGCGACGCCACCTTTTTTGGCCGCCAGCGCATCCTTCCCGGCGAGCAGCGCGACCGCCGCTCCCGACAGCAGCAGGCCGGATTGGAACAAGAACGAGCGACGGGCGACGAGCGTATTGACGACGGGGTCGCTGATGAATGGGGACATGACAGTTCTCCTTTGATTGAACGTTAAGAATGATTGGGTGGCTCCTGCCCGGAGCCCTTGAGTTGGGCCCAGACGCCCGCCACGATGCGGTTGCAGCGCTCACCGGCGAAGGCGAACGCCTCTTCGAAGGCAAAATCGATCTCACGTGCGAGGGCCTCGCGCAGCAGACTCTTCGCCCGGAAATACCGGGTGCGTACTGTCACCTGCGGAATACCAAGGCTGGCCGCAGCCTCTTCAACGCTCATCTCCTCCACTGCGCGCAGCACGAAAACCGTACGAAAGGCGTCCGGCAGCGCATCGATCTTGGCTTCGAGCAGCCGCCGCGCTTCCGCGCGCAACGCCGCCTGCTCCGGCTGGGGGAAAATCGATTCATCCATTTGCACCTCCGCAATGGCTTCGTCGTGGCCGGTGTCGCCGCTCAGCTGGATAACCTTGGCAGTGCGGCTGCGCTTGCGCGTGCGCGCGACTGCCTCGTTCACGACGATTCGGATCAGCCAGGTCGAGAGCTTGGCGTCGCCACGAAACGTATCCATTGCCCGATAGGCAAGCAGGTAGGCGCCCTGCACGGCATCCTCGGCCTCGGCATCATCCCTGAGAATGCTGCGCGCGGTCCGGTACATCTTTTGGTTGTAGCGCCGCATGAGCAGCGTGAACGCGTGATCGTCACCGCCTGCAATCCGTTGCACAATTTCCGCATCGGTCAGGGCTTGTTGCTCGGACGTGAGGGCCGCTGGTTTCATGGTTTCTCCCGAGATGAATCTTCTTGCGCAGTTACGACATTAGATGACAGCGGGAAGAAATGTGTTCCGGATATTTCATGCCGATGTTCCTGCCGGGAGGAGGACTTGAATGGGTTCAGTTGGGGCGGGATGTTATCCATCAGAACGGACGGGGCGGCTGCTGGGGCAACATGCTGAAACGCAATCGAGGCATAGTCCATGGCCAGAATTTCACCCCCGACGCTACTCCATGGTCGCGATCGTATCGACCTTGTCCGGGTAAAACGCGAGGTATTCGTTGATCGCGAACATCTCGTCGTACGGCTGTCAGTTATCCGCTTCCCACCGCAACCGACCTCCGAATAAGCATGAGCTGAACGCCGCACCGACTGAGAACCGCATCTTCAGTGCCTCTTAACTGACTGCCTGCAATGCGGCGGATGTGGCTCACTCTGACCTGTTTCAGAACACCGCACTCGCACGGAATTTGAATTTCAATACGCCGACTCGGGCGACGATTCAAACCGGCTCTTCGACACCTCACGCCGCTATGCGTCGATGCTGAGGATCTGCGCCTGTTCGTCGGCGCCGAGCGGCTCTTCGGTATCGAGTTGATGCTGCAACACGGCGAGATCGGCCTCGGAAGCGTCGTTGCCTGCGCGTGCGCGCCGGACGATGCGTTCGCGCAGCGTGGCGACGGGGACGCGGAAATCGAGGATGCGGAATTCGACGTTGTACGTGTGTGCGACGTCGCGCAGCAGGTCGCGCTGCCAGCGCGCGGTGAAGGTGGCGTCGACGATGACGGACCAGCCGGCGTCGAGGAGCTTGCCTGCCAGCTGCGCCAGGTGGGCATAGGTGCGGTGCGTGGCGTCGGCTGCATACAAGTCCTGTCCGATACCTGATCCGCTTTTTTCCAGGGCATCGAGACCGGCGAGGCGCTTGCGTTCGATATCGGAGCGCAGGCGGATGGCGCCGGGGGTCTGCATCCATGTTTGCGTGACGGTGGTCTTGCCTGAGCCCGACAGGCCGTGGGTGATGTCGAGGCGCGGGGGCGGAGGGTGCGTCAGCGTCGTTGCCAGCTGTAGCAAGGCGCGCACGTCGGCGAGCGCGGCGTCGCGTTCCGTGCCCGTGGTCTGTGCGCTGCGGATGGCGCTGACCTTGGCGCGCACCAGCGCTCGGTAGACGGCGTAGTAGCGCATTAACGCCAAGCCGGCGTAGTCGCCGGTCGCTTCGAGCCAGCCGTTCAGGAACAGCCAGGCCCAGTCGGCGTGGCCGCGCTGCAGCAGGTCCATATAGCAGAAGGCGACCTCGGACTGGATGTCGATCCAGCGCAGCTCGGGGTTGAACTCGATGCAGTCGAACACCAGCAGCTGGTCGTCGACCCAGGCGAGGTTGCCGAGATGGAGGTCGCCGTGGCATTCGCGCACGAAGCCGTCGCGCTTGCGCGCGGCCATCAGCGGGGCGAGCCGGGCGTGCGCTTCGGCGCTCCAGCGCTGCAGCTTGTCGAGCTGTTCGCGGTCGGCCGCATCGACGAGGTGCGGCGCGATCTGCGCAAAGTTCTGGGCCACCGGGCGCCAGATGGCGTCCGGACTGCCCCACGGGCTGTCTGCCGCGGCGCGCGCGCAGCCATCGAGATGGAAACGCGCGAGGGTGGTGGCGATGGCTTCGACGTGCTGCGCGCTCATGCCGCCTTGCGCGTCGAGCCGGTCGAGCGTGGCGTCGGGCGGGAATTGCCGCATTTGCACCGCATACTCGAATGCCATGCCTTGCCCGTTGATGCGCGGGGCGGCCGGGGTGCCGGTGATGGGCACGACATCGAGGTAGATGTCGGGTGCCAGCCGCCGGTTGAGCTGCACTTCGTCGCAGCAGGCGTGCAGGCGCTTGTCGAGGCTGCTGAAATCGAGAAAGCCGAGGTTGAGCGGCTTCTTGATCTTGTAGGCGAATTCGCCGGTGAGCAGGACCCAGGAGATGTGGGTTTCGATGAGCCGCACCGGGCCTGCCGGATGGTCGTAGCAGGCCGGGTCGTGCAGGCTGCGGATCAGTTCAGCCGTATCGTCTGGCGCTTCCTGCAGGGTGGACATGCCTGCCTCATCGACCGTGGCGCGCGCTTACAGCTGCCGCGCGTAGTCTTCCAGCTGCCGCTTGGCGGCGTCGAAGGCGTCGCGCAGCGCGACGTAGGCATCCTCGTTCTCCTGCTTGTCGACCACGATTTCCTTGCCGGGCACGCCGAGGTCGATGCGGACGTTGAAAGGTTTGCCCTGCTGGTGATGTTTGGCGGGCTGTTCGACCACGACCCGGCAGCTGATGATGTCGGCGAAAACCTGTTCGAGTTTCTGGGCCTTGTCGCGGATGTGGGTGTCGAGGGCTTCGGAAGCGGGAATGTCGCGGAAGGTGATTTGAAGCGGGGTTTTCATGATGACTCCGTTGGGTTGGGATGGAGGCAGGACAGTCCTGCCTCGCTTTACAGTTTCGGGTGGCCTTCCTGGGCGTAGTGCTTTTCGCGCTGTTCCTGGCAGACGATGCAGCGCTTGGCGGTGGGATAGGCCTGCAGGCGGGTGAAGCCGACCTCGTTGCCGCAGTCGATGCAGACGCCGTATTCGCCGTCCCTGACGCGCTGCAGGGCGGCTTCGATGTCCCGCATGCCATCGATATGGCGATCGAGGATCGCGAGGTTGAAATCCGCCAGCGCATTGGCCATCGACTCGTCGCCGGCATCGCCCGGCTCGCGGTTGAGCAGGTCGATGCGATGCTGGTTGCCCGAGTTCTCCAGTTCCTCGCGCACTTCACGCAAGCGCGTCTGGTAATCCTCTTTGAGTTTTCGGGTCAGCTGGTCGAGCTGGGTGTGGGTAAGTACGGCCATCGAACCTCCTGCGCATGTTGTGACTGGATCAAGACCTGCCTTTAATCTAAGGATAGCAATATCCTATTTCAAAGGCGACCGGATTTCGTGGGGCGCCGGCATTCCGGCGCCCTGGCATTCCATCGTGGCTGAGTGAAACGTCTCGACGACGAGCGCCTGCAGGGCGAGCCAGCGGCGCCCGCCGGGCAATACATGCTTCTGGTTGATTTCCAGTTCGATCCCGACATACAGGTCGGCCGAGAACCGGCGGCGCAGGAAGGCGGTGAAGCCATCCGACTTGCCCGTATAGGGGTAATTGCGGCGCAGCCTCAATCCGCGTGCGCGTGACTCGATCCGGAGTTGCCAGCGGCGGCATAGTTCGGCCTCGCCGGCACGCGCCGGGTCGTAGAGCAGGCCGACATCGGCGTTGCGGACCACACCGTCGAGCACCGGCGTGAAACTGTGGGAGGCGAGATGAATCACCCGGCTGCCGCGCGCGATCGCGGCGGCGATGTGCGCCTCGACTGCGGTCCGGTAGGGCAGGTAATGCCGGGCCAGGATTTCGCGGCGGACGGCAGCCGGCGCGTTGCGGGTGGCCTCGGAATACAGCTTCGGATGGCCGATCGAGCGGTTGAGGTCGATCAGCAGGCGGCTGGTGGTGGAGACGAACAGCGGCGCGTCCAGCAGCCGGGCGAATTTCCGCGCCACGGCCAGCGCGCCGGGGTCGTAGCCGCGGTGGCTGTGCAGCAGGGTCTCGAAGCCCGCAAACAGGAGGCGGTAGCACGGCGGGATGCGGTTGCCGCCATGCTCGCAGGTGATCAGGACATGCTCGGTCCGGGGCATCGCATCAGTCCACGAACATCCGGCCTGCTTCCAGGCAGTCGCACAGCACCCGGTACAGTTCGCGCAGGCCTGCTGCGCCGGATGCCGGCCCCAGTGAGCGCAGCAGGCGGCGGGCAAGCGGCCCCTGTTCGAAGATCACGCGCAGCGGCCCGTGCCCGGGGGCGTCAGAGTCCGGCAGGGTCGTTTCGACGAGGTGCCGCCAAAGTTCGCCGGCCTGGCAGGCGCGGTCGGGATACCCCAGCAGCCGCAGGTAGCCGGCGTCGTCGATCACCGCTTCGTCGGCATCGCGGATGCAGGCGGCGAGGCACTTCGCCAGATCCTCCGTGGCGACCGTCTGCTGCAGGGCGAGCGGCGACCAGGTGCCGTCGTAGAGCGCCCGAATGGCGGCGGTGGCGGCGGTGGCGATGGCGAGGTCGGCCTGCGGACACTCCTGCACGTCGATCACGCGGATTTCGAGGGCGTTGCGCTCGAAGCGCGGAATCGCGCCGCGGGCATTGAGCCATTCGTGCTGCAGCACGCCCTCGGGATCGAGCGGCGCGATGTCGCGGTACATGGGCGCCAGTACGTTCAATTCGTAGTCGGCGCGGCTGCCGGCGGTGTCCGGGATCGTCTGGCCGATCACCGACGGGACGCGCTGGACAGCCGTGCGGTAGGCCGCTAGGCGGGTGTCCAGATAGCCGCTCGGCGCGCCGTCCGCGACCGGCGAACTCGCCGCGATGGCCGGCAGGATGGGCAGCAGCAGCCGCACGGCGGCATGCAGCCGTGCGAACTCGGCATCGCCGGCGAAGGGCAGGTTGAGGTGCATGCTTTGCAGGTTGGCCTGGCCGTGCTGCCGGCAGCCGAAGATGCGGTCGTAAGCCTGGTAGAGGGGTGCGTGGTCGTGCGGCCACAGATGGGTGTCGGCAGCGGGGTTCATCCACGGATGCATGCCGCCCGGCATGAGCCGTGCGCCGAGGGGCGCCAGCAATTGGTCGATGACGCCGATCTCGGCCTGGAAGCCTGCGGCCAGGGGCTCGAGCGTGGGCTCGGGACGGGTGTTTTTGAGCTCGACGAGATGCAGCACGATCTCGTTGGACCAGCCGAAGCGTCCGCGCTCGACATCGGCGCCATCGCCGCCTGCCTCGCGCAAAAGCTTGTCGGCAACCGGCATCACCGCGAGCGTCTGGCGGTCGACGATCATGTATTCCAGTTCGATGCCGTAGCCCGCGAAGGCATGTAGAGGGGGGGCCGAGCGCATCAGGCGTTCACCCGCTTGCGCGCCTCGATGCGGCGCACGAACGAGCCCATGATCTCGCGGTAGAGCGCATCCTTCAGCACGCCGTCCTCGTTGCCGGCATCGACGTTGGGATTGTCGTTGATCTCGATGATGCAGCAGCGGTTGCCCACCTGCTTGATGTCGACGCCATAGAGGCCATCGCCGATCAGGTTGGCCGCGCGCAGCGCGAGCTTCACCACCTCTTCCGGCGCTTCGGCCACCGCCACGGCCTGCACCGGGCCTTCCTCGTAGCCCGTGCGCCCCGCCTCGCGCCGGACGATCTGCCAGTGCCCCGCCGCCATGAAGTACTTGCACACGAACAGCGGACGCCGGTCGAGGATGCCGACGCGCCAGTCGAATTCGGTCGGGAGAAATTCCTGCGCGACGATCAGTTCGGATTTCTGCAGCAGCGCGCCGACCTGTTCGAACAGCTCCTCCTCCGACTCCACCTTGGCCACGCCGAGCGAGAACGAGCTGTCCGGCTGCTTGAGCACGCACGGCAGCCCGAGGTTGGGGACGATCTGTTCGACATTGTCGCGGTGCACCATCAGCGTCCGCGGTGCGGAAATGTGGTGCCGGTTGAGCAGCTCGGCGAGATAGACCTTGTTGTTGCACCTGAGAATGGAGTCCGGATCGTCGATCACCACTAGGCCTTCCGCGGTCGCCCGCCGCGAGAAGCGGTAGGTGTAGTGGTTGGCGAAGGTGGTGTCGCGGATGAACAGGGCATCGAACTCGGGCAGGCGGGCAAGATCGGTTCGGGTGATGAATTCCACGTCGAGGCCCACGCTTTCTGCGGCCTTCTCGAATTTCTGCAGGGCGCGCGCATTGGAAGGCGATTCCGGGTTGTCGGGATCGTGCAGGATGGCGAGGTCGAAACGCGGTGCAGGACGTGTGTGCGTGCGTCGCCGGTGCCCCATGAAATACGCGGTGGCGGCCTCCACCACGAAATCCTGATGATGCGGCGGAATGTCGCTGGCGGCGATGGCGCGCACGCTGCGCAGCCGCCAACGGTCGCGGCGTCGCTCGAAATACGCGCGCAGCAGCGGCGCCTGCAGCAGGCTGAAGAGCCGGTGGCTCAAGGCATCGTGGCGCACCGCCACGTTGCGGCCGAAATAGATGCTGAGCTCGAAGGCATCCGACTTGATGGGCGCGAGCGACTTCTGCACCAGGTCGTCGAGGTTCTCGGTGAGCAGCCGCACCAGGTTCTGCGATTGCAGGTCCTCCATCGTGCTGACCCGGGGCAGCGGCTTGTGGCCACGCGCCTCGGCCAGCAGGGAGACGTAGTAGCCCAGGCTCTGATAGCGATAGGAGCGGCACAGGTTGAAGGCCTTGACGGAACGCCCCTCGCCATAGGCGGGATCGGTCAGATAGACGCGCGCCGACACGACGCTCACGCCGGGCAGGTCGAGCGGCCAGTCGTCCGGGTTGTCGACGACGATGAGGATGCTCACGGCTCGCCCCGGGGTGCTGCCCGCGGTGGGTAGACCAGCAGCAGATTGGCGTCGTGGGTCACGATGCCGAGCAGCACCGCGCCGATCAGGCGATCGATGTTGACCCAGTATTCGTGCGACGGGCTGTAGGGGTGGCGCCAGTAGGGGTCGGCCACCAGCACGCTACGCTTCTTGCGGTCGTAACCCGCGAGTACGACGAAGTGGCCGGCCGGCAGGCCGCGGATGTCGTCGGGGGTGTCGTCCGGCCCGAATTCGCGCGCCGCGCGATACAGGTAGGTCGAGCTGAGGCCGGTGATGATCGGCAGGTTCTTCCTGAGCAGGCCGCGGATCAGAGGACGCGAGAGGTCGGCCAGACGCAGGCGCCCGCCCAGCCGCAGGAACTCCAGGTAGCCCTTGGTGACGCGCTGCAGGCGGGCGTCATGCTGTTTTTCCCGCGCCTGCCGCCGCAGACGCTCGGCGATGTCTACCCCCGGCACGAACCAGGTGGGGTCGAACACGGTCAGGTTGTAGGTGTAGAGGGTGGCCTGGTAACCCTGACGCAGCGCATCGCAGGCCAGGAAGATGGCGTAGGTGCCGCCATGCTGCAGCTTGTGGGTGCGCTCGATCACGTCCGCCAGCGGCACCTCGCTACCCCAGTAGTGGTAGACCGCCTGCAGGCAGGTGGGCCCGCAGGTCGTCTCGTCCGGTTGCGGCAGCATCCTGACCGGCAGGCGCAGCGTGATGGGATGCATGGAGCGATCCTCAGGAACGTCGGGTGCCTGTTCGACAGGGCGGATCCGGTTCCGGCCTAGCGTGCCCACACCACGCGCAACAGGTTCTCCTGCTCGTTGTAGTGGTATTCCAGTTCACCCTGATAGGCGTGATGCAGAGCCTCGCCGATGCCGCGGGCGAGATGGATGTCGGTCGTGGTGATGAGGAGGCCGTCAGCCTCGTCCGCGATCGCCATGATCCGCTTCAGCGGATGCTCGGCCCTGGCGCGCGCTTCCTCATTGCGGGCCAGCTGCAGCAATTCCTCGCGGTGCGCCTTGAAGAACGGGCCGTTCACGCTCACATACCCGGCCGGGTAGTCGTCGTGGATGCGATGGCACGCCGGGCACATTTCCTCGTGGGCCTGGGTAGGCTTCACCAGCCATTGCCAGCGGCCGCCATGGAACACAGCACCGCATTGCGGACAGACCGTGGGCTCCGGCAGCTTGTGCTTGGCCTTGTAGGCGTCGTGCCGGGTTTCCTGGACCAGACGGTCGCGGCGGACGGGATGGAAGTCGGTGAATTGGGATTTCATGGTGTGCTCCTTCGGTGATGACAAACAAGCGGCCTACATCCATTCCTTTTCCGCGGCGGGGCGCTGTGCGTCCCATAGCGCACCCGGCGGCAGGTCGAGCAGGGAAGGACGCATGGCCGGCCTCGACGCATTGGCGCCCCAGGCCGATGATGGCAAGCCGTGTTTTTCTCATGTGGTTACATCGCCATGGTGGACGCGGTCGGTAGGCAAGGAAACGCTTTCCTCATTCATGGCAGGCCGCGCGTAGCGTGCTGCGCGAATCGCCGCGCCGCCATGGACGGCTATGCTTTGCGTTCAAGTGCGATCCCGGCCAGTTCGACAAGCACGGCCACGCCCAGCACTACCAGCCCTGCCCATATTTCGGGTGCCAGGGCCATCAGTACGCCGCCCAGCACCACCAGTGCTGCCGCCAGCACACGTCTTGTTCTCCGCTTTCTCAACATGCCAATGTTTTCCTCTCTGGGCCGGGCTATTCGTAGCGCAGCAATTCTTCGGCGAGCGTGTCGGGGCCGAGCCGTTCGATCAGCGCCTCGATCTCCGGCAACAGCGTATCGCCCTCGTCGTCTTCCAGTGCACCGTCGCCTACCAGCCGGGCGCCCAGTCCCGCCAGCAGGGCATCCCGTATGGTTGCCAGCGTGGGCGGGTTCTCGCGGTTCTCGTCGTTGACCACCGTCTCGATCGCGCGCGACAGGGGTTCGCTGGCGCTGGCCTGGGCAAAATCGACGGCCAGCGCGGTTGCGCCGAACTCCTCGATGAGAGCGTCCAGTTCGTCGAGGAGCGACTCGCTGACGTCGAAGTGATGCATGCGCTCGGCCTCGTTGAAATCGTCGGGCAGCAGGTCGCCGAGAAAGCGGCGCACCGCCATGAGCGTGACGGGCTGTTCGCACTCCGGGTTGTTGATCCGGCTGTTGAGCAGGGCCGACAGGTGCGGGCTGACGCGGCTGGCGACATCGATGGAATTACGGGTCATGGCTTTTCCTGGTTGTCCGAACACGGGGCGGATCGCAGGTTTTCCGATCACACCGCTCATATTGAAGATATAGCAGATGGTTTTCCGGTCTCGGCATCTGCGTGACAGCGGAATCGCCACGGCCGCAACGGCATGCCGGCCGGGCGGGCGCGGACGCTCAGTCCTGCAGCAGCTCGACCAGCGAACCGCCGCCGTGCAGGCGGCGGATGGCCTCGGCGAAGAGCGGCGCCGTGTCCAGCACCTCGACCCGGCTGCCGATCATCGTCGGCGGCAGCCGGAACGGCGGAATGGAATCGGTGACCAGCACCGTCTCCAGCGCCGGATCGGCCAGCGCCGTGCCCGCCGCACCGGCGAACAGGCCGTGGGTGGCCGCCGCCAGCACCCGCCGTGAGCCCCGTTTCCTGCAGGCCGCGGCGGCCCGTGCCAGGGTGGTGCCGCTGCTGATCAGGTCGTCGATGATGAGCGCCGTCTTGCCGCCGACCTCGCCCACCACCGCCTCGCCGGACACCACGCCGCCGCTGCGGCGTTTTTCCATGAAGGCGGCGTCGACGGGCCGGCCGAGTGCGCGGGCCAAGGCATCGCGCACGGCATCCGCGCGTTTGACGCCGCCGGCGTCCGGCGACACCACCACGAGGTCTTCATCCTGCAGCCGGGCCGCGAACCAGGCGACGAACAGGCCGCGCGCCTCCAGATGCTCGGCCGGGATGCGGAAGGCATTCTGGTAGGCGGCCAGGTTGTGCACGTCGAGCGTCACCATCCGGTCCGTTCCCACCGCCTCGAACAGCTGGGCGACATAGCGGCTGCCGATCGGGTCGCGCGGCTTGGTACGGCGATCCTTGCGGGAATAGGCGAGATAGGGGCAGATCGCGGTGACCCGTGCGGCCGAGGCGTCCTTCAGGGCGCCGATGAAGAACAGCAGACGGACCAGCTTGTCGTTGGCGCTGATGCCCGGCTCGCCGTAGAGCGAGTGGATCACGTACACGTCCCGTCCGCGCACGTTTTCCAGCGGTCGCGCCTTGTGCTCGCCGTCCTCGAATTCGCGCTCCTCGTGGCGAATGAGTGCCAGTCCCAGCGCCGCGGCCACCCGCTCCCCGTAGAGGCGGCTGGCGTCAAGGGCGAACAGGCAAGGCACATCCAGGGTCATCGAACCGTCTCCTCGCCGCTCAAGGCGACTGGCAGCATTTTCATAATATGCCAGACTGAAAGAGGCGTTCGCCCCCAGGAAAGGCAAATAAGCATGGAATCCAAGGAGTGTTTTTACAGGGAGCAGTTCGGCTATTGCTGGCAGGAGGATGGGCAGTGGCTGTTTCAGGCAGTGGATGTGACCGAAGCGCCGGTTGGCGAGCCCGTCAAGGTCGAATTGGGAGAAATCGTTTTCCATCACGATCAGGACGAAGAGCTGCATTGACGCGTGTTGACACCGAATGGCCGGGCGCGTGCCGCCTGGAAGCCTTCGGCCATCCGGTGGGAATCGCCTCTGCTGCAGGGACTCGTTGCGGAGGTGGAGCGCAGCACATGAGCTTGCCAAAAGTGACTACATTGAAAACATGACAACAATCCAGCCGCTTTCCCCCGACTGCCTCTATCGCCCCTGCGATGTCGAGCACTTCACGTTCACCACCACTGCCGAACTCGACGACCTGACCGAGGGCATCGGCCAGATGCGCGCCATCGACGCGGCGCATTTCGGCATCGGCATGCGCCATGCCGGCTACAACCTCTATGTCATGGGCCAGCCCGGCAGCGGCAAGCGCACCCTGATCCGGCAGTTGCTGGACCAGCGCGTGGGAAACGAAGCCAAGCCGGCCGACTGGTGCTACGTCCACAATTTCAGCCAGCCGCACAAGCCGCGCGTCATTCAACTGCCTGCCGGTATGGGCGCACGCCTGCAGGCCGATATGCAGCAGCTGGTGGCGGAACTCCAGGCCACGATTCCCGCGGTGTTCGAGGGTGAAGAATACCGCCGCCGCCTGAATCAGGTCGACGAGGAATACGGCGAACGTCAGACGCAGGCGTTCGGCGAGGTGGGCGATGAGGCCGTCAAGCAGGGCATCGTGCTGATCCGCACGCCGAACGGCTTCTCGTTTGCGCCGGCCAAGGGCGACGAGGTGATGAGCCCGGACGACTTCGAGAAGTTGCCGGCAGAGGAGAAGACGCGCATCGAGCAGACGATTGCCAGTCTGCAGGAACGGCTGGAAAAGGTCATTCGCCAGGTCCATCAGTGGCGGCGCGAACGCATCGAGCGCGTGCGCAAGCTCAACGAGGAGGTGGTGCTGTTCGCCACCGGCCACCAGATCGACGCGCTGCGCAGCGATTACGTGGATCATCCGGTGGTGTGCAGCTATCTCAACGAGGTGCAGCAGAACGTCATCGAGAGCATGGATGAGTTCCGCCGCCCCAAGGAAGCCCTGTCCGGCCTCGCCGCCCTCACCAGCGAATTGCCCAATTTCAGCCGCTTTCTCGTCAATCTGCTGGTGGGGCGGGATGGGACTCAGGGCGCGCCGGTGGTGTACGAGGAACACCCCACCTACCATAACCTGCTGGGGCGGATCGAGCACGTTTCCCAACTGGGTGCGCTGGTCACCAATTTCCTGCTGATCAAGCCGGGGGCGCTGCATCAGGCCAACGGCGGCTACTTGCTGCTGGATGCCTTCAAGCTGCTGTCGCAGCCGTTCTCGTGGGAAGGCCTGAAGCGCGCGCTTTCGACCCATGAAATCCGCATCGAGTCGCTCGGTCAGATGTATAGCCTGGTCAGCACCGTGTCGCTGGACCCGGAGCCGATCCCGCTCGATGCCAAGGTGATCCTGATCGGCAACCGCCTGCTGTACTACCTGCTCGCCCAATACGATCCGGAATTCGGCGAACTGTTCAAGGTGGCGGCGGATTTCGAGGATGAAGTCGAGCGCAGCGCGGACAGCGACCTGCTGTACGCACGGCTGATCGGCACGCTGGCGCGCAGGGACGGGTTGCATCCGTTCGACCGTGGTGCGGTGGCGCGGGTGATCGAGCACAGCGCACGGCGTGCCGAGGATGCGGAACGGCTCTCCACCCATATGCAAAGCCTGGCCGACCTGGTGCGCGAGGCGGATTACTGGGCGGTCCAGGATGCGCGCGAGAGGGTGACGCGTGGCGACGTCGACCGCGCGATCGAGGCGCAGATCAGGCGTTCCGACCGCCTGCGCGAACGCTCGCATGAAGCCATCCTGCGCGGCATCCTGCATATCGATACCGAGGGCGAGCAGGTGGGGCAGGTGAACGGCCTGTCGGTCTTCCAGCTCGGCGACTTCAGCTTTGCCCAGCCTTCGCGCATCACCGCCAACACCCGCCTGGGCGAAGGCGAACTGATCGACATCCAGCGCGAGGTCAAGCTGGGCGGTGCGATCCACTCCAAGGGCGTGCTCATCCTGTCTTCCTTTCTTGCGTCGCGTTACGCCGCCGAGCAGCCGCTGTCGCTGGCGGCCAGCCTAGTGTTCGAGCAGACCTACGGCCAGGTGGAAGGCGACAGCGCCTCGGTGGCCGAACTGTGCGCACTGCTGTCCTCGCTGGCGAACGTGCCGATCCGGCAGTCGCTGGCGGTGACCGGATCGGTCGACCAGTTCGGCCGGGTGCAGGCGATCGGCGCGGTGAACGAGAAAATCGAGGGCTACTTCGACATTTGCAGCAAGCGCGGCCTCTCCGGCCGGCAAGGCGTGCTGATTCCCGCGTCCAACGTGGCCCATCTGATGCTGCGCCGCGACGTGGTGGACGCCGCAGCGGCAGGGCGCTTCCACGTCTACGCGGTGGAAACGGTGGACGAAGCGCTCGAACTGCTGACCGGCATTCCCGTCGGTACGCCCGCCGCCGATGGAACGCAGCCCGCGGGCAGCCTCAACCAGCGCGTGGCGCAGCGGCTCAAGCATCTGGCCGGACTGCGGCGTGCCTATGCAAAGAAGACGCCTTCTGGAGGCAAGCATGAGCCCGACGCTGCTTGAACGGCCGGTCGTCCCCCGGATATGGGTGGCGCTCGACGAATCGCCGCGCAGCACCGCCGCCCTGACCGCGGCGGCCGATCTGGCGGCCGGGCTCGATGCGGAACTGGCCGGGCTGTTCGTCGAAGACATCAACCTGCAGCATCTGATCGGCCTGCCCTTCGCGCGCGAATTCAGCTTGCTGTCGGGCGTAGGCCGCCCGCTGTCGCAGGATGACGTGGAGCGCACTTGGCGACGCGAGGCAGAGACCCTGCAGCGCCTGCTGGCCGAGGCTGCGGGAAGCTTGCGCCTGCGCTGGTCGTTTCATGTCGCGCGCGGCAGGGTCTCTGCAGAAATGAACACCCTGGCCCAGGCATTCGACCTGATCGTGCTGGGCAGGCGGTCCGGCATCCAGGTCATGACCGTTTCCCGGACCGCGGCCCGCCATGCGGGCAATCGCCCGAGAACGGGGCCGGTGCTGGTGTTGCTCGATGAGGGGTCGATCTCCGCACGGAGTCTGGATCTTGGCGTCATGCTGGCAAGACGCCATGGCGCCGAGCTGCTGCTGTTGATCGACGCGGAAAACGAGGATGCGTACCGGGTGACCTGTGCGGCTGCCCAGACTGCGCTGAAGGCGAGGGAAACCAGCGGACGCTGCGTGTGGCTGATCGGGATAAATGGGTCTAAGTTGATTCAAGTGGCCCGTCGTGAAGAGGCGGGCTGCCTGGTATTGCCCGACAAGGAGCGCTTCCTCAGGACGGAAGGCCTGGACCGGGTGCTGGATGAGATCGAGTGCCCGATTGTATTGACCGGATGACGCTGAGGATAAGCAGACAAAAAGGCCGGCCCCAGCCGATGGATCCATAACCCGAACGGAAGGATGACAAGATGAAAACGCCGCTGCAAATCACGTTTCGCGATATCGAGCATTCCGACGCGCTGGAGGCGCATATCCGGGAAAAGGCTGAAAAACTGGAGACCTTCTTCGAGCCCATCATGTCCTGCCGGGTGGTGGTGGAAATGCCGCACCAGCACAAGCATCAGGGAAAGTTCTTCAACGTGCGCATCGACATCGGCGTGCCGGGCAGCGAAATCGTGGTGAACCGCGACCGGCACGAAGACATCTATGTCGCCCTGCGCGACGCCTTCGATGCGGCCAGGCGCCAGCTCGACGACTATTCGCGGCGCCTGCGCCGCGAGACCAAGGTGCATGACACGGAATACATCGGCAAGGTGGTGCGGCTCTATCCCGACGAGGGGTATGGCTTCATCCGGCGCATCGACGGCGACGAACTGTATTTCCATGCCGACAATCTGGTGAACGCCACGCTCATCCAACTCAACGAGGGCGACGCCGTGAAGTTCATCGAAGACCGGTCTATTGCCGAGAGTTTGCAGGCCAAGCGCGTGAGCGTCGGCCAGCATCACCTGCCGGAGTAGGTCGGGCCGCGTGGCGGCGCGATTTCCGTCGTGGCCGCCTCGTAAACGAGCCGTCCAGTCTGGCGCCGGAGCAGGGTGCCCAGTTCGGCGCATAGCCTCTCCATGCGGGCAGCGATGGCCTCGAAGTCCTCGCCGAGTGCCAGCGCGACGCGTGCGGTGTCGAGCCTCACCGGGACCAGCTCGATGCGTAGCAACCGTCTCTGATTGAACATCAGCTTGAACAGGCAGGAATGGTCGTTGCGCAGTACGGGATCGACGGCGTAATCGTCGATGAAGTCGCCGGTATCGTAGAGAATGGGTTTTCCTTGATGGATCTCGATGCCCTGGCAGATGTGCGCGCTGTGGCCGTAAACCACGTCGGCGCCGAGTTCGATCACACGCCGGGCGAATTGGCGGAAATCCGGGGCAGGGCGCTCGACGAAATTGGCGCCCCAGTGATTGGAAAACACCACCCAGTCGGCACCCGCGGCGCGCGCTCGGCCGATCGCGTCCGCCACGCGCGCCTGCGTATCCGCCTCCAGCGAGACTTCCAGGTAGTGGGTGCCGGGATACCGTTCGGTGGCGGCGAAATCCGGCTGGTTGTCGGTGCAGGCAAGCAACCCCACGCGGCAGGGCGACGCGCCGGATACCTCGAGCAGGGCGGGCCCAGCCGCCTCCACGATATCGAGGCCGGCGCCGGCGTGACGGATGCCGGCGGCGTCCAGTGTGTTTAGCGTATCGCGCAGGCCGCGCGCTTCGAAATCCAGCACGTGGTTGTTGGCCAGCGCGCAGGCATCGATGCGCGCCGCCTGCAGGAAACGCACGGCATCGGGGTCGGCACGGAAGTGGTATGGCTTCCAGCTGCGCGTCCACGGCTGTGCATGCCGGGTCAGTGCGCATTCGAGATTGGCGATGCGCAGGTCGGCCTGCAGCAGGTGCGGCAACACGTCGCCCCACATGTCCCGTGGGCGCATGTGCCGCAGCGCCGCGTCGACGCCGCGGCCGAGCATGACATCGCCGATCAGCGCCAGGGTGAACATGGCTACATCGTGCGCTTGAGCAGGCGCCGCAGAGCGGCCAGCGAACGGGTGTTGAGGACGTCGTCTTTTTCCAGCCAGCCGCGCCGGGCCTGGCCGACGCCGTATTTGAGGTTGGCGAAATCGAAGACGCTGTGCGCGTCGGAATTGATGCTGACCCGCACGCCTTCCTCCTTCGCCATCTGGCAATGGCTGTCCAGCAAATCAAGACGATCCGGGTGGGCATTGAGTTCGAGGAAGCAGCCGCGATCCTTGGCGTGGCGGATGACGCGCAGCATGTCGACGTCGTAGGGATCGCGCTGTTCGATCAGGCGTCCGCTGGGGTGCGCCAGCAGCGTGAAGTGGGGGTGCTCCATCGCGCGCAGGATGCGCTCGGTCTGCCTGGCGCGCGACAGGTGGAACTGGCTGTGTACCGCGCCCACCACCAGGTCGAGCCGGCCCAACACCTCGTCGGGCAGGTCGAGGCTGCCGTCCTCGAGGATGTCGACCTCGATGCCCTTCAGCAGCGTGATGCCGTCGAGTTCTGTATTGAGACGGTCGATCTCGTCGCATTGGCGCGCCAGCCGCAGTGGATCGAGGCCGTGCGCCACGCTGAGGCGGCGCGAGTGCTCGGTGATGGCGAGATAGTGCAGCCCCAATCTCTTCGCGGCGAGCGCCATCTCGCGCAGGCTGTCGTGGCCGTCGGTGGCCTTGGTGTGGGCGTGCAGGTCGCCGCGCAGATCGGAAAACTCCACCAGCTTCGGCAGGCGGCCATCGCGCGCCGCCTCGATTTCGCCGCGGTCCTCGCGCAGTTCCGGCGGGATCCAGGGCAGGCCGACGCTCTGGTAGACCGACGCCTCGTCTTCGCCGGCAATGCGCTCGCTGCCGCGGAACACGCCGTATTCGTTGAGCTTGAGCCCGCGTTTCTGCGCGAGGCGGCGGATCGCGATGTTGTGTGCCTTGGAGCCGGTGAAGTAATGCAGCGCCGCGCCGTAGGCCTGTTGCGCCACCACCCGCAGGTCGACCTGCAGGCCGCTCTTGAGCACGACGCTGGCGCGCGTGCTGCCGGCCGAAAGCACGTCGGCCACCTCGTCGTAGGCGGTGAAATGGGGCATCACCGGGCTGTCTGCCGCAGCGGTGACCAGGATGTCGAGATCGCCTACCGTCTCGCGCATGCGGCGGAAACTGCCGGCCACCGTCACCCGGTCGACGCCGGGCACGCCCTGCAGGAACGCGGTGAGCGACTCGGCGTACTGCGCCGCCACGGCCAGCTTGAAGCGGTGCGCCTGGCTGACGTGGGCTTCCACCGCCTGCAGGATGTTGAGTTCGGTTTTCTCGCCGAAGCCGGGCAGGGCGCGGATACGGCCGTCGCGCGCCGCCCGGTAGAGCTGCTCGACGGTCTGCACCTCGAGGTCGTGGTACAACGCCTTGACCCGCTTCGGTCCCAGTCCGGGAATCTGCAGCAGTTCGGTGACGGCGGGCGGCAGTTCGCGCCGCAGGCGATCGAGCAGGCTGCAGCGGCCGGTGTCGACGATTTCGCGGACCTTGGCGGCAAGGTCGTCACCGATACCCGGCAGCCGGGTCAGGTCCTCGCCTTGTTCCAGCAGCGCGCGCGCCTCCTGCGGCAGTTCGCCCAGCGTGCGCGCGGCGTTGCGGTAGGCGCGGATGCGGAACGGGTTGGCCCCCTGGATTTCCAGGCGGTCGGCGATTTCCTCGAAGACGGCGGCGATGTCGGCGTTGTGGACGGGCATGCGGGCCTTTCCTTCATGCGTGGGCTATTGCAGGAACCGGGCCTGCCTGTGAATGATAGAAGCCGGAACCCGGCTTCGCTCAGGCCGCGCGCCGTTCGCGGATGAAAGCCAGGACCGCCTCGGCCGGCAATGGCTTGCTGAACAGGTAGCCCTGCATGAAGTCGCAGTGGTGCGAGGCCAGCAAATGGCGCTGTGCCTCGGTCTCCACGCCCTCGGCGATCACGGCGAGGCCGAGGCTGTGCGCCAGTGCGATGGTGGCGGTGCAGATGGCGACGTCGTTGCTGTCGGTCTCGATGTCGCGCACGAAGGAGCGGTCGAGCTTCAGGGTGTGGATCGGCAGCAGCTTGAGATAGCTGAGCGAAGAGTAGCCCGTGCCGAAATCGTCGATCGACAGGCGCACGCCGAGATTACGCAGCGCCTTGAGCTGGCTGATGCTGGCAGCGGGGTCGTGCATGGCCACCGATTCGGTGACTTCAAGCTCCAGATCGGCGCCCCTCAGACCGTTTTTCTGCAGCGCCCGCGTAACGTGTGTCAGCAGTATGGATGAATGCAACTGATGCGCCGACAGATTCACCGACATGGTGATGTCTGCGATGCCTTCGTCGCGCCAGGTGCGGAGCTGGCGGCAGGCCTCGTCCAGCACCCATTCCCCCAGCGGCAGGATCAGGCCGGTTTCCTCGGCAATCGGGATGAACTCGGTGGGCGGCACCAGACCCATGCGGGGGTGATGCCAGCGCAGCAGCGCTTCGAATCCGACGATGCGGCCATTCCAGCTGTCGAGCTGGGGCTGGTAATGCAGTACGAACTGCCGGCTTTCCACCGCCACCCGCAGGTCATGATCCATCGTCAGCCGTTTCATCGCGGCCCGGTTCATCTCGGCCGTGAAGAACTGGACATTGTTGCGGCCCAGCGATTTGGCGTGGTACATGGCGGTGTCGGCGTTCTTCATCAGCGTTTCGCCATCCTTGCCGTCGTTCGGATAGAACGCGAGGCCGATGCTTGCGGTCGAATGCAATTCCTCGTCCCCGACACGGTAAGGCAGGGTCAGCGTATGCAGGATCTTGTCGGCGATGCGGGCGGCGGCGGTGGCGTCTTCGACTTCGGTCAGCACCACCACGAACTCGTCCCCGCCCAGGCGGGCCACGATGTCGCTGTCGCGCACGCTGTCGTGCAGACGATGCGCCACGTCCCTGAGCAGCTCGTCGCCCACTGCATGGCCGAGCGTGTCATTGATGGTCTTGAAGCGGTCCAGATCGAGGAAGATCACGGCCAGCGCGCGCTGTTCGCGGTGCACCATGGAGAGCGCCTGCTCGAGCTGGCTTTGCAGGCTGAAACGGTTGTTCAGGCCGGTGAGGGCGTCGTGGTAGGCCAGCTGGCTGATTTGCGCCTCGGCCAGCTTGCGCTCGGTGACGTCCTGCACCGTGCCCGTGGAGCGGACCGCCTTGCCCTGCGCGTCGTAGTGCGTCTCGCATCGTTCGTTGAGCCATTTGATGCGGCCGTCCGGCATGCAGATCCGATGGCTGATCTCGTAGGGCTCGTGGCTCGCCAGGGAATCGGTATAGGCCTGGTTGACGCGGTCGCGGTCCTCGGGATGGATCGCTTTCAGGAATGTCTCGTACGTAGCGCAGAACGCATTCTTGTCGACCTCGAAGAGGTGGAATGTCTCGTCCGACCAGGTCAGCTTGCCGCTGGCCAGATCGAGCTCCCAGCTGCCGATCTGGGCGATTCGCTGCGCTTCCTCGAGGCGTTGTGCGCTTTCCCGGAGTGCCGCTTCGGCCAGATGTTTCTCCGTCACGTCGGTGCCGATGCACACCATGAATTCCAACTCGCCTTGTTCGTCGAGCAGTACGGAATTCGACCATTCGATCAGCCGCCTCGTCCCGTCCCGGGCGACCCAGTGGTGGGTATGGGCACCCCGCAGGGATTGCGGATTGCGGGTGAATGCGTTGAATGCCTCTTGTTGCACCTGCTCCCGCTCTTCCGGCAGCAGCAGGAAATCCCAGACAAACCGCCCCTCGGCTTCCGCAAACGAATAGCCCGTCAGATCTTCGCAGGCGCGATTGAAGCGGCGGATGTGGCCTTCGCGGCCGAGCACCACCACCAGCGCCCCGGCCTTGTCGAGGATCGCGCTCTGCAGCTTGGACAGCTTGCGCAGCTCGTGCGAGCGCGCCTCCACCTGGGCCTCCAGGGTGTACTGGGCCTCAGCCAGTTCATTCGTCATGTGATTGAACGCATGGGCCAGCCGCCGCAGTTCCTTGATGTTCTCCTGCGGTGCGCGCTCTGACAGGTCGCCTGCGGCGATACGGTCGGCCACCCGGGTGAGATTCCGGATCGGACGCGACAAGCCGCGACCCAGCAGGTAGGCCATGCCGCCGGACAACACCAGGAATAACGCCAGCGCGAGATAGGTGATGTGGCGCAGACGGGCGGCCGGCGCCAGCGCTTCCGAGCTGTCGATCTTCACGACCATGCCCCACCTCAAGGCAGGCAGATAGCGCCACGCCGCCACACATTCGACGCCGGCATAGTCGCGCACGATTCCGTGGCCATGATTGCCGGCCAGTGCCTTCTGCATCGGCACGGCTGCCGCTTTCAGCGGCACCTGGTAACGGTAGGCGGCGTCCTGGACATGCCGGAGCGGCCCGGTGTAAAAGGCTTCGTTGCCGTCCCGCTGCGCCAGCACCGTTTCGCCCGTGCGGCCCAGGCCGGTGCGGTCGGCGGTGACCGATTCCAGCTTGCGCACATCCAGTTCCAGGGCCAGCACGCCGATCATCGTGCCCCCGTCCAGCACGGGCGCCGTCAGAAAAGCGGCCGGCCGATTGGAAGGCGCATAATGCGCAAACCCCGAGAGGCGGGTCTGCAGGCTTTGCAGGGTCAGATTGAAGCCCTTCGCCAGCTCCGTATTGCGGTAGGTATCGGATTGGAGGTTGGCGCCAAGATCCGACTCGTTCCGCAGAGAAAAAATCACGTTGCCGGCCGTGTCCATCAGCAGAAAATTGTAAAAATTTCCTGCTTCGTAGGAAATGTTCAAATCGTTCTGCAACGGGCGCGCGCTGCTCTCGTAGCCAGGGGAGCGCAGTCCGGTCGTGCGATACGCGTGTTCCAGGGAAGCCAGTCCATTGCGGATGAGATTCCTTTGGCTGAGCAGGCGGGCGTCCGCCAGCCGCTCCGCCGTGTAGCGATCGATCTGGTCGGCTTTCTTGTCCGCGATGGTAACCATGCTCGCCAACACGGTTTCACGCAACGACGACTCGAACGCTGCCAGATAGAAAGCGGCCAGTCCCGTCAGCGGCACCACCGCCACCAACAGGTAGCCCAGCAGCAGGCGGATGGAAATGGGGATCCGCTTCATGCCCTGACAGGGAGTCCGTCGGCCGGGGCTATACGCAGAAACGGGAAGAGAGCCAGCGCAATCGTCAGCGTGAAGGCGAATGAAATTCGGTAGCCTCGATGGGGACTCATGGGCGAATTGTAGCCGGAGATCCTGCTGTCAAGAGGAGGAATCCGAGCGGACAATCGTACGATAAGGGATGGGTTTACCTGCCCCGGATGGCTCCATGGCTACTCCGACGCCCGGGCGACGGGCGCGCCGGCAAGACTTCGACCAGATCCCGGATGACCGTTTCCTCGTCGGCGGCGATGCGCAGCACGGGCTGAGCGCCGGACGCATCGATGCGGGTCCGGTTGGCCAGATTGGCGTCGGGATCCAGAACGAAGCCCAGGAAGCCCAGCGGCCCGCAGATGCGGCTGCGTATCTCGGGCGCATGCTCGCCGATGCCGCCGCTGAACACCAGCGCGTCGATGCCGCCGGCCTTGGCCGTGAAGGCGCCGATGGCGGCGCGCACCCCGGCGCAGAAATACTCGACGGCAAAATCGGCGGCCTCGGACCGGCTGGCCAGCAGCGTGCGCATCTCGCTGCTTTCGCCGCCGGACAGGGCGAGCAATCCCATGCGGTGATACACCAGGTCGCTCAGTGCGGCGTGGTCGTAGCGCCGGGACAGTTCCAGCATCACGCCGGGATCGAGATCGCCGCTGCGCGTGCCCATGGGAATGCCGCCGGCGGGCGAGTAACCCATGGTGGTGTCGACCGATTTCAGGTCGTGCAGCAGGCACAGGCTGGCGCCCGCGCCCAGGTGGGCGACGGCCACGCGCCCGTGGGCCGCCTCGCCCAGCAGCGACGGCAAACGGGAGGCGACGTAGGCGTAGTTGAGACCGTGGAAGCCGTAGCGCCGCATCCCCAGTTCGTCCGGAATCGGCAGGCGGCGTGCCGGCGCCGGCAGGTCGTGGTGAAAAGCAGTATCGAAGCACGCGACCTGCGGCACGTCGAAACGCGACCGGCACAGCTCCACGCCGAACAGGTTGCCCGGCAGGTGCAGCGGGGCGAGCGGAACGATGCCGCGCAGCCGTTCGATCTCCGCGTCATCGAGCAGGCGGGCCGCTTCGCCCACATCGCCGCCGTGGACGAAACGGTGGCCGATCGCGTCCGGCGTTTCCCTGCCCAGGTCCTTCAGCAGGGCATCGAAGGCCTCCGCGTGGTCGTGCGGAAAGCCGTTGCCGATGTGTTCGTAGTGCCAGGTGCTGCGCGTGCCGTCGGCGCGGAACAGGCTGGCCTTGAGGCTGGACGAGCCGCTGTTGAGGGCGAGGATGGTCCGGCTCATCGCGACCATGCCCAGTCGCGTATCCCGGGCATGTCTTCGCCGTGCTGGTGGATGTACTGCTTGTGTTCGCAGAGCCTGTCGCGCATGCGCTGCTTGATGTGTGCGGCCTGCGGCTGCAAGGCGGGCACCCGGGTCGCCACGTCCATCACCAGATGGAAGCGGTCGAGATCGTTCATCACCACCATGTCGAACGGCGTGGTGGTAGTGCCTTCCTCCTTGTAGCCGCGCACGTGCAGGTTGTCGTGATTGGTGCGGCGGTAGGTGAGGCGGTGGATCAGCCAGGGATAGCCGTGGTAGGCGAAGATGATCGGTTTGTCGCGGGTGAACAGCGAGTCGAATTCGGTGCTGGACAGGCCGTGCGGATGCTCCTCCTGCGGTTGCAGGGTCATCAGGTCGACCACGTTGATGAAGCGGATCTTCAGCGCCGGCGCGATGTCGCGTAGGAGGTCGATGGCCGCCAGCATTTCCAGCGTGGGCACGTCGCCCGCCGCCGCCAGCACCACGTCCGGCTCGCCGTCCGCATCGTTGCAGGCCCACTCCCACAGACCGATGCCGGCGCTGGCGTGCTTGATGGCGGCGTCCATATCGAGCCACTGCTGCTCGGGCTGCTTGCCGGCGACGATGACGTTCACCAGGTTGCGGCTCCGCAGGCACCGGTCGGTGACGTAGAGCAGGGTGTTGGCATCCGGCGGCAGATAGACGCGGATGATGTCGGCCTTCTTGTTGACCACGTGATCGATGAAGCCGGGATCCTGGTGCGAGAAGCCGTTGTGGTCCTGGCGCCAGACGTGTGAGGTGAGCAGGATGTTGAGCGAGGCGATGGGGCGGCGCCAGGGAATCTCGCGGCACACCTTGAGCCACTTGGCGTGCTGGTTGAACATCGAATCGACGATGTGGATGAAGGCCTCGTAGCAGGAGAACAGCCCGTGGCGGCCGGTCAGCAGATAACCTTCGAGCCAGCCCTGGCAGGCGTGTTCGGAGAGGATTTCCATCACCCGGCCGTCGGGCGCGAGGTGGTCGTCATCCTCGCGGCGTTCGGCCATCCAGGTACGGTCGGTGACCTCGAACAGCGCACCCAGGCGATTCGAATTCGTTTCGTCGGGACCGAAGACGCGGAAGTTGTCGGGATTTGAGCGCATCACGTCGCGCAGGAAGTTTCCCGCCACGCGGGTGGATTCGGCGATCGTGCCGCCGGGCGTGGGCACCTCCACCTGGTAGGTCCGGAAATCCGGCAGGCGCAGATCGTGCAGCAGCTTGCCGCCGTTGGTGTGCGGGTTCGCCCCCATGCGCCGCTCGCCGCGCGGCGCGAGGCCGGCCAGTTCCGGCATGAGCCGGCCGTCGGCATCGAACAGTTCCTGCGGCCGGTAGCTGCGCAGCCAGTCTTCCAGCAGCCGCATGTGTTCGGGCTTGTCCATCTCGCCGAACGGCACCTGGTGCGAGCGCCAGTAATCCTCGGTTTTCTGGCCGTCGACTTCCTTGGGGCCGGTCCAGCCCTTGGGCGAGCGCAGCACGATCATCGGCCACAGCGGCCGGCCGGTTTCGCCTTCGTCCCGCGCCTTGCGCTGGATCGCGCGTATCTCGGCGATCGCCGCATCGACCGTCGCCGCCATCTTCAGGTGCATGGCTTCGGGCTCATGGCCTTCGACAAAGTGCGGGCGGTAGCCGTAGCCCCGCAGCAGGCTTTCCAGTTCCGCGCGCGGAATGCGGGCCAGCACGGTCGGGCCGGCGATCTTGTAGCCGTTGAGATGCAGGATCGGCAGCACCGCGCCGTCGGTGCGCGGGTTGAGGAACTTGTTGGAATGCCAGGACGTGGCCAGCGGTCCGGTTTCCGCCTCGCCGTCGCCGACCACGCAGCAGGCGATGAGATCGGGGTTGTCGAACACGGCGCCATAGGCGTGGAACAGCGAATACCCGAGCTCGCCGCCCTCGTTGATCGAGCCGGGCGTCTCCGGCGCCGCGTGGCTGGGGATGCCGCCGGGGAACGAGAACTGGCGGAACAGCCGGCGCATGCCTTCCGCGTCCTGTGAAATGTCGTGATAGAGCTCGCTGTAGCTGCCCTCGAGCCAGGTGTTCGCCACCACCGCCGGGCCGCCGTGGCCGGGGCCGGCGACGAAGATCATGTCGAGGTCGTGCTGCCGGATGACGCGGTTCATGTGGACGTAGATGAAGTTCAGTCCCGGCGTGGTGCCCCAGTGGCCGAGCAGGCGCGGCTTGATGTGCGTCCGCTGCAGCGGCTGATTCAGCAGCGGATTGTCCAGCAGGTAGATCTGCCCCACCGAGAGGTAATTGGCGGCGCGCCACCAAGCGTCCATGCGCGCGAGCTCGCCGGGGGTGAGGACGCCAGATGCCGTGTTCGCTCTGACTTCATCCATTGCATGCCTCTCTTCCGAATTCAGCGATACCAGTGGATCCGGCTGGCCTCGGCCGGCACCCGCGCGCCCTCGAAGGCCGGCACGATGCGCGGCGTGTAGTCGCCCGCCGCCCGGCTTCCGGGAATGCTGATGCGATAGGTGTAACTGTTGACGGCGCCGCTGAGGGCATCGCCGCGCTGCATCCGGTGGATTTCGGCCTGGCCCGCGTCCAGCGGCGCGGCATACAGTTCGACGGCGACGAAGTCGGGATCGAGATCGTCGAGATACACCGGTACGCTGAAATGCCAGGTGCCCGCATCCCCTTCGACCAGGAACTCGCCGAAATGGATCCGTTCCCAGTGCCGGATGAGCGCGTCCTGCCAGTCGCACAGCCGACGGATCATGTCCGGATCCTGGCGCGCCGTGTAAAGTTCCGCAGCGGGCAGGTAGAGGAGTTCCACGTACTCGCGCAGCATGCGGTTGCTGCTGAAGCGCGGCGTGAGGACGCTCATGCTTGCACGCATTTTTTCCACCCAGCCGCGCGGGCAACCCTGCGCATCGCGGTCGTGGTAGAAGAGCGGGATCACTTCCTGTTCCAGCAGCCGGTAGAGTTCTGCCGCCTCGGCCGCATCCCATGCGGGATCGCTGTCGTGTTCCTGGCCGTCTCCCAGCGCCCAGCCCAGTTCCGGTGCGTAAGCCTTCGCCCACCAGCCGTCCAGCTCCGACAGGTTGAGGCCGCCGTTGACCAGGATTTTCATGCCGCTGGTGCCGCAGGCCTCCCACGGCCGGCGCGGCGTATTGATCCACAAGTCCACGCCCTGCACCATCTGCTCGGCGACCAGCATGTCGTAGTCGGCGAGGAACACCACGCGTCCGGCCAGTTCCGGGCGGCTGCCGATGAAGTCGTTCCACTGGCGGATCATGGCCTTGCCCGCCTGGTCCTTGGGATGCGCCTTGCCCGCGATGACGAGCTGCACCGGATGGTGCGCATCGGTAAGAATGCGCACCAGGCGTTCCGCATCGGCCAGCAGCATGTTGGGCCGCTTGTAGGCCGCGAAGCGGCGCGCGAAGCCGAGCGTCAGCGTGTTGGGATCGAGCGCCTGGCCTGCCTGCGCGATGCGTTCGGCCGGCGCGTTGATGGCGGCCAGCTGGCGCTGCAGGTGTTCACGGGCAAAGACGATGAGCCGCTGCCGGGCATGCGCGCGGAGATCCCACAGGGCCTGCTCCGGGATAGTGCGCACCTGTTCTTCGTGGTGCTCCAGCTCGCCGAGCCAGCGTGCCTTGCCGCAGGCATCCGTCCAGAGGCGGTCGGCTTCGGCCGAATCCCAGGACGGCACGTGGACGCCGTTGGTGATGTGGGCGATCGGCACGTCCTGCTGCGGCCAGCGCGGAAACAGCGGCTGGAAGATGCGGCGGCTGACGCTGCCGTGCAGATGGCTGACGGCATTGACCAGGATGCTGCCGCGCAGGGCGAGATAAGCCATGTTGAACGGCTTGCCGTCGTCGTCCGGATTTTCGCGGCCGAGGGCGAGCAGCGTGCGCGCGTCCAGGCCGAAGGCCTGCATGGCCCGCTCCGTATAGCGTTCCAGCAGGGCCGGAGGGAAGCGGTCGAAGCCGGCGACGACCGGGGTATGGGTGGTGAAGACATTGCCCGCACGGGTCGCATTGAGTGCGCAGGGGAAATCGCTGCCATGGTCGCGCATGTGGCTCCAGGCGCGCGCGAGGACGACGAAGGCCGCGTGGCCCTCGTTGAGATGACACACCTCGGGGCGGATGCCGAGGCAGCGCAGCAGCTGCCAGCCGCCGACGCCGAGACAGATCTCCTGCAACAGGCGCGTTTCCGAGCCGCCGCCATAGAGTTCGGCCGTGATGCCACGGTCGGCCGGCGTATTGAGCGGGTCGTTGCTGTCCAGCAGATAGAGGTTCACCCGGCCCACCCGGGCCTGCCAGGCGCGCAGGATCAGCGTGCGGCCGGGGAAGGGCAGCTCGACGCGCAGACGCTCGCCTTGGTCGTCGTAAACCGGCAGCACCGGCAGCTGGGCGGGATCGTTGTGGGGAAAGAACTCCACCTGGTTGCCGTGCTCGTCCAGGCTCTGGCGGAAATAGCCCTGCTGCCACAGCAGGCCGATGCCGGTCACCGGCACCCCCAGGTCGCTGGCGGTCTTGAGAAAATCGCCGGCGAGGATGCCGAGGCCGCCCGAGTAGATGGGCAGCGACTCGGACAGACCGAACTCCATGCTGAAATAGGCAACGTGCTTGAGCGTGGATTGCGGATACGCGGTCTGGAACCAGGCCGGGCTGTCGAGCATGTCCTGGTGGGCCGTTGCCAGCTCCTGCAGGCTGGCCATGAAATCCGGGTCTGCCGCAAGTACCCGAAGGCGCTCGCCGGACGTGTTCTGCAGGATCAGCCAAGGGTTGTGGGTCAGCCCCCAGAGCGCAGGGTCGATGCGCTCCCACAGGACGTCGGTGGCGTGGCTCCACGACCAGCGCAGGTCCAGCGCGAGCTCGGCCAGGACGGCGAGGTCTTGCGGGAGATGAGGCAACTGGGTAGCGGGTGGCGGGCAAATCATGCGTGTCTCTTGGCAAGCCGAAATAAAAACAGCGCTGCATCAATTCCGAAGCATGCCAGGTATCGGCATGCCTTCCCGGGTGTCCAGCGATTATTCCGTCTGATCATCAAGGCCTCCTGCAGGACGGAAGTGACCCATGCATCGGGTGGTAGTTGCACTTGCCGGCCCATCGGAGCGTTTCGCCTCGGCCCGGATGTGCAGCATAACCCGGCATGAATGCTCCGTGACGATGCGGGTTCTGAAGCTCCGCGGTTTCATGAACGCAGATGCCGCAGGGCGCGGCCGCCCCGGTGCCGCGCGGGGTGCCTGGGGAGATGGCTGCAGGGACTTCCCGGACGGGGCGTTCGCGCCGTTAGCGGCCCCGGTCAAGAATGAATTCCCTCAGCGCAACGGCATCATTGAAACGTTCTTCCCTGGCCGCGAACAGCAAGGTCACCGCCCCTGTTCCCATGGCCTCGATCCCATGCGCCAGCGCGTCAGGCCGCTGCTGCAATTCCAGCAGATAGCGCCGCTTGAATTCTTCCCACTTCGCGGGGTCGTGATCGAACCATTTGCGAAGAGCCGTGCTGGGTGCGAGGTCCTTGAGCCACAGGTCGATATGGGCCTTCTCTCTGGCGAGGCCGCGCGGCCACAGCCGGTCGACCAGAATCCGCATGCCGTCGTCCGGGGAGGGGGCTTCATAGACTCGTTTTACGCGGATGTTCATGCCGACTCCTTCCCGGGAGGGAGAAACGCCAGGGTGAGCACTCAGGGGCCGGCGCGCGAACGCCGGCCGTGGGGCTTCTGGAAGGGTAGGCGATGTTCGAGCGTTGGCAACCGCATTGTCGGGGCGTCGCTCCGCCCGGCCCGCTTACGCGCGGTTGGCTGAAATGGAGTGCCGGGCGTCTTTTGCAGCCGGTTTCTCCAGGATGACCAGTGCAATGCCGCCAAGAATGGCTGCAGATGCCAGGACCAGGCGCAGGGTGAGGGCCTCGCCGAGAAAAACGATGCCGCCTGCGGCTGCGATCACCGGAACGCTGAGCTGGACGATCGAGGCATGGGTGGCTTTCAGCGCAGGCAATGCCATGTACCAGATGGCGTAGCCGATTCCGGACGCCAGCGCGCCTGACAAAACCGCGTAGCCGATTCCGGCGTGATCCAGCGCGGTGCCGTCCATCATGAATACGCTCAGTGCGGCCGCGATGGGCGTCGCACGCAGGAAATTGCCCGCCGTCACCCGGAGCGGATCTCCCGCGGCTTTCCCCCGCAGGGAATAGATGCCCCATGCCAGCCCGGCGCCCAGCATGAATACCGAACCAGCCAGCGGCGGCGCCGAAAGCCCGGGGAGCAGCAGGCCGACCAGTCCCGCGAAAGCGAGCATCAGGCCGGCGAGCTGCATCCTCCCCAACCGTTCTCCCGCCCGGATGCCATGGCCGATCATCGTCGCCTGGACTGCGCCAAACAGCAGCAGCGCACCCGTTGCCGCCGGCAGGCTCACATAGGCAAATGAGAAGCCGGCCGCATAAGCAAACAAGGCCAATGCAGACAGCCAGTTGCCCCCGCCGGCAGGTGTGACGCGTCGCGCCCGCGCCACCAGCCAAAGCGTGACCGCGCCGGAGAGCAGCCGGATCGTGGTGAAGCTGGCGGGATCGATGGCGGTGTGTTTGAGCGCCATCCGGCAGAGCAGGGAATTGCCTGCAAATGCAAGCATGGCGAGCGACGTCAGGATAAGGATGCGTGCCGACGACATTGACGTCTGTCCTGGATGTCGCTCAGTCCGGAAGGGGCCATTGCGGATTCCAGGCGACTTCCCACAGATGGCCATCGGGGTCCCGGAAATAGCCTGCATAGCCGCCCCAGAACGTCTCCCGGGCCGGCTTGACGATGACCGCCCCGGCCTGCCGGGCCTGTTCCATGACCTGGTCGACTTCGGCTTTTGACGACACATTGTGGCCAAGGCTGAACGCCGGTTCACTCGGTGTTCCCAGGGGCAGGCCTGCGTCCTTGGCAAGACTCGTGCGTGGATAGAGCGCGAGCTTGAGACCGCCCTGCAAGTCGAAGAAGGCCACGGCGCCGTCCTCGAATTCCGTGCCGACGATGCCCTGCGTCGCGAGGCCGAGTCCGTCGCGATAAAAGCGCAGCGACGCGTCCAAGTCATCGACGCCGAGCGTAACGAGGCTGATCCGTGGCTTCATCCGTTTTCTCCTGCGGCCTCACGCTTGCGCTGGACGGCTCGCCCATGCAGGCGATCCGCCCGGGCGAGCCGTCAGGCGTGTTCACTTTCCGACGTGGTGTACTCGATGCCGCCGACCCATCGGGCCACAAGGTTGTATATCCAGGCGCCGATGAGCGTTAAGATGAAACCGAAAACCGTATAGAAGACGGGCAAGAAAATCAGCATGCCGGCCATGGGCGGTTTGGGACCCGGCGCGAAAGAAAAGGTGACCCCCATCAGGAGCACGAAAGGCAGCGACATGATCAGGTAAAGAACGGCCATCACCTTGGCGGTCTGGAACGGCGAAATGCTGACGATCTGTTTTTTCATGTTGTCTCCCTGTGGTGTTTGATGAATCGGGACTGGGTGCCTCTGCAGTGATGGGCAAAGGCCATCCGGAATCCGGGTGCCGCTTGAGTGCCGACCTGGAGGTGATGCGCATAGGCCCTCGCAACCTTACCATCCTTGTTGAAATGAAGCACCTCTGCGGAGAGCCATCGGGTATCAGCGCGTCGCGCTTGATGGATGGATTGGACGGCATGCGCATTACCGACCGGGTTGCCACGCTTGATAAAGCGGAGTGTTCTCACCGTCCTGCAACCACGGCACGTCGTGCGAACACCAAATGTGCATGTCGGGCCTGAGCCTACTCCTTCCTGACTATATCGACCGAGATCTCCACCGCCGGAGTCGTCCCTCTATTCTCAAGCCAGTGTGTGGTGTTCCTGTCCTCGGGCCAGCCCACTCCCGGCCCATAGTCCGTAGCGACTCCATTTCGATGGTCAGTGATCGTTCCTTGCAGTATGTAGACGGTACCTGGCCTGTCTTTATGGTCGTGAATCGGGCCGAAGACGCCTCCAGGCTCGATGGTCACCATACGCATTCGAAGTTGGCGCCCTGCCATGCCTTCGATCTCAGGACCAAGGTCAACGGTTGCAAGTAACTTCACCCTAACGCCTTTCGTCTCAGGTGCCATCTGTTCACCGCTCATCGTGCTCTCCTCTCTGTACTTCCAGGGCTTTGTATGTTCAGCAGCCTGCGCGGCTTTTCACGCAGGTCCGGTGGATGATGGGTCGCCACATAGCTGCCGCAACAACGTATAACCTTCTGACCATTGACCAAGGCCACTACTGGCGTTGATATGTCCGGCGGCACCGATATTGACCAAACGACTGCCCCACGCTGAGGCGCATTCTTCCGTGTGAGCACGCGAGCCATAAGGGTCATTGGTGCTGGCGACGACGATGCTTGGGAAGGAGAACCGTTGCTTCGGCAGGGGAGAGAATCCAACTGCCTCTGCGGGGAAACTGGGTCCATCTGGATTGGGGACGGCAACAAGCAGCGCCGCCTTGATGGGGGAGTGAGGCATAGCGGCCCAATGTGCGACGGCGAGACAGGCCAAACTATGTGCGACCAGCACTACCGATGAGCCAAGGCGTTGAACAGTTCTCTCAAGAACGGAAGACCACTCTTGGCAAACAGGGTTATTCCAGTCGCGTTGTGAGATGCGCACGAATTCTGGGTTGGATTGCTCCCAGAGCGACTGCCAGTGCTCTGGGCCGGAATTACCGATGCCCGGAAAGGTCAGTACGATTGACGACATGTGAGGTCCGATGAATATGCGGCTAACGTCGCGGTTCAGCCGCGCCGGAGCGCGAATTGCGAAGTATTTTTCGGCGCGGCGGGAATCATTTGTTAGGCGACATTTCTCAAAGTTTCCACTTCGCTTGGGGATAGCGTTAAATTGGAGGCGGCGATATTTTCCCTAAGGTGCTCGATGTTCGAGGTACCGGGGATTGGCACGACTGCAGGCGACAAGGCAAGCAGCCAAGCCAACGCAATTTGAGATTTTGACGCTTGGTGCGCGGCAGCAAATGGCCCCAAATCGATCTTCTTCTGAATGAGCATGCCCATACCCAACGGGAAGTAAGCAAAAAATGGAATGTTCTCAGACTCACAAAGTTGAAGCACATCCGTTGATTCGCTATTTCCTATGAAGAGAGCATTCTGCACCGCCGCGACTGAAGCAACAGATTTTGCCGCTTCGATTTGCTCCGTTGATGCGCTGCTCAGGCCGATGTGCTTAATGACACCACTTGCTTGAAGCTCTGCGAGGCACTCCATCGACTCATGGATGGGGACGCCAGAGTCTGGAAGCGGTCCGCCCGGCAACCGCAAGAAAACCAGATCGAGAGAGGGGGTACCAAGATTGTCCAGGTCACGTTCCACCGTGGCTTTAATTTCATCAGGGGTTGCTGCCGGCACAGGACGACCATCAGCACCCGCCTTCACCCCAACCTTCGTTGAAATAATCAGATTCTCAGGATAGGGGTTGAGTGCTTCAGAGATCAATCTATTCGCGAACCCCGCCCCATAAATATCGGCCGTATCAATAACATTCACCCCAAGCGAAACCGCTTCACGCAGCAGTCGGAGAGCCAGCTCGGTATTTTCGGGTATTTCCCTGATACCTGGCAGACGCATTACTCCATAACCAATACGGTTGATGGCTTTGTTACCTAATCTGGGTTGCATCATGGCCTCGCAGTTGGATTTCTGGTTTGCCGCCTAGGGTTAGCCCTCACGACTGCATGTTAGACAGACTTGATAACCAGCATTTCATTGCCACCTCGCTGAAACTCATAAGGTACGTGCATGGTGTCTATGCTGAAGCCCTTTATTGAGAAATGTTCATTTACTGCTTTGAGATAGGGTGATGAGGTGCCGTCGAGAGCAAGCAGCGGGAATATCCTGACTTCGCGCGCCACGCGAAGCATTTCCTGGATTGCCTGGATGTGGAACCCTTCCGATAAATGCGCGCTGTACAGGAACAAGAAGTGAGAAGACAAGGCAATGTCGAACTGCCCGTTCTCGAAAGGCAAGGACGGCAATTCGCCTGTGAGATACCGGCCCTCTTGCTTTCCCGCACCGAAGTCGGCAAGAAAATCTTCCATTGCGGACATGCGAATCTTGCCTAGTCCCTCAACGGAAGGGATGTCTATCCAGACATAGTCGTCCTGGTTTTTGTGCATCTGCTCCATTACGGTTCCATATGTTTCGGCTACGCGGTTTCTGATTTGCGCCGTGTCAAAAACATAGACAGGATCGACTGAGATGATGCTGCCCCCGCGCTTGGTTAGCGTGGCATTGAATGCGGCAGGGCCGTCGCCGCAACCAAGAATGCGAAGGCTCAAATCTTTCTCAGTGAGGTTGAACATACTGACGTATTCGTCATACGAACGTCCCCACGGTACGACTTTGTCGAGTGTAAATCCCATAGCTGGACTGCCTGTCTAATGTCTGAATTTACCGGACTGCGCAATTTCTCGCGCAGGTTCGCTGGAATGATTTGTTTGGTGTCATTGGTTTTTCAGTCCGCGAGACGAATTATGTGTCTTGCTGGACGGTGGCTGACAGCGCAACGGCCTTGAGCGAAAGCAGCATAGCAATTAAGGCGGGTTTGATCTCTGGGTGTTGAGCGATTTCGTATTCGTCGCTGAGGCCGGAGCCGAGGATAGGAACCGTAATAGATGCCTCATCGACAAGGCGCGCCGACATGGTGGAGATCGTTTCCCGCAATGCGGCCTGCGCATGCGTTGCGCGCGGCGAAGCATTCAGCGACGCGACTGGTTTGTGAACAAAGGACTCGTTCCCAACCATCCAGTCCAGCGCGTTCTTGATCGCGCCCGTGACGCCGTGCGCGTATTCCGGGCTGGCGATTAGTAACGCGTCAGCAGCCATGATTTGTTCGCGGAGGGCCGTCACCGGCGCCGGTTCGGTTGCCGCCATGTCCTGATTGAACAGAGGAAGGTCGCCAAGACCACGATACAGTACCACCTCGATTCCAGGCGGCGCGATGTGCGCGACCGCGCGAAGCAGTGCCGTGTTTAGGGAGGCTTTCCGAAGGCTGCCTGAAATTGCGAGGATTTTCATGACATCTACGTTGAGCCAACCGACGGCGCTTTAGCGCTGTCCAGCGATCCGAAGGAGCGCGGTTGAGCGCTGGGTTATGAATTGCCTAGGCATTTGCTTCAAGCAGATTGTGCCCGTAGGAATTATCAATCGCGCATACCCACCGATTGTTGTTGCCTCGCTTGAAAACATAGGTGGCCTTCCGTTCTGTAGCCGGGAGATTCTTTGCTGAGACAACAGTCTTGGCCAGCACCAACGCAGTATCTCCAGTTTCCAGGATTGCCATCCCAGCCTGCTTCACATCCAAACTATGCTCAAAGTGAGCCGCAATGGCTACGAATGCTTTCTTGATCTGTTCTTTTCCCACAGCATTCGTTCCCGGCTTGACCACAAGGACGGCGTCATCGGAATAAATGCCGATCAAAGTCTCGAAATCTTCTTGGTTTATCGCGGCATCCGCCTTGCTGATCAGAAGTTCTATCGAGTGCATTGCCGCTCCTTGTTTTGGCCCGAATGTTTGAATTCATCAGACCTGGTGCAGCTTGCCGCGACAGGTCCGGTGGAATGATAGGTTGGTCTGCCCTCGCAGTTGGAGGCTCATTCAATAGTTCCGTAAAAACTTCTAAATGATGGCCAAGTTAAATCGTTCGACCACGTTCCATAACTGTGCCGCAAGAGGCGGACTTACATTCGTGTTTGCAACGCCGGCACTTCTATTTATCGCCTTTGACTGTGGCCTCGACAACAGCTTGGTTACTGTTGATATCGAAAGAGAGGAGATACCATTTCCCAAGACGTTTGATGATCGAGTAGTTAAAGACTATCAGGTTTCCCGATGTATCTTCGATCACATACGTTCGTCTTTGGAATAGGTCCCCTGTACTCTTAACGGAGACTGGATGAATAGCAAACACCTTGTCTTTATCCAGCCACCGCCCAAATAATCCATCAACCTGCTTTGTGACCTGAATCAACTTTTCGTTGCCGGGGAGTAAGTTTTTGTTAGCAAAGTCCTCAAAGCATCCTGAAGACTTCGGCGCATTTGAAATGCACTGCGTGACATCGTGCTCGAACTGCTCAATATTGCCAATCGGCTCTCCGGCAAAAGACGTGGAGCACAGGAGCACTGCCGCAATGGTAATCAAACTCTTACCCATAACACCCCCAAAAGAATTCATAACACCTCCCAAAAATCCGTGTATTCAAGTCGACTCGATCGCCTCGCTGAAGAATCTGCTGTAGTTGCTCTCAACAAGCGGAAAAGACAACAACCAATTCGAGTGAATTTCTAGCTCATCTTGATTCATGATCGATTTCTGCCGGGCCTTATGCCCAGGCGTACCGATTTATCCGTGGGTGTGTGTTTGAAAAACCCTCTCAACCCGGCGCGGTTCAATTGGTAATACAGATAACAGCCAATGCACCAGCCGGCATAGGAAACCAGGGTGAGAGCGATGAGCACAACAACCACTGCCCATCCAGCCACCTCGTAGCCAGCCTGAATAAGGCCCAGCGCCGCCACGGCGGTCAGCGCACCAATTAGTTGGCCAAACTTGTGGGGTTGGATATTGTCGAGCCGGTAGTCCGATTTGATGATTCCACTTGGCTGAACCACACCACGGTATAACCATGAAAACGGGCTTAGCGGCCGTACTGTGCCAGACAGCAGAAAAATCATGCCTAGCACGGCGAGCAACATGGGCTTTTGTAAAACCAGTGCGGTGGCCGAGATTGCCATGGTCAGGATCTGCCCCATCTTGATTTCCGCGTGGTCCACATAGCTTGCTGCTTGTTTAGTCATACTAGGCCTCCCGTTAATAGATTGCCTTGCATTCTGTCTATGCGATGGTGTATTGAATACACGGCTAATCGCATGGAAACTATGCGTATATGAATAATATGAATTGGGACGATTTCCGTTACTTTGTGGCTGCCGCTGAAACCGGAAGCCTCTCGGCTGCCGCGAAACGGCTGCGCTCCAGCCAGCCTACAGTAGGCCGACGCATTGATGTACTTGAAGCAGCCTTGGGTATCAAGCTTTTTCAACGATCCGTGAATGGATTAATACTGACCGAGGAAGGCGCGTTTGTTATCGAACACGCGCAGGCCATGTTCTCGGCTGCGGAAAAGATTCGGCGCAATGCCGGGCAAGCGGATACGATGGCTGGGGGAACAGTGCGCCTTGCTCTTCCAGAAGGACTGTGTAACGTGATACTCACTCCGGCACTTCCCATGTTTTTTCGCGAACATCCCAACATCCATCTCACCCTGAACGCATCTTCCAACACGGCTAACCTGACACGTGGCGAGGCGGACATAGCGGTTCGTCTGTTCCGACCGAAAGAAAGTAATCTTGTTACGCGGCGCTTGGGAAAAATGACGCTCGGGCTGTTTGCCTCATCGGCCTACCTTAAGGTGCATGGACATCCGTCCAGCATCCAGTCTTTGAAGCGGCACTGCATCATTACCTATGGTGATCAACTCGCGGCTCTGCCGGAGAATAAATGGCTACTCCAGCATTCGGAACCAGTGGCCTGCATCCTTTCAAGTGATAACACGATCTCGAGGCTACACGCGACTGCCGCGGGTGTTGGAATTTCAATCCAGCCGCGTTTGTTGTGTCGGAGGAATCCCGATTTGGTGCAGCTACTCAAGAATGTCAAACTGCCACATCATGAAGTATGGATTGCGTACCACAACGATATCCGCCACTTGGCACGCATACGCACTGTGGTGGACTTTATTTCGTCAACGCTGGATCTTGACGCAATCTGAATTATGACGCCCAACGTTTAAGTCAAGGGCGGCGCGCTTTTTCGCCGTTCCGCTTGAGTGATGGGATGGACTCCCCCGTCTCTTTGTTGCCATATTTTGCAACCCGCACCAGCCGCATCAATGCATCGTGCGGCTTCTGCCAGGAATTCGGTCTGGTCATTCCGCAAGGCTCGCGCACCGGCGTCGAAGCGATGGCCCGGCTATTTGCCGGCCCCGCATCCAGCATTCCCGAGTTGACCCGGGGTTCGATGAAACTCCTGATCGAGGAGATCTGAAAGGTCGTTGTGTTCATTGGCCCAACGTTCGTCATAACCGGCGTGAGAAAGCAAAGCTAAGCGGCGCTTTTGCACGTCCGGGTTAAGGGCGTTGTTGGGCTGCTCCGTGTTAGAAACATCCATGTTAATCACGAATGAACTTTCTCATGCCTTGCCAGCATTTGCACGAATTGCACTATTTTCCTTGCGCGTGCTTCGGCGCTCTTGGCTGTTTGAATTCTAAACAGCACAGCATATCTGTTTCGACTGTCGAGCGTGCCAAAGAAGTTTTTGGCGCTCGTGTTGCCATCCAGCGCTAATTGAAAATCACTTGGTACGGTTGACTTGCTGGCGGAGTCATACGCGGCGTCCCAGCGACCGTCGAGTCTGGCGCGCTCAATTTCTTTGAGCCCGGCAGGTTCCATTTTTCCAGCCTTGATAAGCGTCAGCGCTTTTTCTTTGTTGATTTTCGACCAAACGCTTTTGGCGGAACGCGGCGTGAATTTTTGCAACCAGTACTGTTCGCTGTGTGCCCTCTTTTGCCCGTCTATCCATCCAAAGCAGAGTGCCACCTCAATGGCTTCTTCGTATGAAACCGACTGAACACCGGCATTCTTTTTTGCCAGCTGCAGCCACACGCCAAGCGATGTATTGTGGTTTCCCTTCAGCCAGGCAGCCCATTCCTTTTGCTGCTCAAAGGAATGGACCGGTAATGTGGCAGAGGGGTTGGGTTGAGATTTCATTGTGTGAATGCATGGAATGTAAAGGCCCAACGTTCAAGCTCAGCCGACCGGGAAAGCGGGCGAGGCCCGCTGCAGCCGGCCTGCTGAGGCACGGGGTTGGGTGATGAAGTTTTACTTTGCGGGGAGGGCGGGTTTTTCATCAGGCTCAACGCACAAGCTTGGCGGTGGGGCGTCGTTACCCGTCCACCCCGTGGAACACTTCGGCGCTCACTACGAGTCCATTCCGGCCAAAGGTGAGGTTCTCCGAGACCCGCTTCTTCCGGCCACTGGTTTCGGAGATGTAGATGATCGCCAATTCTCGCGAGTCGGCATCCCACAACACCCGATCAACCACAAATTTCAACGAGGTCACGCGCGCGACGGCGCCGTTCCAGTACTCGCGCAGCGCTTGCTTGCCACGAACGGTACCTACCCCCACGACGGCCAAAGCCGTCGGACTGGTGAATGAGACGTTCTCGTCAAAATGCACCAGGACACGTTCAACGGCAAGATCGTTCCACGCTGCCGCCCACCCCGCAGCAAACGCCACGGCTTCTTCACGCGTCATATTCTCTCCTTTTTTCTCAACGTTAGAGTTCAACCGCGCCGCTTCTTGGCGTCAGCAGGAGCGCCTTGTTGGGCGCCATGTTTTCCACGAAGTGAAATCCGGCCACTGACATGCCTTCACGTTCATAAAAGCGGTGCGCGTCTTTTCTTTGGGTGCCGGAATCCAGGTGCATTTGTAGACAACCTTCTTTTGCTGCGAATTCTCTAAGCCACGAAAGCAAGCGGGCTCCAAAGCCTTTTGACCGATGAGCGGGTAACGCTACAAGGTCGTCAACATACAGGAAACGACCCCACGCCAGGTTCTCACCTACCCGGAACCCAGCAACAGCCACCACGCCATCCGGCTGTTGTAGAAAAGCTAGCCGATAGCCTGCGTTTTCTTGACCTCGAACCCTGGCAAGGAAGTGATCCTCCGCTATGTGCGGCCGAAGCTCCCGCATTACGGGATAACAAGCGGCAATCTCCGAATCGGTTGTGGCGATGCGAATGTTCATGGTTGTTCTTACTATGGCACCCAACGTAGCGCCGACCGGCGCTGCGCGGCTTTATCGCGCAGCGTCCGTGCTGGCCGCCGGGTTGGGCGTAACGATGGGAAACCGCCCGATGCGACCCAGGTGAGTGAAACCAAAACCGGCCGAATATTTGAGCCCGTAACCAAGAGCGCGGTCGAAGCCAATGTGCGCGCACCATATGATGCCCGCGCAGAGAAGGATTGGCGCCGGAAGAAGAAAGCCGGTGACAAGGCAGCCGATAGCCCCAATGTATGAGTGCGCCAAGTTGTAGGTGATGGCACCGACCTTTGGCCCCGCGAGATAGCCAAGAAACGAAAGATCTGGCGTGAGAAAGAACAGCGCGAATGTTCCCCAACCGAAGCCGAATTTCGGGTATGTGACCAAAGCAGCGAGGAGGACGCACACTCCCTCAAGCCGAAGCATATTTCGTACTGCACCTACAGTTGCACCTGACATGCGATCTCCTTATGCCCAACATGGAGCTAAGAAGCGCGCCGTAGGCGCATCCCGCTTGAGCGTAGGGTTGGGCGTCATGATGAGCTAGAGCGAGCGGCCGTCGAAGTGCTTCACGGGAAGCGACGACAACTCGACGTCTTCAAGGCAACGGGCATTCACCACCACCATTGGAGTCCCCGAGAGAATACCCTCGGCAAATGCATGAATGCCGCACTTTGGGCAGAACCTATGTTTAATGGTTTGCTCGCCGAAAGTGTAGGTGGCCATGCTTTCCTGCGCAGTGATCAAGCGAAATCTCTCTGGCGAAACACCCCAAAGAAGCGCGCCCTTCCGCGAACAGATCGAGCAGTTGCACTCCGTGACTTGGGTGAGTTCGCCCTCGATCTCGAAAGCCACTTGGCCGCAATGACAGCTACCCTTGTATTTCACCTGTGGGCTCCTTCGGTTGTGCGAGGCTGCATAGCAATGGCAAATGTGGCATCACGGATGATGACACCCAACGCAAAGTTGAGGGGCGCGCCGCTTTTAGCGTCCCGCTCGAACGCCATGTTATGGCGAATACTATTCATGCCGCGCCGCCTCCCACGCATGAATTGCATGCTTCCGGGTTTCGCCCCAGTGATATCCACCAAGTTTACCGCTTTGTTGAATGACGCGGTGGCAAGGAATAATGAAAGCGACAGGGTTTGCACCTACCGCAAGACCCACGGCTCTCGCAGCGCTTGGGCGACCTATTGCCGTTGCCACTTGGGAATAGCTCGCCACGGCTCCCTGAGGTATCTGTAACAATGCTTTCCACACACTGATCTGAAAATTCGTGCCGGAAACATGCAAAGACAAGGGGCGGTCCACTTTCATTTCTTTGCCGAACATGGCCTCAATAACCACAAGTGTTCTGTCATGATTTTCATGCAGTTCTGCATGAGGCCACTTTCTATACAAACCAGCCAGATGTTCATCGATTCCCTCGTACTCAAGAAACGCGAGATTACATATGCCTCTGGGAGTGGAGGCAATAAACACTTTTCCAAAAGGGGTGTCATGCTCGCCATACTCAATTGTTAAATCAATGCCGCCCGTTTTGAATTCACCTGGCGTGACGGCTTCCAGATGAACGAAGTGGTCATACAAACGTGAACCGCTGCTCAAGCCCAGAGAATCGGAAACCTCAAGCAATGGCTTGGATTTACTCAGCAATTGTTTGGCTCGTTCCAGCGTCAGCGTTTGTAAGAACCTTTTTGGAGTCACGCCAGCCCAGCGACAGAACAGGCGTTGGAAGTGAAAGGGACTCAGATGTACGTGTGCCGCGATTTCGTCCAGCGTTGGCTGGCTATTTACCCGACTGGTAATGAAAGAAATCGCCTGAGCTATGCGGTCATAGTCGGACATGTCGATTTTCCAGGGCCATTTTGCCTGTGCGACATTCAGGTTCGATTGATGGAGACTCCGCCGTCGGCAAGAAGCGCCGAGCCGGTGGTGAAGCTCGACGCATCGGATGCGAGGTAGAGCGCCGATTGCGCGATTTCCTCCGGCGATGCCATACGCTTTAACGCGTGAAGGCCCTGGACGAACGCTAACGCTTCCGATGTATTGGCGAAAGCCCGGCCCATGGGGGTATCCGTACCGCCTGGTAGGAGGGCGTTCACCCGGATACCCTTGGTGCCAAACTCAGACGCGAGCGCCTGAGTGAGGCCGATTAGCCCGGCCTTGCTCGCGGCATAGGCTGCTGCACCCGGAAAGCCCACCGTGTAACCGACGAATGTCGACGTGAAGATCAGAGAACCGCCATTCCGGCCAAGCAGGGCGGGAAGTTGGTACTTCGCTCCGAGGAAGGCACTCGTCAGATTTGTTCTGATCGTGTCCTCCCACCCTGCAAGCGATACATCAGGCGTGGCCGCCATCTCGCCCATTGTGCCCGCGTTATTAAACGCCACATCGAGGCCGCCGAAGTGGTCTACCGCCAGTTCGACCACAGCTTTCGCGAAAGCTTCGTCTTTGACATCGCCAGAAAGTGCGACAGCATGTCCGCCTGCTTGCGTGATTTCCTCAACGAGCGCATCCAATTCCGGTTGGCGTCGCGCAGCGACGACCACCTTGGCGCCCTCTCTGGCGAATAGCTTCGATGTGGCATAACCGATCCCGGAACTTGCTCCGGTGACAATGGCGACTTTGTTGGACAGTGCAGTCATTTCGCTAAACCTCTCATAATTTGATTTTCGTACTGACAAGAATTTGTCCAGTACGAAAATCAATATGAAGGTTTAAGCGCTCATCCGCGACCCGAATCTTGCTATGTTGGATTTGAGCCCTAACGCTGCGCGTGAGCGCCGACGTAGCGAGTCCGACTCGACGCGCTTGTTATATCCATTACCTACGCGTTTCCAGGTGAGGCTTCTTCTCACTAACTCTCCTGAGCAACTCAACTGATGCCTCGACTTCCACTTTCCTTACTGCGACACTCTCAATATTACAGCCAACAGGAATACCTTTTCCTTCGGCAAAGTCCTTTAACTCATTCCAGTTTTGTTCGGAGCAGTCGACAGACCGTTGGAGAATATCATCCGAATGTAGTAAGTCGTTCTCAAGCCATCTTGGAATACTGATACCCAACCACTTCATAAATTGAAGCGTTTTCTCTGAGCCGCAAGGCGTTAAGGTGAATATTATTGGTACTAAGGGAATGCCGTTTTCTTTACCATAGTAATAGTAATCCGAGAGGAAATCCTTGGAGGCATTTACATCATAAACGCCCTGAGAAACAAAGAACGAGCAGCCATTCGATATTTTATTGAATACCCTTATGTGCTCATTACCTTTGGACTTATGCCTCTCTGGAATAGTTACTCCACCTAAGACAACATCGTTATTGATCTCTCTTCTCAGTTCATAGGCATCACCTACTGACATCGTCACTTCCTGGGAGACGGAGGAAGCGCCGACAAAAACTGTCAGCTCATTCTCAGGGGATGAACGCGTAAGAAACTGAGACAGTTCCGCTCGGCTATATTTCCCGACCGAACGGTAGATGATCTTAGGTATTGATAAAGAAGACAGGTATTCCCGGCTATACGTGAAAGAGTCTATCGTCTCTATAAATGGAAAAGGCCTCTCTTCGCTTGTTCTTGAGCCCTCCTCTTGGATGTCATAAAGAACTAGCCCATCTATATCGTTGTCCTTGAGTCTTTGAATTTGACGAGTAGAAATTTCTGTAATCTTCTCAGGATCAGTTCCCTTTTTTGGAGGAACTAACCCATACAAAATAATTCCACTTTCTCGATTTCTAATTTTTTCAATCAGCATTTCTAACACTCTTTGAGCAATAGTCGGACCCTACTTGGAATATAACGTGGAAGTGAGCGGCCTGCGCGGCTTTTCGCGCAGGTCCGCTCGACTGAAAGGTTATGCGGCATGGATATTAACCTCAACATTGGAAAACCAAAGCTCCTTCCAACGGCAGATCTTTTCTGTTGC
Source organism: Hydrogenophilales bacterium (assembly GCA_016195805.1). Classification (GTDB taxonomy): domain Bacteria; phylum Pseudomonadota; class Gammaproteobacteria; order Burkholderiales; family Thiobacillaceae; genus Thiobacillus. The sequence goes on from JACPYT010000016.1 coordinate 232,711, forward strand.
AGCCAACAGCCTTGGGGAAACGGGCTTCTTCTCTCCAAAGCTGCCAGAGGCAGCAAGTGCGGCGCTGTTAACGGTGGCGTAGGAATGGCCGCTCTCTTGGTAAAGGACGCCAACCAAGACTCCGCAGTTCGAGCAGAGAAGACAGTCGGCGATTCCGCTACCCTGCCGGTACCTTCCCAGGAACTGCGAGTTCTTCACTTCGATTTGCAACGAGCCATGCGGATCGGAAATGTACGACGCGCCATGCTTGCGACAAAACTCGCAATCGCAAGCTCGCGGACCATAGTGACTCGGAACATTGGGAAGCTCGACAACTATGCGGATGTTTCCGCAATGGCATCCCCCTTCGAGCCGATGCATGTGCTGCTCACTCATGACGCATAACGTAAAACTCAGGGGCGCGCCGCTTGCGGCGCGTCCCGCTGGAGCGTTGTGTTAGCAGTATTGTTTGGCATGGCTCCCGCTCTTCTTCCAATCAGCACACAAATAATTACAATCAGCGCCGCAAGCATTTCTGCCCACGAGACATGTTCATGCAGCAGCATAGCGGCGGCGGCGATGGTGAGAAATGGTTGTAGTAGCTGGAGTTGCCCAATTCTCGCGATCCCGCCAAGAGCTAGCCCTTTGTACCAAACCACAAAGGCAAAAAACATACTGATTGCGCTGACGTAGGCAAATCCACATAAGCTTTGCCAACCGGCTGAGGCGATGTTGTCTGGCATGAATTCAAGCGTAGGGAATAGCAATATGGGTGCAGAAATAACCAGCGCCCAACTGATCGTTTGCCATGCGCCTAGCTCTCTTGAAAGACGTGCTCCTTCAGCGTAGCCGAACCCTGCTGCAATTACTGCCCCCAGGAGCAAGACATCACCCGTTTGAAACGAACCTCCACTCGACGATAGCGAGAAAAATGCAATGGTCATGCTTCCCGCCAATGTGGAAGCCCAGAAAAGAAGGCGTGGACGTTCATTGGCTAGCCACGCACCAAAAAGAGCAGTAGATAATGGCAAGAGACCAACAACAACCGCACCATGAGCCGCAGGCACAGTGGTCATCGCCCAAGTGGAAAGTAATGGAAAGCCGATGACCACACCGATTGAAACCCCAATCAATCGAAGCCACTGCATTCCAACTGGCCTTGGTGCATGAAAAATTGCGAGCGCAATTCCAGCTATGAGCGCGGCTACGATTGCTCGACCGAGGCCGACAAAAGTAGGGTCAAGCTCGGTTACCGCCTGTCGCGTGGCGGGAAGGGTGAGGCTAAACCCAACTACACCGAGTGTGCCGAATGTCGTGCTTTGCCAGCGAGCTGAAAGTGTTTTCATAATTTACTGCTAACGTGGAGCTAACCGGCGGCGCTTTCGCGCCGTCCAGAGACCGAAGGGAGCGAGGTTGAGTGAGTGTTAGGCCGCTATACATGGAAACCCACGGCGATAACAGCGCCGACACCGAGACCATAGGGAATATGTGAAAGCGTGCTTGCAAGCATGGCATTGGAATCTTGTGGCCCACGCCGCCCGAAAAAGCCCCAGCCGAAGGAGGGCAGGAGAATGAACCAAGGCAGCAATGACGTGGACAGCCCGAATAGCAGGCCACCCAGCAATTGATCATTAGGAAACGGGAGTCCCGTGGCTTGGAAAAAGAGCGGATAGATGAGCGCCACACCGCCGCCGCCAACAAGGAAATGAAATGCCCAGCCAGCTTTTACCTCTTGAGGAAGCGACTTGGAATTGAGGATGTCGGGATGGAAGAATTGCCCACGCAACAAGCCCAAGAACCAGCGACCAACCAAGGCGATATTTACGCCGCTGGTAATGCCGATTTTGGCTGCATAAGTTTCCGTGACGTCCATGAGAACGGCACCGACTATGCCACCGAGAAAAGCCCAGACCAATATTTCCATTCGTTACCTTTTGTGGCCTAACGTCTGAATTCACCGGCCTTGCGCGGCTTTATGCGCAAGGTCCGGTGGAATGATGGGTTCGGCGTCATGGCGCCCGCTACTCCCCTTCGTCCCAAACCAGGTTCAGCAGCTCAATGTCAGATAGGCGTTGCTGTACCGGGCACTTCGGGCAGCCCTTTGTGGTCGGGCTATTTCCACAACCAGAGCATTTCATGACAGTTCGCTTAGCTGCCGCAATCTGCTTGTGCAATGAATCTAGCCTCTCTATCTGAGCCGAGATATCAGTCAGCAATGCATTCATCTGCTGTGAGACCGCTCGTTGGCTCTCATCGCCAGTGCGGCTTTGCTCTCGCGTTTTGGCCAGAGTCTTGATGATGTCGATAGAGTAGCCTGCCTTAGAAAGACGCAGGATTGCCCGTAGGCGATCAATGTGCCGCGAAGAATACAGACGTGTCCCCCCATCCGAGCGCAATGGCGAGAGAAGTCCTTCTTCTTCGTAGTAACGGATTGCGCGAATGGAAGTGTCCAGCATTTCGGCAACGTCGCCGATCTTTAGCGGTAGCTCTGCTGTGTTCAATCGCTTCATCTCATAGTTCGATGTCGATGGGTACGGTCATGCGGGGTCAGGTGGGCTTGGCGCCGCCGAAACCGAAATCTCCAACCCACTGCCCGTTGCGAAAATCGATGGTAAGCCAGCGCGGGGCAATTGCCCCCCAATTCTTGATCGGCGGTAGGGAACAAGCAGTGTCAGCTTCATGCGCTCTGTGTTCAGCCGAAACAAGAGCAACCGCAAGCAGCGGACTTACGAAATACAGCCTTTCGTCGTTCTGGGGCTCACGAAAGTTGAGAACCTTGCGTATGCAGCAGGCGAGCGTTACAACGACTTCCGCGACAAGGGGCGTGGTTCGACAATTCATGGCTTCTTGGGCTGCACGGGAAAGTGTGACTCGACATTCCTTCTTTTCGATGGTTATTACGGCCTCCATGGATCGTCACTCCCTATAGGCCAACCAACTGCGCTTGGTATCCCGCTGTTGTTACCGCCCTCAAGAGAACGGCCGGATTAGTTTTCTCGGCACTGTATAGCGCCACCAGAAGATGTGGTTTGTTGAACCGAGGGGCAATAACTCCATCGACTCCGCGCAAGGTGGCCTCGATGACCTGTTGTTGATCCGTATTCAAAGAATCCGTCACATAAATCATGATGTCCGGCGTTTGCATGGCGATCTCCGATCTAACGTTAACGAGATATTTCAGTATCTTCCGTTAACGTTAGATTGTCAACCTTTTCAGTGCGCAACCTTAGCCAACCCATGGGGAGGGTATGACGCCGAACGCAAAAGTAACCGGTGGCTGAAAGCCATCCAGTTGACTGCCGGGTTAGAGCGCGATTGATCGGACAAAACATGACAGTGACAGCAGACGAAGCAGACAAGGCGCAAAACTGGCGCGGAATGGACGGGGCTACCCGCTTTGGAAGATGACGCAGACGGCGCAGAAGGTATTGCTCGATGCGCTTGACCAGGCGCAGCAGATCGCAGACACGGCGCGGGTTCTGAAGAAAGAGATTTACGACCTCGACGCGAGAAACCAGCCATGAAGCGCTCTAACGTGGAGCACAGGGTTAGACCTCGACACGATCACCTCTCGTGCTTGGATGAGAGACAACCAAGAAGTGAACATCCTCGGGTGACTCATTCATGAACTGGTGAGAAATACCGGGCGCTACTTCGAGACCTTGGCCCTCCTTTAATGCAATACGCTCACCATTTGTCTCGATAACCGCGCAACCGCTCAAAATGAAAAAGAACTGACGAGCGGTTGAATGAAAATGACGAATCTCTTTTGCGCCGGAAGGCACACGCTCCGCGATAACCGACATATCGGTGCGTTTTACGAGATGCCAGCCGTCACATACATCTCCCCAGATGTAGTGTTCGGCGGATGAGCGGTCAATCGGTTTCATAGAGGCCTTGTATGTTCAAATTCACCCGACCCACTACAGCGGGCGAAGCCCGCTGTAGTGGGTCGGGTGGAATGCAGTGTTAGGCATTGTTGCTCTGAAGCCAAGCGATGACATTGGCAGCATTTTCATTTGGCGGAAAAACCGGATAGAACACTTTGCGTATTGAACCGTTTTCGATAATGAGGGTGAGCCTTTTGATGAGGCGTAACGAGTTATATGTGAACGTAGGCAACCTCAATGCAGTTGCCAACTCAAAATTGCTGTCACTCAATAACGCAAAAGGCAAATGGAGGCGCTGAACAGCTTCTTTCTGGTCTTCCGAGGATTGCGAGCTAACACTATATACCTTAGCCCCTAATTTGAGTAAGTCCGCATGATGATCACGAAATGAACAAGACTGTGGCGTGCATCCCCTTGCGCCAGGGATCTCGTTCCAGCCAATCATCGGAGGGGCGTCCGGTCTCCCGGTCATGGGATAGAAGTAAACAACGGATACTCCACTTTCTAGCCCGATATTTATCTTGGCGCCTGAAGTGCTCGCTAGAGCGATGGCTGGCATATCCGTACCTTCCACAAATGGGCACATGCGCCATCGTCTTCAGGGACTGGCAAATCATCAGGCAGGACGAGCAGATTCCGGGTGTTCACTTGTTTTCCTTGTGTTCAGACTAACGTTTGAATTAAGGGGCGCGCTTTAGCGCGTCCCGCTTGAATAATTGGTTAGCCGCGTTTTCCGCAAGAGCAGTTGCGGATGACCAACTGAACCGAAAAGTTGGGACACTGGTGCCGTCGGGCGCATTCCAAACCGCTGCTTGAGAATTTTGAGCACCAAGTGCAAAATAAAAATTTTGTGCGCGTAAATTGGACTGGTTCACTGAAAGGTACAAGCCTTGGCCTGAGCATTTTTTCTCACAGATGGCGGCTACCTGCATAAGCAAACTACTGCCTACGCCTCGGCCCTGATGAGATTGCTTGACGTGTAAGTTATCGAGATATGAACCCCAATCTGAATGCTCCCCAGCGAATGCGCAGGCAAACGCAATTACTTCCCCAGCCTCTTTGGCCACCAAAACACATTGATTTGTTTTTGGGTTTTCGAAACGCTCCTGCCAGATAGCCAGGCGCTCGGTCGGGACTACATGCTCCAGATAATAAGGGCTCAGAACATCGCTGTATGTTGCAGCCCAACTTGCTGCGTGTAACGCAGCGATTTGTTCAGCATGCTCCGATGAGGCGAAATCGATATTCATAGTGGCTAACGTTCACCATAACCGGCACCAAAAAGTGGTGCGACGAAGGAGCGCTGCTTTTTGCTGTCCGAGTTGATGGCGTTGTTAGGGCTTATTGCGAGGTGCACGAAATTTCTTCCTGCTACTTTCAGTCTTGCTTCGAACTATGCAACCCTCGACATGATCGTTGATTAGCCCCATTGCTTGCATGAAGGCATAGACGGTTGTGGGGCCAACGAATTTCCATCCTTGCTTCTTCAATGCCTTTGAGAGAGCGACAGACTCAACAGATGTTGATGCGGTTTGTGGTGTAGCGATATGTTCCGGCTTTGGCTCGAACTGCCAGATGTAGGCCGCAAGCGACCCTTCGTTCTTAACCAATTCAACGGCGCGTTGTGCGTTGTTGATGACAGCCTCGATTTTGCCTCTATGCCGCACGATTCCTTCATCCTGCAACAAGCGGGCAACGTCTTTTTCCGTAAATTTTGCGATTTTGTTGTAGTCGAAGCCTTGAAAGGATTTTCGGAAGTTCTCCCTCTTTGCAAGTATGGTGCGCCAGCTTAGTCCCGACTGGAATCCCTCTAGGCTCAATTTCTCGAATAGCCGGAAATCGTCATCAACTGGAAACCCCCACTCCTTGTCGTGGTAGTCGAGAAAGTCAGGTGCCGCAGCGCACCAGCGACAACGTGGTTTCCCGTCGGGGCCTGAAACGGTGGCACTCATAGCTTTTTCTCCACTCATTGAGGTAACAGGAACGCCAATTGAGGAACTGCTTTGGAAGGCGTGATTTCAATGATTTCTGCGGTTACTACGCCTTCAGCAACGAAGGGGTCTTCTTTGACGACTGCTTGTATTTGGTCAGGTGTTGCATTGTGAGCAAGTATTGCCCCGCCCAGCTTTGGCTGAATGGTGCCAGCCAGTAGAAACGTTCCATCGGCAAAGTAGGCCTTGAGCCAAGCATTGTGACCGTCCATGAATTGGCCGGCATTGGCTTTGTTCGTCGAAAACTTGAGCTGAATTACAAACATACCAGTTGCTCCTTCTATCAATTCGCGGGAACGTTCCCTATAAGCCCTAACGTTTGAGGTAAGGGGCGCGCCGCTTGCGGCGCGTCCCATGGAGGCCGAAGGCCGGAACGAACTTGACCGAGGGGTTAGAAGGATTAATTTTCTGATCTCCCGCGAAGTTTCGCCCAGACTTGCCAGAGACCGCGGGCGCCGAGAAATAACCAAACCCCAATCACTAAAACACAAAGTGCGCTGACCAACGAGACAGTGTGCCCAACTTCCCACCCGCTGATATCGCGAGACATAAACCAAAGCGTTCCATAGTAAATAATTGGGCGCAAAGAATAAGAAATTACCCAAACGCCAATAAGTGACGAGCCAACTGTAAGAACTTGGCTTTGAGTCCATGGGGTGGGTATTTGTGTCTCGGAGTGAGGGATGATGAAGCGAGCCACGAAACTGGCCCCAAACCAAAATATGATGGCAAGTAAAACAAGAACTATGGCCACACCAATCATTGCGGGTGCAATGGTTCCGGTGTGTTCAAGCTTGGCGGAAAAGCTTGGCGGTAACTCTCGAATCAGAAAGATCGCATACCAAAGAACGAAAAGACGAATGACGATTGTTGTTAATTGATGTGGGGTCACGGTCAATCCTTCTAACGTTAAATATCCGTCACGTGACGGAGTAAAAGATGATTGGACATGTCGGATAATCTTTGAGCGGGTGATACGCTGTTGATCCATATAAGGCAACTTGTCCAATAAGATCGACAATGTCCAATAACGCCGAGCCATCAGAAAGAACTGCTGTCACGCCGCCCAGATTGCTCGACCAGGTGCGTGATCGTCTTCGCTTGAAGCATTACAGCCTTCGCACTGAGCAGGCCTATGTCGGCTGGATCAAACGATACATTATTTTTCACGGCAAGCGTCACTCTGCCGAGATGGGGAAAGCGGAACTGGAGTCATTTCTGACTGCTTTGGCCGTTGATCGAAACGTGAGCGCGTCCACGCAGGCCCAGGCGCTGTCTGCGCTGCTGTTTTTGTATAAGGATGTGTTGGAGCTGGAGTTTCCCTGGCTGGATGAAGTGACGCGGGCAAAGAAGCCGGTTCGATTGCCCACGGTGTTGACGGCCGATGAGGTGAAGCAGCTATTCAAATATCTGGACGATCCCTTGATGGATCTGATCGTGCGCTTGTTGTATGGAACGGGGATGCGTTTGCTGGAATGTCTGCGGCTGCGGATGAAGGATATGGAGTTCACGCGACGTGAAATCGTGGTGCGGGAGGGCAAGGGCAACAAGGACAGGGTGACGATGTTGCCAGACAGCCTGGCTGATCGCCTGCGTGCCCAGATGGAGTTTGTGAAAGGCCAACATGCGCAGGATTTGGCGGTGAACCGGGGTGAGGTGTGGTTACCGGATGCATTGTCTGCGAAGTATCCCAATGCGCCGAAGGCGCTTGCCTGGCAGTATGTATTTCCGGCGGCGGGGTTTTCTGTCGATCCGCGTTCAGGTGCGGTGCGCAGGCATCATGTGGATGACAAACGGGTGCAACGTGCGGTGAAACGTGCGGCTGGGCAGGCCGGTCTGGTCAAGCTGGTCACGCCGCACACGCTGCGCCATTCTTTCGCTACCCATTTGCTGGAAGCCGGCTACGACATCCGCACGGTGCAGGAACTGCTTGGACATTCGGACGTTTCGACCACGATGATCTACACCCATGTGTTGAACAAGGGCGGGCGCGGGGTGATGAGCCCGCTGGACCGATGATGACGGACGAGGACTACATGCGTGCCGCGCTGGAACTGGCCCGCCAGGGCCGGGAAGCCGGCGAGGTGCCGGTGGGGGCGCTGGTGGTGTGCGGCGGCGAGATCGTGGGGCGCGGGTTCAACCAGCCGATCTCCAGCTTCGATCCCACGGCGCACGCCGAGGTGATGGCGCTGCGCGACGCGGCAGGGCGGCTGGGCAATTACCGGCTGGTGGGCTGCACCCTATATGTGACGATAGAACCGTGCGTGATGTGCGCGGGGGCGATCCTGCATGCGCGTGTGGCGCGGGTGGTGTACGGCGCAAAGGAATACAAGACCGGCGCGCACGGCAGCATCATCGATGTGTTCGCCGAACCGCGCCTCAACTACCATTGCGACATCACCGGCGGCGTGCTGGCGGACGAGTGCGCGGCGCTGATCTCGGGATTTTTCGAGGCGCGCCGGCAGCAGAAGAAGGAGGCAGCGCAATGAGCGAGCTGGTCATCGAAGTGGACATGCGCCTGCAGCAGCTGTACCTGTGGGAGCCCTGTCCGGACGGCGACCTGCTGATCCGCCAGTATCCGGTCTCCACCGCGACCAACGGGGCAGGGGAACAGAACGGCAGCTTCTGCACACCGCGCGGCAGGCACCGCGTCGCGGAAAAGATCGGCACCGGCGCGCCGCTGTGTGCCGCCTTCAAGTCACGCCAGCCCTCCGGCGAAATCTGGACGCCGGAACTCGATGCCGAGAGCCCGGGACGCGACTGGATCCTCACGCGCATCCTGTGGCTGGAAGGCCTGGAGCCGGGCAGGAACAAGGGCGGCACGGTGGACACGCACGACCGCTACATCTACATCCACGGCACCCACGAGGAACATAAAATCGGCACGCCGGCGTCGCATGGCTGCATTCGCATGAAGAATGCGGACGTGGCGGAGCTGTTCGATCTGGTGAAGGTGGGGACGGAGGTGAGGATTTCGTAGAGGCGGTGTCGGGCAGCCTCGATTCGACAGGCTCACGGCAGGCTCAGGGCGAACGGACTAAGAGTTGGAAGCTTGTGGAGTATTAGCGAGAGCCCTGATTTAGTACGGACCGTTGTTCCGTTCGTGGTGAGCCTGTCGAACCACATTTAGTAATGCAAGGATTGTTGCGGGGCAGCCCTTCGACAAGCTCAGGGCGAACGGGCTACCAGTAGGGTGCTTAACCGGGTCTGGTGATGCACTTGGATCAGGTGTTTACCGTAGCACCGTTCGTGGTGAGCTTGTCGAACCACATCCCCGCATCCCTCAGTTCTGATTCTCGGACCTGCTCTTGGCCAGCCTCGAAACCTCGCCCCAGTCACCACGTATCAGCGCTTCCTTCTTGGCTCGGCTCCAACCCTTGATCTGCCGCTCGAAGCTCAAGGCCTCGATGCGCGTGGCACATTCCTGGCTCCAGACCAACTCAACCGGCAACCGCGTCGCAGTGTAGCCGCTGCAAGCCCCTGTCATGTGTTCGCCGACTCGCTTGTCGAGACCATCCGTATGGCCTGCATAGTAGGACCCATCCGCGCAGTGCAGCAGATAAACCCAGAGCCTCGCGCCTACACCGCCATCGGCTTGCCGTCGTTGAGGTTGAGCCAGCCCTTGGCGATGCGGTAGATGAACCACACGCCGGCGACGCCCAGGACGATCCAGCCGACCAGGATGATCCAGGTGAGGGCGCCGAGTACGAACCACACCACGCTCCACCAGAAGGTGCGGATCTGCCAGCGGAAGTGGCTTTCCAGCCAAGTGCCCTTTGCGTCGTCGAGCTTGATGTAGTTGAGCACGATGGCGACGATGGCCGTGATGCCGGCAAACAGCGACAGCGCGTACAGTGCGTAGATCACGGTGGCCAGCGTCTTGAGGCTGGCGAGCTTGTCGTCGGTCCGGGTTTCCATCAGTTACGCGCCTTCTCGTAGATCGGCATCATCTTCGGCACCAGTGCATTCAGCGCCTGGATGCGGTTGCTGGGTGCCGGGTGGGTGCTGAGGAACTGCGGCGGGCCGTTGCCGCTGGCCTGGCTCATTTTTTCCCACAGCTTGATGGCGGCGTGCGGGTCATAGCCGGCGCGCGCGGCGAGTTCGATGCCGTAGCGGTCGGCTTCGCTTTCGCTTTCGCGGCTGTTGGGCAGGGTCAGCGCAATGTCGGCCACCGGCGCCAGCCCGGTGAGGTCGCGCCCGGCGAGGATGGAACCGAGTTCCAGCCCGCCCTGCATGGCGATGGCGCGCGACATGCGCTCGCGGCCGTGGCCCAGGATGGCATGCGAGATCTCGTGGCCCATGATCTGGGCGATCTCGTCGTCGGAGAGGTCCAGCTTGCGGATGATGCCGGTGTAGATCGCCATCTTGCCGCCGGGCATGCACCAGGCGTTGAGCGTCGGCTCGTCGATCACCGTGACCGACCATTTCCAGCTGCGGCTGGGCGGGTACATGTTGCCCGCCTGCACGATCAGCCGGTCGGTGATGCGCTTGACGCGGGCATTCAGCGCTGCGTCGGTGCTGAGCTTGCCCTTCTGCTGCGCCTCGTTGACGGTTTGCGCATAGGCCTGCGCGGACGAGGCCTGCGCCTGTTCCTCGGACACCAGCACGAGTTGGGTGCGGCCGGAGACCGGGTTGGTCTGGCAGCCGGTCAGGCTGGCGGCAAGCAATGCAGTGACGACGAGTTTGTGTTTCATGGTCACTCCTTGAACGGATCAGGTTTGATTCGGTTGTCGTTCCGGCAGACGCCGGAACCCAGTGCCTTTAAATCAGGCTGGATTCCGGCTTCTGCCGGAATGACGACTTAGGCCAGGGTCAGATCCCGCGCAGCAGTTCGTTGATGCCGACCTTGGAGCGGGTCTTTTCGTCGACCTTCTTCACGATCACCGCGCAATACAGACTATAGCTGCCGTCCTTGGACGGCAGGTTGCCGGACACCACCACCGAGCCGGCGGGGATGCGGCCATAGCTGACTTCACCGGTTTCGCGGTCGTAGATCTTGGTCGACTGGCCGATATAGACGCCCATCGAGATCACGCTGTTGTCCTCGACGATGACGCCTTCGACCACTTCGGAACGCGCGCCGATGAAGCAGTTGTCGCCGATGATGGTGGGATTGGCCTGTACCGGTTCGAGCACGCCGCCGATGCCGACGCCGCCGGAGAGGTGGACGTTCTTGCCGATCTGCGCGCAGGAGCCGACGGTGGCCCAGGTGTCGACCATCGTGCCTTCGCCGACGTAGGCGCCGATGTTCACGTAGGAAGGCATCAGCACCACGTTCTTGCCGATGTAGGAGCCCTTGCGCGCGGCCGCCGGCGGCACCACGCGGAAGCCGCCTTCGCGGAAGTCCTTCGAGTTGAAGTCGGCGAACTTGGACGGCACCTTGTCGTAGTAGTTGGTGTAGCCGCCCTTGATGAAGGCGTTGTCCTCCAGGCGGAACGACAGCAGCACGGCCTTTTTCACCCACTGGTTCGTCACCCAGTTCTGGCCCTCGGCGCGTTCGGCGACGCGCAGTTCGCCCATGTCGAGCAGGTCGATCACGGCCATGACCGCGTCCTTGACCTGGGGTTCGGCATTGCGCGGGGTGATGTCGGCACGGCGTTCGAATGCGTCTTCGATGGTTTTCTGCAGGTCTTGCATGATGGATTCCTGTGGTTGAAGGTGAAATGAAGGGGGTTGGTTAAGAAGTGGGCAGCGCGTTCATGCCGCCTCGCCGACGAAGGCGACCATGCGCTTCGCCGCCTCGACGCAGGCCCCGAGGCTGTCGACCAGCGCGATGCGGACGAAACCCTTGCCCGGGTTGACGTTGGCGGCATCGCGCGCGAGATAGCTGCCGGGCAGCACGGTGACATGCTGTCTTTCATACAGGCCGCGCGCGAACGCGGCATCGTCGCCGTTCGGAACGCGCGCCCACAGATAGAAGGCGGCGTCGGGGGTGTCGAATTGCAGCACGTCCTGCAGCAGCGGCATCACGGCGGCGAATTTTTCGGCGTACTGGCGGCGGTTGTCGATCACGTGCGCCTCGTCGTTCCAGGCCGCGATGCTGGCGGCCTGCACCGCTGGGCTCATCGCGCTGCCGTGATAGGTGCGGTAGAGCAGGAACTGCTTCATCACCTCGGCGTCGCCCGCCACCATGCCGGAACGCAGGCCGGGCACGTTGGAGCGCTTCGACAGCGAGTTGAACACGACGAGATTCCTGAAGCCGCGGCCGAGCTGCTGCGCGGCGGTGAGCGCGCCCAGCGGCGGCTTGCCTTCCTCGAAATAGATCTCCGAATAGCATTCGTCGGCCGCGATGACGAAGCCGTGCCGGTCGGACAGCTCGAACAGTTCCTTCCAGTCGGCCAGCGACATGACCTTGCCGGTGGGGTTGCCGGGCGAGCAGACATAGACCAGGCTGATGGTCTCCCACAGGTCTTCCGGCACGCGCGACCAGTCCATGCGGAAGCCGTTTTCGGGCAGGGTGTTGAGGAAGAAGGGGCGGGCGCCCGCCAGGAGCGCCGCGCCTTCGTAGATCTGGTAGAACGGGTTCGGCGAGACGACCGTGCGGCGGCCGTGGCGGCTGGAATCGACCGCAGCCTGGGCGAAGGCGAACAGCGCCTCGCGCGAGCCGTTCACCGGCAGCACCTCGGTCGCCGGGTCGAGCTTGACGCCGTAACGCCGCTGCGCCCAGTCGGCAATGGATTGCCGCAGCGCATCCGAGCCCTGAGTGATGGGATAATTCGCCAGCCCGCCGAGTCCGGCGATCAGCGCGTCCTTGATGAACTGCGGCGTTGGATGCTTGGGTTCGCCGATCGACAGGTTGATCGGCGGCAGTCCGGAATTCGGCGTCACGCCGGCGAACAGCTCGCGCAGCTTCTGGAACGGGTAGGGATGGAGTTGATCGAGACGCGGATTCATTTCAGCACGGAAATTTAACCAAGCCACACATTATAAAGCCCCATGCCGTCGATTCCCTTGCAGCGCACGCTTGCCATCAGCAGTCTGGTCTACGCCGCCTCCCTGTGGGGGCTGGTGTGGTATCCCTATCGCCTGCTGAGCGAGGCGGGCGTGGGGGGCATCGCATCCAGCCTGTTCACGTATGTGACGCCCCTGCTGCTGATCGGCTGGCTGCATGGCCGCTCGTTGCGCGCCGCACGCGGCCACTGGCCCTGGCTCGCCGCGATCGGCCTGGCGGCGGGCTGGACCAATCTGGCCTACGTGCTGGCGGTGCTCGAAGGCGAAGTGGTGCGGGTGCTGCTGCTGTTCTATCTGTCGCCCCTGTGGACGGTGCTGTTCGCCCGTTTCCTGCTGCACGAAAAACTCAACCGCGCCGGCTGGGCGGTGATGGGGCTGGCGGCGGGCGGCGCGCTGGTGATGCTGTGGCAGCCCGGCGAGTGGCCGCTGCCGGCCAACCGTGCCGAATGGCTGGCGCTGTCGGCAGGGATGATGTTCGCGGCGAGCAACGTCATCAGCCGCCATCTGGAGGGCGTGGCCGAAGGCGCCAAGGCCGTGTCGGTCTGGGCGGGCGTGGCCGTGCTGACGCTGATCGGACTGGCGTGGAAACCCGCCGAGCTCGATTTCATGGCCAATGCCCAGGCCGCGACCTGGCTGCTGCTGGCGGGCGTGGGGATTGCCATCGGCAGCATGACCTACGCCGTGCAGTACGGCCTGGCGCGCGTGCCGGCCAACCAGGCCATCGTCATTTTCCTGTTCGAACTGGTGGTGGCGGCGATTGCCGCCTATTTCCTGTCCGATGAGCGCATGGGGGTGCAGGAATGGATCGGTGCCGCCATGATCATCACTGCCAGCCTGTTTTCCGGCCACATGGAAAACGATCCATCGAAAGAGAAGAATCATGTCTGATTCATGCCCTTCAGGGTGCGTGACTGCCCTGCTGCACGCCGGTCTGCTGGTGTCCGACCTGGCGCGGGCGAAATCCTTCTACGAATCGGTACTGGGGCTGGCGCCGCATCCCCAGCGCCCTGACCTGCCGTATCCCGGCGAGTGGTACGACCTCGGCGGCGGCCAGCAGCTGCACCTGATGCGGCTAGCCAATCCCGATGCGGATTCGATACGCCCGGAACACGGCGGCCGCGACCGCCACATCGCGTTGGGCGTTTCCGATATGACTGTGCTGAAAAGCCGGCTCGATGCGGCAGGGGTGGCTTACACGGTCAGCAAGTCGGGGCGGGCGGCACTGTTCTGCCGTGATCCGGACATGAATACGCTCGAGTTTGTCGAGGTCGGTTGAGCGTGGTTGTTGCCACTTTAGCGGCGGTACAACGGCCTGCCCTTCACGGGTAGAGCAGGTCAGGCTTCGCGCTTTAAGGCAGCCCTTCGACAGGCCTGTCCCGAGCGAAGTCGAAGGGCTCAGCCCGAACGGTGGTGGCTGCAGGTTACCAGACTCAATCAGTCGTCAAATCTCCGCGATACGTCCGCAAGAAGCGTTCGATCTCGCTGTTGAGCTCGATCGCAAACGGCCAGGCGTCGTCGTTCTGGGGTGACAGCGTTTTCTGCTGGCGATAGATGCGCTGGCTGGCGCAGACAAAAAGCCGCAACCGCAATTCCGGCCAGTAGGCGCTTTCGATGGCCGAGAGGGTTGTCGGGGTCTCCACGCGTGCCGACAGCAGGGCAAGCGGCGCGGGGGCGGCGGCGCACAGTTCGCGGCTGCGCGGGTGTTGCTCCGATTCGTTCCACCAGGCGTCGAATTCCGCTTGGCCCAATTCCAGGGCCCGGAGGTTCATGCGCAACACGTCACGTCCCCCCTGCTGCAGGGCCGCGTGCATCCGTTGCGTGTAGCGCGTTCGTGTCTCGCCGCTCCAGAAACTGCGATGGCCTGGCAGCCCCAGCGCTGCGTAGACGAGCGTCGGGCGCGGCGGCCTTGCGGCTGTAGGCGACGTGATGGCCGTTTCCGCTGGCGGAGTGGCAGCCGCAGGCTTTATGGCGGGATGGCTGGATGCCATGCGGGCGTGCGGCTTTTTCGGTATGGCCGAAGCGGTGGCCGATGGTTTCGTCACGGGGGCAGCAGGTGCCGGCATAGGTGGTGCGGCGGCGGGTTGTGCGGGGGAGCCGGGCGGGGCGGCTGCCGGAGTGGGGGATGGCGGTAGGGCGGGTGTGGCCGCCGGCCCGGGGAGGCTGGGCACTGCCGCTGGGGGTGTGCCCGCTTCGGCGACGACGGCAGGCGCCGGCTTGCCTGCGGGTTCCGGCAACAGCCGCGGCGCCAGCATCAGCCCAACCCCGGCCAGCACCAGGATCAGCGACGGATGCGTGACATTGAGCTTGATGCCGAACGCCTCGACCGACGAGGCCTGCGTGCTGGTCTTGCTGCGAATGAACATCACCAGCCCGGTGACCACCAGCACCACGCCGGCCACCACCAGGACGGTATCGAACAGGTCGTTTGGCAGCATCATGGGACGTCCTCAGGTCGGCTCAGTCGCAGGTCGCGTCCGGAGCAGCCGTTTCGTCCGCGTCGGCATACCGGTCACTTGGCGCTGGCTTTACGCTTGCTGCGCTTGGGCGGCGCGGGCTGCGTGCTCCATGGCACCGGCATTTTCAGGATGGTTTTTGGCCCCAGCAGGCACGGCGTCTGCTCGTATTTGAGGCGTTTCAGCCGTGCGCTCACGCTTTTGACCAGCGCGATGAAGTCGGGATTGTCGCGCTGGCTGCGGCTGGCGCGCAGGCTCTCGGCCAGGCTGTAGGTGAAGGCGCCGAACGACTGCACGCCGTGGCGGTATTCATAGGACAGCTGGTTCTCCTGGCACGCCTCGATGATGACCGGCAGGTAGGGGCCGTGATGGCCCAGCGCGCGGCGCGTGCGGTCGTAATCCTTTTGCGCCAGCGTGCGCAGGCCGATGGCACGCCCGAGCCGGTAGCTCGCGCCGCTGCTGCCCAGATACGCCGTCCCCTTGTCCTGTTCCAGCGAGCGGTTGGGCGTGGCGAGCGGACGTTCCTCCCACATCTGCAGGGCGGCGTTCCACTTCAGGGCGCGGTGGCGGATGTCGTCGGGCGGGGTGATGCCGCGCACGCGGCGGCCGCCTTCGCGCGCCATGCCGCCGGAATGGCAGCAGTCGAAAATGGCGGCGAAGTAACTGTCGTAGGGCAACTGGCTATAGAGCCCGAGAAACTGCTTGTCGGTGATGGCGCGCTGAGGCGTCCAGTCGAAATCGTAGGGCACCAGGCATTCGTCCAGATGGTCGACTTCGTCGCTGGCGCCGTAGGCCGGAATCTGCGCGCCGTGGCCGGAATAGAACAGCACGCGCTCGTCGCCTGCCTGCACGCCATCGAGCAGCCAGTGCAGGCGTTCGAGGATGCCGTCGGCGGTGGCGCGCTCGTCCAGCACCACGCGGATATCTTCGGCGTCGAAGCCGCATTCCTGCAGTACCGAACTTATCAGGAACACGTCGTTGACGCAGCCCTCCAGCCGATTGGCCGGATCGGGGTAGTCGTTGATGCCGACCAGCAGCGCGCGCCGCGTCGGCTTGGCGCTGACCTTGCGGAATTCAGCCAGACTGCGCGCCAGGCCGCGCTCGACCCGTGCGCCCGACAGCACCCGCCACGCCGTGGCGCGCGTGTTGGGGTGGGACAGGTAATGCGCGGCGTCGTGGTTGAGCGGGTCGTTGGGGATATCGAACTGCGTGCCGACCTCCTCGAAATTGCTCGCGTTGAGGCGGATGTCCGCCGTGAGCACATGGTCGTCCGGGTTGTACAGGTGAAACCAGCGGCTGGCCTCGGGCAGGTTTTTCAGCCGGCCGGCAAAGGCGTCGCGCACGCACGGATTGCCGATCTGCGCGCCGAGCGAGACGAAGGATTTGCCCTGGATCGCCGCCGCATTGCGCAGGAAGGTGTCGTAGCAGATGAGCGATCCCAGGCTGTGCGCGCACACCACGTCGTAGTCAGCCGACTGCATTTGATTCAGCACGGCATTGCGCGCGGCGGCGCGCAAGGTTTCGTCGCTGAGCCATTGCGCCACCATGCCGGCGGTCCAGCGCACCTGCTCCGGCATGTCGAAGAGGCCGCGCTCGCGCGTGAACAGGTCGCCCACGCCGTGCACCACGCCGCTCGCCAGCGCGCTGGCAAACGCGGCGGCATAGCTGGCCGGATTGAGCGGCGCCTGGTCGAACAGCGTGTCGTACCGGAGAAAGCTGCACGTCACGTTCAGCCCCGGACTCCACGCCTGCAGGCCGTCGACGATGGCCTGCGTCCAGGACGCCTGCAGATTCGGGTCGGCATCGCCGTGGCCGACGCCGTGTACGCACAGGACTGAAAGCGATTTGGCCATGCTGTTTCCTTTTTTGCAGGTGAGGATGGGCGTGTTCGGACTCAGAGGGTTTTCAGGTATTCCAGCAGAGCGGCCTTGTCCTGAACCGGCAGGGCGGTGCCGAAGTCGTGGCCCTGGTTGCCGTTGCCGCGCAGCCGCGTGTCGTACCAGGTGCCGGCACGTTCGGCCGCCGCGCCCTGCACGACGAAGCCGGCGCGTGCCGGATCGTAGACGTCGTAGCCGCGCCAGAAGGTTTGCGGGCGTTGCGCGGGCGGCGTCAGCAGGTCGGAAAGGCTAGGCACCGAACCGTTGTGCAGGTAGGGGGCGCGCAGCCAGATGCCGTCGAGGTACTGCGCCACATACCCCGTCAGCGGGGCTTCGACCAGGCCGGGGCGCTGGATGCCCATGTCGCTGACCACCTTGTTGGCCTCGATCGCCGCCTGCTTGCCCCAGGTGTCGAGGCGGCCGCGGTCGGTGCCGATTTCGGCTAGCGGAACGACAGTTCCGGTGCGCGCACTGGCGTGGCAGCTTGCGCAGTTGGTGTCGAATACGGATTTTCCCTGTGCCGCGCGGGTGACGTCGATGGGGAAGGGGTATTTCGGCGCGGGCTTGTTCTTCAGGTAATCGACCAGCCAGTCGACCTGGCCGAGGAATTCGCGCTTGTCCTTCGGCGCCGCGCCCATCAGCCCCAGCGCCGAATCGATGACGACCGAATAGGGATCGTGGGAATCGCCGGCGAAGTTCATGCGCTGGCCTTTCTCAGGCTGATACTTTTTCAGGTTCCAGATCGACGGCATGTCGGTCGGGCCAAACGTGTCGTCCATCGGCCAGCGGATCATGAAGTACTTGGTCAGGTTCATCGCGTCGTCGCGCCCGCGTCCCCACTCGGGAAAATCGTGGCGGTAGATCCATTTGAACTGGCCTTCCCGCTCGATGAGCCGTTTCTTGGTGATCGGGATGATGAGGTAGCGGTAGGCCAGGCGGTCGATGAAATCGAGCCTGGCGGAGAGATTGATCTCGGCCATCAGGGTGTCGGCGTTGAAGCGCGGGTCCTTGGCGCAGTCGACCAGAAAGCGGAAGAAGGCTTCGAGGTCGAGCGTGTGGTTGGGGCCGGTGACGACCAGGGTCGGCGTCTCGTCGGGCTGGCTGCGATAGCTCGCCACATGGCAGGCGGCGCAGGTGTTGGCGACGCGGTCGAAGCCGATGCGCCGCTTGGAGAACCCCACCGGCAACTCGTGGCCCTGTTCCCACACCACGCCGAAGCTGGCGTAGCCGATGCCGGGCTTGGGCAGCTTGTCGGGGAAGACGCGCGGCAGCACGTAGAAAATCCAGTAGGGGATGCCGGCGTCGTTTTCCGCACCGATCGAGCCGTACTTGAAGCGCTCATCCGGATTGTCGAACGGTGTCGCGCCGTAGTCGCGCAGGAAGCGGTCCCAGCCGATAGTGGCGAGCAGCGCGCCGAGGACCAGCACGATGAAGGCGGCGATTTTAAGCCAGCGCGGGCAGCGGCAGAGCATCTTCATGGCGGCTCCTAAAACGTCTTCAGATATTCGAGCAAGGCCCATTTGTCAGCGTCGGGCAGGGTCGTGCCGTAGGCCGCGCCTTCGTGGCCGGTGTTGCGGTTGCCGGGGATGCGGGTATCGTAGGCGAACAGGCGCCGGCCCTGACTGACGGGCTGGTCGGCGACGAAGCCGAGGTGCCTGGGGTCGTACAGATCGTTGCCGCGGTAGAAGGCCTTGTGGCGCTGCGCGGCGGGCTGCAGCAGATCCCACAGCGTCGGCACCGAGCCGTTGTGCAGGTAGGGCGCGCGCAGCCAGATGCCGTCGAGCGGCGCGTTGGCGTAACCGTAGGTCTTGCGGAAGTGGGTGAAGCGATATTTGGGATCGGCCGAATACAGCATGCCCTGGTTCTGCGCGAGTTGCAGCGTGTAGGAATCGAGGCGGCCGCGATCGGTGCCGATCTGCTCGATCGGCGTGACCTTGCCGACGTATGCGCCGGAAAAGTCGCTGCCGCTCCTGCCATGGCAGGCGGCGCAGGTTTGTGCGTAGATCCGCGCACCGTGTGCGGCGAGCGTGCGGTCGATGGGATAGTACTTGCCGAATTCAGGCGGCGTCGCAGTGGCGATCCAGGCTTCGATGCGTGCCATGGCGGCATGGTCGATCAGCCTGGGCGTGGCACCGGTGCCGAAGGCGGCGGACAGGTTGCGCTCCTTGACGCTGTCGTTGTTGCCGTCCCAGTGCAGTTGCATGCCCTGTTTCTTGCCCTGGTTCCAGATCGCCGGGAAGTCGGCCACGCCGACCAGTTCTTCCTTCGGCAGCTGTTCGAACGGCGCGCCGAAGATCGCCTTGGCCGAGTTGAAGGTGTCGACCCGGCCCGGTCCCCAGTCGGCCTGCGCGTGGATGAAGCGCAGGCGGCCCAGCAGCCCGGCGACACCGTCGCGCATCAGGTAGATGCCGAGCGGATAGATCACCTGTTTGTCGAGCAGGCCCAGGCCGCCGGCCTTTTCCTCGATGCGTGGCACCACCTGGGCGGGGGTGAATCGACGGTCGTTGACGCATTGCTCGACGAATTTCTGGAAGGCCATCAGGTCGAGCTGGTTGGCGGGCATGCCGGCGACCAGCATGGGCCTGGCGTCAGGCGCGGTGCGCACCGTCGAGGTGTGGCAGACCGCACAGTTGAGGAACACGCGGTCGATGCCCATGTGCCGCCGCTTCGACATGCCGACCGGCAGGTCGTGGCCCGGCTCGTAGATGAAGCCGAGCGACGCGTAGCCCTTGCCCGGCAGCATCTCGGGGCAGACGTCGGGCAGCACCTGCCACAGCCAGTAGGGAAATCCCATGTTGCGCTCGCCGCCGGTGGAGCCGTATTTGAAATGCTCGAGCGGATCGGCGTAGGTCACCGGGCGGTCGGGCAGGAAGCGGATCGCCGCGCCCAGTGCGCCCAGCAACACCATCGCCAGCAGCGCCCACAGGAAGAAGCGGCAGCCGGAGCAGCGCGACTCGGCCGGGGTCATGGCGCGCGCTCCGCATATGCAGCCTGGGGCAGGCAGGGCGGCAGGCTGGCGTATGGCTGCTGCAGCAGGCTGGCGGGAGACGGCATGCGCAGCCGGGTTGCGATGCCTTGTTTCAGCGCGGCGAGAGCGGGCGAGCCGGCCCACCGGTGCGGATCGATGCCGAGGCTGGCCAATGCGGCGGCGGGGGGCATCGGACTGACGCTGCGGGCGGATTCCGCCACGCCGGCCATGCTCAGGCGGACAAAAATCCGTGCGGCGCACTGACCGAGCTTGGCCTCGACCTGAGCCGGACTGCCGTGCAGGAAATTGGGCGGATGCGCCAGCGTGGTGTCGTGGCACATGGCGCAGTGGGCGTAGAAGACGGCGCGCGTGCCGATGTCCTGCGAATACGGTTCGGTGTGCGCGGGCGGCAGTCTGGCCGGAGAGATGTGGCGGGGCATGCCGAGTTCGGCGAGCAGGTCATGCAGCAGACTCTGGCCGAAGGGACCCGTGCCGAATTCTCCGCGTGCGCGCAGCTTTTCCAGGGCAGCGTTCACATCGCGGCGGCCCAGTTGCCTGACTGCGGCGCTGTCGAGCATCCCCGCCAGTCCGACGACGAAGGCGGTCTTGTCGGGCGCATGCCAGATGGCAAGCGGCGGGCGCAGCCGCAATGGATCGTTGGCCGGATCCTGCATCGCGGCCAGCGGATCGCGGTTGGGCAGGTTGTGGTCGGGAATCGTCAGGCCCTGCGGCCAGCGGATTGCCCAGTTGCGGTCCAGCGTTGCCAACAGGGTCGGTGCCGGCAGGCTGCCGCTGCGGGCATATGCCAGCGCGACGGCAAACGTCTCCATGCGACAGCGGTCGCCGGTTTCACCTTGGCCGCAACCCTGTTGCCACAGCGTCTGCCAGACGGAGAACAGATTGGCGCGTCCGGCCGCCGTGTCGATGAAATAGGCGACGTCGGTGCCGGTCAGCCTGACGCCATAGAAGTCGTGCCGCGCTGCCCGCAGGCGAGCGGCGACTGCTGGATTGGCCGGCGTCTCGTCCCACAGCGGACGGGAAAATATCGGCCCGGCGTTCTGGTGGCAGGCGAGGCAGAGGCCGCGTCGCGCGTAAATCACCTGCGGCGTCTTGCCGGCCTGGTAGTCGCGCACCACCTGGAATTCGAAGCGGCCGGCGGCATCGTTGTAGCTGATGACTTCGATCACTTTTCCTTTCTCGTGGAAGCCGAGGAACAGGCGGTCCTTCAGGGGTTCGACGCCCGGGCGGTTGCTGCCGTCGGCCGCGGCGATCACGCGCGGGAAACGAAAGACGTCCGGGGTCCCGGCGTCGCGTTGCAGGGATCGCCCGAGGGGAATCAGGGTGATTTTCAGCGGCGGAATGCCGCTTCGGTCCGGCTGCATCTGCGCGTTGATTGTCTTCACCAGGCGCGGGAAGGGATACGGTACTGGCGCGTTGCCGACCAGTTCGTCGAAGCGCGAGCGTCCTGCCGGCGGCAGGTCGGATTCAAGTGCATGTGCGGCCTGATTCAGGTCGCAGCACATGAGCAGGAGGGCAAGAAACAGCGTGTGCACATGCAGCAGGCTCACGCGGCGGGGCCGTATACCGCGCACGACGCGGCGGGCAGGTCGAGCCACACCGCCCGCCAGTCGGGGCGGGGGGCGTCGACGACAATTTCGCTGCCGACCTGCGCCGGATCGGACGCATGCAGGCAAACCAGGCGTTGCCCAGGTTGCTGCAAATCGAAATCCAGCCCCACCCAGGCGGCGCGAGAATGCAGTGGATCGGTGTTGATCGCGCACAGCCACTCGCGATCGTTGAACAGCCGCGACCAGGCCACCACCGAGCGTAGTTCGCCGTCGATCATGCAGGGTTCGCCGAAATCGACGCCGTTGCCGGAAATCGCGCGCAGGTATTGCCGCCCGCGCCGCAGGGCGATCGTCTGCCGGCGCACCGCAAGCAGGCGGGCGAGCTCACCGTAGAGAGGATGGGTTTCGTCGAAGCAATGACGGCCACGCGAGCGGAAGGCGCCGAAATCGCCACCGAACATCGCCTCGCGGATGTAGCGGTCATTGTCCCCGGCGCCGTCGAAGCCTTGCTCGGAACCGTAGTAGATGCAGGGAATGCCGAGCGTGAGCGCATTCAGCGCCAATGCGCCGGCGGCCAGCCCTTCGGCGCCGCCGGCGCAGAAACGCGCCTTCTGGTTGCCTTTGCGCACCTGGTCGTGGTCGTCGTAGAGGGTGACGACCTTGTTGCGGAACCAGGTGTGCGTGTCCTTGCCGATCTCGAACGAATTGCGGAACAGATCGAAATATTGCGCCGGGTCGCGCTGTCCCTTGGCGAGGTATTCGAGCTTGTCGGGGATGTCGTCGATGCCCAGCGCGGCATCGAGTCCGGTCGCTTCGCGCAGGGCGAAGGCATAGCTGCGGCCGCCGGTGATTTCGCCGATGAGGGCGAACTGCTCCTTGCCGATCGATTGCGCGAACTCGTGGATGCAGGCGGTGAAAAAGCGCGTCGCGCCGGGGTCCATGTGCTTGACGGTATCGACCCGGAAACCATCGAGGTCGGCGTAGGCGATCCAGTATTGATAGACCCGGGTCAGCGTGCGTAGCGCGGGCGAAACGTGGAACTGATCGATTGCACCGTCGCCGAGCCGGATGTCCTTGAGGTCGAAGAAGTCGCCTTGCAGAAATTCCGGGTACCAGTCCCAGTTGTTTATCCGGCCGAGGCCGGAAAAGCTGTCCGCGCTTTGCAGTTCGCGCGGCCACACGGCGGCGTCAGTGTCGGCCACCGGTTGGCCCCAGGGCAGATTCGGTTGGCCGCCAGCGTCGTTCCAGCCGCACACCCGGTAGGGGCGGCCATCCCAGCGCGGATCCATGCCTGCGTCGCCCGGATAGCGGTCGGCGTCGTAGCGGAATACCGGTCCCGCATGATTGAGGATGATATCGAGGATGACGTAGATGCCGTGGGCGTGGGCGGTGGCGACCAGGTTGCGCAGGTCTTCACGGGTGCCGAAGCGCGGCTCGACGTCCAGGAAATCCTGCACGCCGTAGCCGTGGTAGGACTCGGTCCACGGCGGCTGCTTGAATACCGGGCTGACCCACAACGCGGTCACGCCCAGCCGCTTGAGGTAGCCGATCTTGCTCGCCGCGCCTTTCAGGGTGCCGCCCGTGAAACGCGCGCCGGCCTCGCGCCAGGCGGCGGCACTGGCTTCGCCCTGCAAGATGCTGTCGTGGTCGGCCGCAGTCATGCGCGGTGTTGTACCGCCCGCTGCCGGCTGTCCCGCATTGTCGAGACAGTCGCGCTCCTTGCCGTCGGAAAACCGGTCGACCAGGAAAAAATAGAACACCTGGTCCTCCCATGCGGCAGGCGAGGGATGGAAAGACTGTTGCGTGAGCGTGGCGAAGTCGATGTCGGCGAGCGTCTGCATGGCGAGGTTCTCAGCGGGCGGCGACAATGCGCTTTTGCGTGCCGCTCCAGCACTCGTCCTTGACCTGGCCGGTTTCGAATTCGGTGCGGCCGGCCTGGTCGAGTTTCTTGTTGGAGAGCACGAAGTTGAGGATGAAGGCGTGGTCCATATAGGCGCGGCCGAGGTAGAGGCCGGGCCGCACCATGCGGATTTCGTCGCGTACCCTGAGGCCGCGCCGTCCGGCGAGGAAGTCGGGCCGCTCGCGGTAGCCGGGCAGTTCGTCGGTGAAGGCGTAGTCGATGATGATGGATTCGCGGCGTGAATCGATCAGGCTTTGTCCGCAGTAGAGCTTGGCGGGAAACAGCAGCCAGGCATCCTTGCCGTCGACGTCGATCTTCGGAATGTCGCCGGGGCCGATGACCGGGCGCAGTACGGCGAGATCCTGGATGCGGTTGCGCAGGATCTTCTGGTCGCGATAGAACACCTTGCCTTTCCATAGCGCTTCGCCCGCGGTTTCCAGCATCCTGCCCTTGAAGTTGACGCCCAGGCCCTTGAGGCCGCCGACGATTTCGGCGGCACGCAGCTTGCCGGAGCTGCCGCGCGGGAAGACGATTTCGCCGTCGAAGGGGCCATCGGGGATCGGCCCGGAACCGAGCCGCGCGTAGATCTGGTCGAGTTCTTCCTGGTTGAGGCTGGCGAGATATTGGGGCGTGACCTTGGTGAGTTCCTTCAGCGGAATGGGGTATTCGTATTCGACCTGGGCGAAGTCAGGCTTGCTGGCGTAGGCGTCGCCATAAGGGGCGAAGGCGATAGCGGGCTTGCCTGCGAACCAGCCGCTGATTTTGTCGCAGCCGGACAGCGGCGCGAGCAGCGCGGCAAGGAAGAGAACGGTGCGTGGGTTCATGGTGGTCTCCCTCACAGCGTCGCCAGGAAGGCGATCAGTGCTTTCTTGTCGGCATCGCTGAGGTCTTCGCCGAAGCGGTGGCCGTCGTTTTCTATTTCGGAATTGCACGACGAATAGACTTGCCAGAACGCGGGGGTGCGGGCGCGCGCTTCCTTCACCTCCTCGACCAGTCGATCCGGGTCGGCGACGATGGCCTTGCCGATGCGCTGCATTTTGGCGGTGAGCTGTCTTGCTTCGGCAGCGGGAAGCACCTTGGCGAAACGCGCCTCAAGCTCGTTCGGATTGAGCTTGGCGCGCACCAGATCGTCGATGAAGGCCTTGTGGAGAAAATTGCCGACGTCACCTGCCGATGCGCCCGCCGGAACCCGTACGGTGAAGCCGGCCAGGCGTTTCTCTTCCTTGCCGTCGAAGATGCGTGGGCCGATGTCGAGCACGATGTCCTCGTCGAGTTTGGTTTCCTTTGGAATGCGCCTGGCCGGGTTCAGCAGATCTTCCATCGAGGCGACATAAAGCTTGAAGCGGCCTTCGACCGACGAGTCGTATTTCCAGCAGGCCGGCTGTTTGTCCCTGGGCAGTAGCGGATTCCCGGGCTTCGATGTATCGACGTAGCTGGGGCGATACAGCTCGTAGGCATTGGCCTTGTCGCCGCCCCAGCCGCACAGCTCCGGGCCCACCGAGTTGTTGTGCAGGAAGGGGGCATGCGCCCACAGGTTCAGCAGCGAGATGTTGCGGTAATAGCCGCGCCCGCCGTCGTGCGGTTCGAGAAGGCCCGCCACCACCGGCCGGGAATGGTAGTCCTCGTCGGCGAACTGATCCCAGATGTGGCCGCGCATGTGGTTGGAGTGCAGCGCGCGGCAGCGGTCGGTGCCGATTTCGGTGACCGGCGTCGGCACGTCGTTGCCGAGCCAGTCGGCACGCAGGCCGGTCTTGCTGTCGATGGCGCGGAAGTCCACTGCCTCGAAGGGCGGCTTGCTGCTGGAATGGCAGCGGGCGCAGTTGGCGACGAACACCTGCTGGCCGCGCGACACCGAACCCTTGCCGAAGGTTTTCTCCAGGTCGCTCACCAGATTGTCCTGTGCATAGACCTGCCCCGGATGGCTGGTCTGAAGCTGGTTCTGGCGGGCCTCGCGCAGGTCCTTCGCATGGCCTTCCGGCGCGGTCAGGAAGAAATCGAGGATGTCCTGCAGGCGGTCCTCGATGGCACGGAAGTTGGGGCAGTCGCGCCGGCACTGGCCGATGTCGAACGGCGTCTGGCCGAAGTTGCGCGCCTGCGGATCGAGCTGGCGCAGGTCGGTGAGGTGGTTGACCCAGCACTGTTCGGCGCACGAGCCGATGTTGAAATAGACGCGCTGGATGGCGCCGAGCGCGCCGATCGAATCGCCGCCGCCCTTGAGGATGTGGTGCACGGTCTCGGTCTGGAGGCTTTTTTCCCAGCACTTGCCGGGCTTGCCGGGTTCGCACCAGCAGGCCGCGCTAGCCGAATTGCTCTGGCCCTTCGCGCCGGCCGGGCAGGCGGCCGCCTTGCGCCAGCGGTTGACCTTTTCGCCGGCGAAGGTGGGGCGCTCGGCCGTGTTGATGAGCGCATTCATGGTGCCCGCGTTGTTGACCTGGTCGTTGGGCACAGCGGAGGTATCGGACGTGCCGGGGCGCGCGTGGGAAAACACCTGCCACAGCAGGTCGCTTTTCGGCATGCCTGAAATCAGGATTTCTGAAATGCGGCTGTACTGGTTGCCGACCAGCCCGGACAGGTTCTCCCACTTCGGATGGGCGGGATCGAGCGGCGGTCTGGCGGGGTTGAAGGCGATGTGGCACGAGCCGCAGGCGAGGCCGATCAGGAAGGGCGGCTCGATCGAACCGTCGGCGAGCTTGCGCACCTTGAAGTCGGAGCGGGCGGGATCGTTGGACAGCGTGCGGTCGTAGCCTTCCCAGGTGCCGAGGCGGCCGTTAAGTTTTTTCCAGGCCACCGGATCGAAGCGCGGGTTGGGAAACTTGCGGAAGCCGAGCGCGCCGGTCGAGGTGCCGAAGGCCAGGTTGCAACTGTCCTCGCGGCCATTGCGGTGGCCCGGCGGGTCGCTCGCCGGTGGCGAGGCGTCTTTGAAGTCGCACGCCGGGTCGCGGTAGCCGGACCTGCCGACGAATTTCAGCAATTCCTGGTCGCCCGGGCACCAGTCGAAACCATAGGTTTCCTCATAGCTTCTGGCCGGACAGCCGGCCGTGCCGGGCATACAGCAGCCGGGGTCGTTGATCAGCCCCCAGGATTTGAAGCGCTGGTCGCGCTGGTCGCCGCGCAGCACGCCGTACCAGTCGGGCAGCGCGGTGATGCGCTGCTGGAAGGTGTAGGTATGGAAGCGCGCGTTGCCTGCGGTGGCCTTGAACCAGATTTCGCGCCCGGCGCGCGCCGACGGCGACAGGCCTGCCTCGCCTGCGTGGAAGCCGGCTTCGGTGTACGGTGTGTTGGGCGTGGCCGGCGCCGGCTGCCGTTCGGCAAGGGGCGCAGGGGGAAGGGTGGCGCGCGCATCGCCGGGCTGATGTGCAAACCATGCCAGCGCGGCGATGGCGGAGATGCCGATGAAGCCTATCCAGGTCGATGATTTCATGCTGCGTTCCCCTTATTCCAGGCAACTGCGTTGCCCTTGAACATAGTTCAGTGCGCCCTTCATTCAGATCGCCGCACAGCGCTGCTCGTGGATGATTTCGCAGATCCACGGCAGCTCCGGCGCAGTGTCGCCCGCCATGGCCTGGCGTTGTCGGGCTTCCAGCAGCGGTGCTTCCAGCACCGCGCGCGCGATCCAGTGGCCGAGCTTGCGGTAGCTTTCGAACTGCGATTCGTCGAACCACTGGTCGGCGGTCGATTCGTGCGGGAAGCCCGGATGCGTGCATTTGTAATTGAGCAGGTCGGCCGGTTCGGTTCCGGTCAGGCGCGGCTTGATGTAGACCAGTGTGGCCGGCGGCGCGTCGGGATAGGTGATGCGACCGACCGCGGAATAGCCGCTTGCCAGGTCTTCGGCGTGAATGTCGATGACCACACCGAAATCGGCGTAGCACTTGCGGATGGCGTTGCCGAGGTCGTCGAACTGGCTGTAACTGTCCTGGCCGGCGTCGATGGCGACGATGCACGCGCAGCGCCGCCGCACCAGTTCGTAGAGGCCGAGGTTTTCGAAGTGGCCGCCATCGGACAGGTAGACGAAGGGGGAACTGTACTGGGTGTTGCCGAACAGTTCCTTCAGCAGATAGGTGCCGCCGAACGTCGGATCGTGTTGGGCCCAGACTTTTTCATCCGCCGGATTGGGGCTCCAATGGCCGAGGCGGACGTTGAAGACGGTCATCAGGAAGGTGAGCGCGGGCGAGCTGTGATAGCCCATGTTGGGCGAGGCGGCAGCGCCAGAAATTGCCATCGCCGTGCCCATCCAGACGTTTCCCATGTACTGCGAGGTGGGCCGGTAATGGCTGAGCAGCAGGCCTTTCTCGTCGGGCAGGGTGAAACTGTAGCCGGACGCCAGGGGGGTGAAGGAAAACGCGGCGGCGCGGCGTTCCTGCCAAGCAAGCTGCTTGCCTGCCACCAGGTTCATCGCGGTATTGTGAATGGGATAAGGGCGCTGGCATTGCAGTTTTCCATCGACTTCGCACGTGAGCTCGGCCAGTTTTATGTCGTCGCGCGGATCGAAACCGGTGAAAGGATGCGGGGAGCGCAGCTTGCAGCGCGAGGCGCCCAGGTAGCAGCGCACCAGACGCTGGCGGTAGAAGTGGTAGATCGAGAACAGATTGACGTCGAAGCGCCAGGCCAGGACTGTGGCCGCAGCCAGGCTGCCGGCGCACAGAAGTGCCACCCAGACGATGTCGGCGTGCTGGAAGTTGGCGGCCTCCTGGTAGAGCAGGGGCAGGAAATGCGTGGAGGAACGGGCAGGGGAGCCGCACCCGTTGCAGAATGGCGGCAGCATCAACAACTGATGCAGGCCGAGCGATAGCAGCCCCAGCAAACCGATGATGAATATATAGGGCATCACCTGGGCGGTGATGTCGCGCCAGGTTTGGCGGGAGACCCCGGCTGTCTTCGCACCGCGTCCCAGCAGCACGCCCGATGCGGTGGACAGCAACCAGGTCATGCCGCCTGCTGCGACAAATGCCTGCGGTGCCCAGCGGAAGAAAGCCGGGGCAATGAAGACAATGCTGAACACGGCGGCCCATACCAGCGACACCAGCAGCACCCAGCCGCCGAGGCGTGACCACCATTCGCGCGAGTCGTGCGAAAAGTAACGACCCATCAGGCCGATATGTCCCACCACGGTGAGCGAATAAAATTTCAGCAGCAGGGCCGTGGCCAGTGCCGAGGCGATCCACGAGCCGCTGTAGCGGTTGTCTCCGCGCGGGATGTGTTGCGTCACTTCGGCAAACAACGCCAGTAGCAGTCCGCCCAGTGCGCCTGCCAGCAGGGCATAGACGGCCATCTGGACAAGCCTGCCCGCGGTAAACCGGGACTGCCCCGGGTTGTGGCGCCCGAGAAAACGCCCCAGCCCCCAGCCAGCCAGCCAGGGCGGAACATAAACCAGCATGCCCCACAGCACCCAGCCGAGGGTCGACAGCCGCGCCAGCGTGGGGGCGCCGACATAAAAGCCATAGGCGATCAGCCAGGCGGACAGCAGCCCGGGCAGCACCACCAGGATCAGCACACCGCCCTGGCGGGTATAGAAGCGGCGGGTTTTGAATGCGCCGCGGCTGCCCAGATTGAGGCCGATGAAAATCATGGCGATGAAAATGCAGAGGACGCCGCCGCCGAACAGCGGCATCAGGCGGACGTTTGCCTCGGGGTGGGCGCCTTCCCATCCGACCAGCCAGCGGACGAACCACACCAGCAGACGCGGCAGCAGCAACAGCCCGCCCAGCGTCAGCAGCAGCAGGGTGAGATTGAGATAAAGATTGCGTATATAAGTGGCCACCGCGGTCAGCGTGTCGGCCGAAAAGAAGCTGGCCTGGGGCGTGAGGTAATTGCTGTAGCTGCGCAGGAAGCGGATTGCGGAATTTTCCGTGCCGCCGGTTTGCAGGCACTGTTCGGCCGCCTCGACGCGGCCGTCGCATTTGCGATGGATGAAGGCCGACAGCCAGCCGCCGATGTAGCCGCCCCCCGATACGCACGACAGGTAATCGAATTGCCGCAGCAATTTGAGTTCGGCCAGGGCCTGGGTGACGCCCAGGTTGAAGGTGGCGCTGCGGATGCCGCCGCCGGAGAAGGCCAGCCCGGTCAGTGGCCGGTCGGGACCGTCTTGGCGGCCGTCGGGTTCGCGGATGGCGGCACGCTCCTGCGCCAGGATGCGTTCCCAGTCGAGCGAGGTGGGCGTGTCGGCCATGGATGCTTTACCAGACCATGATCGATGTTTCGGCAGCGGTCTCCGCGTAATACAGGCGGATGCCGATCTGGTAGCGTCGTCCGTTCAGCAGGCGCATGTCGATGCGGGCGTTCAGATCGGTACCGCTGTCGTCGTTGCCGGCAATCTGCACGTTGCCTGACGGGGTGACCTCGAACAGCACCATGACGGTGTCGGAGGTGCCGAAGGTGCCGATGCGGTAGGAGCGCGTTCGTTTGGGGGTGAAGTTGAACACGCGGGTTTGACCTGCCTTGATGGCGAGCTTCTGCGACAGGCCCACTTCCAGCGAGGGCAGGGTGTCCTTGGGTTGGGTGCCGGGATAGGATTGAACGATCCAGGACTTATCCGCCGGGGAGAGCCCACCTTTTGGCGTCAGGCCATTGTGGTAGCGCGCAGGCTCGATGATGAGCCCGGGTTCGAACTGGTATTCCATGACCGAATCGGGATCCCAGTGGGTTCCCTTGACTTCCGCTACCGGGATCTTGCGCAGGATGTTCCAGTCGATCTGCTGCAGATCCCAATTGTTGGGCGGCCCCTTGAAGTAGGCTTTCACCGCGTCGGTGTCCCAGGTGATGCCGGCGTAGGGGTTCTGGTGCTCGTGCTCCAGGCCTAACGCATGGCCGATTTCATGCAGGGCGGTGTCGTGCCCATAGGGGGTGGTCAGCGCCCAGCCGTAGTTCATGGTGCGTTCATGCGGGTCGCGGGTATTCAGGATGTCGCGTCCCACGTAGGACCATGAGCCGTCCTGCGGGTCGAAGCCGATGCGGAGGGTGGCCTCCGCGGGGTGGCTCACTTCCTTGAAGCTGATGCCGATGCCCAGTTTGAACCAGGTCTGGAACGCGATGCCGACCTGCTTGATGTCGGCTGCCTTGCCCTGCCAGGCGGCAGGCACCGCGTCGCCGGACTTGAAGCAGTAATAGGTCAGCTGCGTGCCATTCACCCACTTCTTGCCGCTCGCGATGATGGCACGGGCGCGCATCGCATCCACGGCGGGGTCGAATTGCCTGGGGTGCTGAATTGGCTGGGAACAGTAGCGGATGGCTGCAGTGCCGGCTTGCTTCGCTGCGGACTTTTTGGGTTTGTTGGGTTTCGCCATGTCGTTCTCCTGTCATGGGGCGCAAGATGAAGTGAAGCTAGGGGGCGGACGGCGCGAGATACTTGCTGTGGCACCAGCCGACGATGTCCATCACGCCGTTGACCTCGCCCACCACGTCGACTTGCCACCACAGGCCCTGCTTGGCCAGCACCTCGACCTCGGTATCGCGCGGCAGCGGGGTGCCCGGCAGGGCGGCAAAATCGGGGCCGGCGCCGCTGCGCACGAACAGCCGGGCGGTGGTGCGATAGCGCTCCGGGTGGTCGTCGCTGCGCCCCATGAGACGGGCGCGCACCGAATCCATCGGGAAGTCCGGGCCGGGATCGCGCTTGCGGCCGGGCGCGATGTCGTCGTGCCCCAGCACGTCGGCGAGGCGGTAATCCTTGATGAGTGCCATGCCGCATTCCAGCGTGGCTTCGATCTGCTCGGGGCTATAGGCGTGCCAGCCGGAAGGGGCGGTGCCGGGTGGATCGTTCTTGTGGACGGCGACGGTGACTTCGCTGTCGGGATAGCTGCGGCGGGTGAGCGGCGACACCCATTTGCCGCCGCTGCGAATCAGGACGCCGGCATTGTCGAGTTCGATGCCGACGCTGTAATGATTGAGGCCGGACAGATTGCCCCAGCGCGACTGGCCTGCGTGCCAGGCCTCGCGGTTGAACGGCACCATCTGGGTGACCTCGCCGTCGCGCGCGATGACCAGATGGGCGGAGACGCGGGAGGCAGGGTTCTGGAACCAGGCGATCGTCCCCGCTGCGCTGCTGCCGGCGGTGTAATGAATGACCAGAAAGCGGGGCGCAAGGATTCCGCCCGCATTGGGGCTGGCACGATAGGCCGTCGCTTGGCCATCGTCCCGCGCCAGACGGTGATTGCTGATTTTCATTATTTTGTCTCCCCGTGATGGGCTCACCGCGTGGCGAGACGGGGGTCAATCGCGATTCAGTTCCCTGTCTGCAGCGCGGTGATTGAAATCACCATAGGGCAAATACTGAACGATGGATATACAACTTTAGTTGTAGGCGGCGTGGGTCAGGCGGCAGGGGACGCAAAGCGCTGCTGGCCGTCGCGTGCCAGCAGCGCGGCGCCGTAAGCGGCTTCGGTATGGGCGGCGCGTGCTACCGGGACGCCGAGCCGACGCTCGCGGATGCGTGTCCAGACCGGATTGTGGGCGCCGCCGCCGGCTGTGTCGACCCGGCCAAGCGGGGTGGCGCCGAGTTCGGCCAGCAGGCCGTAGCCGCGTGCCTCGATGCGGGCGAGGCTTTCCAGCAGGCCGTGCAGGAACTCGGCGTCGTCGGCCGGGCGTGGCGTCAGACGTGGCGCCAGAGCGGGGTCGTTGACCGGAAAACGCTCGCCGGGTTTGGGCAGCGGCAGGTAATCGAGCGGACTGGCGACCGCCGGGTCGATTTTTTCGCTCAGCGCAGCCAACTGGCGGTCGTCGAAGAACTGCCGCAGCACCGCACCGCCGGCGTTGCTGGCGCCGCCGGCCAGCCAGCGGCCGCCGAACCAATGCGAATAGACGCCGTGCTCGGTCGATTCCACCCGGGTGTCGGACAGCAGTTTCAGCACCAGCGTGCTGCCGAGCGAGGTCACGGCGTCACCGCTTCGGTTCACGCCGGCCGCAAGAAAGGCGGCGATGGAATCGGTGGTGCCGGCGTGCACCATGCAGCCGGGGTTCACGCCGAGATAGCGCGCGCGCGGGCGCGACACCGTGGCGAGCCGGGAACCCGGGGCGACCGGAATCGGCAGGGTGTCGACGTCGACCAGGTATTCCACCCAGGTGGGCCATTTCAAGTCGTCGAGGTCGAGGCCCATCTTGAGGGCGTTGTGATAGTCGGTCATGCCGACGCGGCCGGTCAGCAGGCCCGACAGCCAGTCGGCCTGGTTGAGGTAGAGCCGGGCGCCGGTGAGGCCGAGCCGCTTCTTCAGCCACAGCACCTTGGCCAGCCCCGAGGTGACGGCGGCGGCCGGGTGGCCCGGGATGGCGGTCTTCGCGATCAGCGCCGCTTCATCGACCGCGCGGTCGTCGTTGTACAGGAGCGGCGGATGGCGCGGGTTGAGTTCCTCGTCGCAGGCGAGCACCGTGCCGGAGGTGCCGTCGAGCGCGATGTCCGACAGCTGCGTGCGGATCGCCGGCGGCAGCGTCGCGACCAGATCCCACAGCGCTTCGCGCCAGATGCCGGCGCGTTCGTAGTCTTCCAGTGTGCCGAAGTCGCGTGTGTCTTCGGCGATGATCGCGCCCTCGGTGTTGATGACGCAGCAGCGCGCACCCGAGGTGCCAAAATCAATCCCTATAAAATACAATGGATTATCCGCGTGTATTCGACTGGTGCTCGAACTGCATGAGGTCGACGCGTGGGGCCGGTTGCCAGCCTTTCTTGCGGTGCTCGGCGACCACGTTGGTGAAGATGCCGCCGCGCACGTAGAACTTGGCGGTGAGCCGCATGTAACGCGGCTTCGTCGCCTTCACCAGGTCGTCGAGGATGCGATTGGTGACGTCTTCATGAAAGTGGCCCTCCTCGCGGAAGCTCCACATATAGAGCTTCAGGCTCTTCAGTTCGACGCAGGTCTTGTCGGGGATGTAATCGAGGATCAGCGTGGCGAAATCGGGCTGCCCGGTCTTGGGGCAAAGGCATGTGAATTCAGGGACTTCCATGTGGATGTGGAAGTCGCGTCCCGGTTTGGGATTGGGAAAGGTTTCCAGGGTTTTGGCAGGCGTGGAGGGCATGGGAAGGCTCGGTGTAGAATGTGACGAAAACAGAACGCCGTAAAAACCGAACGGCGCATTGAGACGACACCCATTATAAAAGCTTAGGTCCGCTGTCTTGCGTTTAACCCATATCAAACTTGCCGGTTTCAAGAGTTTCGTCGACCCCACCGTGATTCCCGTCCCCGCGCAGCTGACTGGCGTGGTGGGGCCGAACGGCTGCGGCAAGTCGAACGTCATCGACGCGGTGCGCTGGGTGCTTGGCGAGTCGTCGGCCAAGCACCTGCGCGGCGAATCGATGCAGGACGTGATCTTCAACGGCTCCGGCACCCGCAAGCCGGCGTCGCGCGCCTCGGTCGAACTGGCGTTCAACAACGAACTCGGCCGTGCCGCCGGGCAGTGGTCGCAATACGCTGAGATCTCGGTCAAGCGCGTGCTCGACCGCAGCGGCGACTCCACCTACTACATCAACAACATGCGGGTGCGGCGGCGCGACGTCGCCGACCTGTTCCTCGGCACCGGCGTCGGCGCGCGCGCCTACGCCATCATCGAGCAGGGCATGATCACGCGCCTGATCGAGGCCAAGCCGGAGGAACTGCGCGGCTATCTGGAGTCGCGGCTGAAGGACGCGCGCGACAACATGAACCGCGTCGAGGACATCCAGCGCGAACTGAAGAGCCAGGTCGAAAAGCTGACCGCGCAGGCCGAAGTCGCCCAGCACTACCGCAGTCTGCAGGCAGATCTGACGTTCTCGCAGCACCGCCTGTGGTACGCGAGGAAGCACGACGCCGCCCAGCAGCGCGCGCGCATCGACAAGGATCTCACCGAAGCGCAGAACAGGCTGGAAGCCGAAACCGCGCGCCTGCGCCATATCGAGTCGACACTGGAAACCGCGCGCCAGACCCAGTTCGCCGGACAGGACACGCTCAACACCGCGCAGGCGGCGTATTACCAGGCGCAGTCCGAAGTCGCGCGCATCGAGCAGACCATGGCGCACCAGAATGCCACCCGTGAGCGGCTATATCGCCAGGTGCAGGATCTGGGCGCGCGTATGGCGGCGCAGCAGGCGCGCCGCGCTACCACTCTGGAGGCATTGAATGAGGTGAGCGCGCAGCAGCCCGGCCTCGAGGCTGCGCTGATGGAGGCCGAAGCCGTCGCGCGCCAGGCCACCGACAGCACGCTGCCGCAAAAGGAAGCCGCCCTGCGCGAGGCGCAACAAGGCGTGGGCGACGCGCAGCGCGTGGTGTCGCAACTGGACCAGGCGCGCCAGGTCGACGAAAACAGCCTCGGCCACACCAAACGCCAGCTCGAACAACTGGACGCGCGCCAGCGCCGGCTCGCCCAGGAGCAGGCGCAGCTGCCGCGCCCCGATGCCGCGGGTCTGGCCGGCAAGCAGCTCGAGGTCGAGGAGCTGGCGCAGACCCTGGAAGCGGCGCAGGCAAGGCTGAAGGAGGCCGAGACTGAGCTGCCCGGACTCGACGCCGCGCGCGCGCAGTACCAGCGCGACCTTGAAACCGCGCGGAAGTCACTGCACCAGACCGAAGCCGAACTTGCCGCGCTGAAGAAACTGCAGGAAAGCCTCAAGGCCGACGAGAAGCTCGGCGCCTGGCTGCGCAGCCGCAATCTGGAAAACGCATCGCGGCTGTGGGAAAAGCTTGCCGTCGCTCCCGGCTGGGAAGCAGCGGTCGAGGCGGTGCTGCGCGAGCGTCTGCAGGCCGTGGCGGCGGACGCGCAAGCGAACTGGTTTGCCGACGCGCCGCCGGCACGGCTCACGTTCTGGACCGCGCAGGGCAGCACGGCCTCGGCCCCGCCGGCCGAATACCTCGCCAGCAAGATCGAGTGCGACGACCTGGCTGCCCAGGCCGCGCTCGCCGACTGGCTGGCCGGTGTGCACTGGGCCGACGACGCGGACGCGGCGCGCGCAAAAGCCGCCCACCTGGTTGCCGGCGAATGCGTGGTCACGCCGCAGGGCCATGTGTTCACCCCGCACAGCGTCACCTTCCACGGCCCGCACACGGCGGTCGAGGGCATTCTTGCGCGCGGGCGCGAACTCGAGCGGCTGGCTTTGGACGCAGACCGCCTGCGCGACGAAGTGGCGGAACTCGACGCTGCTTGTGCCGGTGCCCAGCAAAGCTACAGCGAACGCCAGCGTGAGGTCCAGGCGCTGCGCGCGCAGACCGGCCAGACGCAAAGCCGCCACCATACCGCGCAGATGGAACTGCTGCGCCTGCAGCAGGCGGTGGAACGGGTGCAGAGCCGGGCGGCGCAGATCACCCAGGAGCTCGACGAAGTCACCCGCCAGCAAACCGGCGAGCAAGCCACGCTGGATACGCTGGAAGTGCGCCTCCGGGATTACCGCGCGCAGGACGAAGCCGCCCGCGAAGCCCTGTATGCCGCGCGTCAGCAGCGCGACCAGGCCGACCGCGCCGTGTTCGAGGCGCGCGAGCTGCAGCGCGCGGCCGAGCGGCGGCATCAGGAAGCCGGCTTTGCGCTCACCACCTGCAGCAACAAGATCCGGGAACTCGGCGAAACGCTGGCGCGCATCGAGCAGGAAATCACGGACGATGATATCCGGTTGACCCAGGCGCGCGACGAACTGGGCCGGCTGCCGGCCGACGCGCTCGACGCCGAACTGCAAGGCGCACTGGAGACGCGCACCGCGGCCGAAGCCGCGCTGGCTGCCGCGCGCGACGCGCTCGAAGGGCTGACCGCGCAACTCAGAGGACATGACGAGGCACGCCTGGCCTGCGAGCAAGGGCTCGACCCGCTGCGCCGCAGCATCGAGCAATTGAAGCTCAAGGATCAGGAAGCGATGCTGATGCAGTCGCAGTTCGAGCTGCAGCTGCGCGAGGCGGCAGCCGACGAGGCCAGCCTGGAATCCGGACTGGCCGACAGCCCCAAACCTTCGCAGCTGCAGGCCGAAATCAACCGCCTGCAGAACGAGATCGCCGCCTTGGGAGCGGTCAACCTCGCCGCGCTGGACGAGCTCACCCAGGCGCAGGAGCGCAGCGAATATCTCGCCGCGCAGTGCGCCGACCTGCTGGAAGCGGTCACCACCTTGGAAGACGCGATCCGCCGCATCGACCAGGAATCGCGCGCGCGGTTGAAGGAGACCTTCGACACCGTCAACCAGCACATGGGCGAACTGTTCCCGCAGCTGTTCGGCGGCGGCCAGGCCAGGCTCATCCTCACCGGCGACGAGCTGCTCGACGCCGGGGTGCAGGTCTTCGCGCAGCCGCCCGGCAAGAAGAACGCCTCGATCCACCTGCTGTCGGGCGGCGAGAAAACGCTCACCGCGCTGTCGCTGGTGTTCGCCATGTTCAAGCTCAACCCGGCGCCGTTCTGCCTGCTCGACGAGGTCGACGCGCCGCTCGACGACGCCAACACCGAGCGCTACTGCAACCTGGTCAAGGCGATGTCCGACCACACCCAGTTCCTCTTCATCACCCACAACCGCGTCACCATGGAAATGGCGCAGCACCTCGCGGGCGTCACCATGCAGGAGCAGGGGGTGTCGCGCATCGTCGCGGTCGACGTGGACGAGGCGGTGGGGATGGTCGAGGCGGCTTGACGTTGCCGGGTGCGCGGCGCGACAGCGGGGTTGTTTGGCCGGGGTCTAGTGAAAGCGTTTTTGCGCGACGTGCCAGATTTGCAGGATTTCAACGGCCTCGCTGCCGACCCGGTAGCTGAGCAGATAATTTCGATGCACGACGAGTTCGCGCGTGCCCTCCAGATCCCCGCGCTTGCCCAGAAAAGGATGCAACCTCAGGTGTTCGGCCGTGAGCCGGAAGCCCGTGGCCAATGCACGCGCGGCATCGGGATTGTCCTGACGGATGAAATCAAGTATGCCTTGCAGGTCGGTCAGTGCAGCGCGCGACCACTTAAGCTTCATTGCGCTTGAAGAATTGTTCGACTTCTTCCGTTGAAGCGAATTCATCGCGATCCGCAGACTCGACTGCCTGTTTCAAAGCCTGCATCTGGGGGACGCGCCAATCCAGGTAATCGGCCAGGGCCTCACTGGCTACGCTGGCCTGCGGGCGCCCGACCAGCTCGGCGTAGTTTTGCAGCCGGCTTTTGAGTTCGGCCGACAGGCGAACATTGAATTGCTCTTTGCTGGATGCGCTCATGGCGGACTCCGGTTGCTTGCTAGCTACATGATAGCACTGGGTGCTTGGCGGGCTCCAAAGGGCTGGATCCCCTGGAACAAGACGCGAGCGCATTCCGATGAATAGCTTGATCCGTCGGGATCGTGGACAATTGCGGCTTTAGCGTTTTACTTCCGAACTCCCATGCTTGATATCCAGCTGCTGCGCAAAGACGCAGCCCTCGTCGCAGAGCGCCTGGCCGCGCGCGGTTTTGTGTTCGATACGGCGCGCTTTGAAACCTTGGAAGCCGAACGCAAATCGATCCAGACCCGCACCCAGGAGGCTCAAAGCCGCCGCAATACCCTGTCGAAGCAGATCGGCATGATGAAGGGCAAGGGCGAGGACACCACGGCGGTGATGGCCGAGGTGGCGGGGCTGGGCGATGAGCAGAAGCGGCTGGAATCGCGCCTGTCCGAACTGCAGGCCGAGCTCAACGATTTCCTCATGGGCGTGCCCAACCTGCCGCACGAATCGGTGGCAGTGGGCAAGGACGAAACCGCCAACGTCGAGGTAAGCCGCTGGGGTACGCCGCGCAGCTTCGATTTCCCGGTGCGCGACCATGTCGATCTCGGCGAGGGGCTCGGCCAGCTCGATTTCGCGGCGGCGGTGAAGATCACCGGCAGCCGCTTCACCGTGATGAAAGGCGGGCTGGCGCGACTGCACCGGGCGCTCGCCCAGTTCATGCTCGACGTCCACACGTCGGAACACGGCTACACCGAGGTCTACGTGCCCTACCTGGTGAATGCCGATTCGATGCGTGGCACCGGGCAGCTGCCGAAATTCGAGGAAGACCTGTTCCACGTGCCGCGCTCGGATGACGACAAGCTCTATCTCATCCCCACCGCCGAAGTCCCGGTGACCAACCTGCTGCGCGACGAGATCGTCGCCGCCGAAGCGCTGCCGCTGAAATTCGTCGCCCACACGCCGTGCTTCCGCTCGGAGGCGGGGTCCTACGGCCGCGACACCCGCGGCATGATCCGCCAGCATCAGTTCGACAAGGTGGAGCTGGTGCAGATGGTGAAGCCCGAGGATTCCTACGCCGCGCTGGAAGCGCTCACGGCGAACGCCGAGGCGATCCTGCAGAAGCTCGGCCTGCCTTACCGCAAGATGGCCCTGTGCAGCGGCGACATGGGATTCTCGTCGGCCAAGACCTACGACCTCGAAGTGTGGCTGCCGGCGCAGAACACCTACCGCGAGATCTCCTCCTGCTCCAATTTCGAGACCTTCCAGGCGCGCCGCATGCAGGCGCGCTTCAAGGCAGGGCAGGGCAAGCCGGAACTGCTGCATACCTTGAACGGCTCCGGGCTGGCGGTGGGGCGCACGCTGGTGGCGATCCTGGAGAACTACCAGAACGCCGACGGCAGCGTGACCGTGCCGGAGGCGCTGCGTCCCTGGATGGGCGGGCTGGAGCGGCTGACGGCCGCTTGAATTAGCGTGTGGCGCGGCTGTCGGCTGCCGCGTCTGCAGGCAGGTCAGCCCGGCGCAGCCGCGTCTTCCCCGCTGGTTCCCAGATTGATCAGCGGGTTGTAGTCGGGCTCCAGCCGCAGCAGGATGTCGTAGTAGTTGCGGATGTTCTCGGCGAACAGCTTCGCCTCGGCCCCGCGCGCATAGCCGTATTTCATCACCCTGGCATAACTGCCGCGGCTCAGGTAGGGCAGGGCGTCCTTCACGTCTGCCCAGCTGTCCGGACTGCCGCCGCGCGCCTGCGCGATGCGTCGCGCGTCTTCCAGATGGCCCTGTCCCTGGTTGTAGCAGGCCAGCGCGAGCCAGGTGCGATCGGGCTCGGGAATGCGGGCGGGCAGCGTCTCTTTCAACAGCGCCAGATAGCGTGCGCCGCCGAGGATGCTCTGGCGCGCATTGAGACGATTGCTGATCCCCATGCGGTCGGCCGTTTCGGCGGTCAGCATCATCAGGCCGCGCACGCCGGTCGGCGAGGTGGCGGACGGGTCCCACTGCGATTCCTGATAACCGATCGCGGCCAGCAGCCGCCAGTCGATGCCGGTCAGCGTCTGGGCTTCCTGGAAATAGCGGCGCAACGCAGGCAGGCGTTCCGGGCGGCGCTGCAGGATGCCGAGGATGTCCGAACTGTCCAGCCGTTTGACGTGGCCGAAGTAGCGCTCGTAGATGCGCTTGATGGTGCCGTCCTGCTGCGCCTGCTCGACAAAGCGCGCCAGTGTGTTGCGCAGCACTTGCGAGCTGCCGGTGGGCAGCGCCCACACGATTTTTTGCGTGTCGGGGAGATCGAAGGCCACCGCCAGCTCGGGATAGAAGGTGCGCATGGGATCGAAATCCATGCCGTTGATGACGACCGCGTCGTACTTGCCTGCCTGCAGTTGCGCCAGCAGTTCATCCGGCCAGACGTTTTCCAGCGCCGACCAGGTGAGTCCGGGATATTTGCGCTTCAGGCGCATCAGCATGGGCGTATGGCCCGAGCCGATGATCAGCGCCAGTTTCTTGCCGGACAGGTCGGCGATGCCGTGCGGCGTCGGGTCGCTGGTGCGATACACGATATGGACCGGCGTTTCGAATATCACCGGACCGGCGATCAGGTGGCGATCCTTGACCACGGCCTGCGGCAGGGCTGCCGCCGCGAGGTGGATCTGATGCGTGTCGAGCAATTCGAACAGGGCTTCCGGCCGGGCTTTTTCCGTCCAGCTGAGCCTCCAGTTCTGCGACTGGCCGAACGCCTGGATCAGATCGTGCTCGAAGCCGGCGGCTTCGCCGTTGCGGGTGATGTAATAGGTCGCCGGACTGTTGCGCACGCCTACCCGCAGCTCGCCGCTGGTTTCGGGTGGCGGAATGGGGCGGCTGCATGCGGCCAGGGCAGCAGCCAGTACCAGTGCAGCGAGTCTCCCGAACGATCCCATTGTTTTTATGGTGGGCATGGGCACAGTCTGACCGAGAGCGAAATTTTCGTCCAGCAAACCGCCCGACTCGGTTACAATACGCGCCGCCGGAGAGGTGGCAGAGTGGTCGAATGTACCTGACTCGAAATCAGGCGTAGGTGCAAGCCTACCGTGGGTTCGAATCCCACCCTCTCCGCCATACACCTATATTCTGTGCGGCCTACAGGCCGGCATGTCGTAATCCCCCCCTCAACTACCCACTAATGCCTGCATCGTCTGGTTCGATGCGACTTTTGGCGTATGTGTGTGCAAAAATCCCGACGCAGGGGTGTGTGTGGCATCACTAAACCAGAATTCGCTCACAGCAGGTCAACTGCCCGCCCAAATTGAACGCCTGGTGCAGAGCAGATCCTCTCGGCACTGATATGCGGTACGACCGCGAGTCGCGTGACGCGCATACCCCGGGAATTTTGTCGCGTGCCGTGCGAGCCAAGATTCAGCCTAATGGCGCAAGACCAACGCGGTCAGCTTCGCCACCGGCCCTTCGACGGTGCGGGCAAGGCCAGCAGGCAGCGAAAGAGGTTTGAGCAGCATCCTGGCCGCCATGGTGATCGGGTAGTGTTGTCGGACCTGGCGGCCAAGCTGCGTACAGAGCGCCCGGAATTGTGGCTTGCCTGCATTCGCGGCAGGATTGCGAATGAGATAGGCATGCCACAGGGCGCACACCGCATCATCCTGGCGCGCCTCGAACAAGCGTCTCCTGATCGCAGAGAATATCCGTAGACGCCCCGCTGGATTGATGGCGTTGTACTTGCGGAAGTAGCGATAGAAATGTTTGTAATGATTGATTTCGTCGGCGCGGATACGGGTGGCGATACCTGCCAGTACGGGTTCTTCCGTTTGCTGTGCCAGGGTTTGATAGAGCGTGGCCGTGCCGGTTTCGACCACGCAGCGTGCAACCATTTCCAGGCCGCGGGTGGGCTCGAACTGATCCAGGGTGCACAGATGCGAATATTCAGCGAAAAATCCTGAATAAGCAGATTCCCAGTCAAAATCAGGCCATGCATGGCGCGCATAGGCCCGCAAGCTGCGCCCGTGGCGTATTTCCTCCACTTGCCAGCGGTTTACCAGCCAGTCCACCACTTCGTGGTCCCCCTCGAAGTATTTCGCCAAATTGTCCGTATAGAGATCGGACGCGATTTCGACGAATGATGCTGCGACCACCAGGTAGAACAAATCTTCCCGATTTTCGACAAGCGCATGGTCGATCGAATCCAGAGGAATATTGTCGAGACTCCAATTGCTCAACGCATTCGTTTCTTCCCGCATTCCAGAATCCTTGGTAAGCGCAATAGGATCAGAGACAGCCAAAGCCCTTGTTCATTCCAATCTAGTCGAAAAGGGAAGGATAGGGAGTGCGGAATGGGGAATACCCATAAACGAAGAAATAGTGCGCAGAGAAGCTGCTTATTCGCGCAGTCGGTCAAGTATCTTCAGGGTGGTTGGCACGATCAGGCGGCGCGGGTAATGCCCGAGGCCTGGCGCTGTTGCTGGATTTGGCGGCGATGGGACAAGTAGACGCACGCTGCCGCCGGGTGTCACCAGGCAGCGGTATGACGGCCGATACCTGGCTGGCGTGTCAGGATTCCGTCT
Source organism: Hydrogenophilales bacterium (assembly GCA_016195805.1). Taxonomy (GTDB): domain Bacteria; phylum Pseudomonadota; class Gammaproteobacteria; order Burkholderiales; family Thiobacillaceae; genus Thiobacillus. The sequence goes on from JACPYT010000016.1 coordinate 274,910, forward strand.
GTTCCTTGTGCTTTTTCCTGATTTCGGCCATCTTCGCGCGCCATTCGCTCAGTTCCTCGTCTTCCTTCTCGAGCTGTATCGCCACGGCCTCCAGCGCATCCAGTTTTCTGTCTTCCAGTCTGCGTTTCAGCTTTGACCGCATTCGCGACAGCAGGCGCTCGGTTTCTTGCTTGCTCAAAAGCCTGGCTTTCTCGAGGTACTCATCGGACGGTATTTTCTTCATCGCACTCATCCCCGGTTTTTGAAGTTCCGCAACTTTTAATGCTACATCGGTATCCGGCGGGCGATCTACCGCGGTCTGATGACAATGACCGGGGAACTTCAGGGGCGCACGACAAGCGGGCGAGATGGAAGTTCCGGACATCCGTTCCTGTTTATTCCTCGAGTGCCATACGAATCTTCACGTCAGCGTCACACGCTCTCATTAGGGTGGCGTTGGGCTCCTTGGGTATCAATGTCATCTGCAGGAATTCAACCACGGAGTCCATTCGTCGAAGAACTTTGTATTCACAATTCAAGAAAGGATTTACCCGTGATCAGCATCAAGACCCAGATCTCCCTGTGCGTCGCCGCAGCCATCGCGTGTGGCTCGGCCATGGCTGACGAGCATGGCGAACACCACTCCCGCATTCCCCACCTCGATCATGTGTTCCTGATCATGCTGGAGAACCATGCCTACGACCAGATCATCGGCAACAGCGATGCGCCATTCATCAATCAGATGGCCAAGCAGAAGAACCTGGCGACCAACTTCTTCGCTGTCGGGCATCCCAGCCTGACCAATTATCTCGAAGTCGTCGGCGGTTCCAACTTTGGTGTGATCAACGACCACTCGCCGGACTGGCATAACGCCGGCTGCACGCCCAACCTGGTGAGCGGCATTCCGTCCGACGAGTCCGCCGCCGCCCCGATCTGCCCCATCGCCGGTTCCGGCATGGACGCGGCAACTGTCGCGGTCGACACCACCAACGAAGGTACGCCGGCGAACCCCGTCTACAACCAGCCGCTGGCCGCCGCGCCCACGGTCGGCAAGACCATCGCCGATCAACTGGTCGAAGCCGGCATGAGCTGGAAGAGCTATCAGGAGGATCTCGGCTTTAACGGCCCCGACCGCGTGAATTACGGAAACGGGACCTTCACCAATCTGAGCCCGGTGAACCAGGCAGATGTCGTCTCGCTCTACGCTGTCAAGCACAATCCCTTCGCCTATTTCGCCAACGTTCAGGCGAACACCGATCCTGAGAACGGCTTCGCCAACATGGCAGACTTCACCGGGCTGAACGGCCTGTATGCCGATCTGGCGACGGGCAAAGTGCCGAGCTTCTCGTTCATTGCGCCCAACCAGTGCAATGACATGCACGGCCGCGGCAATGCCGGCGCCTTGTGCAACTACGACAATCCGGCCCTGATCAAGACAGGCGATGTCGCAGTGCAGAAGCTGGTGACCGCGATCGAGCAATCCGAAGTCTGGAAGGAAGGCAAGAACGCCATCGTCGTGATGTTCGACGAGAACGATTACAGCTCGCTGCCGAACAAGGTCGTCACCATCGTCGAGACCAACTACGGCAAGAATGGCGTGCAGAGCAACAAGCCGTACAACCACTTCGCCCTGCTGAAGACGCTGGAAACCGGCTTTGGGCTGGACTGCCTGAACCACGCCTGCGACAAGAACGTGGCAACGATGAACGACCTGTTCGCGCGTTAAGCGTTTACAGCGTTTAGCAACGCCGGAATGGCCGTGCTTTGCACGGCCATTTTTTTATGGCCGATCCGTCAATATCTCCAGGATCAGCGCCGACCCGCGCGGGGCGCCGGGGCCGGGTTCGTCCCGGGCGGATTCTGCGGCGGAACTGGGGCAGCCGCAGTGTGGGAAAGCACGACAACGAAGCGCCAGCCTTGATAGCTTTTGGCACCCGTGAAGGCTTCGTCCGCGGCAGGGAAGCCAGCTGTCTTGAACGGGTGTCCCGGTGCCGGGCTGTAGACGCCGACGATGCCGCGGGTTTCGGGGTCGCGGATCAACGCCAGTTCGCCGCCGGTCAGCGGATCGCGCCAGGCGCGGCGCAGGTGGCGCACGATGTTGGGGCGGCGGTCGTCTTCCAGCAGGTCGTCGATGCGCTGCGACAGGCGTGGTTGACCCGGGTCGAGTTCGTAATAGCTGCGGATCGCCTGGCGATACTGGTCGCCGATGAACAGCAGCTCGGTTTCGCGGGCACGCTGCGATTCCGTGTGCCACAGGGTGCCCGCCACTGCCAGCCCCATGCCGATCAGCGCGACCAGCATCAGCACGAACAGGTAGGTGAAGCCGGACTGCGCGGACTTACCAGTCGGCATAGGCGCTGCCGTCGTGCGCCGTCCCGGGCGCCCCGCTCTTGATGTCGACCATCGCGCCCGTTGCATCGCTCGACGGCGCCACGATCTGCCAGGTGTCCGGGCGCTCGGTGATCGGATCGACGGGGAGCGAACGCAGATAGTGTGCACCGACCAGTGCATCGAGACTGTCCGGATAGCGGCCGGTGTCGCCATGGTATTTGTCGATCGCATCGCGCATGACGGCGAGATCCTGTTTGAGGATGGTTTCGCGGGACAATTCGAGGTGCTTGAAATAGCGCGGCAGCGCCAGCGCCAGGAGGAGCGCGATGATGGCCATCACGACCATGAGTTCGACGAGGGTGAATCCGCGTTGCATCCGTTTCAGCATGGTTTCACCATTCCCGGTAGGGCACGCCGTTGAGTCCGGTGGCGGGCGACAGCGAATACACGTCGAACACGTCGCGTCCGCGGCTGGGTGCGTCGGGAGGGCTGGCGTAGCTGCGCTGCCCCCAGCTTTCGGCCGGCGCCACGCTGGTATCCGGAAAAAACGGATCGCGCGGCAGGCGGCGCAGGAAGTAGATCCGGGTGGCGTCGGCCTTGGTCTTGTCGGGCACGCCCTGCCACAGCACGTCGAGATCGGGCGGGTAGCCGCTGCCGTCTGCCGGCGAGTCGACGCGGCCGTCCTTGACGTCCTGTTTGTACGCGTCGAGCGCCGTGCGGATCTGTCGCAGCGCTTCGCGCAATTCCGTTTCCTTGTTGCGCTGCTGTACCAGCTGGGCGAACGGCACCGCCATGCTGGCGAGCAACGCCAGAATGGCCAGGGTGACCATCAGCTCGATCAGGCTGAATCCGCCGCTGCGCCGGGGCATGGTCTAGTCGACGTTTGCCGGGGGCGGCGGTGTCACGGGGACGGGTACCAAGGGGACCGGCACGCTATCGGGCATGTCCGTGGAGTCGTTTTTCGGCTCGACTGGCGGGCCGGCCGGCGCGGGCGGAACAGGGTTGGCATTCGGTATGGCCGGCTGCTCCGGCTGGCTGTCAGGGTGGAGCGGCAACCCTGGCGTCCGCTCCAATCCGGGTCTGAAAGAGAGGGCCGGGCTGCTGCCACCGCCGCCGATGTCGTTTTCGGTGCCGCCGCGGAACTCGGTCAGCGCGGGCTGCCGGGTGGAATCGCTGCGCAGGATGCGCGGGGTGATCAGCAGCACGATCTCGGTCTTGTTGCGCTCGTCGTGATGGTCGGAGAACAGCCGCCCCAGCAGCGGCAGATCGCCCAGCCCTGGTATCTTGGCGGCGCTCTTGCGGTCTTCGTCCGAAATCAGCCCGGCCAGCACCTGGGTTTCGCCGTCCTTCAGGCGCAGGGTGGTGCCTGCGTTGCGGGTGCCGATCTGATAGGTGAGGGTGCCGTTGTTGCTGCGGATCTCGCGCACGATATTGGACACCTCCAGCCCGACCTTGATCTGGACGTCGTCGCGCATCAGCACGCTGGGTTCGACGTCGAGCTTGAGGCCCACGTCCAGATAGGACACCGATTCCGACACCACGCCGGTCGAGGTGGTGTTGGAGGTGATCACCGGCACCTTGTCGCCGATATGGATCTTGGCCTTTTCGTGGTTCTTCACCCGGATGCGCGGGTTGGCCAGGATGTTGACGTCGCTGTCCACCTTCTGCAGATTGAGCTGCGGATTGTTCATCGCGATGTCGGCGCCGGTGAGATGACGCAGCTTGTCCACCGTCAGCGGCAGCGGCGACAGCGTCGTGTTGGTGGTGACCACCGGCGCGCCCACCGTCGACGACGTGGCCGTGCTGGTGTTGATGGTGTTGAGCAGCGAGAACTGGCTGGGATACTGCATGCCCAGGTCGAGCAATCGTCCGCGCTTGATCTCCAGCACTTCGACGTCGAGCATGACTTCCGGTTCGGCCAGGTCCTGCACCGCGACCAGTTTTTCCGCCAGCCGGATGGCCTCGGGCGTGTCGCGCATCACCAGCAGATTCAGCCGGTCGTCCACATAGATGTCCTTGGTCTTGACCAGCGTGCGCAGCATGGCCATGGTGGACTTGGCGTCGGCATTGCCCAGATAAAAACTCTTTACCATCAGGTCCTGGTACATCTTCTGTTTCTGCGGCTGGTCGGGATAGATCAGCAGCGTATTGGCGTTGACCACCTTTTTTGCCAGCTGGCCGGTCATCAATAGCATGTCCACTGCATCGGCAATCGGCGTGTTGCGGGCAAACAGCGTGGCCTTGGCATCCGTCCGCACGTCCTTGTCGAAAATGAAGTTGAGGCCCGACTGCCGGGAAATCATATCGAACACGTTGCGCAGTGGTGCATCGCGAAATTCCAGCGTGATCGGCTTTTGAAATGCCTCGCCGAGTTCGTGCGGCCTGAGTTCATCGGGTGTGCGGGCTGCCTGAACCTGTTGCAGCAAGGCCAGCGCACCGGCGTGGCCGGGGGACTGGGCCAGAATCACACGGGCGGTTTGTTCCGCTTCATCCAGATGCCCTGCCGCAAACGCCTTGGTCGCGGCGTCCAGGCGCTGCTGGTTCTCGCGCGCCGCGGCAAGATTGTCCAGCAGGCTCTGTGCACGCGGGCTTTCGGGATGGATCGCCAGCACTTTCTTCAGCGTGGCCTCGGCGGCGTCAAAGCGCCCTGCGTCGAGATCCGATTGCGCCTGGGTGAGCAGCTCGCTGGCGATGCGTTCGCGCTGGGTATGGTAGTAGGCCTTGAGTTCGATATTGTCGGGTTCTTCGGCCAGGCCCGTACGCAGACGGGCAATGCCGGCTTCGGGCTGACCGGCCGCAATCAGCTTGCGGCCCTCGGTTAGCCCCTTGCTGGCGCAGCCGGCCAGGCTCAGGGCAAGGAACACTGCAGTCAGGCAAACAAGGCGGGTGCGTTGCAACTCAATCTCCTGTGCGCAAACTGCGCGTCTGGTTCAGCGGTAGGTAAGTGAAATTCAGCATGCCGCCGGTGACGGGTTCGAGCCGCCATACGCCGTCGAGTACCTGACCCGCGTGCACGCTGACCGGCAGCGTTCCGCGCACCAGGTAATACGTGGTCTGGCCGGCATCCTTCCAGCGACCCATGTAGCTGAAGGGCAGGGCGGGCGCCTGCGGCGGAGGGGGCGGGACGTAGGGCGGCGGAGGCGGCGGGGGCGGGGGGACGTACCAGGTCTGCTGCGGGAACAGATTGGCGCGGCTGAGCGCCAGCCGCGGTTCGGCCTCCTGCGATTTCGTCTGGACCGCGACCGGTGCCGGGGTGTGGACTGCGGGCGCAGGGCGGGACGCATGCGCCACCGGCTCGGCCACCGCGCTTCGATCGCCTGCGGCCTCGCCAGGCGATTCATTGAACGCCAGCCAGATCGACCAGGCTGCCACGCCCGCCAGGGCAACGAACAAAACGGAACGCCGCTTCTTGTCGGTCACGGCGCCGCCTCCACGAACAGGCTCAGCCGCAGTTCAGCCTGCAGCTGGGTGGACTCGATGCGATCGCGTTTGAGCTTCAGTTCGTCCAGCGTCAGGTTGGGCAGGCGTTCCAGCGCGGCGGCGAGGAAGGCGTGCAATGCCGGGTAGGACGCATCGAGCGGCAGCACCAGCTGCCAGCGCCGGAGCGAGGTGCCCGCCAGGGGCGACACGCTGTACTGTCCGCGCGGAAGCGCCAGCCCATTCACCCGCGCCAGGCGTTCCAGTTCGCCGATGCGTTGCGACGCCTCGCCTGTCGGAGGCAGCATGGCCAGGGGATCGAGCAGGGGAGGCGCCGGTGCCGCCGCGCGCCGGGCAGCCGCCTGCTGCAGCGCGGCCAGTCGGGTCTGCTGCGTACGGGTCAACTGCTGCAGCGATTCGACCTGGAACCCCTGCATCAGCAATGCGATCCCCAGCAGGCCCAGCCCGGCCAGGCCGACGGCACCCAGGCGGCGTGCCCATTGCCGCAGTTGCCACAATCTGGTGCTCATGTGCGCAGCTCCACCAGGATGCTGACGCGCAGCGGTTTCTGCGCGTCGTCGGCCTGCACCTCGTGCTGCAGGAGTTCGACACGGCGGACCCCGGGCTGTTGTTGCAGGGCATCGATGTAGGCGATGGCGTCCGCCAGCTGCCGCGCTTCGGCCACCAGTTTCAGCTGCGATTTGGCCTGCACCGCATCGAGCGAGACCAGCGCGATCTTGCCGCTGTGCGCGGCCGCCAGTGCCTCGAACGCAGGCTGCCAGGAGTAGGCCAGTTGCCCCGCGACGCGCGCGCGGGTGGTCCGGGCCGCATCCTCCGCGTGCGATGCGGGCTTGACGGCCGGATGCGCGGGACGTTGTTCGAGGGCAGCGATCCGCATCGCCAGGCCCGCCTCGGTTGCGCGCGCCGCCTGCAGATTCGTCCACGACCAGGCGATGGCTGCCACGCCGGCCATGGCCAACAGGATGGCCGGCATGCCGGGACGCGACGGCCGTGCATGAAAGTCGAAATCGAACCGTGCCATCGTCAGACTCCTGCCAGCGCCAGTGCGCCGCGGACCGCGGGGTCGTGGGGCAGCACTTCCCAGCGTTCGTTGCCGGAATCCGGTTGCGGGACCGGACCGATGCCCACGGCCTGGATCCAGACCTCGGACGGAAGGCCGAGTGCCGTCAACCCCGCTTCGCGCCCGATCAGGTCGGGCAGCGCGTCGCTCCAGTCAGCGGCGGTCGGCTGGCCGGCAAGGTGATGCCAGGCGCCGTCCGACCCGCCGAACAGGCTCAGCCAGCCCGGCTCGGCCAGGGCCCACCAGCCTGCAAATTTTCTCGGGAGACGTCGCGCGGCGAAACTGCCGAGCGGCCGTATCGTCATGTTGCGGAAGCCGTGGCGAGCCAGCAGCGCATCCAGCTGTTGCATGAAGCCGGTCTCCAGCGCCGCGCCGACCAGGCCGAGCTGCGGTGGCTGGCTGATGACCTGGATGGTCCATTGATCGACCAGATCGCCGTAGATCTCGCGCAGGCTGGCGCCCACCAGCGCACGTTCCTCTGCCTGCGAGAGCGCCTTGCCGGGCGGCGGCGTCAGCACGTGGCGTACGAAATGCTGCGACAGCACCACCTCGACCCCGCGGCCGTGCCAGGCCGGATCGGCGAGCGCCTCGTCCAGTAGCGGCAGCAGACTCGATGCACTGCGTTCGTTCGTGGTGAGCACGCGACTGGCGGGGGTACCGCGTGTGCGAAGCAAGGCCGCTTCGCCGGGGGCGAGCGCAATGCGGAGCGTTTCAGCCGACCAGCGTGACACGATTGATCTCCTCCAAAGTGGTGTCGCCCGACTTCACCAGTGCCAGCGCGGCATCGCGCAGGCTGCGGGTACCGCCGCGCGCGGCGGACTCCTTGATCTGGCCGATCGGCGCGCGCGCCACGATCAGTTCGCGCAGTTCGTCGGTCAGCAGCAGGATTTCGGCAATGGCGCGGCGGCCCTTGTAGCCGCTGCCGCGGCAGTGGCCGCAGCCGCTCCCTTGGCGGAACTCGAAATCGCGGGTTTTATCTCGCGTCAGACCCGACAGTTCCAGCAGGTCGTCGGCGGGCACGGCCGGCGCTGCGCAATGCGGGCAGTTCACCCGCAGCAGGCGCTGCGCCACGATGCCGTTGAGCGCCGAGACGAAGCTGTAGGGATCGACGCCCATGTGGATGAAGCGGCCGATGACGTCGAACACATTGTTGGCGTGCACGGTGGTGAACACCAGGTGCCCGGTGAGTGCCGACTGCACCGCGATCTGCGCGGTGTCGGCGTCGCGGATCTCGCCGACCATGATCTTGTCGGGATCGTGGCGCAGGATCGAGCGCAGGCCGCGCGCGAAAGTCAGTCCCTTCTTCTCGTTGACCGGGATCTGCAGCACGCCGGGCAGCTGGTATTCGACCGGGTCCTCGATGGTGATGATCTTGTCGCGGCCGTGGTTGATCTCGGAAATGGCCGCGTACAGCGTGGTGGTCTTGCCCGACCCGGTCGGCCCGGTCACCAGCAGCATGCCGTAGGGCTCGGCCGCCAGCTTGCGGACACGCGCCAGCGTCGCCCCGGCGTAGCCCAGGCCTTCCAGCGTCAGGCCGGCAAGTTCTTCCGACAGCGCCTGCCGGTCCAGGATGCGCAGCACCGCATCCTCGCCGAACACGCTGGGCATGATCGATACCCGTATGTCGATCTCGCGTCCCTGCATCGCTACCTTGAAGCGGCCGTCCTGCGGCACCCGGCGCTCGGCGATGTCGAGTTCGGACATCACCTTGATGCGCGACACAGCCTGCTCGGCCACTTCCATGCCGGGTGCGTGCGCGATGTGCGAGAGTACGCCGTCGATGCGGTATTTCACCGTCAACCCGTGTGCATCGGTTTCCAGATGGATGTCGGAGGCGCCGGCTTTCAGCGCATCGTAGAGCGTCGAGCGCACCAGCCGCACCACCGGGCTGGCATCCTCGGCGATGCTGGCGAACGACAGGGCCTCGGCGCCCGAGTCCTGCGCCACGTGCGCAGGGTTGCCGCCCATGCCTTCCATCGCGTGCAGGCCTTCTTCGTGGCGCTCCAGCAGCGCCGTGAGGTCGGCGGGATGCGCGAGGCCGGTCTTGAATGGCGCGCCCAGCACATGTGCGGCATAGGCACGGCTGGCGCTGTCCCAGGGGTCGGTCAGCAGCAGCCAGAATTGCGCGTCGGCGTCGCGTGCGACCAGGCAATGCCGCCGGGCGGCTTCGCTGAAATTCAGCTTGCCGAAGTCGACCGTCAGCGCATTCAGCGCAGCCATGTCGAAGGCGGGCTGACGGCAATGGGCAGCCAGCAGATGCAGGGTGGCGTCGGCTTCGAGGCCGAACTGTTCCTGCAGCCGCAGCATCACGGTCTGGCCGGCGGCATGGGCCTCCTGGCGTAGGCGGGCCAGCGCGTCGGGCGTGAGGGCAGGGTGGGGCGCGTTCACTGGATCGATCCCGCCAGGTCGAAAATCGGCATGTAGAGCAGCACCACGATCAGGCCGATCGTCAGGCCGATGAACACCATCAGCAGCGGTTCGAACAGGCGGGTGAACCAGTCCACCCAGCGCGCCATCTCCTCGTCGTGGAAGATCGCGATGCGTTCCATCATCTCGCCCATGCGGCCGCTTTTTTCGCCGACGCGCATGAGCCGGGCGGCGACCGGGGTGGTCAGCGCGCCGTGTGCGAATGCTGCAGAGATGCTTTCACCGCGGCGCATCGCGTCCATCGCCACGCTCGCGCCGCTACGCAGGTGCGCGGAGAGCAGCCCCGATACCATGCCGAGCGCCGATACGATCGGGATGCCACCGGTCAGCAGCATGCCGAGGCTGCGGTAAAAGCGCGCCAGTTCGAACGTGCGCAGATGTTCGCCGATCGCCGGCGTGCGCCAGGCCAGGCGGGTGAGTGCAGCGCGGGTGACGGGCTGCGCCAGCGCCATGACGAAACCGGCAATGACGGTCACCGCCCCCAGCAATATCCAGACGCCGTGCGCCTCGACCGCCTGGCCCCAGGCCAGCAGCATTTTCGACATCCACGGCAGATCGCGCCCGGCGTCGGCATAGACCGTGGCAAAACGCGGTACCACATAGCCGAGCAGGAAACCGATCACCAGCGTGCCGACGCCGATCAGCAGCAAGGGATAAATCGACGCCGACAGGACTTTCTTCTTCACCGCGTCGATCTGGTTCTGGTAGCCGACGTAGCGGGCCAGCGCCGGCGACAGGTCGCCGGTGCTTTCGGCCGCGCGCACGGTGGCGGCATACAAGGGCGGGAACGCGTCGCCCTGCAGGGCCAGCGCCGCCGAAAACGGACGTCCCTCGCGCATGGTGGCGAGCAGGCGTTCGATCATCTGGCGCGACTCGGTCCGGCTCTCCTTTTCGCCCAGGGTTTCCAGCGCTTCGGTCAGCGTCAGGCCGGCGTCGAGCAGCGCGATCAGTTCCTGCGAGAACAGCAGCAGCGGAAAGCGCGCGCGCCGTGCCGCCAGCCACCTGCCGCGGTCGGCAACGATGGAAAGCACCTGCGCGCCCTCGCGCTGCAGGCGTGCGGTGGCCTCGGCTTCGTCGAGCGCTTCCACCGTCGTTGCCGTCACGCCCGTTCCGGGGCGCAAGGCCTTTACCCGATATCGCATGAGGCGGCTTTACCAGTTGGTGATGTCGGCATCTTCGCCGCTGCCGCCGGGCGCACCGTCGCGCCCGAAGGAGAAGATGTCCACCTCGCCGTGCTCGCCGGGCATCTTGTATTGATACGGCTTGCCCCAGGGGTCGTTGGGTACCGCCTTTTTCAGGTAGGGGCCGTCCCAGTGCGGCTCGTCCGCCGGCTTGGCGTTCAGTGCAGCCAGGCCCTGCTCGGCATTGGGGTAGTGCCCGACATCGACGCGGTACTGGTCGAGCGCTTTTTCCAGCGCGTCGATCTGCGCACGCGCGGTTTTGACTTCCGACTTGCCGATCTGGGCGAAATACTTGGGCGCCACATAGCCGGCCAGCAAACCCAGGATCACCAGCACCACCAGCAGTTCGAGGAGGGTGAAGCCGCCATTGCGGTCGGGGCGGGGTGTCGCGATGAATGGAAACACGATCTAACCTCTGTGTAATTGCTTGCCGCTTGACAGGCAAATTTCTGGGGGCGAATGCCGGTCTTTCCGGACAGTTGGCGGGGACGGGCCAACTGTCATGGAATTGAATTGAACCAGACGCATGTTACTTATGTATTAAAAGCAGAAAGGGCACCGGACAGCCTGTTCCGCAGGTACAGGGGACGACCGGCGCCTTGGGGAGCAGGAGGACGGGAGCCGGATACGTGGGTGCACTCTCCATGCCTTCCCGATCCGGTGTGCGCGAAAATTGCACGCCTCTGAAAAGAGATGGCTAACCCAAAATGGGCTCTGCCTTAGGATTTACCGGCAGAGCCAAAATGAGTGGCGCCGGCGCGAGTGAGTGCGTCTGCTAGCCTATTGGAGACACCCGTGGGCGAAGAAGGGGAACGCGGGTCTGCTTTCCCGATCTCCATCCGACCAGCCCCAAGCCAGACAGCCATAACAATGCACTTTGCGGTTCGGGCACCGGGCTGGTTGACAGGCTGATTGGCGCAGTTTGCGCCAGTACATTTATCGCGCCGTTGTCATTGGCATTGATGACCAGCGAAGCGCCCCAGTTCGGATCCGCAAGCAGGCTGTTATAGCTACTGTCATAAAGCGACAGGCTGAACGCTGTGCCCGAGCCCGAGGCATTCGGCACAGGGGTATTGATATTGATGCTGAAGCTCAGTGTCGAGCCAAACGTGTATCCCTGCAGCCAATCGTTGAAGAATTGGCTGTTGCCCAGCACCAGCGTGCCGGCCAGAGTGCCCGTGACATCCCCGGTGGGAATCGCCGCGGCCAGACCCCCGTCTGAGCTGAAGGCCGCGAGGCTCGCGGCTGCGGCCGGCGCGCTGCCATCCGCGGGATTGAACTGGAAATCCAGCCATCCGCTCTGGCCGCTGAGTGAACGGGTATCCACGGTCACATACCAGGTATCGGCCCATGCCGTGTGGCTGCTCAGCAAGGCGAGCAGGCTGGTGACGAGTATCTTCTTGGTCATGCTGTATCCCTTTTTCCCAAATATGAAAATCGGATCGCCCAGTGCTCAGGCAGCGGGCGATCCGCGAACTCAAACGCCGCCGGTATAGGCTGCCGGGGTGTAGGTAATGGCATGGTTCGACGTGGATTTGAATTGCACCTGCACGCTCTGGCTGTTTCCCGGGGCAAGACTGCCGGTCAGCTTCAAGTAGGGCTGACTGTAATAACTGCCCGCGGCATTCACCACCGTGACGCCGGCGGGCAAGCCCTGGATCACGACCTTGAGGGGCGCGAGCAAGGGGATGGAGCCGGTGTTGGTGAGGGTGATCTGGCCGGTGAAGATCTTGCTGCCGGCGTTGTAGACCAGGCCGGACTTCGTCAGTTGGGCGCCTGACGTGGCGCGCACGGCAAGCGGCTGCACGAAGGGCTGGCTGGGCCAGGCCGGGGTGGCCGCCAGGTCGGTGATGCCTTGCCGGGGGCTGTCCACGAAAAAGCCTTGCGTCAACGCCGCGCTAAGCATTTCCTGCGGATACCAGGGATTGCCGGTCGACGGATTGATCAAGGCGGCGACATTGCTGAAGCCGCTGAAACTGCACAGCACCGTGCCCGTGCCATCCGCCACGTCATTGGGGCGCAGGCAGCCGCTTGCCGTCAGCACAGTGGTATCTGCGATCGGAGCGCCGTTGGCATCGGCGAGGGACTGCACTCGCTGCCCATCAGGTTTAGAAAGGTCCACGGTGACGTTCAGGCCCGACCAGCCGCTGGCCCAGCCACCTCCCTGGGAGAAACTGTCGAGGGAATACACCGCCGTCAAATCGTTTTCGATGATGGACTTGATGGTTGCGCCTTCGACGGTGCCTGTTCCGAGCGTGTATGGAACCGGAATATAGCGATAGACGTCCTCGATCGTCAGCGCGCCGTCGGCGATGTAATTGTCCTCGTAGAGCGTGCCTGCGGCCGGGATGGGCGCATCCATGCGGAAGCCTGGCGTGATCGCGATGGCAGTTCCGGTCTGTTGGCGTAGGGTGTCGGACCAGGCATCGTTGAAGGTCGACTCCAGGGCCTCCTCACGATCCAGCGGGACATAGACATGGCTCAGCACGGTATCGATGGGCTGCGTGAGCTTGAGCGTGATACCGTTCATGGGAACGGTCATGTTCGGGTTGGCTACCAGAAAAGGCGCGCGCGCCGCATCGACCAGGGTTTTCATCGCGGGATCATCCGGGATGCTCGAATCCACCGACAGCAATGTCCAGTTGAAGACCGGCTTTTGTCCGCTCGCAACGTTCACGTCCATGCGTCCCAGCCAGCCGCTGTGTCCGCCCTCCACTATCAGCGCGCCACTCTTGGACTGAAGCGGTGTGAAAATGGTGTCGTGGGTATGCGCCGAGAAGAACACGTCCACCGCGCCCGCATTGATGATGTCCGCCAGGCGGTAATCCTTCTGCAGGCCCAGTTCGCTCATCACCATCACCAGCTGGGCGCCCTGGTTGCGCAGGGCCTGGGCCTGGCTATTGAGCAGGTCGCGGTAGGCCGTCTCGCCCTGGGTGAACGACAGCCCCACGGCCAGCGTCGCGTCCATCTGGGCCACGATGTCGGAGGTCAGGCCGATGAAGCCGACCTGCACGCCGCTAATGGTCTTGATGACCGATGCCGGCAGCGGCTGGGTCGGCGTGCCGGGCAGTGTGGATTGCATGTTCGCCGCCAGATTCTGGAAGTTCGGCTGCTTGATGGTGATGGGGACCGTCTTCTGCAGCGTGGCGCGTTGCGCCGTGGTCAGATTGAAGTACCGTAGGCGCAACACGTTGGGGCCGTAAGCGAAGTCCCAGTTGCCCGGCACGCCGACGTCGATGCCCAAGGCATTGACAGGATCGATCACCGCGTTGCCGGAAGTGTAGAGGGCTTCGACACCACCGTGATAGGTGTCGCCCACGTTCATCAGCACCGAATTCGGGTTCTGCGCCCGAATCTGCTTCACCAGGGTGGCGACCCGTGCCAGGCCGCCCCGCGATTCATAGACCACCTGGCCATTCTTCACGACCTTGTCCAGGGCAGGGGTGAGATGCGCATGCAGATCGTTGTTCTCGATAAAAGTTAGGGTGACGGCGCTTGCCTGCATTGAAAACAAAGCGCCGAGGCTTAAAAGAAGCCCTGAAATATGATGCGTCATGCCGTCCCCCTCAAATGATTTAGCGTTTATTTCTGTCAGTGACACAGGCAACACAAGCGTCTCGCATTGCTGAGGAAATTATGGGTGAGGGGTATTGGTCTATCGTTCGGATTTCATGACGCGTGATGACAATTCATGACTGAATATGACAAAGGTCGAAACTTCACTAAAAGTAGGGACTGAACCCGACTGCGACGGCGGGTTTTTAAGCAGGATCGGACAATTGCGGGCAGGCATACGACAAGAGGTCGCCGTTGACCCCGCATTTAACCCGATGAGTACGGCCTGACTGCAGGCAGTTATGCCTGAAGTCAGCAGTGGCCAGCGACAGCTTGCTACCCGGATTAGACGTCCGGACCTTCCCCCATCGCATCGCTGCCGCGCAGAGCCGAGAGGATCGCGCTGTCGTGCGGATGCGCGCAGATGATTTCAGACAGCCAGGGATAGCAGCCGGCGTAATCGCATTGCCTGGCGTAGTCGTCGGGTTCGTCGAATGGCGTATCGCCGAGTTCGTGCAGCGCTTCTTCTGCCAGTCGGTCGGCCTGCATTTCCAGTGTCTCGAACTGCCTGTTCATGGCATCCCTCCCTTCGTTGTCAGGAATGGCAATCCTTGCTGTGCAAGGTGATCTCTTGATGACAGCGGAAGGGGATTCCGGATGGTCCGAATGTCCAGCGTGGCGGATGTCATTGGCCCGAACGTGCCATGCCGGATGCCACATGAACGCCTGCGGCTGCAACATGACAGTGTGACACTGCCTCTCGTGCTGATTGGCCAAACCCGTCGCGAGACAGGGCTGAAAAGACAGGCTCTGCCGAGCCTCGGGAAAAGTGTCCGGACGCGACAATTGGTTTGCCGGCTACATCACGCGCTTGGAATTGTTTGTTGTCCTTGAATTTGGAGACGTTTCATGAAACGCACGCAATTCGTACTGGCGCTTGCGCTGGTGGGTTCAATGGGGTCGGCCGCTGCGGCGGTGGTGGGCCCGGGCTATCTGGGCGACCTGGTTGGCCAGAACATTTCAATTGCCAATACCATCGCCGGACTGGGCACACCTATCGCCGATATATATGGCTTCGATATCGGTGCGTTAACGTCGGAAGCCATCGCCACGAGCGTGAAAGTGACGCTGCAATTCGGATCCGGCAGCACGCCCGTTTACGACATCAGCAATTTCGCGATCACGCTTAAGGATGTCAATGGCATCGTTTATGGAATCGACAGCACCTTCGATTCCAGCGGTGCGCTGAACCTCGGCGCCACCCTGTTGCCTTCCACGGTTGCGGCGCCCGGGTTCTACCAGTTCGTCGTGAGCGGCACCACGGCCGGCACCGCCGGTGGCATCTATGCGGGCGCATTGAGTGCCGCGCCCGTACCCGAACCCCAAACGTGGCTGACGCTGCTGGCCGGTCTCGGCCTGGTCGGCATGATGGTGGAGCGCATCAAGCGCCGGCCGGGATAGCGCGTTGTCGTGACGGACGGCACCACGTTCTCCTCCATCCGTGGTGTTCGCAAAGATCTCCTGTAGTGCTTGGCGGGCCGCATGGCCCGCTTTTTTTGAGCGGATGCCGCGTGGATCGGGCGTTGTTTCCCTGTCCGAAAGCCATCGCGCAATCTTCAAGTTAAGTTAAAAACACTTTCACAAAGCAGGGCTAAGGTCACTCTGCGAACAGCCCAGGCATATCTGGCATTTCGCTTCAATAATCATGATCACTGTCTAACCGATATCTTTAAAAGGGAACCAATATGAAAGCCAAACGAAACGTGACGCTTGCACTGAGCATCGCGGCAATTTTCACTACCGGTTACGTCCACGCCCTGGACCTGACGCCCGTGCCGAACGCCAACGCCAAAGTGACCGGGATGGCTGCCCCCAACATCCTTTCTCCGGAGTTGATGGAAACCATCGTTGCCCGGGGATCGATGCGCCTGGAGAATCCCACTGCTGCCATCGCTTTCTATGGGTATGACAACAATGGCACCATGCTCCCCACCGATCCCAGCAGCCTGAAAGAAGCCAGCAAGACCGAGCCGGACAAGAATGTCTATCTGGTCCTGCCTGGCCAGCAAGGTGCTGATGCTGGCTATCATTATGGCGAGCGCTTCCTGTTTCAAGGCCACGAGATGGGCACCCAGGGTTACGCGACCCGCATCAATCTGGATGCCGACGTCGCCCATCGCGTCACACTGCTGGCCGATGCTGATGTGAACGGCAATCCGCTCCCGACTTTCGACGGCATCACCTGGAATCCCTTCGCCAATCGTCTCCTGTTGACGGCCGAGAAAGGGAACGCCGGGGGCGTCTGGCAGGTTTCTGCCGAGTTCAATCCGGCCTCCACGGCGACTGCGGAAGACATCTCGGGTGCGCTGGGTCGCGGCGGCTACGAAGGCATCCAGAACGATGGCGACGGCAATATCTGGATCGTGGAAGACGCAGGCGGGAAATCCGGCATCACTGCCAAGCATGCCAAGCAGCCCAACAGCTTCATCTATCGCTTCGTACCCAACGACAAGACCGATCTGACCAAGGGGGGCAAGCTGCAGGCCCTCCAGGTGATGTCCCTGGTCACAGGCCAGCCCATCGAGTTCCACGCCGGCCAGGCGGATGCGGACATCCTGTCGCAAGACATGAAGGATCTGCATACTTATGGCAAGACCTTCAACACCAAGTGGGTCACCCTTCATGACACCGACGTGGACGGCAACGCGCCGTTCGATGCCAATGCCATGGCCAAGACCCGGCATGCAACCCCCTTCAAGCGATCGGAAAACGCCCAGTTCCGTCCGGGCAGCGATTTCAGGGAGTTCTTCTTTGACGAAACCGGCGACACCAACCTGCTGACCGAAGCACCGGATCATGGCGGCTTCGGCGCGGTCCTGAAGCTGGTGCAGAAATCGTCGTCTGCCAATGAGGGCAAACTGTCCATGTTCTACAAAGGCGATGCCGTGCACTCCGGGTTCGACAACGTCGCGTTCTGGAGCAAGGACAAGCTCGTTTTCGTCGAGGATGCCGGCGATACCCTGCATACCCAGCGCAACGCCTTTGATTCCGCCTATATGTTCAACGTGAATGCCGACTATTCCGACGGCAAGCAGCCCATGCGCATTTTGGCTTTGGGACGCGATGCCTCGGCGACCATCGATTCATGGCTGGGATCGTTCGCGAGCGGGTTCCAGAACGACGGCGACAACGAAATCACCGGCATCCATGTTTCCGACGGCGATCCGACGGCTGACGGCCTGCTGGGCGCGAAATCCCCGCGTCCGTTCAAGGATGGCTGGCGCGTGTTCTACACGCAGCAGCATGGTGACAACCAGACCTTCGAAATCCTGCCGGCTAACGGGCAGGACAAGGACTTCGACGACGAAGGCGAATACCACGGACATCGCCGCTAAGCACTGACTGGCACGATGGATGGCCATGCCCGGCGAGGGTATGGCCATTTTTTATTCGGGATGCGGGTTTGATTGCGTATTCAGGAAAAGCCGTCGACATTTCTGTCCGGGACAGCCGAGTGTTCGATCGGGATCCGTCCTGCAAGTCCGGTTTTGCATCGCGGCCAGAAAGCCGCTCAAGTTGTTGGCGACAACCGTCGCTTTACATGCTGTTAGCATGCATCATGAATGCCATGCGACTCGCTGTCTTGACCGGAAGTGCCCATTTACCCTCCACCTGCCGCACTGCTCTGACCTGCCGACTTGCTGCGATGCTGGCGGGCTTGCTGTTTGCTGTCGTGGCAGTTGCCGATGCGCGGGAAGTACGCGTCGGGGTCTATGAAAATCCACCCAAGATCATGGCGGGTCCGGATGGCCAGCCAAGCGGAATTTTCGGAGATCTACTGACCGAGATCGCCCGCCAGGAAGACTGGAAGCTCCACCCGGTCCCCTGCAAATGGGAAGCCTGTCTTGCCGCGCTCAAGGCCGGACAGATCGATCTTCTTCCGGACGTGGCCAGGACGGAGGCGCGCGAAAAGCAGTTCGACTTCCATGCCGAGCCCGCCCTGCAAAGCTGGTCGGCCCTCTATGTTCCGTCGACGGATCGGGTCAATTCGATGCTCGACTTCAGGGGCAGGCGCATCGCCGTGCTCAAGGGCTCCGTCCAGGAAAGCTATCTCCGCCAGCTGTTCACGGGCTTCGGCATCGACGTGACGCTGGTTCCGGTCACTTCGTTCGAAGAGGGATTCGCGCTGGCCGAGCAAGGCCGGGCCGACGCTGCCGCCGCCAATTACAACTACGGGGAATTCAATGCCCGTCGTTACGACCTGATGGCCTCCTCGATCATGTTCCTGCCGTCCCGGCTGTTCTTTGCCGCCCCCCGTGGCACAAACGCCGATCTCCTGGCTGCGATAGACCGTCATCTGGCAGCCTGGCAGGCCAGCGAGGGGTCGCCTTACTACAAGGTGCTGGCGAGGTGGATGGCGCAGCCGCCGCCCGTCGTCTGGCCGGTCTGGTGGCGCTGGGCGACAGGCGGCGTCCTGGCAGCGATCCTGATCGTGGTGTTGATCAATCGCATGTTGCGCAGCCAGGTGCGCGCCCAGACGGCACGACTCGAAGCGGACCTGGTGCAGCTCCGGCAGGCTGACGAGGCCTTGAGCCGGCAGCATGGTATTTTTCAGTCGCTGATCCGCACCATTCCGGATCTGGTCTGGCTCAAGGATCAGGACGGCGTCTACCTCGCCTGCAACGACCGCTTCGAGAAACTCTACGGCGCGGTGGAAAAGGATATCGTCGGCAAGACGGATTACGATTTCGTCGACCGGGCGCTGGCCGATTTCTTCCGTGCGCACGACCGCGCGGCAATGTCGGCTGGCAAACCGTCCGTCAACGAGGAGTGGCTGAGCTTTGCTTCGGATGGTTACCATGGCCTGTTCGAGACAACCAAGATGCCGATGCTGGATGCGAGCGGGCACATCATGGGCGTGCTCGGCATCGCGCACGACATCACCCGACGCAAGCAGGTCGAGGAAGCACTGCGGGAAAGCGAGGAACTTCTGAAGGAAGCCCAGGCCCTGGCCCACCTGGGCAACTGGAGCCTGGACCTGACGAATGGCACTGCAGTCTGGTCCGACGAAGAATATCGCCTGCTCGGTTATGCGCCAGGGAGCGTCCTGCCGACATCGGAGAACTTCCTGAAGGCGGTCCACCCGGAGGATATCGCGGCCGTGACGGCTGAAATGCGGCGTGCCATGAATTCGCGCGAAACGAGGCCCTATCACATCGTGCATCGTGTCGTCGGTGCGGCGGGCGAACGCTTCGTCGAGCAACTTGGCAAGGTCAGTTTCGATACGCAAGGACAGCCCGTCAGGATGTTCGGCACCACGGCTGACATCACCGAACGCAAGCGCATCGAAAGCCAGATCGAGCACTTGGCCTATCATGACCAGCTGACCACGCTGCCGAACCGCGCGCTCTTCCTGGATCGCCTGGGCCAGGCCCTGGCGGCCTGCCGGCGCCAGAAGCGTTTCGGCGCCGTGATGTTCGTGGATCTGGATCAGTTCAAGCGCATCAACGATGTCCATGGCCACACGATAGGCGACAGCGTCCTCAAGGACGTGGCCAAAAGGCTGCGCCACTATCTCCGGCAGGACGACACCGTGGCGCGCTTCGGGGGCGATGAATTCGTGATCCTCCTGCCCGAGCTGTCGAGCGAACAGGAGCCGGCCGCAACCCTTGCGCTTTCGGTGGCCGAAAAAATCCGCGCTGCCCTGGAACAGCCCATCCGCATCGACGGCCAGGATTACCTCGCCACCGCCAGCATCGGCGTTTCCCTGTTCCCGAAGCAAGGCGAGAATGTGGACGATCTGATCCGCGAGGCCGATATCGCCATGTACCGGGCCAAGGACAGCGGCCGCAACGCCCTCATGTTCTTCGAGCACACCATGCAGGAACACATCGCCGAGCGCTATGCCATGGAGCGCGATCTGCGTGACGCGGTGAAGAACGGGGCCCTGGCGCTCTTCCTGCAATCCCAGGTAAACGCGGGCGGAGACGTCGTCGGTGCCGAAGCGCTCGTGCGCTGGCAGCATCCGGCGCGCGGCCTGGTTGCGCCCGCCGCCTTCATTTCGCTGGCGGAGGAAACCGGTCTCATCGTTACCATCGGCGAATGGGTGCTGCGCGAAACCTGCCGCCTGCTCGTCCGCTTGAAT
This sequence comes from Hydrogenophilales bacterium, assembly GCA_016195805.1. GTDB lineage: Bacteria > Pseudomonadota > Gammaproteobacteria > Burkholderiales > Thiobacillaceae > Thiobacillus. The sequence continues at coordinate 295,026 of JACPYT010000016.1, forward strand.
GAATCCGGTCGAAGCCTGCGCCTGGCGGTCAACGTGAGTCCGCGCCAGTTCCGCCAGGCCAATTTCGTGGCCCGGGTCAGGGAGATCCTCTCCGAGACGGGGGCCGACCCGCTATACCTGACGCTGGAGATCACGGAAAACCTGCTGGTCGAGCAAGCCTCGGAGGTCGTGTCGCGCATGCTGGAACTGTCGGACCTCGGGATACGCTTTGCCATCGACGATTTCGGCACCGGCTATTCATCACTGGCCTACCTCAAGCGTCTCCCGCTGAACGAGTTGAAGATCGACAAGAGTTTCGTTCAGGATATCCCCTATGACCTCAACGATGTCGCGCTGGTGGAAACCATCCTCGCCATGGCCCGCCACCTGCGCTTCGAGGTATTGGCCGAAGGTGTGGAGACCCAGTCGCAGCTGGAATTCCTGACCGCCAAGGGCTGCAGGCTCTTCCAGGGATACTACTTCCATCGCCCCCAACCGGCCGGGGATTGGCTGGCCGAGGTGAACCGCACATTTCCTCAAACCGGTCGATAGGGACTGGCCGCTGCTTCGGGTTGGCCCATCGATCGGATGGAATGACCCTGGATCAGGGCAGCGTCGGACAGACAAGCTTGCCGTCCGCGCCACTGTTGGCCGCATGCGCGGAAGCAGGGGGCAATCCCGCTGGGGTCTCCAGGGCCTCGACCCGCTGCGCTTCCGTCACCAGCCGCCGGCCGAAGGGCATGCGGCGCTGGTCGATGAACAGGCTGCTGCCGTCGATGCGTTTGGCCATGCGCTTGGCTTCGGAGGCGGCGCGCGCCACCTCCTGGTACTGGTGGAAATTGCTGGGGTCGACCAGCACCGCACCGATGGAGAGCGTCACCAGCGCGTGGAAGGCCATGACGCCGCGCCGGTCTTCGCTGCAGTAGCCGCCGGCTTCCACGTGCTCGGGATTGAACAGGGCCAGGCATTCGCGATCGAACCGCGCCAGCATGCCGTGGCAGCGAACCTCCCAGTCGAGGCTCTGGAACAGCACGACAAAATCGTCGCCGCCGATATGCCCGATGAAATCGAGCTCGGGGTTGCAGCTTTCGCGCAGGATGCGCGCCAGCAGCTGGATGATGTCGTCGCCGCGGCGGAAGCCGTAGACGTCATTGTAGGGTTTGAACTGGTCGAGATCGAAGTACGCGGTGACGAACGTATGTTCGTTCATGAGCAGGCGCTCCATGTGTTCCTGGATCGGCACGTTGCCGGGCAGACCGGAGAGCGGGTTGGCATAGCGTGCGGCGACGATTTGCATTTCGGTGACTTCGCGCATCAGGTCGAAACCGGATCCCAGCCCCAGGTAACGCCCTTCGTCGGTGATGATGAAGCCCTGGGTGAAGGCGGCCTTGCCTTTGTTGACGACCAGTTCCGACAGCTCGGACATGCGCGTGGCCTTGTCGACGATGAGCGGGTCGGTGTCCATCAGGTCGCGGCAGGGTTTGCGGCCATGGAGTTCGCGGCCGTAGAGGCTGATGAAGCGGTCGAGCAGGGCCGGGCGGTGGATGATGCCGACCGGTATCTCCTTGTCCACGACGGCTACGGCATGCAGTTCGGGGTGCTGCATCATCAGTTCGAGCACGTCCTCGCTGGCGGTTTTCGGGCTGACGCATGGGGCGGTTACTACCAGCCGGTCGGCCGATACCTGCAGGCCGTCGCGTGCCTGGGGCATGGGGAACACGCTGACCGTGCCGGATAGCAGGCAGGCCTCCACCTCGCGGGGTGGGATGCGGATGGGAACCGGCGAGGGACGGCCGATCAGATAGCCTTGAGCATAACGGATGCCGAGATCCTTCAGCACCGCCAGTTCGGATGCGCTTTCCACACCTTCCGCGATCACGCATGAATGCGCACCCTCGGCCAGTTGCCGGATCGAGCGAACGAACTGGACCTTGTGGGGATCCTGGTGGATGCCGGCGATGAAGTGCTTGTCGATCTTGACGAAGGCGGGCTTCAGTTCGGACCACATGCGCAGGCTGGAAAATCCCTCTCCGAGGTCGTCCAGCGCCACCTCGACGCCCACTGCGCGCAACCCGGCGACCGCCTTGCGCAGAAAGGCATAATCCAGCGAGGTCGCATTCTCGGTGATCTCGATCACCACCTGATGGCTGGCCAGGCCGACGCCCGCCAGCGCCGCCAGCATCGCCTCGGGCGAAAAGCTGGTGTCCAGCAGGCTGCTGGGCGACAGGTTCACAAACAGCCGCCCCGGCAGTTTCAGCTTCGCAAAGGTCTTGAGTGCCATGTGCACGCATGTCCAGTCCAGGTCTGTCAGCAGACCGTTCTGCTCGGCCACGCGAAACATGGCCTGCGGTGCATGCAGGGGGCTGTTCGACGGCCCGCGCGACAGGGCCTCGTAACCCATCACGCGCCCGTCAACCAGGTTGAGCACCGGTTGCAGCAGGGTCATCAGCCGTGCGTTGTCCAGGATGTGTACCAGATGCGGGCGCAATTCGTCGTGGCTCATAGGGGACGCAGGGAAGGGGGCAGAACCCCGACGATAGGCGTGATGCGTTACGTGCGTGTGAAGCCGTGACAGCCAGGGGCTGGAATGCGCGCGGCAGAGGACCGCGCGGGGCGCCGCAAGGTTCCCGGCGTCAAAAAAACTTCATCCCCCTGTCATGGCGCGTGCTTATGCTCGGTGCGCAACAGGGGAGTCCATGCACCATACCAACGAACTGACCGACGAAGAGTGCGGCCATCTGGCGCGCATCCTGCTCGCCTCGCGCCGGGTCTCGTTGCGTCACCATTTCTTCAGCTGGGTGCATGGCCCGCTGCAATCGCTCATCCCGCACGAAATCCTGCTGTGCGGGGTGGCGGACGAGAGCGGCTATCTGCTGCACCAGCGCTTCACCGCCTGTCGCTATTTCAAGGACGATCATTTTCATCGCGTCATTCACCCTGGCGATGGCCTGATCAACCAGCTGGCGCAGGAATGGCAGGCCTGCGGCGAACCGCGTCTGATTGCCGGACATCTGGACGAAGCCGGAAGCTGGCACGTGCGCCTGACCGATCTCGAACTGAAGAACGTCGCCTTCCACGGCATGGGCTGGATCAACGGCCAGATCAAGGGCTACGCCAGCTTTTCGCGAGTGCGGGTGCCGTTCGACGGTCGCCTCGCCCTCTACGTTGACATCCTGCTGCCGCACCTGCTCGCTACCCTGGCACGCGTGCTCGCCAACGAATCGCGCAGCCGCACCCTCAGCAAGCGGCCCGCCGGCCTCATCACCGCGCGCGAAGTCGAGGTGCTGACCTGGGTGCGCGACGGCAAGACCAATGACGAAATCGCCGACATCCTCGGACTGTCCATGCTCACCGTCAAAAACCATCTGCGCAACACCATGAAGAAGCTCGTCGTCCGCACCCGCGGCCAGGCGGTCGCCAAGGCCATCGCATTGGGGCTGTTGCACGCCCATGGTGCCCGTGGCGATACGCAGTGAATATTGCCGGGCTCTTACATGAGCCGAACGGCTCATTTTTCCTTTTCTTGCGTTTGCACCCGCAGCAAAAACAGGCCTCTGTTCACGACACGCAGTCGTCATCCCAAGTGTTCAGTGATTCCCCGCCAGCATGCCGTGCCGGGATGGGGAGAGGCATGGGTCGCTTGGCGAGCGATATGAGCCGAAAGGATTAGTTCCCGGGGCCGTTCCACCATGTTTCGTGTAACAACCTCCTCCTAATGTGTCGTACAGCGGGAATCAGGCGTTTTTTCTCGTTACGCCACCCCCGTCGCGAGGCGGGTTCGGAAAGCCACGGGTCTTCAGGCGGGTCGAAGAAAGCCGGGTTGCATTGCGTCGGGCGGTCCCACGACCGGACGCGCAATCTAAAGGGGGGCAGCCCCGACCAATGATTTCTCACCATAAAGGAGCTTGTGTAATGAACCGCAATCTGAAATTCGCCATGGTCGCCGCGTTGGCTGCCATGGGCATGTCCAGCCAGGCCCACGCCGTGTACGGTACCGGCAATAATGGCTATTCCTCCACCTTCGTCTATGTCTTCGAAGACCGCGGAATCAATACCGCCGGCTCCAACAGCGTCCTGTTCGATCTCGGCACCCTGACTTCCGCCGGTGTCAGCGCCCAGTCCGTGACGCTGAACAGCACCGCCTGGAACACCTTTGTCAGTTCCGTCACGATGCCGAGCGATCTCAAGTGGGGCATGTTCACCGCCTACGGCAATGGCGGCAAGACCAACAGCTACATCATCAACAGCTACGACGGCAGCAGCGTGCCGGCGGCCGGCAGCCTCACAGGCAACAACCTGGCGAACATCGATTTGCATCTGAACTCCGTGCTCGGCGCCTATGGTCTCACCACCGCCTCCAACTGCACCGCGGGTTGCGGCTCCACTGCCGTGCTGACCAATGACTTGGCCTCCGGTATTTGGGGCAACGATGCGGGCGCATCCGCCGGCGGCGCCATGACGCTCGGCTTGGGCTCGTCGATGGATCTTTACAAGCTCACCTCCACCGGCACCGGTTTTGCCGCCGCTAACGGCCCGGTCGACCTGGGTCTCACGGCTACGCTGACCAGCGGCGGCCAGCTGACGATCGCCGCCGCTGCGCCCGTGCCGGAAGCCGACAGCTACGCCATGATGCTGGCCGGCCTCGGCCTGGTGGGCTTCATGGTTCGCCGCCGCAAGAGCGTCTGAGCCTCACTGCCGTATTTTTTAGCCTGATGCTGACCCGTGCGGCTTTGCCGTACGGGAGCACACCGAACCGTATGAAAAGGAACTGACATGCAACGAAAAGCCCTCTCCGTCGCCATCGCCGCCGCCCTCTCCGTGGCCGCCGGCTCCGCCTCCGCCGCCCTGACCTACACGTCTGCCGACACCGCCGTGGTGAACATCTCCGGCTCCTCGGCCACCAACACCCAGCTGAAGAGCTGGGCGGCCAACGTCCTGTGCAGCAGCGACGCGATCACCCTGACCAACGACACCAACAACTTCGCCGTGGTCTGTACGCCCAATGCTTCCGCGATCACCCTGCCCGCCGGCAAGACCCACGTTGCCGTCATCAAGAACAGCCAGGGCGGCTCGGGCAACGGCATCGGCCCCATCGCCAACCAGACCACCGTGTCCTTCATGAACGTGTTCGGCACCCCGACCGCGGGCGTATACCCCGTCGTCAACGCCATCCCCGACATCGGCTTTTCCGATGAGGAGCCGGCCGTCCTGATCGCCGCCGGTGCCACCACCGGTAACGCCAGCAAAGTGAAGGCCAATCCGCTGAACGTGGTGACCTTCGGCGTGCCCGTCACCCTGAGCCTGCGCAATGCCCTGCAGCAAGCCCAGTTCGGCGCCGGCTGCGTCGGTTCGGAGACCGAGGCCTGCATGCCGTCCCTGAGTAAGCAGCAGCTCTCCTCGATCTTCGCCGGCACGCTGACGGACTGGACCCAGCTCGGCTTGCCTAGCCACGTCGCAGCCGACGGCACCACGGACAACAACATCTACATCGCCCGCCGTGTGTACTCCTCGGGCACCCAGACCGGATCGCGCGCGTTCTTCTTGAACGATCCTTGTGCTACTTCCTCTGGCGTGCAGGGCTTCGTGGCTGGCGACATCTCCACAGGTGATCCTACAGCCAACCAGGCCAATTACCCTGAGACCGTCACCCAGGCCGATGCCTGTAACAACACCAGCAACTTCTACACCACCACCTGGGGCGTGCGCGTGTTCGAGGGCAGCGGTTCGGGCAACGTGGAAGCCTGCGTCAGCAACCACGAGCGCAACGGCCGCTGGGCGATCTCCATCAACTCGCTGGAGTTCCCTGCGGTCAGCAGCGACACGTTCGAGAACTTTGCCATCGGTGGCGGTGCCGACCAGCTCTCCAAGCTGAACAACAAGGACTTCCAGCGCCACATCAGGATCGACGGCTATGCCCCCACCACCTACAACGTGGCCACGGGTCATTATGGCAACTGGGTCGAGGCTTCGCTTAACGTCTCGAGCTCGGTTCCGCTGTCGGCATCCGCCACCGCGCTGTTCAACTCGATGAAGACCGGTTTCAACAGCCCGGCCGTTCTGTCCGGCCTGAACAACGGTTTCAACACCTCGGCCCTGCTGCAGTTGTCCGATGCCACCGCCCAGGCAGGCATCCTGGCCCCGGCCAACTCGCGCACCACCGCGCCGGCCAATCCGGCCACCAAGGCTGCCACCTACGCCACGCCGGTTGCCTACTTCACCCACAACAGCAATACCTGCCAGCCGCCCCTGCAGCGCTGGAGCACCGGTACGAGCAACTAAGCACGGCTTCCGCAAGGATACGGCTTGATAAACGGGGGCGGTGCAATGCCGCCCCCTGTAGTGGAAGCATGCTGACCTGCCCTTTTGGGCAGGTTTTTTTGATCCTGACAGGCGCTTTGCGCGGACATATGAGCCGGATGGCTCATATCTGTTCCGCCGTATTGAAACAGCCATTCCCTAGACTTCTGTCCCTTTGGATTGCTCGCGGACATGTCCGAAATTTGCGGAGGAGCGGTGACGATGAGGGCTGGCCTGAGGGTGCTGTGGGTGCTGCTGGCGTGTTGGTCCGGCATGGCCCTGGGCGCCCCGGAAACCGGCACCGCACCAAAAATGGATCTGCTCGAATTCCGGGTTGAGGGCAATACCGTATTGCCCCAGATGGCCATCGAGGAGGCGGTGTATCCGCTGCTGGGGCCGGGGAAATCCGTCGCCGATGTCGAGAAGGCGCGCGCTGCCCTTGAGCAGGCCTATCACGACGCGGGCTATCTGACGGTCTATGTCAGCGTGCCGGAGCAGAAGGTCGAGGACGGCGTGGTGCGGCTGAAGGTGACCGAAGGCGTGATCGAGCGCACCCGGGTCACGGGGGCGCAGTACACCCTGCCTTCGCGCATCCGCAGCGAGGCGCCCTCCACCGCGGAAGGGGCCGTTCCCAATTTCAACGACATGCAGCGCGAGCTGGCCGCCGTCAGCCGGGCCCCCGGCGTGCGCGTGACGCCCACGCTGGAGCCGGGACGCCGGCCGGGCACCACGGTGCTCGACCTGAAGGTGAACGACACGCCGCCGGTGTCGGCCTGGCTGGACTACAACAATGCCCACAGCGCCAACACCTCCGACACGCGGCTGTCCGGCGGCATCAGCTACAGCAACCTGTTCCAGCGCGCCCAGACCCTGTCGCTGACGTACCAGACCGCGCCCACCAACCCGGCCGAAGGGAGCGCCGTGTCGGCGTCCTACGTGGTGCCCCTGGCGGACTATCAGCGTTACCTGTCCATGTATGCGGTGCATTCCACCAGCGATGTCACCAGTTCGGCGGTCAACGTGGGCGACCAGATCCTGTTCGGCAACAACGACATCGTCGGGGCGCGCTACATCCTGCCGCTGCGTCCCCGGGCCGACATGACGCATCAGCTGACCTTGGGCCTGGATTACAAGGATTCCCGGCAAACGGTCAATGGCCTCAGCACTCCCTTGCGCTACTGGACACTGGATGCGAACTACGGGCTGGGGCTGAACGACGCGGGCGGCAGCTGGCAGTTCGGCGCAGGCGCAGTGCTGGGCGTGCGCGGCCCGGGGACGGGCGAGGTTTCCTTCGGCCAGCGGCGCTATCTGGCGCACAACAGCTTCGCCGTCCTCAAGCTCAATGCGCAGCGGCTGCAGACGCTGCCGGCCGGCTGGTCGCTGATGGGCAGTGCGGACGCCCAGCTTGCCGACCAGGCCCTGGTCAACAACGAGCAGTTTTCCGCCGGCGGGGTGGGCAGTGTGCGCGGCTACCTGCAGTCCGAGGCGGCGGGGGACCAGGGCCTCCGTGCCAGCTTGGAGTTGCGTGCGCCGACCTGGACGCCCAGCCAGTGGACGTTGCTGAAAAGCGTGCAGCCCTATGCGTTCTACGACGTGGCCTACCTGCGCGTGAACGATGCGCTGCCGGCGGAGATCGCGTCCTACACCCTGGACTCGGTGGGGCTGGGGCTCAACCTGCGTGCCGGGCGTGCCTTCTCGCTCAGCCTGAGTCTGGCCCAGGCTCTGACGGACGGACCGAAGAACGACCTGAGCAGTTCTCCCCCCAGGCCGTTTACCCGGGCCCACGATGTGCGCGTGCATTTCGATACGCGCCTGGATTTCTGAATCGCGAGGATGCGCCATGCCGACACTGACACCTAATCCGTCCTTGAAGCGCAGGGCCAGACAGAACAGCGTTGCCGCCGCCGTGCCGGCGCACCCCCAGTTCAAGATGCGGCTGCTGACCCTGGCGGTGCTGTCGGCCTGCGCATCGGTGTCGATGGCGGCGCAGAATCATGTCGCCGCACCCGCCAATCCGCTGCCCACCGGCGGCGTGGTGTCGGACCCCAGTACTGCCAGCATCGTCAACAGCGCGCCCAACCTGATGCAGATCAACCAGACGGCCGCGAAGACGACGATCCGCTGGAACAGCTTCGACATTGGTCAGGGCTACACGGTCCGCTTCAACCAGCCCAGTGCCTCGGCCGAGGCCATGAACTACATCGGTGGCGCCAATCCCTCGGTGATCCAGGGCACGCTGTCGGCCAACGGCAAGGTCTATCTGGTCAACGCCAACGGCATCCTGTTCGACGGCACCGCCCAGGTCAACGTCAACACGCTCATCGCCTCGTCGCTCGACATTGCACAGAGTACCTTCGATAACGGCATCACCTCGAACCTGAGCAAGAAGGATCCGACCCTGGTGGCGACCATGGTGTTGAACACCGCCGGCCAGGTGATCAACTACGGCACGATCCGCAGCGTGAAGGTGGACGGGCCGACCGGCCAGGTGGTGGCCGACCCGAAGACCGGCAAGCCGGTAGAGGAGGGCGGCGTCATCATGCTGTTCGCGCCCCAGGTGGAGAATCATGGACTCATCACCGCCAACAACGGCCAGGTCATCCTGGCCGCGGGCGGAACTGTGTACCTGCAGCTCTACAACGATCCTACCGGCGACCCCAATGACCTCTCGATGCGCGGCTTCCTGGTCAAGGTGACGGCGGCCCCCAATGGGTCGCTGAACCTGAGCCAGCTCATCGCGGCGCAAAAGCTCAACAGCGCGGCCAACCTCGGCGGCGAGATCCATACCGACCGCGGCAACACCACGCTGACGGGTCTGGTCGTCAACCAGTCCGGTCTGGTTTCCGCGAACACCGCCGCCACCGTCAACGGCTCGATCTGGCTGAAAGCAGAGAACTACGATGACGCCAGCAAGCAGACCACCTACGGCACGCTGACCACCAGCAAGGACAGCGTGACCCAGGTCCTGCCCGAGGATGACGGCACCACCCTGGCCGAGAGCGACTCCTACACCGACAACAGCCTGTACAACAACGGCAACTTTCCCCACTACCAGGGGATGATCAAGCTGCTGGGCGAGACCGTCGTCCACGATGGCCAGGCGGTGGCGCCGGGCGGCCGCATCGTGGTCGGCAAGGAATACGTCAACAACGACAATGCCAGCCGGCCTGCGCAGACCGGCCGGGTCTATCTGGGCGCCGACAGCGTGCTCAGCGTGGCCGGATTGTGGGTGGATCTGCCCTACTCGGACAACTACTTGAGCGTCAAGCTGCAGAGTGTGGACCTGGCCAATTCGCCCCTGCAAAAAGGCGGTTTCCTGATCGGTAAGACGGTGACGGTGGACCCCCGCAAGGGAACGCCCAAGCTGTTCGACATTGCCGACAAGCTCGCGGGCATGCTGCGTTCGGTGCGGGAGAAGGCCACCACCGGCGGCACCATTACCGTGAATACGGGCGAATTCATTTCGTCGGTGGGGTCGAAAGTGGACGTGTCGGGCGGCGGCTACCGCTACGGCGACGGCATGGCCACTACGACCTATCTGACGTCCCACGGTCGCCTCTACGACATCGCGACGGCACCGGCCAACCTGCAGTACGACGACAGGGTGGTGACCATAACCACGCCGGTGAGGGGATATGTCGAGGGCAAGAGCGCAGGTCTGCTGGCGATCGACGCGCAGCAGATGATACTCGGCGGGAATTTTGCCGCCGGCGTGACGACCGGACCCTACCAGCGCGCGCCCGGCGCCATGCCCACCCCGGGCAAGCTGGTGCTCGGGACCCAGTCGATCCAGTCAGGTGGCACCCCTGACTTCTTCGCCTCAGTCAAAAATGGCACCACGGCCAATAGCCTCGATACCTATGGGTCACCTTATGCCTTGCAGGACGTCGTGTTTGGCGACGGTACGGCAATCCGGCAGAAATTCGCGAATGAACTGGCCGACCTGAACGCGGACCCGGTCAACGCGGCCTTTCCGGTTGCCTTGAAAGACAAGCTGCTGCTGCCGACGGATCTGTTCGGTGGCACCGCATACGGCAACGCCCAGGCCAGTGCGAGCCAGGGTTTCGGTACGCTGGCGGTGCGCGCGAGCGGCAGCATTACCGTGCCGCAGGACGTCACGCTGGATCTTGGTACGGCAGGTTCCCTGTTCTGGCTCGCTCCGCAGATCGAGGTGGATGGCACGGTCAAGGCGCAGGGCGGCTCGCTCGTTTTCAATCGATACTTTGACAATTCCCTGTACGGCGCCACCCATCTGGGTACGAGCGGTGTGCTGTCGGTGGCGGGCGGCTGGATCAACGATGCCTTTGGCGTGAATGGCGCCATCAGCGTTCCGAATGTCATCGACGGCGGGTCCGTGGCAATCGCCGGCTACGGCACGCTGGATCAGGGTAGCCGGGTCGACGCTTCGGGCGGCGCCATGTTGGGTAGCACGGGCAAACTGAGCTATGGCAATGGCGGCGCCATCACGTTGCCGACCATTGGGCTGAATGGTGTGACCCTGCAGGCTTATGGCGGCAGCAAGGGCGGATCACTGACCCTGAATGCGGACACGATCGACGTCGGCGGCAGTTCGGGCAGTGCCCTGTCTCCCGGTTTCTTCACCCAGGGAGGATTCACCGACTATTCGCTGGCAGGAATCTATCAGGTCAATTTCAAGCAGGACATTCATCCGGTCGCCTATCAGCGTATTGCCAAGGCCGATGCGCAATTATCGCCCACCGGTACGCCATTTGGCGCCATCAGTTCGGTGCTGTCGAATGCACCTGACTATTTGCGGACGGCGGCCAGCCTGAGCGCGACCACTGGCGCATCGATCTCTACTACGTTCCAGTTGGGTGCGAACGAGACGGGCATCGTCCTCGATCCTGGTGTGAGCATCGTCACGGATCCGCTGGCACATATCAATTTGACATCGCATACGCGGATGGATATCGAGGGCGCACTGGTCGCGCCTGGCGGTGTGATCAACCTGAGTCTGGATCCGGGCGACAAGTTTTATTACGACGTTCCCAACGGTGCCTTCAACGCCTTGAACATTGGCAGCCAGGCGTTGATTTCCACGGCAGGCGTCTACCTCCCAAGCGTCGGGCCGCGGGGCTTGATCACCGGTCAGGTTCTGTCGGGCGGTTCGGTGAGTCTCGCGGCCAACAAGAATGATCTGGACGTTGCCCAGGGTGCGGTGATTGACGTAAGCGGTACCAGCCATTTGCTGGACCTCCAGACAGGTAGCGGATATACCCGTGCCGATGTGGCCAGCGAGGGGGGGCGCGTCACGATCGAGGCGACCGAGAATGCCTATCTGGACGGGACGTTCAAAGGCAAGGGTGGAGACGCCTCGGTGGCAGGCGGGAGCTTCCAGCTCGACGCGCTCTATAACGGGCGATTCGGCCTGGTCGCTTACGGTTCCGTGCTGCAGGCAGAAGGTGATGCCAATGCTGCCGCTGCGATGGCCTTCATGGACCCGAGCGCGCGGCAATTGCAGCATGTCATCCTGTTGAGCCAGACTGACGCGCCGCTGGCCCATGATGGTTCCTCGGCCGATACCAGCCGGATTGGCAATCTCTTCGACGCCAATCATGACTATGTGGCTCCGCTACGCGCCAATATCAGCGCAGATCAACTCATAAATGGGGTGGAAAGAAACGGCGTAAGAGCGGGGGGCGGCTTCGATCGGGTGGTATTGAACTCGGACAATCAGATTCAGATTGGCGCGGATGTAAATAACTTCGCGCCGCGCGCTCTGCTGCGGCTGGACACCCCCGAGTTGCGTGCGCTGGGTAACAGCAGCGTCACGCCCATCCAGGTGGGCGAGGGCTCGCTGGCAAGTTCGACCTGGGAAACAGCCCAACTGCAGTGGTACAACACGCCGAGCAGTTATCGGCTGTCAGGCGTCTTGTCTCGGAGTCTGGTCGATGAATACTCGCTGAGTACGAACGATACGGGCATTCAGGTACCGGTAGCGACCCAGAAAGGTAACGCCACGCTAAGCCTCTCGGCGCGGCAGATCGCCCTGGCGGGCAATGTTACTGCCAACGGGACCGCTCAACTCGATTTGATCAGCGCGGGCGACCTGCGTTTCGAGGGTTTCCCCGTGACCTACACGGCGCAGAACGATTCTTCCGATAAAAAGCCCTTGATAGCCAATCTGCAGGCCTTGAACGGGGGCTTGTATTCCGCAGGCAACATAGGCTTGCAGGCCGGGCAAATCTATCCCGCTACCGCCGTGAACTATACCGTGGCGGTGGGAACGGTCGCCCTGGATCAACTGAGCCAGAGCGTCGATAGCACGGGCGCGGTGACGTTGACGGCGACAGTCAGCCGAGCACCAGTCATTGGCGGCTTGCTGAATATCAAGGCGAACGAATCGGCGGATTCGTCACCCGTGTTTTCTGCGGGCGGCACGCTCACCCTGCAGGCCGACTCCATTGATCAGTCCGGCATCCTCAGGGCGCCTCTTGGCACCATCAACCTGAAGGGTGGCCACTCCCTGACGCTAGAGGGCAATAGCGTGACGTCTGTATCGGCGATATGGGCCCATGATGGGGTGGAAACCGATCTGACCATTCCCTACGGCGCCACGCAAAGCGTGGGGCAGTCGCTCTGGTATGGCAGTGTTCAGACGACGGCACCGCCAAGCAAGGCGATCGAAGCCAGCGCGGACGCAGTGACCGTCGCGTCCGGCGCGACCCTGGACCTCCGCGGCGGCGGCGACTTCGCCGCCATGGAATTCATTCCCGGCATCGGCGGTACGAAGGATGTGCTGGCGGCACCGGGTACCTACGCCATCGTGCCGGGCGTGGCTTTCCAGACGTCCGACAGCTACCTCAACAGCCTCGCGCCCGTCAGCGTGAATGCGGCGGCCGCCTACAACATGGTGCATCTGGGCGCCGGTTCCGGCCTGCCGGAAGGGGACTACGCGCTGCTGCCGGCCTATTACGCCCTGTTGCCCGGCGCCTATCTGGTGAAAGCACAAAGCGGCGCCGCCTACGCGCCCGGGTTCGCCGCAACGCAGCCCGACGGCAGCGTGGTCGTTGCCGGCAAACTGGGCTATGCCGGCACCGGCATCCGCCAGTCGACCTGGTCGGGATTCAGCATTCAATCGGGCGCGGATGCGCTGACCGGTCAGCATGCCCAGGGCGAATATCGCCTGACCGGCGGTCAGTTCTTCCCCGATCAGGCAGCCCGGAACAACACGGCCGCGCCTGCGTTGCCGCGTGACGGCGGCCGCCTGAGTATCGGCGCCACGGGCAGCCTCGCCTTCGAAGGCAATTTGCTGGCCCAGGCGGCTGAGGATAGCGCCACCGGGAAGTATGGCGCCATCGGTCAGGTGGATATCTACGGATCGAAATTCGCTATCGTCGACCACACCGCCGTGGCACCGAGCGGGTACACCCGCCTGCAGGCGGATGAGCTTTCCCGCCTGGGGGCCAGTCTGCTGATCGGTGGCAAGCGCACGGACACGACGAGCGGCCAGTCCCTCGATGTGGTGGCCAGCGATGTCCTCGTAGACCTGGACGGCGGCACGCTGAGCCTGCCTGAATTGTGGCTGGCGGCGACCGACAACTTGACCGTCACGGGAGCCTCGACCCTCGATGCCTCCGGGACTGCGGTCGGCCGGGCCGGCACCCTGACGGTCAATACGAACCAGGACGGCAAGCAATACGGCGCCTTGCTGGGTCTGTCGAGTGCGGAACTGGCTCCGATTGCCCGAGTAGGGGCGCCGGATGCCGATCCTGCCCACGGCAACCTCAATATCGACGCCGGCGCGAAGCTGAGCGCGAAGGGCGGCGCCATCGCGATCGACTCCACCGGCACACCGGTGATGGCCGGGGTGACGGAGAGCGACAGCTTGGCGATCGGCGCGCGCCAGATCGCGCTCGGCGCCGTGCCGCAAGGCAGCACGGCGCTGGCACTGGGGAACGCCCAACTGGCGGCGCTGGGCAGCGCCCGGAATTTTGTGCTGCGCAGCTATTCCAGCATCGACCTGTACGGCAACGTCAGTCTCGGTCAGACCGGCACCGGCAGTTTCACGTTCGACAGCGCCGGCCTGGTCGGCCATGACGTCAACGGCGCGAGCGCGCCGGTGGCCTTGTCCGCCGGCACGATCACGCTGGAAAACCTGAGCGGTTCCGCCCTGGCGGCGAACGCGCCTGGCACGGGCACGCTGACCCTCAATGCCGACAAGCTGGTGCTGGCCGACAGCAACAAGAATGGTGCGGGCTTCACCGTGGCCGGATTCAACCAGGTCAATGTGGACGCGGGCGAGGTGTCGCTGCAAGGGTCGGGCACGCTGCGCGTCGCGTCGGACCTGAACATCGCAGCCGGCCGCATCGCCGCAGGCGGGCGTCTGGCCGACCAGCAGATCCAGGCCTACGATGCCGGCCAGCAAACCTGGCATGCAATCCGGGTCACGCAGCCGGCAAGCGCTGCGGCATTCGCCGATGCGCCCCTCCCGGGCGGCAAACTGAAGATCGATGGCAGCTCGGTCGACTTCGGCGGCAACGTCGTTCTCCAGTCCGGTCGTCTGGCGCTCGCTGCCCATGGCACGGCAGCCAGCGATGGCGTCACCCTGGAAAACGGTTCCAGCATCGACCTGTCCGCCTACGAAAAAACCTTCGCCCAGGGCACGGCCAATCTCACCGAATCGGCCTCTGCTGGTCGTCTCACGCTGACCAGCGACAGCGGTGCGATCGATGCCAAAACCGGGTCGAGCATCGATCTGCAGGGCGGATCGGCGGGCGGCGACGCGGGTGTGCTGACGGTTGCTGCAGCCAACGGCACGGTGGCCCTGGACGGCACCCTGTCGGCCGGCGCGGCCCCGGGCCAACAAGCCGGCAGCGCGGACATCGACGCCGCGAATCTGGCCAATTTCTCCGCGCTCAACACGGCGCTGGAAACCGGCGGTTTCGGCCAGAGCCGGACCCTGCGCGCGCGCACCGGCGATGTGAACGTCGCGGCTACGGACAGCGTGAACGCAAAAAATATCCAACTGGTGGCCGATGCCGGTTCCATCAACGTGAAAGGCAGTCTCGACGCCTCCGGCGCCGCGGGCGGCGGCCAGGTGGAACTCGACGCCGGCCAGGGCATGCACCTTTACAGCGGCAGCCGCATCGCGGCCAACGGCACCTCGACCGACACCACGGCCGACGCCGCCTATTCCGGCGGCGGCAAGGTCGCCCTGTATGCCCGCAATGGCCAGCTCGATTTCGACAGCGGGGCGGCGATCGACGTGTCCGCTGCCGCGGCCGGTAAGTCCAGTGGCGGCGAAGTCGTGTTCTCCGCGCCCAGGACGGCGAACGGAAGCGGCCTGCAGGCCGCCCTCGCCGGCCAGCTGAAAGTGGCCGGCGGCACGGTCAGCGTGCCCGGTGGCCAGGCGCCTCGGGACGGTACGGTCATACTCGAAGGCTACAAGCGTTACAGCGACAGCGAAATCACGACGACGACGACCTCCGCCGCCGCCTCGACCACGGGCGTCGTCTACACCGACTACGATACGTTCATGAACGCCGCGGACGGCATCCATGACGTAGCGCTTCTCACGCTGCTGGCAGGCGGTTCCGATATCGCCAGCGGCAATCTGAAAGTCCGCGCCGGCGTGGAACTCGTCAGTCGCGGCGACATGACGGTCGACGCCAACTGGGATCTGACGAATGCCAGCTGGCTGCGCACCGGCGCCAACCAGACCGCAGGGCGTCTGGCCTTGCGCGCCGCCGGCGATTTGGTGATCAACGCCAGGTTGGGACTGCCCAATGACACCTCCGTCCCGACAAAATCGGGGTGGAGTCTTCAACTGGCTGGTGGTGCAGATGTCCTTTCAGCCGATCCGATGGCCGTGCTTCCATTGTCGAGTTTGGCGGCGTCCGGCAAGGGCGATGTCGCCATCAGCGATGGCGTCAAGGTAACGAGCAGTACGGGCGCTATCCAGATAGCCGCCGGCCGCGATTTCATTGAAGGCAGTGGTACGGCGATCTATACAACCGGGCAAGCGGTCACATTGCCTACCTTCATGAGGTCGGTGGGATTGAAGACTGCCGTGCCTTTCTCAGGGGTCAACCTGATCGGCGGTGGCGATATCACCATCACCGCCGGGCGCAATGTCAGCGGCACCAATGACTACGCCGCCCCGAACGTTTGGCTGCGTCGCGCTGGGGTTGCCAACACCGACAGCTACGGCTTTTATTATCTTCCCGCGTATTGGTGGGTGGACAGGGCGGGCAATTCGGGGGCGGGAACGGTCGGCATCCAGGGGATCTCCACGTTGGGTGGGGGTAACATCGATATCGCTGCGGGGTCTGACGTGCGCGGCCTGTCGGTAGTCTCGGCCAGTTCCCGTTCGGCGGCAACGACCGCAACCGCTGTGCCCATGATCGATTCGAACGGCAATCTCGTGAACCAAACTCCGAGTGCGAACGCTGTCTATGGGGGCGGTGACATTCGCATTGACGCAGGTCGGGATGTCCTGGCTGGGCAATATCTGGTCTCGCGAGGCGACGCCGCACTGAGCGCCGGCGGACGCATCGGCGGGCTGGCCGGTGCCAGCGACACCGGCACCGCACCGGCTTTCTGGCTGATGGGTTGGAGCGATGACCCTGCTTTGCAGGGCGCCCACGTTTGGGCACAGGCGCTGGGTGACGCGACGATCTCGACCGTGGCCAACCCGACTGTCATGGAAGTGGTACAGCCACAAAACTATGCGACGGCGTCCACGAAAACGCCTGGATATCAGCAATTCCCTGGCTACTTCTTCAGCTACGCGGCCAACGACAGCATGGATGCCGTTTCTGTCGGGGGCAATTTGACCCTGGCCGGCCCCCAGGCGGGCACGCCTGTCGCAAACGCCGGCCAGGTGCTGCCGCCGCGTTTTGCGGCCGGGGCTTTGCTGGGCAGCGTGAGCAGCGGTTCCCAGTTCGATGCGGCCAGGGTGCAAGTGGGTCTTGGTGGAATCGGGGGGGTGTACCAATACCCTGACCGCAACGGACGCTTCCTCGTCCTGGCTGGCGATGCTGTGCATGACATGGTGCTCAATGCGAGCGATTACACGCCTTCGGCTCTTGCAACCGCAGCAGATCAGGTGCTCGCCGGACATGATTACTTTAAGGCCGGGCTCGACCATTACACCTTTACCTCCCCCGTGTCCACGGACGCAAGGATGGCGGACAACTCCACCTTGGGTGGATACCGGTACGCTGTCGTGGCAGGGGATGGCAGTGTCAGCAACGCGGCGTTCTACTTTCCGCAACACTCGGTGGTCGCGGCGGGCACCGACATCGCCAATGTGCTGCTCGACCTTCAGAACCTGGGTTCCGGAGACATCAGCCAGATTGCCGCAGGACGCGACGTCTTGTATTCAAACGTCCTGAGCAACGGCACGCAATGGGGCAACATGCCCCATGTCCAGATAGCCGGGCCGGGCAGCCTGCTGGTCGAGGCCGGTCGGGACGTCAATCTGGGCGCGGTGAGCACCACCCAATTGGATGGGGACAGGAGCAAGCGAAGTATCAGTGACCTGGAAAATGTGACGCGCATCGACGCCATCGGCAATACCGGGAATGCCAGCCTGCCGACGGCGGATGCTGCGACGCTGATCGTGATGTCGGGCGTGGACACCGGCTCGCTCGGCGAGGCGCAGGTCAACAGCCTGTTCACCGTGCTGCGCAGTGTCGGCCAGTTCCAGGGCCTGCTCGGCGAGGTTCGGGGCAACACGATGTCGGACGCAACGGCCATCGCCGATGCGAACGCGGTGATCGATACGGCCAACGCGGCGATCGGTGCCCTGTTCGCCGGCCCTGTGCAGGCGGGCAGTTTGCCGGTGTACCTGACGCCGATCGACGCGAACGGGAAGACGGCAAAGACCCAGATTGCCGATGCCTACAATGGCGCGCTCGCGGCGGCCAACAACGCGATCGCGGCACTGTTTCAGGATGGCCGGCAGCATCAGGGCGACATCACGCTGTACAACGCCCGCATCAGCAGCAGCACCAATCCGGGCGGTTCGGGCGGCGACATCAATCTGCTTGCACCCCATGGCGATATCAAGGTCGGCCTGCCTACCGCCAGTAGCGAACGCAACATCGGCATCTACACGACCGCGGGCGGGGCGATCAATGCCTATCTGAGCGGCGATATGAACGTCAACCTGTCCAAGGTGGCGACCTTCCAGGGTGGGGACATCCTGCTCTACACCAGTGGCGCCGGCAGCACGCTCGATGCCGGGCGTGGTTCCCGTTCCGCACGCACCAGCTCGCCGCCTCGGCTGGTCGCCGAGCTGAAGGCCGACGGCACACCGACCGGCAAGTTGCTGCTGCTGCCGCCATTGGACGTCGGCGGCAGCGGCATCCGCACCGTGAGCTACGACCCGGATGGCTTCGGCCCGCTGCAGCAGCCCGAGCCGGGCAAGGTCTATCTGCTCGCACCCACGGGAACGATCGACGCCGGCGAGGCGGGGGTCAGCTCCGCCAGCGGGCTGGTAGTGGCCGCGCTGACGGTCAAGAACGCCGACAACTTCTCGGCCAGCGGCAGCTCGGTGGGGGTGCCTGCGGTCTCGTCGGGGGCGCCGGCAGCGCCCGTTTCCGGCGACGCCGCAGCGAGCGCCAGCAAGGCGATGGATGCGGTGAGCCAGGCAGGCAGCGCGCTGGCGAAGAACGACACGGACCTCAAGTCGTTCCGTCCCGCCTTCATCACCGTCGAGGTGCTGGGCTTCGGGAACGACGCCGCAGGCTGCGGCAAGGATGACGATGCCTGCCGCAAGCAGAAATCGGGCGGCACCTGACATGACATCGACATGAGCCGTTCGGCTCATGTCGGGGGGTGCGGTTTTCATGACCAGGCAACAGTCCGGCCGCACACTCCAAGGCTTTGTTAATCCTGCGATTCAGCCCGCCATGATCAGATTCCTGTTGCCCCTGCTAGCGATGTTGGCGGCCACCCCGGCCCATGCGTGGTGGAACAGCGACTGGACCGCTCGCCGGGCGTTTACGCTCAACACGGCTGACACCGGCGCCGGGGTGAAGGAAACCCAGGCCAGCGTGCCGGTGCTGATCCGCCTGCACACGGGCAATTTCGACTTTACAGGCGCGAATCCAGACGGTTCCGATTTGCGCTTTGTGGCGGGTGACGACAAGACGCCGCTGAGTTTCCAGATCGAGAAATTCGACAGCACGGCCGAGCAGGCGCTGATCTGGGTGCAGGTGCCCAAGCTGGAAGGCGGCAAGGACAAGCAGCAGATCTGGCTGTATTCCGGCAACGAAGGCGCGCCGACGGTGAGCGACGGTAAGGCCGTCTACACAGCCGGCTTCATGCTGGTCCAGCATTACGCGGAAGCCAGCGGCGCCCCGCTGGACAGCACGGCTTCGGCCATCCCGTCCGGCAGCTTCAGCGGCACCCGCACGCCGGGCGCCGTGATTGGTGCGGGCGTCAAGTTCGATGGCGCGCAATCGCTGGATATTCCCGCCGCGCCGAAACTCGTCTACGGTGCGGCGACCGGGATGACGGTCTCGCTCTGGGTCAAGCCGGAAACCGCCGGCCAGACCGCCGAATTGCTGCGTGCGGGGCAAACGCTGACACTGGCGCTGGAAGGCGGCAAGCTGGTCGCTCGTTCGGGCGGCGTCACCGTGGCAGGACCGGAGGTGCCGGCAACCGGCTGGAGCCTGGTGGCGGCGACGCTTGGGGGCGGCAAGCTCAACGTGTATCTCAACGGTGCCCTGGTCGGCGAGACCGTGGCGGCAACGGCGGACGCCGCGCTGGATCTGAAAGTTGGCGCGGGATTCAAGGGCGAGACCGACGAACTGGAGCTGTCAGGTGTCGTGCGCAGCGCGGACTGGCTGCGCCTGGCCGCGATGACGCAGGGCCCGGACAGCGACAAGGTGATCCAGGCGGGCGAGGAGGAGAACGCCGACGCGGGG
Organism: Hydrogenophilales bacterium; assembly: GCA_016195805.1. Taxonomy (GTDB): domain Bacteria; phylum Pseudomonadota; class Gammaproteobacteria; order Burkholderiales; family Thiobacillaceae; genus Thiobacillus. The sequence continues at coordinate 315,203 of JACPYT010000016.1, forward strand.
GGCAGTGCATCCTATTTCGGCGTGATCCTGAAGAGCGTGACCCTGGACGGCTGGGTGGTGATCGGCGTGCTGATGGTGATGCTGGGCATCAGCGTCCTGGTGATGGCATCGAAGGCGCTGCTGGTGAGCAAGATATCCAAGGCGAACAAGGAATTCCTGGACGCCTTCCACAGCCTGAAGGCGCAGGAGACCGCCCAGCTGGATGCCGACGACGATCCGGAAGACGCTGATCTCAAGGCCAGCGCCAGCGGCATGGCCGAGATCCTGTTCGGCCACCACGATCATCACCAGAATTCGACGCTGTACCGCATCTATCACGCCGGCATCCAGCAGTTGAAGCACCGCATGGGCAAGCGCGCCAGCGTGGAGTTGTCGCCGCAGGCGCTCGACGTGGTGAAGGCGAGCCTCGACGCCACGGTGGTGCGCGAGAACCAGAAGCTCAACAGCCTGATGGTGCTGCTCACCATTGCGATTTCCGGCGGGCCGTTCCTCGGGCTGCTTGGCACCGTGGTTGGCGTGATGATCACCTTCGCCGCGATCGCCGCCACCGGCGACGTCAACGTCGCGGCCATCGCGCCCGGCATCGCCGCCGCGCTGGTCGCCACCGTGGCCGGCCTGGCGGTCGCCATCCCGGCGCTGTTCGGCTACAACTACCTCGGCTCGCGCATCAAGGCGATCAGCGCCGACATGCACGTGTTCGTCGATGAGTACATCGCCCGCATCGCCGAAACCTACAGCCGATAGGGGACGGACATGGCTGAGATCCGCGAAGACAATGAACCGTTCGACGACATCAACATCACGCCGATGCTCGATCTGGCGTACGTACTGCTGGTCATCTTCATCATCATGACGACCGCTTCCGTGCAGGGCATCAAGGTTAACCTGCCCAAGGCCAGCAACACGCCGAGCCTGGCCAAGCCCAAGACCAAGTCGGTCACCATCGACGCCAACGGGCAGATTTACCTGGACACCTATCCGGTCAGCATGGCCGAGCTGGAAAGCCGCCTGAAAAGTTTCAAGGCGATTACCCCCGATCTGCCCGTGGTGATCAAGGGCGATTCGAAGATCGCGTATGAAAAGGTGGTCGAGGTGATGGATCTGTGCGGCCGCCTCGATATCACCCAGCTCGGCCTGGTGACGGCCAAGCAGACCAAGTGACGATGCCGGCTCACAAGCGATCCCTGCGCAGCCGACTGCCGCTCATCGGCGGCCTGCTGTTCATGGCCTTGTTCACTGCGGCCGTGATCTGGGGCGTGATGCACTTCATCCAGGATTCGGGCGAGCCGGAACGACCGAAGATCCAGACCATTTCCCTGGTCCGGCCACCGCCGCCCAAGCCGCCGGAGGAAAAACCGCCGGAGCCGCAGAAGATCGACAAGCCCAAGGAAGAGGTCAAGCTCGACCAGCCGCAGCCGCCCCAGCCCGAGGCGCCGCCCCCGCCGCCCGGCGGCATCCCCGACGGCCCGGCGGGCGGGATGGCGACAGACCTGGCTGCGGGCAGCGGGATCGGCATCGGCGGCGGCGGGGCCGGCGACGAACGGCGCAGCTGGTACTCGAACATGATTTCGCGCCAGCTCGAGGAGGAGCTCAGACGCGCCAAGCGCCTGCAGGGCAAGGATTACAAGGTGGTCGCGCAGATCTGGTTCAACCCGTCGGGTGCCGTCAGCCGGGTGCAGCTCGACCAGAGCACGGGCGACAGCGCGCTGGACGAGGCGCTGCGCCAGGAAATCCTGCAGGTGAGCCTGCGCGACCCTCTCCCAGCCGATATCCCGCAGCCGGTGCGGCTGCGCGTGGTGTCGCGCTGAGTTTCCGATTCATGAACACGATCCACTAAACGAATGAAAACTCATTACATCAAACCACTCGTCATGGCGTTGAGCCTGGCCTTTGCATTGCCTGCCCAGGCCGGCAGCGAACGCCAGGATCTGGAAACCCTGCGGGCGACGACGCTGGCCCTGGTGGACGCGCTGGTGAAGAAGGGCGTGTTGAGCCCAGAGGCGGCGCAGGACCTCGTACGACAGGCGGAGAAGAAAGGCCAGGAAGCGGCCGAGGCGAGCGCCAAGGCCGACACGGCGCCGGGCGTGGTGCGCGTGCCCTACATTCCGGAAGTGGTGAAACGCGAGATCAGCGAACAGATCCGCCAGGAAGTGGTGGCGCAGGCCAAGACCGAGCAGTGGGGAGACGTCAACGCGGTGCCGGAGTGGGTGGGGCGGCTGAAGTGGGACGGCGATTTCCGCTTGCGTTACCAGGATGATTTGTTCGCGAAGGGCAATGCGTCCGGTGATAGCTTTTACTTTGATCCCTATGGGCTTGGAACTTTCGACCCTGATCCCAATAAACAAATCCCAATCAACACTCAGACGGATCGCCAGCGTTTACGCATCCGCGCGCGCCTCGGGCTGACGGCAAAGATCACGGACTACGTCTCGGCCGGGTTCCGCCTCTCCACCGGCAACACCACCGAGCCCTATTCCACCAACCAGACCCTGGGAAACGATTTCAACAAATACTCGCTGGTGCTGGATCGGGCCTATGCCAAGGTCCAGCCGTGGGACTGGCTGTCCGTTTCGGGCGGCCGCATCCCGAATCCCTTCTTCAGCACCGACCTGGTGTGGAACGACAACCTCAACTTCGATGGTTTAGCCGCCACCTTCACGCCGTGGGCACGCAGCGACCGCAGCGGCAAACCATTTTTCACGCTGGGCGCGTTCCCGCTGCAGGAGGTGGAGACGTCAACCGTCAATCTGGCGAAGGACAAATGGCTGCTTGCCGCGCAGGCCGGGCTGGACTGGAAAATGGATGGCGATACGCGCTGGCGTTTCGGGCTGGCCTATTACGATTACCGTAACATTGCGGCGATTGCAGACCCGATTCCCGGTGATGGCCGCTACGACTACGCCAATTCGATCCTGACAGCGCGCCAGAAGGGCAACACGAGGTTCCTGGTCGCTGACCCTACCGATACCAGTGGAAAATATCTTTTCGGATTGGCTGCCGACTACACGCTGGTCAACCTGACCGCCACGCTCGACCTCGCCCACTTCGATCCCATCCATGTGATCCTCGACGGCGATGTGGTGAAGAACATCGGCTACGACAAGGCCAGGGTCGACGCGCTGCTGATGACGCCCCAGGCAGCCCACACGCTGGGCTGGCAGACCAAGGTCACGGTGGGCTGGCCGGCGATGCATAACCTGGGTGACTGGCAGGCCTTCCTCGGCTACCGGCATCTGGAGCGCGACGCTGTGCTGGATGCCTTCACCGATTCCGACTTCCGCCTGGGCGGCACCAACAGCAAGGGCTTCTTCATCGGCGGTTCGTACGGCATGGACCGTAACACCTGGCTGACGGCTCGGTGGTTGTCGGCCGATGCGATCGATGGCCTGCCGTTCGCCGTGGACGTGCTGCAGGTGGATTTCAATGCGAAGTTCTGAGTGGCTGCTGGCGCTGCTGCTGGTCAGCGGCCCGGCCTTGGCGTTCGACATGGAGCGCGACGACTGGCTGCTGCCGGAGCCCGCGCCGGTCGCGCCCGAGGCGCGGCCGCGTTACGACCCGCTCGTGTTCACGCGCATCAAGGAGTCGGGTAACGATCGCGAGCCGGTCTATGCCGAAGGTGCGCAAAGCGAGCTGATCGCGGCCGCGGCCCGCAACGACCTGAAGCAGGTGGATGTGCTGCTGAAGCAGGGCGTCAACCCCAATGCACGGGCCGACGAGTGGGGTGACAATGCCCTGATGCACGCGGTGTCGCACGGCAACTTCGAGATGACGCGTGCGCTGCTGGACGCGGGCGCCGACCCCGATCTGAAGGGACGCGGGTTCACGCCGCTGGGCATGGCCGCGCTCAAGGGCTACGCCCGGATCGTCCAGGCATTGCTCAAGGCCGGCGCCGACGTCGACCGCAAAAGCAGCGATGGCAATACCCCCGTCATCGCCGCCACCCTCATGCATCGGACGGGTGTGGTGCGCGAGCTGCTGGCGTACCACCCCGACATGACGATCTGGAACCGGGAAGGGCGCGTGAGCCTTGGGATCGCGGTTCAGGAGGGGGACATGGATATCGTGACCATGATGCTGGAAGCCGGCGTGGATCCCAATCTCATGGACCGCAACGGCAACCGGCCGCTGTTCTGGGCGGGCGGCCATCATGACATCGCAGCCTTGCTGGGCGCGCGGGGCGGCTCCTCGTTCTGAGGGCATGTCCCCGACCTGTCTTTCCTCGTTAGGGAACCCTCCCATGAAGCATACACATCGGATCATGAATCATTTGAATCCCCGCATCCCTGCGGTGCTGGGTGCGCTCCTGCTGTGCATGGCCGTCGTGGCCCCGCACGCCGAGGCGTCCGACAAAAAGGCCAGCCGCGAACGCGAAGCCCTGCGGCGGGTCCAGCAGCAACTGTCCCAGGCCCAGGGCGACCTGGCCGCCGCGGAGCAGGAAAAAACCCGGCTGACCGCTGACCTGGAGAAAGCCCAAGCCTCGTCGAAGGCCGAGGAAGGCAAGGTGGCGAGCCTGCAGCACGGGCTCGGCACCAGCAAACAGCAGCTCGCGTCAGTGAGCAATGAACTGGCCCAGGTGAAGGGAACATTGGCCACCACGGCGCAGCAGCTGGCCGAAACCCGGAAGACCCTCGCCGAAACCGCCCAGACGCTGCAGCAGACCGAGTCGGAGAAGCGCAGGCTGGAAACCGTCAAGGCGAGCAACGAACGTGACATCGCTTCCTGCGAGCACAAGAACCTGGCGCTCTACGAAGTGGGGCGGTCGCTGATGGACCGCTTCGAGCACAAGAGTTGCGGCGAGATCCTGTCCGAAAAAGAACCTTTCACCGGCATCAGGAAGGTGGAAACGGAAAACCTGATGGAGGAATACCGGGACAAGCTGGATGAGCAGAAGCTGGTCAAGGCGCCCGGCGGCTGAATCCGGTACCGGACCGCCTGTCCGTTCCAACCGCGGTGGTGGAAAAAGATTCGGGGCATCCATCAAGGATGCCCCGAATCTTTTCCAGGCCCGGTGCCAGGAAGCCCCGGGCATGGATGTCAGGCTCAGTCTTCCCGGACGCGGTCCGCGAGCGTCAGGTACCCTACCGCGGCGCTGAACTTGCCGTGGTAGTTGGCGGCTTCGAGCGGATCGAGCGTCGCCTTCACCTTGTCGTGCAGCGGCGATTCCCAGTCGCCCGGGTGCTGGAAGTTGCTCATGATGTAGCTGAAGCCGTTGACGTCGTCGACGGCATGCAGGCCAGTCGATTCGGCGCCGGCCGGGCAGGACAGGATGCGCGACAGGGTGCCGGTATCGACGTGGTAGGCCCACAGGAAGTTGTTGACGTGGCGGCCGCTGTCCTCGCCGATGAAGAGGGTACGCATCGTTTCCGAGAATTTCAGGTTGTCCGGGTTGGCGATCTTGCCGGCGTTGGACAGGTTGCCCAGCGCATCCGGGCTCGCAAGGTCTTCGCCGAGCAGCAGCGGGGACCCGCTGACGGGCACCCAGTGGCTATGGATGCGGGCGCCAGTGTCGTCCGACTGGCCGCCGTCGAGCTTCCACGCGTAGACCATGCCGGCCAGCGGGCCCTGGATCGAGATGCCGCCGGAGCCGTTGGTCATGGCCGTCTGCACGTAGCTGATCGCCGAGTAGGCGATCTTGTCGCGGGCGTTGACCGTCGTGCCTTCCATCTTGGTGAAGCCGAGGCTGCCGCCCTTGTGGGCCGCGTAGCGGTGGGTCTCGAGGAAGGCCGCGGCCTTCTCCTGGCCGGGGACGAATTTGACCCACTGGGTTTTGCCGCCGAACGGGATTTTCGTGTAGGCGGGATCGGACGGATCGCTGGTCTTGACGTCGACGATGTCGGCGGCGGTCTGGGTATCGGCCAGCGCCTTGATTTCGTCGCTGGTGGCATGGCCCAGGCGGATCCATTGGATATCGGCCGAGCCGCCGTTCGCGGCGGTCTTCTGCAACCATTTCGCCACGTACAGCGTGCCGGCGGAGAGGTCACGGGCACGATCGGCAACGAACATGAACAGGCCGCCGTTGGTCGCGTCGTCGCC
>JACPYT010000017.1 GCA_016195805.1 Hydrogenophilales bacterium
AGTCAACAAGCATCCCTATGCCGTTGTTTTGCTGGATGAAGTCGAGAAAGCCCACCCGGATATTTTCAACGTGCTGCTGCAGGTGATGGATCACGGCACGCTGACCGACACCAACGGGCGCAAGGCCGACTTCCGCAACATCGTGCTCATCATGACCACCAATGCCGGGGCGGAAATGCTCAACAAGGCGACCATCGGCTTCTCCGGTTCGCGCGAAAGCGGCGACGAAATGGGCGAGATCAAGCGCATGTTCACGCCCGAATTCCGTAACCGGCTGGATGCGATCATTCCGTTCGCGCCGCTGACCGAGCCGGTCATCCTGCAGGTGGTCGACAAATTCCTGATGCAGTTGGAGGAGCAGCTGCACGAGAAGAAGGTCGAGGCGGTGTTCACCGATGCGCTCAAGGCTTACCTCGCCAAGCATGGTTTCGATCCGCTGATGGGCGCCCGGCCGATGGCGCGCTTGATCCAGGACACCATCCGCAAGGCGCTGGCCGACGAGCTGCTGTTCGGCAGACTGGCGCACGGCGGGCGGGTGACCATCGATGTCGACGCCAGCGAGCAAGTCAGCCTGGAGTTCGAGGAGGCGGTGCCGGTGTAAGTTCGCAAAAGCGAAAATTACCCATAAAGATTCTGCATGGGTGGTCGTAAGCCGTTCTAGATACAGGTGCGTTTTCGGTTTTGGTCGTGTTTTCCGCTTCATCCCGATGAGGCCGCGAAAGCCGCTGCAATCCCTGCCTGTGTATTGTGTCGATCTAGAGAGGACCCTCCATGAAGCTGTTGCACCGCGCACCGCATATCGCTGCCCTTGCGCTAATTGGTTTGCTGCCCGTCTGTACCTATGCTGCCGATGCAGGCACGGGCAATCCCGCAGTGTCCGGCGAGGACTTGACGGCGGCAAGCGAGCGTATCCGTCAGACCGGGGCGCAGATGCGTGAAGATCTGAAGAAGGCGCGGGCCCGCCTTGAAGCGCAGAAGGCGCAACAGGAAGCTGAGCGTAAACGGCAAGAGGAACTGGCGCGCCAGCAAGCGCTCAAGGAAAAACAGCAACGTGAAGCCCAGCAGGCTGCGCAGGAACGCGCCCGCCGGGAGGCTGCCGCCCGGGCAGAACAGGCCGAGCGCCAGCGTCAGGAAGCGCTGCGCGCGAAGCAACAGGAGGCGGCCAATCAGGCAGCGGCCAAGGCCAAGGCAGCCGAAGCGCTCAAGGCGGCACGCGAATCGGTTGGTGTGCGGGCGTTCGGGGATGATCGGCAAGCAGCCAAGGCCAGGGCCGCCGAAGCGCTCAAGAAAGCGCGCGAATCGACCGGCGTGAAGGCGTTCGGGGATTAGTCGAGCCCGACAGGGCAGCATTAGGCACAGCGGCCAACCAAGGATTCTGACTGCCGTCCGAAGGCGGGGAAGTACGATCCATGCCTTCGACACGGAGTTTGTGCGTCGATCGCGGAGGGTAGCTGCTCGACCGGATGGATGCGTAAGGAAGAAACAAAAAGCGGCGCCTGGGGCGCCGCGAAAAACCCGGTGTGGCAGGAGGAGGAGCGCCTGGGGATGAACCCCTACCGGGAAATCTACAAGGGAAATCTGCGTCGATTGAATATAGGCCAAGAAACAACTTGTGCCATCGGCATATTCGTCCAGTCTGACGTAGTACTTTGAATTACGGCGCGAATGTTTTTTTCTTTAGCGCAATTCGGACGCGCGCTTCCATAACTTGCTCAATATGGCCGAATCCCGCACCATACCGGCCATTCGATGAATACCGGAGTGTTGATGAAAAGCCAACGCGCATCGCTCGCTGCCGTCCTGGCCCTCTGCATGGGGTTGTCAGCCTGTGAGCAGCCGGCAACGTCCCCCCGGGACGTCGTCGCTGCCAAAATTGGGGGCGACGCCATCAGCGAATTCGAACTGGGCCGCGCTGTGGCGCGCTTGGGGCCCATGAATGCGGCTGAATCGGCCCAGGCCCGAGGCAAGGTGCTGGAAGCCCTGATCGACCAGCATCTGGTGAGCAATGCCGCCAAGGATGCGAAGCTGGACAAAGCCCCGGAGGTTGCGCTGGCGATGCAGCAGGCGCAGCGCCAGGTACTCGTGGAAGCCTATATGGAGCGCCTGTTCAAGGATCTGCCGCCGCCCTCGGATGCCGAGGTCCAGGACTACTTCACCCGCCATCCTGAATTGTTTGCGCAGCGCAAGCTATACCGCATCCAGGAACTCGAACTGCAGCTGCCTCCGGGCCGCGTCGCCGAGATGGAGGCGCACCTGAAGCAAAGCCGCAACCTGTCCGGGTTCACCGACTGGCTGGGAACGCAGGGGATCGCCGTCCGCTCAGGCGAAGCGGTGAGGCCGGCGGAAAAAATCCCGGCCATCATGCTGGCTCAACTCGTGAATATGCGAGCGGGCCAGGTGGTCGTGGTGCCGATGGGCGAGAACCGGGTCAGCGTGCTGCAATTGCTGGGCAGCGAGGCACAGCCCGTGGCGCTGGAACAGGCCAGGGATGCAATCGCAGGCCTGATTTTGAGCGGGAAACGCAAGACCCTGCTGGAAGCCGAAGTCCGCAAGCTGCGTGCCGGCGGCAAGGTCGAATACGCCAGCGGCTTTGAGCCCGCCTCTACGCAACCCGGCAAGCCTTGAGTCCGACCTGATCGCCGTAGCCGGCCGTGGAGCCATTGATTTCGGCATGCACCCGCCTGGAGTCTGGAACAGAAATTGCCTCATTCGAATGAAATTTAATTTTAAAGAGCACACGACATGACCCTCATTCATCCCGTGATTCTTTCCGGAGGCTCAGGCACCCGCCTGTGGCCGCTGTCCCGTGCAGCCTTGCCCAAGCAGCTATTGCCGCTTGCCAGCGACCAGAGCCTGCTGCAGGACACTGTCAGCCGATTGGCAGATATGCCGGAAATGGCTGCACCGCTGATGGTCTGCAACGTCGAGCACCGCTTCATGATTGCCGAGCAGATGCGCCAGATCGACACCGCGCCGCGCGCCATCGTGCTGGAACCGGTGGGACGCAACACCGCCCCGGCGATTGCCGTCGCGGCGCTGATGCTGTCGCGCGACGATCCCGACGCGCTGATGCTGGTCCTGCCCGCCGACCACCTGATCGGCGACGTCGCTGCTTTTCACGCGGCCATCCGCACTGCGGCGCAGGCCGCGCAGAATGGCCGCCTCGCCACCTTCGGCATCGTGGCTGCCACGCCGGAAACCGGCTACGGCTACATCCGCAGGGGGAGGGCGTTGGCGGATATGGCCGGCGCGCATGAGGTGGCGGCCTTCGTCGAAAAGCCCGACCTCGCCACCGCGCAGCAGTATGTCGAATCCGGCGAGTATTTCTGGAACAGCGGCATGTTCCTGTTCCGTGCGGCTGATTTCCTCCAGGAGCTGCAGGCCCTGCGCCCCGACATTCTGGAGGCCAGCCGCACCGCGCTGGATGCGGCCACGCTCGATCTCGATTTCGTGCGGCTCGACCCGGCCGCATTCGAGGTCTGCCCGTCGGAGTCGGTCGACTACGCCGTGATGGAGCACACCCGCCGTGCGGCCGTGGTGCCTGCGGACATGGCCTGGAACGACATCGGCGCCTGGTCGGCGCTGTGGGAGGTGGCGCAGAAGGACGCGCAGGGCAATGCCATTCGGGGCGACGTCATGCTGGAAAACGCCCGCAACAATTTCGTTCGCGCCGAAACCCGCATGGTCGCGCTGCTGGGGGTGACGGATCTGGTGGTGGTGGAGACCGCCGACGTTGTGCTGGTGGCCAGCAAGGACCAGGTGCAGGACGTCAAGAAGCTGGTCGACCGCCTGAAAGCCGAAAAACGCTGCGAGCATCTGGTCCACAAACAGGTGTACCGTCCCTGGGGATGGTACGAGGGCATCGACGAGGGCGAACGCTTCCAGGTCAAGCGCATCATGGTCAAGCCGGGCGAGAAGCTCAGCCTGCAGATGCATCATCACCGCGCCGAGCACTGGATCGTGGTGTCGGGGACGGCGAGCGTCACCTGTGGCGAGGAGGTCATGCTGCTGACCGAGAACCAGTCCACCTATATTCCCCTCGGCACCACCCACCGACTGGAAAATCCCGGCAAGATCGATCTGCACATGATCGAGGTGCAGTCGGGCACGTATCTCGGCGAGGACGACATCGTCCGTTTCGAGGATATCTACAAGCGCAGCTGAACGCAGTTCATCGTTCCATTTTTCGGCAGCACCTGCATTTACCCGGCATTCCCTGCAGGGTAGAATTTCGCCTCTGATTAACGATGGAGACCCTACGTGGGCACTTGTTCGAGTGACAGTAGTCGGCCGGCCCAGGTAGCCGGCAAAACTTCGGCAAGATAACGCGCAGGGTCCTCCTGCCGCGATCTCGCCGGGTGCGAGAAGCGGCATTCTATCTGCGACCGTTCCGGTCGCGGTTCCAGCTTCCGTTGACACTGATGGGCCTGTGATCCGGCAAGGATCGCCGTGCCGCGAACATTCCATGTTGTTGTTCGACATGGGAACCAGATCCCGCTTGCGCCGTCCATTCACGCGCCGGCGGCCTGTTGTGCCTGCTTCGGGTTGCCACCCCGTGAGACAAAAAAGGACCGTGTGTAGGGCCCGCCGACGCTGCGAAGCGGTTTTGCCGTCATCACCCCACGGGACCAGATGTAGTACAGGAGAACAAGAATGAACTTCAACCTGTTGAAAGAGCTTTTTGCGGGCTTCCTTCGCACCCGCCACCTTGCCCGCCATTTCCGCCGCCTGGCGCTGCTGGATACGCTGACGCAGACGGGCGTCAGCCGCGAGGTGCCGGCCGAACTTGCGAAGACGCTGGTTGCCGCCGCGAGAAGCGCCCCGGAAGCGCTGCTCGAACAGCTCGGCAGCCACAGCGATGGTCTGGCCGAATCCCAGGCGGAGCGCATTCGCGAGCGTGTGGGGCTGAACGAGATCGAACACGAGAAGCCACTGCCGTGGTGGGGGCACCTGTGGCACTGCTACAAGAATCCGTTCAACCTGCTGCTGACGCTGCTGGCCGTCATTTCCTATCTGACCGAGGACATGAAGGCCACCGTCGTGATTTCCACCATGGTGGTGCTATCGACTCTTCTGCGCTTCTGGCAGGAGGCAAAGTCCAACAAGGCAGCCGATGCGCTCAAGGCGATGGTCAGCAACACGGCCACCGTGATCCGGCGCGACGTGTCCGAAAATGCCGCGCCGGTGTTCGAACGGCACTTTGGTACGCACGTGCATGCGCGACCGGGCCGTCGGGTTGAACTGCCCATCCGGCAGCTGGTGCCGGGCGACGTGATCGTCCTGTCGGCCGGCGACATGATTCCGGCCGATTGCCGCGTGTTCACGGCCAAGGACCTGTTCGTGTCGCAGGCCGCCATGACCGGGGAATCGATGCCGGTGGAGAAGTTCGTCGAGCAGCGCGATGCCGGCGCGATCAATCCGCTGGAGCTGGACAACATCCTGTTCATGGGCACCAACGTCGTATCCGGGGCGGCCACGGCCGTGGTGCTCAGCACGGGCAACAACACGTATTTCGGTGCGCTGGCCAGCCGCGTCACGGCCACCGATCGCGCCCCGACTTCGTTCCAGGCCGGCGTGAACAAGGTGAGCTGGCTGCTGATCCGCTTCATGTTCGTGATGGCGCCCCTGGTGCTGCTGATCAACGGCTTCACCAAGCACGACTGGATGGAGGCGCTCCTGTTCGCCTTGTCCATCGCCGTCGGCCTGACGCCGGAGATGCTGCCGATGATCGTCACCTCCACGCTGGCCAAGGGGGCGGTGCTGCTGTCGCGTAAGAAGGTCATCGTCAAGCGGCTCGACGCCATCCAGAACTTCGGCGCCATGGACGTGCTGTGCACCGACAAGACGGGCACCCTGACCCAGGACAGGATTTTCCTCGCACGCCACACCGACATATGGGGAGCGGAATCGGACGACGTCCTGCAGTTCGCCTACCTCAACAGCTATTACCAGACCGGCCTGAAGAACCTGCTCGACGTGGCGGTGCTGGAACATGTCGACGTGCATCGCGAACTCGATGTCGGCAGCAACTACCGCAAGGTCGACGAAATTCCCTTCGACTTCACCCGCCGCCGCATGTCGGTGGTGGTGAGCGAACGCGAGGATCATCACGAACTCATCTGCAAGGGCGCAGTCGAGGAAATTCTCGCCGTGTGCGCCACCGTTCGTCATGGCGACGGGGTCGAACCCCTGACGCCGGGTATGCTGGCGCGCATCCGGGACGTGACCTCCACCCTGAACGAAGAGGGGCTGCGCGTGGTGGCCGTGGCCGTGAAGGAGGTGCCGCCGGCGAAGGAAAACTATGGCGTGGCTGACGAAAGGGAGATGATCCTGGTCGGTTACGTCGCCTTCCTTGATCCACCCAAGGAAAGCACGGCCCCCGCGCTCCAGGCGCTGGCCAGGCACGGCGTGGCGGTCAAGGTGCTGACCGGCGACAACGAGCGGGTCACGGCCAAGATCTGCCGCGAAGTGGGGCTCGAGCACCGCGGCGTGCTGCTCGGTTCGGACATCGAGCGCATGGACGATGCACAACTGGGAACGGCCATCGAGGAAGCCAATGTTTTTGCCAGGCTCACGCCCACCCACAAGGCGCGCATCGTGCGGCTCCTGAAAGCGAACGGCCACGTGGTCGGCTTCATGGGGGACGGCATCAACGATGCGCCGGCCCTGCGCACGGCCGATATCGGCATATCGGTCGACACGGCGGTCGACATCGCCAAGGAGGCGGCCGACATCATCCTGCTGGAAAAGAGCCTGATGGTGCTGGAAGAGGGCGTGCTGGAAGGCCGCCGGACCTTTTCCAACATGCTCAAGTACATCAACATGACGGCCAGCTCGAACTTCGGCAACGTCCTGTCGGTGCTGGCGGCCAGCGCTTTTCTTCCTTTCCTGCCGATGCTGCCCATGCAGCTGCTGATGCAGAACCTGCTTTACGACATCTCGCAGATCGCGATCCCGTTCGACAATGTCGACGAGGAACTCCTGAAGCAGCCGCAGCGCTGGCAGCCGGGCGACATCGGACGCTTCATGCTGTTCTTCGGACCGATCAGCTCGGTCTTCGACATCACGACCTACCTCATGATGTGGTTCGTGTTCGGGGCGAACACCCCGGCACAGCAGACCTTGTTCCAGTCCGGCTGGTTCATCGTCGGACTGCTGACGCAGACCTTGATCGTGCACATGATCCGCACCCCGAAGGTTCCGTTCCTCCAGAGCCGGGCGGCGCCACCGTTACTGGTGATGACCGGTCTCATCATGGCAGTCGGCATCTTCCTCCCGCTGGGGCCGCTGGCGCACTATTTCAGGCTGCAGGCGCCGCCGCCGCTCTATTTCGCCTTTCTGCCGCTGATCCTGCTCGGCTATATGGGCCTGACGCAGGCCATGAAAGGCTTCTACACCCGACGCTATGGCTGGCAGTGAGGAAAGGCGCGTGTCAGACAAACACCTACATCGAGGGTTGTTCGTTTCCGACCCACAATACAGCGCTTGTCCACATTAGCTTTCCGGAATGCCGTCCGATAACGAATCCAGCACGCTGACTTAAGCGTGAAATTCGAAAAAAGTTCAACGAAGAAGGACGGCAAAATGAAACTGGACGAAATGCTGGACGAAATGCGCGACGTCAACCTGAACTACCTGATGCTGGCGCAGAACATGATCCAACACGACAAGGCCACCGCCGTCTTTCGTCTGGGCATCAGCCAAGACGTAGCCGACCTGATCGAGGCGCTGACCCCCGCACAAATTCTCAAGCTTGCCGCTTCCGGCATGATGGTGTCGCGCTTCCGCTTCGACGGCGGCGTGGTTCTGAACATGCTGACCAGCTACACCAAGGATCGCGCCATCGCACAGTCGCACGCCGCCATCCTGATGGCAGGCCAGGCAGTGGAAGCCCTGGCCTGATTCTGTCGCGGAACGCCGAACAATAAGAGGGGAATGGCTTCATGAGCAAGAAAAGTCTGTTGACCGAGATGCGCGACACCCAGCTGGCGATCGAACTGATCGAACTCGGCGCCCGCCCGCAGGTGCTGGAGTCCGAAACCACGCTGTCGCGCGAGCGCTTGCTCAAGCTGTACAAGGAAGTCAAAGGCGTGTCGCCGCCCAAGGGCATGCTGCCGTTCTCGACCGACTGGTTCCTGACCTGGCTGCCCAACGTGCATTCCTCGCTGTTCATCAACATTCACCGCTACATCACGAAGAACAGCGATTGCAGCGGCATCGAGGCCGTGCTCAAGAGTTACCGCCTGTATCAGGAATACCTGCATACCAACCAGATCGAAGAAGTCCTGAGCTTCACCCGTGCGTGGACGCTAAACCGCTTCTTCGAAAACCGCATGCTCGAAACGGCCGTGTGCAGCGACTGCGGCGGCCACTTCGTGGTCCATCCGGACGACCTGCACAACCAGTACGTATGCGGCCTGTGCAACATGCCGGCGCGCGCAGGCAAGACCCGCAAGGCCAAGGCCGCCGCCCAGATCGAACTGACCGCCGCGGCCTGACCGCTCTCCCCGGGAGTCCGGTGATGGCGCGCCTGCCGGTCAGCTTCCAGTCGCTCGCCATCCAGTGCGCCGCCTTGCTGGCGGCCATTTTCCTGAACTATCTGCTCCAGATCTCATTTTCATATCAGGCCATTCTCTGGCAACTTGTTCTCGCACAAGCGGCGCTGGCCGCGGGCTTGAGCCGTGCGTGGGGGCAACCCGCCTGGTGGCCGCCGCTGCATCTCGGTTTCCTGCCAGCCACGCTGCTGGCCCGGCAGGCCGGCCTGCCGGCCTGGGTCTATCTTGTTGCATTCGTGTTGCTGCTCCTGTTCTACTGGAGCACGTTCCGCACCCGAGTACCCTTGTTCCTGTCTGGCCGCAAAGCCTGGCAGAACCTGGCATCCCTGTTGCCGCAGACGCAACCCTTCCGTTTCATCGACCTTGGCAGCGGTCTGGGCGGCGTACCGTTCTATCTGGAATCCCGGTTTCCAGACAGCCGTTTATACGGCACTGAAATTGCCCCGGCTCCCTGGCTCATCAGCCGAATGCGTGCCTGGTTCAGGGGCAGTCAGGTCAATTTCATGCGGAACGATTACACGACCCTCGATCTGGCCCGATTCGATGTCGTGTTTGCCTTCCTCTCTCCCGCGGCCATGCCCGCCCTGTGGCAACAGGCCCAGGCCCAGATGTGCCGCGGCACGCTGTTCATCAGCCTGGCATTCCCGGTGACGGGGCGGCAGCCGGATCACGTGGTGGAGCAGGATGCAGGCGCACGCCATACGTTGTATGCCTGGCGGATGTGAGGTGCGGCAAGGCGTAAATACTCGCGCTGCGCCATCAAGTTTTTTTCGGTTTGGTCGAATCTTCACCTTGAGAGCGCCGGCTTTGACTGCTGCAGACCGGACAGGGTGGGACGGTCTCCCACCCGGCGTATCAATCAAAAGGGACGGACGGTCGTGCTAGTCATTGTTGGATATATTGTCGTAGCGGCCAGCGTCTTTGGCGGCTTTGCGCTGGCAGGCGGACATCTGGCGGCGCTGTTGCAGCCGGTCGAACTGCTGATGATTGGCGGTGCCGCCACCGGCGCATTCCTGGTCGGCAACAACAACAAGGCCGTCAAGTCCACCCTGAAGGCGCTGCCCACCGTCTTCAAGGGATCGAAATACACGCGCGCCCTGTACATGGACATCATGGCGCTGCTGTATGAACTGCTGACCAAGATCCGCAAGGAAGGCCTGATGTCGGTGGAAGCCGACGTCGACGCGCCCGAGAACAGCCCCTTGTTCACGAAGTATCCGACGATCATGGCGGATCATCACATCATCGAGTTCCTGACCGACTATCTGCGCCTGATGGTGAGCGGCAGCATGAATGCCTTCGAGATCGAAAACCTGATGGACAACGAAATCGAAACCCATCATCACGAAGGCGAGGTGCCGGTGCACGTCGTTGCCAAGCTGGGCGACGGCATGCCCGCATTCGGCATCGTGGCGGCGGTGATGGGGGTGGTGCACACCATGGAATCGGTTGGCCTGCCGCCCGCGGAACTGGGGATCCTGATTGCGCATGCGCTGGTCGGGACCTTCCTCGGTATTTTGCTGGCCTACGGCTTCGTCGGCCCGCTGTCCACCCTGCTCGAACAGAAACTGCACGAGTCGACCAAGATGTTCCAGTGCATCAAGGTGACCCTGCTGGCCAGCATCAACGGCTATGCGCCAGCGATCGCGGTCGAGTTCGGGCGCAAGGTGCTGTTCTCGACGGAGCGTCCTTCCTTCAGCGAACTGGAAGAGCACGTCAAGAGCGCGAAATCGCGCTGATTTCCCGCTAAGGGAACGGGCCCCCATGGTGCATAAATGAGCGAGCAAAAAGCACCCATCATCATCAAGCGCGTCAGGAAGGTTGCGGGCGGCCACCATGGCGGCGCCTGGAAGATTGCCTATGCCGATTTCGTGACGGCCATGATGGCGTTCTTCCTGCTGATGTGGCTGCTGGGATCGACCACCAAGGGTGATCTGGAAGGTATCGCGGAATATTTCAAGACCCCGCTCAAGGTGGCCATGCAGGGGGGCTCGGGCAGCGGCGACAGCTCCAGCGTGATCAAGGGGGGCGGGCACGACTTGACGCGCAAGGAAGGGCAGATCAAAAGAGGCGATACCAAGGCCGAGAAGAAAACCTACAACCTGAAAGCCGCCCAGGCCGAGATCGAGCGCATCGAAACAGCCAAGCTCAAGCAGTTGAAAACGCGCCTGGAAGTGGCGATCGACGCCAACCCCACCCTCAAACAATTCAAGCGGCAACTGCTGATCGACATCACCAGCGAAGGCCTGCGCATCCAGATTGTCGACGAACAGAACCGGCCCATGTTCGACCTGGCGAGCGCCCAACTGCAGCCCTATACCAAGATCATCCTGCACGAAATCGGCAAGATGCTGAATGACGTGCAGAACCGGATCAGCCTGTCGGGCCATACCGATGCCACCCCGTACGCCAACGGCGCGCGCGGATACAGCAACTGGGAACTGTCGGCCGATCGCGCCAATGCCTCGCGCCGCGAACTGATCGCCGGCGGCATGGATGAGTCGAAGGTTCTGCGCGTGGTCGGCCTGGCGTCGTCCGTTCCATTCGGCAATGCCGCACCCCACGATCCGGTCAATCGCCGCATCAGCATCATCGTGATGAACAAGCGCACCGAGGAAGCGATCACCAAGGAGGCCAGCGGCGTGAGCACGGACGACGCCGAGGATGCACGTGGCGAAGTGACTAAGGCCAACGCTTCAGGTAAGCCCGTCCCCGCGCCGCTTGGCGCAAAATAGCAGGCCAAATCCACCCTTATTCCCCTGATTGCCCGCGCCGGGCATGACCAATAATTCAGCCTGTAGAAAGCCCGTCTTGCGCATGCGCACAAGGCGGTTCCCTCTAACCAGGTGAAATCAGGGATGGCTGAAGAAAGCGATCAGGAACGGACAGAAGCCCCATCGCCACAGCGATTGGAGAAAGCGCGCGAAGAAGGCCAGGTGCCGCAATCGCGCGAGCTGGCCACGTTCGTCGTGCTGATGACCAGCGGCGCAGCCTTGTGGATGATGGCCAGCAGCCTCGGCCAGACCATGTCGAAGATCATGCGCGGCGGACTGCAGTTCGATCCGGCCATCGCACGCGATAGCGCCTACGTCATGACGCAGCTGTCGGACCAGTTCATGGCGGCCGCGCTGGCGCTGGCACCTTTCCTGGCCCTGGTGGTGGTCGCGGTCCTGGCGTCTCCGCTGCTGCTGCGCGGCTGGCTGTTCAGTACCAAGGCCTTCGTGCCGGACTTCAAGCGGCTGAACCCGCTGTCCGGCATCAAGCGCATGTTCTCCACGCAGGGCCTGGTCGAGCTGGTCAAGTCGCTGGCCAAGGTCGGCTTGCTGGGCGTGGTTGCGGCCTGGCTGATCTGGTCCAACCTCGATGCGATTTTCTCGCTCAGCATGGAAGAGCCGTCCGGCGCCATCCAGCACATGGGCAACCTCATCGGCAAGGTGTTCCTGCTGGCCTCGGGTGCGATGATTTTCATCGTCGTGCTCGATCTGCCCTATCAGCTCTGGAGCTACTTCAACAAGCTCAAGATGAGCAAGGAAGAGTTGCGCCAGGAAGCCCGGGAATCGGAAGGCGACCCGCATATCAAGGCACGCATCCGTGCCCAGCAACGCGAAGCAGCCCGCCGCCGCATGATGTCCGAAGTCCCCACCGCCGACGTCGTGGTGACCAACCCGACCCATTACGCGGTGGCGCTCAAGTACACCGAGGGCAAGATGGGCGCGCCGCGCGTGGTGGCCAAGGGCGCGGATGCAGTCGCCGCCCGTATCCGCGAACTGGCCGCCGAAAACAAGGTGCCGCTGCTGGAAGCGCCGCCGCTGGCGCGTGCGCTGTTCCGCCACACCGAACTCGGCGACGAAATCCCGGCCACCCTCTATGCGGCGGTGGCCGAAGTGCTGGCTTACGTATTCCAGTTGCGCCATTTCCAGCAATTGGGGGGCGCCTATCCCGAGGCACCGACCGCCTTGCCGGTCCCGCCTGAACTCGACCCGCTGCAGGCCACCGCATGAATAGCACCCTGAGCCTTTCCAGCCTGTTCAGCAGCACCAATGCCCGTGCGCTGGCGGCACCGACGTTCATCGTCCTCATCCTGGCGATGCTGGTGCTGCCGCTGCCGCCGTTCGCGCTCGACATGCTGTTCACCTTCAACATCGCGCTCTCCATCATGGTGCTGCTGGTGGGCCTGTCGACCAAGAAAGCACTCGATTTCGCCGCCTTCCCCACAGTGCTGCTGCTTTCGACGCTGCTGCGGCTGTCGCTCAACGTCGCCTCCACCCGCGTCGTGCTGCTGCATGGTCATACCGGCCCGGATGCGGCGGGCAAGGTGATCGAGGCCTTCGGCCATTTCCTGGTCGGCGGCAATTACGCGGTCGGCATCATCGTGTTCGTCATCCTGGTGGTGATCAACTTCATCGTCATCACCAAGGGCGCCGGGCGCATCGCCGAGGTCAGCGCGCGCTTCACCCTCGATGCGATGCCGGGCAAGCAGATGGCGATCGATGCCGACCTCAACGCCGGCCTGATCGACGAGAACGAAGCACGCCGGCGCCGTGCCGAAATCGCCCAGGAATCCGACTTCTATGGCTCCATGGACGGTGCCTCGAAATTCGTGCGCGGCGACGCCATTGCCGGCATCCTGATCCTGCTGATCAACATCGTCGGCGGCCTGGTCATCGGCCTGATGCAGCACGGCCTGTCGCTGGCGGACGCCGCGCAGAACTACACGCTGCTGGCGATCGGCGACGGCCTGGTCGCGCAGATTCCGGCACTGGTCATTTCGATCGCCGCCGGCATCATCGTGAGCCGCGTCAGCACCGAGGAAGACATCGCCGGGCAGATGCTGTCCAATGTGTTCAACAAGACGCAGGCGCTTTACATCACCGCGGCGATTCTCGGCATGATGGGCATGATTCCGGGCATGCCGAACCTCGCCTTCCTGCTGCTGGCCGGCGGCATGGTCTGGCTGGCCTGGAAGGGGAGCCGGAAGCAGGAGGCGGCTCCGTCCGAAGTGGAGACGGCACCCGTTGCCGCCGTCGAATCCCAGGAAGCCAGCTGGGAAGACGTCGCGCCCATCGATACCCTGGGACTGGAAGTCGGCTATCGCCTGATTCCGTTGGTGGACAGCGCCGCCGACGGTGAACTGGTGCGCCGCATCAAGGGCATCCGCAAGAAATTCGCACGCGAAATCGGCTTCCTGCCGCCCGCCGTGCACATCCGCGACAACCTCGAGATCAATCCGAACAGCTACCGCATCACGCTCAAGGGCGTCGAGATCGGCAGCGGCGAAGTGCGCACCGGTTCCTTCCTTGCCATCGATCCCGGCAGCGTCGCCACCGCGCTGCCGGGCGTCGCCACGCGCGATCCCGCCTTCGGCCTGCCGGCCGTGTGGATCGAGTCCGACCTGCGCGAGCAGGCGCAGGCCATGGGCTACACCGTGGTCGATCCGGGCACCGTGGTGGCCACCCACCTGAATCATCTGCTGACGCAGCATGCAGCCGAGCTGCTGGGGCGGCAGGAAGCGCAGGCGCTGCTCGACCATCTGGGCAAGAGCGCGCCCAAGCTGGTGGAAGACCTGGTGCCGAAGCTGCTGCCGCTTTCCAGCGTGCAGAAGGTGCTGCAGAACCTGCTCACCGAAGGCGTGGCCATTCGCGACATGCGGACCATCATCGACACGCTGCTGGAGCATGCCGCGCGCGTGCAGGATCCGCACGAACTCACCTCGCTGGTGCGGGTGGCGCTGGGCCGCTCGATCGTGCAGCAGATTTACGGCGCGTCCAGCGAACTGCCGGTGATCGCCCTCGACCAGGGGCTGGAACGCCTGCTGCTGCAGACGCTCCAGGCAGGCCACGACGCAGCCGGCATGGAGCCGGGGCTGGCCGACGCCCTGCTGGAACGGACCCAGGCCTCGACGCAGCGGCAGGAAGCGCTCGGCCATCCCCCGGTTTTGCTGACGCCGGCCGTGCTGCGTCCGCTACTCGCACGTTTCCTGCGGCGCACGGTGCCGCAACTCAAAGTGCTTTCACACGCCGAAGTGCCTGAAGGCAAACAGATCAAAGTGACTTCCCTGGTAGGAGGAGCAGCATGAACGTCAAACGTATCGTCGCCAAAACATCCCGTGAGGCCATGCGCCAGCTGCGCGACGCGCTCGGACCCGACGCAGTCATCCTCTCCAACCGCGCGGTCGAGGGGGGCGTCGAGGTGCTGGCCCTGCCGGCGGAGGACATCGCCGCGATGGCGCCGCCGGTCGTGGAAGCGCCGATGTCCGCCCCGATGCGTGCGGAGCCGGTCGAGGACGAGCGGATCGAGCCGGAACCTGCGGTCACCATCAAGCGCCGCCTGATCGAACGCGTCGCCGTGCCCAGCGAGGACAGCGCCCAGCTGGCGCAAAGCGTCATCAGCGAGATCAAGTCGATGCAGATGCGGCTGGAAAGCCAGCTGGCGGATCTGGCCTGGCGCGACCTGCCGGGACGCGATCCGTCCGGTGCCGCGGTGATGCGCGACATGCTGGCGGCAGGATTCAGCGCCACCCTGGCGCGCGAGATGCTGGAAACCCTGCCGAAAGGCGACGCCGAGCAGGCGCAGGCCTGGATGAAGAACACGCTGATGAAGCGTCTGAACGTGATGCAGAGCGAAACCGACATGCTCGACGCCGGCGGCGTGTTCGCCCTGATGGGACCGACCGGCGCCGGCAAGACCACCACCACCGCCAAGCTGGCGGCGCGCTTCGTGGTGCGCCACGGCGCCGACAAGCTGGCGCTGCTGACCACCGACAGCTACCGGATCGGCGGCCACGAGCAGCTGCGCATCTACGGCAAGATTCTCGGCGTGACCGTGCACGCGGTGCGCGATGCCGCCGACCTGCGGCTGGCGCTGTCCGAGCTCCGCAACAAGCACACCGTGCTGATCGACACCGTCGGCATGAGCCAGCGCGACCAGGCCGTCGCCGAGCAGGTCGAGATGCTGTGCCAGGCCGGCAAGCAGATCAAGCGCCTGCTGCTGCTCAACGCCACCAGCCACGGCGACACCCTGAACGAAGTGGTGCAGGCGTATCAGGCGCGCGGGCTGGACGGCTGCATCCTGTCGAAGGTCGACGAGGCGGCGAGCCTCGGCCCGGCGCTCGATTGCGCGATCCGCCACGAACTGAACGTGCACTACCTGGCGACCGGCCAGCGCGTGCCCGAAGACCTGCATCTGGCCAATCGCCAGTACCTCATCCATCGCGCCTTCAAGGCCCGCACGCAGTCATCGCCGTGGCAGCTGGACGACAGCGAACTGGCCTTTGCGCTTTCCGGTACTCAAACCCTGCATCGTGAAAGCGCGGTGGCCCTTGGATAAATTCGTCAGCGATCAGGCCGCCGGACTGCGCCGCTTGCTGGGGCAGTCCGGGTTTCAGGTCATTACCGTGATGTCGGGCCAGCAGGGCGCGGGCAAGACCGCCGCGACGGCCAATCTGGCCGTCGCCCTGGCGCGCTCCGGCCGCGACGTCCTCATCGTCGACCAGGACCGGCACGGCCGCGGCGCGTGCGCCGCGCTGGGCCTGACGCCGCGCCATGACGTGGCGGACGTGCTGGCCGGGCATTGCACGCTGGATGCGCTGATCCTCAACGGCCCGGACAATGTGCAGGTGCTGCCGCTGGGCGGCGGCTTCAGCCGGCTCGGGCGTCTGTCCGAACGCGACCAGGAATGGCTGGCGCAGAGCTTCAACCGTCTGCAATGCGGCGTCGACGTGGTGCTGGTGGACATGGAGGAGGCGACTGATCCGGATGCGCTGCCGCTCGGTCTTGCCGCCTCCGAAATCATGGTGGTGCTGCCGCCCGGCAACACGGCGATCACCCAGGCCTACACGCTGGTGAAGCGGCTGGCGCAGAATTTCGGCAAGCGCCAGTTCCGCCTGCTGCTCAATCGCATCGAATCGCCCGAGCAGGCACAGGCCGTCGCCCGCAATTTCGCGCACACCGCCGAGCAGTATCTCGGCGTGTCGGTCGACTACCTGGGCTATGTTCCGCTCGACGAGCGCCTGACCCGTGCGGGCCATTTGCGCACCTCGGTGGTGGAGGCATTTCCGGTCGCGCAATCGACCTCGCAGTTCCGCAAGCTGGCCGACGGCCTGCTGCGCTGGCCGCAGCCCGCCAGCCTGGGCAGCGTCGGCGGGTTCATGCAGCGCGTGATCCAGGGCGGCCGCCTGATGGAAGCCTACAGGAGATAGGGATGTATACCGCAACCGGCAAAAGCGAAAAGGGCGAGAAGAACGACCTGCTGGCGCAATACATGCCCATGGTGAAACGCCTGGCGCATCACATGATGGGACGGCTGCCGCCCAGCGTGGAGGAGGACGACCTGGTGCAGGCCGGCATGATCGGCCTGCTCGACGCGATCAGCCGCTACGACGAGGCGCAGAGCGCGCAGTTCGAAGCCTATGCCATCCAGCGCATCCGCGGCTCGATGATCGACGAACTGCGCCAGTCCGACTGGATGCCGCGCAGCGCGCGGCAATCGATGCGCAAGATCGAGCAGGCGATCAGTGCGCTCCAACATAAATTGGGACGACAGCCCAGCGAAACCGAAATCTCGGAATCCATGAAAATCCCGCTGGCGGAATACCAGGCCATGCTCGGTGACGCGCGAGGCCATCAGCTCCTGTACTTCGAGGATTTCGGCGAATCGGACGAGGACGATTCCTTTCTCGACAAGCAGTCGGCGGACGAGGCGAGCATGCCCTTGCCGCAACTGCTCGACGCCAACCTGCGTGCCTGCATCATCGCCGGCATCGAGAATCTGCCCGAACGCGAACAGCTGCTGATGTCGCTCTACTACGAACAGGAACTCAACCTGCGCGAGATCAGCGAAGTGTTCGGCGTCAGCGAATCCCGGATCTGCCAGCTGCACGGCCAGGCCATCGCGCGGCTGCGCGCCAAACTGAAGGAAGATGCATGGATCGTGGCAGCCTGATCGGGCTCGGGCTGGCGGCGGCCGCCGTCCTCGGTGGCCAGGCGATGGAAGGCGGCCATGTCGGCCTATTCATGCAGCCGGCTGCATTCGTCATCGTGGTGGGCGGCACCCTGGCTGCGGTGCTGCTGCACCATCCGTTCCCGGTGTTCATGAAAGGGGTGCGCATGATGAAGTGGGCGTTCCGTCCGCCCGAATCGGAAGGGGCTGCACTCATCCGACGCGTCGTCCAGTGGTCGCACACTGCGCGTCAGGAGGGCATGCTGGCGCTGGAAAAACACGTCAACATGACGCGCGACCCGTTCCAGAAGACGGGGCTGCAATTGCTGATCGACGGCGCCGACGCGACCAAGTTGCGCGACGTGCTCGATGTGCAGATCGTCGGCTTCGAAACCGCGGAACGCCAGGCCGCACGCGTGTGGGAGGCGGCAGGCGGCTACGCGCCCACGCTGGGCATCCTGGGCGCGGTGATCGGCCTGATCCACGTGATGGAAAACCTGTCCGACCCGAGCAAACTGGGTGCGGGCATCGCGGTCGCCTTTGTCGCCACCATCTACGGCGTCGGCCTCGCCAACCTGGTGTTCCTGCCGATTGCCAACAGGATCAAATTCTCCATCGCACGCCGGGTGAGCGAGCACGAAATCATCTGCGACGGCCTCATGGGCATTGCCCAGGGCGACAACCCGCGCATCATCGAGGCCCGTCTCAAGGGCTACCTCTGATGCGCCGCCGTCGCCGCCGCATTGCCTATGACCATGAGAACCATGATCGCTGGCTGATTTCGTACGCCGATTTCATCACGCTGCTGTTCGCGTTTTTTGTGGTGATGTACGCCGTCTCGGCCGTCAACGAAAACAAATACCGCATTCTTGCCAGCTCGCTGGGCGATGCCTTCGGCAGGACGCCGTCGAGCGATGCGCCGGTTCCACAACTGCCCACGGTCACGCTGCCGCCCGAAGTCAGGCAACGCACGCTGAAACAGCAGCAGGCGGTGGAGGAGCAGGCCCACATGACCGAGGTGGCCAGCAATCTGCTCGACGTCATGGCGCCGCTGGTCAAGGAGGGCAAGGTGCGGGTGACGCAGAGCCGGCGTGGCGTCAGCATCGAAATCAATGCGAATGTGCTGTTTCAGCCCGGTCGCGCCGAACTCGAGACGCAATCGCTGGCGGTGCTGCGTGCCGTGGCGGAAAGACTGAAGAACGAGCCGTTCAACCTGGAAGTCACCGGCCATACCGACAACGTGCCGATCAGCAATTCGATTTTTGCCTCCAACTGGGAATTGTCGGCGGTTCGTGCCACCAGCGTGGTCCGGCTGCTGGCCGACAGCGGCATTGCACCCGCACGCCTGTCCGCCATCGGACGCGAGGCCAGCCAGCCGATCGCCTCCAACGACACGGCGGAATGGCGCGCGCGCAACCGGCGGGTCGAATTGATGATCCTGTCCGGCATGCCGGACACGGTCGAGGAAATTCCGGTCCGTCCCAACCCGCCCCGGCCTTGAAAACGGGCGGATAGGCCCGATACTTCCAGTTCTGCTTTCAGGATTGAGAAGATCAGACCATGCCCAATGACCCGCTCGAAGGCGAAGTCCTCCCCGATGAACGCCAGCTGCCGGCTGCGCCGGTGCTGCCGTCCGAGCTCTTTCTGCTGCCGCTGACCGAAAAGCCGTTTTTCCCGGCACAAACCCTGCCGCTGCTGATGAACGAGGCGCCCTGGCTGTCGACGGTGGAGGCCATCGGCGAGACCCCGCATCACATGGTGGGCCTGGTGGTGGTCAAGCCGGACAACACCGACGACGTCAAGCGTGCGGATTTCCGCACGGTGGGAACCGTGGTGCGCATCCATCACCCGGTTCGTTCCGACGGCAAGATGCAGTTCATTGCGGAGGGCGCCAAGCGTTTTCGCATCGTCGAATGGCTGTCCGACACGGTGCCCTACAAGGTCCGGGTCGACTATCCGAACGAGACCGGCAAGGCGGAATCGGAGGAAATTCGTGCCTATTCGATCGCCATCATCAACACCATCAAGGAACTGTTGCCGCTCAATCCGCTGTATTCGGAAGAGCTGAAGTTCTTCCTCAACCGCTTCGGACCCAACGAGCCTTCCCAGCTGACCGATTTCGCCGCCAGCCTCACCACCGCGTCGAAGCAGGCGCTGCAGGACGTGTTGGAGGCCTTCAGCCTGAAGAAGCGCATGGAAAAGGTGCTGGTGCTGCTGAAGAAGGAACTCGACGTCGCGCGCCTGCAGTCGGACATCCGCGAAAAAGTCGACGAGAAGATGAGCGAGCAGCAGCGCGAATTCTTTCTGCGCCAGCAGTTGAAGGCCATACAAAAAGAACTGGGCCTCGCCAAGGACGACAAGACGGCCGAACTCGATACCTTCAACGAGCGCATCGCCAAGCTGACGCTGCCCGAGCAGGCGAAGAAGCGCATCGACGAGGAAATGCACAAGCTGTCGCTGCTGGAGACCGGCTCGCCCGAATACACCGTCACCCGCAATTATCTCGACTGGCTGAGCGTGCTGCCGTGGGGCGTGCACACCCAGGACAAGATCGACCTCGACCGCGCGCGCAAGATACTCGATCGCGACCACGACGGACTGGAGGACGTGAAGGAGCGCATCATCGAGTTCCTCGCCGTCGGCGCGATGCGCGGGGAGATGGCAGGTTCGATCCTGCTGCTGATCGGCCCACCAGGCGTCGGCAAGACCTCGATCGGCAAATCGGTCGCCGAGGCGCTGGGGCGCAAGTTCTTCCGCTTCTCGGTCGGCGGCATGCGCGACGAGGCCGAAATCAAGGGCCACCGCCGCACCTACATCGGTGCGATGCCGGGCAAGTTCGTGCAGGCCTTGAAGGAGGTCGGCTCGGCCAACCCCGTCATCATGCTCGACGAGGTCGACAAGATCGGCGCCAGCTACCAGGGCGATCCTGCGAGCGCGCTGCTGGAAGTGCTCGACCCCGAGCAGAACGCCGATTTCCTCGACCATTACCTCGACGTGCGCTTCGACCTGTCCAAGGCGCTGTTCATCTGCACCGCGAACGACTTCAGCATCCCGTCGGCGCTCTTGGACCGCATGGAAGTCATTCGCCTCTCCGGCTACATCACCGAGGAAAAGCTCGCCATCGCCAAACACCACCTGTGGCCGCGCGTGCTCGAACGGGCCGGACTGAAGAAGAACCAGCTCACGATCAGCGAAGGCGCGATCCGCCACGTGATCGAGGGCTACGCCCGCGAAGCCGGGGTGCGCAACCTGGAGAAGCAGCTGGGGCGGGTGGCCAGAAAAGCGGTGGTGAAGATCCTCGGCGGCGCCGCCACCCCGATCAAGATCGGCGTCAAGGAAGTCGAGGCCTATCTCGACAAGCCCGTGTTCACGAAGGAAACACCGCTCACCGGCGTCGGCGTCGTCACCGGCCTGGCGTGGACCGCGATGGGCGGCGCCACGCTGCCGGTCGAGGCGTCGCGCGTCCACACCCTCAACCGCGGCTTCAAGCTCACCGGCAAGCTCGGCGATGTGATGAAGGAATCGGCCGAGATCGCCTACAGCTACGTCGCCTCGCACCTCAAGGGCTACGGCGCAGACCAGACCTTCTTCGACAAGAGCTTCGTGCATCTGCACGTGCCCGAAGGCGCCACGCCCAAGGACGGCCCCAGCGCCGGCGTCACCATGGCTACGGCGCTGCTTTCGCTGGCGAAGAACAAAAAGATCCCGCGCCCGCTCGCCATGACCGGCGAACTCACGCTTACCGGCCAGGTGCTGCCGGTCGGCGGCATCCGCGAAAAGGTCATCGCCGCACGACGCATCGGCCTGCACGAACTCATCCTGCCCGAAGCCAACCGGCGCGACTTCGACAAGCTGCCCGACCACATCCGCGCCGGGATGACGGTGCATTTTGCGAAGCGGTATCAGGATGTGGTGGGGGTGGTGTTCGGGTGAGCACTGCGAACGACTTGTCTTTCGCCTGATTTGCGAATAATGTAAGGAATCCTTACTTAGACGGCGAGGGCGCCATGCTTGCCAAAATCACCTCCAAGAACCAGCTCACCCTGCCCAAGAGCGTGACCAACTCATTGGGTGAGGTCGAGTACTTCGACGTGCAGACCCGTGGCGGCCAGATCATCCTGACGCCCGTGCGCATCCAGCGAGCCGACGCCGTTCGCGCCAAGCTCGCCGAACTGGATCTGAACGAACAGGACATCGCCGACGCCATTGCCTGGGCACGCCAGCCTGCCGTCAAGCGCAAGAAATGAGCCGCCCGCCGCGGGTGGTCATCGATACTAATCTGGTGCTTTCCGCCCTGGTATTCGCCAACGGCCGGCTTGCCGTGTTGCGTCATGCCTGGCAAGGGCAACGTTGCGTGCCGCTCGTCTCCAAGGCCACCACGGCCGAGTTGATCCGCGTGCTGGCTTACCCCAAGTTCAAACTCGACGAAGCAGCCCAGCAGGAATTGCTGGCGGACTACCTGCCTTGGTGCGCCACCGTGCGCATACCCAATCCGCCACCCGCCGCACCCGAATGTCGCGATCCTTACGACCAGCCTTTCCTGCAGCTCGCCGTCGCCGGCAAGGCTGACTGTCTCGTCAGCGGGGATCGGGATTTGCTGAGCCTCGACGGCCAGATTCACTGCCCAATCATTTCAGGTGAGCAGTTTCTCCAGATGATCGAGACATGAGCAATAGAAAGCTCGCGGCAATCGGGGACCACGTTATCAAGAAACGGCGACCCGGGCCGACGAAACCGTGGTCTGTCCCCGGTTGTTGGGCGAACTGATGCTGACCTGCCAGGTGCTGCCGGTGGGCGGCATCCGCGAGAAAGTCATCGCCGCCCGCCGCGTCGGCATCACCGAACTTATCCTGCCCGACGCCAACCGGCGCGACTTCGACAAACTGCCGGAGCACATCCGCGCGGGGATGACGGTTCATTTTGCGAGGCGGTATCAGGATGTGGCGGAGGTGGTATTTGGGTGAGGAGTACGGGCCAAAGCCTTGCGTTCTTTTGCGGCCCCATTTTTTCAGGTTTGCGTTAACGGATAAGCTGGATATAAAGTGCCATTTAATCAAACAATTGCAGCGCATGCTGAACGTGTCGGTTTGGCCGGTGCGGGGAGTCAGAGGTTGCGCTGCCTAAATTACTTTATACCTCCTTGAGCGCCGATGGAGACTAAGCCCGAAAACTGCGATTGTGTTCTTTGCAGGAACAATCATGAGTTTGAAATTAGTGACGAACTCATGCGTGAATTACTCACTGGAAATGTCACAGTATTCGCTGGCGCTGGCATTAGTACCGAGACAAGGAATGTCCTGAAGACCACATTTTATGAGTCAGTGGCAAACGAAATCGGCAAGGACGAGGCGTATCCGGCATTCCCAGAGCTTATGGAGGAGTACTGCCGCCAACCTAACGGTAGGCTTAAGCTCCTTAATAGGATCAAGGAGCGTTTCGATCATATTGACTCTTTTCCGGAACTAATCCGCTCTGCTACCCGCTTTCACCGAGAGCTCGGAACTTTCTTCCCGATTCGGAATATCGTAACTACCAATTGGGACACTTACTTTGAGAAGTATTGCCAGGCTACGCCCTTCGTTACCGACCCCGATTTGGCGTTTTGGGAAGCGGCCGATCGACGCGTACTAAAGATACATGGATCGGTAGCCAACTACGGCTCGATTGTGGCAACAACAAAAGACTATCAACAATGTCAAGACCGTCTGACCTCTGGGATCATCGGCGCAGTCTTAAAGACCATTCTGGCCACTCAAACAGTCATCTTCATCGGATATTCGCTTTCGGATTCAGATTTCTCCGCTATTTATGAATTTGTGAAGATGCAAATGAACGCTCTCCACAAGCAGGCGTGCGTAGTAACGCCGTTTGCTAGTGAGTGCGAAAAATTTAGAGCTTCTGGCTTCATTCCGATCCAGACTGATGGGGCCTACTTTATTTCGCAGGTTAAGGCGCACGCAGTAGCTCAAGGGGAGCTGCTGGACGATAAGATCTTCGATTCAGCGGTAGAGCTTCTTTATAGCGTTCAGAACGAGCACGCGTTACTGCACGATGCCGTTAAGGTGTCTGACTTTCCAGAAATGATATTTGCAGCGTCATATCAAGACGGTTTGATGCACGCGCTTGAGCGTGCCATTAAACTTAAAGGATCAGGGATGTACTCACATCGTTGCAAGGTTGCTGGAGTCATCAAGGCATATCTGAAATTACAGAAAGAGAAACTCAGGCGAAGGACGTATGAAGACGTAGCCTATATCGAAGGCTACATCAATGGCTTGGCTTACCTACTAATGACAAAGGAGGAGCGAGACTCGGTTCGCGTTCCGATGTACTTCGTATTTGGTGTGAAAGATGAGATCTCAGATATCGCTGGGTTCACCGAACTGCTCAGAGGTAGCCCCGCCATCCATAAAGCAGCTCATAAGCGAGCGCTAGTCTATTTGAATAGTCTTGGCGATCCAGAGTCCACAGAGTTTCACCATCCACCATGGCTTTAACGGCAGGCATACCCCGGTGGACTGGGTAGAGAAAGCCAGTGATTATCAGTACCTGTGGCAGTGGAACCAGACTAGCAAAACATTTGGGTATGACAATTCGCCTGGGTGGGCGCGCGAGAAGACCAGCGCTCCCTAAATTCAGTCGCGCTGGCTACATTGGATTCAAAGAGCTCGAGTTGATTTCTGATA
This sequence comes from Hydrogenophilales bacterium, assembly GCA_016195805.1. Classification (GTDB taxonomy): domain Bacteria; phylum Pseudomonadota; class Gammaproteobacteria; order Burkholderiales; family Thiobacillaceae; genus Thiobacillus. The sequence goes on from JACPYT010000017.1 coordinate 24,179, forward strand.
ATGCCTGCGTCGTCCTAATACATCAGGCTCAACGCGGGCAGGGCATAGCTCAGATAAACAAACACACATCCGACTTCTGCGCCTGCGGCAGGAAGCTCGCCGCGCCGATCCAGCCTGCGATCTCGGGGATGAAGTCGTCCTGCGAATAGCCGAACAGGTCGACCGTCATCTGGCAGGCGTAGAGCTTGGCGTCGGCTTCGAGGCAGGCGCTGCGCAATTCGTCGATGCTGGCGACGCCCTTGCTTCTCATCGTCTGCTGCATCAGCCCGGTAGCGGCTTTCTCGAAACCGGGCACGCCGGCCATCACGACATTGGGGATGTGCCAGTTGATGTCCTTCAGCCATTGCGGACCGAACGGCATCTTCATCGGCATGCTGGGGTTGCCGAGTGGGCTGATCTCCAGGTGCAGATCCTTCTTCAGCAGTTCGAGGCCGTAGAAGGTGAAGAACACCGACACGTCCCAGCCCAGCGCGCCGGCAGTGGAGGCAAGGATGAAGGGCGGGTAGGCCCAGTCCAGCGTGCCCTTGGTGGCGATGATCGATAGGGACGGCACGTGCGCGGCTTCGCGCTCGGCCATTTTCGCTTCGAAGCGCTGGTCGAACCACTGGTCGAGCAGCGCCGGATCGAGGTGTTCGGCAAGCATTTTTTCGGGTGCGCCCATGGTCGTCTCCTTATGACTTGCGAATGAGGAATTCGAATTCGCCCTGGTTCGCGCTCGACGCGATCAGCTCGTTGCCGGTCTGCTTGCAGAAGGCCTGCATGTCCTTCAGCGAACCGGGGTCGGTTGAGGTGACCGCGAGGATCTCTCCCGCGCCCATCGCTGACAGGGTTTTCTTGGTGCGCAGGATCGGCAGCGGGCAGTTCATGCCGCGGGTGTCCAGGGTTTGTGTGGCGTTCGTGCTCATCGTGTGACCTCCTTCTGGTAGATGACCGTTCGGTCAAGATAATCGGCAAAAAAATTGCCGGGCGAAAAGGCGTTGTGCTGCCGGGAAAGGCCCGGCAGAAGGGTGTGGCGGGCACTGCCGCTAGACCGGTCGGTTAACCCGGGGACGAAAAAAAACCAGCCGGGCTTCATGGCGTTCACGCGGCCGTCTCGACGCGCAGCGTCTTGATTGCGGGGCCGAGGCGGTAGATCACCTCGGGATCGTTCTGCGACTTGGCGAGCAGGATCACGCCTTCGAGATAGGCCAGCATCGCTTCCGCAGTCAGGTCAGCATCCAGCGGCGAAATCGTGCCGGCGACGACGGCTTCCTCGAGGGTGGCCTTGAAGCGGGATTTCGCGCGCGAAAAGATCGCCAGCAGCTTGGCGCGCAGGATGTCGTCCTGGGTGCTGACTTCGAGCGTCAGGTTGCCGAAGATGCAGCCGAGCATGCGGCCGTGCACTTGTTTGATCGACTTCTGCCAGAAGTAGGCGGCATCGACCAGGTAGTCGATGCGCTCCATCGGCGGCAGGGCGGGGTCGAAGGCTTCGGCGACGAAGCCGTGGGCCCACTCGTCGGCGAATTCGTCGATCACGGCCATGACCAGATCGCGCTTGGACGGGAAGAAATGGTAGAAGCTGCCCTTCTGCACGCCGGCGCTTTCGCAGATTTCCTGGATGCCCACGTTGGCATAGCTGCGCGAATGGAAGCGCGGCTTGGCGGCGGCGATGATGCGGGAGCGGGTGTCGGTGGCGATATGCATGCACCGCATACTAGTTGACCGGCCAGTCAAATGCAAGCAGTCGGGCTGGTTCAGCCTGTAGATAAACGGATTAACTGCACCGAACCCCCTGGGGGTGGCAGTCGAGTCGGGTAAAATGCGCGCATGAACGAAGCCGAGCTTCTCGATCCGCCGCCCCTGGAAGCGCTCCCCGCACTCGTCATCAAGGTGCGCGGCGAGCCGCTCACAGAACTGCCGCAGGATCTCTACATTCCGCCCGACGCGCTCGAGGTGTTCCTCGACGCCTTCGAGGGCCCGCTCGACCTGCTCTTGTACCTGATCCGCAAGCAGAACCTGGATGTCCTCGACATTCCGATGGCGGCGCTGACGAAGCAATACATGGCCTACGTCGAGGCGGCGCGCGCGACCCGTCTGGAACTGGCGGCGGAATACCTGCTGATGGCGGCGATGCTGATCGACATCAAATCGCGCATGCTGCTGCCGCGCCGCGAACAGGCCGAGGAGGCGGGCGAGGGCGAGGATCCGCGCGCCGAACTGGTGCGCCGTCTGCTGGAATACGAGCAGATGAAACTCGCCGGTCAGCATCTCGACACTTTGCCGCAGGCCGGGCGCGATTTCGACACCGTCAGCGTGTTCCTGCCGGCAGCGGCCAGGCGCCTGCCCAGCCTGCACCCGGAAGAACTCGCCGCGGCCTGGCTGGCGATCCTGTCGCGCGCGAAGAATCGCACCCATCACCGCATCGGCCGCCAGGAACTGTCGATCCGCGAACACATGAGCCGCATCCTGAAGCGGCTGACACCCGGCGAGTTCATGGAATTCAAGGACTTGTTCCCGGAATCGTCGACCGTGCACGAACTCGTGGTCACCTTCCTCGCGGTGCTGGAACTGACCAAGGAAACCCTGCTCGACGTGACCCAGGCCGAGCCGTTTGCCCCCATTTACGTGAAGCTCCATGAATCTGCAACCGAGTGACAATCCCGATGATCTGAAGGTCGTGCTGGAAGCGGCGCTGCTGGCGGCGGTCGAGCCGCTGACATTGAATGATCTCAAGCGCATGTTCGAGCAGGATGCGTCCAATCAGAGCCTCGCCAGCGACGTGCTGCGCCGCGCGCTCGACGAATTGCGCGCGCAGTGGCACGGCCGCGGCGTGGAGCTGATCCAAGTGGCCGATGGCTGGCGCTTCCAGACGCGCGCCGAGATGCAGCCCTGGCTGTCGCGGCTGAAGAACGAGAAGCCGCCGCGCTATTCGCGCGCGGTGCTGGAAACGCTCGCCATCATCGCCTACCGCCAGCCGGTGACGCGCGGCGACATCGAGGACATCCGCGGTGTGTCGGTCAATCCCAATATCATCAAGACGCTGGAAGAGCGCGGCTGGATCGAGGCCATCGGCCATCGCGACGTGCCCGGCCGACCGGCGCTGTTCGGCACCACCGGACATTTTCTCAGCGACCTTGGGCTGCGCACGCTGTCCGAGCTGCCGCCGCTGGAAGAACTCGGGAATCTCGTCACCCCGGATGAAACGGCATTGATTCCTGAATTGCGCGAGGAATTGGCGGACAATGACGTCCCCCAGACGTTTGGCGCGGTGATCGAAACCGCCCGCGTCGCTCCTGTTTCCGAGATTTCCTGAATATGGCCCGCCCTGCATCCCCCATCCGCCGTTCGCCCACCGCTCCCATGGGGCGTGCAGCGAGCCGCCTGCAGCAGGCGATCGCGCCCGAAGCGCCGAGCGAGCGCCTGCAGAAGGCGCTGGCCTCGGCCGGCCTCGGCTCGCGTCGCGAAATGGAGGAATGGATCGCCGAGGGCCGCGTGCAGGTCAACGGCGAGACCGCCACCATCGGCAGCAAGGTCGGGCCGCGCGACATCGTCAAGGTCAGCGGCCGCCGCGTCTACCTGCGCTTCGACGAGAAGCGCACGCGCATCCTGATCTACCACAAGTCGGAAGGCGAGATCGTCACCCGCGACGATCCCAAGGGCCGCGCCACGGTATTTGATGCGCTGCCCAAGCTGCGCGGCGCCAAGTGGATTTCCATCGGCCGGCTGGACTACAACACCGACGGCCTGATGGTCTTCACGACCTCGGGCGAGCTCGCCAACCAGCTGATGCACCCGCGCTTCGAAGTCGAGCGCGAGTATGCAGTGCGGGTGCTGGGCGAATTGACCGAGGACATGATTGCGCAGCTGCTGGCCGGGGTGGAGCTCGACGACGGGCCGGCGCAGCTGCAAAGCTGCTTCGCCGCCGGTGGCGAGGGCGCCAACAAATGGTATCGCGTGGTGATCAAGGAAGGCCGCAAGCGCGAGGTGCGCCGGCTGTTCGAGCACTTCGGCCTCACCGTGTCGCGGTTGACGCGCATCCGTTTCGGCCCGATCGCGCTGCCGCCGCAGCTGCGGCGCGGTCAGAAGATGGAACTCGACGACGACCTGGTCGCACGCGTGATGGAATGGGCCGGAATGGCGCCGAGCCCGCGCCGGCAGACGCGCGGGGTGCCGGACAAGCACACCCGCAAGCCGCGGATCCGCTAGCCGTATTTCCTGTCACCGGGCGAACATTCCGCCCGGCTCCGGCTCACTTCTCCGTCATCTTTTTGATCACGCCCGCCGCCCATTCGCGGCCGCCCAGGCCGAACGCCAGCGCAAAGGCCAGGCCGATGGCGCCGAAGCCGATCTGGAACGCCGCGGTGAGGAGGCTGGTGCCGATCTGGAGTTGTTCGAGCGCGACGAATACCACGAAGATGATCACCGCATATTCCGACAGCGTGCTGATGGTGAGCGCACCCTGCACGCCGATGTTGTTGAGATAGGCGAACACCATGCGGTTGATGAAACGCGCCACCAGCACGCCGAACACCAGCACCAGGATGGCGACGATGATGTTGGGGATGTAGAGCACGATCTTGTTGAACAGGTCGGCCACCATGTGCAGGCCGAGGCTGTTGGCCACGGTGACGACGACAATAAGAATGACGACCCAGTACGCCAGTTTGGCCAGCAGGCGCGACAGGCTCAGTTCGAGATTGCCGTGCTTGAGAAAGGCTTCGATGCCGGTTTTCTCGGCCAGACTATCGAAATGCAGCACGTCGAGCAGCTTGGTGACGCCGGTACGCACGAGATTGGCGAGCAGCCAGCCGATGAAGAGCAGCAGCAGGGCTGCCAGCAACTGCGGGACATACGCTGCCAGCTGCGTCCAGAAAGACGTCAGGGACGCGACGAACACATCGAGTTGTTGCTGCATGACACACTCCTTCATGACTGCGGAAATGGCGCATTATAACGAACGCTCCGTGACGGCCTTTCGAAGCACATGATGCTGTCGCGACTGTATGCAAACCCTGTCCTGCATGCGATTTTATGCATACACTGTGAAAAACCAAGCGGAGTCCCTGACCCATGTTCTCCCGACCCGATCATGCCGGATTTCTGCCGCTCGCGCAGTTGCCTTCGCTGATTGCGGAGCTCATGGCGCTCGGTTATCAATGTCTGGGGCCGACGAGGGAGAACGGCGCCATTGTCATGCGCGAACTTGAGTCGCCGAATGACCTGCCGCGCGGCCTGCAGGCCGAGCAGGCCCCCGGGCGCTACCGGCTGACGTCCGATCCGCACAAGCGCTATTTCGCCTGGGCCAATGGACCGCAGGCGATCAAGCCGCAGACCTTTGCGCCGCAGGAATCGCTGTGGCGCGTCGAGCGCGACGCAGCGGGCCACCTGCAGTTCGCTGCCGTGCAGCCGGCGGTCACCAGGCAGGCCATCATCGGCGTGCGCGCCTGCGACCTCGCCGCGCTGGCGCTGCAGGATGCGCATTTCCTGCGCGAAGGCCGGCGCGACCCACAGTACGCGCAACGGCGCGACCAGCTGTTCCTGGTCGCGGTGCAATGCGCCGAACCGGCGGCCACGTGTTTTTGCGCCTCGACCGGAGACGGTCCGACGCCGACGGCGGGCTATGATCTCGCACTGGCGGAACTGGCGGACGGCTTCGTCACGGTGGCCGGCAGCGACAGGGGGGAAGCCGTGCTAAACGGGCTGAAGCTTGCGCCGGCGACAGCGCAGCAGATCGAGGCGGCCCGCCAGCAGGGACAGGCGGCCGCGGCCGCCCAGACACGCAGCCTCCCCGGGCGCCATTTGCGCGACAGCCTGATGAGCCGCCTGGAACATCCGCGCTGGGACGCAGTGGCGGCGCGCTGCCTTGCCTGCGGCAATTGCACCGCGGTGTGCCCCACCTGTTTCTGCCATGCCGAGGCCGATATCCCCGCGCTCGATGGTGGGCGCAGCGAGCATGTGCGGAGTTGGGATTCCTGCTTCGGCGAGGCGCATGGACACCTGCACGGTTTCAACGTGCGGGCCGACATCCGCAGCCGCTATCGCCAATGGTTGACCCACAAGCTGGCGACCTGGCACGACCAGTTCGGCCGCAGCGGCTGTGTCGGCTGCGGCCGCTGCATCGCCTGGTGCCCGGTCGGGATCGATCTGACTGAGGAAGTCGCCGTACTGACGGAAGGCGGGCAGCCTTGAACGCGCCGCCCAGCCTCGACGCAGGCCCCCCGCACGCCGCCACTGTGGTGTCGCGCACCCAGGAGTCGCCCTCCATCTTCACCCTGCAGCTGCGCCTCGACGACGCGGCGGCGCAGGCGGCCTACCGCTTCGCTCCCGGCCAGTTCAACATGCTGTATCTCTACGGCGTCGGCGAGGTGCCGATTTCCATCATGTCGGACCCGGAAGAGCGCGACGTCATCGGCCACGCCATCCGGGCGCAGGGGCGCGTGACCCAGGGCCTGTCGCGGCTGCAGCCGGGCGACAAGGTGGGGATACGCGGGCCGTTCGGGCGCGGCTGGCCGCTGCAGGAAGTGAGCGGATGCGATGTCGTGCTGGTGACCGGCGGGCTCGGCTGCGCACCGGTGGTATCGGTCATCCATTATGTGCTGCGGCGGCGCGAGCGCTTCGGCAAACTGGTCATCGTGCAGGGCGTGAAGCACGCCGAGGATCTGATCTGGCGCGAGCAGTACGAGCGCTGGGCGAAACTGCCGGACACCCAGGTGCTGGTGGCGGCGAGCGAGGGCGCAGCGTTCTGGCCCTGGCATGTCGGCCGCGTGACCGAGCTCTTCGCGCTCGCCAACTACAACCCGGAATGCGCCGTGGCGATGATGTGCGGGCCGGAAGGCATGATGCGCAGCGCCGCAGACAGCCTGCTGGCACGCGGCCTGCCCGAATCCCGCCTGTACCTCAGCATGGAGCGCAACATGCAGTGCGCGGTGGGGCGCTGCGGCCACTGTCAGGTGGGCGGCGCCTTTGTCTGCCGCGACGGCCCGGTGTTCAACTGGGGCGGGGTCAAGGCCTTGCTCGCGCACAAAGGGTTCTGATGAACGCGCCCACAGCCTGCAAACCGCGCGTGGCGGTGCACAAATTCAGTTCCTGCGATGGCTGCCAGCTCGCCTTTCTCAACCTCGGCGAAGCTCTCCTCACGCTCGCCGAACGCGTCGACCTGGTGCACTTCGCCGAAGCCGGCCCGCTCGATCCGGATACCGACGCGGACGTCGCCTTCGTCGAGGGCAGCATATCGACGCCGGATGATCTCGAACGCATCCGGCGCATCCGCAAACACAGCCGCATGCTGATCGCCATCGGTGCCTGCGCCACCTCGGGTGGCATCCAGGGCTTGCGCAACCAGGCCAACGGCGCGGAATGGGTGGCGCAGATCTACAGCCATCCCGAGGCGATCGCCAGCCTGGAACGCTCGACGCCGATTTCCAGCCACGTGAAAGTGGACTTCGAACTATGGGGCTGCCCGGTCAGCGGCCCGCAGATGCTGGCGGTGGTGAATGCCCTGCTGCTCGGCGTGGCGCCGCGCGACAACGCCGACAAGGTGTGTACCGAATGCAAGCGCCAAGGCTACCCCTGCGTGATGGTGAGCCGCGGCATCGCTTGCATGGGGCCGGTGACGCGCGCGGGCTGCAATGCCTTGTGCCCCAGCCTCGGGCGCGACTGCTATGGCTGCTACGGGCCCGCGGAAAACGCCAACACCGATGCGCTGGCGGCACAGTTCGGCCATCTTGGGCTGACGCCCGCGGCCGTCGTGCGACGCTTCCAGTCGATCAACAGCCAGGCGCCGGTGTTTCTCGCGGCCGCCGATAAACTCAGGGCCGGCAGTCATGACTGAACGACGCAGCGTGGCGATTCATGTTCCGGTGCTCGCGCGGGTCGAAGGCGAGGGCGCGCTCGATTTGCGCATCGAGAACGGCGACATCGCCGAACTGCGCCTGCGCATCTTCGAGCCGCCGCGCTTCTTCGAGAAATTCCTCGAAGGCCGCCACTACACCGAGATCCCCGACATGGTGGCGCGCATCTGCGGCATCTGTCCGGTGGCGTATCAGGTCACCGCGGCGCAGTCGCTGGAAAAGCTGTTCGGCGTCGAGCTCGATCCGTGGGCGCAGGCGATGCGCAGGGTGTTCTACTGCGGCGAATGGATCCAGAGCCACAGCCTGCACATCCATCTGCTGGCGGCGCCCGACTTCTTCGGCTGCGGCAATGCCATCGAGCTGGCGCGCATCGCGCCGGACGAAGTCCGCCGCGGCCTGCGGATTCAGGCGCTGGGGAACGAACTGATGGACCTGTTCGGGGCACGCTCGGTGCATCCGGTCGGGGTGCGCATCGGCGGCTTCCATGGCGCCCCTTCGCTGGCGCGCATCCGGGACATGCAGGACAAACTGCGTGCTGCGCTGCCCGAGGCCGAGGCACTGATCCGCTGGGCAGCCCGCATTCAGATGCCGCAGGATGATCAGGCCTTCGTGTCGGTCGCCATGCGCTCCCCGAATGCTTACGCCATCGAAACCGGCGACATCGCCGCCAGCGATGGCCTGCTGATCGGCGCCGACGCCTTCGACGGTCATTTCGCCGAGCGGCACGAGCCGCATTCCACCGCGTTGTTCAGCCATTATCGGGGCCAGCCCTACCTGGTCGGACCGCTGGCACGCCTCAATCTCAACCACGACCGCCTGCCTGAACGCGTCAAGCGGCTGCTGGATGAAAGCGGCCTCGCGCTGCCCAGCCGCAACCTGTTCCACAGCCTGCTGGCGCGCGCGGTGGAAATCCTGCTGGCCCTGCACGAGGCCTTGCGCCTGCTCGACGACTACCGCATGCCGGATTCGCCCTGGGTGCCGGTCACGCCGCGCGCCGGCGTCGCGGTCGGCTGCACCGAAGCGCCGCGCGGCCTGCTGTGGCATCGCTACGAAATGGATGAGGACGGCCGCGTGATCAACGCGCGCATCGTGCCGCCGACCAGCCAGAATCAGGCGCGCATCGAGGAAGACCTGCGGCTGTCCTTGCTGAATTTCGGGCTGGCGCATCCGGACGATGCGCTGCGGCTGCATTGCGAAAAGGTCATCCGCAACTACGATCCCTGCATTTCCTGCGCCACGCATTTCCTGCGCCTGAACGTCGTGCGCGCATGAGCCCGCTACGCATCCTCGGCATCGGTTCGCCTTCCGGCGACGACCAGGCCGGCTGGCTGGTCGTCGATGCCTTGCTGACACTTGGTGTGCAAACCGGCGGCGGCTGTGTCATTGAAAAGCTGGACCGACCCGGCGCCAACCTGATCTCCTTGCTGGAAAACGCTTCCCGGGTCATCCTGATCGACGCCATGCAAGGCGACGGCCCGCCCGGCCGGATACGGCGGTTTGATCGGAAGGATTGGCCCAACTATAACCATGGCCTGTCCAGCCACGGCCTCGGCGTGCTGGATGCGCTATCGCTGGCACAGGGCCTGGCCAGCCTGCCGGCCCGACTGGATCTGTATGGAATCGAAATAGGTTCGGCCAGGCCGGGCGACGAACCGGGGCTTGAGATCCAGGTCGCAGCGCGACAGTTGGCCAGGGCTGTGGCTGCGGAACTGGATGCGCCCCTGTCGATTCGAGGGATTTAACCCGGCATCCTGAATCCCCTTCCACCCAAACTTCCGAACAGGGTAGGGGACCCGGTAGTCGAACGGGGGCTGCCCTTTGAAAATTGAAGGCCTTGAAAACTTCGAGGCAATTTCCTTGTCGCAGTGGGCAAACCGAAACAGACCGCTGCAAAGCATGCTGTGGAAAGCGCAGGACATCGTCGATGCGCGATCGCCAACGCCTGACCGATCGAAGGAGCTCTCATGTCCGATCCACTCGAGCAACTCTGCATCAACACGCTGCGCTTCCTGTCGGTGGACATGGTGCAGCATGCCAATAGCGGCCATCCGGGCCTGCCGCTCGGTGCCGCGCCGATGGCCTACGTGCTGTGGACGCGCCAGCTCAAGCATCATCCGGCCAATCCGCACTGGGTCGATCGTGATCGGTTCGTGTTGTCGGCCGGACACGGCTCGGCGCTCCTGTACAGCCTGCTGTATGTGACCGGCTATGGCCTGTCGCTGGATGACATCAAGCAATTCCGTCAATGGGGCAGCAAGGCGCCGGGTCACCCCGAGCGCGGCCACACGCCCGGCGTCGAAGTGACCACCGGCCCGCTCGGGCAAGGCCTGGCGAACGCGGTCGGCATGGCGATCGGCGAAGCGAACCTGGCCGCGCGCTACAACCGCGACGGCCACACCCCGATCGACCACCATACCTGGGCCATCGTCAGCGACGGCGACCTGATGGAAGGAGTCGCCGCCGAGGCCGCCTCGCTGGCCGGGCACCTCAGGTTGGGCAAGCTGATCTGCCTGTATGACGACAACCAGGTCTCGCTCTCGGCCGCGACCGACATCACGTTTTCCGAGGAACGCGCCCAGCGCTTCGAAGCCTATGGCTGGCAGACCCTGCGCGTGGCCGACGGCAACGACGTGGCCGCGATCGGCGCCGCACTGGACGCCGCCCGCGCCGATACCACGCGGCCCTCGCTGATCCTGGTGCGCACCCATCTGGGCTTCGGCTCGCCCGAGCAGGACAGCTACAAGGCACACGGCTCGCCGCTGGGCGTCGAGGATGTGAAAAGAACCAAGGAGAAGCTTGGCTGGCCGGTCGATCCGCCGTTCCGGGTGCCGGAGCCGGCGCTGGCGCATTTTCGCGAGGCAGTGGACCGCGGCGCCCGGGCGGAAGCCGAGTGGAATGGCCAGCTGGACGCCTATGCCCGGGCGTTCCCCGAACTGGCAAACGAGTTGCAAGGCCGCCTGCGCGGTGAGCTGCCAGCGGGATGGGACGCGGACATACCGGCCTTTCCCGCCGACGCCAAGGGCATGGCCACCCGCGTCGCCAGCGGCAAGATCATGAATGCATTCGCGCCGAAGCTGCCCGCCCTGGTCGGCGGTTCAGCGGACCTCGACCCGTCGACCCACACCGCGCTGAAAGGGATGGGCGACTTCAACCCGGCCGTCGCAGCCGGCGAGGACCGCGAGAGCTCCGACCGCGGCGGCTGGAGTTACGCCGGCCGCAACCTGCACTTCGGCGTGCGCGAACATGCGATGGGCGCCATCGTCAACGGACTGGCCGCGCATGGCGGCTTCATCCCGTACGGCGCCACCTTCCTGATCTTCTCCGACTACATGCGCCCGGCGATCCGGCTGGCCGCGCTGATGGGCGTGCACGTGGTGCACGTGTTCACCCATGACAGCATCGCGCTTGGCGAGGACGGCCCGACCCACCAGCCGATCGAACAGTTGGCCAGCCTGCGCGCCATCCCCAAGCTCACGCTCATTCGTCCCGCCGACGCCAACGAAACCGCGGTGGCGTGGCGGGTGGCGGTGGAAACCCGCGACCGTCTGGTGCTGCTGGCGCTGACCCGGCAGGACGTGCCCACGCTCGACCGCAGCCGCTATGCCGGCGCCGAGGGGCTGCGTCGCGGCGCGTATGTGTTGAGCGAGGCCGGGAATGGCCAGCCGGCGCTGATCCTCATCGCCAGCGGCTCCGAGGTCGGACTCATTCTTGCTGCCGCCGAACGTCTGCAAGACGAAGGCATCGCCGTACGCTGCGTGTCGATGCCGAGCTGGGAGCTGTTCGACGCCCAGCCGCAGGCTTATCGCGATCAGGTGCTGCCGCCGAACGTGCCGGCGCGGCTGGCGGTCGAACTGGGCGTGTCCCAGGGGTGGTGCCGCTACGTCGGCGTCCACGGCGACATGCTCGGCGTCGAACGCTTCGGCGCCTCGGCCCCGGCCGACGTTCTGCTGCGCGAATACGGCTTCACGGTCGACGCCGTGGTCCTGCGTGCCAGGGCGCTGCTGGCCCGATGATCGACGGCCGGCCAGCACAGCACGACCCGGGCGCTGGCGGATGGCGGCCCGTGTCATGGCTTGCCCTGCTTGCCTTGTCCGGTTGCGCAAGCTATCAGGCTCAGCCCATCGCGCCGGCAGCGCTGATGCAAACCTTCGAGGCGCGCACGCTGGACAATCCCGATCTGCAACGCTACGTGCGCGCACATCTCCAGGACGATACGGGCCAGCCGGGGCCGATCGCTTGGGACCTGGCGACGCTGACCCTGGCCGCGTTTTATTTCAGCCCTGAACTCGACGTCGCCCGGGCTAGGACAGGCACCCGTCAGGCCGTGATCGAGACGGCAGGACAGCGCCCCAATCCCGCCTTGCAGTTTCCGCTCGGCTACACCAGCAATGCCAAGGCCGGCGAATCCCCCTATACCTATGGCCTGGGCCTGGACATTCCGATCGAAACCGCCGGCAAGCGCGGCTATCGGGTGGCGCAGGCGCAGCAACGCTCGAATGCCGCGCGATTCGATATCGGCACCGTCGCCTGGAACGTGCGCAGCCGCCTGCGCAGCCATCTGCTCAATCTCTATGCCGCGACCCGTCGCGTTGAAATACTGCAGCAGCAAATCCAGGCACAACAACAGATCGTGGCGATGCTGGACAGACGGCTGACCCTCGGCGCGGTATCGGCGCCGGAAGCCAGTCAGGCGCGGATTGCGCTCGCCCGCAACCGGATCGACGCGGCACGTGCGCAACAACAGTGTCAGGACGAGCGCGCGCGCATTGCGGCGGTGATAGGCGTCCCGGTCGGCGCGCTGACCGACATCCGGATTGCTTTCGATGCATTCGAGCGGGTGTACCCCGACATCCCGGCCGACGACGTGCGGCGAGCGGCGATCCTCAACCGCCCGGATGTTTTGGCTGCGCTGGCGGAATACGAGGCCAGCCAGGCTGCGCTGCAACTGGAAATCGCCCGGCAGTATCCCGATATCCATCTCGGTCCGGGCTATACGTTCGATGCAGGGGCAAACAAATTCGTGTTGCCGCTTTCCGGAATCAGCCTGCCGCTCTTCAATCGAAACCAGGGACCGATCGCGGAAGCCCGCGCACGCCGCACGGAAGCTGCCGCGCACGTCAACGCGGTGCAGGTGCAAGCCATCGAGGATACCGGGCGGGCGGTGCAGAATTACCGTGCCGCGCTCGACAGCCTGCATCTTGCCGAATCGCTGCTGGCTGCCCAGCAGCGTCAGGTGCAGGCGATGCAGGAAAACTTCAGCGCCGGCGAGACGGACAGGCTGACACTGACCCTCGCCGAGCAGGCCTTTTATGGCAATGCGCTCGCCCGCCAGGATGCGCTGGTGCAGGTGCAGCGCAATATCGGTCAACTGGAAGACGCGATGCAGCGGCCGCTATCGGCGACCGGCCTTCCCGCCATGTCCGGACGGGGGAGAAACCCGCAATGAGTTCACGGCCCGATGCTCGGCGCAGCGTTCTCGCGGTTCTGCTGGTCGGCATCGTTGCGATGGCCGTCTGGTTGTTTGTTTCAACAAAATTCAACGCCGGACCGGAGGGGGAAGCCGTCGCGCCGGCTGCGGCCACGCAAGCCGTGGCGATGGTGAACGGGGTGAGCGTGGTGATGCTCGACGCCGCCACCCAGACGCAAAGCGGCATTCGTACCGACCCCCTGTCGGCCGCGACCTATCGGGCAGAAACGACCGCCTACGCCACCGTGCTGGATTTGCAGCCGCTGATCGATCTGCGCACGCGCTACGCGTCGGCGCTGGCGGATGCCGAAGCAGCACGGGCAAGGACCTCGGCTTCACGACAGGAGTATGCGCGCAGCCGCCTGCTGTATCGGGACAATCAAAACGTCGCCCTGAAAACGGTTCAGGCGGCGCAAGCGGCGTATCGTGCCGACCAGGCCAAGGCGCAGGTCGCCGCGCTGGACGTGCAGAACATCCAGGCTGCAGTGCGGCAGCAGTTCGGCGCGACGCTGGGACGCTGGGCGTTCGATTTCCATTCGCCCGAATTCGCGCGGCTTCTGAACCGGCAGGACGTGTTGCTGCGCGTGACCTTGCCGCTGGATGCCGACATGGCGGCGCCGGCGCAAATCCGCGTCGGCGCTGACGACGGCCGGCGGCTGCCGGCCTATCTGGTTTCGCCCTCACCGCAAAGCGATCCCGCCGTTCAGGGCCGCGCGTTTATCTATCGCGCCGCAGCGCCGATCGCGAGCGGAACCCGTATCGCCGCCTATGTGCCCACCTCCAGCCAGGACGCGTCAGGGGTCCTTGTCCCCGCCCGCGCGATCGTCTGGTACGGCGGCCAGCCGTGGGCCTACAGGCAGATCGACGCCACGCATTTCGGCCGTTACCCCGTCGCGCAGCAGTTCCCCACGGAAGGCGGCTTTTTTGTGACGCAGGGATTCCAGCCCGGCCAGCGTGTCGTCGTCAGCGGCGCGCAGCTGCTGCTTTCCGAGGAGTTGCGGCCGCCGCCCGGAAGTTCGGGATGCAAGGATCCGGAATGCGACTGAACGGGCAAACCCGCCCGGGCCTTGCAGCATGCTGACCGCGATCGTCCGTCTTGCCATCCGCCTGCGCGGTGTGGTGATCGGCCTGGCATGCCTGCTGATCGGCTACGGCATCTATACGCTTCATCGATCCAGGCTGGATGTTTTCCCGGAGTTCGCCCCGCCCATGGCGATCATCCAGACCGAAGCGCCGGGGCTTTCGAGCGAACAGGTCGAAGTATTGGTCACCCGGCCGATCGAGAACGCGATGGGCGGCACGCTCGGACTTGAAACCCTGCGCTCCCGGTCGCTCGCGGGCTTGTCGGTGGTAAGCATGAGCTTTCGCGGCAACCTGGATGTCTATCGCGCCCGGCAACTGGCGTCCGAACGCCTCGGCAGCGTGGCGGGGAATCTGCCGCGCGGGGTCGGGCCACCTGCGCTGCTCCCCTTGAGTTCATCGACTGGTGTGGCGATGGTCATCGGATTGACGTCCGATGTGCGCTCGCCCATGGCGTTGCACGACATCGCGGAATGGACCGTGCGACCGCAGCTTCTCGGCTTGCCGGGCGTTGCCGACGTGGTGGTGTTCGGCGGCGAGGTGCAGCAATTCCAGATCCAGGTCGACCCGCACAAGCTGGTGCGTTATGGATTGTCGTTGCAGGACGTGCTGAACGCCGCGCAACGCGCAACGGGCGTGCGTGGTGCGGGTTTTCTGGAAAACGCCAACCAGCGCATCGTCCTCGACACCGAAGGCCAGATCCAGACTGCCGGGCAATTGGCCCAGGTCGTGGTGAGTTACAGGAATGGAATAGGCATTCATCTGGGCGATATCGCGCAGGTCGTCGCTGCGCCGGCACCCGCGGTCGGCGCCGCGTCCATCGGCGACAAGCCCGGCGTGATGCTGATTGTCGAAAGCCAATATCGCGCGGATACGATGTCGGTGACCGAGTCGGTCGAACAGGCGCTGGCGGGACTGCAACCCGTATTGGCCAGCGACCGGGTCACGCTGCATCCGGACATTTTCCGGCCCGCCAACTTCATCGTGGCTGCCATCGGCCATTTGCGCACCGCGCTGCT
Organism: Hydrogenophilales bacterium; assembly: GCA_016195805.1. GTDB lineage: Bacteria > Pseudomonadota > Gammaproteobacteria > Burkholderiales > Thiobacillaceae > Thiobacillus. The sequence goes on from JACPYT010000017.1 coordinate 39,574, forward strand.
GCTGGGCGGGGTGCTGGTCATAGCTGTGCTGTTCCTGTTTCTGCTCAATGCCAGGACGGCTTTCATCTCGGCCACGGCCATTCCCCTGTCGTTGCTGACGGCCGTGATCGTTCTGCGCCATTTCGACGTCAGCCTGAATACCATGACCCTCGGCGGCCTGGCGATCGCACTGGGCGAAGTGGTGGATGACGCCATTGTGGATGTCGAGAACATCTTCCGGCGGCTGCGTGAAAACCAGGCGTTGGCCAAGCCCTTGTCCGCAGCGCGCGTGGTGCTCAAGGCTTCGATCGAGGTGCGCGGTGCGGTGGTGTTCGCCAGCTTCATCGTCGCCCTGATATTCCTGCCGGTGCTGAGCCTGTCCGGCGTCGCCGGAAAATTGTTTGCGCCCCTGGGCATCGCGTACATCCTCGCCGTCTTGGCATCGCTGCTCGTCGCCCTGACGGTTACACCCGCACTCGCCTACACGCTGTTGACGAAGAAGCCGTTGCAGGCGGACGAGCCGCGACGGGTGAAGGCCTTGAAGGCGCGCTATGACAGTGTGCTGTCCCGCGTCGAGCACCGGTCGCACCTGATCATTGCGGTGATCGCCGGGCTATGCATCGCGGCGCTGGCGGCCCTGCCTTTCCTCGGCGGCAGCTTCATTCCGGAGCTGAAGGAGGGCCATTACATCGTGCACATGGCCGCGGCACCGGGCACCTCGCTGGCCGAATCGATGCGCATCGGACACCGGATCACGCTGGCCTTGAGCAGGATTCCCGGCGTGCGCCAGGTGGCCCAGCGCGCCGGCCGGGCCGCCGAGGTCGTGGACCCGGTGGACGTCAACACCAGCGAATTCGAGGTCGATCTCAAGCCCCAGTCAGGGAGCGGCCAGACGCGCACGCTGGCCGATATCCAGCGCACGCTGGCGCGTTTTCCGGGGGTGACGACTTCGGTCAATACCTTCCTCACCGAGCGCATAGACGAAACCATTTCCGGCTATACGGCGCCGGTCATCGTGAACGTCTTTGGCAACGATCTCGATATCCTCGATGCCAAGGCGCAGGAAATCGCCCGGGTGCTGAATCGCATCCCGGGCGCCATCGGCGTCAGCGTGCCATCGCCACCCGGAACCTTGCAGCTTGCCATCCGCTTGCGGCAGGATCGGCTGACCCGCTTCGGCTTCGAACCGGTGGATGTGCTGGATGCGGTTCAGGCCGCCTACCAGGGCGTCACCGTCGCGCAGGTCTACCAGGGCAATCGCGTCTACGATGTCGCCGTGTCGCTCGGCCCCGCCGACCGCAGGAATCCGGCGGAAGTAGGATCGCTGCCCCTGCGCAATCCGCAAGGCACGACGGTCCTGCTCAAACAGCTGGCCGATATTCAGCAAACCATCGGCCGCTACCAGATTCAGCACACTGCCGGACAACGCCTGCAGACCGTCACCGCCAGCGTGCGCGGGCGGGCGGTGAGCGATTTCGTGCACGCAGCGCAAATGCGGATCAAGCGGGAGGTGGCGTTCCCGCACGGGACGTATGCGGTGTTCTCGGGAGAGGCGCAGGCGCGGGCGCAATCGCAGCATGACCTGCTGGCGAACGCCGCCCTCGCAGGGATCGGCATCGTGCTGCTGCTGTTCATCGCGTTGCGGAGCACGCGCGCGCTGCTGCTGGTCCTGCTGAACCTGCCGTTTGCGCTGGTCGGCGGTGTGGCGACCGTGCTGGTCATGGGCGGCAGCCTGAGCCTGGGTTCACTGGTCGGCTTCGTGACCCTGTTCGGCATTACCTTGCGCAATTCGATCATGCTCGTTTCCCACTACCAGCATCTGGTGAATCGGGAAGGCATGCGGTGGGGACCGGACGCAGCCAGGCGAGGCGCCTCCGAGCGGCTGGTGCCGATCCTGATGACGGCATTGGTCACCGCCCTGGGCCTGCTGCCGTTGGCGATCTACAGCGGTGCGCCCGGCAATGAAATCGAAGGACCGATGGCGATGGTGATCCTGGGCGGCCTGATTACATCAACCGCGCTGAATCTGCTGGTGCTGCCGACGCTGGCCTTACGCTTTGGACGCTTCGGCAAACAGGCCGGATGAACGGGCAGCCCAACCGCCGGGAGAGTGGCTTACTGGTCGGGCAGGTCTTCGCGCCGCAGCATGAACACGAACTGGTCGCCGCTTTCGGTGTCGAGCCAGGTGAAGGGCAGGGCGGGGTAGGCGGCTTCTAGCGCGTCGCGGTTGTGGCCGATTTCGACGACCAGCAGGCCGCCGGGATTGAGGTGGGCCTTGGCGGCAGCCAGAATCTGCCGCGTGGCGTCCAGGCCGTCCACCCCCGAGCCCAGCGCCAGCGCGGGCTCCGCCTGATATTCCGGCGGCAGTGCGGCCACCGATTCGGCATTCACATACGGCGGGTTGCTGAGGATGACGTCGTAACGACGGCCTTCCAGCGCCGCGAACAGATCCGATTCGACAAGCTCGATGCGATCCGTGAGGCCGTAATCGGCGACGTTCTTCGCGGCGACATCCAGCGCATCCCTTGAGAGATCGACGGCATCGACCCGGGCATCGGGAAAGGCCAGGGCCGCCAGAATCGCGAGGCAGCCGGAGCCGGTGCAGAGGTCGAGCGCGCGCGTCACCGCATCCGGGTTTTCGATCCACGGCACCAGCTGTTCGTGCAGCAGTTCGGCGATGAAGGAGCGCGGCACGATCACGCGCTCGTCCACGTAGAAGCGGTGCGCGCCCAGCCAGGCCTCGTGCGTGAGGTAGGCGGCGGGCAGGCGTTCGCGCACCCGGCGTTCGATCATCGCCTGGACCTGCTCGGATTCGCCATGCGTGAGGCTGGCGTCGAGAAAAGGCTCCAGGCGGTCGAGCGGCAGATGCAGGGTGTGCAGGATCAGGTAGGCGGCCTCGTCGAAGGCATTGTCCGAGCCGTGGCCGAAAAATAGTTTCGCCTCGTTGAAGCGCGACACTGCGAAGCGCAGCCAGTCGCGCACGGTGATCAGGGATTCGGTGTCTTCGAAGTGTTTCATTTCATCAGGTCAGCAGCTTTTCCAGCGTCTTCTGGTAGATCGCCGCCAGCTGCTCGATGTTCTCCACCGCGACGTGTTCGTTCAGCTTGTGGATGCTCATGTTGAGCGGGCCGAACTCGACCACCTCGCGGCAGACGTCGGCGATGAAGCGGCCGTCCGAGGTGCCGCCGGTGGTCGACAGCTCGGGGGTGAGGCCGGTAACCTCGTGGATGGCCTCGCTCAGCCGGTCGCACAGCGGACCGCGCGGGGTGAGGAACGGCCTGCCCGACAGGCTCCAGTCGATCTCGTAATCGAGGCCGTGGCTGTCGAGGATTTCGTTCGTCGCATCCATCAGGCCTTCGGCGGTGCTGGCAGTGGAATAGCGGAAGTTGAACTGGATCTCGAGCACGCCGGGGATGACGTTGGTGGCGCCGGTGCCGGCGTGGATATTGGATATCTGCCAGGTCGTCGGCGGAAAGTAGGCGTTGCCCTCGTCCCACATGGTGTCGGCGAGCTCGGCGATCGCCGGTGCGGCCAGATGGATCGGGTTCTTGGCCAGATGCGGGTAGGCGATGTGGCCCTGCACACCCTTGACGCGCAGGGTGCCGGACAGCGAGCCGCGGCGGCCGTTCTTGATGGTGTCGCCGAACTCGGCGGCGCTGGTGGGCTCGCCGACGATGCAGTAATCGAGCGTTTCGCCGCGTGCCTTCAGTGCCTCGACCACCTTCACCGTGCCGTCGGTGGCAGGGCCTTCCTCGTCGGACGTGAGCAGGAAGGCGATCGAGCCGGCGTGCCCTGGATGGGCGGCGACGAAGCGCTCGGTGGCGGTGACGAAGGCGGCGTCCGAGGTCTTCATGTCGGCGGCGCCGCGTGCGTACAGCTTGCCGTCGCGCACCGTCGGCTCGAAGGGATCGGACAGCCACTGGTCGAGCGGGCCGGTCGGCACCACGTCGGTATGGCCGGCGAAACAGACCACCGGGGCAGCCGTGCCCTTGCGTGCCCACAGGTTGTCGACCCCGTTGTGGCAATGGCGCTCGATATGGAAACCGAGTTTTTGCAGGCGGGCGGCGATGAGGTCGTGGCAGCCGGCATCGTCGGGCGTCAGCGAGCGGCGTTTGAGCAGTTCGACCGCCAGCGCCAAGGTTTCATTGGCAAGGAAGCCATCCTTGGGAGTTTCATTGGCCATGCAGTTTCATTCTCCGAACAGGTCTTGATATTGTTCTTCGGCAAAACCGAGATGATAGCGGCCCGCGTGTTCCAGCACCGGCCGCTTGATCACGCTGGGCTGGGCCAGCATCAGCGCAATCGCGCCGGTTTCGTCGGTGACGGCCGCCTTTTCCGCGTCCGATAGCTTGCGCCAGGTGGTACCGCGCGTATTGACCAGCGCCTGCCAGCCGGTCTGCGCCACGACCTCGCGCAGCCAGGCTGCATCGACGCCCTGTTTCTTGAAGTCGTGGAAGGGGAAGTCGAGCGCATGTCCGGCGAGCCAGGCGCGCGCCTTTTTCACCGTGGTGCAGTTGGGAATACCGTAGAGCTTCATGTTGTTCTGTCGTCCGGCATCGGAATTGGCCGCGCATGGACGTAAAATCCGGAAATACAAGACACGATTCTACCTGACCCGATGCATCCCGCCGTTCATTCCCATGCCGCCCCGCCTCCCGCCGGCGAACCCAGCCTGCGATCGATCGGTCGCCTGTTTCCCTATTTGTGGGAATTCCGCGGCCGCGTGCTGGTGGCGCTGGCGCTGCTGGTCGGCGCCAAGCTGGCGTCGGTGGCGGTGCCGCTGGTGCTCAAGGAGATCATCGATTCGCTCAACAAGCCGCGGCCCGAACTGGTGCTGCCGCTGGCCTTCATCCTCAGCTACGGCCTGCTGCGCTTTGCCAGCACAACCTTTGCCGACCTGCGCGACGTGGTGTTCGCCAAGGTCACCCAGCGCGCGATGCGGCGCATCAGCATGGCGGTGTTCCAGCACCTGCACGCGCTGTCGCTGCGTTTCCATCTGGAACGGCAGACCGGCGGCATCACCCGCGACATCGAGCGCGGCTCCAAGGCGCTCTCCAGCCTGGTCGGCTACCTGCTGTTCCGCATCACGCCGACCGTGCTGGAAATCCTCATGGTCGCGGCCATCCTGTTCGTCAAGCTCGACTGGGTATTCGGCCTGATCACGCTCGTCACCCTGGCGGCCTACATCGGCTTCACCGTCACCATCACCGACTGGCGCACGCAGTTCGTGCGGCGCGCCAACACGCTCGACTCCGAGGCCTACGGCCGTGCCATCGACAGCCTGCTGAACTACGAGACGGTCAAATATTTCGGCAACGAGAAATACGAGGCCGAGCGCTACGACAAGAGCCTCATCGAGTGGGAAAAGATGGCGCTCAAATCGCAGCGCTCGCTGGGGATGCTCAACGCCGCGCAGGCCGGCACGATCGCCATCGGCGTCACGCTGATGGTGCTGCGCGCCGCCAACGGCGTGGTCCACGGCACGCTGACGCTGGGCGACCTGGTGATGGTCAATGCCTTCCTGCTGCAGATGTTCCAGCCGCTGAGCTTTCTCGGCGTGATGTACCGCGAGATCAAGCAGTCGACCACCGACGTCGAGCGCATGTTCGCGCTGCTGCACCGGCCGCGCGAAGTGGAGGATGCCCAGGATGCGCGCGCGCTTGACGTGGTCGCCGGCGAGGTGAGGTTCGAACACGTGAGCTTTGCCTACAATGCCGACCGTCCGATCCTGCACGACGTGAGCTTCACCATTCCGGCCGGCAAGACGGTAGCGGCGGTGGGTTCCAGCGGCGCCGGCAAGTCGACGCTGGCCCGGCTGCTGTTCCGCTTCTACGACGTCGGCGCCGGCAGCATCCGCATCGACGGCCAGGACCTCCGCCAGGTCACGCAGGACAGCCTGCGCGCCGCCATCGGCGTGGTGCCGCAGGACACCGTGCTGTTCAACGACAGCATCTATTACAACATCGCCTACGGCCGTCCCGATGCCGGCCGCGACGAGGTGATCGAAGCCGCGCGCGCCGCGCACATCCTACACTTCATCGAAAGCCTGCCGCAGGGCTGGGACACGGTGGTGGGCGAGCGCGGGCTGAAGCTGTCGGGCGGCGAGAAGCAGCGCGTGGCGATCGCCCGTACCCTGCTGAAGAATCCGGCGATCCTGATTCTCGACGAGGCCACCTCGGCGCTCGACACCAAGACCGAAAAGGCCATTCAGGCCGAACTGCTGGAAATCGCCCGCAGCCGCACCAGCCTGATCATCGCGCACCGCCTGTCGACCGTGGTCGAGGCGGATGAAATTCTTGTCATGGAAGGCGGCCGCATCGTCGAGCGGGGGCGTCATCCTGAGCTGCTGGCGAAGAACGGCGTGTACGCCCACATGTGGGCGCTGCAGCAGCAGGCCGAAGAGGAGACAGTCTGATGGCCGGACCTTCGACGAAGCTCAGGACAGGCCTGCTGCAGCCGGGTGTGCGCCGGCGCGAAGTGTGGGCGTGGGCGATGTACGACTTCGCCAATTCGGGCTACACGACGGTCGTCATCACCGCCGTGTTCAGCGCCTATTTCGTCGCCGCGGTGGCCGGCAACGCGCCGTGGGCGACCTTCGTCTGGACGCTCGCCCTGTCGATTTCCTACGCGCTGGTGATGCTGACCGCGCCGCTGATCGGCGCCTATGCCGATGCCCACGCCAACAAGAAATGGCTGCTGTGGCTGACAACGCTGGGCTGCGTCGGCTTCACGGCGCTGCTGTACTTCGCGGTGCCGGGTGCGCTGGCGCTGGCGATCGTGGGGCTGGTGGTCTCCAACTATTTTTTCGGCACCGGCGAGAACATCATCGCCGCCTTCCTGACCGAACTGGCGCGCCCGCGTGCGCTGGGCCGGGTGTCGGGCTGGGGCTGGTCGCTCGGCTACGTGGGCGGCCTGGTGTCGCTCGGCGCATGTCTGGCCTACATCAGCTGGGCGCAGGCACGCGGGCAGGGCGCGACCGATTTCGTGCCGGTGACCATGCTCATCACCGCGGCGATTTTCATGGTGGCGAGCCTGCCCACGCTCCTGATGCTGCGCGAGCGTGCCACCCCGCAGCCCGAGCTCGCCGCGCGCAGCGCCTGGCGGCAGGTGCGCCACACGCTCGGCCATCTGCGCCAGCTGCCGGACCTGAAGCGCTTCCTGGTCTGCACCGTGCTGTATCAGGCCGGCATCCAGGCCGTCATCACGCTGGCGGCGATCTACGCCAACCAGGCGTTCCATTTCACGACCCAGCAGACCATCTTGCTGGTGCTGGTGGTCAACATCACGGCGGCGCTCGGCGCCTTCGTCTTCGGCCACGTGCAGGACCGCATCGGCCACGTGCGGGCCATCACCTGGACCCTGGTCGGCTGGATCGTGATGGTGGGACTCGCCTGGGCCGCGCCCGACCAGCGCATGTTCTGGGTGGCGGCCAATCTGGCCGGGCTGTGCATGGGCGCCTCGCAGTCGGCGGGGCGCGCGATGGTGGGGCTGCTGGCCCCGCCGTCGCAAGAGGCCGAGTTCTTCGGGCTGTGGGGCCTGGCAGTCAAGCTGGCATCGATCATCGGTCCGCTGACCTACGGCGCCGCGAGCTGGATCACCGGGGGCGACCATCGCCAGTCGCTGCTCATCACCGGCAGCTATTTCGTCGCGGGCCTGTGGACGCTACGCGGCGTGAAGGCCGCACGCGGCCATCGCGCGGCACGGCGGTTTGCCTGCGTTTGACACATGGGCATCTTCACGATCGGCGAGACCGACTGGATCCGGGATGCAGCGCGCCTCGGCACCGTGCGGCGAGCAGTCTTCATTGACGAGCAGGGCGTCCCGGAAGCAATGGAATGGGACGAACACGATGCCGTGTCGGTGCATTTTCTCGCCGTCGCCAATGATGGCTCGCCTATAGGTTGCGCCCGCCTGCTGCCCGACGGGCACGTCGGCCGCATGGCAGTGCTGCCGGCTTGGCGCGGGCACGGCATCGGCCGCGGCTTGCTGGCAGCAGTCCTGCGCACCGCACAGGCACGCGGGCTCCGGACACTGAGGCTCAGCGCCCAAACGCACGCGGCCGGTTTTTACGCGCGCGCCGGATTTGTCCCCCTGGGTCCGGAATATGAGGAAGCTGGGATCCCGCACGTGGCCATGCAGAAAGCTCTGTCCTGAGTGGCCACGCCATCAGCCCGCGCAGGGTCTTTGAGCCGGAAATTAAGAATTTGCTGATACAGTTCGATATCGAACCGGACAGGCCGTGCGCGGCACACGGCCGGCGTCCCGCTCGGCGTACGGGCGGGTTGCCGCATGGACACACATAAGGGCAGACAGGAATGACAAAACTTCGGGCAAGCCCTTCGGCGGGGCTCAGGGCAGGCATCGTTGGGGCGGGGATTGCGGGCGCAAGCTGTGCCGGCACCCTCGCTGCGGCAGGCTGGGAGGTCGACGTGTTCGACAAGGCGCGCGGCGCGGGCGGACGCCTGTCGACCCGACGCACGGAACAGGGCTGGGCCACGCTCGGGACCCCCTTCATTTCGGCCAAACGCGAGCCTTTCCGCAGCCAGCTGCGCGACTGGGTGCGCCAGGGCTGGGTCGCCCCGGTCCGCGGCAACATCTTGCAGGGGCGCGCCACCATTTCATGGGGCGAGGCGCAACTGCAGAACCATTACCGTCCCACCATCGAACCCTCGCAGCTGGTTCGCAAACTGCTCGGCCATGCGCGCCTGCACACCGGATCGCGGGTCGTCACCCTGCAGCCGCGCACCCTCATCCTGGAAAGCGGCGAGGTTCGCGGTGATTACGACTGCGTGATCTGCAGCGTGCCCACGCAGCAGGCCATTCCCATGCTCGATGCGCTGCCGCTGTTGCGCGAGCGCCTGGGCACGGTGCACTATCGTCCGATCTGGTCGTTCCTGATGCGCTGGGACGGCGGGCCTGCGGCCGACGTCATCAAGTTCGACGATCATCTGCTGAATCTGGCGGTGCGCCAGACTTCTGACGGCCCCGGCCTGTGGGCGGTGCACAGCAGCCATGAATTTGCCGAAACCTATCTCGAAGCATCCGAGATGGAAGCCAGCAACCGCGCGGCCTCGGCCCTGATGGGCCTGCTGGGGCTGCCGTGGCCGGTCGAGATCGAGGCCTCGCACCTGTGGCGTCACGCGCGTCCGGACACGACGGCCGGCGGCTTCTGGGTAAGCGACCGGGAGAATCGCGTCGCCCTGATCGGCGACGGTATCGCCGGTGTGGGGGTCGAACGTGCGTGGGAAAGCGGCGTACGCCTGGCGCAGGCGCTGGTGCAGGCCAGGGAAGAGCTGCTGATCTGAGCGGACTGCTTGATTAGCGCTTGAGCTGCGCCCGCAGCGTATCCATTTCCTCCAGCAGGTCGGCCACCAGAGCAGCGAGTTCCGGTACGGCCTCGAAATCCCGCTCGAGTTGCCGCATGCGCCGTGCGCGCAGCAGGCTCGCACCGGAAAACCGCCAGGTCCCCGCCACGCTCTCGGCATGCGGGAAAAGTCCTTCCTCGATATGGCGGATGAGCCACCCACCTGTTCCAGGGTCAGCCAGGAATCTTCCATCAGGCAGCCGATGAGAATGTCGTCGTCACGCATGGCTCAGGCCCTTTCCTGCCCGCGTGGATCGAATGCCAGTTCGCGCGCCATGGTTTCATACAGTTCCCGCGCTTTCGGTGTGCGGGCCGGCGGCAGCACCACCTGGATATCGAGCAGCAGATCGCCGGGCGGCTGCCCGGGAATGCCGTGGCCGCGCACGCGCAGCTGCCGCCCGCTCTGGGCACCCTCGGGAATGCGTACCTTGACGCTGCCATGCGGCAGGTCCACCGCGACGATGGCGCCCAGCGCCGCTTCCCACGGCGCCACCGGCAGGGTCCGGTGCAGGTCGCGGCCTTCCGCCCTGAATCGCGGATGCGGCTTGAATTGCACTTCAAGCAACAGGTCGCCGGCGGGTGCGCCGCCCATCCCGGGTGCGCCCTGGCCCGCGAGGCGGATGACTTGGCCGGCATGCACGCCGCGGGGGATTTTCACGTTGAGCGTGCGTGTCTCCAGTTGAACCCGGCCCTGGGCGTCCACCTTCGGCACCCGCAGTGAAATCTGCCGGGTGGCACCGCTGTAGGCATCTTCCAGGTCGAGCAGCACCTTGGCATGATGATCTTCACCCTGCGCCCGGAAGCCGGCGTGGGCGTGCCGGGTACCCGCGTGCGCGCCGCCCATGCGGCCAAACAGCTCGGCAAAGAAGTCGCTGAAGGCGGCCGCCTCGCCAGGGGAAACCCTCTGGCCGCTGAATTCAAACCCGGCGTCCCAGTCCGGCGGCGGCCGGAAATCCTCGCCGGGCCGATGGCCACGTCCCAACTGATCGTAGGCGGCGCGTTTTTCCGGATCGGAGAGCACGGCGTTGGCCTCGTTCACCTCCTGCATGCGCAACTCGGCATCCGCTTCCTTGGAAACATCGGGATGATATTTGCGCGCCAGCTTGCGAAAGGCCTTCTTGATGTCGTCTGCCGTGGCATCGCGCGCCACGCCCAGCGTCTGGTAGTAGTCCTTGAATTGCATCCGGCTCCCTTTTTATCGCATGGGCACTTTGTTCTTTATAGGTGATGCGCATACCGGGCCGGAAGGCCGAAACTGCGAGAGGGGAATGCGGCCGGTGAAGCTGTCGCCAGGGGCGATCAGGGCTCGGCAATGACAAACCGGTTGCGGCCGTCTCGTTTGCCTTCGTACAGCGCCAGGTCTGCGCGCTTGATGGCACTCGCCAGATCCTCCTGTTCACCGGCCAGGGCAAGTCCCAGGGTGACGGTCAGCCGCAGGACTTCCTGGTCGTCGATCAGTACCGGCGTGGTGCCCACGGTTGCCAGGACGCGGCGCGCCGATTGCCTGGCCGCTGTGGCCGATTTGCATTTCAGCAGCCAGAGGAATTCTTCCCCGCCATAACGATAGAGCGGTTCGTCGCCGCGCAGGGTATGTTTCAGCGTGTCGGCCAGCTGGCGTAAGACCTGGTCGCCTACGGGATGGCCATAGGTGTCGTTGATCGGTTTGAAATTGTCCACGTCGATGATCACCACATACAGCAGGGTGCGATTGCGCCGGGCTTCCTTCTGGTACAGGATGAAATCGTTCTCGATGCCGTAGCGCAGCGGCAGCTGGGTCAACGGATCGCGGCGCACGGCTCTGGAAAGAATCAGGGTCTTGAAGGAGGCCAGCAGGCCGAGCAATTCGGATTGCGACTGCTCGAAGGCATCCAGGTCGGTTTCCTGCCCCGTCCGGCCGATCATGATGTCGTTGCAGATCGAGCGGATGGCATCGTGCATCGTTTGATGTACCACTTCCACGCGCGCGGCGGATGGGGCGTCCAGCATCTCGAAATGGCTGCGGTTCGCCATGAACCAGCCGCCGAAATGGCACAGGGTATGCGCCTGGAGATCGAGCACGTCCTCGCCGGGCGTCGAGCGCAGGACGGCGCAACGCACGATCCGGCGTGTCCAGTTCATGTGCGCCTCGACGGCAGCGTCGAGCTCGGCGATGAAAGTATCGGTTTCTGCTGGCAAGTCAGGCATGGAGGCTCCCTAACCTGCTATTCAACGGACAGCATGCATGCTGTCTTGATGGTACGCCAGTGCGATCGGCAAAACGAGGCTCCGGGCGGCGGACCTAGACCTCGCGCACCACGCGAAAGCCCAGATTGAGGTCCAGTTCATTCTCCAGCCTGCGGCGGCGGGCGGCGGCGCGGCAGTCCTCGGGGCCATCGAACCAGGATCCGCCCTTGGTGACGACAGCTTGCGGCCTGCCGGGCAGGGGACGCTCGGGCAGGCTGGCGTGGTCGCGTGTCCAGGGGCTGGCGGTGAATTCCCACACATTGCCCGACATGTCGTGCAGGCCCCAGCGGTTGGAGCGCAGCTTGCCGACTTCCATTGCGCCGCAGCGGACAAAGCAGCGCGACAGCAGACGCGGCCGCTTGGGGCGCATGGCATCGAATCCCTGGCTGGCGTTGTAGAGCGCATCGGCCGGGGTGATGCGGTCGCCCTGCGGATAGGCGCTCGGCGCACCGGCGCGGCAGGCGTATTCCCATTCCAGCTCGGTGGGCAGGCGGTAGCGCTGGCCGCTCTCCCGGGAGAGCCAGGCGCAGTAATCACGCGCCTCGGTCTGCCGCACGTTGATGACCGGCTTGCGGCCGGACAGCCAGACCAGCTCCGCACGCGGCCGCCAGCCGGTTGCGCGGGCGTAGGCCTCGAATTCTTCCGTCGTGACCGGGTACACGCCGAGGGCGAAGCTGCGCTCGATCAGCGCAGTGCGCCGCGGGCGGTCCTGCGCCGGCGCGGCTTCCTGCGGCGCTGCGCCGTACTCGAATGCACCCGCGGGAATGACGGCCAGCGACGGCGCGGCCGACCCGTCGGCCAGCGTGTCGCGGAAATGGGTGTCGGACAGGCCCAGTGCGTGGGCGGCGTTCACTTGCAGCGCGATCAGTTCGCCTGCGTGCAGGGCAAAGGTATCGGGCAGGGCGGTGGAGTTGCGATCGAGATTCATGTCGGCAGACGGAGCATGCGAGAATTCAAATTATGCCAGTTCCGTTTTTCGCGGGCGCCTGGCAAAGGCGGCAAAAGTGCAGAATGACACTAAAATGTCACCCACCCAGGCAATAATGGCGCACCGGGGATAACCCAAATAATCCTGCGCCCCCAACCGACATGCTTTACATCGATCTCTTCAAATCCCTCGAACGCGCCCGCTGGAACATGGAAACCGATATTCCGTGGGACACGTTCGACGCCAGCAAACTGTCCGACGAGCAGGCGCTGACCATCAAGATGAATGCCATCACCGAGTGGGCGGCCTTGCCGGCCACCGAGATGTTCCTGCGCGACTTCGTGCACGACAGCGATTTTTCCGCCTTCATGTCGATCTGGTTCTACGAGGAACAGAAGCACTCGCTGGTGCTGATGGAATACCTGCGCCGCTTCAAGCCGGAACTCGCGCCGACCGAGGAAGAGCTGCACGCCATCCGCTTTCCGTTCGATCCGGCGCCGCCGATGGAAACCCTGATGCTGCATTTCTGCGGCGAAGTTCGGCTGACGCAGTGGTACAAGTGCGCCTCCGAATGGCACACCGAGCCGGTGATCAAGCACATCTACGAAACCATCTCGCGCGACGAGGGCCGTCACGGCGGCGCCTACCTGCAATACATGAAGCGCGCGCTGAAGGAGGGCGGTCCGAGCGTTGCCGCCGCCTTCGCCAAGATCGGCTTCCTGATGGCGTCGAGCCAGCGCTCCGACAAGGCGCTGCACCCCACCAACCTGCACGTCAACGAAGCGCTGTTCCCGCAGGACACCATCCAGTCGCGCCTGCCCAACCCGGAATGGCTGGAACACTGGCTCGACGAGCAGATCCGCTTCGACGAAACCTGGGAAAACAGGGTGGTCGGCGGCATCCTGCGCAATCTCTCGAACCTCTTGGGCCAGACCTTCGAGAACGTGCGCGACCTCAACAAATACCGCAAGCAGGCGCTGGCTGCGGCCTGACCCATACCTGTGTGCACGAAAAAGGCCAGCGTTCAGCTGGCCTTTTCAATGGGTGTGCGGATCACGGATTGCAATGTCTGAACACGTCGCTCCCCCTGCGGTGGGTGTCCACCTATTCTAGTTCGCATGGTGCTGGACGCCATTCCAGGCTGCCCGGATGTCATCGGGGCCCGGGTGCAGCCTTCATTTACCATCCATCGTGCATTGCAGCGAGGGCACGAAAAAAACCTGTAAGGAATGACGACGGGGTTCGACTCATGCCTGTCCGCAGCATTTTTGCGGGCGAAGGCTGGCCAAGGCCCGCGACACTTTCAAACCTTATCTGGAGATTCTCATCATGGACAAGCGCCAATTCATCAAAACCGCCGCCTCCTCGCTGCTCGCCCTGGGCATCGTTGCCGCGGCCCCGGCCAGCCAGGCCGCCAGCATGGAGCATTGCTTCGGGGTGGCCAAAGCCGGACAGAACGACTGCGCGGGCATTTCCGGCCTGCATTCCTGCAAGGGGGCAAGCACGACGAGCTACGATCCCGGCGACTTCAAGGCGGTTCCCACCGGCACCTGCGCAAAGATGAGCGGCCTGACCGAGCAACAAGCCAAGGAAACGCTCAAGGATCCCGCCAAGGTGAAGGCATTCGAACAGGCAATGCAAAAGCGCAATTCCTGAGCCAGAAGGCGGGGGCAGGGTTCGCCCCGCCCCTGTCATTCCCTATGTCCGAAAGCCGACCCGCATGAAATCTGTCTACCCCATGAATGGAATTGGCCTGCGCCAGCCCCACTACCGGGAATTCCGTGCCTCGCGTCCGTTGCTGGGCTTCGTCGAGGTGCATTCCGAGAATTTCTTCAATCCGCACGATGCCGCCGCACAGGTTCTCGCTGCTGTCCGCCAGGACTACGCGGTCAGCCTGCACGGCGTCGGCCTGGCCCTGGGCTCGGCCTGCGGCGTCGATGATGCGCATGTCGACCAACTGGCTGCGCTGGTCGCGCGCATCGATCCGGTGCGCGTGTCCGACCATGCGTGTTTCGCGCGCGCGCCCTGGTCACAGCGCGGGATCGTTCACGCCAATGACCTGCTGCCCATCGCGTTCACGTGCAATTCACTCGATATCCTGTGCAGCAATGTCGAGCGGGTGCAGGAACGCATCGGGCGTCCGCTGCTGGTCGAGAACCTGAGCGCCTATCTGGATTTCGCCGAGCGCGACTTCAGCGAGCCGCAATTCTTTGCCGAGCTGGGCCGCCGCACTGGCTGCGGCCTCCTGCTCGACGTCAACAACCTGATGGTCAACGCCCTGAATGCCGATGACGCCGATCCGCTCCAATCCGTGTGCAACTGGATCGATGAACTGGCCGGCGTGGCTGCGCCCGGACTCGTCGGGGAAATCCATCTGGCTGGCTTCAGTAAACAGGAAGGCCTGATCATCGATGACCATTCCAGCCCTGTGTCGGAGCCCGTCTGGCAGGCCTACCGACATGCATTGAAGCGGCTGGGCCCGCTTCCCACGCTGATCGAGTGGGATGAACATTTGCCTGCGTTTTCCGTATTGCTCGATGAGGCCACCAAGGCCGAGGCTCTGTGTGTCGCGCAGTACGCGGAGCAGGCCGCTGTCGCAGGCGTTGCAGCATGAATACAGCGTCCCGCTTCGAACACGCCCCGATGTCCGAGGCGCAACGCCAGCGCGAATTGATCGACGCGATATTTTCCCTCCGAGCGGCGGACGCCCCGTGCGCGGGCGCGCAGCAAAACGGTGCACGGTGGCGGATGGGTCTCGCGGCCTATCGCGGCAATGGCCGCGCCCATGCGCGCAATGCCTTGCGCGTGCAGTTTCCCAGCCTTCTGGCCATGCTCGGTGCGGAGACGTTCGACGCCTTGTGCTTCAGCTATTGGCGGGCATGCCCACCCCGCCGCGGCGATCTCGCCTGGATCGGTGAAGCATTGCCCGCTTACATCGAAACGCTGGAAACCCTGGCCGAATGGCCCTGGCTGGCCGACTGCGCGCGCCTGGACTGGGCCGTGTGGCAGATGTCCGGCGCGCCCCCGGCGAAATTCTCCGAAGACGACCTGCGCCGCCTGATCGACGGCAATCCCGCCGCGCTCACACTCAAACTTTCTCCCGGTGTGCATCGGCTGCCCTCGGCGTGGCCCATCGCCAGCCTCTACGACACGCACCGCCAAGCGCATCCGGACTGGGAGGCCGCTGCCCAGGCAATCGCGCAAGCCCGTGCGCAAACAGCCTGGGTGTGGCGACCGCATGGCGACCTCGCCGCGACACCGGTAGTGGAGCCACTGGATGCCGCAACCGACCGCTGGATCGCGGCGCTGGGCGCAGGGCAAACGCTCGACCTTGCGCTCGATTCGGCCGGCGAGGCGTTTGATTTCACAGCCTGGCTGGAGCGGGCAATCCGGCAAGGATGGCTCGACGCCGTCGTCGATTTGCATGCGCCGTCCGATGCGATGGGCAACGCCTGAATCCACGCATTCTCCCGCGAGCTTCAATTCAACCCCGCAACTTGAGGAACGGCCCATGAATACGTTGAGCCCGAATATTACGGCCCGTCGGAAATCCAGCATGCTCCGACGAGGCTGGTCCGGTCTGGAGGCCGTGCTGGACTGGCTGCAGGCACCGGCGCTACTGGCCGCCAGGCTCTATGTCGCCTACGTGTTCTTCGCGTCCGGCCTCGAAAGCCTGCGCAGCTGGGATGCCACCCTCTATCTGTACGAGAGCGAATTCCACGTCCCGGTCCTGCCGCCGCATGTCGCGGCCGTGATGGGCACGGCAGGGGAGGTGCTGTTGCCGCCGCTCCTGCTGCTGGGGCTGTTCGGCCGCTTCGGCGCACTGGGCCTGTTCGTGGTCAATGCCGTGGCCTTGCTGTCCTACCTGTATGCCCTACAGCCCCCGGCCATCATGTTCCATGTCATCTGGGGAATTTTGCTGGCCGTGGTGGCCCTGGGGGGACCGGGCAGGTGGTCGGTCGATCATCTGCGAGAGCGGGCCGGGCGTAGCTAAGGTGACTTAAAGAGGGTCGAAATCATAGCCAAAAACGGAAGTTCAGGCGGGGGGACTGACCGTCTCTAGCTCGGCCTTTGCAGTCTTTCGCCCAGTTCCGCAAGTGCGTCCGCTATGGACCTCTGACCAGCCTGTCGCCGCGTATCAAACGTCAACGTCCAAGTTCAGGGGCGCGCCGTCCCTTGCAACGCATGGTTAGGCCTGACGCCGGTAACACTGCCGGCACCCAAGCTGCCGCTTGTAGCGATTGGCGCGCCGTGAGCAGATTCCCCGTCGGCACGGGTCAAAGAGAACCCACTCAAGATGCCGGATATACGACTGCACGCAATTCCAACCAGCCACAACTATCGATCGGGTTTCTTGCTATTGGGGAGAGTCCATATACGACTGGTTAGGCGTCTTTCTCACGGCGCGTCGGCGTGCTGTTTGTGCACCACAACTGCGCCATTGATGCTGTATTGAAGCTCCGCCGTTACCTTACCTCTGATCGGCGAACGCGCAAGAAAACTTCAATCCGAAAAATGGCACGTGCTTTGCAATACCTGTGTCATACGAATACCGCGGAGAGACTCATGGACGACACAACCAGTGCAGTCATCATGGCCCCGGACAACGATCTTGTGCAGGTAACGGCAATGGGCCGTCTTTTTCTCGTGACACGGGGGGAATTCGAGCGAATCGCAGTGCATTCGAGAATGATCGATGAGATGATGTATCGAGACGCGAAACTGTCGGATATTCGACACGTCTTCGACGATGCGGCCATTGAGCCTGAAACAGTGACGCGCTTCGAGGTGTGGATAGCCACCAACAGGCCTTCGGAAACCAACACGACTGATCCGGAGCATACCTCACCGTCTCCTTTACGTGTGCCAGACTGAATTCACACAATCGGCCATGAGCCGACCTTCAGGTACTCCACAGACCGGTCATTTGGCTGGCCGCTTCACTCAGAAACCTGCCCTACGGCCAACACGTGCAAATCGGCCACAGCTGACGGTCGAGCGGTGAGAGGTCAACGACCGCCAATGGGACCAACCCGCCCGATGCTGGGCAATTCGTTCGTACGCCACTTCCGTCATTTAGGAACGGCAGGGACCATGGCTGTCAGCCGGACCTCGCGCCTCAAAAGTAGGTAACGCGCAACCAACTACTTGATTTGGCCGGCGTCCATAACTTCCGCCCCTAAATTTGCGTCGCTCTCCGTCTATGCGCGATCCCGGCCAAACCCAAAATGCCGATACCCATGAGCCAAGCCGTCCCAGGTGATGGAACCGTTGTCGCAACAGGATCTTGGCCCCACAACCCTAATGTTACGCGCAGATTGTTAAAAGGACCGCTTTGGATTATTCCTTGGCCCACAAAATAAGCCAGTCCAGATGCGTAGTCCATAGCACTTCCAGTTGCAACTGCAGTGTGATTCCACGCATCATAGTAAGTATAGGAAGCGCCGGTTGAAAGTGACACAACCCCCAAGTCTATTCCTTGCATGTTTCCCCAGTTCGCGTATAGGTGCGCATTTAGAGTCCATTGGCCTTGTGTGCTCGTGGCATTATCAACCAAGGTTCCAGTCGCTTGGCCATCGGCATAAATCGTCGTTGGCTGGGTAATGAAAGACGGAGAATATCCGATTTCGACGCCGCTCAAATTTGCATTTAAGCTTGAAGTGCCTTGGCCGGGACCAACATGATCAAACTGTGTAGCCGTGAAACTAATTTGGTCGCCATTAGTGGTTATATCGCTGTTTTGGTAACCCGCATTGAACCACCCGCCCAACAGGTTCATCGTGAAATTGTTAACCGGTTGAGAGAAATCTCCTGGAACGTTTAGCAAGCCAGCTTCAACAGTTGGGGATGAGAGACTAATAGCTAAGCTTAAAAGGTAAAGTGCGGCAGATCCGTCAAAAATGCGTTTGTTCATTAGATTTTCCGTCCAAGCTTGTTTTGTCCGCGCGCGTCTCGCGCGCTCCGATGCAGCGGCAGTCCGCTCGAAGCAAAGCAAGAATCATACCCTGGTGGGTACTCGTGATAAATCATAAGGATGGGAATTATCATTCGGCCAGTTGACCAATATGTGTAAAATTTCGCGACACCGACTCAGCTTTGAACACCGGGAAAAGCAGAGTTGCGCGTTGTTGATAATGAAGCAGGCTTCCATTGCGGATAGCCCCACGCGCAGCGACAGGAACGCACGCAACACCGGCCATTTGCCGTAGGCAACGCCAGCGGCGGGTAAGGCCAAGCCTCTGTCTGTGAGGCAGTTCCACTCTGATACCTGCGCTGAAGCCCCGATGGCTCGACCGGCAGGTAAGGGTCGGTAGTTCGCCTTCGCTGAAGTTGAAAGCGGCCATTCGACGGCAGTTCTAGCCTATGGCTGGTGTGCGGCACATAGCTGACCTTGGTGGTGCAGTGCGCCTCCGGCGGCTATGGCCGAAGATAGGACGCTCAAGGCAAACATTCAGAACGTCCGCTTCTGACGGATTGTGTAAATTTGACCTGGTGCCCAGCTGACGGCGGGAAATTTTGCTGGATGGCTCAACGGCTGCCGTGGGCGGGATCAAATCCAGCCTTTCACTGTCCCACCCGAATCACCGTTCCCTCACGCCGCCTGTCGGCGGCACCGCGATGCGCGCCGGTCGCGGGATCGATGACGACGGCCTGGACCGAGCCGATCGCGTCCTGGCAGCCATCCGTTCCAGCATCGCCCAACCCGGCATGCCCCATTTCTCGCAGCGCGTCCTGTGTGGCGATGCTGAAATGCGGTTGCATGAAGGCCTGGCCACCTTCGCAGCTTACCTTGCCCGTTGCCTGGGTGACCGACAGGCGCGGCGCATCGATGGCCTGCTGCATCGTCATGCCGTGGTCGATGAGGTTGAGCGTGACGTTGAGCACCGAGTTGATGATGGTGGCGCCGCCAGGGGAACCGTAGGCGGCGACGGCTTGGCCATTTTTCAGCAGCAGCATCGGCGCCATGCTGGAGCGCGGCCGCTTGTAGGGCGCGACGTCGTTGGCGCCGGGGTTGCCATCGGCGGCGTCGGCGCTGGGCAGGAAGTTGAAATCGGTCAGTTCGTTGTTGAGCAGGAAGCCGTAGCCCGGCACGGTGATGCCCGAGCCCCAGGTGTATTCGATGGTGGTGGTATAGCTCACCATGTTGCCCCAGCGGTCGACGATGGCGAAGTGCGTGGTGTGGAGGCTTTCTTCGCGGGTGCGCGACGGTTTCGGCCGCACGGCAGAGGCGTCCCAGGGCGTGGGGTCGCCTGCCTGCGGCGTGTCCATGCGGCGATCCGTTTCGATCAATGCCGCGCGCGCCGCCAGATACTCGGGATTCAGCAGGGCGCGTTGCGGCACCGGCGCGGCTTCGTCGTCGCCGATCCACACCGCGCGGTCGGCGAAGGCCAGGCGCATCGCCTCGATCATGACGTGCAGGGTCTTGGGGCTGCCGAAGCCATAGCCCTGCGCGGCGTCGCCGAGCGGAAAATGCTCGAGCAGTTTCAATATCTCGAGAGTGGTCAGGCCGCCGGACGAGGGCGGCGGCATGCCGGCGAGGGTCCAGCCGCGGTAGTGGCCGATCAGGGGCGGGCGGATCGCCACCCGATACTGCGCCAGGTCGGCCAGCGTCATGCGGCCCCGGCCGGCTTCGCCGAGTTCGCTGCGCGCGCGTTGCTGGGCCTGGACGATGGCCCGTGCGATTGGGCCGCGATAGAAGGCGTCCGGGCCTTTGGATGCAATCAGTTTCAGGGTTTTCGCCAGGTCGGGCTGCACCAGCCAGTCGCCCTCGGCCAGCGGCACGCCGCCGGGACGGAAGGTCGCGGCGGTTTCCGGCTGCAGCTGCGTGCGGCCGTCGTCGTTGGCGATGTCGACGGCCAGGAAGCGGTTGACGCGAAAACCGTGCTCGGCGAGTTCGATCGCGGGGGCCAGCGTGGCCGCCAGTTTCATCGTGCCCCAGCGGGTGAGTGCGGTGTCGATGCCGCGCAGGGTCCCCGGCACGCCGACCGCGAGGCCGCTGGTCGAGGCTTTCTGAAATTCCATCGGCAGACCATCGGGTGCGAACATGCCGGCGCTGGCCGCGGCGGGGGCGCGTTCGCGCGAATCGACGAAGAAGGTCTCGCCGGTTTTGGCCAGGTGGACCAGCATAAAGCCGCCGCCGCCGATGCCGGACGACTGCGGCTCGACCACGTTGAGCGCGAACTGCACCGCGGCGGCGGCGTCGATGGCGTTGCCACCCTGCGCCAGGATGCGTGCGCCGGCGGCCGCGGCGGCAGGTTGCGAGACCGCCACCACGCCGTCGGGCGAGGCGGCCAGTACCGGGGATGACAACAGGCAGAGGATGAGCCAGCGCGCAATGCGGTTCATGGGAGGCAGCCGGGATCGGCAGGAATGGAGGCAGGCAGAGCCTGCACCGGTTCGGCCGCGCGCGTCAATGTGCGCCTCGCAGGCTGGGGAGAAACTCTCTGTCGCGGCCCCGTGGAGTTCCTCACCAGCCTGCCAGAGATCAGCCGGGTTTGCCGTCGACGCGCGGGCGCAGCAACATGGGGGCATACACCACGACGAACAGCCCGAATGCGGCGATCCACGCTAGTCCGGCAGCCGTCATGATCTGCGCATACACCCCCGGAAAAGGCAGGGGCAGTGTGACGCGGATCAGCGCTGCGAGATTGATCAGGACGAAGGCCCGTGTCATCAGCGAGGCAGGTTCGAGCAGCCGGCCGGTGTGGCCGAGCGACACGCGCGCCATCATGCCCAGGGTCAGCACGCCGATGCCGCCCGTGGTAAAGGCGTGCAGCGCGTTGACGGAAGTCGTGCCGAGTCCTGCCGCAGACAGTGCCAGCAGCGCGAAGCCGAACACGACCCACGCATAGCCCAGATGCAGGATCCACAGCAACGGAACCGACCAGAATTTGTGGGTATACCAGCCTGCGAGGCGGATGAAATTCACGCCTGCCGCGATGGCGGCGAGCATTGCGGTGACGGGCGAATCAGGCGCTATCAGCGCAGCGGCCAGCGCACCGAGGGTGGCAACCGGCACCAGACGTTCGATGGTTTTCCAGCGCCGTGCGCGGGTGTGCAGCTTGTTGTCGGTGAAGCTGGGAATCACCCGCCCACCCATCACCACGATCATCGCGATCACCACATACACTGCAAGATGCAGTCCCAGTCTGGCTGTGCCGGGTATGCCAAGCGCCTCGCCGTGCACCAGCGCATTGGCGGCCGCCAGAGCCAGCAGCATGAAGGGGAAGGGATAGTTGTGGAGCTGCTTCGCCTTGAGGATGGGCAGCGCAAGCGTCAGCGCGAGCACCGGCAGGAACGCGAAGTCGATCCACGCAATCTGTACGGGTGACATGCCCGGAACCAGAAAGCTCAGACGACCTGCCAGCCACAGCAGGAACAACGCGGCCAGTGGCCGCCCCGATGGCGTACGGATCCCGGTCCAGTTCTGAGCAGCGGTGAGCAGGAAGCCGGCGATCACCGCCACGGCGAAGCCGAACAGCATTTCGTGGCCATGCCACACGGCGGGCGGCAGCTCGCCAGGGGTGATGACGCCGCGCAGCACCAGCAGCCAGAGTGCCATCAACAGCACGGCGTAGACGCCTGCGGCGAGGAAAAATGGCCGGAAACCGAGTGCGAACGGCGCCCAGCCGGTGAGCGGCGGACGCTGTTTCAGGTCTTCGATGTGGAGCACGGCCATGTTCGTTTCGCTAGTGTCCTGAGTTAGAAATACGTTGATCGGACATTTGCATAGGCCAACGAAACAGGTTGATGGAAATGTCGAAATCTTTCGCAGGCATACCCGACAGCCTGGCGGCTTGGGCACAAGAGGCGCAAACCGCAGCCAGGTTGAACACCTGGCGAGGATTTGCAACGCAGTATGCGGAAGATTCTCGTCATTTCCATTCAGCGAATTTCTAACTCAGGACACTAGGCCAAGGTTCAGCCCGTGCTCCAGGCACGCGGACGCTTCATGCCGGCGATCTTGCAGGCCTGCTTCACATAGCCATAGGGGAACAGTTCGAACAGTTTCTTCTGGGCCTCCTTGCCCATGCGTTCGGCCAGGTGTTTGATGACGAAGCGGGCGTCGGCCGCGACCTGATGCTCCTCGTAGTATTCGCGCATGAACCGGATGGCATCCCAGTGGTCGTCGTTGAGCTGGATGTTCTCGCCCTCGGCAAGAGCTTTTGCCACGTCCTCGTTCCAGTCGGCGGGCTCGATCAGATAGCCTTCCGCGTCGCGTTCAGGTAAATCGGTCGCCATGGTTCTGTTCTCCTTTCCGTTGCGTTGTCTAATGATTCATTTTTAATGAATCTTTACATGTTCTGCCCCCGCGATCAAGCGCGTGTGGCCGGGCCGAGCCGATCACGTCCCGCCCCCGTGGAATTCGACACCCGGCTGACGTTCCGGAAGCGCTTCCACCAACAGTTCCCGTCGGGCGATCGCCAGCGCCTCGACACTCGCCTCGTTCAGAAACAACTTGGCGTCCGACACCGCTGCGGCCAGCAGTTCGGCCGCCAGGGCATCGGGTTCGCGTCCCACCGATTTGGCCAGTGCCCTGAGTTCGACACAGGGCTCCTGCGGCAGCCGGATTTCCAGCGGTTTTCCGCCGCCTGGGGCGGGCTTGGGCGGTGGCACCGGCTCGCCGCTTTTCTCGGCCAGCACCCGACTCATCACGCCGGCGATCCGCGAGGCGGCGGAGAGTGCCTGGTCTGCGGGTTGCAGGCGGATCCTGTTGACGAAATATTTCTCGAAATCGACCTTGGCCTGATGCACCCAGCGTCCCTGGCGCATCCAGTTGATATCGCGCAGCGGCACCTGTGGCTCCGACAGATAGGTCGCACCGGTGTTCCCCATGTCGCTCAGCCATTTGGCACGCTGCGGCACATGGCTCACCAGCGGTGCGTCGCCGATCTGGGCCAGGATATTCTGCACCACGATCTCGCCGGCCTTCTGGATCGAATATACCGAGTCGGGCGCCCCCACCGGCACCGGCGTTTTGACCACCGCCGGCTGCGCCACGCAGGCGCCGAGGGCGAATACATTGGGGTAGTCCGGATTGCGCAGGTATTCGTCCACCACCACCAGTCCACGCTCGTCGACCAGACCGGTCGCCGAGCGCACCCCCGGCACGCCGCCGAAGGCTGGCCAGTAGACCGAATAGGCATAGGGCAGCGTGTGCGACTGCTTGATGGTGCCGGCGGCGTTCAACTCGGCCACATGGATGGTGTCCCGATCGACGCGTGTCGTGAGCGCGTTGCAGATCACGCTGATCTTGGTATCGACCAGCGCGGCAGTCACCGCGCCGCGGCTGGCGCCTTCGCTACCCAGGCCAAGGTGGCCGGGCCAGGGCTCGGGCGTCACCAGCGTGATCGGTACCCGCTCGCGGATGTTGCGGCGTTTGAGGTCGGCGTCGATCAGAAAGGCATATTCGTAGATCGGCCCCAGCACGCTGGCACCTTGGGCGGCGCCGATCACGATCGGTCCGGGATGCCGCACCAACTCGCGGAACGCCGCCAGCGCGCGCTCGGCCTGGTCGATGTGGATGACCGAGTGCGTGAATTCGGCAAGGCCGGGAATCTCGTCGGTCATGCCGGTGGCCCCGGTCGCGATGAGCAGATAATCGTAGAACAGCACGTCGCCGTTTTCCAGATCGACCTGGATGACGTCGGGCTGGATGCGCTTGACAGCGCTGTGGATGAACTTGATGCCGCGCGATTCCAGATAGGGCGCAATGGGGAAGGCGATGTCGGCACGCTCGCGCCAGCCCATGGCGATCCAGGGATTGGATGGCACGAAATGGAAGTAGGGCTTGTCTGACACCACCGTCACTTCGTCGCGCGGGCCCAGTTTGGATTTCAGGGAATAGGCCGCGGTCACGCCCGCGATGCCGGCACCCAGGATGACAACATGCGTCATTTCAGTCTCCTTGATTCGTTAAGGGCACGCTGCTTCAGCCGCGCGGACGCACGAGCTGCCAGGCACGTACTGCGTAGGTCGTCGCTGCAAAGCCGCTCCACACATGCACCAGACGCGTGAACGGAAAGACGAGGAAGATCGTCATGCCGAGGAAGAGGTGTGTCTTGAACACCCAGCCCGCGCCTGCCAGCAACGCGACGGCATCGCCGCGGAAGGTGACGATGCGCTGCGCCCATTCGGCCAGCCGGATCATCATGCTGCCGTCCAGATGCTGCGCCGACAGCGGAATGGTCGCCAGGCCCAGCAGCAGCTGCAGCCACAGCAGCAGCAGGATCAGGATGTCGCTGAACTTCGAGGTGGCGCGGATGCGCGGCTCGGTCAGCCGGCGATGCAGCAGCAGCGAGATGCCGATGAAGGCCAGCACGCCTGCGGTGCCGCCCGAGACCATGGCCAGCACCTGCTTGGCGCCGGCGCTGATGAAGGGCTCGTAGACGAAATGCGGCGTCAGCATGCCGAAGAAGTGCCCGAAGAACAGGAACAGCACGCCGACGTGGAACAGGTTGCTGCCCAATCGCAGCTGGCCGCGCCTGAGCAGCTGCGATGAATCGCTCTTCCACGAATACTGCTCGCGGTCGAAGCGGATCAGACTGCCGAGCAGGAAGATCGTCAGGGCGATGTAGGGATAGATTCCGAACAGGAACGTTTGCGAGTAGGACATCTTCAGATCCTCCTGTGATCAATGCGTTGAGGCGGACGCCTGCCGCCGCGACGCGGGCATCTGCACCACGGATACCTGCGGGCCGGGTTTCAGCAGCGGTTCGACGCCATCCATCGACGGGCCGAACATCTCCATCGCCTCGTCCATGTCGCGCCCCGGCGGCTCGGCCAGCTCCTGCGCTGCCACCGGCGACAGCGCTTCCAGCACCTGGAATGCGGTGGCATAGGGGCTGCCGTTGGCATCGAGCTTGCGGCCGATGGTGGCGAGCACGTGCACCGCGTCGCCGAGCAGCTCGAGCGCCTCGTCGGCCGACAGCAGCGACAGGAACTCGAGGAACAGCGGCACGTAATCCGGCAGTTCAGCGGCGCTGGCGTCGAAGTCATGCTTCCAGTATTCCTGCAGCAGATCGATCATCGCCGAACCACGGTCGCGCGATTCGCCGTGAATGTGCTCGAACAGGTGCAGCGAATGCGAGGGATTGCGGTCGAAAGTGGCGACGTAGTTCTCCTGCAGTTCGATCAGCTTCGACTTCCGCAGCAGCGCGAACAGCGGCGCCAGACGGCCCGCTGCGTCGGCGTTGAACTCGGCTTCGGCCGCCAGGGCCTGCTCCAGTTCGGGCAACGCACCCAGCCACTCGGATTCCGGGTAGCACAGCAGCAGGGACAGGACTTTGAAGGTTTTCATCGCGTGGCTCCTTAACCGGTTTTCTTCTTGGCGTGTAGTTGGGACAGGTCGACCGGCACCGCATTCTTGCGATTTCCGAAGAGGCTTGTCTTGGGCGTCACGCCGTCCGAGCAGCCGTTGCCGAAAGTGAAGCCGCAGCTCGATTTTTCCTCGAAGGTGTTGATCGTCTCCTCGCGGTGGGTGCTGGGGATGACGAAGCGGTCCTCGTAGTTGGCAATCGCGAGATAGCGGTACATCTCGTCGGCCTGCGCGGAACTGAGGCCCACCTGATCGAGCGCGGCGGTATTGGGCTTGCCTTCTACCGACTTGCCGCGCATGTAGGCGCGCATCGCCAGCAGGCGGTCGAGCGCCGTGATCACCGGTTTCTCCTTGCCGCCAGTCAGCAGGTTGGCGAGGTAGGTGATCGGGATGCGCAGCGACTTGGTGTCGGGAATGATGCCGTTCATCCCCATCTGCCCGGATTCCGCGGCGGCCTGGATCGGCGACAGCGGCGGCACGTACCAGACCATCGGCAAGGTGCGGTATTCCGGATGCAGCGGGAAGGCAATCTTCCAGTCGATCGCCATCTTGTACACCGGCGACTTCACCGCGGCGTCGAGCCAGGCCTCGGGGATGCCTTCGGCGCGTGCGGCGGCGATGACTTTTGGATCGCTGGGGTCGAGGAAGATCTTCAGCTGCGCTTCGTAGAGTTCCTTCTCGTCCGCCACGCTCGCGGCTTCCTCGATGCGGTCGGCGTCGTACAGGATCACGCCGAGGTAGCGGATGCGGCCGACGCAGGATTCCGAGCACACGGTCGGTTGGCCGGCCTCGATGCGCGGGTAGCAGAAGATGCACTTCTCGGCCTTGCCGGACTTCCAGTTGTAGTAGATCTTCTTGTACGGGCAGCCGGAGATGCACATGCGCCAGCCGCGGCACTTGTCCTGGTCGACCAGCACGATGCCGTCTTCCTCGCGCTTGTAGATCGATCCCGAGGGGCAGGACGCGACGCAGGTCGGGTTGAGGCAGTGCTCGCACAGGCGCGGCAGATACATCAGGAAGGTGTTTTCGAAGGTCGAGTGCATTTCCTTCTGCACGTTGTCGAAGTTCTTGTCGCGGCCGCGCGAGGAGAATTCGCCGCCGAGGTCGTCTTCCCAGTTGGGGCCCCAATGGATCTTGTCCATCTTCTTGCCGGTGATGGCGGAGATCGGGCGCGCGGTCGGCGGCGTCTCCGACAGCGGCGCCTTCTGCAGGTGCTGGTAGTCGTAGGTAAAGGGCTCGTAGTAGTCGTCGATCTCGGGCAGGTTGGGGTTGCCGAAGATGTTGGCAAGAATCTTCAGACGGCTGCCCTGGCGCGGCTCGAGTTTGCCGTCGCCCTTGAGCTTCCAGCCGCCGTTCCATACATCCTGGTTTTCCCATTGCTTGGGGTAGCCTATGCCGGGTTTCGATTCGACGTTGTTGAACCACGCGTATTCCATGCCTTCACGCGAGGTCCACACGTTCTTGCAGGTGACCGAGCAGGTATGACAGCCGATGCACTTGTCGAGGTTCAGCACCATGGCAATTTGGGCACGCACTTTCATGTTGTAACTCCTTGCCTGACAGGGGCGATGTGCCTCTGTGCGTTTTTAAAAACCCCGCGCCGGAGAGTGTGGCGCGGGCGAGGGCATGGGGGAGACCGTTGCCCTCGAAACCCTTCTTCTCAGCGCTCGACCAGCGGACCTTCCATCCAGTCCACCTTCTTCATCTTGCGCACGATCACGTACTCGTCGCGGTTCGAGCCCACCGTGCCGTAGTAGTTGAAACCGTAGGCCAGCTGCGCGTAGCCGCCGATCATGTGCGTGGGCTTGGTGATGGTGCGCGTCACCGAGTTGTGGATGCCGCCGCGGAATCCGCTCACCTCGGCGCCCGGCACGTTGACGATCTTTTCCTGCGCGTGATACATCAGGCACATGCCCTTGGGCACGCGCTGGCTGACCACGACGCGCGCGGTCAGCGTGCCGTTGACGTTGAATACCTCGACCCAGTCGTTGTCGACGAGGCCAGCCTGCTTCGCCTCGATCTCCGACACCCAGACGTGAGGGCCGCCGCGCGACAGCGTCAACATGCGCAGGTTGTCGGTGTAGGTGCTGTGGATGCCCCATTTCTGGTGCGGGGTGATCCAGTTGAGCACCAGCTCGTGGTGGCCGTTCGGCTTCTTGCCCAGCATCGGCGCGATCGTCTTGGTGTCGACCGGCGGCTTGTACACGCACAGGCCCTCGCCGAAATCCAGCATCCACTGATGGTCCTGGTAGAACTGCTGGCGGCCGGTGAGGGTGCGCCAGGGGATCAGTTCGTGCACGTTGGTGAAACAGGCGTTGTACGACACGTGTTCCGACTCCAGGCCCGACCAGGTCGGCGAAGAAATGATCTTGCGCGGCTGCACCTGGATGTCGCGGAAGCGGATCTTGTCGTCTTCGCGCGGGAGGGCGAGATGCGTGTGGTCGCGGCCGGTGATCTTCGACAATGCCTCCCATGCCTTCACCGCCACATGGCCATTGGTTTCCGGTGCCAGCATCAACACCGTTTCGCAGGCATCGATGGCCGACTCGATCTTCGGCAAGCCCTTGCTGATGCCTTCTTCGGTGACGGTGTAGTTCAGGTCGGCCAGTTGCTGCACCTCGACTTCGGTGTTCCAGCTGATGCCCTTGCCGCCGTTGCCGATCTTGGTCATCAGCGGGCCGAGCGCGGTGAACTTCTTGTAGGTGTCGCCGTAGTCGCGCGTCACCACCGTCATGCTCGGCATGGTCTTGCCGGGGATGGGATCGACTTCGCCCTTCTTCCAGTCGCGCACGCCCAGGCTCTGCCCCAGTTCGGATGGCGTGTCGTGCATCAGCGGCGTCAGGACCAGGTCCTTCTGCGTGCCCAGATGGGTGGCGGCGAGTTCGGAAAACTTCTTCGCGATGGTCTTGTAGATTTCCCAGTCGGACTTCGATTCCCACAGCGGCTGCACCGCTTCGCTCAAGGGGTGGATGAAGGGATGCATGTCCGAGGTGTTGAGGTCGTCCTTCTCGTACCAGGTGGCCGAAGGCAGCACGATGTCGGAATAGAGACAGGTGGTCGACATGCGGAAATCGAGCGTCACCAGCAGGTCGAGCTTGCCCTCTGCGCCCTTGTCGTGCCACACCACTTCCTTCGGCTTGGCCTCGCCCAGTTCGCCGAGGTCCGGCCCCAGCACCGCGTTCTGCGTGCCGAGCAGGTACTTGAGGAAGTACTCGTGGCCCTTGCCCGACGATCCCAGCAGGTTGGAACGCCACACGAACAGGTTGCGCGGGAAGTTCTTCGGGTTGTCCGGATCCTCGCAGGAGAACTTGAGCGCGCCGCTCTTGATCTGCTCGACCGCGTATTTGATGGGATCAATGCCGGCGGCATCGGCTGCCTTGGTGATTTCGAGCGGGTTGGTCTCCAGCTGCGGCGCGGACGGCAGCCAGCCCATGCGCTCGGCACGCACGTTGAAGTCGATCAGGCGATAGTCGCCCAGGGTCTTGCTCGCGGTCGGCGAGAGGATCTCCGACGCCGCCAGCTTCTCGTGGCGCCACTGGCTGGTGTGGGCGTAGAAGAAGGAGGTGGAGTTCATCTGCCGCGAAGGCCGGTGCCAGTCGAGGCCGAACGCAAGCGGCGCCCAGCCGGTCTGCGGCCGCAGTTTTTCCTGGCCGACATAGTGCGCCCAGCCGCCGCCCGACTGGCCGATGCAGCCGCACATCATGAGCAGGTTCATGATGCCGCGGTAGATCATGTCGTTGTGGTACCAGTGGTTCAACGCGGCGCCGAGGATGACCATGGACTTGCCGAGGGTCTTGTCGGCGTTGTCGGCGAACTCGCGCGCCACCGTGATGATGTCGGCACGCGGCACCCCGCAGTGCTTCTCGGCCCAGGCCGGGGTGTAGGGCACGTCGTCGTCATAGCTGGCGGGGATGTTCGGTCCGCCGAGGCCGCGGTCGACGCCGTAGTTGGCCAGCGTCAGGTCGTAGACGGTGGCGATATACACGTCCTTGCCGCCGATGCTGATGCGCTTGACCGGCAGGTTGCGGCCGAGCAGTTCGGGGTGGTCGTCGCCGCCGAAGTAGGGCATCGCCACCTCGACGACTTCGTCGTGGCTGCCGAGCAGGGTCAGCTGCGGCTTCACCTCTTTATTGGAATAGCCGTCGCGCATTTCCAGGTTCCAGGCGCCGGACTGGCCCCAGCGGAAGCCGATGGATCCGTTGGGCGCCACCAGGTAGCCGGTGTTCTCGTCGTAGATCACCGTCTTCCACTCGGGATTGTTGTCCTGGCCCATGTTGCCGGTGAGGTCGGAGGCGCGCAGGTAGCGGTCGGCGATCAGCGTGCCTTCGTGTTCCTTGAGCATCACCAGCATCGGAAAATCGTTGTACTGGCGGCAATAGGAATCGAAATACTCGCTGCGGTTCTTGACGTGGAATTCGCTGAGGATGACGTGGCCCATCGCCAGTGCCAGCGCGGCGTCGGTGCCCTGCCGGGGCGCCAGCCAGATGTCGCCGAATTTCACCATCTCGCCGAAGTCGCTCGATACCGCGACGGTCTTGGTGCCCTTGTAGCGCACCTCGGTGTAGAAGTGGGCGTCGGGCGTGCGGGTCTGCGGCACGTTGGAGCCCCACACCATCAGATACGTCGAGTTGTACCAGTCGGCCGATTCCGGCACGTCGGTCTGCTCGCCCCATACCTGCGGGCTCGACGGCGGCAGGTCGCAGTACCAGTCGTAGAACGAGCCGCACACGCCGCCGATCAGCGACATGTAGCGGCTGCCGGCAGCGTAGCTCACCATCGACATGGCCGGGATCGGCGAGAAGCCGTAGATGCGGTCGGGGCCGAATTCCTTGATGGTGAAGACGTTGGAGGCGGCGATCATTTCCGTCACTTCGTCCCACTTGGCGCGCACGAAGCCGCCCTGGCCGCGCACCGACTTGTAGCGCCTGGCCTTCTCGGGATCCTGGCTGATCGATTTCCAGGCCGCCACCGGGTCCAGGGTCTTGCGCGCCTCGCGCCACATTTCCATCAGGCGGCCGCGGATCAGCGGGTACTTCACGCGCTGCGCCGAATACACGTACCAGGAGTAGCTGGCGCCGCGCGGGCAGCCGCGCGGCTCGTGGTTGGGCAGGTCGGGACGGGTGCGCGGGTAGTCGGTCTGCTGGATTTCCCAGGTGATCAGGCCGTTCTTGACGAAGATCTTCCAGCTGCACGAGCCGGTGCAGTTCACCCCGTGGGTGGAACGCACCACCTTGTCCTGCTGCCAGCGGCTGCGGTAGGCGTTCTCCCAGCTGCGGTCTTCGTTGCTGACGACGCCGTGGCCGTTGGAATATTCGGCGAGGTTCTTCTTGAAGAAGGTCAGTCGGTCGAGGAAGTGACTCATTGTTTTGCTCCTTTGTTGCTCATGGGTGAGTGGTGAGCAGTAAGTGGTGAGTGGTAGGTAGGACGTTTTTTTCGCCACTTACCACTCACCGTTCACCACTTACGGGTTCCGAATCTCCGAACCCTTGCGCAGGTAGAACCACCAGTTCAGCAGCAGGCACACGGCGTAGAAGATGGCGAAGCCGTACATGGCGTTTTGCGGGGTGCCGGCCTTGATCTGGTTCTTGATCACCTCGGGGGCGATGAATGAACCATAGGCGGCAACGGCGGAAGTCCAACCTAAAACAGGTCCGGCCTGCACACGGTCGAAGATCACGCCAACGGTGCGGAAGGTGGAGCCATTGCCCATGCCGGTGGCGGCGAACAGCACCACGAACACCAGCAGGAACTGGGTGAAGTAGACCTCGGGCGTGGCCGAGTGGTAGGCCTGCATCAGGACCCAGCCGGCGTAGACCGAGGCGGCGACCATCACCGCCGAAATGATCTGAGTGACGATGGAGCCGCCGACCTTGTCGGAAATCCAGCCGCCCACCGGACGGATCAGCGCGCCGACGAAGGGGCCGATCCACGCGTACTGCAGGGCGGAGGGTGCATGCGGGTTTTTCGCGTGCGTCCAGACACCGGTTGCGGCATCCAGGACATGGCTGTTGCCGAAGATGACGGTGATCGACAGCGGCAGCGCCATCGAGAAGCCGATGAACGAACCGAAGGTGACGAGGTAGAGCGCCGTCATCGACCAGGTGTGCTTGTTGTTGAAGATCGCGAACTGCTTGGCGATGTTCTCCTTCATCGGGCCGAAGGCAGCCAGCTTCAGGATCGCCAGCGTGACGACGATGATGAGCGGCATCGCCACCCACATGTTGAGCACCCCCAGCCCGGTGGGCGCCGGCAGATAGAGATAGAGGCCGCCGATGGCGGGGATGAAAATCAGGGTATAGAGCCAGGTGACCTTGATGAAGGAGGTCAACGTATTGCCGCCATCCGGCGAGACCGGCAGCAGGTTGTTCATGCCGAACCAGGCAAGGATCCCGAGCGGCACCAGCGACAGCACCCAAGTGAGGCCGGCGTTCTGGATATAGGTGGGGGTGCCGGCGAGGATCTTGCCGAAGATCCAGCCGCTGTCCTTCACCAGCGTCATCGGCTCGCCGCCCAGGGCGCCGAACACGCTGACCGTCATCACCAGCGGGATGAGGATCTGCATGGTGGTGACGCCGAAGTTGCCTAGCCCGGCGTTGATGCCCAGCGCGGTGCCCTGCAGGCGCTTGGGAAAGAAGGTGCTGATGTTGGACATCGAGCTGGCAAAGTTGCCGCCGCCGACGCCCGACCACAGCGCCATCAGCTGGAATGCCCACAAGGGCCAGTTGGGATGCTGCAGGACGATGCCGGTGCCGATGGCGGGTGCCAGCAGCATGGACGTGGTGAGGAAGATGACGTTGCGCCCGCCCGCCAGCCGGATGAAGAAGGAGGAGGGGATGCGCATCGTCGCCCCGGCGAGCCCCGAGATCGCGGTCAGCGTGAACAGTTCGTCCTGGCTGAAGGGGAAGCCCAGGTTGGACATCTGCACCGTGATGATCCCCCACATCAGCCACACAGCGAAGCCGCACAGGAGGGCTGGAACCGATATCCACAGGTTGCGGTAGGCGATCTTCTTGCCGGTCGATTCCCAGAAGCTCGGGTCTTCCGGATTCCATTCCTTGATGTTGGTAGGCATGGTGCTTTCCTCTTCTAAGTTGTCCAACCAGGCCGCGCACTGCCGGCCCGTGCTTTGCTACTCCATCCGGTCTGCAAGCTGCGCCCGCTTCAGTTCCCGGGCCGCATCCATCGGACGCACTTCCGTCCAGTACATCCACATCAGCGACACCCACACCACGCCGAACATCAGCATGAACGCGGAGGAACGGATACCGGTCAGGTCGACCAGCGCGCCGAACATGATCGGCATCAGGAAGCCGCCCAGGCCGCCGGCCAGGCCGACCACGCCGGAAATCACGCCGATGTTGTCGGGGTAGTCATCCGAGATGTATTTGAAGACCGAGGCCTTGCCGAGGGCGAACACGATGCCCAGGGAGAACATGACGAGGGTGAACAGCGTCGCATCGAGGCCGAAATGGAAGGTGAGCGGGCCTTTGACGGTCTGGATGGTGATGTCGCTCTGCGGGTAGGACAGGAAGAACAGGCAGACCAGCGAAATCCACAGCACCCACCACGTCATGGTGTGCGCCCCGAACTTGTCGGAGAAATAGCCCCCGACCGCCCGCAACACCCCGCCCGGAATGCTGAAGGCGGCAGCCAGCAGCGCGGCCGTCTTCAGATCGAAGCCGTATTCGCTGACGTAGTATTTGGTCATCCACAGCGCCAGCGCCACATAGCCGCCGAACACGATGGAGTAGTACTGGCTGTAGCGCCACACCTTGGGATCCTTGAAGGCGGCCAGCTGCTCGCGGATCGTGACGTGCTTGCCGACCTTGTGCTCGGGGTCGCTGTAGGTGAAGAACCAGAACACGAGGGCGGTCACCGCCATCAGCACCGCATACACCTTGGGCACCATCGTCCAGCCGTAGCCGATCACGATGATGGGGGCGAGCAGCTTGGTCAGCGCCGCGCCGGTGTTGCCTGCACCGAAAATGCCCATCGCCAGGCCCTGCCGTTCGCGGGGAAACCAGCGGGCGCAATAGGCGATGCCGACGGTGAACGCGCCGCCCGCCATGCCGACGAACAGCCCGGTCAGCAGGAAATGCCAGAATTCAGTGGCCCATGAAATCATCCAGATCGGGATGACCGTCGACAGCATCAGGATGAACATCACGATCCGCCCGCCGAATTTGTCCGTCCACATCCCCAGCGGAACGCGGATCAGCGAACCGGTCAGCACCGGCGTGGCGATCAGGATGCCGAACTCGGTCTCGTTCAGCCCCAGCTGCTGCTTGATGGGAACGCCAATGACGGCAAACATCATCCAGATCATGAAGCACACCGTGAATGCCAGCGTGCTCATGATGACGACCGACCATGCCTTGTATTGTTGCGTTGCCATAATTCACCCCGTAGCCTGTACTGGTGAGATAAAAAGACCTTGGTGTGTTTTTACGCCATTGAATAAGCCATTACTAGCGCGCGCCGGACTCGTAAAACAGGCCGGATACCTCTTAAGTGGTATAGGAGGTAATTTGAAGTCCGTTGTTTTTTATGATGGTTTTTCTCTCTGCACGCCTGGCGGAAAGTCTTTGGCGAAGAAGAGGTATACCCTTTTATCCGCCATGCCCGACATCGGGTGGTTTACGCTTGAAGCGTGGCAATGATTGGTCGGGCGTGTTAACACGCCCTTGTATGGAGCAGGCACGTGCGCCGATTGCTGGTGAATAAACTGCAGAATTCTCTGCTGCTGCGGCTGGGCGGCATGTTTGCCGCCATCACCGTGTTGGCGGTGGCCAGCATGTCCACGTCATGGATGGTGGCGGAAACCACCCAGGGCAGCGGCAAGGCCATCAACCTGGCGGGCAGCCTGCGGATGCAGAGCTGGCGCATGGCTTCGATCTACCAGCGCCTCCTGCAGGACGGAAAGCCCGAATACCGGGAAAGCCTGCAACAGGCCGTCAGCCAGTTTGACGGCGACCTGAAGGCAGGCCCCATCCTGGCCGTCCTGCCAGCCGACGAGACCGCTCCGCTCAAGCGGGTTTACCGGCAGGTTGAAAGCGACTGGCGCACACAGATCAAACCCGGTCTGGTCAATCCGCCGGCCGCGTCCGGCGCGACGCTCACGAACGCGGCCGTGCTGGACAGCATTCCCGGATTCGTCGCCCGCATCAATGATCTGGTCAAACAGATCGAAGACGCCGCCGAAGCGAAAATTCTGGTCATGCGCGTCATCCTCGGTGCAGCGGTCATTGCCACCATTCTCGTGGTGGCCCTTTCCATCTATCTGGTCAAGAACATTCTGGTCCATCCCCTGCGCGACCTCCTGGAAGTGGCCGACCAGATCGGCCAGGGCAATCTTGCCGTGCGTACCGACCTGACCGGAGAAGACGAAATCGGGCGGCTCGGCCAGGCCTTCAACCACATGGCGGAAGACCTCTCCAAGCTGTACCAGAACCTGGAAGGGCGGGTGGAAGAGAAGACCGCCGAACTCACCATCGCCAACCGCTCGCTGGAACTGCTCTATCACTCCATCGCGCGGCTCTACAACGGGCCGGTTGCGCCGGATACCTACGCCATCCTGCTGAAGGACCTGGAAAACGTGCTCGGCGTTGGGCACGGGCTGGCCTGCCTGGTGGAAGCCGGCGAGACGCGCGCACGGGTGATCGCCAGCACGCTGCGTCCCGACAGGAGCGATGTCGACCTGTGCGGCCTGATGAGTTGCGCCGAATGCCTCGCCCACTCGGCGCTGGCCGTCCATTCGTTGCAGGGTGGCCGGCGCGTGCTGTCGCTGCCGCTCAAGGACACCGAACAGCACTATGGCGTGCTGCAGCTGGAAATGCCGCCGGGCAGGGAGCTGGCGCCCTGGCAGACACAGTTGCTGGATGCGCTGTCGCGCCACATCGGCATCGCCATCGGCACCGCGCGCCGCACCGAGCAGAGCCGCCGGCTGTCGCTGCTGGAGGAACGCGCCGCACTGGCGCGCGAATTGCACGATTCGCTGGCGCAGTCGCTCGCCTACATGAAAATCCAGGTCAGCCGGCTGAAGCCCTTCATCGAACACCCGGGCGCAGGCAGCGAGGCCGCCGAAGTGCTGGCCGAGTTGCGCGAAGGCCTCAACAGCGCCTACCGGCAGTTACGCGAACTGCTCACCACTTTCCGCCTGCGCATCGAGGGCGAAGGGCTGGCCGCCGCCCTGCAGACCACGGTGACCGAATTCGCCGGCCGCGGCGACATCCCGATCACCCTGGAGGCGCATCTGGCAGGCTGCACGCTTACCTCCAACGAGGAAATCCACACCCTGCAGATCGTGCGCGAGGCCCTGTCCAACGTGCTCAACCATGCCCAGGCACGGCAGGCGGAAGTCAGGGTGCTGTGCAACAGCGACGGATCGGTGTCGGCCACCGTGACCGACGATGGCATCGGCGTCCATCAGCCGGCGGGCGCGCATCATTACGGCATGACGATCATGGAAGAGCGGGCCCGGAATCTGGGCGGCACGCTGAGCGTCGAGAGCCTGCCCGCCTTCGGCACCCGTGTTACCTTGCATTTCATGCCGAGCGCGCGCCGCGACACCATCCCCATTCACTCTGTTCAACTGCCCACCCACCCATGAGCCAGTCCGATCCCCAGACCATTCTGGTCGTCGACGACCATCCCTTGTTCCGCAAGGGCGTGATCCAGCTGATCCAGGCCGCGCCGGAATTCCGTTTCGTCGGCGAAGCCCCCAGCGGCAGGGAAGGCATCCAGCTTGCGCATGCGCTGCATCCCGACATGATCCTGCTCGACCTGAACATGAAGGACATGAACGGTGTCGACGTGCTGAAGGCGATCAAGGATGACGGACTCGATTCCCGGGTCATCATGCTGACCGTCTCCGACCACGCGGAAGACCTGATGGCCGCGCTGCAGGCCGGCGCCGACGGCTACCTGCTGAAGGACATGGAGCCGGAAGACCTGATGCAGCAACTGGGCGAGGCCGCGCGCGGCAAGATCACCATCAGCGAGCGCCTCACCCAACTGCTGGTCACTTCGCTGCGTGAAAAGAGCCGTCCCGCCAGCCTCGCCGAAGCGGGGCTGACCGAGCAGGAGAACCGCATCCTCGAACACCTGATCGACGGCAAGAGCAACAAGCTGATCGCCCGCGACATGGGCATTGCCGAAGGGACGGTGAAAGTCCATGTCAAGCATCTGCTGAAGAAGCTGAACCTGCGTTCGCGGGTGGAAGCGGCCGTCTGGGCGGATCGCTGCCGGCGTCAAGCCAAGTCCTGACGTCCTTGCTTTTTCGGAGTCCGCGCTCTTCAATGAAGCGAGACTTGCGAGAAAGAGGAGGACATCATGTCAGTCGGCGAACTCTGCAACCGCGAGGTGGTGATCGCGGAAAAAACGCTGCCCGTGACCGAAGCCGCGCGCCTGATGCGCAGCCATCATGTCGGCGACCTGGTGGTGGTCGAGGACAAGGGCGGCCGCAAGCATCCGGTTGGCATCGTCACCGACCGCGACATCGTGGTGGAAGTGGTGGCGGCCGGCGTGAATGCCGACGCGCTCAAGGTGGGCGACATCATGGGGCCGGAGGTGGAGACGGTGCGCGAAGGCGAAGGCCTGTTTGAGGCGCTGCGCTACATGCGCGACAAGGGCGTGCGGCGCATGCCGGTGGTCGATGGCACGGGCGCGCTGGTCGGCATCCTCACGCTGGACGACCTGCTGGGACTGCTGGCGGAGGAAATGACCGAACTGGCCAAGCTGGTGTCGCACGAACGGCAGCGCGAGGCGACGGGCCGTACATGAAACAAGAATTCAAGAAATTCAGCCTGGCCTGATGGATTGCGGATTCCATTAGAAACTGCCAGTGCGTCCAATCTCAAACTCGGCAGCGATGCCGGTTAAAGTCGGCCAGTGAAGCGACGCTCTCAGTTCGGCCAATAAGCGACATTGACCCAAGCTTTCCAATTGTCTGTTTACACTCGGAGAACAGAAATCAAGCTGTCAGCCAAACCCGAAGCATGGGTCAACTGTTTGTCCACAGCCGTTGTATTGTTTTCTCATGCGCCAACCT
Source organism: Hydrogenophilales bacterium (assembly GCA_016195805.1). Lineage (GTDB taxonomy): Bacteria > Pseudomonadota > Gammaproteobacteria > Burkholderiales > Thiobacillaceae > Thiobacillus. The sequence continues at coordinate 77,435 of JACPYT010000017.1, forward strand.
ACGCCACATCAGCTATAAGTAGGAACACAACAACCCTAGGCAACAATCCCATAGGCCATCTGTATTGGTTTACAGACAAGGAGAGCCGAAATGACTATTAGCGTTATTGGTTCAGGTGTCGGTCGTACCGGCACCTACTCGCTGAAGCTTGCGATCAACCAGCTGGGTATTGGCCCATGCCACCACATGGAAGAAGTTCTTCATAACCTGCCCGTACAGGTAACCCTGTGGTCGGCGGCATTGGGTGGCCGCCCGGACTGGCAAGCGATTTACGGCGGTTATATAAGTGCGGTTGATTGGCCTACTGCCTGCTTTTTTCGCGAATTGCTCGATGCCTATCCAACAGCCAAGTTTGTCTTGACCCATCGCAATCCGGAAAGCTGGGCAGACAGTTTTGGTGGAACGATCTATAAGTTGATCGCTGACAGAGATCAGGCTCCCCCTGAGATGAAAGAATGGATTGAAATGGCGGCAGGTGTCGTTGCCAAGACGGGATTCCCGGATGGCCTCGACCGCGATGGCCTGATCAAGGCATTTACGGTTCACAACGAGGCGGTAAAGGCCGCGATTCCGGCCGATCAGCTGCTCGTTTATGAAGTAAAGGATGGTTGGGGGCCTCTCTGCGAATTTCTTGGCAAGCCCGTTCCTTCCACCCCGTTTCCGTGCACCAATGACCGCGCTGAATTCTGGGACCGCGTTGCGGGGAAGATCTGAGGTTCGAATTGGGCCGATGTACCGCCGACGCTCGCCAATAGCCGCTGGCAGTCGTCACCCTTGTCACAGACTGTTCCCAAGGCATTGCCACGGTGTCTGCGTCCGGCCAATAGCCGTCATCGTTCCAGTTGCCGCTTAGCAGCCCTTCGGGTCGGGGACGACTATACGATTGATCTGAAGAAGGCGCATGCAGAATAGGCTGAAGGGGCTATGCGAGCAGCATTCAGTCGCTCCCTTATTGTAACAATAGGAGCATAGTCTTTGGTCACTGGCCTTCGTGCCGCTGCTTCTGGTCGTCGTTCTCCTTTCGTTAAGGATCTCAGCCCATGATCGTGCTTCGTGCTCTGTTGCTCGCTACCGTCCTCGGCGTCGGACTTGCGGCAGTTCCTGCCGGCGCTCAGACCTATACCGCCTGGGACCTCGGCGGCCTTAGCACTCTCGCCAGCGGTACGACCGGCATGAACGCCAAGGGACAGGTAGTGGGAGAGTCATACACTCGCAGCAGTTCGCTCCATGCCTTTATGACTGGCGCCAACGGGGCCGGAATGGTTGACCTCAGAACCCTGGGAGGAAGCACCAGCAGAGCCAACGGAATCAATGATGCGGGACAAGTGGTGGGCGATTCCTACACAGTAGGTAATAGCGTCTACCATGCGTTTGTCACGGGAGCCAATGGCGCTGGCATGACCGACCTTGGAACGCTTGGTGGAACACAAAGCTATGCAGAGGGCATCAACAATACCGGGCAGGTAGTCGGGGTTTCTTTTACTGCAGGAGATTGGTCTCAGCACGCATTTATCACTGGTGCTAATGGTGCCAGCATGACCGACCTGGGGACGCTGGGCGGAGGCACCAGTATCGCTTGCGGCGTCAGTGCCACCGGACGGGTTGTAGGGTGGTCTGACACGATGCTCTACGGACCGAGCCACGCTTTCATTACGGGCGCCAATGGGGTTGGTATGATCGACCTCGGAACTCTTGGCGGCGACAACAGCTTTGCCCGCAGCATTAACGCTATGGGCCAAGTTGTTGGGGAATCGTTTACCACGGCATACGGAACAACTCACGCTTTTATTACCGGGGCGAATGGGGTGGGCATGATCGACCTCGGGACTTTGGGTGGAACCTACAGTTCAGGTTTAGCGATTAACGCAATTGGGCAGGTAGCTGGATACTCGTATGTCGCGGGAGATGCGGCCTACCATGCTTTCGTCACTGGTGCCAACGGGGTAGGCATGGTGGACCTTAATTCTTTGGTGACGCTGGGAGGCGGCGCCTATTTTACTGAGGCCACCGCGATTAACGACCTCGGACAGATTGCCGCTGGTGCCTCGGATGGCCATATCTACCTTATTTCAGCCGTACCCGAACCGGCGAGTTTCGCCATGGTCTTGTCAGGGCTTGGGCTGGTTGGATTTGTGGCACGACGTAGGCAAAGACCTAGCGCCTAACCTAGTCCTTTTTGGACTTACGGAGAAGGGCCGCTTCTCTCGGTGATGACCGACGGCTTCGGGTCGAGTTGATCCTACCCACGTTCGGTGGACACGGTAATTAGGCGATCTGCATCGCCTCGAAGGCCAGCGGAGTCTCGTAGTTCAAGGTCGAGTGACGCCGCTGGCGGTTATAAAACACTTCCATGTAATCGAACAGGCTGGCTCGTGCCTGGTCTCGGGTTTTGTAGTCGCAGTGCATGACCAACTCGGTCTTCAAGGTGTGGAAGAAACTCTCCATCGGCGCGTTGTCCCAGCAGTCCCC